>JAKJHY010000035.1 GCA_021648845.1 Mycobacterium sp. MBM | reverse complement strand
CAACCATCACCGGCCCCACACAGCCTGCAGCAACCAGCCGCCCTTCTCACGATTGACCAACGTGTCCGGTCAGTACAGCTAGGCCGCCATGACGAGGACGGTGTCCTGTGAGCTGGTCCAAGTGGACACGCAAGGCCGTGGACATCGGCAAGACCGCCCTGGTGGCCGGCGAACTCGCCAGCAACGTCCACTCCGCCACCGAGCTGCCCAAGCCGCTGGCGGACCAGTACTCCGATTACGCCGCCCAGGTCCGCACCGAGGAGACCCGACGCGACATCCGGGATCGCCTCGACACGGGCACCCGCACCACTGCAGCACCCACCACGTCCCAAGATGTCAAGAAACTACGCAAGCAAATCCGACCCCGATAACCCCTCCGACTCCGACTTCGACCCCTAGACCGGCCTCACCATCACGGTGGGGCCGGTCTCTTGCGTAGTGGGGTCGACCCCGGACGAGAGACGCACCGGATCGCCGACGGCAGGCCGTGCTAGCGCAGGTAGCACACCTAGCGAGCATCGTCCGTTCCACCGGCGAGGTACAGGTGTGTCAGCTTCCCAGGCGTCCGCTCGGCGCGTTCGCCGCCGTCGTGCCCGTCGTCGGCACCCGATCATCGCCACCCTGAATACCGAGGCCCGGCGAGAACGAAATCGCGCGAGACTGTCGTAACCAAGACATGACGATCACAACGGCGGACTCTTCGACCACCATGCCGGACCCAGATGACGACGGTATCGACCCATCACCTGCTC
The DNA here is from genome assembly GCA_021648845.1 of Mycobacterium sp. MBM. Taxonomy (GTDB): domain Bacteria; phylum Actinomycetota; class Actinomycetes; order Mycobacteriales; family Mycobacteriaceae; genus Mycobacterium. Next base: position 49,633 of record JAKJHY010000035.1, on the reverse strand, counting down.
AGGATGAGGATCGCTACGAGGTGCTGCTGCATCCCGACGACGAGATGGCCGGCCCCGAGTGGTATCCGCGCCTGATGAACATGTCGGCGGCGTTCATGTTCCGCGCCGTGATCCGGCCGGACACCCCGACCAGCCCCGAGTACGTCACCATCCCGATGAACGGCGGCGACCGCGACGCGCGGCTGACCAAGCAGGTGGCCGTGTCGAAGTGGAACATGCTCTGGGAGGCCGCCCAGTACCGCCGACGGTTCTTCACCGAGGACGAGTGCCCTCCGGAGATGCTCAAGATCATCGACCAGGGCGACGTCAACGTGGTGTTCGTGCCCCGCACCACGACGCGCTACTTCGAGTACGCGCCGCTGTTCCACCTGCTGCCGCGCCGCACCCTGGAACGGTTCGGGTTGCCGCTCTACCGGGGTGGGCAGTGGCCGTTCCTCACCGACGTGTGGAGCCCGGACCGCTATTTGCCCGCCGACTTCGAGGCCCGGCTCTCCCGGGCCTGGGCGGCCACGGTGTGGCGCCACCTGATGCCCGGCTCTCCGCTCATCGGGTTCACCCATGACGACCCGATCCGTCTGCTCGCCCACGACCTCGACTTCTGGATCCCGCCGGTCACCGAGGTGATGGAGACCGAGATGCGCACCTGGCCCGAAGCCGACAAGGGCGTCGAGCCCCAGCCGGTGACGCTCGACGACGGCTCGGTGCTGCACGGCACGACCGCGGGGAACCCCCGGGTGGGTGGGGAACTCTGGACCGGCGAGGACGACGCCGCGCAGTTCGTCCGCGGCACCGTCGACGCCGCCGATCGCAACGGGAGGTTGCGCGCCATCCTCGACGCCGTTCGATCCCACCGCGTCGAAGACGACTTCTCCCACCACTGGACCTACGCCCGTGAGGACTTCGAACGCAAGCTCTACCGGAAACGCTCCAAGATCAAGGTCCGGTTCGTCGAGCTGACCGACACCATCCCCGTTCAGGGCCCCGAATCCGAGATCGTCGACCGGCTGGTGTTCAACGACTTCCTCGCGCTGCTCGATTCCCGCGAGCGCGAAGTCGTGGTTCTGCTGCGCAGCGGAACCACCAACCTCACCGAGATCGCCGACATCATGGGCTACCGCAACCACAGCCCGATCTCCAAGCGTCTGAGCCGTATCCGCGACACCGCCGCCCGGTTCTTCGATGAGGACTAGCCACCCGCACTCGGTCCGCAGAACAGCCAACGCAGGTACCGGCCGGTGTCGGAGCGCCAGGCCGCACTCCGGTTGGTGGTGCCCGTGAACTCGTCGAGCGCCTCGGGGATGAACCCCTCCTTCAGCAGCTCCAGCCGGATCAGCTGATCGTCGTCGGGAACGTGGTCGGTGATCGGAGGCGGTAGACGGAACCACAGGTGTCGACCCTGTCGGCCGGGCCACCGCGGGTCGGCGTACTGGCCGATCTCCGCGAGGTCGATTCCGCCGAATCGGTTGCCGTAGTAATCGACTTGCGCGAGGAAGGGGTCGTCATACGGGCATCGATCAACGATCTGTAGCCGGCGGGCTCGCGCCAGGGAGCGCACCGCCCGGTGGGCGCTGACGCGGTGACTACGTGGATCTCCGAAGGCAACCACATCGAGGAGATCGACTGTGTACCAACGCCATCGGGCATGCAGCGTGGTGCACTCCTCCAGGAAGTACTCGGGGAACAGGTCCGCCAGCGCACTGATGTCGTAGCAGTCGGATTCACCGCGAGACCACAGCGCACCCAGAATCCGCCGTTGCAGCGCTCCAGGTCCCCGCGACACCGCCTGATTCTAAGTGTTGCCTAGAGACTTTTAAGTGTTGTCAAACATAACGTCCCGTCGGGGACCGAGGAGAAAATAGTGCTGGCCCACACCGTTGCAGCGGTGCGGGCCAGCGAAAGTGTCCCCGCGTCTGAAAGTCAGGAACATCCATGAGGTTAGACCCTCCGCCCAAGCACACGATGCGCGTCCATGAACTCGCCAAGGAGCTGGGCTGGCCCCCTGCTCGACTCGTCGACGAGCTACGCCGACGCGGCGAATGGGTCAAGTCGGCGATGAGCACCATCGAGGCCCCGGTGGTGCGGGCCATTCGTCGCGACTTCGCCGCCGCTGATCCCCCGGCCAATCCCGAGCACTCTCTGGAACCGGCCCTCTACGGAGACTCCGCCGATCTAGCCCTCCCCACTGAGCCGCCCGGAGAGACGTTCGCCCAAGCCCTGGCACGGGTCAAGGCCGAACCGCCACTCCACCAGAAGTCCGCGACGTCGAACACCGGCCGGTGGCGTCCGCCGGTCCTGCAGGCGCTGCTCGACGAGGTCATCGCTCAGCGTCCTGAGCACCTTCACCCCAACGGGGAGTGCTTCGGGTGGGAGTTGAAGAAGGCCGAGAAGATGCATCTGCGGTGGACGGCCGCGCGTCTCGACGGCCTCGCTGGAGAGGACCCCATCGTCATCGAGTGGATCCGGCTCAGCGGCGGGCAGCGGCCTCACCTGGCCGCCGAGCTGTCCAGCGCGGGCATCACCCCGGGTGAGGCGGGCCTGCGACTGGGATACAGCGGGCGCGTCGATACACGGATGGACACGCTCTACGTCCGCTTCCGCGATCGACGTATCACCCGTTCGGAGGTGATCGTCGCGGTACGGCAGTGGCGCCAGAACACCGCCGCCGGCTGACCCACTGGTACGTGGCTAGCCCTCCGCGAGGCTGCGTCACGTCTGACCAGCCTCCTTGTAGCGTTGCGGAGCATGGCAGCAACGGCGGTGGGCGGGGCGCGCGGTGCGCTGATGGATCGGCTGATCAACAAAAGTGATGCCGTCCGCAGTGAGGCCACCATCCAGTCCGATGTACGGATGCTGCTCCTGGATCCCGAACTGGGCCTGGCCGAACGTGACCTCAACGTCGACCTCGAAACCCCTGCTGGTCATGGTCGGCGGATCGACGTGGAGGTGGGCTGCACCGTCATCGAGGTCAAGCGCTCACTATCAACGCCGGCAGCAATCACCGCGGCCCGGCAACAACTGACCGGATACGTAACGACCCGCTCAGCGGAGATGGGCCAGCGCTACGTCGGCATCCTCACCGACGGCCGGCTGTGGCTGGCCTACCACGAAGTCGACGGTGAACTTCGTGAAGCCACCCAGATCATCACCACCCCGGGAGACGTCGGCGCCGAGGAACTGCTGGGCTGGCTCGAAGGGGTGCTCGCGACCCGCCGGGCGATTCGCCCCACGCCGAACGAGATCGCCGAGCGCCTGGGCGCCTCCAGCTCTTCACATGCCTTGGACTACTCGACACTGGCCGCTATCTATACCGACGGCAAAGACCTACCTACGGTTCGGTTGAAAAGGGAACTATGGGTCAAGCTGCTGCGCGGCGCCCTGGGCACCCAATTCACCGATAGCGATGAGCTGTTTCTCGAACACACCCTGCTGGTCAACTCCGCCGAGATCATCGCCCACCTTGTCCTGGGCCTGCGGGCTGAGGATCTCGCGCCAGCAACGCTGCTGTCCGGTGATCAGTTCGCCGTCGCCGGCCTGCACGGGGTCGTGGACCGGGACTTCTTCGACTGGGTGCTCGAAGTCCCCGGCGGGGAGGGCTACATCACCTCACTGGCGCGCCGCCTGGCCCGCTTCGACTGGTCGGCTGTCGAGCACGACGTGCTCAAAGTGCTCTACGAGTCGGTGATCTCGGCACAGACCCGCAAGGCGCTCGGCGAGTACTACACCCCGGACTGGCTAGCCAATCGCGTTGTTGCCCAGACAATTACCGACCCGCTCAACCAGCGGGTACTAGATCCCGCATTTATGCGAAATTTCTATGTCTCACGAGACACTGTGCACCGTGAACGGTTGAGCTCCCGGCAAGCTGCATCTACGTTCGCTTGACGCACGCAGCGTTTCACGGTAACCACAGTGTTACTCGGTCGCCTCTAGGTACTGCTTGCGCGCATCCTGCAGTTCCTTCCAATGAGTTTCAAGACTGGACAGGCTCGGACCGACTCCAAGGGTCGGTAGTGGTTGGGAATGCGCCTCGGTGTATCGGCAGGCGTCCTCGAATATGCGGGTCACAACCTCGGAGGCGGCCGGCAGTGCGCCTACCTTGATCTCGCGGAGCGTCGTCATTCGGATGTTGGGCTGTAGCCGCTGCGATACGCCCTTCAGCAGCTCCGTTTCCGTGAACACTTCACACCACGACCTGATCCAGCTATAACCCTCGCGGACCAACGCTGCGCGTGCTTCGCCATCCACAGCGCGGGCGGCCTCGATCGTTTTGTTGATGTGAGATCTAAGGTTTCCGAGTGAATCCCAGCGCGGGCCAGACGCTCTCGTGACCTTGCCCTTCCCGTCCTCATCAGTCACGTGAAAGTAGGCACATCGCTTCGACGTTTCGAAGAGAGACAACAACGTGGCCGCAAAGAAGACATCGTGCGTAAAGACGATCACCTGATTGTGTTCGGCAAGGCTCGCCATCCGGCGGGCAACCTCGTTAATGCGCCTATGGTCCAGGCTGGAGACAGGATCATCGAAGATGACCGGTGCTGTGATCCCCGCCAGGCGAGCCTCAGCAAGGAAATCGGCAAGCGCCAGTACCTTTTGTTCTCCCTCAGACAGAATCTTGGAAGGCTTGTGCTGACCCGCCAGGGTCTTGCGACGTTGCGCTCGCCCTTGCCGGCCGACGAACTCAACCTGGAGCCCAGGTGCCCGCAGTGCGTCGCATTCCTCAGCGAAGAGCTTGTCGAAGCTCTGGTTGATGAGCTGGTCGCTCGCAGCCTTTGCGAGCTCCGTCACCGACCGACCCAAAGAGGAGAACTTGCCGGCCAAGACACGCAGTTTGTCCGACTCCTTTGCCCGTTCTACCTGGGCCTGAATCGTTGTCCAGGACTTCGTCAGCTCCGCGGCCGCCGTCAGCTCCGCTAACTCAAGTGTCTTCTCGCGAAGAGCATCAGCGCGGTTCTCCGCCTGTGTCTTCAGATCCGCGATCTCTGCCTCAACGGATGCGTATGCCGCCGACACGTCAGAGCTGAGGGCCGACAGACCCTCCATGCTGGAGGTGTCTATGGGGCCTAACGCTCGAATCGCTTCCGCCGCAGCAATAGCGGCGTCTCTGATGCCGGATAGTGCCGTGTCGTATGACGGCTGGCCGGCTCCAGTCCCGTGATCATCTATGAACGCGTTGATCTCGTTGAGTTGGATCGCCAGGATCGGTGCCGTCGCACTTTTGATGCTCTGTTCCACAGAGGCGATGTCGGAGCTGATCTTGTCGGTGAGGTACTCACCGTACTTTGAGACAAGGGCCTTGGCTGGATCCGCCAACGGCTGGCGGCAGTAGAGGCAGCGCTCCGCATCGTGCACGCCAAGCGATTCCAGGTGCATCCTGTACCGTTCGCCGCTTGAAACGAACGCATCCCAGGTGTCTTCGGGGGCTGCCGGGAGATCGGCAGCTGCGAAGAGGTCGGTGCGGAAGCTGCGATAATCGGCTCGGAGCTCGCCGAGTTGCTGGATCTGCGCATTGAGCTCTTCAACGTTTAGTGAGCCGAGCGTGGTGATAGCAAGCACTGCTTGCCGCAACACTCGCTCGTCTCTCTGTCGCTCTGTGATCTGAGCGGTGATGGTGTCGGCTTCAAGCGCGGCGACTGCTCGGCGCAGGACATCGATCCGCTGGTCCACGTCAGCGCCTCTGTCGGCCAGCGCGTTGAGTTCGGCGAGGTCCGTAGACGCGCCGAGTGTTTCCACGAGCGGATAGATTGCCGAATCTCGCGGAAAACGATTCAGCAGTGTGGTTGAGCCAGACGACAGGTTCACGACGGCCTGGTTTATGCGCTCCTGCACGCCTTTGATGGCTGTGTTCACATGATTGAACAGGGCAAGGACAGTCGGGACATACACGTATTCCAGATCGTCGTCCACGTGGAAGTGCACCGCGGGACTGTCGAAGATCGACATCCGTGTGAAGGGCGCTTGTCCGTGCTCACCAGTCCACGCAAACTCCTTGACTTCAGGTCCGACCGTGTACTCAACTTTCGCCGAAGTCGGTGCAACTTCGGTCACGGTGATATCGCTGAGGATTGCATCCGCAGTGCGACTTCCTGCGAGCGCCTTGAAGATTCGTGCGTAACCAGTCTTCCCAGTGCCGTTCTCGCCAAACAAGATGGTCATTCCGGCATGCGGCTCGATCACAGAACCCGTCACGATCGCGTTGACGCCGGTTACCTCAGAAAGTCTGGTGATGGCAAGCGGGAGTTCAGCGTCCTCTTCCGACACCTCCGCTGTAAGGCCAGGCTCCGTTGGAAGGGTTCGTTCATCAAGTCCTTTCTCTTGTCGAAAGAGCGAGTACACATCGTCGATGTCGTCGCTTGACAGGGCTCGACCAGTGCCCAGTACACGTCGGACGATTGAGCGGACCCATTCATCCTGCTCATTCGCCCACGTCGCGAGAGTCTCACGCGGGTCGGGAGGGCGCGGCCCCTCGACGTCGACAGCCTGTGATTCCAGCCCCTCGTCCTTCACGTGACTCCCCCCGGCTCACACCGTTACGAGCTGCATCAGCTCGGTGTAGTCGGTGACAACCTCGTACTTGACGTTCTCGCCATTCTTCTCGTTCAGCGACGCGAAGAACTTCCGGGCGCATTCGATTTTCGCGTCCTCGACTCCTTTGAGCTGAAGCGACGAGAGTGAGCCTTTGGTTTCGGCGACGAAGTAGATGTGTTTGACGGTTCCCTCGGTGAACGCGATGGCCCAGTCTGGGTTGTAGTCACCGACGGGGGTCGGGATGAAGAATCCGCGTGGCAGCTTCGCGTAGACGGCAACCTCCTGACTGGTATCGAGTTCGGTGACGAATTTCCGTTCCACTTTGGAATCGGTTACGACGTAGTCGTAGATGTGCTTCGTCAGCTTGTTGCCGGCGTGCGTGAGGTCCTGCTTGGTCTGGTTCTCGGTGAAAATCGCTGTGTCAAAACGGTCATCGAGCGCATCGTAGGTCAGGTGCTCGATGATCGCGGTTGCTTTCTGCTCGTTGATGAGTCGGGCAGCTTCGGTGATGAACTGCTCCGGATTGAGCCGGAACTTGGCGAACGTCTCCGGTGTGACTCCACTGAGGATAGCTGCCGCGCTACGACGGGTCAGCTGCGTTTTCTCGGCGATTTCACCGAGTAGGTCGTATTTGACCTGGGATGCGGCCGACACTGTCGCTGTGTGGGTGGCGGTGCTGGATACGTCGAATCCGGCACCGCTGGTGAGGTCGTCAGCTTCGAGCGAGTCGCGTTGCGCGCCCGCCTGGACGACGTACTGCATCGCGGCAACCTTGAGATGCTTGTCGAGTGCGTGAATACATTTGGCGATGAGCTCGGATGAGTCGAAGTCGACCTGATAGACAGCCTTGTGGTTGATCCGGCGCCACAGGGCCTGGAACTCCTTCTTGGCGAAGTTGGCCTCATTGAGCGGGATCTTCTTCGGCTTGCGGTCGTCGGTCGGGATCGGCACGTCGATGTTCAGCGAGTCGACCAAGGGCAAGAGAGACTTGAGCACCGGTTTCAGGGCCTCTGATGTTGGCTCTGCCAGGGTGCCAGCCTCTCTCGCTGCCTTGTACTCGTCAGAAAGGGTGTCATCGTCGTTCAGGTAGTCGTTCTTGATCAGGTACCTATAGAGGGCCTGCGCAAGGGCTTCCTCGACCACCGACTCACCGTCTTCGGTCTGAATTGTCTTGCCGGCAAAGAACTTCACGCTTGCCTTGCGCGGCCGCGCGGCCAGCGAGTCGGAGATTTCCTTTTGCAACCCGGCGACGAAGTCGGTGTAGGACTCATCGGTGACTACTGTCAACTCGTTGATGTCGTGAACCGTAACGGGGTTGTCCATACGTTCGCCGTGTTGGTCGACGGCCAAGCGCAGGCCGCGGCCGACCTCTTGCCGCCGAGATACGGTGTTATCGCTTTTCTTGAGCATGCCCATCACGAAGACGTTGGGGTTGTCCCAGCCTTCCCGAAGGGCGGAGTGGGAAAAGATGAAGCGAACAGGCTCGGCCAGCGATAGCAGCCGCTCCTTGTCCTTGAGGATCAGGTCGTAGGCGTCGACGTCCTTGGATTGACCCTTCTCATCACCTGTCGCGTGCACCGGCCCGTCAACCGCATGCCTGGTCTTCTTGTCGATCGAGAAGTAGCCCTCGTGCACTTCTCGGACGGCATCGCGTCGCAAGTAAGCCTGGTAAGCCACTGTTGCGGGATCCAGTTCCAGCTCCCCAAGAACATCATCGACGATCGCGGTGTACTCATCCTCGAAGACCCGGGCATAGTCACCGAGCGTGTCCTCGCGGTCGTAATCGCGGTACTTCGCCACCTCATCAATGAAGAACAGCGATAGAACCTTAATGCCTCGGGTGAACAGTTCGCGTTCCTTGTCAAGGTGCGCCCGAATCACCTCCCGGATCTGAATGCGGCGCTTGGCTTCCTCAGTGACGTCACGGTCGGAGAGCTGTCCAGCGATGACGACATCACCGTTGCTGAGTTCGATGATGTCGCGGTTGGCGTCGATGTCGGTGATGAAGAGACCCTTGTACGCCTCGATGCCATTGGAGATGTCATGGAGGTTGGCGCCCACGTCGAGGCGCTTGACCTGTCGCGCGATCGACCCACCTTTGGTCTGTACCTCGATCTCAACGCGGGCCCGCGGTTTTGCGCCCTTGGCGATCTCGATGGCATCGAGATACAGGTAGGCCGTCGTGCCGGCCAGCCCCTTCACGGTGATGCCCCGCACCGCGATCTTCTTGACCAACTTCTGGTTGTACGCATCGAGCGCGTCGAGGCGGTGAACTTTGGAGTGCTCGACCTTGTGAGTTGCCGAGTAGCGCAGCACCATGAGTGCATTGAACCGCGACAGTGCTTCCAATGACTTTGGTGCACTGATCTTTTGCGGTTCGTCGATGATCACGATGGGACGGTTTGCGCTGATGACATCGATGGGACGTCGCGACTGGAAGTCGTCGAGTTCGTCGTAGATGCGGCGATTATCCTTGCTCGTCGAATTAAACGCCTGAATGTTGATGATCATCACCTGCACCCCGGCGTCCGAGCTGAATCGCTCCAACTCATGCAGCTGAGATGAGTTGTAGATGAACGAACGAGGTTTACTGCCGTACGTCTGATGGAAGTGCTCGGCCGTCAAATCGATTGACTTCTTCACCCCCTCGCGAATCGCGACCGATGGAACGACGATGATGAATTTCGACCAGCCGTACCGCTTGTGCAGTTCCATGATCGTCTTGATGTAGACGTAGGTCTTTCCGGTACCGGTTTCCATCTCGACGTCGAGATTCGGAGCACCCGGGGCCGCTTTGCTGTCCACCAGTTTGTCCGACAGCGGCAGGTTTCGCGACCGTTGAACACGCTGAAGGTTCTCTAACCGCTGCGATGGTGTCAACGCGATCTCGGCATTTCGTAGACCCGAGTCGGAGGTCGCGCTCGGGTCGAACAGCATCGGTGCTGTGGCCGACTTCGCCCTGCCCGGGTCGATCCGATAAGAGACGCCATCATGTTTCGGCTGTCCGGCGAAGGCGTCGACAACCGCGTCCACGGCATCGGTCTGATACTGCTGAATCTTGAACTGAAGCTTCATCGGTGTCAGATGGCCTTGACTTCTGTCGCCGGGGAGATCTCACGGAAGATCTGTTCCGCATTGATCCGAGCGTCGTCGGAGGCGAAGCCGGAGTCCCGGAATACCGCGCGCAGCGGTTCACGCTTCGCGATGGCGCGCACTAAGTCGGGGGTCATGCCCGATTCGAAACACGCGATAAGAGCATCGTCGTCGACGGTGAAAACTTCATGGCCTTGAAGCTGCTCGACCGTGACGGGCATGGTGAGTTCGAGGCCCCAGTCCAGCAGCACTTGGAACAGCAGATCTTCGCCGGATCGACCAGGTTTCACACTGTTCTCGAGTTGGCTCAGCGCTTGCTGGCCGGTTTCGTCTGGGGTTCGCAGTACGTCCGCCATGTTGGTTGTGTCGATGGTGAGCCGTCGATATCCGAGGTCGGAGTCCGTCGCGCCGAGTTGTTCGCGGAGCTCCTGTGCGACGTTCTTGATGCGGGTAAGGCTCATCCCAAGGATTGAGTCGAAAGTCGGCTCCGGCTTGGGGAGTTTCTCGTGGACCTGCACGGAGATGAATCGACGATGCCCGCCGTCCTCAGCGTTCTGCTTCAAGACTGCGTGGGCGGTGGTGCCGCTGCCACTGAAGAAATCCAGCACGATGTCGTCCCCTGCGGGATCAGTCGCCAACTGAAGGACCCGTTGGATCAGCTCGACAGGCTTCACGGAATTGAGCACGTTTTCGGTGTGCTCGAACGGCACATACCTGAGGAGTGCTCTCTTTGCATCCTGTGTGTGCCCTACTTCGGAATACGGCCAAAAAGTCTGAGGCGTACGGCCGCCAGAAACTTCAGCGAGGTAACGTTTTAACCTCGGCATGCTGTCCGGTGTGTTTCCCCACCAGATCCGTCCGTCCCTCGCCAGTTCTTCGAACCGCTCCTGCGAAAACCGCCAATAGCTACCTCGGGGTGGACCCGAAATGACTCGTCCGGTAGGCGTTTTAATCGGGTATAGCCCGGCGTCGTACCGGTTTCGCGCCGCCAAGTCAGAAGAGGCCCACGGTCCACGCGGATCGTTGTCAGGGTTCTGGTAGCGAGCGTCCATCGCCGCGGTTCGAGGCAATTGATTCGGTACCCACGAATCCTTGTTCCGGGCGAAGACAAGGATATAGTCGTGGTCCTCCGAGAACCATTTCGCCGAGTTCTTGGGTGAGAAGACCTTCTGCCAGATGATCTGAGCGACGAAGTTGTGGCCACCGAAGACCTCGGCGCACAATTTCCGAAGGCTGTCCACCTCGTTGTCGTCAATCGAGATGAAGATGACGCCGTCGTCTTTCAACAGGTTTCGAGCGAGTTTCAGGCGTGGGTACATCATGCTCAGCCAGTCGGAGTGGAAGCGGCCATTGGCTTCGGTGTTCGCCACTAGCTTGGCGCCCTCGCCATTTGCCTGGCCGGATCGCGCGAGATAGTCCGTGGCCGACTCGGCGAAATCGTCGTCGTAGATGAAGTCACCGCCGGTGTTGTAGGGCGGATCGATATAGATCAGCTTGACCTTGCCGAGGTATGACTCTTGGAGCAGCTTCAGGGCTTCGAGGTTGTCACCTTCGATGAATAGATTCTTGGTCGTGTCGAAGTCAACAGATTCCTCGCGGATCGGACGAAGGGTCTTGGCGATCGGCGCATTGGCGGCGAAGGCTGCTTCCCGTTTGCCGGGCCAGTCCAGCCGGTAGCGTTCCTGCGGGCCTTCGACAACGTGGTCTGACAGTTCCTGGCGCAGCAGGTCGAAGTCGACGGCCTTCTTGGGATCGCCGTCGGCGTCGAGCGTCTCGGTGATGACGTTGGGGAACAGCTCGGCGAGCTTCTCGATATTGACCTCGGTCAGGTCCGGCGATGTCATGCGAAGTTTCTCCACCTGCTACCTCTGCTGTTCCAGTTCTGCTTGCTTCGTTTTCAGGGCACGCCGAAGCTCTACCTTGCGGTTGAGTTGCGGCTCGGCGCGGAGTTTGCGCTCCAAGGAGGCAACCTCGCGTTCGAGCTTGCTCACGGTCTGAAGTCTTTCAGCAACGTCTGACAATTCCTCTCCTGGCCGTGCTGATACCGGAGTCAGCGGCGCGAGCAGGGCGGTGTACAGGGATGGCAGGCTGATCGCTGTTGGTAGTGGCTGCCGCTCGGCATCCGGGGTTTGCCAGTCGGTCGTGTAGTAGGCGCTGAGCTTGGGCGTAGCGGGGCCGACCTGCTTGTGCGATGCAGCCATCCGGACTCGCTGCTCGTCTCCTTCGCCGGTGACTATCTCGAAGATGATGGGGGTCTTCACCGCTTTGTCGATGGCGGCGAGCACGGACTCGCTGACATCGTCGCCCTTTGTGTCGATCTGGAAAACTTGGATCTCGGGGACGTCTGTGTTGCCGGGCAGGTTGATGGTGGCTTGGGCGAGTTTGTAGGCCCAGGTGATGCGCTGGACTTCGGAAACGAATTTGTCACGTACTGCACCGGAGACAGTGCCGTGTTCGTAGAACTTGGTTTTCGGGACGGTACGACCGAATTTGGCGGCGGCGGGCCAGCGGTAGAGCAGGGCCGTCATGTGGTTCCTTCGGAGGCGTCGACGATCGCGATGAATGCGGTGAGTTCGAAGTCGTCGAGGCCGGCGATTGCCTGGGTGAGGGCGGTCGTGTGTCCATCGCTGAAGAGGCTGTCGATGTCGCGTTCTTCGGTGACGTCGATCATGGATCGGATTGCTGCGGTGAGCAATTCGGAGTACTTGCCCATCTCTGCGCCTTCGCGGGTGGCAGCGTTGAAGACGCGGGTGACCTCGGTGACGGGTTCCTCGTGGGGCCGGCATCCTGCGCGAATCAGGTCGAGAAGGTGTTTGACCTCTGTGTGGTCGGCGATGACGTTGCCGTTGTCGTCGAGGTAGACCAGGTAGTGCGGGTGCAGCCGGTTGCCCCGATTGATGTTCTGGTCCGCGTCGACGTTGCGCAGCGCGAACAGCACACCGGGGTGGAGGCCTCTGGAGGGGTCTGCGGGGATTACTGCGTGAAGTCCCTTCGGCGCGGTGGCCAGGTCGCCGGCCTTCTTGAGGTATCCCAGCAGGTCCATTCGGAAGTCGTTGAGGCCGAGATCGGTGATGGATACACCGGTGCGGACGTCTTCGAGTTCGATGACTTCGTCTTGGAGCTTGCGGAGCTGCTCCTTGCGGAACGCGGCGTCGCTGCCTTCGAGGGTGAGGACGTTGTCGTCGGCGGTGCCGGCGAGGTCGGCGATGACCATGCGGTTCTCGACGCGTTCCTTGAGGTTGATGTATTCGTCGAGGGAGATGTCGGGCCAGAAGTTCACGAGCTGGATCTGGGCGTTGGTCGAGCCGATGCGGTCGATGCGGCCGAATCGTTGGATGATCCGTACTGGGTTCCAGTGAATGTCGTAGTTGACGAGATAGTCACAGTCCTGGAGGTTTTGGCCTTCACTGATGACATCGGTGCCGATCAGCACATCGAGTTCGCCGGTGTCTTTGGGCATGGTGAGGTGGCGTTGCTTGGACCTTGGCGAGAACAGCGTCAGGACCTGCTGGAAGTCGTAGCCGGTCCCCAGCGTTGTTTTCGCGGCGTGGGCACCGCCGGTGACGAGGGCGGTGTGTAGCCCGGAGTTGCTCAATGTGGGCGCGAGCTGTTTGTAGAGGTACTCGGCAGTGTCGGCGAACGCCGAGAAGATCAGTGCCTTGCGATTTAGCGGGTTGAGGGGGTTGGCGGCCTTGTCCTCGATGAGTCGTTTGAGCGCCTGCAGCTTGAGGTCGTGATCTGGTGTGACCCTGCGCATCTCGTCGAGTAGCTCGCGGAGGGTCTCACGGTCGTTCCACAGATCACGCTGCCAGGATTCTACGTCGATGTCATCGAGGTCGATCTTGATCTTCTCGCCAAACGAGAGCGCTTCGACGTTGGCGTCATCCTCGTCGTCGACATCGAGGTCCAGGCCGGAGAAATCGACGCTCAGATCGTTCAAGGATCCTGTTCGTGACTTGATTCGGATAAGAGTGTTGTCGACCGCGCCTTCAATTTTGGCGAGGGTGAGCCGGAACGCCTCGACCGAGCTCTCCAAACGTTTGAGCAGGTTGACCGTCATGAGCTTTTTCAAGCCCTGCTCACGGCCGAGTTGCCCGATGTTGGAGCGCGCCGTGCCGCCCTTGACGTTGTAGAGGTCTTCGTACTTGCCGATTCGGCTTGGGAATACGTAGGACAGCGGCGTGTAGACGGCCAGGGTGAGCGCTTGAAGTTGTCCGAAGATTTCGTTGAATGCGGGCACATCGGGGAGGTCGGAGAGCGGCTCACGAATGGACCGCGGCGGGAGCCGTTGTGGGAAGGTACCGATTTCGGTGGTGTCGTAGAACGCCTGAATGTGTTTGCGGGACCGTGCGATGGTGACCGAGTCGAGCAGTTCGAAGAAGTCGAAGTCGAGCATCTGCAGGATACGGTCGGTGGTGCGCGCCTCGGGGTCGAGCTTGGACCACTCGTTGAAGACGCGCTGCGCGTCGCTGAACACTTTCTCGACCGTGGTCGAGATGTTCAAGTGTTGGCTGAGGTTCTCCGACTCTCCTTCGTAGGCAAGTTGGAGTTGGTTCTTCAGGTCGTTGAAGCGGTTGTTGACCGGTGTGGCCGACAGCATGAGCACCTTGGTCTTCACACCCTCGCGGATGACTTGACGCATCAGCCGTTGGTAGCGCGACTCTTTCTCTTCTGCGTAGTCCGCGTTCCGGAAGTTGTGGGACTCGTCGATAACGACGAGGTCGTAGTTGCCCCAATTGATTCGGTCGAGCCGCAGCCCCAACGATTCACCCTTGGTGCGGGAAAGATCGGTGTGGGCGAGGACGTCGTAGTTGAACCGGTCTTGAGCGAAGATGTTCGTCGTCAGGTTGGCGTTGTAGTTGGTCCAGTTCTCCGCAAGCTTCTTCGGTGCAAGCACCAGGACGGACTTGTTGCGCAGCTCGTAGTACTTGATCACTGCCAACGCGGTGAAGGTCTTCCCGAGCCCCACGCTGTCAGCGAGGATGCAGCCGTTGTAGGTCTCCAGCTTGTTGATGATTCCCGTCGCCGCGTCCCGCTGGAAGTTGTACAGGCTCTGCCAGACCTGCGTTTCCTGGTACCCGGTGCGATCATTCGGCAGGACGTCCTCGCTGATGTCGTCGAGGAATTCCGAGAACAGGTTGTACAGGATCAGGAAGTAGATTCGCGCCGGTGAGTTTTCGGCGTACACGCTCGCGATGTGGTCGTACACCGCTTGGGTGACATCTTCGAGCTGCGTGGGGTTGTTCCAGATCTGATCGAACAGGGCGGCGTACTGCCGTGCCATGGGAGCATCGTCGAGCTTGGTCACGACGTTCGACACCGCGTTCCCACGCTCGTAGCCAAGGTCGGCAGACGTGAACCCCTGGATCGGCTGATAGGCGACCTTGTCATCCACAACGACGAACTGCTGCATCGGGGCACCGGTCCGGTTCGACCGGAAGCGAACCTTTCTCCGCACCCATTCCGCGCATTCACGCGCGATGGCCCGCTGCGTCAGCTTGTTGCGCAGACGGATCTCGAACTGCGAACCGTAAAGCGACGACTCCGCGTTGGAGCCCTGCGGAATGAAGAACTGTCGGCGTTCCTTGGGCAGCTGATCGGTAGCTGCAGCGGCGACGAACGACGGCGAGGTGAAGACGAACTCGAGCTCTTCGACGCGCTCCAACTCCTTGCGCAGCGCCTCAAACGCGAAGATGGAAAACGTCGATGCAGCGATACGCAGCTTCGACCCAGCCTGCACCTCAGCCTTCAGATCGTCGCCCAGGAGGTCGTTGACGTTGTCGATGATGTGCATGTTCAGTCCTCCGCGGCCGTCGCCCCGTTACGACGAACCCAATCGTCGACCTCAGCCGCCTGGAACTTCCACAGGCGCCCCACCTTGTGAGCGGGCATGGCCTTCTCGGCGATCCAGCTGTAGATCGTGTCCTTGGTGACGCCGAGGTGGGTGGCGATGTCGTCGGCTGACAGCCACGGCTCAGCCACAGGCAACCTCCTGACTATCGACCCCCTGCGTGCCGACTGGTCGATCTTAGCGGGATGAACCGATTTAGACCGTGTATTTGCGGGTTCAACCGACTCTGTCGAGGTCGGAAAGTCAGCCTGTGATCACCACCGCCGTCGCGCATGACGGCCCTGCAGCGGAGTGACGGTTCCGCGCGGCACGGCACCGCGACTCGCTTGTAGCTGTGAGTGGAGCTCGGCGATCACGGTTACCGCGGCTTGGTTCTTTCGTTCGAGGTCGGTGTTGCTTTGCCGCAACGTCGCGATGGTTTGCTTGAGCTTGGTGACTATTCCCTGCAACTCGATGATCTGGGAGTCGCGCGGTGCGACCCGGGCGCCGACAGCGGTATTCCAGTCGGCGAGGACGGCGTCGGCCCGGTTCATGGTGGCGCGGCTGACACCGGCTTCGACGTGCAGGTTGGCTTTGGTGAGCCGCCCGTCGGTCCGTCTGGATTGGCCTGTGAGGAGTCGCTGCATGGCGTCGCGCAGCTTCTTCTCGGACGCAGGGCTGACGGCGGTCACTTGGGGTCCTGCTGGGTGATTCGTCGGACATCGGCGAGTTGGGTTTCGAGGCGCTGGCGGTGGACGGTGGCCATCTTCTTGTCCTTGAGTTTCTCGACGAGGTCGGCCTCCTCGTGGCGCCAGACCGGGAAGTGTTTGTCGGTGATCACTGAGTTTCGGCAGGTGGCGGGTTGGCACATGCTCGGGATGGGTCCGCCAGCTTTAACTGCGGCGGACGCGCCTTCCAGGCAGAGTGCCTTGTTCGGGTCGCCGAGGCAGTGGTTGAGGGTGCCCAGGCGGATCGTGGCAAACTCGTCGCGCAGCAGGTTTCGGAGCATGCGTTCGTCGCCTACCGCGGCGGTGCTGCTCGCACGGTCGGTGACGCTGTCGAGGCTGTTGACGAATGTGGCGGCGCCAGGGCCGCGCACTTCTCGGTCACCGTTGGCGTGCCGTGCCCAGTCGGCGACGAGCTCTCCGGCAGCGGCCTCCTTGGCGTGGTGTTCGAACTCTTTGGCCCACTCTGGTGTCGGTGCCCCATAACCGCTGGTGGTCGCGTTGGCCAGTGCCCGCGTGGCGTTGTGCTTGAGGGTGATTCCGAGGGCGATCTCTCCGTCGGGTTCGTTGGCGGTGAGGACGGCCATGGTTCGGCGAAACATATGCGGCGCCAACGCTGTTGCGAGGATCGGCTCCAGCCCGTTACGGGGTGAGTGGTCATTGACCCAGTTGATGAACGACCGAATCTGTTCGTGCTGGTCGAACCCGGCGAGGTCACGGTTGACGCCGGTGCGGACACTGCTGAACAGCCTGCCTGGGTCACGGGTAATGCGTTCTGCGACTTCGAGGGCGCGAACGACCGGCGGGCTTACCCACCAGCGCTGTGGTGTACCCGCACCCGTCTGGCCTTTATGGAGGTTGCTGGTGATCGCGGGGGCGCCATAGTGCGTGCCGATCGCTCCGGCGGCGAGTCCTTGGACTTCGCTGTCCCGCATCATCGTCATGATTGCGACGAAAATATAAGCAGCGTTGCGCATTTGGGCGAGTTCTTTGCTTACGATGACGCGGTCGAATCCGCTGATCCATGGTCCGCGTGTCCCGTCGGGTCGGTCGACGACCGTGGGTGGAACGGCGGAGTAGCCGAACTTGGTGGGCAAGCCGGCGGCGATCGCGTCGCGGACTCGTTGCCGTCGGGCTGCTCCGCTGCCGTTGTAGAAGTTGACTGCCCGGATCCGCGGCGTGGTGCATAGCGCCAGGCCGTCCCAGTTGATCTCGCCGGCTTTTCCGCGTCCAAGCGTGTAGATGTGCAGCGGAATGAAACCGTCGGGTGATGTGAGCCAGGAGTCGATTGCGCGGTCGATGGTTTGTGCCGCCGGCCATTTTGCGGGAGGTGGGCTGGCATCCAGTGTGTCGATCTCGTCGCGGGCGGCAAGAACGTCAGGGGCGAATACGTCGATATAGGTCCAGCAGGCGCGAATCAGTGGCCAGAATGTGTCTGGAGGGATGACCGGTGTCTTGATCTCGCCCGAGCTGCCAGTTTTGGAACGCCCCACCGGTACCCGCAGGCCGCCGTTGTGCATCAGCGGCCCGAACGCCACCAGGTGGCGCAGGAGATCGTTCGCTGACTTCTCGGCGGTGGCTGCGCGGGTGGCGCGAACCGATGCGAGATACGCCTCGCTGTCGTCATCGGTCCATAGCGACAGGTCGGCCGTGTAACCACGGTCCTCAGCCCATTTCGCGAGATACCGCAGCTCGGCGAGGGCGTGCTGGATCGACTTGATCTTGTAGGGCCGGTTGGACCGGTAGACGTGCGCTTCACGAAGGACGGTATGGGTTGGTTGCAGCATCGCCATTGCCAACGTCTTGGCGATGGACACCCAGGCCTCGGGGAGGTCATCGAAACGCAGATGCGCACGAGACGCGCTCAGGTTGGGGGCGATTCCGCCGGCGGTCAGATCCCAGCGGGGCATATCGTCGAATCGCGGCTCGGGACCGGGTGCGATCCGGCGAGCCGCCGGTAGCACGGGTTCGTCGGGAGCGAAGGGCGGATCCCACGCCGCCGCTATCGGTGATGTGAGTTGGCGGGTCACTGTTCAGCCCTTTGTCCGAACGGTCGATGAAGGTGAGCGGTTTGTTGGCGCGCTGCTTCGATGTGGTCACTGGTGAATTCGGTGAGGATGGCGTCGACGTTGATGCGTTGCTGGCCGTAGGCTTCGCTGAACTGGATTGGGGGCATGGTCTTTTCGATGCCGTCCAGCACGTTGCGGTATATGAGGAGGCGTGGCAGGTGGTCGCGGAAGACGACCGCGTTTCGGCACTGCAAGCACAGCGACGGCGAGGCGTGGCACAACGATCCTGTCTGCCCGACCGGCGGATCGTAGGGGTCTCGGCATGCTGCAAGTGTCAGCTGCTGCTCTGTGGGTGATTCTTCGGCCACCGACATGGCGAGGGCGGCCACATCGGAGTCATTTGGGCCAGCGGCGACGTCGGCGGCCGTCGCGTCGATAAACATCGGTCCGTTTGATGCGCGTTCGAGGACTTTGCGCTGGGCGCGCAGGACTGTCTGTGCCGCGATGGTGTGAACCGTGGTGGTTTGGGCGTAGTGGCCCCGGAAGACTTCGACGGAGTGGTCGTCACCGGCGGCGCCGTTGAGGGTGCCGAGCAATGCGGCCCGCGCGCTTTTCACCGTCTTGCGGATCCTACGCATATCGTGCGGTTCGCTGATCGTCAGTCCGTGGCGCTCGATGAGCTTGTTGAGCGAGTTGGGGCATCCGAAATGTCTTGCACGGATCACATATTGGGGATACTCGTCGTCGCGCCGGTCCCGTGCAGAGCGGACCCCTGTCACCCAGAAGAGTGGCTCGTCGGGAGTGAGCGCGTGCGCGTGCTGCATCGCGTGTGCGGCGCGTCGAAGCAGGTCGCCGGCCTTCCATCCCCAGGATGGCTGTGGCGTTGAGGACAGGGTGTGCCAGCGGATTCGTTGGGCCCGTAGCTTGGTCGCTCGGACACGGACGGAGGAGTCGCCGATCTCGATGTCACTGCGCAGAAGTCGGCGGCTCTCCTCAGGTGCCCACCCCGTTTGTAGGTGGAGCAGCACTCTGATGGCGAGAAGGTACTCGTCCTCTGGGGTGAGGTATGCGCCTATGGCCGTCACCAGCGGGCGTGCCTTCAATCGGGCATCGCGGTTGACTCCGGACTCTTGGTCGACGTCGCATCCGTTCAGTGCTCGACGCGGCCCGGCCAGATGAACGTGGAACGATTCGTCGTAGGGCAGGTTCCGCAGGGCCCACAGGACGTTCTCCACTTGGTTCCAGCCGTGGCTGCGGGGATCCCTTCCGGCGTTCAGCAAGGTGTTGCCGCGGGCGAGGCGTGCTTCGGTGTCGCGCACGATCGTTCGGCATGTCTGCTCAAGGTGGAGTCGTTCGTCGTTGCTGAATTCGTCGAGCGGTAAGCCCTCCCATGCGCTGCCGTCCAAGACCCATCCGCTGGTCCAGTCCGCGAGCACACCGTCGTGCACCCCGTGTGATTGGAGATATCGGGCGACGTGATTGCGCAACTCCATGCCGAGGTCTTTCGCGTGCACGCTGGGAGGCGGGAAACGCAGGACCATTGCCGATTCCCAGTCGTGCAGTCGTCGCGCAACCTCCCCGCCGTCGCCAGACAAGGTGAGAAATCGGTCGGCGCGGTCGGTCAAGAATTCGCCAACTCGTCTGATGACCCCGCCTTGACGAGTGATTGTTCCGGGGGTCAGGTCGAGATGTTCGGCGGCCTCTTTCCAGGCGTCGGCCAGCTCGGCGACCAGCCGTGTGGCGACATACTTACTTGGGTCGATGCGCGCCGACTTCATCGGTCCGCCGGGCGGGAAGAGCACCATGCGCGGTTCACGGTCAGCGGGCGTCACGACGACTGCGCCTCCAGCTCCAGCTCGTCCAGAACGTAGGTGGCGTAGTCGCGGGTATCGTCGCTCCAGGATTCAAACGCCCGCTGGATCAGCTCATCTGACTCATCGACAAACCGGAGGTAGACCATAGTCGTAGACGGGCTCGCGTGGCCGAGTAGACGCTGTAGAGTTAAGAGCGGGTTGTGGACGATGTGTTCGCTGATCGTACCGAATCCTGTTCTCGTCCTGGACTGTTCGAGTAGCATCGCGCGTCGCTGCAGGCTGCGCAGCATGACCACAGCGAATGTATGTCTCAGGTCATGCGGTGTGACCGCGGGAGGCATGGTGGGTGGGGAACTCCCGAACGCGGCAAGGCGGTCGTTGGCGTCCTCAAAGTATTGATGCCAGCGCCGCTGCGACGGCGGGCGCCCGCCCTTACCCACAAATAGCGACAACGGCTCGATATACCCAGCCGCGTCGACTCTGACCAGGAGCCGTCGCACTTCGGGAGGGATCGCAGCGAAGTCCTCCCGCGTGTCGATCCCTTTTTGACGGTATGTGAGCTTGCCCGCGGTCGGGTCGATGTGGGTGGCGACTGCCAGCGTCGGAAGCCTGCGCCGCAGAGCGGTCTGAGCTTTGCGGACAAGGGATTTACGTTCTGTGGCGCGGTAGAGTTCGACTGCCTTGACGGTCGAGGCTGGGATATAGACCCGCCGGCGGCGCGCATTCTTCGCACACGCTTCCAGCACCAGCGAAGCGCCGCCGTCGGAAGACGGGATCTCGGCATCCAGCAGCGTGGACCACTCGGTGAGGCGCATGCCGGTGGTCAGGGCCAGGTCGACCGCGCACACGTTGCGGACGGTCGATTGACCACGATAGGAGCGGTCGACCTCTCCTGAGGGCAGCTCTCCACCAAATCCGATATTGCGCAGGGCCAGCCATTGCGAATGTGACAGCGCTCTGACGTCCATCTCCGTGCGTGGCGTCCTGGGCGTCACGACTGACCTGCTCCCGACCTGGATCCAGGGCAGGCTGTCGCGTTGGCCAGTCTCGTACAGGTAGGTGAATAGCGCCCGAATGACGACAAGATGTCGAGACCAAGAACTGGGTGACACGCCGTTGGCGAGTCGGTGCTTGCGGAATGCAACGAGATCGGGCTCTGAGACATCAAGCACCCCGATGCCTCTCGTGTCCAAGAACCGTCCGAACTCCAACGCATCACGGGCGTACGCGTAAATCGAGTTCGTCCGCAGGTTCTGGCAGTACAGCCGCAAGAAGGTGCACCACGGCTCCATTGGCCGCATCGCGTCATCGACGAGTATGGGAGTGCCGCAGGCCAGCCGACGGTCGGCCGGGCCAACATCGATCTGATACTCGCTTTGCTCGACCGCTGCCCAATCCGCGAAGTACAGCTGCAACGTGTCACCTCCCGCTGATCAATCCGCCCCACCGTATTCGCCGGGGGCTACTTGGTCCGTGAGACACGCCCAGAGAGAGCACATAACCAGCTGCGGCTCAGGAACGTTCCTGTTCTACGCGGTGCGCCGCTTCTTGGCGGCCGCGGATGCGTCCGGGGTCAGTCTGGCTGATGCGATGGCTCAAGTCTCTTCACAGGTGATCGGCATCGACTTACACCCGGTCGCCGTCGCGCTGGCGCGGGTCACCTACCTCCTGGCACTGGGCCGCGACCGGCTCAACGCCCGCGAACGCGGCAGCCTATCAGTACCGGTTTACCTCGGAGACTCGCTGGGCTGGGATCAGCGTGAGGATCTGCTCACCGTCGATTACCTGGTGATTCCGACTGACACCGGTGATCAGCTGCTGTCCGGGGAGCTGCGCTTCGCCGACCACCTGCTGGCCAACAGCGCCAGCTTCGACGATCTGGTGCAGGCACTCGTCGATGAGTCCGGTCGGGCCGCGGGTAAGACAACCAACCGGCTCAGTGAGGGCACCGTGCGCCGCCTGGCGCTCAATGCCGCCGACCTGCCCGCCCTCAACGCCAACTTCGCCCGGCTCAAAGAGTTGCACGAGGCCGGCCGCAACCACATTTGGAGCTACTACATCCGAAACGCGGCCCGCCCCGCCTGGCTCGGACGCGATGAGAATCGCGTCGACGTTCTCGTCGGTAACCCGCCGTGGCTGTCCTACCGGTACATGACCGCCGCCATGCAGCGACGGTTCAAATCTCTGGCTACTGACCGCAGCTTCTGGCACAACGAAACCACCGCTACCCATCAAGACCTTGCCGGCCTCTTCATCGCCCGCGCCGTCGAGCGCTACCTCAAGACCGGCGGAAACTTCGCGTTCGTCGTGCCCAATTCCGTGGTTGACCGCGAGTACTGGGCTGGATTTCGTCGCGGCCAGTTCGACGGCGCCCACGTCGCCTTCAGTCCCAGCTGGGATCTGCGCCGCATCCGTCCCCACCTTTTTCCTCGAAGCTCAGCAGTCGTATTCGGAACCCGGACCACCACCGCTAAACCGATGCCAACTACCGCATTGATCTGGACCGGTCGCGCACCGCATCGACACGCCCACGTCGAGACCGCAACCCAGCTCCGCCAACACCTCGGCGAACTCAGCGTTGGTTCCGAAGACGACGAACGCTCCCCGTACGCCACGAGATTCAGCCAAGGCGCCAACCTTGTCCCGAGGCTGATGTTCCGCGTTGAAGATGCCCCGACCACGGGGCTTGGTGTCCCCACCGGTCGACTCGCAGTGCAGTCCAAACGCTCTGCCGCCGAAAAACAGCCCTGGAAGGGCCTGCCCGCGTTGACCGGCATCGTGGAGTCGGAATTCGTCTGGCCCACCCTCCTTGGTGAACAGATCGTGCCCTTCCACATGCGCACCCCAGAACGATTCGTCGTCCCCCTCACCCGCACTGGAGAAGTCCTGGATGGCGAGCACGCCAAGATCGACGCCTACCCCGGCCTAGCTGCCTGGACACGAGCAGCAGAGGAACTTTGGACCACTCACGGCCAGTCCAAACTGAGCCTGTCCGAGCAGATCGATCACATGCGCAAGCTCACTCAGCAGCTACCCGTCCCACCGATCCGGGTGGCCTACGCTGCGTCCGGAATGCACGTCTCGGCGGCCTTGGTGACCGACCCCGCCGCACTTATCGAGCACGCCATTTACTGGGCGGCGGTCAGTACTACCAGCGAGGGCCATTATCTCGTCGGGATCCTCAACACCCCGAGCCTGACCGAACTGGTTCGACCACTGATGTCGTACGGCAAGGATGAACGCCACATCGACAAGGTTGTCTGGAGGCTGCCGATCCCCACGTATGACCCCGACGATCCGATCCACACCGAAATCGCCGCGCTGGCACGTGAACTGGCCGCCGAGATCAGCGCAATGTCCTTCCGATCGGAGAACTTCGTCACCATCCGCCGCGACGTCCGCAGACATCTCACCAGCAGTCCCGCGGGCCAACGCCTTGACGCTCTTGTCGGCGCACTACTCGGCGTCGACGAGGACGCCACCGTTCCCGTTGCCACCATCGACTTGGCCTTCCCCGCCCCCACCACGACGCGCCTCATCCGAACCACTGACACCCAATCGGTGACCGTCGCCGCCGTCGAAATCGACGTGGATTGCGAGTTCGACCGTGACGGGAGGGTGTACCTGTGGGGAGCACTTCTGAGCACATCGACCACCGCTCCGACTTATTACGCCTTCGGCTCTCCCAGCTCAGATTTCGACGAACATGCCTTGGCCACACAGTTTTTAAGCTGGATCGCCGAGCAACTCGCCAACCACGACGACAGCACCGCGGTGTGGTTTCACTACGGCTCCACTGAACCCCGTCAACTACGCCGCATCCTCGGCCCGGCCACTGACACAATCATGGACCGAGCCGTCGACGTCCTCGCCGACACCATTCGTCCCAACTTCTATGGACCCGCCGGATACAGCCTCAAACAGCTGGCTCCCGCCGCCGGCGCACATTGGCGCACCCCCGGCGCCACAGGCGCCGACACCTACGCATGGATCGATGCGGCCCGTTCCGGGGATCAAAGCGCGTGGAACACACTCACCGGTTACAACGAGGATGATGTCCGCGCGCTGCGTGCACTCCGCGCCGCCATCGCGGGCATGCGAGCGCCTGGATCCACCCTGGACCTGGCACCTGCATAGATCACGTCCGGGCCCCGGTGCGCGGCGTGTCGATGGGTACAGCAGCCATGGAGAGCTACCGTTGAAGTTGTCCTCCAAGACACCCATCGGGGATGGGAAATGGGGTTAGCCACCCCGGTCCGAAACCGAGTGCCAGCTTGATCGGACACAGCCTCCAGGTCTGCCAACCCGGAGGCTTCCGTTGTCTGGACCCACCTGTGACCCGCTCGGGGCGATTCAAAACTTCTCCGGCGGTATTGCCGCTCGATCGCCTGCTGTTGGGCGCACATCGCGCAGTCGGTCGCGGATCGCGAAGGCGTGCGTGAGCTTGTGAACGCCGACTGTCCCAGCACCTCCGTGGCGACGCCGTCCTCCTCCGTCATCGGCGTCTCCGACCGCCGGTGTCGGGGTCATCGGCCGCGATCTGCTCGACGACCTTGATGATGCCGAGCAGTGCCTCGTCCTCGGTGGGTGCCAGCCAGGACAGCGAGGGGAACTCGGCGACCAGGCCCACGAACTCCTTGTCCGCCTGCGACCACTCGACCCGGTAGGCGTAGTCCGGCCTGACGGCGGCCTCGGCGGTCTGCGTGTGCCGCAGATGGTTGCGGATGGTGGTGACGATGAACGCCGCCCGCTCCTGAGGGCTCTGCCCATATCCGTGGGCGGTGATTGTGCCGGTGGCGATGAGGTCTCCCCTGGTGATGCCGGACTGCTGCTCGTGCAGGTCCAGTTCGATGTCCCAATCACCGCCCCGTTCGCGGAAGTAGAAGCTGTGCCCGTCGACCTGACCTTCCCACTGTTCGGGCACCTGACCGCCGTGGCGGCCGATGACGACGCCCGACTGATCGGCCAGCCACGCCTGCAGGTCGGCCTCGGCGGCTTGTTGATCGGCCTGGAGCTGCTGGCCTTGCGGTGACCGCCGGAACTCGTCCATGTGGTCGAGAAACCCCTGGAAGGTCTCTGCTGATCGCCACCGCCGGTCCCCGGGTGCGTTCTCCGTGTCGTCGGGCATCAGCCGGTCACTTCTGCGGCAGGTCGAGCAGGGCGCGGGCGTCTTTGATCAACAGCAGCAGGTGCAGCGGGTCGGTCGGTGAGGGCTCGAAATCGAAGTGCGCGTAAAACGTGCGGGCCTGCTCGTGTAGCGCGTGCACCAGCAGTGCCCGTACACCGATGATCTCCGCGGCGGCCACCGCGCGAGTAATCGCGTCCCGCAGCAGCTGGGCGCCCAGCCCCTTGCCCTGTTCCTTGCGGTCGATCGCCAGCCGCGACAACAGGATCACCGGCACCGGATCGGGCATGTTGCGCCGCACCCGCCCGGGTGTGCCAGCGCGCTCCACCGCCGCCGAGGCCAACGCATAGAACCCGACGACGCGGCCGTCCCGGCACGTCACAAAGCACCGGGAGGCGCCCTCAACGTGGTTGGCCAGGGCGCGTCCCCGCAGGTACTCATCCAGGGTGGGCTCGCCGCTGTCGAACTCGGCGACCACATCGTGCTCGCCGATCGGCCGGGGCGCGCTGTAACCGCTCACTCGTCGAAGATCGAGGGCTCCGCGAACAACTTCTCCAGCCGCGGCTTGTGCGACACCGGCCGGTCCAGCACCAACACGAATTCCGACCAGGCCGGGGCGTCGAGCATGAAGAGCCGGCGATCGGCGAGCACGTCACGGGCATGCGCCAACGTCGCCGTCACCGTGAAGTTGGTCAGATCGGTCCCCTCTACCTCGGCGGCACGACGAATCAGCGCGTCCTGCTCAGCCGTCAGGCGCACCGCGAACCGCTCCGTCTTTGTAGCCATGCCCTCCATTGTGTGCCTATCAGGCACACAATGCAACGGGGTTTTGATCACGCCTCTGAACAGCTGCGATGCACTTCATACCTGTAGAACACGCTCCGACTCACGGGAAGTGTTACCGGGGCCAATGGGGTCGCGGTGGGGACGGCCACGGTCGTCTCGTCGCTTTCAACCCCTGTGAGGGGGAGGCATGTCTTCTCGTCTGCTGACCGCGCTCAAGCTTCTGCTGACCACGGTAGTCGTCATCGTCGCGTCCTGGTTGGCGGTGTGCGTCGTCGCGATGTTCACCGGCCACACCGACGTTCTGCCCGCTATCGGTGCGGTGGTGGTCGACCTGATCGAAGCGCTCGTCACGCGCCCGCTGCACGACCTGGCCACCATGGAGCCCTAGTCGTGGATGCGGATGTCCTCGATGACCTTGACCGTCATGGTGCGCCCGGGCCGGCCGCCCCAGTCCGGAAGCACCTGCACGGTGATCTGGTCGCTGAGTAGGTCGCGCTGGGTCTCGGTGTCCTCGATGGCGTAGGCCGTCACGAACACCTCGGCGTCCTCACCGGACAGGTGCAGCTGCCCGGTGAGCTGGCGGTCGTAGTCGGGGGTGATCTGGCCGCGCTTGCCGGCGTGGAAGAGGTCGCCGACCACGGTGAACTCGACGACGATCACCGTGACCCCGGCCGGCGGTGCCAAGGTGCCGCCGGCGTCGCGCCACCGGCCTGCGGCCCGCTGGCTGATGCCGGCGCGCGCTGCGAACGGTTTGAGGCCGCCAGCGCGGTCGATGGCGGCTTGGCGGTCGGCGCGGGCCTGGTCGACCCCTTTGGGTGCGGTGCCGCGGGCGGCGTGGCGGCGGATGGTGCTCTCTGCAGGGCGCCGGCCGGTCTCGCGTTCGATGCGCCGCGCCATGTCGCGGGCACCACGGCGGGCGGCCTCGGCGCGGCGCTGGGCCTCGCTCAACCCGGCCCAGCGTTGTCCGGTGAGTTCGCGCAGCTTGCGGTCCACCAGATCCCGGAAGGCCGCGGCGAACCCCCTCACCGGCCCCTGTCGCGTTGCTGGCGCGGCCGTGCGCGGCGGTGGGGCCGATGCCTCCGGGGCTGCCGGGTTCGGGCCGCTGGGCGGCGCTGAGCCGCCCAGGCGGATCTTTCTCACGCCGGCGCGCCTTCACCGGCGTCGGCGCTGGTCCACTTGACCCGGTACTTGCCGTTGGCGGTGGAATCCTCGGCCAGGATCTGCGGATCAACATCGGGATTGATCCGGTACACCCAGGCGTCCAGCTCGGCGGAGATCGGGTACAGGCCGTGGGTGTCGGCGATGCGCCGGGCGTAGCGCAGAGCACGCCAGCGGGTGTCGGCACGGATGGCGGCATACCAGGCGGGCTGCTGGTGGGAACGCTGCTGCGGGCCCCACTTGTCGGTGCTCATCCGCCCCAGATACGTGGTGTAGATGCCCTTGATAAAGTCCTGATAGTCCTCGCGGTCGGCATCGCGGGCCTCGATCAGCTTGGCTCGCAGCACATCTGCCCAGGTGCGCAGCATCCGTCCCTGCTGCGGCCACACCCAGGCGGCGTCGATGTCGAGTTCGGCCACACTCAGCCCGGCACCGCCAAGTTCGACCGGGGCGCTCAAATGCTGCACGGCGCGGGTGGTGACCCACACCGTCACCGGTGCGTCCCAGCGCATCGCCGGGTGCGGCAGCGGCAGCCGCTTGGTCAGCCCGTCGAGATCCCCGGCCGCCGGCATCGCGATACGCCACAACCCGAACGGCGGCTTCTGCTCGTCGAACACCGACGTGGATATCCGCTGCAACTCTCGCGGTGGGCCGTAGCCCAGTTCGACCTGGACCGCCGAGGCCAGATAGGCCGCGCGCTGGTCGACCTCGACGTCGATCTGGTCACCGATCGCGCGGTGCGGGCGATGGTCCCAGGTAGGTGCGACGATCGGTTCGAGCTGGCCGCCGGACTCCACGGCCACCTGCGCCGGCAGCGGGCAGGCCTCGACGGTCTTCTGACCTTGGCGCCCGCGGCGGCGCACCGCGTCGAGCACCTGGGCGCCGACCGTGGCCCACCGCGATGCCGGCGCCACCCCCTCAGCGATCCCGGACAACCACACCATCCGCTGAGCCAACAGCCGCACCGCCG
Source organism: Mycobacterium sp. MBM (assembly GCA_021648845.1). Classification (GTDB taxonomy): domain Bacteria; phylum Actinomycetota; class Actinomycetes; order Mycobacteriales; family Mycobacteriaceae; genus Mycobacterium. Next base: position 21,598 of record JAKJHY010000035.1, on the reverse strand, counting down.
CGGTTTCGTCTTCGGGCAGCTCGGTGGCGGTCCCCTCCCAGCCGGCCACCCCCATGTCTCCGGGCCGCTGCGCCGGTGGATCTGTGTAGAGCAGCGGGATCAGCACCACATGCGCGCTGCGGGCCTGGCCGTCATCGTTTCCACCGAATTTGACTGTGAACCAACCGGATTGGGACCACGACACATCACAGTGGAACAGTTGCGCGACCGTAGTGGCGGCGTCGATCGGCGCCTCGCTGTCAGTGGGAAACCCGAGTGCCTCCAGCGCCTCGTAAGTCAGCCACAGCTGCGGCAGCTCTTTGGGTTTGCGGGGCCAGCGCCACTCCAGCAGCGCGCCGAGCGCACTGCCATCGGGCATCGGTCCGGCCAGCACCGTTCCCGAGGGGGCGACCACACCGCGGCTGGTGATCAACACGATGCGACCGTCGGCGGTGATCGGCTCTTCCCACACCCGCGTCTTCGGTGTCCACGAGGTCTGCGACCCGGCCCCGGCATCATCGGCAGCGGTGTCCCCCGCCGGTGCCCCGGCGGAGGCGTCGTCGACTTCGGACGTGTTGAGGTGGGTGTCCTCCCAGCGCTGCACGGTCTGTTCCAGCCACCCGCGGGTGGCTCCGGTTTCCCGGTCGGGATCTCCGATCACCACGTCCGGGTCAGGGAAGCCGGTCGGCAGGGTGGTGCGCGCGATGCGGGTCAGCACCTGCTGGCGTGACAACGCCACCACCGGCGCCGGCCGACCGTGGTCGGCGGCCATCCACGCCAGGATGTCGTCGAGCTCGCCGCCGGCGTCCCCGGTGACCAGATAGCTCTGCCCGCCGGTGTAGACCCAGTGCTCACTCATTCACTGCCCCCTGCACCGGCGGCGGGAGGTGTGCGGCCAACGCATCAGGGAGGCGTCCCAGCCGCCAGCGCCGCCGCAGCGACTCGACCGCACTGGCTGTGCGTCCGACCTGCAACGCGGCCTGCGGCACGGTCAGCGTCACATCCAGGGCTACCCGCGCATCCGGGATGGACCATGGCCGCCGCTGAGCCGAATTGTCCGAGGCGGTGCGCGCCGCCCTGTTGCGGATATAGCGCGCCTGCCGCGTCTCGACACCACCTTCCGACATACGGCGAATGTATCAGGTATTGCCGTCACAATACCTGAGTGGCAACGCGTTTAAGCCGCTGGGGTGTCGAGGATTTGAACGATCTCGTCAATGGACACCGGCGCCAACTCCCAGGCATCGAGGCCGACATGGATGGCGCGCGGTCCGCTGCGCCGGCCGGTGCTGTGGGTGTGGCCGTGCAGCAGCCAGGCCCCGCAGTCGGGCAACTGCCACTGATCAAAACGCCGAGCTGCTCGCCCCTCCCCCGAATCGGCGCTGTCGAGGTAGGGAAAATGAGACAACAACACCTGTTGCCCGGCGAGTTTGCGCCGAGCCGACTGCTGCACCGAGGCGAACACCCCCAGATATACGGGCAGCACTTTGTGGGCGTCCTCGTGCATCGGGTGCACGCTGTCGTGATTGCCGGCGATCAGGTGCTTGGTCCCCGGCCGGTCGGCAAGCCACGCCAGGGCGCGCTGCTGGCTGCCCCGGCCTCCGCCGGAGATGTCACCAAGCAACCACACCACATCGGTGTCGGCGACCTGAGCGTCCCAACGCCGGGCCAACTCGACGTCATGCCCGGCGGGATCATCGTTGAAGCCCCGCAGACCGGCTACGAGGCGGTGCCCGATATGCAGGTCAGCGGTGAACCAGACTTGTGTTCGCGCCACCGCGTATCACCGTGACCATTACGCGGCTACCAGGATCGCGCCAGCGATCAGCAGCCCTGCCGCCACGATCGCCACAGCGATGATGAGGGCGGCTTTGATCTCGGAGGCACTGCGAGTCTCGGCGGCTCTGGCCGCATCCAACCCCCAGGCGATCGACGTCATATCGGGCGCAGCCGCCGTCCACGGCATCGGATCCTCCACCGGATCTCCCCTTCGGCGCGCTGAGTCTTTGGCGGGCCTCATCTTATCGGCCCACACAAGCCACCTTTCGTTTTCGCGATCTGAGTCCCAGAGTTGGCACTGGCCTTGACCCACACCTCAGAGCAGCCGCGTACGACGATTCGGGATGGCAGTAACCCCTCCTTTCTGCGCTAAGGCTTGTCGGTCCGACCTGGGACAATGGTCGCAGCACGGCCCGCGACCGCTTGCCTGGAAAAAACTTTCTCCAGGTTTCAGGGGTTCGCGGTACGCGCGGACTTAAGAGGAAGCGACAACCGTAGGGATCGGTTGTCTCTTTCTCGCCTTCTGGAGATGTAGCCATGGATCGACCGGCACGCCGCCCCGGCCCGCCCGTTGATGCCGCGTGCTTACAACCGGACAACCAGCCCGATATCCAGGACGTCGATGAAGGCTTGGTCGGTGCCTGGCTCGACGACCCCCATCTGGCCGCCGAACTCGCCGACGAACTGGAACGACTCCGGCGTCTTCAAGCAGACGAGGAGCTGCTGCTGGCGCTGCAGTTCGTCGTCGCCCCCAACGCGGAGTACATCGGTCTGGCTGCCGGCGGAGGCGCTGATCAAGCTGAGCAGATCATCGTGCTCGGACCTAGCCGCATCCCCGATCTGGCCGTGCACGAGATAGATCTCGCACTCGATGCTCTCCAACGCGGCGATCGGCAGATCGTCCTGGACGAAGACGGCGACCCCCGCCTGATCGGTGCGACACGCCCAGGGTGCTTGCTTCCATTCGGGCGCATCTACCTGCGAGTACAGTCGAGCAGGTGCCGTTAGTGCGCCCAAAATCTGGTTAGCGCGCCGACACGCCAAGCAGTGAGACATTCACTCCCCCTTGCCTACCTCGATAGGTAAACTTGCCGCACAGATGCAGTAGCACGACTGTGCCCACATCCAGTCGCTACCGCGAAAGTTTCTCTCCCGCCCCTGCTCGCGGTTCACCGATCAACTGCGCACGCAGCCAGTTCTGCAAGTTGTCTAGTCATCCAAATATACTGTTGGACTGATCTTTTCGTGGTTTTAACCATGAGAGGGCGCGCTATTTGCGCGTCGAAGCCGGGTCTTCCCGGCTTTTTTTGTGCCCGGCCCCACGGTCGGGCACTTTCTGTTGGCACACCTCGCAAGGAGGTCAATGTGGTCGCCTCGGACGCGTGGAATCTGGTCTGGATTCTGCTTGTACTGATGATGGTCAACCGGGCGGTGTTTTGCCGGCGCGATGAGCCGATGGAACGCATCATCGCCTTCCTGAAGGGGCTGGCCGAGATAGTCGGCGCTGTCACGGTCGCGCTTCGCGAGTGGCGGCGATAGTCCTCTTCTGATGAGCACTGTTCCCGCCGGGAGAACCCTGCTGATGCCGCCGTAACCGTCTGCGCACCGGACGGCCACTGTCAGCGGCCCCGCACGCGCCTACCACGCTGGCTCTTGCCTCGCAGTCGTCGAATCTCGATTTCGACGCGCGAGGCTTTTTCATGCCCAGATACGGCCAGGCCGACCGCATCTGGGGGGCCGCGAGAGCCGCCACGTGGCGCTGTTTGCAGAAGGACCGGCGTGGCTGAGAGAGACGCTGGATCGGGATACGCCGCGAGCGCGGGTCATCTGGCCTGGTCTCACATCTAACAATCCGAGACGTCTCGCATCCTGTCTCAGGGCCGGTGTAACCCCTCGGAAAAGAAAAGGCCCCCCGAAGCCATATGGCCGCGGAGGGTACCTTCAGTTTTCGCAAGGTCCAAGCCCTCGCCTCTACATTTAGACTAGCAAGGAGACGCCCCGTGCTTCAAGGTCCGAAGCTCACGGCCGTCACCGATCACATCACCGGCGCCCGATTGACGCCGTACTTACTCGTCACCGGCTCGGACCTGAGCGCTGCGCTCCGTCTCTACCGCTGGAACATCGAACTGGCCGGAGCAATGTACGAAGCGCTCGGCATAGCCGAAATATTCCTGCGCAATGCCATCGATACGCAGCTGAGAAGGTGGAACGCCGCGCAACCAACTCACCCGACTCGTGGGATCACCTACAACCATGAATGGGTCAAAACCCCGGCCGCACCGCTGTGGGGGGTGCTTAATCCGCGTAGGCGCGGAGCTCCCGGCAATTATTCAACCTATGGCGACGCATTGCGCCGCGCGGAGAAGGACCGGGATGCGCGCGCGCCGGGACACCGCCGCCACGGTCATGCAGTCGATCACGATGATGTCGTTGCGCACCTGACGTTTGGTACGTGGAACGTGCTGCTGCCCCGTAAGGACCCCTCCACCACTCCCCCTGGGTTGAAACCGGCTCCCCAGGCCCGATTGTGGAATGAGGCGCTGCACCAAGCTTTTCCGCATCACTCCGACCCGGCGGTGGTCAAGTTCTGGGTCGAGCGGTTGCACAGCATCCGCAATCGGGTCGCGCACATGGAACCCCTGCTCGACATCGACGCCATGGGATATCACCGGACGGTGGCACGACTACTCAAAGCTATCGACCCCGCCCTGACTGACTGGTACACGGCCAACAGCCGGGTACCAGAGGTGTGGCGGCGGCGACCCTAGTTGAGGACGATGGAGCGATCGATCTCGTTTCGATAGAAGAAGCGCTCACGGCGAATTGCCGCCTGGATTTGTCACATCGGGGCCGTGGCCGGGTTGCGGGACGGGGCCCGACCGGGCAGCGGCGGAACGTAGAGCGGGTGCAGGGTCAACAGTTGTCGGCGAAATCGGCGATGTCCGGACCCTGATTGATTCTGGACGTCGATGTGCTCGGTCTCAACTTCGATGATGCCTGCATCGCGAAGGTCCCGGATTCCGGCTAACCGGGTGTCTTCGGAGAGTCCATGCCGTTCGCTGAACCCTTTGGGAGAAAACCACACCGGAGGAGCTGTCGGTGTGCGGATACCCTCTCCCGGCGGGTGTTCACTCCCTGTCGGGCGGTGGTGATAAGACAGCACGATCAAGTACATCGCCAGACCTGGTCCGCTGAGCCTGGCGATCGCTCCGGTAGTCCAGAGTTCTTGTGGCACACGGAAATACGATCCGTGTTTGCCGTCAGGACGTAGATACGGTTTACCCGGCTGAGCATGGTCATCGAGCAGAGTGACCACGTTGGCCATACCCGGCTCACCGGGTTCGATTGCGATGAAACCCCGCCGCGCGAGCTCCTGAAAGTTAGCCGCGATGGTGCGCGGTCCTTTGACCGGATCATTCATACCAATCAGCTCGGCCCACCAGCTCGAAGGTCGCTGCGACGAGTAGGGCGGCATCGAGTTGACCCACCACAGGCTCAGTAGCAATGCCAGCCGGGTGCGGCCGCCACGTCCACCGCCTGCACCGCCGCGAGCAGCTCGCATCACGGCTTCGAGCCCCGTCGGACTCTCACCATCCTGGCGGGTCACGAAGGCCCGTCGCACCGGAGCGCCGCGGTGGGCAGTAGTTCCCGCGAATGTTTGCGCAGTGCGGCGTGACGGCATCTGACGTTGGGGCTGCTCGGGCACCGGCTTTCACCTGCTACTTCTTGAGTAAAGACCTGCCACACTTGGTCAGGTAATTACATAGTACCGGGCGCTAACGCAGGGGTATACCGGACGCAAACGACATATGGTCCTTGGACCTAGCCGCGGCAGTGAGGTAGCGTCAGCGGCACACCTGGCCCACCGAACTGTTTAGCTCGCACTTGGCTTCCTTTCGGTGGGCACGCTCGCGCTGGATGTCGCTGCCGCCCCAGGTTTGGGTGTCGGGAAAAGGACGGCATTGGCCCTGCGCAAAGAGGGTGCGACACCCCCGGGGCTCCTCCCCCGGGGGTTTGTCGTCTCTGATCACGCCGAAGGGAATCGCGCATGAGCATCACTCCTACCCCACCACTGCAACCCGACTACGGCCCCAGCAGCCCCGACCAGGTGATCGCGCATGTTCACTCCGATGGACGGATGGCCATCACGCTGACCGAGGGCACCTGCCTGCAGGTGCCAAACCTGGACGAGTGGCAGCTTCTGGGCCGCGTACAGATGCGCAGCGACATGCCTAGTGAGCTCAAGATCAACGTGGTTGCGTACCACCGCCACACCGGACGATTAGCACGTTTCTACATGATCCGGCCGAAACATCCCGATGGGCTTGATCCGCTGGATTACAGCTCCGACCCCGCTGATCTGCCTGGTTATGCAACCTGGAAGCAGCAATGGGACCAGGAGAACGCCGCCGGACGGTACGAGACTGATAAGCCCCTGTGGGACCTGGTATCCCGGCTTCCCGAGATCACTGACGTGTTTATCGGTACCGCAAAGGATCTGCACAACAGCAACGAGGGGAAGGCGTGACCCCCAAGGGGACGCGAGGTTGGGCGATGCGTGGAGTCAACTGAGACATTTCACCTGGGCGGCTACAGGACGCCATACCGCTGGCGCACCCGGTCACCTAACTGCGCGGCGGTGATCGTGCCTCGCAGGTAAGCGAGCTGATCTGCCCGAGTGGCGGCGGTGCTGCTCGCCCCCTCCAGCTCGGTGCTGCACCGAGCTGACCTGACGGTCTTCATCCTCCGGTTGGCCTGGGGCAGGTCGGCCATCGGGCGGTTAGGAGTCGGCGAGCTTGGCGACGCGGGGATCGACAGGACGGCCGGTCTTCTTGCTCGCGGTGACCGCGGCCCGGGCCGCAGCCTTGCGCACGGACAGGCTATAGGTCTTGCCTGCCGGTGGGGCTTTCGTCGTCTTGGTCCCCTGAGGGTTCTTCGAGGGCCACTGCTGCTTCGCCATCGTCACCCTCCTCTGCGGCGGCACTGCGGGCGAAGAGCTCACCCACTACTTGAACGATATCCGAATCGTTTTTGGTTGCGAGCGGTGAAGCAACCAGCACATTGATCAGTTCCCATCCCAGCTCTTGCTCAGCCGGGTCGTCACTGAAGACACGTTCATAGGCCCACGCCAGGCGCCGCCACCACTCACTACGCCGATCAGCGGTGTTCTTCTGCCGCCAGGTGATCAGCACACCGGCGATGGCGATCAGACCGACGATCAGCGTGACCCACGCTTGTGCTGGCATGTCGAGGACGCTAGCCACCCACGGTGCACAGGCCTCGCCTCCGACACGTTCTGCGGGCGTATTTCCGTCCATGCCTCAAACCGTAGAAAACGAGGGTGCAGAACAGCGCCGCCCCAAGCGGATCGGTTGCCGTTCTCGCGTCACGTCCTCCGGCAGGTGTTCGGCGCGGTGCTGCTCAGAGCAGGTTTTCAAACGGCGATGGTGGTGCTGGCTGAGGGACCGTGGCGCTGGGCGCCGGCGGAACCTCAGACCGCGGAGCCGCTCCTGGTGGCGGTGCGGCCGCAGCGGTAGGTGGTGCGGCAGCGGTGGGCCGGAACACGCCCTGAAAGCCGCGCTGGTCTTTCAGGACGTCCTCGAGTGTGTGGGTCACGCCAGGCTGGGTCGGGTCCGCGACCAGATCCGGCGCGACCGCGACCATGGTCTTGTCCTGCCACTTCAGCACGTCCCCCGGCGCCATGTCGGCAGGGTCGACCTTGGCGCCGAGGTTCTTGCCCTCTTCGGGCAGTTGCAGCCCGGTCGGGCTGTAGGCCTTCTGCGCGGCATCGCCACCTGGTGAGGCCGTGTTGATGGCGTTCTGGGCGGCCTCGGCGGCCTGCTTGTTGGGTGCCTCCGCCGTGGCGCCGTCCGGGAGAGTCACGGTGTGCGCGGCGGCGGTAACCCCGGGCTGTTCAGGCTCCGTGTCCGCCGCTTCAGCGGGTGCGGCGGGCACTGGCGGCGGCGGGTTCTGTGGACCTGGGTTCAGCGGCGCGATCGGGGCTGCGGTGTCGTCGTCCCCTGCCTCTTCCAGGGGGATCAGCGGCTCGACCGCATTTGCGCGCACCGATGGCGGTGAGCCTGACCAGCCCCCTGCGGGCATTCCCGGTGCTGCTGCGTTCTGTGGCATGAGGCCCCCCAGCCCGGCCATCGGGTTGCCGCCCATCGGTAGGCCACCGCCAGCGCCGCCGAGCAGCGGAGCGCCGCCGAGGGTGGACAGCAGGTCAGCCAGGCCACCCGAACCCGGTTTCGGTCCCTCGGCCGTAGCCGCCGGCGGTCCCCCCGGCGCCGGAGTGTCGATACCGGGCAACGGCATGCCCTGCGAATAGTCGATACCGGGCGGCAGGGGTACCGGCTCGGCATGGGTCGCCGCATTGTTCACTTCGGTTTTGACCGTGGCCAGCATCGTGGACTCGGCCTGCAACAGTCCGTTCCAGTCATCGCTGTCGAGCGCTTCAGTGGTGGAGTTGAACACCGCGATCGCGTTGTTGATCGCGTCGCGGCCGGCACGCGTTCGATACGCCGAATCGTGCACCGCACTCTTGAATGCCTGTGCCGCAGCGTCGAACTCGGATTCGATGCGCTGGAAGTCCCGCTTGAGGTTGTCATAGGCGTCGATGCCCGATCCCTGGCCGGTGGCCGTGCTGAACGGGAACTCCGGAAGCGCACTGGCGGCGGGATCGCCGCTGCCGAACAGCTCGTAGAGCCGCACCGCGACAGCGGTGAGCTGACGAGGAATGTCCGGGTCGGCCGCGCTGGCCCACTCTGGGTAAACCAGCGCGGTCATGCCCGCCGGCACGGCGACCTCTTCTTCGCTCACGACGGTGAACGCTCGGCGGCATCAGCGGCGGCATACCAGCCGTCGTCATAGCCGAGCTTGAGGTCCTCGGCTGCGGCCCGGATCGTCTCGACACTCAGCGCGCCGGTCGCGGTGATCCGCGAAATCCACAACGCCAAGCCGTGCGGGTCCGCGCCCGCGTCGACGCGCTCGGCGAGCAGATCGAGCTGGGCGCGGGTCAGCACAGCTGACGTCGGTGTGGCATCCATGTCCCGATGGTCTCCCTTCACGCTGACGCCCGCACCGCGCCGGCGCGAGCTTGTGCGGCGGCCACCAGATCCTCGGCGACCAAATAGACCGCCGGCCTGCCGGCGGTGGCGTGTCCCTGCGGGTCGACGTGCACCACCCGCAGCCGCTGCGCCGGCCCCAGAATCGACTCGTCCTCGGCCGGGTTGGCCGATACCGACCGGATGGGCAGCGCTGCCCGCGACTGGATCACCATGATGTAGGCCTGCTCCTCATCGGCGAACTCCAGCGCCACGGCCGTATTGTGCGACGTGCTGGCGATCTGCCCCAGGTCCACCCGCGCACCGACCGGATACACCGTGTCGAACAGCTCTCGCTGGTCGTTCCACCCTGGCGGCATCGGAACACCGCGCAGCACCGTGGCCGCCGGCCGGCGATCGGCGCGCGCATATTCATCGAACTGGGTCAACACCGACACCACTCGATCGGCCATCGCCCGGGCCTCGGGATCGACCGGCGGGGGCTCATCGCCGGTCACCGCGCGGTTCATCTCCGGCGACCAGCCGGCGGTGTAGGCCGTGAGGGCAGCCCGATCAGCCTCCGGCATATCGTCGAGGAAATCGTCAGCATCGTGGTCCTGCCAGGTCTCTATCCGGCCCCGCCGGTTGGTGTAAAACCCCCAGGCCTCCGGGTCACCAGCCCGCTCGGCGATGACTGGGAAATCTGCGGCCGACTCGGCGCCGAAAGCGCGGATACCGCACCGCCACAGCTCCATTCGGCGCCGGGGGTCCAACCCGGCCGGGGACGGCGGGGGTGGTGCCGCGAGCAGTGCGCGCAGCCGGTCCTGGTCGTGCTCCGCCGCGGCGACCAGCGCCACCGAGGACTGGTAGCGGGCGCGCTGGTGGCCCGAGCAGCGGCGGGGCCCGCCCGGCTCACGACTCGATCGGCACACACTTGGTGAGTACCGGGTGATCACCGGTTTTCCGTCGCCGCAACCGGAAGAAAGTCCCCGAAGACACCCCGCTCATCGCCGGCCAACGCCCACGCATTCTGGCGGTCGGCGTCAGCGGCCAGCCGTGCGCGGCGGCGCCGAACCCACCGCCACCCGGCCACGACGGCGGCAGCGACTGCCGCCACCGGCACCAGCCACTCCCACTGCCAGATCGTGCACGCGACCCAGAACACGATCAGCGTCGTCCACGCCGGGTGCCGCTGACACCAATCCCGCGACGGCGCGCCCGCCAGCGGCACCGCGGCCACCGGAACGGTAGCGACTGCGGACGTCCACTGCCGGCCATCCCAAAATCGATACGCCGCAGCTGCGGTCGGGTCGGGATACCAGCCCGCCAACACAGCCATCGTCAGGCCACCGCGGGGGCCAGGCCGCCGTCACCGGCGGCCAGCAGCAGCAACAGCCGGTCCCGAGCATCGTCATCGGCCGGGTCGTCATGCAGCTCGTCGCAGGCGATCTTCACCAGCCGCCGCCACGACGCACGAGACACCACACCGACGTGCGCGCCGACACCGTTGGAGGACGCCGCCGGCACCCGACCCAGCAGCTGCCGCAACCGGCCCGCAGCCGCCGCGTCATCCGGGTCGCAGTACAGGTCATCGCACGCTTCCTGAATCCGCAGCCGTGTCCGCTTTGCCATGTCGCCCGCCCCTCTCAAATAAACTTTAAGTCATTCTTTTCTATACTTTGAGTTAGTTTTAGTCAAGACAGAAGGTTGGTCGTTGGTTGCCGTGAAAGTCCAATTGCCGCCCTATGATGCGGAGATGGCGTTGTACGGACTCAGCGATGATCAGGCTGATGCCGCCCGTGAAACCATCGCGGCTGCGGCTTTGGACGCGGCTCGCCTAGCGGCAGCTGCGCATCTGGTCAGCGGTCTCGCGGACGGTGCCGGCGACGCTGCTTCTGCTGCCGCTGTCCTCACCGAGCGCAACACCTCAGACCCGCGTTATGCGCTCATGAGTGCGATCGAGAAGTCCTGGGCACTACTGACTCTCCAGCTCGTCGCCGGCGTTGTGTCCGATCCGTCTCCCGCGGTCCGTGACGCACGAGATCGCGGTGCAACTGTCGCCGAAATCGCCGCGACACTGGGCATCACCGAGCCCGCAATCTACAAGCGCTACTCCGAACAAGTCCGCCGCCGGCGCTGACCTGAGCGCACCTCGACGTGCCGGGGACGCGCTATCGGCGATAGCGGGCTTCAGGATGTCCTATCTGAGTGCAGCCACCTGCTCGGCATGGTTGCGGTGTAGTGGTTCGGCGGCGGCAGCGCTGTAGTGCAGCCTGGCGGTCAGGTCGGCGTCGGAAAGTCCCGCGAGGTCGCTGATGTGCAGCGCCGGTAGTTCCTCGGCGAGTGCATCGACTACGGCGGGTTCGTCATCGACGAACAGGGCGGCCATCTGTCTCTTGGGGAGAGCAGTAGCGGTGGTGAAGAAGTGCTCGGTTTTGCAGGCCTCCGCGGCGCCGGCACCACGACGCAGAAAGATGTTGGTGGGCTGCAACGGCAGATGCGTACGCGTCCATGAGCGAATCGATGGGCGGTGATCCACGAACGTCTTGGGCGGGGTCGGTTGAACCGCTCGCACCGCGGCCGGCCTGGTCGTGGAGATCGAGTAGCGCCACCGGATTCGGCGCAGCGCTGCGACCAGCTCAACGCCTTCGACGATGGGGGCGGCCTCGGCGGTGTGAGCCAGGAATCGACTCCAGCGATCCCTGCCTGAGGTACCTAACTCGAAGGCAAACGGCTCCATGTCGATCAGCAGGCCGTCGAAGTCCAGTAGGACTTGGAACCGGTCGCAGACCCGTGCATTCGTCATCGCAGCGACCACGCTAACCGCCGCCACGGGGGTCGCGTGGGTGGTCTGTCGATCGGTCCGGTGAGCGGTCGCACCGGACGCCACGGACCGTGCGGGCGGGTGATTTTCCGGGCATTTCTGGGCGCGTGGGTGCTCATCTCAGATTCCCGGTTTCTTCGATCGATGCAGTCGGAAGTACTCCATAGCGGCGGCCCGGTGGCTGGCGCTAGCCGGCACCGCGATCGGTTCTGGGCTGGTGTCGTGTACTGGTGAGGGCAGAACGGATACGGCCACGCTCGGTGTCGCGCTGCTGTCTAGGCTGGCGGCGGTCACGCCGCCTCGGGGCGCCCCGCAGGGGCGCACCGGCAGTCGTCGTAGCCGGGATGCCAGGAACGGTCCCGGGCGCTCGATACGGTCTGGCCACGACCAGCCGCGAGTGCGCATGTCGGCGTCGAGAGCGTCGGTGATTGCCCGTGCAGTCCAGGTGTCCAGGTCGAGACCGGAGCGGGTCAGTGCGTCGCAGATGTGCCCTGTATGCACGTGGGACAGACCACGGCTGCGGGCCATGACGCCGGCGGCGAGCTGCTGTACGTGCAGCGGCCTCGGCGCGTAGCGCCGGGCTCGCTGCGGTGGTTTCTTGGAGGGAGATTTCGTTTTCGGCGCGCGCGTGCGCGTGCTTGGTGAGGTGTTACCAACGAGAGCTAACCCCCTATCCCTTCGGGATGGGGGTAGGTGGAAAACAGCGCGGTTATCCACAGGCGCGCGGCGGCTCACCAGATGCCACACCGAGGGCCGGCGCGCTGACCGTGGCGCCGCCGCCGAGCCGGTTCCGCGATGCACCTCGACGGCGAAACCCGCTTCGCGGAGCACGGTGCGCACGGTGCTGACGGTGCGCACCGTGCAGCCCGCGGTCTTGGCGACGACGGTGTTGGTGACGGCGCAGTGCCGGCCGGTGCTGTGATCGGCGTGCGCGGCCAAAGCCACGGCCACGCGCAGCAGCATTGGCGAGCGCACCTTGCGCGCGCACGCCGCGCGGCCGGCCTCGGTGTCGGCCCACGCGGTTAGCTCGTCGATCCAGCCCGCGCGGCTGGTCCACATTGGTGTGGTGGTCGGCGCGCACCCAGCGCGCACGATCCACTCACGCCGCGCACGCCGCGCCTGAGTCCGTTCCGCAGCTCGTGCAGCACGAACCGCACGGGACGAAAATTGAATGTCACGATTTGCGCGCCCCGGTGTACCTGACCGGGGACATGCGCTACCGTGAGACCTGTCCGTCAAGACATGTCCCTTCGGGGAATGGGGTGCCAGCCCCACCCGAGCCGAGCTCCAACTCGACTCGATAACTTGAGATCGATCCCGAAGCCCCTGGTTCCCGCCGGGGGCTTCGAAAATTTCTGGACTATCTCAAAGCCTGGTGGTGCTACCTCGCACCCGAGCTATTCAGATGTGTGAAGACCGCACCGATTCGGTGCGAAGGATCGTCACATCGCCAGCTGCAACCTCCCGCCGTCGAAGACGTGGGAAGCGGGGGCTTCCCCGAGGATCAGGCGAGCAATATGAGGCCGGCGGGCCAGATCAGGCCGTCCGATCACAGCTGCTGCCAAGTCGCCGAGCAGCGTCGTTCGCTTGGCGCCGATCTGGGCCACGATCTGCTCCAGGCCCACGCAGACGGGCGCAGGAAGCCTGGATGCGATTGTCAGACACCCCGGCAGGGCCCGCGGTCCTTCATCGCCACCTAGTGGCCATTCGGCGGGTGGGCTGATGTCGAAGCGAACAGCCTCGATGAGATCCGGGTGCCCGACCAGGCCGGCTGCGGCGTCGGCCAGAAGTGTGGAGCGCTCGACGCCAGTCTCAGCCGACAGCTTGTCGATGCCATCGCGCACGCCCGCCACCACCGGAGCGATGACAAGGACCCGCGATCCCTTGTGCCGTTGACCCATACCGCACACTCAAACGTTAGAAACTGTATTAGTCACGCGCGACACGCTTTAAGTCCGGGGTTGCTTTTCCGAACATCGACACGCCAGTTGACCGGCGGATTGAGGCACTCCCCTTGACAAGGGGGGTACGCTGGCCGTGCAACGGAGTGATAAGGGCAGCGTAAATCCCTTGCGTGAGAAGACCTAGGCACCTATTTATGCAGGTTGCGAGGTATCTACACACCTAGCGATGAAGGTGTGAATGTTCATGTGAATTCACCCGTAAAGGTAGATATGTGGGGTGTCGCCCCAACGCGATGAGCATGGGCGCCCTAGCCGACAACTAAGCCGAGTGCGTCCCAACGGTGGCGAACGGATCGCGGTGTCCACGGCCTGGGCGGTTGTTACGCCGCAGATGCGGCGATCTTGAGACCCGTAATGGCGGTGGAAACAAGGCCCAGGGGGCTGCGGTCCTCGGACTTCAAAGAGGACAACTCCTGCAATTGCATACGGATCTCTACCGGAAATGTGGGGATGCCCGCGGCACGTGCATTGCGGTCCGCGAGTGAGTCGTTGCTGGCCACGGGGACCCACCGCTTCACCTCTACACACCAGTGCCCAGGTCGGTCCTCCCAGCGCGGCGCGAATAGGCCGTACTTCCAGACAGCAGGAGCGGCGGCCAGCTCACTGCTCCACCACGCAGCAGCGGCGGTGGAGCGCTCGCTGGCCCACTGCACTTGTTCGTGGGCGTCGATCACCAGTCCGCTCTCCAGTCGCGCCCGCAGTGAGTACTCCATCGGTGGACCCGGCAGAATCTCGTCGGACCTGATGACGTCGCCCGATGTGACGGCGGCAGTAGTTCCAAGGTGGGCGTGTAGTGCGCGGATGTGCTCGGCGTAGGCCGCGAGGAGATGCGCGCGAGTGCGTGCGTTCATGACGCGACTGCAGAAGAGTCAGCGACGTAATCGCGCAGTCTTGCCCAGTGGTACAGCGCGCAGGAGAACGCGCCAGGAGCCGACGAATTGAAGAGTCCGAGTGCGGCTTCGGCGGCGTACCCCTGCATCAGATACGGCAGGCCGGCGCCCCCGCTGTTGTCGAGCTGACCCACCGCTACATCGCGGACGTCGACCCGCGCGGCATGCTCACTGTCGCGCAACGTGAGCCACTCGTTTTTGAGTTCATCCAGTAGCGGTCGGACTTCCGCAATGCGCGTTGGCGCCATAGTCTGACGATCCTGTAGCACGGCATACAGACGCGGGCGAACATCGCTATGCCACACGCCTTCCGACAACGTTTCGGCGTCGAGATGTGCGGCGTATGCGCACGCGAGAGCCTGCTGCCGCTGCTCAGGTTCGGTGTTGTAGCGGCTTGCGCTCTTGCGCAGCCCCGGACTGATTTGCAGATCAAATCGGGTGGCCGTGGGGCCGCGGAGGATCGGTGAGGTGAGCAGTTCCGGGTGCGCTCGTTCAGTCGCGTCCACATAGACGAATGGCACTTGGGCGACGACGCTCGGTGGGCTGAAGTTCGTTGATGCAAGCGCTGTGAGAACGCCTCCGACTGCCGCCGTGTACTCCACAATGACCCTCGCGGGGTCGACCAGGCCCTCCCACTGTGCGGCCTCAGGGCGATTCCATGGTTGCTCGATGTTGGCCGGCAGGACCGCGTTGGGAGGCATCCATCCGCGACCGCGATCGCTGGTAACGACGAGGTGTTTGCCGCCACTGACGGCCACCATTCCTGCGGCCCACTGCACGTGGTCACCACCACCAACTGCTTCCAAAGTGATGCGGACAGCGGCCAAATCCTCGTGGTCGGGTGCTGGCGCGAACACGATTGGCGGGGTTACGAACGCGGCTGGTGCTATCAGCGGATCGTGCACACTGCTGAGCGCCACGACCGGATTCGCAGCCCCACCCCGGTCAGCCGTGGACGGGCTGTCAGGTTGTCCCTGCTGCGTCGACTGTGACGGTGATGCCGCGGCATTTGGCGGCGGAGTCGCCGACGTAGACGCCGAGCTGCCTGGGTGTGCTGCCTGTGGAAGTGGCGGTGATGTTGGAGCAGCAGGTCCGGGTCCGGGCGCCGCCGAAGCATGCACACCAGGCGCAGGCGGAGGAGGAACCGCCGCCGCCGGAGGGGGCGGGGCCAGTGAGCTTCCCGGCGATACCGGAGACAACGGAGCGGCCGGTGTCGGCGGCGGCACAGGTGGCGGGGCCGGAACCGCACCCGCCGCTGCCGACGCGATAGGGCTGGCCGCAGCACTCACCGGAGGTAGCGCAGAACTCGGCGCACCGCCGGCCGCAGCCGCCGACGACACCACACCCGACATCGGGGCAACTCCCGCCGCGGATGAACTCGCAGCAGGCGGCGTAGTGGGTGTTCCACTAGATGCTGGTGCAGTACTCGAAG
Organism: Mycobacterium sp. MBM; assembly: GCA_021648845.1. Classification (GTDB taxonomy): domain Bacteria; phylum Actinomycetota; class Actinomycetes; order Mycobacteriales; family Mycobacteriaceae; genus Mycobacterium. Next base: position 5,687 of record JAKJHY010000035.1, on the reverse strand, counting down.
AGGTCGTAGCTGCGGCGTCCGGTGCGGTCGATTGCGTCGGCCCTGAAGTCTGCGATCCCGTAGTCGACGGAGATGCCGAGGAACCACCCGCCGAAGAAGATGCGGGCGCAAGCGATTCGACCGACTGACTCGGTGATCCGTTGGCTCCACCGGATGCGGCGGTTGTAGGTGCCGAAGACCCTGAGGCTGACGGCGTAGACGAAGTGGGCGCGGAACCGCTGCCCCCGTTGATTGACCCGCTGCTGCCGCCCGTGGAACTCGGTGCCGACGCGCCACCAGATCCGGTGCTAGTTAGCGGCGAACCTGCAGAACCGGGTCCTGCGGCGCCGCTGTTGCTGGTGCTGCCGGTATTGCCGTTGTTGGCGAGAGGTGACGCTTCGCCGGGTCCTGCGGCGCCGCTGTTGCTGGTGCTGCCGGCGTTACCGCTACTGCCGGGCGTGGAGAGGCCGGCAGGGATTTGTCCGGCCCAGCTGGGAACGGCGGCCAAGGCGCCCATGGCGGCAGTTGAGAGAGCGCGCACGTCTTCCTGAGCTTGCTCTTTGATTGTCTGGATTTCAGCGTCAACGTCGATCCCGTAGAGGGTTTCCATGATGGGTCTGGCGGCTTCGAGCGCTCTGATCATGGCCTCGGCGGATTCGACGACCCCTGTCATGTTGAACAGCATGGAGCCCAATGTCGTTGCCCAAGCGTCCAGACAGGCGGATGATTGCAGCACTTGCGCGGCCACAGTCGCGACCTTGACCCAGTAGTCGGTCCAGGCTTGGCAGATAACCTCGGCGAGGGCGCCCTGGCCGTAGTTGTTCAGCAGGTATCGGGTCTTGGCCAGGCCATCTTCTGCCGTCGCCACCAGTTGACGCGACAGCTCCTTGAGTTCCAGCGATCGCCGTGTCAGATCGGCCGGCTCCAGCGTCTCCTCCCATAATCCCTGGAGGATCTCAGCGGCATTAGGACCGGGCGGCATTGGAGGCATGGCGGACCCGATTTAGCTGACGTCGCAGAGCTGATCTAGCTGCGCGCGGGCAGCGTTGACGCTTACCGCGTCGGCAGAGGTGAAGCTCTTATCGGCCAGCATGCGAATCTCGTTGCGCTTCGCCGTTACATAGTCGCGCGCAGCCGCCGCGACGTCCGCCGGCGTCTCAGCAATCTTCGGCTCGAACAGGTCGATGACCTTTGTCGTTGCAGCGTTGCGATTGGAGATATAGGTATCGATGTTCGGTGTGTTCCAGTCCCATCCCGCAGGTAGACCTGGACCGGCGTCGAGTGTCGCTCGGGTGGTTTTCCAGGCTTTGCATGTGGAGCTTGCGGCCGCGTTGGCCGGCTCATCGGTGGAAGTGGGTGCTGCTGCTGTGGGCGGGTCGCCGGCCGTGGATGGGGTGCCCTTGCCGCTGAGGGCGAGGAAGGCGGCGCCGGCTATCAGGGCACCGGCGATCACGATGCCGGCGAAGATGATCCAGAGGGAGCGTCCCGACCTCGCCGCAGGTGCCATGGGGTATGGGGGCGCCTGGGGCGGCCATGGCGGTGGGGGTGCGCCGTTGTATGGCGCCGGCGCCGGCTGGTGCGTTGGGTGCGGCGCTCGGTCCGGTGGCGTGTTCCCCTCCATGACTTGATGGTAAGGGCGGTTTGGGGTCAAAACTGCTGCTCGACCGGGGGCAATTTGGTTCACTGCAAACCCTCCTTCGGTTGATTGGTCCAGTAGTTGGGCAGCTGTTCCATCCACGCTGTCCAGCCGGAGGTCGCTCCGAGGGTGGCCCGTTGCTTGCGGTGGACGTACCAGTCGACCCAGTTGATGTGGTCGCCGCCGCCCGCGAGACCAGCGAGGTAGGAGGCAGTGAGGGTGTCGCGAGTGTCTTGCTGCTCGTCCCACCATCGGTTAGTTGCTTGGCGCTCGCGGTCTATCTCGTCGAGTGCCGCCGCAGCGGGTTGCCCATCGGTATCGAGTAGGTCGGGTTCTGTGGCTTGCCAGCGCCACCGCTCGGCTTCGCGTGCGGCCTCAAGATTTAGTGCGGCGGCGTACCAGGCATCCAAGGCGCGCCGCCAGTTCCCCGCGGTCGCGTACGGCTCCCAGGGCTGGGTGGGCATTGCGGCCAACTCATCGATCGCCAGATCGATGCCGCGCCATTCAGGGCCAACGGTGAAGCTCGGCGAAAGGGCGGACGCGGGCAGGTGCGTCCGCCATTCTCGTTGAAGTTCGCCGCGGCGGGCTTTGTGAAGGATGCCGCTGAGGAGTAGGTAGCGACCTCCCGCGTGGCGGTACGCGTGGCTGCGCTGGTTGAGCGCTTGGCGCACCTGGGCGAACGTGCCTAACGGGTCGGGGTCGTAGCTGTGGTGGTCGGCCATCTTGGAACGCACCTTCAGTCTGCTAGCTAGCGATAAAGCAACCTAGGTTGATAGGTAGATACTAACCTAGTTTTGTTGCAACGTGTGGGCCTATGGAGCTACCTTTATATGAAACTGCGTATGATCTCTGTATGTCAGAGAAGGAGCCCACGACTCAGCTCAACGTGATGATTCCTGACCGTCTTCACCGCAAGGTGAAGATTCGGGCTGTCACAACGGGCGTGACGATAAAGCAGCTTGTCCTGCAGTTGATCGAAAAGGAGTTCGGCGACAACGCCGAGTAGGTGATGCCACCTGGGCCAACGCCCTCACTCCCCCACTGGGGGCGTGGGTGAGCGCCCGCCAAGGTAGCGCAGGTCCGCAATAAGTCCCGCGCGGACGTGCGCGAAACTAGTTTCATAGCTTGTTAGAACTTCCGTCCCCAGGGCGTGGAACCCCAGGTCAAGAATGGTGTGCGGGTTACTACGCGGGATCTCATTCGCTAGCTAGGCGAGCACGCTCGACACGCTCGCCTAGCGCTCATAGCAAGTAACGCTATGTGCGCTAGGCTTGCAATACTAGCATTACTAGCTATCAAAGCTATCTACCCGGAAGGGGCGTTAAGCAATGCAGCGAATTCGGCATGCGCTGGCCAACCAGAAGGGTGGTGTGGGCAAGACCGCGACCACGCTGGGCCTCGCCAGCGCGATCAGCCACCGCGGCGGCCGGGCACTCGTGGTGGATATGGACCCCCAGGCCAACGCGACTGAGGGCCTCGGTGTTTACACCGCCGGCGATCAACTCACGACGGCCGACCTGATGGACCGAACCGAAGCTGGCTGCGCAGTCGACGCGGTGGTGGCGACGGAATGGGACGGCATCGATCTCATCCCGTCCCACCTGAATCTGTCAGATGCGGAGTCAAGTGGTGCTTCGGATCTGGTGTTCCGTCTCGATGTGGCATTCGAGGGCTTGGATCTGTCGCCGTATGACGCCGTCCTCTTCGATTGCCCACCTAGCCTTGGGAAGCTGTTGTACGCGGTCCTGCTGGCAGTTGACGACGTTTATGCGGTCACGGAGCCGACACGGGATTCTGTGAAGGCGGTCGGCCGACTGGAGGCCACTATCCAGCGGGTGAAGCTTCGGCCCAATCCTCGCATCGAGCTGGCCAAGGTCGTGGTGTCTCGCCGGCAGAACAAGGGCGAGCACATCGACCGCGAACGAGAGCTGCGCGAGGCCTACGGCGAGCTGGTGGCGCGCACCGTTATTCCTGATCTCGCTGCGCGTCAGGACGCTCACAGCGCAGAGCAACCGATTCACCAGTTCCGCGGGGGGAGAGCGCTGAGCCTGCAGGTGGCCTACGACGACTTGCTCGATGAACTCGGGATCAAGATTGGAGAACCAGCATGAGCAGCACTGCCCGCCGGCCGGCGATCAGCCGGCCTCATCCGGCCGATTCCATTCCAGACCGAGACGCAGTGGTCAGCCAGGCCAACCCGCCAGCGCCCGTACCGCAGACGCAGGGCAGGAAAGCCGCTGTCGAGCGGTTGACCGAACAGCACAACGTACGGATCAGGCCGTCGACCAAGGAGCGCCTGGGCAAGGCCGTCGACAAGCTGCGGTACGAGACCGGTGACCGTTCGATCAGCATTGCTTCCATTACTGATCTAGCGATTGACGCGTATCTCACCGAACGAGGATGCTAGCTAGCGTTGCTAGCACAGCTAGTGACGTAGTACGACTATGGATTGGGAAGCGAGGACCGCTTGACCCCGGCGGCCGAGGACAGCGAACCCTTGAGGTTTCGCAGTGCCATCGAGCGCATCGAGCAGCTCGCCAGCTCCCCGCTTATCGCTGCCGATGTTGAGCGCTATTCCGATGAACGGGTGGCCTGGTCCGCGCAATCGGACCGATGATTATCGGTCCGAACCCGTGGCCTGGTGTGCCCGAGGATTTCGTCGAGGTAACCGGGGTGGACCCGGCGCGGCTCTTCGATGACGACCAGTTGGGGTTGTTCTATTTGACGCACAATGCGGCCAGGGCAGGGCTGTCGGAGTATCTGAGCCTCGATGATCTGGTTGTCGAGGACGGATACCGCAGTCGCGGTCTGGGAAGCGAGCTGCTGGCGGCGGTGTGCCGGTACGCCGACGTTAGGCAGCTGCCAGTGCTGTGCAAGGTGCGAGGGTCGGGTTCGGGCACGGTAGAGGCGATCAACACGGTGCGGTTGATGGGCTGGTACCAGCGGTTTGGCTTCGCCGAGCCCACGGTCGATGAGCAGGGGAGCTACGCCTACGCGGGCTATGGGCTACCGGTGTTGATCCGCCGGCCACTGCCGCCGGGATAAGACGGGCGTCCGTGGTGCAGTGGGTTCCGCCCGGCAACAGTGGAAGCTCGATAAACGCCGTGGTCAGCGGGCCCCAGGGTTCGGTAGGGTCGCAATTTATGGAGAGCCGGACGCCCAAGGAAGTGGTGGTGTCGAAGGCTGCTATCAAGGCTGCTGGGGTGCGCGCGACCAGGGCGTCGGCGAAGCTGGAGGGTCGGGTCGTGCCCGAGGGCCATCGGCGGTCTGCGGCCGTCAAGGCGTATCTCGCGAGCATCGCTGCTGGCCGGCGGATCGATGGTTGAGGACCAGGACGACGCTAACTGCGGGGACGGCAGGGACAAGCTGCTCGACGTGCTGAGCCGTGAAGTGTGGCCGCTGCTCAGCGCTCACGAACCGTTCACCAGGGCCCAGCGTGAGGAGGTTCTCGGCTACGACCCTGCTCGGGGCGTCTGAAGCCGACCACTGGCGCGCCTGGCCGGCCTTTTCGCCTGACCTTCCGTCTCAGGTATTGGTGTTGGGTGTTTGTGTGGCAAAGTTTTGGGGTGTGGCTGTGCGGCGGTGTCGTCTGGTCTGCTGGGCTTCTGTGGTGGTGGTCTGTCGGCCTGGCCTGTGGTGCGGTGATAATGGAATACGTTGGTGTTCAGTGGTTCTGGTGTTGAGGGCGTAGCCCGATCGGTAAGACGGGATGGCGTGTCCGGCAACGGGCGTCGACTCAATCCGCCGGCCGGAGTGCGATAGCTGTCCACCACGGTCGAGGCGAAGCCGAGACAGAGTAGCCGAAAACCACTGCAATACAGTAAGATTGACAGCGTAACCGATGGCGAAGCCATCACCACCTTACGAACACCAAAACCATTGCAGCACAACAGCAAAGCGACCGACGGCGATGGCCGCAGGCCATCCAACCCAACCCGATAACTTGAAAACCATTGTCTAACAACCATACTCAACCAGGCACATAGGCGCCGCCAGGCGCCGAACTCGACAGCCTCGCCCGAGGTGAAATCGAAGCCGGCACAGTGGTTGTCAGCAGCGTCAACATCGCGTC
>JAKJHY010000034.1 GCA_021648845.1 Mycobacterium sp. MBM | reverse complement strand
CGAAGGAGCCACCGTCGGCGTCACCGCCAACCAAGGCCTCTTCGGCCACGGATCCTCGGTCATCGTCGCCAAATAACGAGGGCCCCCATCCCGCGAGCGTGCGTGTCTGCACCCCAACACACCGGGCACAGCCCAGAGTATGCGCACGCTCGCGCGAGAATGGCCGAGTGAGCGAAAGCCTCGTCGTCCGGGTCAAGCCCGGCAGCCGTAAGGGTCCGCTCGTCGAGGTCGGCGAGGACGGCACGCTGACGGTGTACGTGCCCGAGCGTGCGGTGGACGGAAAGGCCAACGCCGCCGTCATCGCGCTGCTCGCCACCCATCTGGGCGTGCCGCGCAGCCGACTGGAGCTGGTGGCCGGGGCGACCGCACGGGTGAAGCGGTTCCGCATCTCGTGAGTGTGCGTGAACTTTGATTTGGCACGGTGTGTCGGCCCGCAGACACGCACTCTCGCGGAGACGGCGACGTGTCAGGCCACGCCGAGGTAAGCGGCCCGAATGCTGTCGTCCTTCAGCAGCTCGCCGGCCACACCGGTGCGGGTGACCTCGCCGGTCTCCAGGATGTACGCCCGGTCGGATCGACTGAGGGCCTGCTGCGCATTCTGCTCCACCAGTAGCACCGTGGTGCCCTGGCTGTTGATCTCGGAGATGATCCGGAAGATCTGGGAGATCACCATGGGCGCCAGACCCATCGACGGTTCGTCGAGCAGCAGGACCTTCGGTCGCGCCATCAACGCACGCCCGATGGCCAGCATCTGCTGCTCACCGCCGGAGAGCGTGCCGCCGACCTGATGTCGCCGTTCGGCGAGGCGCGGGAACGTCGTCAGCACCCAGTCCAGCTTTTCGTCGTGTTCGGCCTTCGACGGGAACTTCCGCCCGTAGCAACCCATTTCGAGATTCTCGATGATTGTCATACCGGGAAAGACCCCGCGCCCCTCGGGCGCCTGGATGAGACCGGCAGCCACCCGCCGGTGGGCTTTGACCTTGCCGATATCGACACCGTCGAACCACACCGAGCCCGACGTGAGCGGCAGCAGCCCCGAGATGGCCCGCATCATGGTGGTTTTCCCCGCACCGTTGGACCCGAGCAGCGTGACCAGCTCCCCCTCGTGCACCGACAGCGAAACGCCGTGCAGGGCCCGGATCCTGCCGTAATGCACGACGGCGTCGCGCACCTCCAGCAGCACCGGCCGCGGGTCGTCCTCAGCCGAGTTCGTCATCGGGCACCCCCAGGTAGGCAGCGATGACCTTCGGGTCCTCGCGGATTTCGGCAGGCAGTCCGTCGGCGATCTTGCGGCCGAATTCCAGGACCACGATCCGGTCGGTCACACCCATCACCAGCCGCATATCGTGTTCGATGAGCAGCACGGTATAGCCGTCATCGCGGATTTTTCGGATCAGATCGATCAGCGCGGACTTCTCACTCGGGTTGAATCCGGCGGCGGGTTCGTCCAGGCACAGCAGTTTGGGTTCGGTGGCCAGCGCCCGCGCGATCTCCAGGCGGCGCTGGTCGCCATAGGACAGGTTCTTTGCCTTCTCCTCGCCGCGGTGCGCAATACCGACAAAGTGGAGTAATGCGGCCGAGCGTTCGATGGCCGCCCGCTCTTCACGGCGGTGCCGAGCCGACCGGAACAATGCCCCCGGAACCGAGGTGAAATGGCGCGCGTCGGTACCGACCATGACGTTCTCCAGCGCCGTCATCTCACCGAACAGCCGGATGTTCTGGAAGGTACGTGCAATGCCCAATCGGGTGATCTGATGCCGTTTGATCCGCCCGATCGTCGATCCGTCGAAGGTGACCGATCCCGAACTGGGCCGGTACACCCCGGTGATGGCGTTGAAACAAGTGGTCTTGCCGGCCCCGTTGGGGCCGATCAGCCCGAGGATCTCGCCGCGTTTGATATCGAAGGAGACGGCGTCCAGGGCCGTCAGGCCACCGAACTGGACGGTGAGATCGTGTGTCTGCAGCAGGACTTCGCCCTCGGCGGCGTGGATCTCGCGATGCACACCGGCGATCTCGGCGACGTGCTCGAAGCGCTCGGGTTCGGTCATTTCACCGGCTCCGTGTCCGCCGGCTTGGTGCGCAACAGATCACGGGCGGCCTTCGCGTAGGTGAGCAGGTGCTGACGTGCCGGGAAGAGGCCCTGCGGACGGAAGATCATCAGCACGACCAGCGCGAGCCCGAAGAACAGATACTTGAGGTTGCCCATGTCGATACCGGCGAAGTGCACGCCGAGCAGCCGGTTGGGCAGGTAGACGATGATGAACGCGCCGAGGATGACCCCCAGTTTGTTGCCCTGCCCGCCGAGTACCACGGCGCACAGGAACAGCATCGAGTTGATGATGTTGAAGGTCGGCGGCGCGACGTACTGCACCTGGCCGGCATACAACGCACCGGACAGACCGCCGATGGCCGCACCGATGGTGAACGCCCACAGCTTGAACTTGAATGCGTTGACGCCCATGACTTCTGCGGCGTCCTCGTCCTCGCGGACCGCGATCCAGGCGCGGCCCACCCGGCTGCGCTCCAGGTTTCCGACCAGCAGCAGGATGCCGACGATGAGGATGAGGCCCAGCCAGAACCACCAGGTGCCGTAGTTGGCGTCACCGCCGGAGTTCGACACCGAGAACACGCCCTCGGGATGCTGCTCGCTTTCCAGGAAATGCGGGAAGGCAACCTCGTTGAGCCCGCGGGGGCCGTTGGTGACATCGGCCAGGTTGTCGGCCAACAACCGGATGATCTCACCGAAACCCAGCGTGACGATGGCCAGGTAGTCACCGCGCAGCCGCAGCGTCGGGGTACCAAGGATGAGACCGCTCAGGGCGGTCACCGCCATCGCGATCGGCACACACGACAGCCAGGCCCACGGAGTGCTGAAGAAACCGGAAGCACCCATTTGGTTCCACGGGCTTTCCGGACTGGTCAGCAGGGCCACCGTGTACGCGCCGACGGCATAGAAGCCGACATACCCCAGATCGAGCAGGCCGGCCTGTCCCACAACGACATTCAGCCCGATCGCGATGATGGCCACCATCGCGAACTGGGCCATGGTGCCGCCGAAACTGATCCCGGGGGTGTCCAGGAATGCGGGGGTGAAAAGTGGCGAGAGCGCGATACCGGCGAACAACACGATGCCGAACACCCATTTCTGGGCCCTGGTCAAACCGTCCCACCAGTCGATCAGCTTGGCCCAGCGGGTGCTCTGGCGGGCAGGACTCGTCATACTCGCGCCTTCCCCAGGCTCTCACCCAATATGCCGGTCGGCCTGACCAGCAGCACCAACACCAGCAGGACGAACGCGACGACATCCCGCCATTGGGTTCCGAACACCGCCTGACCGTAGTTCTCCATGATGCCGAGCAGCAGGCCGCCGAGCAGGGCGCCGCGCAGGTTGCCGATACCGCCGAGCACGGCGGCTGAGAAAGCCTTGATGCCCAACAGGAATCCGCCGGAGTAGATGATGCCCTGGGGAACCTTGAGCGTGTACAGCAGCGCTGCGGCGCCAGCGAGCAGGCCGCCGATCAGGAATGTCGTCATGATGACCCGTTCCCGCGAAACACCCATCAACGTGGCGGTATTCGGATCCTGGGCGACGGCGCGCACACCGCGGCCCAGCTTGGTGCGGTTGAGCGCCACATCGGTGAGCAGGGCGAGCACCAGTGCCGACCCGATGATGACGATGGTGGTGTTGGAGATCGCCACCCCGAACACCTCGAACTGGGTTTTCGGTTGCACCAACACGATGGGCTGCTGCGCATTCGGCCCCCCGTAGCCCGGTATCAACGTGGGCAGGATGAACAGCACGAACTGCTGCAGCACGAAGGACATGCCGATCGCGGTGATCAGAAAGGTCAGCGCCTTGGCGTTGCGTTTTCGCAGGGGGCGGTAAGCGATGAACTCCAGACCGACCGCCGCGCCGCCGGAGACCAGCATCGCGAACAGCATTGCGATGCCCAGGTACAGGATGGTCAGCGCGACGCCCTTGTTGTAGGCGTTACCGCTCGGGGTGAAGCCCATCAGGATGTCCAGCGCGAAATAGGCGCCGAACATGCCGAGCATGAAGATCTCGGAGTGCGCGAAGTTGATCAACCGCAGCACACCGAAAACCAGGGTGTACCCGACGGCGACCAGCGCATAGATCGCGCCCCAGGACAGACCGTCGATCGTCAACTGCCAGAAGCCGTCGAACAGCGCTCCGACGTTGAAGTTGATGTTGGCGGCCACGTTCATCCGGTGGTGAGCTCCTCGGTGACGCGATGACGGTTACGTGCGACGGCGGCTGCGAAGACGAAAGCGCGTCCGAGGCGGGCGCACTCGGACGCGCTTTCATCTGTGCGGTTACTGAACGTCGTAGATCCAGATGAGGGTCGTGGTCAGCTCACCCTCGGGCGTCCACTGGTACTCGCGGGCCACACCCTGACCCTGGTAGTTGCGGACGAAGTCCAGCAGGGCCGGCCGGGTGATCGCACCGGAGTCGATGCCCTTGAGCAGAATCGTGCCCAGGTCATACCCCTCTGCGCTGTACGTGCCCGGCTCGGTGTTGAACTTCGCGGTGTACTCCTCGGCGAACGACCCGGTGGCCGGGCCGCACGGGCAGGCGAGCACCGCACCCTTGGACGACTCACCGGCCTGCTTGACGAACTCGGGATCCTTGGTGCCGTCGGCGCTGGCGAAGACGCCCTCGAAGCCGCCGTCACGCAGCTGCTGGACCAGCGGCGCCGCCTCGGCGTAGTAGCCGCTGAAGAACACCGAGTCCGGTGCGGCGCCCTTGATCTGGGTGACCGCGGCAGAGAAGTCCTTGTCGCCCTTCTTGACCGAGATGTTGCATGCCGAGTCCGCGACCGGGCCGAGCGTGTCGCGCACCGCGGTGGCCAGTCCCAGACCGTAGTCGGTGCTGTCGTCGACGACGCAGACCTTCTGATGTCCCAGATTGTTCTTGAGGTAATTCGCCACCGAGGGGCCCTGCACGCCGTCGTTGGCCAGGCCCCGGAAGAAGGTCTTCCACCCGTTCTCGGACAGCGTCACGTTGGTGGCCGAGGCCGTGGTGGCGACCAGCCCGGCCTGGTCGAAGACGCCGCCGGTGGCCTTGGTCTCGCCGGAGAACGCCGGGCCGACCAGGCCGATCGTGTACTGGTCCTCGACGATGCGCGGGGCGATATTGGACGCCTTCTGCGGATCACCTTCGGTGTCGAACGGCTTGAGCTGCACCTGGCAGCCGGGGTTGGCCTCGTTGTGCTTGTCGATGGCGAGCTGGACACCGTTCTTGATGTTGATGCCGAGCGCAGCGTCGGGACCGTTGAGGGCGCCGGCCATCGCAATGGACACCGGCGGGCAGGTGGCCGTGCCGTCGCCGGCCGGATCGGCGGGAGCCGCGCCTTCGGCCGCCTTGACTTCGGCGCCGCTCTCGTCGATCTGCACCTTCTCCACGATCTTGAGGTCCGTCTGGGACGCCTCTTCTTCGGGTGTGCTCTGACTGCAGCCGGCAATCGCCAGGGCCATCAGGCTGGCGCCTCCGAGAGCAAATGCCTTGCGTGCCACGTGACCGCGCACGTCTCACCTCCGGTTCCATGTTCAGGTCGGCATCGTCGTTCCGCTCGGGACTGCCGCGGCGGGGATGCTTCGCCGAAAACCATAACCATTCCATCGGCTGGTCGCGTGATGTTGAGCGACGCGTTGCGCGGATCGGTCGGGTTAGCCGGTCAAATGGTGTCCCCGGAAACGCAGTCTTAACCGGCGGCGCCGGTTGCCACGGTCACTTCTCGGCGCCGGGGGCGTCCTCACTGGGCGTGTCGAGGGTTTCCAGCACCACCTCGGCCACCCGCTTCATCGTGGTGCGGCGGTCCATCGCGGCCCGCTGGATCCACTTGAACGCCTCGGGCTCGGTCATCCCCTGGTTCGCCTGCAGCAAACCCTTCGCCCGTTCGACCAGCTTGCGTGTCTCCAGGCGGTCCGACAGGTTCGCGACCTCGTTCTCCAGGGCGGCGATCTCGCCGAACCTGCTGACCGCGACCTCGATCGCCGGGATGAGATCGCTGATCGAGAACGGCTTGACCAGGTATGCCATCGCGCCCGCGTCACGGGCCCGTTCGACCAGTTCGCGCTGGCTGAAGGCGGTGAGGATGACGATCGGCGCGATGCGCTTGGTGGCGATCTCGGAGGCCGCGTCGATCCCGTCCCGGCGCGGCATCTTGACGTCCATGATCACCAGATCGGGTTTCAGGCTCTCGGCGAGGTCGACCGCTTCCTGACCGTCGCCGGCCTGCCCGACGACTTCGTAGCCTTCCTCGCCCAGCATCTCGGCGAGGTCCATACGGATGAGCGCCTCATCTTCGGCGATGAGCACGCGGCGGGGTGCAGGAGCGTCGGTCATGACGCACATTGTCGCGCGATTGCCGACGGGGGGCGAGCCTGGGGTAACAGTGCCTACCCGAACGGGTGGCTCACCGCATCCTCTAAGGTGGTAGCTCGCGCCCTCGTATCCCAACTGGCAGAGGAAACGGATTCAAAACCCGTGCAGTGTGAGTTCGAATCTCACCGAGGGCACCAGGTAAGGCCAGGACATCGACGTCACGTCCCCAGCGCCAGCAGTTCGCTCACCGTCACGAAACGGTATCCCTCGGCGCGCAGTCGTCCGACGATCAGCGGCACCGCGGCCCTGGATGAGGACCGACTGTCGGCCATGACATGGAGCAACACGATGGATCCCGGACGGACGCTCGTCGCGGTCTCCTCGGCGATGCGGTCAGTGTCCGGGGTGCCGGCGGAGTCGGGCTCGACGTCCCACATCACCGTGGTGCGCCGGTGCTCGGCCAGGTAGTGCGGCAGCGTCCACAACTTCTTGCCATGCGGAGGCCGAAACGTGACGGGCCCTCGGTATCCGGTGCGCGCGATCGCGGCATCGGTGGTTTCGACTTCCCTGGCGACGGTGCCCGGGCTCACGAAGACCATCCGGCGGTGCGTGTAGGTGTGGTTGCCGATCTCGTGGCCGGCCCGCGCGATCCTCGCCCCGTGCTCGGGGTAGCGGTCCAGAGCGGCACCGTTGAGATAGAACGTCGCAGTAACCCGCGCCGCGGCGAGCATGGCCAGGATCTCCGGTGTCGAATCGCTCGGCCCGTCATCGAAGGTCAGTGCGACCACCTTCTCGGTGGTGTCCACCCGGCTGACCAGTTCACCGGCCAATTGATAGGTGCGCGAACGGGCCAGGCTGTACGTCGCCGAGGCGGCCGCCAGCACCAGTACGAGGCTGATCGAGCCCGCGATGATCCACCGACGCAACGTTTCTGCCTTTCCGGGCCCCAGTGATCGCCCTAGTGCGCGTATCTCCGCACGCTACCGCCGCCGGCGGTCGGTCCGGCGACCCTTTCGCCCTAACGTCCACCCAACGCCGCGGTTGCTCAAATGGCTCAAGGGCGTGATCGGCACGCCCGATACCGATCCGAAAGAGAGCCACCATCATGGCAGTATTCCGCTCCGCAGCACGCCTGTTCGCCGGCTTCACCGCACTGGCGGCAACGACATTCGGGCTCGCCCCCGTGGCCGCGGCCGAGCCGTCGGGCAAGCTGATCGAAACCACGTGCAGCTACGCCCAAGTCGATGCCGCGTTGCAGGCCGAAGCCCCGCAGCTGGCCGACCGCCTGCACAGCCGACCCGAGGCCCAGGCCAAAGTGCAAGAGCTGCTGGCACTTCCGGTGCCCGAGCGGCGGGAGCGCGTGCAAGGATTCCTGGACCGCAACCCGGATGTCCAAGCCGCGGTGCAGAAGCGCAAGAACACCCCCCAAGGTCAGGAGACGGTGGCGAAGCTGAACCGGGTGGCCGAAACCTGCCACAACTACTAGGGCCGCCGAGCCGCCAACCTCACAGCGGCCAAACGCGCACGCAGGCACCATGGTGGGGTGCGAATCCTCGTGGTGGAAGACGAAAAGCTGCTCGCCGACGCCGTCGCCGCCGGTCTGCGCAGGCACGCGATGGCCGTGGACGTCGTCTACGACGGCGCCACGGCCCTCGACCACGCGGCGGTCAACGATTACGACGTGGTGATCCTCGACCGCGACCTACCGGTGACCCCGGGCGATACCGTCTGCGCCAACCTCGTGGCGGGCGGCGGTTCTGCGCGCATCCTGATGCTGACGGCCGCCGGGACGGTCTCCGACCGGGTCACCGGCCTCGGTTTGGGCGCTGACGATTACCTCTACAAACCGTTTGCCTTCGCCGAGCTGGTCGCCCGGGTTCAGGCACTTGGCCGGCGTTCCCGCGCCGCCACCCCACCCGTGCTGGAGCGCAGCGGCGTCCGCCTCGACCCGCATCAACGAACGGTGACCCGTGACGGCAATCCGATCGCCCTGTCGCGCAAGGAGTTCGCGGTCCTCTCCGAACTGCTCCTCGCCGACGGCGGAGTGGTCTCGGCCGAACAGCTGCTGGAGAAGGCGTGGGATGAGCACGCCGATCCGTTCACCGGCGTCGTGCGGTACACCATCATGATGGTGCGACGAAAGCTCGGGGACCCCGTACTGATCGAGACCGAACCCGGCGTCGGGTACCGGCTGCGATGAAGATCCGGACCCGCCTCACCGTGCTCTACGCGGGCGCGCTGTTTCTGGCCGGCGCCCTGCTGATCGGGCTGATCTACGTCTACCTCGAACAGTCCCTGGACCAGCGGCCGGGTGCGGCACTGCAGACCGCCATCCGCGAATTCGCCGCACAACGCGGCGGTGCACGCAGCTTCCCGCGCCTGGACAACCTGCTGACGCTGGTGACCAACCAGGCCGAGGCGCAGCGGCAGGCGCTCATGCACGGCATGTTGCGCTGGTCGATCACCGCCCTGGTGGTGGTCAGCGTGCTTGCCTGCGGTGCCGGGTGGCTGCTGGCCGGCCGGGCGCTGCATCCCCTGCAGGAGGTGACGGCCACCGCACGCCGGGTCGCCGGGCGCAGCCTGCACGAGCGGATAGCACTGGAAGGCCCCGACGACGAAATCAAGGAACTAGCCGACACCTTCGACGCCATGCTGGAACGTCTTGACCGCACGTTTGACAGCCAGCGGCGTTTCGTGGCCAACGCCTCCCACGAGCTGCGCACGCCCCTGACCATCAACCGCACCCTGATCGAGGTCGCGCTGGACGATCCCGACACGCCGGAGGCGACCCGGCAGCTCGGCGAGACGCTGCTCGCGGTGAACCAGCGCCAGGAGCGTCTCATCGACGGCCTGCTGGTGTTGGCCGCGGGCGATCAGGAACTGCCGATGACCGAACGCGCCGACCTTGCCGAGGTTGCCCGGCGTGCGCTCGTGACCGCCGAGGAAGCGGCCCGCAAAGCGGGGGTGGACATGCGAATCAGCTTGTCGTCCTGCACTGTTCACGGTGATCCCGCCCTGCTGGAGCGCCTGACGGGCAATCTCGTCGACAACGCCATCCGCTACAACCGCGCCGAGCGGGGATGGGTGCGGACCGCTGTCGAAGCCCGCGACGGGTTCGCCCTGCTCACCGTCGAGAACAGCGGGCCGGTGCTCGCGCCGACCGAAGTCGACGGGTTGTTCGAGCCGTTCCGGCGGCTGAGCCGGACCGCGACGAGCACCGGCGGCACCGGACTGGGACTGTCCATCGTGCGATCGGTCTCCAACGCCCACGGGGGCCGTGCGCGGGCCTGGGCGCGCCCCGATGGTGGTCTGCTGGTGGAGGTCACTCTCCCTCTTGCGCGTTGACCGCCGGGCGAACACACCGCCGCAGCGTCACGACAGGCCTTGCGCAGACACCGGTCCCCGAGTAACTTCCCGGTGCATGCAAGCACTTGCTTGCATGAGATCGGAGGGGTGTAGATGGGCCATCAACATTGGGACGACACGCAGATGGCGGTCCTGGACGCGTGTGTGACATGCGCGGAGGAGAAGGGATTTGCCGGCCTGACTACCCGCAGGGTGGCCGAGTTGGCCGGCGTGAACGAGGTGACCATCTTTCGGCGCTTCGGCTCCAAATCCGGCCTGATCAATGCCGCCTTCGAGCGCGAGGCCGCGACGATGAGCGACGCTGTCGGAGATTACAGCGCCGACCTGCGCGGCGACCTGCGGCGGATGGTCACGGCGGTATGGGACGCCACCGGCCGTCGCCGAGCGGTGCTCCCTGCGATCTTGTCCGAACTCGCCACCAATACCGAATTGCGCTCCGCCGCATCACACTCGGTTCGAGAGATGACACGCGTGACCGACATCATCGCGAGGTATCAAGAGCGCGGCCTGCTGGTCGACGAACCGCCGTTGCAGGCCTATGCCGCGCTGGTGGGCCCGCTGGTCTACCTCGGCATCGTCTCACGCCTGCTTTCGGATCCGCCAGAGCTCGACGTCGACGCGCACGTCAAGAAGTACCTGAAAGGCCATGCGAAAAAGGAGAAATCATGAAGACCGCTGAGCCCTCCTATTCGATCGACGACTATCGCCGGTACACCCGCGCCACCCAGTACCTCAATGGGGCCGGCGCCGTGGCCGGAATTGCCCTGGGGATCTTCATCCTGATCGACCCGACCAGGCGGACCGACCCGGATTGGGTGTTCTGGTTGGTGTGGCCCATCGCCGTGCTGCACACGGTCGAGGAGTACATATGGCCCGGCGGCTTCCTCAGGTACTTCAACGCCATCGCCTGGCGGGCCCCGAGTCCCTACGGCCCGCTCACCGCGCGACGTGCCTTCGTCACCGACGCCGTCGCCGGACTCTTCAACCCGGTGGCCATCCTGGCCTTGAGCGTTGTCTACCGACCGGCGATCTGGTTCTTCATCGCCGTGCTGCTCCTCAACGGCTTCTTCCACATCACCATCACCCTGATGACCGGGCGCTACTTCCCGGGCGCCGTCACCGGCGGCCTGCTCTACCTTCCGGGGTTCACCGCGATCACGGTGTTCTACACCAACAGAGGCCTGGTCTCGGTGCTCGACCTGACGCTCACCTTCGCGCTGGCACTGGCGTTCACGGCAGGGTTCTTCGCGATGGTACGACGCTGGCAGCGACTTGATGAGCAGACCCCATCGGCGGTGAAGAGCCGGCAGTGAGCCACTGCGCTAGCCCTCCCCACCGACCCCAGACACGGATCTGCCGCTGTAGGAATGTCCGAGTTCCCACAGCGGCAGATCCTCGCCCCCTCCCGAGTTCTAGCGGTCGCCACCCGGGGCTGATCCGGCAGCGGCACGCTGGCGGCCGGACGTGGAGCCGCCCTGGCCACTCTCGGAGCTGGGCCGCACCGCCTGCCGCGGGCCACGCGGGGACCGCGTGCTCAGCGACTGACGCGCCTTCAGGCTCGGCGCCGTGACCTTGCGAACCTCCGGGCCCACGGTGTCGGTGGTCTCGGCGACCGCGACCTCGGACTCACCGGTCAACGCGGTGCTGACGTCTTCCGACAGCTCCGTCTCGACCGCTGTGGTCTCGTCGGTGGTCTCCTCGGCCACCGGCTCGGCCGATTCGGTGGACTCCTGCAGCGGGGCTTCCTCGGCGACCTCCTCGATCACCGGCTCCGGCACGACGACCTCTTCTTCGACAACGGGCACCTCCGCTACGGGCTGTTCCTCGCTGACGACGGCGACGGGCGCCTGAGCCTGCTGCACCGACATCACCCCCTGCACCGTTTTGCTTGCATCGGAGGATGTTTCGACGCTTTCAGCGGATTCCTCGGCGATGACGTCGGCACCGGCGGTGTCCGCGTCGTCCGCATCCTGCACCACATCCGCACCGGCACTTGCGGTCCGCGCACTCACCGCGGCGGTCTTGGCCGTCGTCGTCTTCCTGCCGAACAGACCGCCCAGCAGATTGGTGAAGATGGAGCCGAAGGCGCTGAACAGGTTCGGGCCCAGCTTGAACATTCCGGTGAAGGCCTGCGAGATCGCCTTCAGGAAGGCGGCCACCGGGTTGGTCGAAGGCGTACCCGCTCCGGTGCCCGGTGCGGGGCCGGTATCGGGGCCCGGCTCGGTCGGCGGCTTGGTCAGGAAGGCGATCAGCTCCTTGATGACCTCGCCCACCGGCTTCATGGTGCCGTCCGGACGGAAGATACCGAGGTTGGCCTCGTCGTTGTCGGCCGGCGGGTTCAGCCAGTCCTTGATGGTGTACAGGAAGATCGGACCGGCACCTTCCATGGTCTGCCAGAACTCGATGAGGTCACGGACGAAGGCGGCCTGGGTGGCCTCGGACACCTTGTTGGTCGGTGCGCCGTACTCGGTGATCCAGATCTTGACCTGCTCCTCGCCCTCTTCGAGGTACGAGTCCATCAGCTCGCGGATCTTGTTCAGCTGGTAGAGCGGCATGCCCTCTTTCCACGGCAGGTTCTCACCGACCGAGAACTTCCACTCGAAGTTGTACGGGTGGAATGACAGCGCGTCGAAGTAGCCGTCGGCGCCCGCTTCGTACATCTTGCGGACGAAGTCGACGGGATTCATGGTCAGCCCGGGCCAGGTCTTTCCCGCGCCCACGACGCCGCCAATGACGGTGATATCGCTGCCGATCTGGGCTTCCGCCTGCTTCAGAGCCGTGTAGGTCTTCTTGAGCATCTCGGTGTATGCGGCCGGGTCGAGGGTGTTCCAGAACTGGATGGAGTTCGGCTCGTTCCAGACCTCGTAGGCCGAGATCTTGTCGCCGTAGCGCAGTGCGACGGACTTCGCGAACGAGGCGAACCGGTCGAAGTTGGTGGGCTGGCCGTTGATCGGGGTGCTGCCGGAGGCCCACATCGGGGTCGAGTTCAGCACGCCCAGGATGCCCATCCCGCGGGCGGCGGCGGCGTTGACCACCATGTCGAGCTGATCCCAGCGGGGTGCACCCAGGCCGAACGGGGTGTCGGGGTGCAGGGGCTGCACGCCGGCCCACGGAACCATGATCCGGACGTTCGTCACGCCCAGGGACTGCATGAGGTCCAACCGGGCGTTGATGTCGGCCAGGGACGTCGACAGGTACAGCTCGGAGTCGGCGATCCCAATGGTCGACGGGGCCTCATCGATCTGCGCAACCTGCATCACGTTGTACGACCGTTGTTTGGTCAGTGGCAAGACCTGTTGGGTTGCTGTAGCCGCAAAAAGCGACGCAGCAACCAAGGCGATCATCACCCGGGTGGCAACTTGACGGATTGGTTTATGCATCTGGTGCCACATGGCAACTCCTGCTCTGACGTGCGCAAGTTCGGACATTGACCTGCACTGTGCTCGAAATTAACGCATGCCGCAGCAAATTGCGAACCTTACTCGAAAGTACATTACAGAGGCCATTTGTTAAGCGCGATTAGCGCTTTTTAGCAAACTTCTGACATGGTCCGTCAAAATCAGATTGAGACGGTTCAATGCGGAATTGGCAAAGAAATTCCGGAACAAGATCGAGATCCGGCCGAGACGGTCTTGTGACCTGTATCACAGGAGTTTGCTGGTGGGAGCACCGATTTCGCGCCGACGGTTCAAGATCACGACACGCCGGGGTTTGGTTAGCGAATATTGACGCAATCGTTAGCTAATATGCGCGCCTGTCCACCGATCGGTGGACATGACGCATCCGTCAATTTCTGGACAAGCACTGCCCGTCACGCGCGCAGATCGGCCAAATCAGGGACTTCGGTCACCGCGGCCCGGGAGTAGGCTCCGATGGTGGCTGACAGGGGGCCTCGCGGGTGCCTGCCCGACCTTCCGGAAGGTCGCCGGGAGTACTCAGACGCGGTCAGCAGACGGCGCGCCACACTCACCATCAGCACCCGGATTGCCGCCGGAATCGTCGCGATCTACGGGGTCGCGGAGCTCATCCTGATACCCGAGGTACCGCATATCGGGCTGATAAACCTTGCCAGCGCAGCGGTTTTCATGGCCACCCCGCTGCTGTACAGATTCGGCGCGCTGGTCTCCGCGACGGCCTTCGTCATCGCCGCATACGCCTTCACCGTCTACGTGTGCGCCCAGCTGGGAACCGACAGCGGGCTGCAGTTCTACTTCTTCGTGGGCGCCGCACTGATCATCCTGGTGATCGGCAGCGACCACCTCGTCACCGCGTCGCTGCTGGCCGTATCCGGGGCCGTGCTCGCGGTCGCGCTGGAATGGCTGGTAGCACCCAACACCGGGGTGTATTCGGAGGCCGCGATGCGGATCAGCTTCGGTGTCACGGTGGCTGCAGCAAGCCTGATGATGATCGTCGTGGTGGGGTCCGCGATGCGCCGGATCGACAACGCCGAAAGTGCGCTGAGGCTCGAGTTCGCCAAGTCCGAGGCGCTGCTCGCCAACATCCTGCCCGAGACCATCGCCACCCGGCTCAAGGACCGTGACGACTCGATCATCGCCGACGGATACGCCGACGCCTCGATCCTGTTCGCCGATATCGCCGGCTATACCAAACTGGCCAGTGATACCGACCCCGCCGACCTGGTGTTGTTCCTCAACCGGCTCTACACCGACTTCGACAGGCTGGTGGACCGGCACGGCCTGGAGAAGATCAAGACCAGCGGTGACTCCTACATGGTGGTCAGTGGGGTGCCCCAGCCGCGGACCGATCACCTGGAGTCACTGGCCTGCCTGGCGCTCGACATGGCCGAGGCCGTCGCCGGGCTGCGCGACCAACAGGGCCGCGAGGTACCGCTGCGGATCGGTATCGCGGCCGGACCCGTGGTCGCCGGAGTCGTCGGCTCACGCAAGTTCTTCTACGACGTCTGGGGCGATGCGGTGAATGTGGCCTCGCGGATGGAGAGCACCGACGTCGAGGGGCGCATTCAAGTGCCCCAGGAGGTCTATGAGCGCATCAACGACACATATCTGTTCGAGGAGCGCGGCGAGGTCGATGTGAAGGGTAAGGGGCCGATGCGCACCTGGTATCTCGTCGGCCGCAGGTCGGCCCCTCGCACCGCCGACGTCACACCTTGAGGTTTTCCGAGCTGATCAGCCAGGCCAGCTTCTCCAGCCCGTCGATCAGCTGGTGCAGGACGTCGGCAGTGGTCGGATCCTCGGCGTCCACGGCGTCGTGCACCCCGCGAAGCGTGTCGACGGCGGCATGGATCCGGGTCGAGATCAGATCCACCACCTCGGCGGTGCTGCGCTCATATGGCGGGAACTGCGGCAGTGTCGTGGTGGCCGCGACGGTATCGGTACGCCCGTCTGCCGGGGCATACAGCGCCCGCATCCGCTCGGCGATGGTGTCACTGCCTTCGCGCGCGAAGTCCACCAGCTCGTCGAGCTGCAGATGCAGGTCCCGGAAGTTGGTGCCGACCACGTTCCAGTGCGCCTGCTTGCCCTGCAGGTGCAGTTCGATCATGTCGACGAGCACCTGCTGCAGGCTGGCGCGCAGCGCCGGAGAGGCGTGGAAGCCCCTGATATCGGTCGCGGTGCGGCGCTGTGTGGGGACGGTGTTCGAGGGTGAGGTTGACGTTGTCATGTCTGGTCCAACCCGTTCAATTCTGGAATCATTCCAGAATTAGCGGTCGCTCTTCTGCTGATCTTGCTGAGCGAGCAGCCGCGCGTAACCGGCTCCCATGCCCAGCAGCACCAGGCCGACGACGATGAAGACCGCGACCCGGAAGATGCCGTCCAAGGTGCCGAGGTCGAACAGGAACAGCTTGGCCACCGCGGCGGCCACCAGCGCCATACCGCCGCCGATCGGCACCGAGCGGTCCGCCCGATCCAACTTCGTGGCGTACCCGAACAGACCGGCGGCCAACACAATCCAGCAGATCGTCGCGGCCATATGCCCGGCCAGGAAGCCGCCGCCGGTGCCCCCGATCAGCACACCCACGGTCACCGTGAAGGCAGTCACGGCGTAGGCGATCACCACCGCCGCGATCGCGATCAACACCCGCCCGGTATCGGCATCGCGGCGCCGGGCCAGCGACCAGGTCTGGGCCAGTGCATACAACGTCAGTAGCACGCTGGACACCATGACCGAGACGGCTTCCGTGGTGATTCTTGCCGTCGCGGTGCTCAGCGTCTCCGGGCCCGCCAGCGCCAGAAAGTACAGTGCGCCGATGGCGCCGAAACCCAGCGCCGCGTACTGCGCGCCCGAACTGTGGCGTCCGGCGACCGCCACCACCACCGCCAGCGCGAGCAGCACCGGTCCGGCCACCTCACCGTCGAAGGCGACGCCGACGGCCACCAGTGCGGCGACGGCCGCCAGCGCCGACCACACCTGCCGTACGACCGGCGTCATGCCGGGCCAGTTCGCGCCGACGAGCACGACCGCCAGCACCGCGCCCGCCGTTGCCGCGATGATGAGCGCGGCAGGGATCCGATCCACCGCCGCAGAGACACCGAGGACGGGCAGCGCGCCGGCCGCAGCGAGGACGGCCAGAGCGCTCCGATGCGCGCTGTGTGGCAGGAGGATCAGCGCCGACCCGAGGGCCAGCAGCGCCGCGATCGCGGCGGCGGCGGCCAGCCACGGATGGTGGTCCGAGCCGAAGGCCGCACCGACGAGCGCCAACAGCACCGGCCCGCTCGCGGCCGCCACGCGGGCGATGTACATCCAGGTCCAATCGCGGCCCACCTGGACCGGCAGGGTCGCCGCCGACAGCGCGAGCATGAAGCCGACCAGTAGCAATGTGATGTCACCGACCACCACCGGTGCCAGCACCGTCAGCGGTACCAGCACCAGCAGGGCGAGATGCTCGGAATCCCAGCGGCGGGCCAGGGTCAGGCCACCACCGGCGATGACACCCGAGAGCACCAGGCCGACCGCGGCAGGCAGCCACTGATAGATGGTCGTCACCGCGACGACGTCGATATAGGCACCTCCGATACCCGTGGCCGCCAACGCGATCGCCCCCACCCGGCCGCCGGGACGCGCATTCAACCGCAGCGCGCCCGCGATCAGTCCACCGGCCAGCGCCGCGCCGGCGGCCACCCGGACCGGGGGTGCCAGCAGACCCGCCTGCGCAGCCAGCACCACCAGCAGCACGACACCGATGAGCGTCACGGCCACACCGGCGGCGGCCAGGGCCTTACCGATCCAGTTCTGCGTCGGGGCCTTCGGCGCCTCCGGACCGGCGGGTGCGCCGGGCTCGGCAGGTGTCGGCGGCGTCATCGCGACGGGCTGCTGCACCGGGGGGTACTGGGCGTATTGGGGGTATTGGGCGTGCGGGTACTGCGCGTAGTACTGCTGATACTGGGCGTGAGTCCACTGGACCGGCGCGACGGGCGGCGCGACGGGCGGCGCGGCCACCGGCGAGGTCGCACCCAGCGTGGCGGTCACCTGTGCGAGTTCGGCCGAGGCGCGCGTCAGCTGCTGTGCGATCGCCCCGACGTCGGCGGAAAGACGCGCGAGTACCTGCTGAGGTTCGGTCATGCCTGACATCGTCGCCGACGGCAGCCGTGCCGCGGATGAGTAGGACTACTCGAATACGGCTTTTCCGCCGAACCGGCGAAACGATCCCTACGAATCCCGGTCCAGTCCGTGCTCGATGGCATAGCGGGTCGCCTCCACCCGGTTGGCGACCTGGAGCTTGCGGAACGTGGCCTGCACGTGGTTCTCCACGGTGCGATGGCTCAGCGAGAGTCGCTCGGCGATCTGTTTGGCGGTCAGTCCCTTGGCCACATGGCGCAGGATCTCGGTCTCACGCTCGGTCAGACTGGGGATCGGGGCACCGGAACGGCCGATGGCCGGTTGCTGTGCGATGCGCCGGTACTCCCCCAGCACCAACCCGGCCAGCCCCGGAGTGAAGACCGCCCGCCCGGCGGCTGTCGACCGAACCGCCTCGCCCAGTTCGGTTTTCGATGCGCTCTTGACCAGATAGCCGGTGGCCCCCGCCTTCACCGCCTCCAAGACGTCGGCCCGCTCGTCCGACGCCGAGAGCACCAGAACCCGCGCCGACGGCGCCACCGCCAACACCTCCGCGGTGGCTTGCGCGCCGGTCCCGTCGGACAACTGCATATCCATCACCACCACGCCCGGCTGAACCACCTCGGCGCGGCGCCGCGCGGAGGCGACACCGTCGGCGGTGGCCACCACCGTGAACCCCGCGTCGGTGAGATCGCGCGCCACCGCATCACGCCAGATGGGATGGTCATCGACCACCATGACGGTGATCGGCTCGGAGGTCACGACCGGTCCCCCGCTCGGGGCACGGTGAACTCCCACTCGGTGCCGCCGCCGACCGGGGCGGTCAGTTCCGCCCGCCCGCCCAGCGCCGCCAGTCTTCCCCTGATCGATTTGCTCACACCCACTCGTCCCTCGTCGACCGCCGCCTCGAGTCTGCCCGCCGGGATCCCCGGCCCGTCATCACGGATGCTGATGATCACCTCGCTGCCGAGATCCTCCAGCAGCACGTACGCGCGCGCGTCGGGTCCGGCATGGCGTTCGACGTTGGTCAGGGCGTTGATCACCGCCGCCTCCACCTCGGCGGCCACCCGCGGATCGAGGCGCACCGCGGCCGCGGGCACGCTCACCGACACCCGGTCGGTGGCGTGGCGGCGCAGCAACAACCCGAGATCGCTGTCGGCGTCGGCAGCGGCCTCCGGTTCACTGTCGACGGCGCTGAGCAGCCGACGCAGCGCACGCTCCTGTTCACTGGCCACCTCGGCCAATTGCGCTGTCTCGCCTCCGATCTCGCGACCCCGCCGGGCCACCATCGCCAGCACCTGCAGCACACCGTCGTGCACATGGCGGGACAGCCGTTCCCGCTCGGCCAGCGCGGCTCCCAGACGCGCCGCCCTCTGCACCTCGCCGTGCGCACGGCGAGCCGTCGTCGCGGCCATCCCGATCGCCAAGCCGACGCTCAGCTCGATCAGGATCGTCGGGCTGCGCACCAGGTCGACGGCGATGGCGCCCTTGAGCGCGGCGGCGGTGGCCATCACCGCCAGGCCCATACCCATACCGGCCACCGGGCCGGCCAGGATCGCCGCCGACACCACCGCATTCGTCGCCCACAGCGTGGTCGGCAGCGATTGGTTGGCCAACACCCACTGCTCCGACGCGACGAGGGCCGTTGCGGCCATCAGCACGAGCACCGCGACGGCCTCGGCCGCCACCCATCCCCGGCGGCGCCCGAAACCCTGCAGATAGCCCGCCCCACACGCCACCGTGCATGCGGTCAACACCCCGAACAGCACCCAGCCCCAGCCCGGGTGCTCCAGTTCGGCATTCTTGGACACCTGGAAATACAACGCGTAGCCCCAGCTGAGCAGGCGGAACACCTGAGCGGCCCGCCACAGCGGGGCCGCCGGGTCCACTGCCTCCGGCATGCCTACATGACCTTGGACAGAAAGGCCTTCGTCCGCTCGTGCTGCGGGTTGCTCATGAGTTCGGTGGGCTCCCCGCGTTCGACGACGACGCCGCCGTCCATGAAGACCAGCTCGTCGGCGACCTCCCGCGCGAAACCCATCTCGTGGGTCACCACCACCATCGTCATACCCTCGGCGGCAAGCTTTTTCATCACGGCCAGCACCTCGCCGACCAGTTCCGGATCCAACGCCGAGGTGGGCTCGTCGAAGAGCATCAGCTTGGGGCTCATGGCCAGCGCCCGCGCGATCGCGACGCGCTGCTGCTGGCCGCCGGACAACTGCGCCGGATACGCGGTCGCCTTGTCGGCCAGGCCGACCTGATCGAGCAGATCCATCGCCCGCTCGGTCACCTGCTTCTTATCGAGCCGCTTGACCTGGGTGGGGGCCTCGATCACGTTGCCCAGCGCCGTCCGATGTGGGAACAGATTGAAGTGCTGGAACACCATGCCCACGTCACGCCGCTGCTTGGCGACCTCGCGCGGTTTCATCTCGTAGAGCTTTCCGCCGCGCTCGTTGTACCCGACCAGGGCGCCGTCCACATAGAGCCGGCCGGCGCTCACGGTCTCCAAATGGTTGATACAGCGTAGAAATGTGGACTTACCGGAACCCGAGGGGCCCACCAAGACCAGTACCTGGCCCTGCTGCACCTCCAGCGTGATGCCCTTGAGCACCTTGAGCGCGCCGAAGTCCTTGCAGACCAGTTCGGCCTTCACCATGGGCTGAGCGGCCGTGGTCCCGGTCGCAGATGATTCGGTCACGGCAACGTACCCATCTGCGCGTCGGCCAGCGCCTCGAGTTGCTTGGCGGTCAGCTTGCGCGACGCGCCCCGGGAGAAGTAGCGCTCCAGGTAGTACTGGCCGACCATCAGGACGCTGGTGATCACCAGGTACCAGGTCGCCGCCACCAGCAGCAGCGGCACCGGTTCGAAGATGCGGGCCGCGATCTCACGAGTGGCGATGCCGTAGACATCCAGCGCATAGGGCACCGCCGTCACCAACGACGTCGTCTTGAGCAGGCTGATCAACTCGTTGCCGGTCGGCGGGATGATGACCCGCATCGCCTGTGGCAGCACGGTGCGGCGCATCGCCATACCCCACGACATGCCCAGTGCCGTGGACGCTTCCAACTGTCCCTCGGGCACCGACATGATTCCGGCGCGCACGATCTCGGCCATATAGGCGGCCTCGTTGAGCGCCAGACCGATGACCGCGAGCGCGAACGGGAAGGACAGGCTCTGCAGATCGAACTCGAAGAAGCTCGGGCCGAACGGCACGCCCAGCTGGATCTTCTGATAGATCGTGGGCATCAGGCCCCAGAACACCAGCTGCACGTACACCGGGGTGCCGCGGAAGATCCAGAGGAACACCCACGCGACGGAGCTGAGCACCGGGTTCGCCGACAGCCGCATCACCGTGAGGATGACGCCGAGGATGACGCCGATGACCATCGAGTACACGGTCAGCTGCAAGGTGTTGAACACGCCGAGCAGGATCCGCTCGTTGAACAGGTACTCGGCGAATGTCGACCAGCCGTAGGCGGGATTGGTGGCGGCGCCGTACAGGAAGAGCCCGACAAGCACGATGATGACGGTCGCCGCCACCCACCGCCATGGATGGCGCAGCGGGACCGCGTCAATGGCTTGCGGTGGGGTGGCTTCCGCTGGATCGGACGGTGGCGGCGAACCGGCATCAGTCATGGGTGTCGCGTGCTTCTAGGAAACCGCGCCGTTGATGACCGGCTTGTCGATCATGCCTTCTTCGAGGCCCCAGTTCGCGGCGATCTCCTGGTACTTGCCGGTCTCGATCAGATGCTCCAACGCCTGCAGCAGGGACTGCGCCAGCGGCGAGTCCTTCTCCACCGGCCAGCCGTACGGCGCGGAATCGAAGGTCTCACCGGCCTGCTCGAGCTTGCCGTTGGTCTGCTTGATCGCGTACAGCGTCACCGGGGAATCCGCCGACATCGCATCGGCCTGGCCCAGGACGACGGCGTTGGTGGCCGCGTCCTGGCTGTCGAACGGCAGGATCTCGATGGCCGGCTGGCCCGCATCGGTGCACTTCTTGCTGCGCGCGGGCAGCTCGTCGGTCTCCTGCACGGTGGTCGCCTGGACCGCGACCTTCTTACCGCAGGCGTTCTCCGGGTCGATGGTGCCGCCCGTCGGCTGCGCCCACAGGGTGCCCGCGGAGAAGTAGGTGACGAAGTCGACCTGCTGTTCGCGTTCCTTACTGTCGGTGAAGGACGACATGCCGACATTGAAGGTGCCGCCCTGGATCGACGGGATGATCTTCGCGAAGTCGGACTCGCGGTACTCCGGGGTCAGTCCGAGGGTTCCTGCGACGGCGTTCATCAGATCGACGTCGAACCCGACGATCTTGCCGGACTCGTCCTTGAACTCGTTGGGCGCGTAAGGGATGTTCACCCCGACGATCAGCTTGCCCGATGCCTTGATCGCCTCCGGGACGGTGTTTGCGATCGCCTCCACCTTGTCGGCCGGCGCGGCCGCGGTCGACGATTCTTCGCCACCGCTGGGCTCCGAACTCGAACAGCCGGACAACGCCAGGGCGCTGGAGGCGGCCAAGATGGCCGCGACGCGCCAGAACTTGGTCCGGTCCTGGATTCCACCAAACACGGTATCCCTCTACTTTCTTTTATGAGTTGTCACAGTGTCGTCTGTCGACATCTCCAGCCAAGGACGTTAACCACCGACGGCCCGGCGCGCAGCGCCGGTAACGGAACAGTAGTGGAGCCGTAACGTCGAAGCAGGAGAACGCCGCAGTCGTCATCAAATTGCCGCCGCAGCGGCGCACCCTGCGGGCCTGCGGATTCAGCACCACCCACCCGCACATGGCTACTGTCGTGCGCGGTTTGGAGCCCCCACCGGCGTCTCCGGCCGTCTCCGACGGTGCAGATTTCGGACCGGTCACCCCGGTCCTGTGCGACACTCACCCCATGCAAACCGCCGCTCCCCCAACCCTGTTGCCGCAACTGTGGAAAGCGACCCTGGTGTCGGGCCTCCTGGCTGTCGCGCTCGGCGTCGCCGTGGTCGTATGGCCGGGCAAGACCATTCTGGTAGCCGCGATCTTCTTCGGGGCCTACCTGCTGGTCACCGGTATCTCGCAGATCGTGCTGGCCTTCAGCCTCAAGGTGTCCACCGGCGGCCGGGTGCTGCTGTTCATCAGCGGTGCCGCATCGGTCGTGCTCGGCGCACTCGCGCTCATTCGCATCACCGACGCGGTATTGCTGCTGGCCATCTGGGTCGGTGTCGGATTCGTCTTCCGGGGGGTGGCAACGGCTATGTCGGCGATCAGCGACCCGACGCTGCCCGGTCGGGCGTGGAACATCTTCGTCGGCGTCATCAGCCTGATCGCCGGCATCATCGTGCTGGCCGCACCGTTCGAGTCGCTGGGCACCCTGACCTTGGTCGCCGGATTCTCGCTGATCATCATCGGCGTCATGGAGGTCGTCACGGCCTTCGGTGTCCGGTCGGCGTCCAAGAAGCTCGCGCCCGCGGCACCGCAGGCGCCCTCGACCGAGCCGCCCGCGCCCTCGGAGGCCGCGCCGACCAGCTGAGTAATCCGCGCCACGATCGCTGGGCAGGCACGTAGGAGGTCTACTACACTTTGTCGTAGTCGAGCGATGGGGCTCGACCCACAGCCGAGAAGTTGGTGCACATGGAAGCGCTCGACGTCGCACGGTGGCAGTTCGGCATCACCACCGTCTACCACTTCATCTTCGTGCCGCTCACGATCGGCCTGGCACCGCTGATCGCGGTGTTCCAGACGCTGTGGGTGATCACCGACAACACCGCCTGGTACCGGCTGACCCGGTTCTTCGGCAAGCTCTTCCTGATCAACTTCGCGCTCGGCGTCGCGACCGGTATCGTCCAGGAATTCCAGTTCGGCATGAACTGGAGCGAGTACTCCCGATTCGTCGGTGACGTCTTCGGCGCACCCCTGGCCATGGAGGGCCTAGTCGCGTTCTTCTTCGAATCGACCTTCCTGGGCCTGTGGATCTTCGGCTGGACCCGCCTGCCCAAGTTGGTACACCTGGCCTGCATCTGGATCGTCGCCATCGCCGTCAACGCCTCGGCCTTCTTCATCATCGCGGCGAACTCGTTCATGCAGCACCCGGTCGGCGCACGCTACAACCCCGAGACCGGCCGCGCCGAGCTGACCAGCATCGTCGAGCTGTTCACCAACAACACTGCGCTGGCTGCCTTCCCGCACGCGGTGGCGGGTTCCTTCCTGGTGGCAGGAACATTCGTCGCAGGAATCTGCGCATGGTGGATGGTCCGCGACCCCGACAACCCCGATGCCCGCAGCATGCACCGCCCCGCGGCCATCCTGGGTTGCCTGGTGGCGTTCGCCTCCGCGGCGGCACTGACGTTCACCGGCGATGTCCAGGGCAAGTTGATGTTCCAGCAACAGCCCATGAAGATGGCGTCCGCCGAATCGTTGTGCCACACCGAGGTCGACCCCAACTTCTCCATCCTCACCGTCGGCACACACAACAACTGCGACAGTGTCACCCACCTGATCGAAGTCCCCTACGTCCTCCCGTTCTTGGCCGAAGGAAAGTTCAGCGGCGTCGAACTACAGGGGGTACAGGACCTGCAGGCCGCCTACGAGCAGAAATTCGGACCCGGTGACTACCGTCCGAACCTGTTCGTCACCTACTGGTCGTTCCGCGCAATGATCGGATTCCTCGCGGTGCCAATGCTTTTCGCCATCACCGCGCTCTGGCTCACCCGTGGGGGCCGGATACCGCGGCAACGCTGGTTCGCGGTGTTCGCGCTGGTGACGCTGCCGACACCATTCCTGGCCAACAGCGCCGGCTGGGTGTTCACCGAAATGGGCCGCCAACCCTGGGTGGTCGCGCCCAACCCGACCGGCGATCCGGTGCTGCGACTGACCGTCTCCCAGGGTGTCTCGAACCATTCGGCCGCCATGGTGGCGACCTCGCTGATCCTGTTCACGGCAATCTATGCGGTACTGGCGGTGATCTGGTTCTGGCTGATCCGCCGTTATGTCGTGGAGGGCCCGCTCGAGCACGACACCGAACCGATCCCACCGAGCCCGCCCGGCGAGGACGAGGTCGCTCCGCTCTCGTTCGCGTACTAGGAGGCGCACCATGAATCTTCAGATCTTCTGGTTCGTCACGCTCGCCGTGCTGTTCGTCGGCTTCCTGGTGCTGGAGGGTTTCGACTTCGGCGTCGGAATGCTGATGGCGCCCTTTGGACGGAGCGCCGCGCGCGCCGGTGACACGACGGGACAAGCACCGCGCGACCCGGAGAAGCACCGGCGCGCCGTACTGAACACCATCGGCCCCGTGTGGGACGGCAACGAGGTCTGGCTGATCACCGCGGGCGGCGCCATGTTCGCGGCGTTCCCCGGGATGTACGCCACCCTGTTCTCCGGCCTCTACCTGCCGCTGTTTGCCATCCTGATGGCGATGATCGTGCGGATCTGCGCCATCGAATGGCGGGGCAAGGTCGACGACCCGATCTGGCGGCGGCGAGCCGATATCGCGATCGCGGTCGGGTCATGGGTACCGGCGGTGCTGTGGGGCGTGACCTTCGCCGCACTGCTGCGCGGCCTTCCGGTGGATGCAGACCACCAGATCGCGCTGCGCTTCGGCGATGTGCTCAATCCGTACACGCTGCTGGGCGGAATATCGACGTGCGGGTTGTTCCTGCTGCACGGAGCGGTGTTCGTGACACTGAAAACCGAAGGCGCGGTGCGCGCCGATGCGCGCCGCTACTCCCGCCGGCTGGCACTGCCGGTGACCGCGGCACTGCTTGCCTTCGGGCTGTGGACACAACTGGCCTACGGCAACGACTGGACCTGGCTGGTCCTCGGGTTCGCGGTGGTCTGCCAGTTGAGCGTGGTCATGCTGGTGTACACCGACGGCGGTGACGGCCTGGCATTCACCTCGACCGCGGCCGTGGTCGTCGCCGTGGTGGTACTGATCTTCGGCTGCCTGTATCCCAACCTCATCCCGTCCACGCTCGATCCGGCCTGGAGCCTGACGATCTACAACGCCTCGTCGTCGCCGTACACGTTGAAGATCATGACCTGGGCTGCGGTGCTGGTGACCCCGCTGGTGCTCGTCTACCAGGGCTGGACCTATTGGGTGTTCCGGCAACGCATCTCGGCCGAACGGATACCCGACCCCGTTGGCCTGTCCCCACGGATACCGTGACGCCCGAGCGCCCCTCCTCGCGCCTGCACAAAATCTCCGGCATGCGCCGCTACCTGGCGACCGCGGTGCTCTTCGGTGCGGTGATCGCCGCTGCGACGGTGGCCGGAGCCTGCGTGCTGGCGCACCTGGTCGCCGGGATCATCACCGATCCGGCGACCCGCACGGTGCAGTATTGGGCCACCGACCTGACGATCCTCGCCGGCATCTGGGTGGCGCGGGTGGCAGCTCAACGCCTGCAAGCCGGTCTGAGCCAGCGGGCCGCGACCGCGATGATCGGTGACCTGTCCGCCGAGGTCCTGCGGTCGGTGACCGCGCTGCCCCCACGGCGGCTGCAGCAGGTCCACGACGAGGCCACCGTGGTGGTGACCCGCGGACTGGACGGGCTGCGACCGTACTTCACCGGCTATCTGCCCGCGGCCATTCTGGCCGCAATGCTCACCCCGGCAACGGTTGTGGTGCTCGCCGCAACCGATCTGCAGGCCGCCGCCGTGGTGGCGGTGGCGCTGCCGCTCATTCCGTTGTTCATGGTGCTCATCGGACGTTTGACCGCCGAGCGATCCGCGGCGGCGCTGACCGCGATGACCACCTTGCAGTCCCGACTGCTCGATCTGGTCGCCGGGATCCCGACCCTGCGGGCGGTGGGGCGGGCGGCCGGGCCCGCCCATCGCATCGACGAACTGAGCGCCGCACACCGACGTTCGGCCATGCAGACGTTGCGCATCGCCTTCCTGTCGGCGGCCGTGCTCGAATTGATCGCCACCCTGGGAGTCGCACTCGTCGCGGTCAACGTCGGCCTGCGGTTGGTGTTCGGGGAGATGACGCTCGTCGCGGCCCTGACGGCGCTGCTGCTGGCACCGGAGGTGTTCTGGCCGCTGCGCCGGGTCGGCGTGCAATTTCACGCCGCCCAGGACGGGAAGGCGGCCGCCGAGGCGGCCGCGGCGTTGATCGCCGCCCAGCCGCAGCGGCCGACCGGAACCCGACCGCCCGCCGCGGACCGGATCGAGATCCGGTTAGACGAGCTGACCGTGGCCGGACGCGACGGCCCGGCCCCGGACGCCCTGAGCGCCACCATCTCCCCCGGCCGCGTCACCGTGCTCACCGGGCCCAACGGCGTCGGCAAGAGCACCGCGGTTACCGCAATCCTGGGATTGACCGAGCCGACCGCGGGCCGGGTACTGATCAACGGTGTCGATATCGCCGATATCGACACCACCCAGTGGTGGGGTTGCATCGCGTGGCTGCCGCAACGCCCCGCGCTGCTGCCGGGCACGGTGCGCAGCAACCTTCTGCTGTACGGTCCACTGACCGACCTCGACGAAGCCTGTCGCGCCGCGGGATTCGACGATGTGTTGGCCACCCTGCCCGGCGGTCTGGACGAGGTCATCGGGCGTGACGGGACGGGCTTGTCGCTCGGGCAGCGCCAACGTCTGGGGTTGGCGCGGACGCTGGGCTCCCCCGCGCCGGTGCTGCTGCTCGACGAGCCGACCGCCCACCTCGACGGGGCGACCGAAGCGCGGGTGCTGGACTCGATCTCGGCACGGGCCCGGGCCGGTGCCACCGTCCTGGTGATCGGGCACCGCGCGCCGGTGCTGGCGATCGGCGACGATATCGTGCGACTGGGTGAGGCGTGCTGTGCCCGGCAATGAGATCACCCTCGGTGACGCGATGCGCCTGCTGCAGCCGCGCCTCCCCCGCCTGGTGCTGTCGGTGCTGTTCGGCACCCTGGCACTGGGCAGCGCGTTGGCCCTGGCCACCGTCGCGGCATGGCTGATCACCCGGGCCTGGCAGATGCCGCCGGTACTGGACCTGACGGTGGCGGTGGTGGCGGTCCGGGCCCTCGGCATCTCCCGCGGGATATTCAGTTACTGCGAACGACTTGCCATCCACGACACCGCATTACGCGCCGCGGGCAACACCCGGGTCGGCCTGTACCGCAGGCTGACCGAGGTGCCGGCCGACACAGCCCTGCGGTTACACAGCGGCGATCTGGTGGCCCGGGTCGGTGCCGCGGTCGACGACCTCGCCGACATGCTGGTACGCGCCATCCTGCCGATGTGCGTGGCCGCCTTGCTGTCCGTCGCGGCGGTGTCCATCCTCGCGCCGATCGCGCCCGCGGCGGCTCTGGTTCTGGCCGCCTGCCTGGTGGCGGCCGGTGTGCTCGCGCCCTACCTGGCAGGGCGGGCCGCCGTCGCCACCGAAACCCTGGCCGCACGGCACCACAGTGCGCGGGACACCGCGACCGTGCTCGCCCTGGACCATGCGGCCGAATTGCGGGTGGCCGGCCGACTGGACGAGGTGATCGCCGAATCCCGACGCGAACACCGCGATCTCGGGGATGCCCAAGACCGCGCGGCGATCCCGGCAGCGTCCGCCAGTGCGGTCGCGACGGCGGCGGTGGG
Organism: Mycobacterium sp. MBM; assembly: GCA_021648845.1. Lineage (GTDB taxonomy): Bacteria > Actinomycetota > Actinomycetes > Mycobacteriales > Mycobacteriaceae > Mycobacterium. Next base: position 24,158 of record JAKJHY010000034.1, on the reverse strand, counting down.
AGTTGCGGTGCTCGGCGCCGTACTCGTCGGGATCATGGTCGCCGGCCACACCAGCCCGACATCGCTGGCCATCCTGATGCTCGTGCCGCTGTCGGCATTCGAGGCGACCACCGCGCTGCCGGGCGCGGCCGCAGCGCTGGTGCGTTCGCGGATCGCCGCGCGCAGGCTCACCGAGTTGACCGCGCCGGAGCCCTCGACCCGGGACCGGCCCGCCGCAGAGCCGATCCCACTGGCCCCTGGCGACCGGCTCGCCATCCTCGGGCCGAGCGGTTGCGGGAAGACCACCATGCTCATGTCGATCGCCGCCGGATATCCCGAAAAGCCGGTCACCGCAGCCTTCTTCGCCGAGGACGCGCATCTGTTCGACACCACCGTGCGCGACAACCTGCTGGTGGCCCGCGGGGATGCCACCGACGAGCAGCTCATCGCGGCGTTACACGATGTGGGGCTCGGCGGGTGGCTGGCCGGGTTGCCCGACGGGCTGTCGACGATGCTGCGTGGTGGGGCGGCGGCCGTGTCCGCGGGCCAGCGTCGTCGTCTGCTGCTGGCCCGAGCGCTCATCTGTGAGTTCCCCATCCTGCTGCTCGACGAACCGACCGAGCACCTCGACGCCGCCGACAGTGATCGGCTGCTCACCGAGCTGCTCACGCCGGGACGCCTGCTCACCGCCGACCGAACGGTGGTCGTGGCCACCCACCATCTGCCCACCGGTCTGGACTGCCGCACGATCCGGCTCGAAACGGACCGCGACATGGCCCGGTAGTCTGCTGGATCATGAGCTCACCCGGGCCGTATCCCGCGCCGTACGCACCCCATCCGGGATATCCCTCGGCGCCCGGGCCGCGCAACCAACTCGGCGGCTGGGCACTGGCGCTCGCCATGCTGGCCCTGCTGTTCTCGTGGAGCGTGATCGGCGGCATCATCGGTGGAGCCCTGGCCGTGGTGCTGGGCTTCGCCGGTCGCGGTCGCGCGGCGCGCGGTGAGGCCGACAACGGCCCCATCGCCACCGCCGGGATCGGTTTGGGCGCACTCGCCGTCATCGTCGGGGTGGCGTTCGTCCCGATCTGGATCGGCTTCCTCGGTGCGGCCGGGATCGGCGACTATGTCACTTGCGTGGAGCGCGCCGGGACCGACCGCACGGCACAACAGCAGTGCGAGAACAGCTTCCGCGAACGTGTCGAGCAAAATTACGGTCTGCCGCAGGACTAGCGACCCGGGAAGTACTTGACGATCCCCTCCTGCATCACCGTCGCCAGCGCCGCGCCGCGCTCATCGAAGAAGTGCCCGCCGCCCAGCCCACGGGAGTCGGCCGCCACCGGCGACGAGGTCGAGTACAGCACCCATTCGTCGAACCGGATCGGCCGGTGAAACCACACCGTGTGATTCATGGTGACCGCGAAGATCCGGTCGAAACCCCAGGACAGTCCGTGCGTGGTGATGATCGAATCGAGCACCGTGGTGTCCGAGGCGTAGACCAGCGCACCGGCGTGCAGCACCGGGTCGTCGGGCATCGGGCCGTCGGCGGTCAGCCACACCCGGTTGTGGTCGAGTTGGCCGCCCCGGTCCCGCATCACCCAGGCCGGGTCGTTGGTGTAACGCCACTGGATGGGCCGTAGCGCGCTGACGAAATGCGGCACCGTCTCCTCGTAGCCGACCAGCAGTTCGTCGATGGTGGGCAGCGATTCCGGCGCCGGGACCTGCGGGGCGACCACGTTGTGTTCGAGTCCGCGGCCGCCTGCCAGGTGCGAGACGAGGGCGGTGCCGAGCAGCGCGCCGTCCTGGGTGACGTCGACCCTGCGGTTGGCGAACCGTCGCTCGTCACGCAGCCGAAAGACCTGGAATTGGAGGTCTTTCGCCGGATCGCCACCGGCGATGAAATGCATCGACAGCGTGCTGGGCGGCAGGTTCGTGGGCACCGTGCGGCTCGCCGCCACGAAGGCCTGCGCCATCATCTGCCCACCGAACGTGCGCACCGGGTTCCGGCTCGGATGAGTTCCGATGAACGCATCCGGGCCGGCCGGAGTGAGCGTCAGAACCGTCAGCAGTTCCTGCAGATGCTCTGCCGACAACGTCTGTCCCCTTAGTGGTCGTCCTCGCCGATCCGGTGCACGTGGATCAGGTTGGTCGAGCCTACTGTGCCGGGCGGAGCGCCTGCGACGATGACCACCAGGTCGCCGCGCTTGTAGCGGCCCAGGTCCAGCAGCGACTGGTCCACCTGCCGGATCATGCCGTCGGTGGTGTCGATATGCGGCACGATGAAGGTCTCGGTGCCCCAGGTCAATGCCAGCTGGCTACGCACCTCGGGCAGTGCGGTGAACGCCAACAGCGGCAGCGGGGTGTGCAGCCGGGCCAGCCGGCGGACCGTGTCACCGGACTGGGTGAAGGCCACCAGCGCCTTGGCCTCCAACCGCTCGCCGATATCGCGGGCGGCATAGGAGATGACACCGCGCTTGGTGCGCGGCACGTGGGTCAGCGGCGGCGCCTCGGTGGAGTTGCCCTCGACAGCCGACAGAATGCGTCCCATGGTCCGCACCGCCTCCAGGGCGAACTTGCCGACCGAGGTTTCGCCGGACAGCATCACCGCGTCGGCGCCGTCGAGCACCGCGTTGGCCACATCGGAGGCCTCGGCACGGGTCGGACGAGAATTCTCGATCATCGACTCGAGCATCTGGGTGGCCACGATCACCGGTTTGGCGTTCTCCCGCGCCATCTGGATGGCGCGCTTCTGCACCAGCGGCACCTCCTCGAGCGGCAGCTCCACGCCCAGATCACCGCGGGCCACCATGATGGCGTCGAACGCCAGCACGATCGCCTCGAGGTTCTCGATGGCTTCGGGCTTCTCCATCTTGGCGATCACCGGAACCCGGCGACCCACCCGATCCATCACCTCGTGGACCAGCTCGACATCGGCCGGCGAGCGCACGAACGACAGCGCCACCAGGTCGACACCGAGCCGCAGCGCGAACTCGAGATCCTCGATGTCCTTCTCCGACAGCGCGGGCGCGGAGACGTTCATCCCGGGCAGCGACATGCCCTTGTTGTTACTGACCTTGCCGCCCTCGGTGACGGTGCACACCACGTCGTCACCGTCGATGTGCTCGACGACCAGACCGACGTTTCCGTCGTCGACGAGGACCCGGTCGCCGGGCTTGGCGTCCTGGGCCAGCCGCTTGTAGGTGGTACTCACCCGGTCGTGGGTGCCCGCGACGTCCTCGACCGTGATCCGGATCGTCTCGCCGTTCTTCCACATCGTCGGCCCGTCGGCGAAACGCCCCAGCCGGATCTTGGGTCCCTGCAGGTCAGCGAGGATGCCGACGGCACGGCCGGTGGAATCGGAGGCCATCCGCACCCGCCGGTAGGACTCCTCGTGGTCGGCGTAGTCACCGTGGCTGAAATTCAGTCGGGCGACGTCCATACCGGCCTCGACCAGGGCACGTACCGACTCGTCCGTCGAGGTCGCCGGGCCGAGGGTACAGACGATTTTTCCGCGTCTATTCACGTCTGGTGAGCATAGTCGTTAATCGATTCAGATGACGGCCAGAGGTAGCGTGCCCGGCCGCACGGGGGCCGGCAGGTCCGACTCGCCCATCAGGTAGGTGTCCACCGCGTGGGCCGCGCTGCGCCCCTCGGCGATCGCCCAGACGATCAGCGACGCGCCCCGGTGGGCGTCACCGCAGACGAACACCCCGGGCTCCTCGGTCTGCCAGTCCGACCCACACGACAGCGTGCCGCGTCCGTTGAGCCGCAGTCCGAGACCGTCCAGCAGTGCCATCTCCTCGACCCCCTCGAACCCGATCGCCAGCAGGGCCAGATCGCAGGGCAGCTCGATGGGATCTCCGACCGGGGTGATGACACGCCGGCCGTCGGCATCACGCTCGACCTTCACTTCGGCGATCTCCACGGCCCGCACGTTGCCGTGCTCGTCACCGAGGAACCGCTGCACGGCCACCTCGAAATGCCGCGCGCCGCCCTCCGCATGCGCCGGCGAGGTACGCAGCAGCAGCGGCCACGTCGGCCACGGGGAGCGCTCGTCGTCACGGGTCCCCGGCGGCTGCGGGTTGTAGTCCAGCTGGGTCACCGAGATGGCGCCCTGCCGGTGCGCCGTGCCCAGACAGTCGGCACCGGTGTCACCACCTCCGATGATCACCACGTGCTTGCCGGCAGCGGTCAGCTCGGCGGGACCGTCACCCTCACATTCCTTGTTCGCCGGCACCAGGTGCTCCATCGCCAGATGCACACCGCCCAGTTCCCGGCCCTCGACGCGGTTATCCCTGCCGCGCAGCGCACCGACGGCCAGCACGATGGCATCGTGCTGGGCGCGCAGCGCTTCGATGGACAGGTCGACACCCACCTCGCACTCGGTGACGAACCGGGTGCCCTCGGCCCGCATCTGCGACAGCCGCTGGTTCAGCGTCGCCTTCTCCAACTTGTACTCCGGGATGCCGTAGCGCATCAGTCCCCCGATGCGGTTGTCCCGCTCGTACACGGTGACATGGTGACCCGCGCGGGTGAGCTGCTGCGCGGCGGCCAGCCCAGCCGGACCCGAACCCACCACGGCCACACTGCGTCCCGAGGCGATGGCGGCCGGCTGCGGTTCCACCGAGCCCGTCATCCACGCGTGGTCGACGATGGACTGCTCGATCCGTTTGATCGTGACGCTGCCGCCGGTCGTCTCCTCGGCGATGGACAGCACACAAGCCGCCTCACACGGTGCCGGACAGAGCCTGCCGGTGAACTCCGGGAAGTTGTTGGTCGCGTGCAGCCGATCACTGGCGGCGTCCCAGCGCCCGCGGCGCACCAGATCGTTCCACTCCGGGATCAGATTGCCCAGCGGGCAGCCCGCGGTCCCGGAGTGACAGAACGGGATCCCGCAGTCCATGCAGCGCCGCGCCTGCTGGGACACCTCGCCGGCCCGCTCGGCGGGATCCTGGCTCTCGTACACCTCCCGCCAGTCACCCACGCGTTCGTCGACCGGTCGCTTGGGCGCTTCCCGCTTGCGAACCCTGAGAAATCCGTTCGGATCAGCCACGGCTGGCCTCCATGATCGCGGTATCCACGTCCCGCCCTTCGGCTTTCGCCATCCGGGTGGCACGCAGCACCCGCTCGTAATCGGTCGGCATGATCTTGGTGAACTGCGCGCTGCGGCGCGGCCAGTCCGCCAACAGGGAGTCCGCCACCGTGCTCGCGGTGAGCTGAGCATGCCGGGCCACCACATCGTGCAACCAGCTCAGATCCTCCGGATCGAGCCGCTGCAGGTCCACCATCTCGGTGTTCACCTTCGCCGGATCCAGACCCAGCACGAAGGCGATCCCCCCGGACATCCCGGCCGCCATGTTTCGCCCGGTGCCGCCGAGCACCACCACACGCCCGCCGGTCATGTACTCGCAGGCATGGTCGCCACAGCCCTCGACGACGGCCAGCGCGCCGGAGTTGCGTGCACAGAAGCGTTCACCGACCCGTCCGCGCAGGAACACTTCACCCGACGTCGCCCCGAACAGCAGCGTGTTACCCGCGATGACGTTGTCCTCGGGCAGGAAGAGCACATCATCGGGCGGCCGAACGACCACCCGGCCCCCCGAAAGACCCTTGCCCACATAGTCGTTGGCATCACCGATGAGGTCCAGGGTGATGCCCGCCGGAAGGAAGGCGCCCAGCGACTGTCCGGCCGATCCACTCAGCGTGACGTGGATGGTGTCCTCCGGCAGACCGGCGGCACCGTAGCGCCGGGTGACCTCGGCACCCAGCAGCGTGCCGACCGTGCGGTTGACGTTGCGCACGGGCAGCTCCAGCCGGACCGGATGAGCGTCCTCCAGCGCGCCCTCGGACAGCGCGACCAGGGTCTGGTCCAGTGCCTGCGCCAGCCCGTGGTCCTGGTCACGCATCCGCCGGCGTTGGTCGAGCTCGGCGCCGTGGGCATCGGTCGGCACCGCGAAGATCGGGGTGAGGTCCAGACCCTGACTCTTCCAATGCGCGACACCCGCGGCGGTGTCCAGCATCTCGACCCGGCCGATCGCCTCGTCGAGGGTGCGGAAACCCAGTTCGGCGAGCATCACCCGGATGTCCTCGGCGATGAAACTGAAGAAGTTCTCCACGAATTCTGGATTGCCGTTGAAGCGGGCCCGAAGTTCCGGGTTCTGGGTGGCGACCCCGACCGGGCAGGTGTCCAGATGGCACACCCGCATCATGATGCAGCCCGCCACCACCAGGGGCGCGGTCGCGAAACCGTATTCCTCGGCACCCAGCAGGGCGGCGACCATGACATCGCGAGCGGTGCGCATGCCGCCGTCGCACTGCACGGTGATGCGGTCGCGTAAACCGTTGAGCACCAGCGTCTGCTGGGTGTCGGCCAGCCCGATCTCCCAGGGGGCTCCGGCATGCTTGAGCGAGGTCAACGGGGCCGCCCCGGTGCCGCCGTCGTACCCGGAGATGAGCACGACGTCGGCGTGGGCCTTGGAGACGCCCGCGGCCACCGTACCGACACCGACCGAGCTGACCAGTTTGACGTGAATACGCGCCTGGTCGTTGGCGTTCTTCAGGTCGTGGATCAACTGCGCCAGATCCTCGATCGAGTAGATATCGTGGTGCGGCGGCGGCGAGATCAGACCGACGCCCGGGGTGGAGTGTCTGGTCTTGGCAATGTTGGGATACACCTTGTATCCCGGAAGCTGGCCGCCCTCACCGGGTTTGGCGCCCTGGGCCATCTTGATCTGGATATCGGTGGCGTTCACCAAATAGTCGCTGGTGACCCCGAACCGCCCGGACGCGACCTGTTTGACCGCGCTGCGGCGCTTCGGGTCGTAGAGCCGGTCGACATCCTCACCGCCCTCACCGGAGTTCGAGCGTCCGCCGATGTTGTTCATGGCCACGGCCATCGTCTCGTGCGCCTCGGCCGAAATCGAGCCGTAGCTCATGGCCCCGGTGTTGAACCGCGTGACGATCGACTCCGCCGACTCGACCTCGTCGAGCGGAACCGGCGGGCGTATCCCGGTCTTGAAGCTGAACAGCCCGCGCAGCGCGCCGCCCTCGCTGGCGAGCCGGTTCACTTCCTCGGAGTACCGGGCGAAGATGTCGCGGCGCCCGGTACGCGTCGAATGCTGCAGCAGGAAAACGACTTCCGGGGTGAACAAGTGCAGTTCACCATCCCGACGGAACTGGTACTCGCCGCCCACCGACAGCCGGCGATAGGCTCGCTCGGTGGGATTCTCCGGGTAGGCCCGACGGTGCCGGAACCGGACCTCCTTGGCCAGCACATCGAGCCCCACGCCGCCGAGTTGCATCGGGGTGCCGGTGAAGTACTCGTCGATGACCGCGCGGTCCAGCCCAATCGCCTCGAAGGCCTGCGCTCCGGTGTAGGACGACACCGTCGAGATACCCATCTTGCTCATCACCTTCATCACACCCTTGCCGAGTGCGGTCAGGTAGTTGCGCACGGCGGTGGCCGGTTCGATGCCGGTGAGCTCACCCTCGCGGATCAGGTCTTCGATCGATTCGAAGGCCAGGTACGGGTTGACCGCGGCGGCGCCGAAACCGATCAGCATCGCGATGTGGTGCACCTCGCGGGCATCGCCGCTCTCCACCACCAGCGCGACGCTGGTGCGCTCCTTGGTGGCCACCAGGTGGTGGTGCACCGCGGACACGGCCAGCAACGACGGGATCGGTGCCCGGGTGTGGTCGGAGTCACGATCGGAGATCACCAGGGTGCGAGCGCCTTTCGCGATGGCTTCGCAGGCCCGGATGCGGAGCTCCTCGAGGGCCTCGGCCAAACCGTCGCCGCCGCGCTCGACGTCATAGAGGGCGCGCAGCACGGCGGTACGCAGGCCGGGTTGCTCACCGTCATCGTTGATGTGCACGATCTTGTTGAGATCGTCGTTGTCGAGAACCGGCCAGCCCAGCCGGATCTGACGGCACGATGCTGCGGAAGGTTCCAGGAGATTTTCTTCGGGGCCCATCACCCGGCTCATCGAGGTGACCACAGCCTCCCGGATGGCATCGAGCGGCGGGTTGGTGACCTGCGCGAACAGTTCGACGAAATAGTCATAGAGCAACCGAGATCGCTGCGACATCACGGCGATCGGGGTATCGGTGCCCATCGAACCCAACGGTTCCGCCCCGGATGCCGCCATCGGGGTGAGCAGCACCCGCAATTCTTCCTCTGTGTAGCCGAAGGACACCTGCCTGCGCACCACCGATTCGTGGTTGGGTTGCACGCGGGCGCGGTCCGGCAGCGTCTTGAGGTCGAGCAGTCCGGAATGCAGCCATTCACCGTAGGGGTGCGCCGCGGCCAGTTCGTCCTTGATCTCGTCATCGGACACGATTCGGCCGGCGGCGGTGTCGATCAGGAACATCTTGCCGGGTTCCAGACGACCCTTGGCCACCACCTCGGAACTGGGGATGTCGAGCACACCGCTCTCACTTGCCAGAATGACGCGGTTGTCGATCGTGCGCCACCAGCGACCGGGCCGTAAACCGTTGCGGTCCAGCACCGCACCGACCACGGTGCCGTCGGTGAAGGTGACACATGCCGGCCCGTCCCACGGCTCCATCAACGAGGCGTGGTACTGCCAGAACGCACGGCGCGCCGGATCCATGGTGGTGTTGTTCTCCCAGGCTTCCGGGATCATCATCAGCACCGCGTGGGGCAGGCTGCGCCCGCCCAGGTGCAGCAGCTCGAGCACCTGGTCGAAGGACGCCGAGTCCGAGGAATCCTTCCCGCAGATCGGCGAGAGCCGGCTCAGGTCGCCGGGGATGAGCGAGCTGGCGAGCTTGGCCTCGCGGGCGTGCATCCGATTGCGGTTACCTCGGACCGTGTTGATCTCGCCGTTGTGCGCGACGAACCGGAACGGGTGGGCCAGCGGCCAGGAGGGGAAGGTGTTGGTGGAGAACCGGCTGTGCACGATTGCGATCGCGCTCATGCAGCGCGGGTCGCGCAGGTCGCCGAAGAACCGGGGCAGCTGCATCGTGGTGAGCATGCCCTTGTAGGCGATGGTCCGGCTGGACAGCGACGGGAAGTAGACCTCCTCCTGCTCGGCTCGCTTGCGCAGCGGGTACACCCGACGGTCCAGATCGATACCGCCGCAGCGGTCGGCGGCGGCCACGAACAGCTGTGCCATGAAGGGCATACAGCTCACCGCGGTCGCCCCGACCTCGGCGCCGTCGGGATCGGTCGGCACTTCCCGCCAACCGAGGACCTGCAGATTCTCCTCGGCCGCGATCTGCTCGATGCGCGCACAGGCGGCCGCACGGGTGGCGGAATCTTGTGGCAGAAAGCAGATTCCGGCGGCAAAGGTGTTGGCGCCCTCGTCGTTCGGCTGCGGCAGCTCGAAGTCGACCACCTCGGCGAGCAGTTCCACCGGCAGCTGGATCAGAATTCCGGCCCCGTCACCGCTGTTCGGCTCGGCACCGGCGGCGCCGCGATGCTCCAGATGTTCCAGGGCGGTGAGTCCGTCGGAGACGATGCTGTGCGACCGCCGGCCCCCGATATCGGCGATCATGGCCACGCCGCAGGAATCCGACTCATTGTCCGGGTCGTACAGGCCTTGGGCTTTGGGAAGTGCCGAGAACAGCAAGCGAATCTACCTCCGCAGTCTCCGTACTGATGGGAGGGACTGCATCGGCCCGAAGCTGCAGTGTATCAGCGAGAACGTGTTACTACCCGGCGATATTCAGCCGGTGAGCACGGTGGGGACCAGCGGGAACCCAGGCCAGTTGCGGACCACGGTCCATGCCACTGCGGTCACGAGGACCGTGACGGTGGCCGCCACCGGCATGAGCGTCAGGCCGCGCCGCCACCGCACCACCAGCCACACCGCCAACGCCGGCAACCCCACCAGGAGGAAGACGTTGTCGACGACGGCGGCCGCCAGATCGCCGTTCAGCAGATCGTGCGTCATCCGCAGCCCGCCGCACGCCGGACAATCCAGACCGGTGAGCGCCTTGAACGGGCAGCCGGGGAACAGGAACCCGGGCCGGTGCGGATCGGCCAGCCCGATATAGGCCAGGGCACCGGTGAGAGCGATTCCGGTGCCCACGATCCCCGCGCGAGCGGACGCGGTGTCAGGTGCCATCGCGCAGCGGGCGGCCCTGCGGGTCGCGCACCTTGTCGGTCAGCAGCAGGATGGCGTCGATGAGACCCCAGATGACGGCACCGATACCGCAGGTGAACAGGCCGACCAGCAGTTGAGCCACCCCCAACCCGGTGTAGCCGAGGTAGAACCGTCCGATGCCGAGAATCCCGAACAACCCCAGCAGCTGCAACAACCCGGCGATGACCTTGGATTTGTCGGAGTAGGGTGCACCGGTCATCGGATGGCGACCGTAGGGAGCCAGCGGATCGTAATACGCGCCCGGCGGGGCGGGGGGCGGATACCCGGGGTTGGCGGGCGGCGGGAAGCCGGCGCTGCCCTGCGGCGGGATGCCTCCCGGGTCACCCCCGTACCACTGCGGATCCGTCATGGACTCAGGATGCCAGAAGGTCGGTGTCCACGCGGTAATCCCAGCGCTGCAGCAGGTCGACCATGACGGACACCGCCGTCGACGCCCCCGGCGAGGCGCCCAGCAGGCCGGCAATCGAGCCGTCGGCCGAGATCACCAGCTCCGTCCCCGTCACCAGGGCCCCTCGGCCCCGGGCATCCGGGATCACCAGCTGGGCCCGCTGCCCGGCGGTGATCCGCTCCCACTGCCCGGGGTCCGCCCGCGGGTAGTACCGGGTGAGGGCGGCGAAGGTGCGCCGGCGGCCGGACAGCAACTGCCCGATCAGATAGCCCACCAGTGGCCGGTTCGCCCGCAGCGCCGTCGCCAGCACCACCACGTTGTGCCAGCGCAGCGTCGCGAAGAAGTCGGTGAGCCTGCCGTGCCTGAGCAGCTTGGTGCTGAAGGTGGCATACGGACCGAACATCAGGTGGCCGGTGCCGTCGACGATCCGCTTGTCCAGGTGCGGCACCGACATCGGTGGGGCATCGAGGGGCGCCTGGCCGTACATCTTCGCGTCATGCATGGCGACGACGTCTGGGTCCGAACACCGCAGGAACGCTGCACCCACCGGCAGCACCCCGTAGCCGCGGACCTCTGGGAGTCGCGCCCGCTGCAGCAGCCGCAACGCGTTACCGCCGGCACCGACGAAGACGCGGCGAGCGCGCACCTCGAAGGTATCGCCGCCGTTGCGCCCGGCGATCCGCCAGGATCCCTCGGGTGTGCGGCGCAGGGTGCGCACCTCGTGGCCCAGCAGGACCCGGCCTCCGGCGTCGGTGACGATGCGCATCAGGGCAGATGTCAGCGAGCCGAAGTCGATGTCCGTCCCGCCGGGATGCCGGGTGGCGGCCACCCGCTGGTGCCCGGCGCGGCCCGCCATCACCAGCGGTGCCCACCGGGCGACGGTGTCCGGGTCTTCGGTGTACTCCAGCCCCGCGAACAGCGGATCGGCGCGCAGCGTCTGGAACCGCCGACGCAGGTAGGCGATATCGCGGTCACCGAACACCACATTCATGTGCGCGGCGGTGTGCAGAAAGGTCTCCGGATCCAGCAGGCCCCGCTCGGCCAGCCGATCCCACCACCGTCGAGACAGTGCGAACTGGGTGGCGATCCGCGCCGGGCCGGTCGGGTCGGCGGGATCGGGCATGTAGTTGAGCTCGCAGAAACCGGAATGGCCGGTGCCGGCATTGTTCCACGTCTGGCTGCTCTCGGTGGCCACACCGGCGGCACGCTCGACGATGACGATTCGCTGCCGGGGCTCTTGCAACGCCAGCATGGCGCCCAGGGTGGCGGACATGATGCCGGCTCCGATGAGGACGATATCGGCCGCTGTCTCGTGGTTCATCTGCTCACCATGACCCCACCCACATTGATCCGTCCAATGAAGCTTTGGGCAAATATCATCCAGATATGGATCATTGGATGGGCGAGCTCGCGCCCCAGCTGCGTGCGCTGGACGCATTGGCGCTGCACGACGGACACATGACCCGTGCGGCGCACAGTCTCGGCATCCCACAGTCGTCGATGAGCAGACGCATGCACGGGCTGGAGAAAACCCTCGGACTGCGCCTGCTGATCCAGGACGGCCGGACCGTGCGGCTGACCCCGGCCGCGGTCCGGCTCGCGGAACGGGCGCGCGATCCGCTGCACGCGCTGGAGGCCGCCGTCGAGGCCGTGGCCGGGCAGGCCGATGCCCAGCACGGCACCGTACGATTCGGGTTCCCACTCACCATGGGCTCGGGCCGGCTGCCCACCCTGATCACCGAGTTCCATCGGCGCGCACCGGGTATCCGGTTGCAGATCAAACAGGCCCACGGGTCGGCGCTGACGGCCGACCTGAAGACCGGCGAACTCGATGTCGCGGTGATGATCCCGGCCACCGACACCGTGCGCCACACCGTGATCGGCACCCAGCAGATCTTTGCGGTGCTGCCCGCCACGCACCGGCTCGCCGGCCGAAAGCGACTGCGCCTGCGGGAACTGCGCGACGAGCCGTTCATCGCCAATCCGGTGCGCTACAACCTGCGCCAGCTGACCGAGACATGGTGCCAAGAAGCTGGTTTCGCCCCGCAGATCGCGATCGAGATCACCGAGTTCGCCACCATTCACGAATTGATCGGCCGTGGCCTCGGTATCGCGCTGCTGCCCCACGACGAGCGCGGCGCACCGAACAACGTCGAGATCGCGCTCAGCCCGAACACCTATCGGCGGGAGATCGCACTGGCCTGGTCACCCACCGCGGTGACACCCGCCAGCCGCCGCCTGCTGACCTTCCTACGCGACCGGTTCTAGCGTCAGGACCGCTGCGACCAACGGAACACCGCCACACAACCGATCAGCCCACCGACACTCCACGCCGCGAGCACGAAGAAGATCCGCCAGTGCTCCCAACTGCCGGCCGGTTCGATGGCGGCCATCTGCGGCGGCAGCAGCACCGACCGGAATCCCTGGGCCATCCATTTGACCGGAAAGAGCGAACCGATCACCAGCATCCACGCCGGGAGCACCATGATGGGCACATACGTGCCGGAGAGGAACTGCAGACCCACAGCGGGGCCGTTGGTCAGCGCCGCCGCCGACACCGCGTTGCTCGCCACATTGCTGATCAGGATGCCCAGCAGCGAACAGCTGATGACTCCCAGCACGAAAACCCAGGCCAGGGTGAACCAGCCGAAGACATCGGCGGGCAACCGGAGCCCGAAAACCACCACGCCCACCACCAGCAGCAAGACGGCCTCGGCGAAACTGACGATGCTGACCAACATGATCTTGCCGATGAAATACGAGGTTGCGGTCGTCGGCGTCCCATGCAGCCGGCGCAGCGCCCCGGTGTCACGGTCGGCCGCGATGCTGATGCCGAGATTGATGAAGGACGTGGACAGGATGCCGTAGGCCAGCATGCTGGCGGCGATCACCGCGCCGGTACTGACCCCACCGATCGGCAGCTTCGCCGAGAAGATCGATCCGAGCAGCAGGCAGATCACCGCGGGCATCGAAAACGTCAGCACCACCTGCTCCGGCCTGCGGTAGAACATCTTCAGTTCGGGGATGACCCGCGATAATCCGATCCGGATCGCCGACGGCACGGGCGCGAGCGTGTGTTGTCCGGTGGTGCTCACGAACGACCGATCAGCGCTAGATACGCGTCTTCGAGCGTCGGTCGCGTCACCGTCAGCCCGTCGAGTTCTGCGTCGCCGAGCGCTCGGATCAGCTGTGCGGGTGTCGCCGTGCGCTCCACCCGTTCCCGGCCGTCCTGGATCCACCGGACCGTCGCGGCGGTATCGACATGCTCGATCAGCTTGGCGGGCGGGTCGACGGCGACGACCCGCCCGGCGGCGACGACGGCGACGCGGTCGGCCAGCGCGGCCGCCTCTTCGAGATAGTGGGTCGTCATCAATATCGTCGTGCCGTCGGCGGACAACAATCTGATGAGCTCCCAGAACTGTTGGCGGGCCTCGGGATCGAATCCAGTGGTCGGTTCGTCGAGGAACAACAACTCCGGCCGGCCGACGATACCCAGAGCCACGTCGAGGCGGCGGCGCTGACCGCCGGAAAGCGTCCCGACCCTTGCCCCGGCCACCGGTGCCAGGCCGACGAGATCGAGCACCTCCGAAGGCTTACGGGCCGCACCGTAGCAACTGCTGAACATCCGCACGGTTTCCCCGACGGTCAGCATCCCGGCGTCACTGACCTCCTGCAGCACGATGCCGATCCGCGCGCGCCACTGCCTGCCCGCGGTTGCCGGGTCTGCGCCGAGCACGCTCACCCGGCCGGCATCGCGACCGCGGTTTCCCTCCAAGATCTCCACGGTGGTCGACTTACCCGCACCGTTGGGCCCGAGAATCGCGAAGATCTCCCCGTACTCGACGTCGAGGTCCAGGTCGCGCACCGCCCGCCGCTCGCCATACGATTTGGACAGGCCCCGCACCTGCACAGCCCGGGCGGCGGCCGCGTCGATCACGACGGCAAGCTTCCGGCATCCGGTTCGGCGCCGTCGGCCTCGATCTCGGCCAGCAACGCACGCAGTTCGGACTCGGAAAGATCGTCCAGGGAAACCTCGACATCGTCGTGGTCAGCGGTGCGCTCATCGGTGACGGCGCCCTCCGGAGCCGGCACATCGCCGTGAATTGCCCGCAACTCGGCGAGAATCCGCTCCGAGAGCGAGTCCACGCTCACACCGCGCAGGATCTCCAGCACCGGCACGTCGATCGAGAACGTCGCATTGATGCGCACCCGGAACTCCATCGCCATCATCGAATCCAGCCCGATATCGTCCAGCATGGCACCGGTGTCGATATCGGCGACGCCGCAATCGAACACATCGGCCACGACCTGCGCGACCCGCTCGGTGATCACCGCGGCACGTCCGCTGTCCGGGGTGGCGGCGAGCACGTCGAGGATCGACGCCCCGTCGCCGTCCTGCGCCATACCCGCATCGACGGATTCGAGTTCACCGAACATCGCCGGCAGCGCTGCGCCCATTCCTGCCTGCCGCGCCCGGCTCCAATCGGCGGTGATCGCGACGACCGTGGGCACCGTCTGCTTGATGAGCCTGTCCAGGATGCGGGCGCCGACGGCCGGAGTGATGAGCTCGATACCCCGCTGGGCGTACACCTTCTCCAACCTCAGCTCTTCGACCATTCCCACCGACCACGGTCCCCAGCCGATCGTGAGGGCCGGGCGGCCCCGTCCCCGGCGGTGGTGCGCGAAGGCATCCAGAAACGCGTTGGCCGCCGCATAATTGCCCTGGCCCGGCGCCGCGATGGTCGACCCGGCGGAGCCGAACATGACGAAGAAGTCCAGGTTCTGGCCCTCGAACGCCGCATCGAGCACCCGGGTGCCGGCGATCTTGGGGGCCACCACCGCCGCGTAGTCCTCCTCGCGCATGTTCACCAGAAGTTGGTCGTTCACCGAACCGGCCGCGTGCACGATGCCACGAATCGGCCGACCTCCGCCCGCGAGGTGATCGGCCAGCCACCCGGCCACCTCCTCGGTAACCGTGACATCGACACTGGCCGTGTCGACCTGAGCGCCGAGCCGCTCGATCATCCGTAGTGCGGTGACGGTCTCGAAATGCGGATCGCCGTCAACCAGCTCAGCCCAGCGACCTCTCGGCGGAAGGGGCGTCCGGCCGAGCAAGGTGATATGGCGCGCACCACGTTCGGCCAGATAGGTGGCCACGACCCTGCCCAGGGCACCGGCCCCGCCGGTGACCACGTACGTCGCGTCGGCAGAGAGCTTGGTGGGGAACGGATAAGTCAGGTTCGTACACAGCCGCAGGCGCGGCACGAAGGTCCGCGCGCCCCGGATGGCGATCTGATCTTCTCCGCCGCCGAGCACATACCCACCGATCCGCGCCGCGGTGTCCGCATGCGCATCGGCGCCGTCGATATCGATGAGCCCGCCCCAGCATCCGGAGAACTCCTGGTGCCCGATGACACGGCCCAACCCCCATATCGCGGCCTGCTCCGTGCCGGTCACCGCGGCACCGGGCGTCGCCTGCGAGTTGGCGGTCACCAGAAACAATTTGGGGTTGACGGTGGTCAGTTCGGCCAGCGCCTTGACCAGTCGCAGCACGGTGAAGGGCCCGATCTCGTCGGAGTCGGCAGCATCGGCGGACATGTCCAGCGGCCAGCAGTCGATGATGCCGGCAAGGCCACGGTCATCGGCGGCGTAACCGCCGATCAGTGCTGCCCAGTCGATGCCGTCGGCCGGATGCTGCACGGTGTCCACCCGCTGCCCGCGCGACCGCAGATCCTCCGCGAGCGCCTTTCCGACACCGGAATCGTCGACCAGAACCAGCCAGCGCGCCGATTCCGCGACGGGCGCAGCCGCGTCCTCCACGGCGGCGTCCGCCAGCTCGGACCACTGCACCTCGTAGAGGCCCTTGTCGATGTGCTCGACGGACATCCGCGACGACGACCGCAACGATTGCACCGTGAACCCGTCGAAGACGGCAAGCACCGTGCCCGCGGTGTCGGTGATCGCGATATCGCACTCGACGGCATCGCGCGTCGCCGACACCACGCTCACCTGCACCCGCATGGTCGGGGTCGGCGCCCCGTAGACCGCGCAGTGCCGGATACGGGTCGGCAGGTAGGGATCTTCGTTCTCCTCCTGGCCGGAAAACGGTGCCCCGAACAGGGTTTGGAAGGCTCCGTCGATGAGCGCGGGGTGGAAGCGATAATCGGCCACGGTATCGGCGATCTGGGCGGGTATCGCCAGCTCGGCGACCGCCCAGTCGTGACCGGCCAGCACGCCGGATACCGACCTGAACGCGTCGCCGTAGTCGAATCCGAGGCCAGTTGTGCGGCGGTAGAACTCGTCGCCATCCATCTCAGTGCGCGCTCCGACGTCGACGCCGGCCAGGTCGGTCGGTGGCGCCGCCGGCGTGCCGAGTTCGGCGGTCGCGGTGACCACCCATTTCAGATCGCCGTCCGAGGTTGCGGTGTAACTGGCGAATTCGACTGTGCCGTCGTCCCTGTTGAGGGTGGTTCTGATGACGGGGTCGCAGGTGTCGTCCAGGATCACGGCTCGGTGTAGTACCAGGTTCTCGACGCTGTGGTCGGACCCGTAGGTCTCCCGACCAGCGGCCATCGCCATCTCGACGTACACCGCGCCGGGCACCACGACGATGCCCTGCACCCGGTGATCGGCCAGGAATTGATGGCTGGCCGTGCTGAGTTCGGCCTCCCAGGTCGGATGCACGCCGCGGACCGGCTGTCCGAGCAGCGGATGCACCGGCCGGTAGAACAGCGACTCGTCGACTTCGTAGTTGTCGAACCAGAAGCGTTTCGACTGCCAGGGATAGCCGGGGATCTTCAGCAGCCGCGCACCGTCGCCGGGATAGACACGCTCCCAGTCGATATCGCGACCGGCGTTGTGCAGCACCCCCAGACAGTTCAGCAGTGTTCGGACGTCGTCGTCTTCCCGCCGCTGCGCTGCCGTCACCGAGACCCGTTGCGTTCCGGCAATTTCCATGATGGATGCGGCCAGCACGGGGTGCGGCCCGAGCTCCACGAAATGGGTGTAGCCGTCATCGAGCATCCGGCGCAGCGCCGGTTCGAAGAGAACGGTGGCCCTGGTGTTCTGCCACCAGTACGCTGCACCGGCGTCGTAGCCGGCCAACAGTTCGCCGGTGACCGTCGAATAGAGCGGCAATTCCGCGGGCGTCGACGACAACCCCGCAAGGGCACCGTAAAGCTCGTCCTTGATCGCGTCCATATAGTGGGTGTGGTACGGGACCTGCACCGACAGATAGCGGTTGAAGATCTGCGCCTCGTCCAGTTGCCGGGCAATGTCTTCCAACACATCGCCGTCGCCGGCCACGGTAACCGCCGACGGGCTGTTGATCGCCGCGATCGACACCCGGCGGCCGAATTCGTCGACCATCTTCTCGTGCAGCGTCTGCATGAGTGTGTCGGCATCCAGGCCGACCGCCAGCATCCGGCCCTGCCCGCTGGTGCGCTGTTGCAGCCGGCTGCGGTGATGGATCACCTCGATGGCCTGCTCGAAGGACAGCAGACCGGCGAGGTGGTGTGCGGCGACTTCGCCTGCGCTGTGCCCGATCACGGCGTCCGGCGTGACGCCGAAGTGGGCCAGCTGCTCGGCCAGTGCCAGCTGGATCGCAAAGTTCGCCGGCTGGGCGAACTCGGTGTCACCCATGCGGGAGTCCGGTTCGTCGCGTCCCAACTCCTCGATCAACGACCAGCCCGCATACCGGGACAACTCGCGGGAACTGCGCAGGATGCTCTCGGTGAAGACGGGGAACACGCCCAGTAGGCCACGGCACATCTTCCACCACTGCGGCCCCATGCCGGTGCACACAAAGGCAACCTTGTGCGCGGTGGAAGTGGTTCGGCCGGTGGTGATCTCGCCGCCGTGACCAAAGGCACGCAGCTGCTCGCGTGCGTCGTCGATATCCTCGGCAATGAGTGTGTGCCGGTGGCTGAGGTGCGCGCGCCGCCGCGCCAGGGTGTAGCCGAGGTCGGGCAGGGCGATATCCGGATGGCGGTCCAGGTGCTCGGCCAACCGGGCGGCCGACGCGATCAGCGCCGGCTCGCTGCGCCCCGATATCGGCAGCATGCTCAGCGGCAGGGTCCCGACATCGTCTGCGTTGCGCGGCCGCGCGGCAGGAGGTTCGGCGAGGACCACGTGGGCGTTGGTGCCGCCGAAGCCGAACGAATTGACCCCCGCCACCCGGCGCTCGGTCTCGGGGAAAGGCTGTCCCGCCGCCGGAATGTCGAGTTTGAGTTCAGCGACGCTGACGTGCTTGGTCGGGCTCTTCAGGTGAAGGTTGGCCGGGATGTATCCATGTTTGACGACAAGCGCCGCCTTGATCAGCCCCGCTACTCCGGCGCCGGCTTCGAGGTGACCGATGTTGGTCTTGACCGACCCGATCAGCAGCGGCTGCGTCGCCGGCCGGTCCGCGGTGAGCGCGTGTGCCAGCGCCCGCATCTCGATGGGGTCACCGACCGGTGTACCCGTGCCGTGTGCCTCCACGTAGCCGACCTGCGCGGGCAGCACACCGGAGCGCCCGAGCGCCGTGCGGATGGCCGCCTCCTGCGCTTCTTCACGCGGGACGGTGATCCCATCGGTGTGCCCGTCCTGCGAGACGGCGGTGCCGAGAATTTGGGCGTAGACATCGTCCCCGTCGGCCAGCGCCTGCGCGAGCGGTTTGATGATGACAACCGCGCCGCCCTCGCCCCGCGCGTACCCGTCCGCGGACTCGTCGAAGGCCTTGCTGCGCCCCTCGGGGCTGAGGAAGCCGCTGCGCGACTCCGCGATGGCGGTGTTCGGACCGCCCATGATGTTCACCCCGCCGGCGAGCGCCACCGCGCATTCGCCGTTCCAGATGCTCTGCGCCGCAAGATGCACCGCCACCAGTGAGCTCGAACACGCCGTATCGATCGTCATGCTGGGACCGCGGAAATCGAAGGCATGCGAGATGCGGTTGGCGAGCATCGTCATCATCATCCCGGTGGCCGAGTGGGCCTTGAACCGGTAACGACTGCTGCGGCCTTGGTTCTGCAGGAGCTGATAGTCGAGCGTGAAGCCACCGATGAACACACCGACGCCGGTCCCGGCCAACCGGTCGACCGGTATCCCCCCGTCCTCGAAAGCCTCCCAGGTGACCTCCAGCAGAAGGCGCTGCTGAGGATCCAGGGAGTGGGCCTCACGCGGGGAGATCCCGAAGAACTGTGGATCGAATTGGTCGATCTCGGTCAGGAACCCCCCTCGACGAGTGACGACCTTGCCCATCTTCGCCGGGTTCGGATCGTGGTAGCGCGCCGCATTCCACCGTGACGCCGGAACGTCACCGGTGGCATCGACCTCGTCACAGAGCAATCGCCAGTAGGCCCGTGCCGAATCGGCGCCGCCGGGGAATCGGCAGCCGACCCCGACGATGGCGAGGGGTTCACGGTCGCTGGGCAGAACGTCGGTCACAGGGATCGGCACTTTCTCGTCGCGCTACAGGGTTTCGGAGTATTCGTAGCGGCGGCGGCCTTGGATGGGCCCTGGGTGCGTGAAATTTTCGTGCTGCCTGGTCGGACTCAGTTCGGCTGCAACGCCGGCGCCCCGGTGAGGATCCAGTCCGGACTGATCGGTGCGGTCTCCTGATCCCGGCGGTAGCTCGCCCGCACATCGCGTAGCAACGGATCGCGCTGCCAGATCTGCACCTGGCGCATGACATCGTCGTCCTCGAACACCACTGCCTTTGCCGCCAACACAGTTTCCACCAGCTGACCCGCAATCTGGTACAGCAACCGAGCATTCGCGTCGAACTGGGCGGTGAAGTTCGGGCTGGGTTCCACCATCGCGGTGTGCAGCGACACCATGAAGTTCAGCGGCGCGTACAGGTCGAGGAAGGGCACCACGGCAGTCTCGGCACCGGGCTCGCGGCCCTCCACGGCAGCCCATTCCCGGAAGAAGCGCTGCACGCGGTTGCTGAGCGCGATCAAACCTTCCAGTTGCGGCACGAAGTCCGGGTCATCCGCGATGCGGACGAATCGATCGTTCATGTAGAGCAGGCCGATGAATCCCCAGTAGAAGGCGATGTCCCAGACGACCTTGGCCGACATCACCGCCGGTGTCCCCATCAGAACGTACTGATCCTGATAGACCGCCAGCCACATCTCGGTGAGCGACCGGAAAAGCGTGTCGCTGACCCGGGCACGAGCCTCGACATCCTCGCCGTCGAGCTGACGGACGATCATGTCGGTGATCAGGCCGTTGCCGATCGCCACCAGGTCCAGACCCGACGAGTACAGCGGATCGAGGAACACACCGGCGTCTCCGGTGAGGCACCAACGATCGGCGCCATCGAAGATCTTGGTGGCTCCGTGGCTGTACTTCTTCATCACCCGGAAGTCCCTGATCTGATCCTCGTGCTCGGCCAACACCGCAGCGCACTGCGGTTCGTGTTCACGCAGCCAGGCCAACGCCTTGGGCAACGTATTGAACCCGTCGAACGGATGCAATGCCGGATCGGCGACGATGCCGACGCTGGTCGCTCCGGACGCCAGTCGGATCAACCAGACCCAGTAGCCCTCCCCCATCAGATGATTCGTCGACATGGCCCGGTTGCCCTCGACGAGTCGACTGTGGAAATCCGGGGCGTCGCTCCACGCGTTGACGTCGATCTCGGTGGCCACCCGCAGCCACGCCGCGTTGCAATGGTGCTCGTTGGGCGCCCTGAGGTCCAGTTGCCGCGGCAACACCCGGTTGCGACCGGACGCGTCCACCACCCATCTGGCCGTGGTGTCGGCGCGGTGGTGATCGGTCTGGACAGACACCGTATGCGCGTGGTCGGCGCTGAGGTCGACGGAGGCGACACGGCCGCGCCGGATGTCGATACCCGCGGCCAGGCAACGGTTGTGTAGCTCGTTCTCCAGACGTCCCCGGTCGATCTGATAGGTGACCAACGGCACGAATGAGGAGCCGCCCAACTCCATCCGGGCCGCGATATCGGTGTTGCGTCCGTGCGAAAAGAACATTCGCAGGCCCATCTTGCGAATATGCGCCGCCTGCAGGTGATCACCGAGGCCGAGTCGATCACGCAGATAGTGTGCGGACACCTCGACGGTGGATTCGCCGACGGTATGGGTGATCTCCGGCACCGGGTGGGCATTCGGCTCGATCAGCAGGATCCGGGCCTGTGGACGCGCCTGCCTGATTTCCAACGCGAGCGCCATGGCGGCAATGCCGCCGCCGGCGATCGCCACATCGTGATCGGCCGACGGGGCGTCATCCGCGGGCAGCTGGCTTCTGATCTTGCGCGCGAGGGCCGCCCGGGCCTGCGCATCGAGTTGCGAGAGTTGGGGCCGCATGATTTCAACATACCCACAGCGGCGGGCATGCAGCCCGGAAACGAGGCGGCCGCAACCCGCGCTACGCGCTCTGCGTCAGCTGCCGATGACGTCCGTACACCCGCTCGAAGATCGGTGACGTCATCAGCGTGGTGACCACCGCCACGATCACCAGGATGGTGAACAGGGTGGGCGTGATGATCCCGGCTTCGAGCCCGATGTTGAGAAGGATGAGCTCGATCAGCCCGCGCGCATTCATCAAGGCACCCAGCGCGACCGACTCCCGTAGCGGAACCCGGCTGCAGCGGGCCGCGATCGCGCAGGCAACGCCCTTGCCCACGATGGCGATGACCACCAGCCCCAGGGTGACCCCCCACAGCGCCGGTGTGTTGACCAGCCCGATCTGCGTGTTCAGCCCCGAGTAGACGAAGAACAGCGGCAACAACAGCTTGGTGGTGAGCGGTTCGAGTTTGTCGGTGAGGTTTGTGGCAAAGAATCCCGACGGCATCGCCACACCGAGCAGAAACGCGCCGAAGATCGCGTAGATGCCGATCATGTCGGTGAACCACGCGCACGCCATCAGCAGGATCAACACCGTGCTCAGCATCGACGGCGAGACGTCACCATCGGCTTCGGCCCTGCCGCCCAATGGCTGTAGGACGCGTCGTCCGATGGTCAACAGCACCACGCTGTAGAGCAGGCCGCCACCGATCGCGATGACGGCCAGCATCGGGCTGTTGCGGTGGATGGCCAGTACGACCGCGAGGATGCACCACGAGACGGCGTCGGAGGTGGCGCCGCAGGCCAACGCAAGGGTGCCCAATGACGTTCCGGTGAGCTTCTTTTCGAAGATGATGCGGGCGAGCATGGGAAACGCGGTGATTGCGATCGACGCGCCGAGGAACATCATGGCCATGCCGACGTTCACGCCGTCGCCGAAGAAGTCCCCGGCGCTGAGCAAGGGAATCGCTGCGAGGGCGCCGACCGCCAACGGAGCGACCGTCCCGGTGATGGACACCGCGGCGGCTGTGCCGGCGCGTTGACGCACGTGATGGACGTCGAAGTTGAGCCCGATGATGAACATGTACAGCACCAGGCCGAGCTGCGCCACGGTGTACAGCACAAGGTTCGAGGTCCCGGTGGGGAACAGCTCGCCCTGCAGATCGGGGGCGATTCGTCCCAGCAGTGAGGGCCCCAGCACCACGCCGGCGATCATCTCGCCGACGACCTGTGGCTGTCCGACCCGCTGGGCGATCATGCCGGCGAGGCGACACGCTGCGAGGATGACGGTCAGCTGGAGAAAGAAGTGGATCGCGGTATCCGCGGGCATGCGACAGGTTTACCAGTGCACCCGAGAACGCATCATGCCGAAGTGGTCAGCGCGGCACGTTCGCCTTCAACGTCGCCAGAGCCGCCGTCGTCAGCCGGGCCAACTCGTCGGCCTCGGCGGGCTCCAGAGCGGCGCCGATCAGTTCGGCCATCCGGCGATTCGTGGCCTGCTCGACCTCGGCGTAGCGGTCTCTTTTATCCGCGCCGTCGGCATACGGTTCGGGCCAGCCGAACATGGCCGCATACCGCGGTCCCTTGTTCAGCATGTGCGCCTCGATGGGCGTGATGCCGGAGAGGCTGAGCGCATTGAAGTGCAGGCCGGCGCGCAGCTCGCGCAGCACGAACATCACCTGCAGGGCCCGAGCAGGCGCGTCGTCGGCCAGCGGCATGGCCCGCCAGCCCGCGAACAACGGAGAGGCCGCGGTCGGCGCGACCGCGATGAGCTTCTCGCCCAGGGCCGCGATACGGTCCAAGCCGTCCGCGCCGGTGAGGTAGCTGCGGCCGAACTCCGCCGCTTGATCCCAGTAGACCTGGGCCGCGCCGGCCGCACCCCGAACCGCGATGCCTTCCTCCCACATGGCCGTCAGACCCGCGGGTTCGAACACGGCGAACACCGCGCTCACGGTCGCACCGGTGGCCTCACCCAGCACGCCACCGCGACCGGCCACGTATCCGGCCAGCGGGTTCTGGTACCCGGCGGCGACGCTCTCGCCGTAGGTCTGGGGATGCAGCATGAACACCGCGACTGCTTGTTCGATGGCGCCCCCCGCGGTGGCGGTGGCGTCGGTGAGATCCGGGTTGCTCATGTCAGGCACCCTA
Source organism: Mycobacterium sp. MBM (assembly GCA_021648845.1). Classification (GTDB taxonomy): domain Bacteria; phylum Actinomycetota; class Actinomycetes; order Mycobacteriales; family Mycobacteriaceae; genus Mycobacterium. The sequence continues at coordinate 234 of JAKJHY010000034.1, read as the reverse complement.
GCGCCCGTCCGATCCACCGCGGTCGCGTCAGCGCGACGGATGCGAAAGTGCCCACCTGTCAGTGACTTTCGAGCGACGGCTGAGTCTCAGAGTTTTCTTTGGACTCATTGATCACTGGTGTCACTTTCCGGGCCGTTTTGTCAGTCATAGCACATATGTACTGCTTATCTGCTTAAATGGACCTATCGGTCAGAATTCTCCAAAAGTGTTGCTGGACAATGATTCGTGAAGTTC
>JAKJHY010000033.1 GCA_021648845.1 Mycobacterium sp. MBM | reverse complement strand
CGAGGCCACTCCGCCCTCGGCGGACACCCACCCATCAGCCGACTCGCCGCCTGACAACAACGTGTCAGGTCACAACAACTAGGCGCCGCGACAATGCACATCGGGTTGACCGCTGAGCAGGAGCTGCTCCGCGAGACGACGGCGCGGCTGGCGACGTCGATGGCGACCGAGAACGCCGATGACGTGGCTTCCGGCGACCGCCTCGACGGCCAGTGGCAGCGCATCGTCGACCTCGGCCTGCCCGCGCTGCGGGCACCGGAGTCGTGCGGCCTGGACGCCAGCGGCGTCGAGGTTGCCGTAGCACTCGAAGAATTGGGGCGCACCCTGACGGCGGTACCCGTGCTCGGGCAGGCGGTGCTGACCACCGAGCTGCTGCACGCCGCGGGTGCCGACAAAGAAGTCGAGCTGGTCGCCGAAGGCACCTTGCGGATGGCGCCCGTGCTGGCCGGGGATCTGGCAGATTTCGCCGATTCCGTCGACAACGGTATCGCCGTCGACACAGCCGGTGCGACCGGCGTGCTGTTCGCCGTCCGAGACGGTGACAACCGGCGCCTGACGTCGGCGGCGCTCACCGCGGTGATCGCCGATGCCGGTCTCGATCTCACCCGCCGCGTGCGCACGGTGGCCGCCGACGAACTGGACTCTGCGACGCCGCTGGGCGATCCGATCTCCGCCGATCGGTGGATGTCGGTGCAGGCGATGGCGTTGACCGCGGTGGCGGCCGATCTCGTCGGCGTCATGGCCGGCGCGCTCGATGATGCCGTTCGGTACGCGGGTGAGCGGGTGCAGTTCGGCGTCAAGATCGGCACGTTCCAGGCCGTTCAACATCTGCTTGCCGACTCGCTGGTGCATTTGGAGGGCGCACGCAGCTGTGTGTGGCACGCCGCCTGGGCTGTCGACCATCTGCCCGCGGACCAGGCGTTGCTTGCCGCACGGACAGCGAAGGCCTACGCGTCGGCCTCCGGTCGCGATGTGGTCGAGACCGCGATGCAGGTGCTCGGCGGCATCTCGATCACCTGGGAGCACGCGGCGCACCTGCGCCTGCGCCGAACCCTGCTCAACCGCAGGCTGTTCGGCGACGAGGGTGTCCAGTACGCGGCCATTGCGGACATGCGACTCACCGACCGCGAGCTGAGTTAGACGAGGACCATGGATTTCACCGATACCCCCGAGGAAGCCGAGTTCCGCGCTCGCCTGCGCACCTGGCTGGCTGAACACGCGGCCGAAGCGGTGATCCCCGACGATCCCGGCGCGCGGGCGGACGCCGCCAACGCCTGGCACCACACGCTGTACGAGGCCGGCTACATCGGCCTGTCGTTCCCTGAGGAGTACGGCGGCCACGGCCTGTCGCCCATATACGAGGCGATCCTGAACGACGAACTCGGCCGTTCGGGCGCCCCGCCGATCGAGGGTGTGGGCCATCTGTCGAATGCGCTGCGCCTGTTCGGCTCGGACCAGCAGCGCAATGAGCTGCTTCCGGGGCTGCTGTCCGGAGCGGTGCGCTGGTGTCAGGGGTTCAGCGAGCCCGAGGCGGGCTCGGATCTCGCCAGTCTCACCACGAGGGCCGAGGTTGTCGAGGCCGACGGTCGATCGATGTTCCGCATCAACGGTCGCAAGATCTGGACCAGCTTCGCCGCCGTGGCGGACTGGTGCTTCCTGCTGTGTCGTACCGAACCCGAGGCCGCCAAGCATGCCGGCATCTCGGTTCTGCTGGTACCGATGTCGACGTCGGGCATCGAGGTGGCCCCCATCGTGAACGCCGCGCGCAACCGCGAGTTCGCGGAGGTGACCTTCACCGACGTCGACGTACCCGTCGAGAACCTGCTGGGCGAGCGGGGCCAGGGCTGGTCGATCGCGAACCAGCTACTGGCCTACGAACGCGGACCCAGCGATATCAACTGGATCAGCCGTCTCGCCGTGCAGCTGCGCGCGCTCGAGGATGACGTGCGGTCCGGCCGCTTGGCGGACACCCCCTCGGCAAGAACCCGGCTCGGTGAGGCGTATACCGAGCTCAGAGCCTTGCAGGTGAAGGTGCAGCGTTCACTCACCGACCGCGTCAACGGCGCACTCCCGGGCGCTGAGGGCTCGGTGGACAAGCTGCTGATGGCCCGCACCGACCAGACGTTCGGCCACACCACGATGGACCTGCGGGGAAGCGACCCGCTGGTGGCCGAGGGCCTGGAGTGGGACCTCTACGTGTGGTCACGCGCCGCGGGCATCTATGGCGGTACCGCGCAGGTCCAGCGCAACATCGTCGCGCAGCGGGTGCTGGGACTGCCTCGAAGCTGACTGACAGCCGTCATTGACACTAGTCAGCATCCCCGTTAGCGTCGGCACATGGCAGTGGCACCCGTCGCGAGCGATCTGGGCGAGCAGGGCTTGAGCGCCCGCGAGGTCCGACGGCTGGAAACCAGGGCGCGCCTGTTCGACGCTGCCGTAACCGAAATGGGCCGACGGGGTCTCGCCGGGGCGGACGTCACAGCGATCGCGAACTCCGTCGGCGTGGTGCGCGGCACGTTTTACTTCCACTTCCCCACCAAAGAGCACGTTCTCGTCGAATTGCAACATCGCGAGGAGACTGCGGTTGTCGCCGAAATCACGGCGACGGACACCGCGGACGGCGACCTGGTAGCAAAGCTGACCGTGTTGGTTCGCCGCATTCTGGAAACCCGAAAGCTGATCGGCACAAACGTTTTCCGGGACATGCTGAGCATGCAGTTTGCGTCCTCCCGGCCGATCGAAGACGGGTTCGCCGAGCACCCCGTGCAGCAGTACATCGTCAATGTCATCACCGAAGCTCAACGGACGAAACGTGTTTCGGCCGAGGCTGACGCCCCCGAGTTGGCGCTCTTCTTCGGGACCGGCCTCTACGCCCTGCTGGCCGCAGGTGTCCACGACATGTCGACGTTGAGTCGCTACGTGACAACGATCGTCAAGGGAATGGAGAAGCGATGAGCACCAACACCATCGAGGGATACCGCGAATTCCTCGTCCGCCGCGACGGTAACGCCGACCTTCTGAATCGATGGTTGGAGCATCGAGAACGTTTCTTCGACGACCTGGTCGCCAACCCCGTCACCTCCCGCAATCCCGCGGACCGATCGACGTTCCTGCGCAATCTGAACAAGCGTCGGCCCGAGCCGGGTCTCGACCGAAAGATGCTGTTCCTCCTAGCCACCGCGAAGTTGAATCAGGCGGAGCGGTTTGGGGTCGGACTCGGCGAAACCTACGGGCGCAACAGCGATGGAAACCTGCCGCTGGAACGCGTGTACATCGAACTCGAGGAGCACTATCACACCCGCCTCCTCGCGTACACGCTCGACATGTTCGACCTGACCTTCCAGGTGATGCCGCCGCCGTTCGTCATGCGCCAATTCGTCAAGCTCGGCGTGTTCGTCCCAGATCGACTCCGCGTGGCGCTCGTCGGTGCAGGCGAGATGGCCGGCTGCGTGATGTTCGATGAACTCCGGCGCGTGGGAGTCGAGTTGTTCTCCGACGAGCCTGACGTCGCGGCCCGGATCGATCTGCTCTATACCGAGATCCTTACCGACGAGGTCGGCCACGTCGGATACTGCGCCTCGAGGTGCATGAGCGCCGAGCGCGCCGTGATGCGGAGGCTGTATCCGGTCGTGGGAAAGATGCTCGCCCGGCAGACCGTCGAGATTCTCGAACTGGTCGACCGTGACCGTCTCTTCGCCCGACTGGGGCGCCCTTTCGACGTCGGCGAGCTGACCGCCGGTCTGAAGAACGAGACCTACCTGATCACGCAGCCTTAAAGTTTACCGATTGCGGTAGTGCTCCAGCGCTTCCTTCATGCCGGACAACCGGCGCTCCATCAGCTCGTCGCCCTCGCCCGCCTCGATCTTGCGCGTCACGTCGGCGATCTCGGCCACGAGCCGTTCCGAGGCTTCGTCGCGGGTCAGGAGGTCCTGGTCGACCCAGTCATCGTGCGGGATACGGTCGCCAGAGTCCATGCTCGCTCTTCCTGTCGGGTCACGCTATAGTCAAGTAAGCAGAATCTGTTCTATTGTTCTGCGCCGACAGCCAGCCTATCAGCTGAGACCGAGAAGGATCGACGATGCCGCTGCAACCGTCCATGAAACTCCTGTCCGTCGACGACCACCTCATCGAGCCCCCGCATGTCTGGACCGACCGGCTCCCGAAGAAATACATCGAGGACGGCCCCCGGATCGTGGAGTTCCCCCGCGAAGGAAAGCCGCCGATGCATCAGTGGGTGTACGAGGGGCGCAGCTACCCGAACATCGGACTGAACGCGGTCGCCGGCAAGTCTCCCGAGGAGTTCGGCGTCGACCCGGTCCGCTACGACGACATGATCCCAGGTTGCTATGACCCGAAGGCTCGCCTCGCGGACATGGACATCGACGGCGTGCACGCCATGTTGTGCTTCCCGTCGTTCCCCCGGTTCTGTGGAACGGTGTTCCTCGAAGGCGCGGACAAAGATCTTGCTCTGCTGAGTGTCCAAGCCTGGAACGACTTCTCCCTCGACGAATGGTGCGCGACCGACCCTGCCCGCTTCATCCCGATGATGATCAGCCCGCTGTGGGACACCCAGTTGATGGTCGCCGAGATCGAACGCAACGCCGCCAAGGGCTGTCGGGCCGTCGGGCTCCCCGACAATCCGATGAATCTCGGCCTGCCGAGCTTCCACACCACGCATTGGGATCCGGTCTGGTCCGCGCTCGAGGAGACCAACATGACCGCGGTCATGCACTTCGGCTCAGGCGGGCTGCCGCCGTCGACGGCACCCGAGGCGCCGTTCGCGGTGATGGTGACCCTGATGGGCACCACCTCGATGGCCGCCGCCATCGAGCTGGTCTTCTCCCCCGTGTTCCACAAACATCCCAACCTCAAGGTCGCGTTCTCCGAGGGCGGCATCGGCTGGATGCCCTACCTCGTCGAACGCGCCGACTACGTGTGGCGTAAGCACAAGTACTACCAGAACATCCATCCGACGATCGCACCGTCGGAGTTGTTCCACCGCAACATCACCGGCTGCTTCATCGAAGACGAGGTGGGTGTCGCGATGCGCCATCAGATCGGCATCGACAACATCACCTGGGAGTGCGACTACCCGCATTCGGACTCGTTCTGGCCCAAGAGCCGGGCGCGCGCCGAAGAGATGCTTGCCTCCGTGCCGGACGAAGACGCAGCCAAGATCGTCGAACAGAACGCCCGGCGCTGGTACGCATTCCCCGAAGAGGGCTTCAAATCCTGCACCGCCGACAGCGGGTGGCGACCCAACAACGGCGAGCCGCCGGAATACGACTACGACGCCGTAATGTCCGACCACGGCGGCGTCGGTTACGGCGCCTTCATCGAGAACCTCGCCAACCAGATGGCCAACAAGGAGCAGAAGAACTAGCCGGACGTCCGCGACACAGCGCCACCGTCACCGGGCGTCCACTTCGACGGCATGGCAATATCGGTCGCGGTGTCTCGGCCCCTCAGAACGCGGGAACCGACCACGCGCCAGCGGGCCGCCTCTTCGGAGTCGGCCCGCTCCAGCGTCGATCGCGACGCCGCGACCCCACCGTGGGTCTTCGCGAACTCGCAGAGCCGCGCCGCTTCGTTGACCGGGTCACCGATGACGGTGTACTCGTAACGGCGCGGATCACCGATATTGCCGGCTACCGCCACTCCGGAGGACACTCCGATGCCCGCCGTCAGCCGCGGATGACCCGATGCAATCTCCGCGGACAGCTCCCGGGCGGCCGCCAGTGCCGAGCCGGCATTGTCCGGAATGCTCTGTGGCGCACCGAATACCGCCAGCGCGGCATCGCCTTCGAACTTGTTCACCCAGCCGTCATGGCGTTCGACGATGTCCACAACCACGGCGAAGAAGCCGTTGAGTACCGCGACGAGTTTGTCGGGAGCCATGTCGAGTGCCATCTCGGTCGAGCCCACCAAGTCCACGAACAGCACCGCCACATCTCGCTTCACGCCGACCATCTGTGGCGACGGATCCTGCTCGGCCAGTCGTGCAACGTCACGGCCCACATGCCTGCCGAACAGATCACGCAGTCGCTCCCGCTCCCGCAACCCCTCGGCCATGGTGTTGAAACCGGCCTGTAGCAGCCCCAGTTCGGAAGTATCGAAGACCGGCACAACGACGTCATAGTGGCCGTCGGTGATCCGTGACATCCCCCGGCGCACCTCATCGATCGGGTCTGCGGTCGTCGCGGCGGTGAAGATCGTCACGAACAAACCGCTCAACGCCGCGCCGCCGCCCAGGCCGAGAACCACCACCGCGAGCCGGTCCCCCGGGTATTCGACGACAAGCCCACTGCCCGCGACGAACATGAGCATCAGCAGCGGCACGCCGGTACCCACCACCCAGGCGGTCACCGCCCGCATACGCAGCCCGGGGCGCTGCCTGTGGACCGGCGGATTCCGCGTGAGCACCGGGGCGACGTGCGGTCGCAGTATCCGCGTGCACCACCAGTACGTCAGTGCCGCCGTCACCGTCGCAGCCAACAGCGTCGAGACGCCCAACGTCGTCGCCAGCCAGGGCCGCCGCACGTTGACGAGTGCCAGCACCACTGCCGCAACCGTCCATACCGTCGCACTGATCAGGGTGAGGCGAGCGGGAATCTTCATCAGGACGGCGTGCCGTGCCGTCGAATGCGACGCTGCGGGCACGGTGGTCCACCACAGGCCCAGCGCGCAGGCCGGCGGCATCGAGACCGTCACGTATCCGATGGCGACACCGATGTTGAAGTGCAACACCGACGGCTCCCCCAACGCGATCCCGGTCGGCAAGCCCAGGGAGGCCATCACTGCGATGACCGCGGCGCCGCAGATCATCGGGATCAAGATCCCCAGCACGAGCGCCGTCCGGGTGGCGGGACGCACCGCGAACTCTCTGCCGAAACACGCCCTCACTGCAGTAGGTCGAGCGCTGATCGCCAATCGTCGACGGCCATCAGGCGCCCGGACGACGCGAGAGTGACATAGAGCGTCGCCTCGTCGTCACTGAGGGTCACGTTGGTGGTCATGGGATCGTCGAGCGGCAGCACCCCTATCAGTTGGCCGCTGGGCGAGAAGGCGGTGACCCCACCTGTCCCGAGCGTCGCCACCACGATGGTGCCGTCGCGCGCAACACACAGGCCGTCCGCTCCACCGATGTTCAGCGGACCGCCGCTGGGCACGGTCGCGAGTCCGCGACCGCCGGCGACCCGGCCCGGACCCGACAGCGTGAATTCCCACACCCTGCGGGTGCGTGTCTCAGCCACGTAGACGCGGTCCCGTTCCGGTGACAGGCCAACGCCGTTCGGCATCTCCAACGGGTACACGACTTCTTTCAGATCCCCGTCCGGTGTTCCGTACAAGAGGCCCGTCATGGCGCGACTTCGCCCGTGGGTGGTACCACCGTCGGTCACATAGAAACCGCCCTCGGCATCGACGCACAGGTCGCTGGGGCGGACCAGGGGCGTGGCACGGCCGCCGCGAGCGTCGAAGTCCACGGCCAGCGTGTGCACCGACCCGTCGAGTTCGACCAGTTGAAGCTGCGGGGTCATGGGCTCTTCGGCCGGCCCCACCGGCCGGAACAATTGCACGCAGCCGTCGAAATCATACGGCCACCAACCGGTACCGAATGTCGAGCCGCCGTTCTGGCAGACGATCAACCGGCCATCGGGGAGTAACCCGAGTCCGTTGGGCCCGCCACCCACCTGGGCGACCAGTTCCACGCATCCGTCCGGCCGAACCCGGGATATCCGCCCAGCCGCCATCTCGGACAGCAGGATCGAGCCGTCTGGGCACCAGACTGGGCTTTCCGGAAAGCCCAGTCCTTCTGCCACACAACGCACCTCATTCATCGGACAGACCGCCACCAAGCAACGAACTGCGGATCGGCGAGCGGAATGTCACCGACACCGACCTGGCTGGCCGGCCAGTCCGCGGCGGGCTGCGCAAGCGGAGACCGTGTGTGTGAGGTTCCGAACCACAGCCGGTGCCTGCGATGCGCGAACAGCCATCGTCCGTCGCATCTTTCATACTGATCCTCGTACCTGATCAGCTGCTCGACGAAACCATCCGCGCGAGTGTGCGCGTAGCAGTGCGCCCAGACCTGCCCGGATCCATGGGTACCGTCGTGCAGATCGATGAGGTGGTTGGCCACCAGGATGACGGCAAACAGGCTTCCCGTCAGACTGTCGGTCATCAACCGGCGCAGTCCGTCGGGGCCCTGTCCGTAGCTGCCGAAACGGGCATGCGGAGCGAACAACTCGGCCATCGCGTCGACGTCCCGCGCCTCCACCGCGGCGGCGTAGCGGATCGGCAAGGATCGGATCTCCTCCCGGGCAAGCATCGCCTCGAGCCGATCGTCCTCGGTGATGGACATTCATCCCCCCGTGACGTCGATGTCCTGGCCGGTGATGGCCGAGGCCGCATCAGAGGCCAGCCACATCGATACCTCGGCGATCTCGTCGGGCTGCACGAGCCGACCCAGCTTGTTCAACGCGGTGAGTCGAGTTCGCAAATCTGCGGGATCGAGGCCGTCCTCGGCTGCGCGGCGGGTCACGTAGGTGTCGAAGAGCTCACCGGCCACACTGCCGACCACCACGTTGTTGACCCGGATGCCACTGGTGCCGAGTTCGAGAGCCAACGTCTGCGCCAACGCTGTCAGACCGAGCTTGGCTGCCGCGTAGTGTGCCTTCTTCGATTGCACGACACGCGCTGCCGCCGATGACACGAACTGGATGTTCCCGCTACCCGCCGCAATCATCGCTTGGCTCAGCGCTTCCCGCGTGAGAACCACAGGCGCGAAGAGATTGGTCGCGAACACGTTCTGCCAGTTGTCGATCGTGGCCTCACTGACGGGCTGGTCGGAGCCGGGCACAGCTGCGTTGTTGACGAGCACGTCGAGCCTGTTCCAGCGCCGCATGATCGCACCGACGGTATCGGCGCATTGCTGCTCGTCGCGGATGTCGGCCACGTGCACCGATGCCGCACCGCCCTCCTCGGCGATGATGCCGGCCGTGACCGCCAGTTCGTCAGGGCGCCTGGCGACCAGGGCGACGTTCGCGCCCCGCGCAGCGTATCGTCTCGCCAGTACGCGACCGATTCCCCCACTGGCGCCGGTGATGACGACAGCGTGACCGGAGAAATCGGAACTCACGATCCTTATCCGTCCAGCAGCATGGTGGCCATGGGGGTGCCGGCGGGAAAGACCTCGGTGATTCCGGCGCTGAGATATCCGGAATCGGTGACCATCGTGATGCCGCTGACCACACTGGCCGCGGGACTGCACAGGAACACCAGCGGGTAGGCCTGCTCCAGCGGCGTCGCTGCGTCGACACCCACCTCTGCGCGGTAGTCGGCGCCGAAGTCCAGCCAGAGTTCCGCATTCGCTTGGGCCAATGGCGTATCGGTGGGCCCGGGGCAGATCGCGTTGATCCGGATGCCCTCCGACATGAGGCTCATCGCCTCCCGCGCCACATAGGCGCACACCGCTTGCTTGGTGAACATGTAATGAGCACAACCATTGTCGACCGCCCATGCCGCCGCGGCGTCGAAATCCACGATGTCGAGGAATTCGCTGACCTGCGCCATATTGGAGCGCCACGCCAGCCCCGCCGCCGAAGAGATGAAACCGATCGCCGATCCCCGGGGCAGCATGGCGTTGTCGCGTAGGCGATCGATGAGGTAGCGGTGTCCGATGAAGTTGATCCGCTCGATGCCGGGGCCGTCGGCCACACCGGCGCACGCGAACAGCGCGTCCACCGTGCCGCCGCACTCGGCCACGGCTGCATCGATGCTGGCCTTGTCGGCCAAATTCAGCCGGATAGCCCGCACACCCGGCAGATCACAGGGCGCGTAATCCATCACGACGACCTCGGCTCCGGCGTCGAGAGCCAACCGTGCGGTGGCGTTGCCCATCCCGGTGGCGCCACCGACGACCAGCACACGCCTGCCTCGGTAGGAAAAGGCATCGAACAAATTCACGGTGTCCCCTGAAACAGATGACGAGGTCGACATGGCCTCGATGCTAGTACAGCAGTACATACTTTGTTTAAGTGTGAATCAATGTCGCCAGCACGTGGCGAGAGTTCAAGGGGCTTGTCGCGAGCGACTGTGGCGCACGACTACCTCGCCGAACTCCTCGATGGCCTCGAGTGCGCGCCCAAGACCGTCACCCGGCACACTGACCTGCATCCCGGTAACCCCGAGTGTGGCGAGCCGGCTGATCTCGGTCAGGTAGGCGTCCGCATTGAACTCCGGGGTTCCGGGGGTGCCGCGCAGGCCGTTGAAGGTGATGTCGATTGTCCCGAAGTCTCGCTGCGCAAGGTCGCATCGGCGCCGTAGGTCATCGATGCCCTGGATGAGTCCCGCCTCGGCATCCATGGTGGCCGTCCGGGTGGCTCTGGCCAGGATCTCGGAGGCAGCGAATGGGCACCATCCGTCTCCGAAGGTCACGACGCGACGCCGTGCCGCCGCGGTGTTGCCGCCGATCCAGATCTGCGGACGGACCGCGGGGCGCGGGCGCGCTGTGACGCCGCGGAGTTCGAAGTGCTCCCCGGCAAAGCTCACGTCATCTTCGGCCCAGACGCGCCGAATCACGTCCAGCGCCTCGTCGACGATCCGGGCTCGTCGCTCGTAGTCGACACCCAGCGCGGCGAATTCGGGTTTGAGATGGCCGACTCCGACCGCCAGAACGAACCTCCCACCCGACAAGACGTCGAGGGTGGCGCCCGCCTTCGCGACGAGCAGCGGATTGCGGTAGGGCAACACGACAAGGTTCGGTATCAGCCGCAGTGTGGACGTCACCGCAGCGGCATAGCCCATGGCGACAAAGGGATCCAGCGCGTCGTGACCACCCACCTCCAACCATCGCTGCGTCGGAGCCGGGTGGTCGGTGAATCCGAAACCGTCGAACCCTGCCCGCTCGGCTGTCGTGGCGACAGCTGCCACACCGGCGCCCGTCACCAATTCGGGTCGATACGGATGCGTGTGCATCGGATGGGTCAGCACGAATCGCATGGCGCACTCCTCCGGCATATCCGCGCACATCGGCGACGGCGCCCTATCCGACAACAGCACAATCGCTGTATATTTGTCTAGTGCCAGGATCCATGGAGGACGACGTGATCGAAGCGTGGATCTCCGCAAATATCGGTCCCGTTCACACGATCGACCGCCAACACCGTTGGCGGCCAGCGTGGTTCGTGACGGCATACCGTGATGGACAGGAGATGCGCCTCTACGTGCGGGGCGATCGCGAAGGATTCGGGTTCGCGACGGTCTCAGCCGAGGCGGCGGTGCTGCGCGCGATGGAAGCGCACGGCATCCCGGTCCCGCACATCCACGGCGAGATCCCTGATGCTTCAGCGGTTGTAATGGACTGGCTGCCCGGCGATCCCAGCCCGTGCAGCGGCATCGGGCCCCAGCAGGTCGACGCGGTGATGGACGACTATGTCGATGCGCTGGTTCGCGCCCACGCCATCGATCCGACCGCTCTTGCCGGCGCCGGCCTACAGATTCCAGCCGGCCCCGGCGGGATCGCACTCGACTACCTCGAATCATTCGTCACGCGATATCGCGACTTCAAGCAACGTCCGGAGCCGTTGCTGGAGTTCGCCATCGGCTGGCTGAGACGCCACGTTCCCGCGCATCGCGCCACCCCGCGCTTCGTGCTGGGCGACACCGGGCAGTTCATGTATTCCGACGGCCGGATCACCGGCTTGATCGACGTCGAACTCGCCCACATCGGTGACGTCTTCCATGACCTCGCGGGCCTTCGATTGCGCAACGTCACCGAACCGATGGGCGACCTGGGTCGGTTGTTGCGACGCTACGAGCAGCGCTCAGGGGTACCCCTGGACCGTGTTGCGATCGAATTCCACACGGCCAAGTTCGCGCTGTGCACACCGCTGGGTGTTGCGATCGTCCTGCACCTGGACCTGCCCTTGACCGACATCGTGCAGTACATCGAGTGGTTTCATCTCTTGTCGCTGCACACGATCGAATCCATCGCCCGGCAGGCCGGCGTCCCGCTGCCTGCGGTGTCGCTTCCCGATTCGATGCCGTTGCCCTATCAAGGGGCCTTGGCCGGGCTGCCCGGCATGATCGAATCGCTGCCCGTGACCCCCGGCATCGCCGAGCACGAGCGCAGGTGCGCTGCGACCGTCGCCCAGTTGTCCCATCGAGTCGGCACATACGGTCACGCCATCGACGCCGCGGATCTCGATGACATCGAGGAGCTGCTCGGGGAACGGCCTGCCGACCGACTGGCCGGCGATCAGGTCCTCGAAGAGGCCGTGCTGGCGGCAGCACCCGATCAGGATCCCGCACTGATCGTGCTGCTCCACCGCCGTGTGCTGCGTCAGCTCCTGCTCATCGAACCGATGCTGACCGGAGGACGGATCGGCCACGTCACACCCCTGAGCGAGCTGCTCGACTGATGCCCGCGCCCGGCGGGCGCTGCCGCCGTCACCGACCGAGGAACCGCGGGTCCCGTTTCTCGGTGAAAGCGGCGACACCCTCGGCGACGTCGTCGGTACCTGCGACCTGTTCGACGAGAAGCGCCTCGGTGTGGAATGCGGCCGACCGGTCGACGTCCAGGGCCTGGTTGAGCATCGCCTTGGCGGCGGCGATGGCTCTCGTCGGACCGCCGGCCAGCCGTTGCGCCCACTCGGCACTCAGCGCCTCCAACTCACGGTGGTCGGCAACCACCTCGTTCACCAGCCCGATGCGATGCGCCTCCGTGGCGTTGAGCTCCTCGCCGAAGAGGATCAACCGCTTGGCGACGTTGAACGGGACCTTGCGGGTGAGCAGATACGCGGCGCCGCCGTCGGGAGCCAGACCGCGACGAACGAACAGTTCGATCAGGCGGGCACCCTGGACAGCGATTATCAGGTCGCACGCCAGCACCATGCTCGCGCCGACGCCGGCAGCGACGCCGTTCAACGCGCAGATCACCGGCTTGTCGCAGTCCAGCAGAGCGGCGACGACCGCCTGAGACCCGGTGCGCAGGATTCGAGCGGCGTCGCCGGCGACGCGGTCCTGACTGGGCCGCATATTGGGATCACGCAGGTTGGGTCCGGTACAGAAGTGCTTTTCTCCGCTGGCCGTGAACACCACCGCACGGATTTCCGGGTCACCCGATGCCGCGGCGAGGTTGTCGATCAGGTCGCGCTGCATCGCGCGGGTCACCGAATTGCCGACCTCCGGCCGGTCGAGTACCAACCATCGCACGCCGGCTTCGGTACGAGCCGTCAGCCCCGTGCTCACAGCAGGATGGGCACGCTGGCCGGACCGCGCACCGAGTTCGTGTGCACGTAGGCCACGTTGGACTCGTCGACGGTCCACTCCGGGAAGCGCTTGAGCGTCTCCTCAAGGGCCACCCTGGCTTCCAGCCGGGCCAGCGCCGCTCCCAGGCAGAAGTGCGAACCGTGTCCGAAGCTGATGTGCCGGATGCCGGCGCGGGTGACGTCGAACGCGTCGGCACGCTCGTACTGACGCTCGTCGCGCCCCGCCGCCCCGGTGAGAAGCGCGACCTTCGACCCGGCAGGAATGACGGTGCCGTGATAGGTGCTGTCACGCAACGTGAAGCGTCCCTGAACCGGCGACGGCGCGTCGTAGCGAAGCAGCTCTTCCACCGCATTGCCGATCAGGCTGGGATCTGCGACCAGTTTCGCCCGCTGGTCCGGATTGCGCGCCAGGGTGAGCGCGGCCCAGCCGAGGAGCCGCGCCACGGTTTCGTTGCCGGCGACGTTGATCATCGCGATGAACACCAGCAGCTCACCGTCGTCCAAACGGCGGGGATCGACGTCGGGTTCCACGAGGTCGGAATCCATCAGGTCGCTGACCACGTCGGCCGAGCGCTGGCGCCGGCGCAACTCGATCTGCTCGCGGTAGTACGCGAACAGGTTGGCCGATGCCTCGTCGCCGGCTGCGCTGCGCTCTGGATTGCCGTCGTCGCGGTGCACCTGCGCGTCCGACCACACCCGAAGGTTGTCGTGGTCTTCCTCGGGAAAACCGAGCAGCGAACTGATCACCATCACCGGAAGCTTGGCCGAGAAATCGTTGACGTAATCGAACCCGCCGCTGCCGACGTAGCGGTCCAGGTAGCCCCGGCACAGATCCCGAACGTAATCCTCCAGCTTGGCGATGCGACTGCGGAAGAACGTGCGGTTGACCATCTTGCGCATGGCGGTGTGGCTCGGTGGATCCATCATGATCATCGCCTTCGGATCCCCCCACGGGTCCTCGGTGATCATGTCGAGGGTGATGCCGTGCTCGGACGAGAACGATTCGGTGTCCAGCGATGCGGTCATCACATCGTCGAAGCGGCTCAGCGCGTAGAAGTCGTACTCCGGGTTGTAGTACACCGGCGCTTCGTCCCGCATCCGCCGCCACACTGTGTACGGTTCGGCGTGCAGGGCGCGGTCAAAAGGATCCCAACGCAAGTCCGTCGCGGTCATCGACACCTTCCCTCCATGCAGAACACTATTACACGAACTGTTTAATTGCACTACGGTGCGCTAGCATTCCAAGTCGGGCTCGGCAATTGACATCGAGGAGGTACTTCGGGTGGAGACGCGGGAGATGGACCACGTCGTGTACGAGAAGGACGGGGCGATCGCGCGCATCATCCTGAACAACCCCGAGCGCGCCAACGCGCAAACCTCCGAGATGGTGCACAGCGTCAATGCCGCCCTCGACGATGCCCAGTACGACTACGACATCAAAGTCGTCATCATCAAGGCCAACGGCAAGGGGTTTTGCTCGGGCCACGTTCCCGACGGCAGTTACCCCGAGTTCAAGGCCGAACTGGACGC
The DNA here is from genome assembly GCA_021648845.1 of Mycobacterium sp. MBM. Classification (GTDB taxonomy): domain Bacteria; phylum Actinomycetota; class Actinomycetes; order Mycobacteriales; family Mycobacteriaceae; genus Mycobacterium. The sequence continues at coordinate 41,967 of JAKJHY010000033.1, read as the reverse complement.
ATCGGGCAAGGTGTGGCGCTCAGCCGCTCAACTGTTCCTCTGGCCGGTGCTCAAGCTGTGGGAGTTCCCCAAGCCCGTCATCGCGCAGGTGCACGGGTATGCGATCGGCGGCGGCACCACCTGGGCCCTGATCCCCGAGATCACCGTGTGCAGCGACGACACCTGGTTCCAGATGCCGCTGGTACCCGGCTTCGGACTGCCCGGCTCGGAAACGATGTTCGAGCCGTGGGTGTTCATGAACTACAAACGAGCCGCCGAGTACCTCTACACCGCGCAGAAGATCACCGCCGAACAGGCACTCGAATTCGGTCTGGTCAACCGGGTGGTACCGCGGGACCAACTCGAGAACGAAGTCGAGGAACTCGCCGCCAAGATCGCCAAGGCTCCGCTGATCACGCTTCAGGCCACCAAAGCCGGAATTCTCCGGGCCTGGGAGAACATGGGCTTTCGGACCCACCAGCAGGCCAGCAATGATCTGCAAGCGGTTGTCACCGGCTCCAAGGAGTTCCAGGACTACATGGTCGAGCTCATGAAGAAAGCCGCCAAGCCGTCGGACCGGGTCTGAGCGTGTCCCTCGCTCCGATCGTCCGGTTCGGCGGCGGACCGCAGGTCGAGCAGCTGCGTGTCCGGTTGCGTTCCTGGCTGGCTGAACACCTACCCGAGGAGTTCCGCCGCACCGCCGCCAATCCGGATTATCTTCCGCGTGACGCGCACGAGCGCGCCGTGCAGTTCTGCCAGGCGCTGCACGAGCAGGGCTGGTTCGTGCCGCAATGGCCCGCCAAGTTCGGCGGCGGCGGCCTCGGGGTGGTCGAGCAGGTGGTGATCCGAGAAGAACTCGCCTACGCGGGTGCGCCCCTGGTAAACACCAACGGCGTCAACATGCTCGCCCCGGTGCTGTTTCGCTTCGGGACACCAGAACAACAGGAGGAACATCTACCGAAGATCGCTCGCTCGGAGCGGATGTGGGCGCAGGGCTACTCCGAACCCGAGGCCGGTTCAGACCTCGCCGCGTTGAAGATGACCGCACGCCGCGACGGCGACCACTACGTCCTCGATGGCCAGAAGACGTGGACCAGCAACGGCGTGCTGGCCGACTGGATCTTCGTGCTGGCGCGCACGTCACCCCTCGGTGAGAAGCGCCAAGCGGGCATCTCTTTTTTCATGGTCGACCTCAAGACGCCTGGCATCACCCGCCGGCCAATCCGCGCGATGACCGGTTATCCGACGTTCGCCGAAGAGTTCTTCGACGGTGTCCGGGTCCCGGCGGCGAACTTGGTCGGCGGCGAAGGCGAGGGATGGAAGGTCGCCAAGGCGCTGTTGGTCGCCGAACGCTCGAATGTGACCAGAGCCGCACAAGCGCAGCGTTACCTCGACGAACTGGTCGACTGGTGTCGCGAGCAGCGCGGCAGCGCGCATGACCCACTGGCGGACCCGGTCAATCGGCTCGCGCTCGCCCGCATGGTGGAGCGCGTCGAAGTGGGACGCGCGCTGTCCTACCGGGTGGCCCATCAGCAGGCCAACGACCAGCTCGACCCTGCGCTGCCGTCGCTGTCCAAGCTGTACCACTCCGAGCTCACCGCCGAGTTGCGGAAACTAGGAGCCAGAATGCTGGGCCCGGCCGGCGCCCTGCTTCCCGACGATCCCGATGCGCTCTTGCACGGCCACTTTTCCGAGGGTCTGCTGCTGTCACTACTGCACACGATCGGCGGAGGCACAAGTGAGATTCAGCGCGACCTCATTTCGACTGCGGGTCTGGGGCTTCCGCGTTAGCCGAACGACTCACGACCGGCCGCCGCCGCCGAGCGTTGCTGCGCGACGGTGGCAACGGCGAGCTCCAGCGGTTGGAACGACGCCAACCCGGCCGCCTCGACGGAGGCGAGGAGTCGCTTGGTCAGCTCCACCGCTGCGGGGTCGCCGTCAGCGACCTCACCGGCGACGGTGATGGCCTCGTCGATCGCGGAGCCGGGCTCGGCGAGCTCGGTGACCAGGCCGAGCCGATGAGCCTCCACGGAGGTCAACCTGCTGCCGCGCAACAGCAGCGACGAGGCCCGGTGCCTTCCCAGCTGCTGCGTCAACCGCCAGGCCAAGCCGCCGTCGGGTACCACCGCACGCGCGACGAACGGCGCGGAGAAGAACGCGTCGCGCGCGGCCACCACCAGGTCGCAGGACAGCGCCAAACTCCATCCCAGACCCACGGCCGCACCCTCGACCGCGGCAACCGTCGGGACCGCGATCGCACGCAGTTGGGCCATCACCTGTTGAGCGTGCTCGACCCGACCTGCCGGTCCCAGCGGTCCGGCTCCGTGCGCCGGGCCCGACTTCAGGTCACCTCCCGCGCTGAAAAAGCCCTCAGCTCCGGCGATCACGATGGCACGCGCATCGGCATTCTCGGCGAGTGCGTGCGCCAGCTGCGTCCAGGACTCGTAGCGAAGGGAGTTCCGCTGCGCCGGGCGGTTCAACAGCACGAGCGCGACGCCGTCGCGATGTTCGACAAGGACCAACGGTTCCTCGGCGGATTCCGTCATCGGTCGAGGAACTTGTCGATCGCCGCACGGTGCTCAGGTGTGGTGAAACACTCGGTCTCCGCCGAGATTCCGTATTCGAGTATCGCCGTGACGGCCCGCTCAGCGTGCAGGTTCAGGGTCCGCTTGGTGTCCTGGACCGCGCGGGCGGGCAGCGCAGCCAGCCGGTGGGCGAGCGCAAGACCTTCGGCCTTGATCTGATCGTGTGGCACGACACGGTTCGCGAGTCCCAGCTCGACCGCCTTGTCGGCCTTGATCCGCTCGCCGAGCAGCAGGTACTCCTTGGCCTTGAGCAGGCTCATCAGAAGCGGCCACAACACGGATCCGCCGTCGCCGGCCACCAGGCCGCTCGCCACGTGCGTGTCTGCGAAGAACGACCGGTCCGACATCAGCACGATGTCGCACAACACGGCGATGCTGCAGCCGAACCCGACCGCGGGGCCGTTGACCGCGGCGACGATCGGCAGCGGAAAGTCGATCATATCGCGCACGATGCGTCGTGCGTCGCGCATTCCTTCGCGCCGGGTGACCGGGTTCTCCACGTGTGTGTGCAACCACTCGACGAGATCACCACCGGCGGAGAAGAAGTCACCGGTGCCGGTCAGGAGCACCGCACGCGCTTCGGTGTCCTCCCCCAGCGACGTCCACAGCCGCGCGAATGCCCCGTGCATCCGGTTGTTCACCGCGTTCGCGTTGCCGGGGTTGTTCAGCGTGACGATCCGTACCGGGCCGTCGTCGGCGACCAGTATCTCGTCACATCCGGTCAACTTCGAAGTGCCCTGGGGCAGTTCGGTCATCGTGTCGCACCCACGAGGCGGTCCGCGATGAGCCGCTCGGCGTCCGCGACGATCCGGGTGACCACCTCACCGGCTGTCGGGATGTCGTCGATCAACCCCATCGCGGTGCCGATCCACCACACACCGGCTTCCAGATCACCGGTCTCGTAGACCTTCACCCCCCTCTTGCCGGCGACGAGGTGTGCGATGTCCTCGAATTGTCCACCCTTGTCGAGGATTTCGACGACTTCACGGGAGATGGTGTTGCTTGCCACGCGGCCGGTGTTGCGCAGGGTTCGGAAGATCAGTTCAGTGCCCAGCTCGTTACCGGCGACAATGGCCTCTTTCACCTTCTGGTGGATAGGTGACTCGACCGTGCACATGAACCGGGAGCCCATGTTGATGCCGTCGGCACCCAGGGCGAGTGCCGCGACCAGCCCGCGTGCGTCGGCGAACCCGCCGGAGGCGATCATCGGAATCTCGATCACCTTGGCTGCTGCCGGTATCAGCACCAGACCGGGGATATCGTCCTCACCGGGATGCCCGGCACATTCGAAACCGTCGATGCTGATGGCGTCGACTCCCAGGTCCTGCGCCTTCGCAGCGTGACGCACCGACGTGCATTTGTGCAGCACCTTGATGCCGTTGTCATGGAAAATCGGCAGGTGCGGCGCGGGATTGGACCCGGCGGTCTCGACGATCTTGATCCCAGCGTCGACGATCACCTGCCGGTACTCCTCGTAGGGCGGCGGATTGATGGTGGGCAGGATCGTGAGGTTGACGCCAAAGGGCTTGTCGGTCAGGTCGCGCGCCCGCGCGATCTCGTTCGCCAGATCGGCGGGGGTGGGCTGAGTCAGCGCGGTGATCAGACCCAGTCCTCCGGCGTCGGAGACCGCGGCGGCGAGTTCGGCCCGTCCGACCCACTGCATGCCGCCCTGCACTATCGGAGCCTCGATGCCGAAGGCTTCGGTGAACTTTGTGGTGATCAAGACGTTTCAGTTCCTTCCGAGGTCTGGTCGGCCGGCACCCAGGAGGGCCGGCGGGTGGAGACGAACGCTTCCCGGTCGGTGTCCACGGGCCAGCTGGGCGAGCGCTTTTGCAGGAATGCCGTAAACGCCTCGATCTGTTCTGCCGTACCCATCGAAGCCCAGTACCCGGAGACGTCGACCGGCGGGAGTGCGCGGGCCATCTCGCGTTTCATGGCCGCACGGGCCGCAGGTCCGGTGTTACGCACCCGATCGAGTAGCGCGGCGGTTTCCGCGGCCAGCGAATCGTGCTCGACCACCTTGCCGACGAGGCCCAGCCGCTCGGCTTCGGCGGCCTCGATCCAATCGTTGCCGTAAATGAGATGGTTCGCCCGAAGTGTGCCGATCCGTTGCGGGATGCGCGCGGCGATGAACGCTTCGTAGACTCCCCTGGTCAGATCCGGGACCCGCATTCGCGCCCGGTCGGAAGCAATGACCAGATCGGCGTAGAGCGTCATCACCAAACCGCCACCGAGTGCCAGACCGTTGACCGCACACACCACGAGCTTCGGGATCTTGCCGAGTGTTTCGAAGGGCGTCGCGTCGTAGGCCTCGGTGAACGCATCCCACCGCCGATCGGGGTTGCCGACGGAGTTCATGTCCCCACCGGCACAGAACACATCGCCCGCACCGGTGATGACAAGGAAGTTCAGGGCGGGCTCGTCGGCGACTATCATCGCGGCCCGCTTGATCCCGTGATATCCGTCCGCGGTCAGCGCATTGCGCTTCTCGGGGCGGTTGATCGTGACCGTCAACGTGTCGCCGTCGATCTTGCCCGACAGCTCTTGTGCCGCAAGGTCGACAACGGCAGGCAGGTCCGTCACGAGATCACTGCGACGAGAACGCCGATATCGTAGGTTCGGCCTTCCTCGACCTTCCAGGACACCGTGCCCGATGTCGGCGCCTCGATGTCCATCTCCACCTTGTCGGTGGCGATCGAGTACAGCGGATCACCCTCGCTGACCGTGGCTCCCTCTTCGACGAGGAGCTCGGTGACCTCGGCCTCGGTGATGGCGTCCCCGGGTTTCGGCAGTCGCACTTCGGTCATGCGATCCTCCTGATGGCGTCGAGGAGCGCTGCGGCATTAGGCCGGCAGGCAGCTTCCAGTGTGGCTGCTCGCGGGACCGGGGTGTACGTCCCGGCCACCCGCTGGACCGGGGCGCTGAGCACCCCGAACAGATCGGTAGCGACGGTTGCCGCGATCTCGGCGCCGGGTCCGCAGAACCCGACCGACTCGTGTGCCACCACCAGCCGCGTGGTCTTGCGCACCGACGTCAGCACCGTAGCCATATCGAGGGGCACCAGTGTGCGCAGATCGACGACTTCCACCGAGATGCCGTTATCTTGAGCCTCTTTGGCTGCCTCGAGGGCCGCGTGCACCATGGCCCCGTAGGTGACCACGGTGACATCTGATCCCTGCCGCTTGACATCGGCCTGCCCCAACGGGATCAGATAGTCGGCGGTGGGCACGGTCCCCTTCCCGCCGCCGTAGTACAGCTTCATCGATTCGATGAACAGACAGGGGTCATCGTCGGTGAGGCACGCGTTGAGCAGGCCGGCGGCGTCGGCGGCGGTGCTCGGCCACACGACCTTCAGGCCCGGTGTGTGCATCGCCCACGCTTCGAACGCCTGCGAGTGTTGCGGACCGGCGGCCATTCCCACCATGGTGCGGATGACCATCGGCGCGCTCTTGCGGCCGCCCGACATGTAACGGACCTTGGCCGCGTGGTTGGCGATCTGGTCCATCGCCACGCCGAGGAAGTCCATGAACATCAATTCGGCCACCGGTCGCAGCCCACCGAGTGACGCGCCGATCGCCGCACCGATGATCGACGACTCAGCGATCGGAGTGTCGCGCACGCGGTGCTCCCCGTACTTGGCGGACAGCCCGGCGGTGACCTTGAACATTCCGCCTCCCGATGGATCGCCGATGTCCTCGCCCAGCAGAATGATCGAGTCGTCGGCCGCCATCGCGCGGTCCAATGTCCGGTGTATTGCCTGGACCAGACCCAACTCCTCGGTGTCGCCCCCGGGGATGCCGGCATGCACCTGGCCGGTCACCGCGAGCTCGGAGCCGTTGGCACCAAAAACATCTCGGTGGAGTTCGTCGGCATCCGGCGGCGCGGAGGCCACGGCCGCAGCGAACGCCTCGTCCAGTTCGGCGACCGTCTCGGCATCGATTGTGTCGAGGTCGGCGACGCTGGCGATGCCGTCGTCGACGAGGCTCTGGCGGTATCGCGCGAACGGCGGATCGGCACGCATGGCGGCCAACTCCTCCTGGTCGGCGTAGGCCATCGTGTCGCCGAAGTAGTGGCCCTGCAAGCGATACGCAACGGCCTCGACGAACGACGGCCCGGCCCCGGAGCGTGCCCGCTCGGCGGCCTGTTCAACGGCGTCGTGGACTGCGTGCGGGTTGGAACCGTCCACGGTGGTCCCCGGCATGCCGTAACCGGCGGCCCGGTCGGACAGTCGCTCGGTGCGTGTGTACCGGCCGTAGGAGGTGCCCTCGGCCCAGAAATTGTTCTGGCAGAAGAAAACCACCGGCAGCGACCACAACGCGGCCATGTTCATCGCCTCGTGGACGTACCCGATGCTGGTGGCACCGTCGCCGAAGCTGACCAGCACCACCTGTCCTGCCTTGCGCAGCTCCGCGGCCAGTGCGATGCCGTTGGCGATCAACGGCCCGGCACCGACGATCCCGGTGGTCCAGGCGATACCGTGGGCGGGGTCACAGATCCCCATGGCGCCGGCCTTACCCCTGGACAGGCCGTCGCGGCGGCCGAGAATCTCGGCAAAATAGCCGCGCAGGTCGACGCCCTTGGCCAGGACGTCCCCGAGGCCCCGGTAGGTGGTGACGAGTTGGTCACCGTCGGCCAGTGCGAGCATGGCGCCCGCCGACATTGCCTCTTGACCGTCCACCGGCCAGTAGCTCATCGCCGCCTCACCCGAGGACAGGGCCCTGCGCACACGTTTGTCACCGTGATGAACCTTGGTCATCAAGCGGTACAGCGCCATCGCACGCTCCCCGCTCGCCGACGGGATCTCGGTGTGTAGCTCGGTGGACATTCACACTCCTCGAGGATCTGGCGAGTCAGTCTACAATATGACGAATTTTGTTCAATCGTGCAGCCGTGTGGCCTTCTCCAGTTCCGCGGCGAACAGCATTCGATCGAAATAGCACCGCTCCAGAATCAACCCGTCCCCGTCGAACCCGAACAGATTGATGCTCAGCATGTCGACGGCGGTACCCGGGCAGGTGGTCCTGGTCTCGACCACCAGCCCGCCGGCGGAGTGAAACACGGCCTCGGCCGCATAGTGCATCTGCGGAAGTTGCTCCCACTGCGTCACGATCATCTGCCGCACAGCGGCGTCGCCGTCATACACCGTCGCAGTGGGCACGATCTCGTATCGAGCCCGGGTGAACGTCGCCATGATCGCCTCGAGATCGCGCTCGTTCTCGGCTTCGACGTGCCGCAGTACCAGCGCCTCTCTGCGCCGATAGAGTTCGGTCTCCTCGCTCATGCGAGCTCGAACGTCGGCAGGTTCCTGCCGTCGGGCAATGGGGTCCACACCAGGTTCACCGGATCGCCGACGCGAGGCGGCGGACCGAAGACATTGGACATGATCCTGGCACCTTCATCGAGGTCGACGAGCACCACCGCGTAGGGCACCTTGTCCGCCAACGCAGGCAGCGCGGGACGGTGATGCACGCTCACCGCGTAGACGACGCCCTGCCCGGACAACCGCTCCCAGTGCAGCTCGTCGTGTCCGCAGTGCGGACAGGCGAACCGCGGGTACCACACCAGGCGGGCACAGCCACCACACCGTTGCATGTGCAGCTCGCATGCCCGAGTGGCGGCCCAGAACGGCGCCGAAACCGCACTGGGTTCCGGAACCGGGATGCTCGATTCCTGCTGGCTCACCCGGTTCTCGTTCACCCGGCTCTCGTTCACAGCGTGGCCTCCGTTCCGAGGATCACCGTCGACGTCGCAGACAGGACACCGCCGGTACCGTGCGCCAGTGCCACATCGGCGCCCGCCACCTGGCGATCGTCGCACTCGCCGCGCAGTTGCCGGGCCGCCTCGACGAGCAGGAACGCACCGAACGCACCGGGATGGGTGTAGGCGAGGCCGCCGCCCGTCGTCTGGCCGGGCAGCGCGCCGCCCGGTGCGAGCACACCACTGCCGGCGAACGGGCCGCCCTCGCCCTTCTTGCAGAATCCGAGGTCCTCCAGCGCGAGCAGGACGGTGATGGTGAATGAGTCGTACAGTTCGACCACATCCACGTCATCGGGTGTCAGTCCCGCGGTGGCGAAGGCCGCCGGACCCGACACTGCCCCGGGCGTGACGGTGAGGTCGGGCATCTGCGAGATCATGGCGTGCGAGGCCGCAGATGCCGCGCCCAGCACGAACACCGGGGGCTTGGCCAGTGTGCGTGCCCGCTCGGCACTGGTCACCACGATGGCACCCGCCCCATCGGTGACGAGACAGCACTCGAGCTTATGCACGGGCTCGGCAAGGAATCCTGAGCTCAGAACGTCTTCGACGGTGATTGCATCCCGCAGGTGGGCTCGCGGATTTCGGGCGGCCCACGCTCTGGTGTCGACGGCGATCTGCGCGAGTTGTTCGGCCGTGGTTCCGAATTCAGCCATATGCCGGTCGGCCGCCAAGGCGTAGGCGCTGATCGGCAGCATCACGCCGAAGGGCGTCTCCCACTCGAGCCGCTCCGGCGTGGCGAAGACGCCGAGTCCCTTCTCGCCGCGTTTACGCGCGGCGCGGGGTGTGGCGGCGTAGACGATCACCACAGTCTCGGCCAGTCCGGCTGCGATCGCGGCCGCCGCGTGCTCGACGTAGAGCCCGTAGCTCGCGCCCCCGGTCTGTGTCGCGTCGGTGAATCTCGGTGCGATTCCGAGATATTCCGCGAGTTCCACCGAGTGCATCAGGGTGCCACCGGTGCAGGTGCACAACCCGTCGACGTCGCCCATGGTCAGCCCGGCATCGGCGAGCGCTGCGCGGATGACCCGGGCTTCCAGCTCGCGCAGCGGTACGTCGATCACTCCGTCAGCAGAGACCTCGTCGGCGATTCCGACGACCGCGGCGGCTCCTCGAATGCTTGTCACGCCTTTACCTCCTGGTCGAACAACTCGCGCAGGCCCGGCTGACTGACCTTCAGCGACGGGGTGCGCGGCAATTCGTCGACGACGATCAATCGGGCCGGAACCTGGTAACGGGCCATGCGCTCGCCGCAGAACGCCAACAGTTCGTCGGCGTCGGCGCTCGCCCCGGCTGCCAGCTCCACCGCGGCGACCGGGACCGCGCCCAGACGCTCATCGGGCAATCCGGTCACCCCGGCATCCCGTACCGCGGGATGACTGCGCAGCGCGTCGACGATGGTTGCCGGGGTCACCTTGAACCCGCCCCGGATGATCACATCATCGGTGCGTCCGTCGACATAGACGAATCCGTCGGTGTCGATGCGTCCGAGATCGGTGGTGCGCACCCATTCGCCGCCTTTCGTGCGCACCTCGATCCGCCCCTGCTGGCCGGGTCCGAGTTCGGTGTCGTCCTGCACCGACACGATGCGAATCTCGCGGCCCCGCTGGGGGCGTCCGACACTCCCGCGCTTGGACTCGGCCCACTGCCTGTGCAGCTCGAGGTTCCAGCCCGCAACGCCGCCGGCGAACTCAGTTGCCCCGTAGGACGGTAGGACTGCCACGCCGTAGCGTTGTTCGAAAGCCTCTTGCACGGCCACCGGTAGGTGGGCGGTGCCCGACGTCACGACCTGCACGCTGGCCATGGCGCTCGGCTCGATGTTCGCGTCGAGCACCATCGCCAGTGCCGACGGCACCAGGCTCACCGCCCGCGGCTGGTGCCGCTGCACGAGTTCGACGAAATCGGCCACCCGGAACCGTTCGAGCAGTGCGATCCTGCGCCCCTCCGCGATGTTGAGCAGCGTGCGGAACAGCCCGGACATGTGCACCATGGGCGAGCTGACGATGGCAACCCCAGAACGCAACCGCGGCGCGCGGTCTGCCGCGCTGGAGTAGTGCGCTCCGGCCGCCGCGACCGTGTTGCTGAAGGCCGTATAGGACAACGGAATCCGCTTGGGCGGTCCGGTCGTGCCGCTGGTGAGCATCTCGACCGCGATGCCGTCGGGTTCGGGACGAAACGGGCCCGGCCCGGGTGCCGCGAGATCCGGGAGCACCGTCACGACGGCCGGGTCGTGTCCGACCTCCAAACCCAGCGCGCCCATCGCGGCGTCCCTGATCCCGGGTCGCTGCCAATCGGCCCCCAGCGCGATCACGGCCGCCAGTTTGAGTTCGGCGATGTCGGCACACAGTCCGGTGTCACCGTGCGAGGCGTTGACGGTCACCACCGTCGCACCCGCGAACAGGACACCGATCAGCGCACCCACCATGGCGGGCTGGTTGCGAAGAACCAGGCCTACCGGCGCACCCGGCCCGAGCCCGGCGGCCGTGAGATGCTGCTCGACTCCGGTCGCGATGGCATTCAACGACTTCCAGTCGGTCCATCGCCCGCCGAACTCGACGGCCGGCGCTTCGGGATCGAGCGAAAGTATCGTCCGCAGCCGCGCGGTGAGGTCGTCGCTCAAGCCGGTGCTGCCACGAGATCGGCCGCCGCGGGAATCACCTCTTGGGCGAACAGCTTCATCGAGTCGTACACCTTGGCCCGGTCCATCGCGCCGCCGCGCGACATGCGCAGCATGATGTTGCGCCATCCCATGTCGATGACGGTCTGCATCTTGCCGACGATGCGCTCGGGATCACCCATCAGCGTCAGGTGTGAATTGAGGACCTGCTCGTAGCTCTGCTTGTCGTGTTTCTCGAACCAGTCGGAGTACGCCTTGTAGTCCGCCGGGATCTCGCCACCGCGCTCGAAGGGATTCGAGTATTTCTGGTGTGTCTCGATCGACAGCTCGACGCTGTCCCGCGGATAGGACCGGGCAAACGCGTCATCGGGGTGGCAGAACGCGTTCAGCAGCGCCCAGACGTTCTCGGTGGCGGCGGCCAGACCCTTCTTCGCCTGGGTCTCCAGGTAGATATCCAGCGCACCCTGCAGATCGGGATCGACCGTGTAGGGATTGCCGATGATGGCACCGAATCCCTTGTCGGCCAACCATTCGAAGCTGGACGGGGTCTTCATCACTGTGCCCCACACCGGAACCGGCTGCTGCACCGGGCGGGGGTAGATGGTGACGTCGTCCAGCTGGAAGTACTTGCCCTGATAGCTCACGTTTTCCTGGGTGAGCAGCAGGTTCACGATCTCCAGGCACTCCTGGTACCGGCCGGTGGCCTCGTCCATCGGAATGCCGAATCCCTTGAACTCGTGCGCCTGGTAGCCGCGGCCGAAGCCCGCGTCGAACCGTCCCCCGGACAGCACGTCCACCATCGCGATGCGCTCGGCGAGCTGGATCGGGTTGTGAAACGGGCTCACCATGCAGGCTGTGCCGATACGGATGTGCTCGGTTTGTGCAGCAATGGCGGCAGCCACGAGGGGGAGGTCGGCGAGCATGCCATAGGGCGAGAAGTGGTGTTCGGCGAGCCATACCTCGTCGTAGCCCAGTTCCTCGGCCCAGCGCGCCTCTTCCAGCACGTTGGCGAACACCTGCTGGTCGGTCAGGTGGTTGGGCTTATCACCGAGGATGAAGACACCGAACTTCATGCCGATCACACTCCTGAAACTAGTTGCAGTTACTGCGACAATACTGCACGATCGAACATATATCGTCAATCTGTTCATTTGATGGCTTGGGAGGTTGCGTTGACTCTTACCGCGGACGCCGTAGGCACCAGGCTCGATCCGACGACGTTCGCGTGGACCGAGACCGACGTCATCCTGTACGCACTCGGCGTGGGCGCCCGACCACCCGGTGAGCTCGCACTGCTCGACGAGAAGCACGGGCCAGGCGTCCTGCCCACCTTTGCGCTGTTGGCCAATTGGTGGGCCGTCAAGGATCTCCGATCGCTACTGGGCCTCGGTGCACAACCGATCGTGCACGGGGGCCAGTCGCTGACGCTGTCCCGTCCGATGACACCGCGCGGCGAGGTCGCGGTCACCGGCGAGGTCACCGCCGTCTGGGACAAGGGCAAGCACGCGTCGATCGAAGTCACCACACGCGGCGTCGATGACGAGGGTGAAGTCTTCGTCGCCGCCGGGCAGACGATGGTGCTTGGCGGCGGCGGATTCGGCGGTGACAGCGGTCCTGCCCGGCTCGACGAACCGCACGGCTCTCCGGATATCGTGATCGAGGACGACGTGCGACCGGAGCAAGCGGCGATCTACCGCCTGTGCGGCGATCGCAACCCGCTCCACATCGACCCCGACGCCGCCCGCCGCGCGGGTTTCGACGACGTGTTCCTGCACGGCCTGTGCACATTCGGCTTCGCGGCACGCGCGCTCGTGAACGGCCTCGGCGAGGGCGATCCGGACGCCCTGCACTCGATCAGCTGCCGTTTCGCCAAGCCGGTCATGTTGGGCGCGCCGTTGCGCACCGAGGTATGGCGTGACGGCGACCGGCTGCAATTCCGTAGCAGCCAAGGGTCCATCGTCGCACTGTCGGCCGGCACCGCGACGTTGCGAGGATGACGGCGATGGATCAACGACGGGCGCGCGGCCAACGAAACCGACAAGCGCTCATCACGGCCGCGGTCAAGCTCTACGAAGCCAATGGTTACGAGGCCACCACGGTCGAGCAGATCTCGGCGTTGGCAGGTGTTGCACCGCGGACCTTCTTCCACCACTTCGCCACCAAAGACGACATCCTGTTCGACGGCTATGCCGAGCGCCTCGATGAGGCAACCCGCCGGTTCCGGGCATCCACATCGACATCGCTCTGGCGGGCGTTGGCCGAGGCGTCCGCGGCCGTCGCGGAGGCGATCAGCGCGCAGCCGGAGATCTTCCTGGTACGTGCGCGGTTGTATGCCCGCCATCCCGCACTGCGCGCCACCCGGCTTCGCATCAACGACGACTGGATCGACCAGATGACCAACGAGGTGGCCCGCCGATTAGGCACCGACCCGCACACCGATCTACGCCCGCGGCTCGCGGTCAGCGTCGTCAACGGCGCCAACAGGGCGGCGATCGACACCTGGGTGGCCGGCGACGGGCGCGGCGATCTCGTGGATTCGATGTCGCAGGCGATCGACCTGCTCCGTCCGTCGATCGCCAGGATCGAACGTCTCATCCGAGCAGAGAGGGACCGTCATGTCGGGTAGTCGGCCACTCGCCGTCGTAACCGGTGGTGCCCGGGGTATCGGTGAGGCCATCGTCACCGAACTTGTCACGGCGGGTTACCGAGTCGCGGTGGTCGACGTGAACAAGAAGGCCATCGCGCGGGCACGCGACACGGCCGCCGCACGCGCGGGCTCGCTGCTGCCCGTCGAGCTGTCGATCACCGATCGCACGGCCGTGGAGACCGAGCTCACGCGACTGGCCGGCGACCACGGACCGATCACAGCTCTTGTCAACAACGCCGGAATGACCTTACCTGCAACATTTCTCGATCAGACGGATGAGGACTGGAATCAGATCGTGGCCGTCAACTTGACGGGGACGTTCATCATGGCGCAGGTCGCCGCCAGACAGATGGTCGATGCCGGCGGCGGCGCAATCGTCAACATCAGCTCGGTCTCCGCGCACGGGGTGCGAACCGGGCCGCCGGCGTACGCCGCCGCCAAGGCGGGCGTGGAGGGGCTCAGCCGCCTGATGGCCGTGCAGCTCGGACCCCTCGGGGTGCGGGTGAACACCGTCGTGGTCGGCACCACCGCAACACCATGGTTGCTATCGCGCAAGTCCGAGGATGAGCTGGACACCATGCGCCAGTCAACGCTCACCGGAGCGATCGGCGCACCCGAAGACATCGCCAAGACCGTCGCGTTCCTGTGCTCGGACGCGTCCAAACACGTCACCGGACAGCTGGTCTCGGTATCTGGCGGTCAGTGGATGCCGTGATGCCCGATAGCGGAACGATTGAACAGTTTTTGATAATATGTTCTGGCGCGGAAACCCCACGAAAGGGCTCGGAGTGGAACTAGAGCGGATCCTGTTCGACGTGCGCGATCACGTCGCGACGATCACCATCAACCGACCCGAGCGACTCAACGCCACCGACGACCGTACCCGCCACGAGCTCGGCTGGGCGTGGGGACAAGTCCGTGACGATGCGGAGATCCGGGTCGCGATCATCACGGGCGCCGGTGATCGTGCCTTCAGCGCGGGGCAGGACATTCGGGCGACGGCGGCGAGCGGAATCCGCAACAAAGTGCCCGGCTCTCGGTTGCACCACAACGTCTGGAAGCCGGTCATCTGCGCGCTCAACGGCATGGTGGTGGGCGGCGGTTTACACCAAGTCGCTGACTCCGATCTGATCATCGCGGCCGAGCACGCGGAGTTGATCGACACTCATCTGAAGGTGGGCAACGTGTTCGCCCTGGAGCCCGCCGTGCTGCTGCGACGCATGCCGATATCCATGGTGATGCAATTGGCGCTGATGACCCGAGAGGGCAGCATCAGCGCCCAACGTGGGTACGAAATCGGGCTGATCAACGAGGTCGTGCCGCGAGATCGTCTGCAGGCTCGCGCCCGCGAGATCGCGCTCTCCATCGCGGCACTGTCGCCGGCGACAACGCAAGCGTCCATCAAGGCGATGTGGACCAGCCTCGACGTCGGTCTGCACGCCGCGAACGACGTCGCCTACCGCTACGTGCTGCAGCATCAGATGACCCATCCCGACTACCGGGAGGGCATGGTGGCGTTCGCCGAGAAACGCGAACCCCGGTGGGTCGTCGAATGACGCCATCGGTGGCCTCCGCAGCGCGCACGTTCGACTACGAACCGCTGCCCTACGAGCCGACCATGCCCGCCGTGCTGGCCTCGGTCATCGATGAGCACAAGGCGTCGGATCTCGTCGTCACCTGTCTTGAGAACGGAACCGTCGAGCGGATCAGTTACGCCCAGGCCGACGACGACTCCGCGGCCATGGCAGCTCGGCTGATCAGCGCCGGCGTTACGAAGGGGGTGCGGGTAGGCATCCTTGCCCCGAACGGTCCCGACTTTGTCACCGCATTTCTCGCTGTCACCAGGATCGGCGCAGTTGCGGTGCCCCTCAACACGTTTCTACAACCAACCGAACTTGCCTGGGTGCTTCGCGATGCTGACGTGCACACGGTGCTTTCGGTGCAGACGATCCTCGGAAAGGACATGCTGGCCCGGCTCGTGGCGGCCGCAGATGGTCTGAACGTGCCGCTGCGATCGGCGGCTCTGCCCCAGTTGCGCAACGTCCTGCCGCTGGGGCCCACGACCACGACGTGGCCCGGTGAATGGCCCGAACCGGTGGATTCAGACTTCCGCGCAGCGTGCGAACAGACCGTGCGCCCCACCGATGACCTCCTGCTCATCTACACCTCGGGCAGCACATCGCACCCCAAGGGCATCCTGCACACCCACGGGACCGCGATCACCCACAGTCGTTTCATCGCCGGACAGCACGGTTGGAGCGCCGAGGACAACATCTACGTACCCATGGTGTTTTTCTGGGTAGCGGGTCTGGTGTTCGGCTTCCTCGGGCCGCTGCAGTACGGCTCGACCGTGCTGACGGAGCACAAATTCGACGCAGGCAACACCCTTCGCATGCTTGAGAGCGAAAAGGCGACGTATACAACGGGTTTCCCACATGTTGGCCCCGCACTGGTCAACCACCCGGATTTCGGGACAACGGACCTGTCCCGACTCCGCGAGGGATATCAACAGGTGCTGCTGCCCCCCGACCGGCGTACGGCGGACCCGTCGCTGCGCGTCGCTCAACTCGGGATGACGGAGACCTGCAGCAGCCACACCTGGTGGCCACCACACGAGCAGGTACCCGAATCGAAGCGCGGCTCCCTCGGGGTGTCGGCACCCGGCTACGAGCACAAGATCGTCGACGACGACGGTATCGAGGTCCCCAACGGAGTGGCCGGCGAGATCTGTGTACGCGGAACGGCATTGTTGCGGGGCATGGTCGGGAAGCACTGGTATGAAATCGTCGACCGCGACGGGTGGCTGCATACGAAAGACGCCGGCCACCGCGACGACGACGGACACCTGTACTTCGCCGGCCGCACCGACGAGATGATCAAGACATCGGGTACGAACGTCGCCCCGATGGAGGTCGAGGCCGCCTTGCGGCGCCTGCCCGAGGTGCGCGTCGCCTACGTCGTGGGCCTACCCGACCCCGAGCGGGGCGCGATCGTGAGCGCCGCGGTGGTGCTCAACGACGGCCACCACGCCACCGCGGACTCCCTCGTCGAAGCGTGCCGCAGCCAACTCGCTGCGTACAAGGTGCCCAAGAGGTGGGCCATCCTCACCGACGCGGCACCGCTGCCGTACACCACCACCGACAAGATCGACAAGCGCAGACTTGCGGTCCTGATGGCCGAGGGCACGCTGGGGTGAACCCGCCAGATTCCGATAGCCCGGGCTCACTTGCGGCCCTCGCCGCTCGTGTCGACAGACTCGAGGCTCTCGACGAGATCCGCCAGTTGGCAGCGAAATATGCTGTTGCACTTGATATGCGCGATCTCGATTCGCTGGTGAACCTCTTCGTCGACGATGTTCGGGTGCCGGGCCGACGGACCGGTCGCGCCGCATTGCGGCGATGGTACGACGACGAGTTGCGACACGACCTGCTCGGCAGCGCGCACGGTGTGCTCGGCCATGTCATCGACATTCACGACAGCGATCATGCGTCGGGACTGGTGTATTCGCGCAACGACCTCGAAACCGCGGCTGTCTGGGTCGTCGAACTGCTCGCCTACCTCGACGTCTACGAGCGACGAGACGGGCGGTGGTACTTCGCCCGTCGTACGCCGCTGTTCTGGTACGAGAGCGACATCCTCGATCCGCCCGTGGGTCCGGGCAAGATGCGATGGCCCGGTACCGGGGCACATGACGGCATCTTCCACGAAGCATTCCCCAGCTGGGACGAGTTTCACCGGGCCGACCCCGGCCGCTTCGACGCACCCGTCGCTGCACCCGCCGCCCTGGGGAACTGGATTCGCACCCTGCGCCGAGATAGTGCCACACCAAGGGCGAACTCGACCGGACGCGCCGCTGACGACCCGAGGAACCTCTCCAGATGACCAGCCAGCCCGATGCATTCACCGACACCGCCGAACAACAGGAGTTCCGGCTCGCCGTCCGAGCCTTCCTGAAACACCACAGTCCCGAGGACGAAGTCCGACGCCTCATGGAAGCCCCCAGCGGGTATGACCCCGCGGTCTGGAAAGCGATGGCAGACCAGCTCAGTCTGCAAGGACTCGCCATACCTGAGACATATGGCGGGGAGGGCTTCGGCGACCGCGAGTTGGCGTTGGTGCTGGAGGAGATGGGCGCCGCGCTGCTCCCCGGCCCCTACTTCGCCTCGGCGGTATTGGCCGCAGGCGTCCTGGTCGCAGCGCAGGACGAAGCGGCCAAGCGGCGGCATCTACCGGGAATCGCAAGCGGGGACACCATCGCCACGCTCGCACTTGCCGAGCGCAACGGCCGGTGGGACGCGGACGCCGTCACGACGCGCGCCGAGTACCGCGTCGGCGGCTGGACCCTCACCGGGAGCAAACACTACGTGCTCGAAGGCGCCATCGCCGACCTCATCCTCGTGGTCGCGCGGACGGATTCTGGGCTCGGCGTATTCGTCGTCGACGACACCGCAACCGTGTGTCGTCGGCCGCAGTCGACGCTGGACCCGACCCGCCGTCAGGCTGTCATCGAACTGGAGTCGACTGTGGCGACCCGTCTGGACATCACCGCTGCTGGCCTGGACAACGCCCTGGCCCGGGCCGCCGTCGCGTTGGCCAACGAACAGGTCGGAGGTGCCCGGCGCTGTCTGGAACAGGCAGTCGGGTATGTGAAGGTGAGGCGGCAGTTCGGCAAGCCGATCGGATCGTTTCAAGCCATCCGCCACATGTGCGCCAACCTGATGCTGAGCATCGAATGCGCTCGCGGTGTCGCGCAATACGCAGCGTTTGCCGCGGACAGCTATCCCGCGGAGTTCCTGGCGGCGGCGGCGCTCGCCAAGGCGCATTGTTCGGACGTCTACGCAGACGCCGCAGCGGCCAACATCCAGCTGCACGGCGGTATCGGATTCACCTGGGAGCACCCCGCCCACCTTTACTTCAAGCGCGCGCAGTCGTCGGCGCTCCTGCTCGGCGACGCCGACCACCACCGTCGCTTGCTCGCCGAGCGGGTCGACATCTAGCACCGGCGCCAAGCGGTCGAGGCAGTCTGCTGACACCGGGACGCCATCCGACAACTGGGCGCAGAACGTGTCATTGTCCACATCCGCCCGTCGTGAGACACCGATGCGCCGCGTGTCACGTAGCATGATTGACTTGGCGAGGCGCCGGACGGGGCTCTTCCCTCAGGCCTCCCAACAGGCAAGGAGCGTTATGGCAACCTCACGCGCACCGGCAGAGGTCGACGAGCAGTTGGAGTTGGACCGTCGCGACCAAATCCTCGAAGCTGCCAATCAGTGCTTCACACAGCTGGGCATCCAACGTACGAGCGTGCAGGATGTCGCGCGGATGGCCAACGTTTCCCGCGGCACCGTGTATCGCTATTTCGAGGACCGCAACGTGCTCATCGACGCGGCGATCGAGTTCGGTGCGCAGAAGTTCTACCGCCTGGTCGCCGCGGCCATGGCCGACAAGACCACGCTCGCGGAGAAGCTCGGTGCGATGGCCGAGACGCACGCGGCCATCCTGCTCGACCATCGGACCCGCAACCGACTGATGGCCGACGACGCCGAACTGATGCGCCACATGATCTCTGACGGCGATTCGACGGTCCGGCGTTCCACCGAATTCCTGGTGCCCTACGTCCGTGAGGCGCAGAAACGAGGCGAGGTCGGATCGGGAGTCGACGTGGTCGCCGCAAGCGAGTGGCTGGCCCGCATCATCTACTCGTTTTCGACGGTCAACGAGGCTCAGACCTTCGACATGTCCAAACCCGAGACCGTGCGCAAGTACGTCGAGAGGTTCGCGGTCAACGGTTTGCGCTGATCTCCACCACTGGCCTCTATTCAACTGTACAACTTTTGTACTACTGTTCTCCGTGATTGCAGGGTCGTGCCCGCACGACCGCAGGACCACGAAATCTGGAGACTCATGGCAGAGTGCTGGCGCGAGGAACGGATGCTGATCGACGGCGGTCTCGTCGACGCGTCCGACAGGTCTACCTATGACAACGTCAACCCGGCAACCGAACATGTCATCGGCGTTGCAGCGAACGGCACGGCCTCCGACATGGACGCCGCCATCGCGGCGGCACGGCGGGCCTTTGACCGAACCGACTGGGCGCAGTCGCACGAGTTCCGTGTGCGCTGTATCCGCCAGTTGCACGAGGCGCTGACCAAACACGCCGACGATCTGCGCGCCACGACCGTCGCTGAGGTCGGGTGCCCCGTGAGCCTGACGTTGGGCCCCCAATTGGACACCCCCGTCGCCGGGCTGCCCTGGGTCGCCGATCTCGCCGAGAACTACCCGTGGGAAACAAGCCTGGGACTCGCCGAACCATTCGGCATGAAGACCCGTCGCACGGTGCGGCGCGAACCCGTTGGCGTGGTCGGCGCCATCACACCGTGGAACTACCCCGTCCAGATCAACCTCGCAAAGATGGTGCCGGCACTGGCGGCAGGTAACACCGTGGTTCTCAAACCCGCGCCCGACACGCCATATGGCGCAACCCTGCTCGGACAGCTGATTGCCGAGCACACCGACATCCCGGCGGGCGTGGTGAACATCGTGACCTCGGCGGACCACTCCGTCGGACAGCAACTCTGCGAAGACCCTCGCGTGGACATGATCTCCTTCACCGGGTCCACCGCCACCGGCACCCGCATCATGGTCGCGGCAGCGCCCACCATCAAGAAGGTCTTCCTCGAACTCGGCGGCAAGTCGGCACTTGTCGCGCTCGACGACGCCGATATCGGATCCGTGGTCACCTCCGCGGCGTTCGCGGCCACTACCCATGCGGGCCAGGGGTGCGCCAACACGACGCGACTCTTGCTGCCCCGCGCAAAGTATCGCGAAGGCGTCGCGGCACTCGCGGAGATGTTGAAGGGCTGGCCGTACGGCGACCCCACCGACTCGTCGATGCTCATGGGCCCGCTCATTCGCGAGGAGCAGCGCCAACGCGTGCTCGGGTACATCCACAAGGGGGTGGATGAGGGCGCCACCGTCGCAGTGGGAGGCGGCATCCCCACGCACCTACCAACCGGCTATTTTGTCGAGCCGACGGTACTCGCTGACGTCGATCCGAATTCCACTGTCGCTCAGGAAGAAATCTTCGGACCCGTGCTGGCCGTCATACCGCACGACGGTGACGATCATGCAGTCGAGATCGCCAACAACTCGCGATACGGCCTGTCCGGAAGTGTGGTGAGCGCGTCGAATGAGCGGGCGCGTGCCGTTGCCAATCGCATGCGCACAGGCACCGTCAACGTCAACGGCGGCGTCTTCTACGGTGTCGACGTCCCGTTCGGCGGCTACAAGCAGAGTGGGATCGGGCGCGAAATGGGCGTGGCCGGCTTCGAGGAGTACCTGGAGATCAAGTCGATCGCCGAGGGCGCCCGATGACGGAGCGATCCCTCGCAGGCAAGCGTGTGGTCGTCGTCGGTGGTTCGGCCGGGATCGGAAGGGCGTTCGCCATCAGGGCGATCGCCGATGGCGCCCGGATGGTCGTCGTGGCTCGCCGCGAGTTGCCGGCAGAGGTTCTTGCGAATGCGACGGACGCGACATCTGTCTCCGCAGATATCCGCGTTCCCGCGGACTGCGCCCGCGTCGGCGAGACCGCTGCCAAGGCGCTCGGCCAAGTCGACCTGCTCCTGATCAGCGCCGGGTACGCGCCGCTGAAGGCGTTGTCCGACGTCGACGCCGACGACTGGATGAAAGTGCTGGGGACCAATGTGATCGGCGTCCACCAGGTCATCCAGGCCCATCTGCAGATACTCGCGCCCTCGGCGATCGTGGCGGTCCTGTCATCCGACTCGGTACGGCACCCGCACCGTGCACTGGGCGCCTACTCCGCCAGTAAGGCGGCGATGGAGCGCAGCCTGGTGTCGTGGCGGTTGGAGCACCCAGGGTATCGGTTCAGCTGTGTGGAGGTCGGCGCGACGGTGCCCACCGACTTCATCTCGGACTTCGATCCCGACCTGCTCGGTGTGGTTGCAGGAGAATGGATTTCTCGCGGCCTCGTGCCGGCCACACATATGACTCCCGAGGGCGTCGCCGACACCATGGCCGGTATCTTCGCCGGCGCGCTCGACAACCCGAACGTGGGCCTCGACCACGTGACACTGAAGTCCCCGGCCCCTCCGATGTCGATATGAGCATCTCGTTGCTGTTGGAGATGGCGCAGGGTGCTGCCCTCGCCGTCAGCGGCGACGCCGCATTGGTGTCCGGCGAATTGCGCTTGACCGCCGGGGAATTGGACGCACTCGCTGCCGGCGGCGCCGGCGTGATCGCGGCGTCCGGCGCTCAGCACGTGGCCTATATCGGCGCCGGCGGGGTGATGCTGCCGCTGCTGCTGTTCGCATCGGCGCGCGCGGCGGTTCCGCTGACACCGTTGAACTATCGCCTGTCCGGCGACGGGCTGCGCACGCTGATCGGCAGGCTGCCCCAACCACTGGTCATCGTCGACGACGCGTACCGTTGCGCGGCCGAAGGCGCGGCGGCGACCCTGATGAGCACAGCGCAGTTCTTCACCGCCGCCCGCGCACACGAGCCGACGACCCAGTTCGCCGATCCCGACAGTGTCGCGGTGGTGCTGTTCACCTCGGGAACGACGTCTGCCCCGAAAGCCGTTGAGTTGACCCATAACAACCTCACCAGCTATATCACGAGCACCGTAGATTTCGACTCTGCCCAGCCCGGTGATGCGGCCCTGATCTGTGTGCCCCCTTATCACATCGCCGGCGTATCAGCGGCCCTGTCCAACCTCTACGCGGGCCGCAGAATGGTGTATCTGACCGCCTTTGACGCCGCCGAGTGGGTACGGCTCGTCGACGCCGAAGCAGTCACCTCGGCCACCGTCGTACCCACGATGCTCGACCGCATCGTGACTGCGCTCGAAGCGACCGAGACGACCCTTCCGACGCTGCGCACACTCGCCTACGGCGGCTCGAAGGTCGCGCAGCCCCTGGTCCGCAAGGCCCTCACCCTGCTGCCGGACGTCGGCTTCGTCAACGCCTACGGCCTCACCGAGACCAGTTCCACCATCGCAGTGCTCGGGCCCGACGAGCACCGCGCGGCTTTGAGCTCCGAGGACACAGATGTGGCGCGGCGCCTCGGTTCGGTCGGTCAACCCGTGCCGTCGGTCGAAGTGCAGATCCGCGGGAAGGACGGCGCCGTACTGGGCGCGGGCGAACCCGGTGAACTGTACGTACGCGGTGAGCAGGTGTCGGGCCGCTATACCGGCATCGGGTCGGTGCTCGACGCCGACGGCTGGTTCCCGACTCGCGATATCGCCTACCTCGACGCCGAGGGATACTTGTTCATCGGCGGCCGCTCCGACGACACGATCATCCGGGGCGGGGAGAATATCGCGCCCGCCGAGATCGAGGATGTCCTTGTCGAACATCCGCACGCGCGCGACTGCGCCGTCGTCGGCGCCGACGATCCGCAGTGGGGCCAGATCATCGTCGCCATCGTCGTTCCCGCCGCCGGGGCCGACCCCGACGCCGAGGACCTGCGCAGCTTTGTGCGCGCGCAGTTGCGCGGTTCGCGCACCCCCGACCGGATCGTGTTCCGTGACGAACTGCCCACCAACGCGACCGGCAAGGTACTGCGGCGCGAACTCGTCAGCGAAATCAACTGCACCCCCGAAGTAGAGGAATCGGCATGATCAAGAACGGCACCCGCTTGCAGAGCCAGGTCTGCGACACCCAGATCATCGTCGTTCGCGGATCCGAAGCGCTCGACGACCTGCGCATCGGCGGCGCCCCCGCCATAGCGCTGGACGCCGAGAAGGACCCCGATCTGAACCTCGACGAGGACCTCTCCGGAGGCACCCTGATGGGCAAGCGCTACGTGGGCGCCGACGGCGCCGAAGTACTGGTCACCAAAGCCGGCAAGGGCACGCTGTCGGTCGGCACCACTCCCTTGGAGATCAAAGAAGCCAAACCGCTGCCCGCAAGCGACTAGCCGGGAACCGCGCTCTTGCGCATGCGCCCACCTCGACTGAGACGCAACCTCGACACGCATGGGGAGCAGCACAGGACATGACAGCACAGTTCGAGTCGGCGTGGCCGCGATTTCCCGACTATCGAATAGATCTCCAGCCGTGCCCGTACAGGGGGCAGGTATGGGTGGACGATGTTCTGCTCGCCGAAAGCGACGCGTGCCTGATCGTCACCGAAACCGACCATGCCGACCGGCTGTATTTCCCCGAAGCCGCCGTTCGCTGGCACTATTTCGCCGAATCGGTCTACACGACGGTGTGCCCGTTCAAGGGTGTGGCCACCTACTGGGACCTGGTGGGCGTCGACCCCACGTGTACGAACGCCGTGTGGGCCTACCGCCGGCCGCTCGACGAGGTCGCCGGCCTTGAGGGCCATGTCTCGTTCGACGAGCGCCGCGTGCGGGTCGTCATCGTCGAGACTTGGGAGGACGGCTCGATGGTGCCCGCGGATTTCCCGCTGTGGGGTGATGCGGCCGAGCTACTGCGACTCATCGACGTCGAGGCGAAGGGCAATGGCCGATACGTCGGCCCTGCACACGGACCGACCCGACGCGATGTGGTCGAGGGGGGACAATTCGCCGCACAGGCCATTGTGGCCGCCAGCGATACACTTGCGGGCCAACGGATCACGTCGGTGTCGATGATCTTCACCAAAGCCGCATCGTTCACCGCACCGGTCGACGTGGGCGTCGAAATTCTGCGGCGAGGGCGCACGTTCTCCACGGCCGAGGTGCGGATCACCCAAGACGACAGCCTGCGCTGCGCGGGTCTCCTGCTCGCCGACTCGGGCGCCCCGGATGCGATCAGGGATGTCGACCCGATGCCCGAAGTACCCGGCCCCGGTTCGGCCCCGACTTTCGCCGGGTTCGGCATGCCGGGTCGCGAATTACGCATCGTCGACGGAGCCTACGACCCGAACCCGGACCGGGTCGGCCCGCCGACCATCAACGTGTGGACCCGGTTCCGTCACGACCCTGGCCCGAAACACCTCCATCAGGCTCTGCTGGCGCAGTCCACCACACACTGGACGATCGCGGCGGGGATGCTGCCGCACCCGGGCTTCGGCGAGGCACTGGCGCATCGCACCCTCTCGACCGGCATCATGAAAGTCAGCATCGCGTTCCATGACGACGCCGACGTCACCGAGTGGCTGCTGTATGCGAACCGGGCGTTCTGGTCGGGGCGGGGCCTGGTTCAGGGTGACGGTCGCGTGTACACACAGGACGGTCGCCTCGCGGCGTCCTACACGGTGCAAGCCATGATTCGCGGCTTCGATCGCGACCCGGCGGCCCTGGGCCACGACGATCGCACGGCGATGTAGGCATCGCCCGCACCATTCAGCGGGTGTAGCCCAAAACGTAGCGCCCCCCGTCGGGGTGGTGATACCAGCCACCGGCGGCATTGGTTCCGCCGTCGACGTGCAGCGTGTGCCCGGTCACGTAGGAACTCATATCGCTGGCGAGAAAGACAGCCGCACCGGCCATCTCGTCGACGTGACCTGCGCGCGCGAGCGGAACCATCAGTTTGGCGTTTTCTTCCCCCTCCGGCGCCATCTTGCGCAGGCTTTCGGTGAGGGTGAAGTCCGGCGCCAACGCGTTGACTCGGACTCCGTGCGGCGCGAGTTCGAGGGCGGCGGTTTTGGTGAAGTTCAGCACGCCGGCCTTAGCCGCAGCGTACGCCGCGAACCCGGGGGCACCGCGAACACCTTCGATGGTGCTGACATTGATGATGCTCCCGCCGCTGCCGCTCGCGACCATCGCCGCCGCGACCCGTTGGGTGCACAAGAGGACCTGGCCGAGATTGATTCTGAGCAGCGCATCCCAGCCGTTGATCGAGGTGTCCAGCAGACCCGACCAGAACACCCCGCCCGCGTTGTTCACCAAGATCGATGGCGTGCCGAGGCCATCGATGGTCGCGGCCAGCGCCGCCTCGACCTGCGCCTCATCACGAACGTCCGTGAGGCAGGCCAGCCCGCCTGCGGCCTTCGCCGCCTGCTCGACCGTATCCGGGTCGCGTTCCCAGATTGCCACCCGGGCACCGAACTCGGCGAACGCCTCGGCGACGGCACGTCCGATGCCCGATCCACCACCGGTTACGACGGCCACGCGGCCGTCGAGCGTGGCCGCACTTCGTTTCAGAACCATGAAACCCCTGCGTGAAGATACGAATGAACATGGCCTGCAATGTTGAATAGCGATTTTAGGCCTTGCCTGGTCGACCCCGGGTGAAGAATGGGCCGAGCGCACCCCTGCACACTTGGTGCGCCGATGCCGGTGCAGGCACGGGCGCGGAAGAGTCGGGTTCGGCAATGTCGCGCTACCGACGTCAGTATGTGACAAAAGTACATTTAGTGTTCTATTATCCAGTTTGGGTCGTTGCCCCCGCGCGTCGAACGGAGAGTTCATGAACCGTCTCAAAGGCAAGGTCGCCCTGGTCACAGGGGCCGCCCGAGGCCAGGGCCGCAGCCATGCGGTTCACCTCGCCGACGAGGGGGCGGACATCATCGCCATCGACATATGTGCCGACATTGCGTCGAACGAGTATCCCCTGGCCACCCGCGACGATCTCGACGAAACGGTCAACCTGGTGGAGAAGTCCGGCCAGCGTGTGTACTCGGCCGCCGTGGACGTACGGGATCGCGTTGCCCTCAAGGAGGCCCTTGATGATGCGGTCGCCCAGCTGGGCGGCCTGCATGTGACGGTCGCCAACGCCGGAATCTGCCCGCAGGGCAACCACATTCCGTTCCGGGGATTCGTCGATGCCTTCGACGTCGACTTCATCGGCGTGGTCAACACCATCCATGTCAGCCTCGATCACATGACCGCCGGGGGGTCGGTCATCGCGACGGGGTCTATCGCCGGCCTCGTCGACCAGAAAGACCTCGTCAACGGAGGCGGCCCGCAGGGGCCGGGAGGCGCGGGCTACGGCATGGCGAAGAAGATGATTCGCGATTACACCAAGGCGCTCGCACTCACCATGGCGCCGCACAGCATTCGGATCAATGCGGTTCACCCGACGAACGTCAACACCGACATGCTGCACAACATGTCGATGTACCGGGTCTTCCGCCCCGACCTCCCGGAGCCGACCCGCGAGGACGCCGAGTTGGTGTTTCCCATACTGCAAGCGATGCCCACGCCGTGGGTCGAGCCGGCGGACATATCCCACGCCATCGTCTATCTCGCATCGGACGAGTCCCGGTTCGTCACGGGCCAGCAACTGTACATCGACGCGGGCGCTGGCCTGAAGATGGGCGTGTAGGCGATACGTTACGACGTGACGGACGGCGCGACGCAGCCCCTTTCCGGCGTGCGGATCATCGAAATTTCGAGCTTTGTGGCCGTTCCCCTGGCCGGCATGACGCTCGCGCAACTGGGCGCAGAGGTCATTCGCGTTGATCCGATCGGCGGTGCGGCCGACTACCATCGCTGGCCCGTGACCGAGGCCGGCGACAGCATCTACTGGGCGGGCCTGAACAAGGGCAAGCGGTCCGCCGCGGTCGACATGCAATCCGACGCGGGCCGGCAGCTCATCCAGCGTCTGATTGTCGACGCCGGAGTCCTGATCACCAACGTGGCCGGCCGCCCTTGGCACGCGTATGACACGCTGTCGGCGCTGCGCGAGGACCTCATCCACGTCGAGGTGTCCGGCCGGGCCGACGGCGGTACCGGCGTCGACTACACCGTCAACGCCGGTATCGGCTTTCCGCTCGTCACCGGTCCAGCCGATACGCAGGTGCCGGTCAACCACGTCCTGCCCGCCTGGGACGTGGCCTGTGGGATCTATGCCGCGCTCGCCGTGACCGCGGCGCTACGACACCGCGACGCCACCGGCGCGGGACAGCGAGTGAGCATTCCGCTGGAGAACGTCGCACTCGCGACGGCGGGAAATTTGGGCTTCCTCACCGAAGTGATGGTGAACGGCACTCAGCGCCAGCGCATCGGCAACTCGATCTTCGGTCAATACGGTCAGCAGTTCGGCAGCGCCGACGGCGCGGCGTTCATGGTCGTCGCGCTGACCGGACGCCACTTCCGCGATCTTGTCGAACTCACCGGCACCGGTAAAGCCGTTGCCGCGCTGGGCGATTCCCTGGGCGCAGACTTCTCCGACGAGGGGCAGCGCTACGTGCACCGCGATGCGCTCACCGGATTGTTCACGCCATGGTTTGCCGGCCACACCGGCGACGAGGTGTCCGCGGCGCTGTCGGCGACGTCGATCCTGTGGGAGCGCTATCGGAGCTTCGCCGATGTGGTCGCCGACGCCAAGGTGACCGACAACCCGCTGTTCGCCGCGCTGGATCAGCCGCGTATCGGCACCTATCTGGCACCCGGCCTGCCGCTGGCGATCGACGGCGTCCACCCCGCCGCGACGGCCGCGCCTGCGCTCGGCGACCACACCACCGAGGTCCTGCGCTGCGCTGGTGTCCAGAGCGACGAGATCGCCGAGCTCTTCGACGCGGGGACCGTTGCCTGAAGACAGGCTGCCCATCCCAAATCAGAGCGCCCACCGGGCACGATGTCAGCCGGTGTATTCCAGGGTGGTCATCATCCCGGCATCCATGTGGTATCCGTTGTGGCAGTGCAGCATCCAGACGCCCCAGTTGTCGGCGACGAACCTGACGGTGACCCTCTGCATGGGCCTGACGATCACGGTGTCTTTGCGGGGGCCGGCACTGCCGTCGGCCTTGATCACCTGGAAGGTATGGCCGTGCAGATGCATGGGATGGAACATCATGCTGGCATTGACGAAGGTGAGGGTGGCGTGCTGACCCCGCTGAATCGGCAACGGGACGCGCTGGTCATAGGGCCGGCCGTTGATCGCCCAGTCGTAGCGCATCATCGAGCCCGACAGCCGGGCGTGCAGGGCGAGGTCGCTGGTCGAGGGCAGCTGGACTTCGGGTGTGGCCGCGAAGGTATCGACGGTACCCACCCGCCCGGTCAGTTCCGCCGGCCGGTAGTCGGGTGCCGGGGAGCTACCCGCCGCGGTCGACAGCAGGGCGCGGGTGACGGCGTTCTTGCCCTCCGCCGATGCGACCAAGGGGAACACGCCGTCCCCGGCGGTCACGACGACGTCGTAGCGCTCCCCCATGCCGAGGAGGACGGCGTCGACGTCGGTGGGCACCACCGGGAAACCGTCGGTCTCGATCACGGTCATCCGGTGGCCGGCCAGCGCGACCCGAAACGCGGTGTCGGCGGCGGCATTGATGATGCGGATCCGGATCCGCTGACCCGGTTTGGCGGTGAACGTCGTCGCGGCCGCCGGGATCCGCCCGTTGACGAGATAGTACGGGTAGCTGACGTCGCCGCCGTCACCCCCGAGCAGGTCGCCGGCCGACCCGCCACCCATTCCCGGCATGTGCCCCATGTGGCCCCTGCCGGACATGCCCGAGGACCGCAGCCCCGCGTAGATCTGTTCGGGGCTGCGACCGACTCCGGAGGTCCAGTCGTCGAGCATGACGATCCACTCGGCGTCGTAGCGGCCCGGCGCGGCGGGGTCATCGATGATGACCGGCAGATACAGGCCGACGTCGGTGTCCAGGCCGGTGTGCGGGTGGGCCCAGTAGGTGCCCGGGAAGGGTGAGCTGAATCGGTAGGTGAAGCTCCGCCCGGACCCGATATCGGGGGTCGCCGGCGCGGCGCCGTCCATATCGTTGCGCAGCGCGAGTCCGTGCCAGTGCACCGACGTCGGGCGGTCCAGGGCGTTGTCCACGGTGACGGCGATATCGTCGCCGACATTGGCCCGGATCAGCGGGCCGGGAAGCCGGTTGTCGTAGGCCAGGGTGCGCGCCGAGATACCGCCGAGGTCGAGATCGGCCGACCCCGGCGCGAGCCGGGCGGTGACCGTCTTTCCGGTATGAGGACGGGCGGCTTCCGCCGCGGCGATCGCATCGCTCGCGTCAACGCCGACGCTCGCGACGGTGGGGGCGGTGGTGGAACGCCCGCAGGCGACCAATGCCGCGCCACCGAGCAGGCCGGCGGCGAGGAAGCCCCGCCGGCTCAGCGGCACGGAGGTAGCCGCCTGTCCGGTCATCCCGATCCTCCCGCCGTCGACGCTGTACCTCGACTGTGCGCGGGGTCGCCGGCGGGTTTGGTGTCGGTGCGGTCAAGATTCGTTCAAGGCGCGCACAGCCGACGGCGTGGCGGCGATATCGGGGCCCAGAAAGCAAAGCACCCCGGGGCGTACTGCTCATGCCGCGGGGTCGTGCTGGTGGTGTGTGCGCCCGAAGGGATTCGAACCCCTAACCTTCTGATCCGTAGTCAGATGCTCTATCCGTTGAGCTACGGGCGCTCGGTCGTGCTGGTGGAGCTTTGTCGTGCTGGTGGAGATTTGTCGTGCTGGTCGAACTATTCAGTTATGCAGCGGAGGCGAGAGGATTTGAACCTCCGGTCCGCTTTAAGGCGGACAACTCATTAGCAGTGAGTCCCATTCGGCCGCTCTGGCACGCCTCCTGAACGATCTGAGGGTACCGGACCCCCGGAACCGCCGAGCGCACAGATTACACACGCTGGACGGCGGAAGGCAAAGCGCACCATCGCGCACCCCTAGAATGACTGGGTGACCGCCCGTCTGCGACCCGAGCTGGCCGATCTGCCGGCCTACACGCCGGGCCGCACCGTGCCCGGTGCCATCAAGATCGCCAGCAACGAGACCGTGCACGGTCCGCTGCCCAGCGTGCTGGCCGCCATCACCGCGTCCGCCCAGACCATCAACCGGTACCCCGACAACGGCTACCGGGATCTGCGCGAGCGCCTCGCCAAGCATGTCGACTTCGCTCCGGAGCACATCTCCGTCGGTTCCGGTTCGGTGAGCCTGTGTCAACAGCTCATCCAGATCACCTCCAGCGTCGGTGACGAGGTGATGTTCGGCTGGCGCAGTTTCGAGATCTACCCACTGCAGGTCCGGACCGCCGGCGCCACTCCCGTCGCGGTGCCGCTGCGAGACCACACCCACGATCTGGACGCCATGGCGGCCGCCGTCACCGACCGGACCCGGCTGATCTTCGTCTGCAACCCCAACAACCCGACCTCCACCGTCGTCGACCCGGCGGCCCTGGAGGCGTTCGTCGCGGCGGTTCCGTCCGACGTGCTGATCGTCATCGACGAGGCCTACGTCGAGTACATCCGCGACGGCCTGCTGCCCGACAGCCTGGGCTTGGTCCGGCGATACCCCAATGTCGTTGTACTACGCACGTTTTCCAAGGCCTACGGGCTGGCCGGGCTGCGCATCGGGTATGCGGTGGCCGACCCGGACATCGTCACCGCGCTGGGCAAGGTGTACGTCCCGTTCACCGCGACGACCGTTTCCCAGGCCGCGGCCATCGCGTCCATCGACGCGGCCGACGAACTGCTGGCCCGCACCGATGCCGTCGTCGCCGAACGCGTCCGGGTGAGCGCCGAACTGAGCGCCGCCGGGTACGACCTGCCGCCCTCGCAGGCCAACTTCGTCTGGCTCCCGCTACCGGGGCGCTGTGACGAGTTCACCAACGCGGCCGCCGACAACCGGCTCCTGGTGCGGCCCTACGGGCAGGATGGTGTGCGCGTCACGGTCGCCGCCCCGCACGAGAACGACGCGTTCCTGGCCTTCGCCCGCGAATGGATCCGAGGAGAACAGCCATGAGGCGCACCGCGCTGGCCGCAGGCGCCGGCCTGATCGCGCTCGGCCTGCTGACCGGATGTGGGCGCAGCACCGACGGCACCGTCGCGATGACCACCGAACCGGGCCCGCCGCTGAGCTCGGAGCCGACGACCACCGGTAACCGCAGTATCCCCGGTTTACCGCAGATTCCCGGGCTGCCCGATATCACCATCCCCAACTTCCCGATGCCCGGCCAGGGGTCCGATGTACCCGATGTCCCGGCACCCCCGAACGCGCT
This sequence comes from Mycobacterium sp. MBM, assembly GCA_021648845.1. Taxonomy (GTDB): domain Bacteria; phylum Actinomycetota; class Actinomycetes; order Mycobacteriales; family Mycobacteriaceae; genus Mycobacterium. The sequence goes on along the minus strand of JAKJHY010000033.1, from coordinate 10,539 downwards.
CACGATGAAGTGCTCGGAATTCAACGATCTCGATGCCGCGACCAAGAAGGCCGTCGTCAACGCGATCCTGGAACGCGAGGACTCGATCCTCGGTCCGGACAATGTGGATATCGCCCGATCCCTCGCCGAGGCGGTGTGCCAGTTCCTGACCGGCAGCACGGTCAGCGAGGTGCTGCTGGGAGGGCCGGTTCCGTAGCCGGTTAGCCTTCACCCCATGGCATATGAATCCGTGACGGTGGAGATCGCCGACCATATCGCCCGGGTGACCCTGATCGGCCCCGGCAAGGGCAACGCGATGGGCCCCGCCTTCTGGGCCGAGCTGCCCGACGTGTTCGGCACGCTGGACGCCGACCCCGAGGTGCGCGCCATCGTGCTCACCGGCTCGGGCAAGAACTTCAGCTACGGCCTGGACCTGGCCGCCATGGGCGCCACCATGCCCGGGCTGGACGCCGGCGCCAAGGACCGCCTCGTCTTCCACCAGAAACTGACGAAGATGCAGGGCGCCATCAACGCGGTCGCCGACTGCCGCACCCCCACCATCGCCTCGGTGCACGGCTGGTGCATCGGCGGCGGGGTGGATCTGATCAGTGCGGTCGACATCCGTTACGCCAGCGCCGACGCCAAATTCTCGGTGCGCGAGGTGAAGCTGGCGATCGTCGCCGATGTGGGCTCGTTGGCCCGGCTGCCGCTGATCCTGTCCGACGGGCATCTACGTGAGCTGGTGTTGACCGGTAAGGATATTGACGCCGCGCGCGCCGAGAAGATCGGTCTGGTCAACGATGTCCACGCCGATGCCGAGGCGTCGCTGGCCGCCGCGCACGCCACCGCGGCCGAGATCGCGGCCAACCCGCCGCTGACCGTGCACGGGGTGAAGGACGTGCTGGATCAGCAGCGCATCGGCCGTGTCTCAGAGAGCCTGCGTTATGTGGCGGCGTGGAACTCGGCGTTCCTGCCCTCGAAGGATCTCGGCGAGGCCGTTACCGCGATGTTCCAAAAACGGCCGCCGCAGTTCACCGGCGAGTAGATCCCGGCTTCTATTCGGGCAGTTGCGTTTTCAGCTGGTCCAGCAGCTGCATCGACAGGAAGGTCATCGGCCCCTCGTCCTGGAAGTGGCCGGAGACATTGCCGGCGATCCCGCCCTGCACGGCGAGCTGGCTCAGCAGGTCCAGCTTGCGCTGCCCGCTGCCCTCGGTGAAGTCGAGGTCGGCCAGGTCCACCCACACGATGTTGGGCCGGGTGGTGGACTCATAGACGTAGCGCTTGTTCGTCAGATCCAACACCACCTGCCAGATGGTCTGGGAGGCATCGGGTTTGCCGGGGTCGGGGATGCGGAACGGCTGCGCCGCGTTGCGGATCACCGAGAACATCGATGCGATGGCCTCGACCTGACTTGCCGGTTCGGGTAGCCGGGAGACGTAATAGCTGGCCCGGGCGAACCGGTCGGCGGCCAGCGTCGAACCGGGCAGCGGTTGCGTGCCGCCGAGCCCGGTGAAGGATTTCACCAGTTCCAGCTGCTGATCGAAGGTCGGAGAGTTGGTCATGACCCGGTAGGACCGGTCGTGATACACCTTCGCGGTGCCGTCGATGTACTCGATGATCGCCGAGTCGCCGTCGGCATCGTCGAGGGCCAGATGGATGGTGGGCGGACTGCCGCCGGTGGGGTCGTCCATCTGCACGACCTGCACATCGGTCTCGGCGATCCAGGCCACCGCCTCGGCGACCGTGGCGAAGTTGTCCAGGAAATACTGCAGCCAGATCGCCTGGCTGAGCTGGGTGCGGCCGGCATCCGGTGTGCCGTAGGTGGATTCGGCGAGCCACAACACATGGCCGGCCAGCCCGGCCTCGTTGAGGCCGTCGACGGAGATGAGGTCGAAGGCGGTGGCGATGACGCTGCCGTATTTCGAGGTCCAGCGCAGCTTTCCGCTGACACCGTCATCTCGGGTTATTCCGCGGGGCTGCTTCCACAGGTTGGTCATCAGGTCCTTGTGGAAGTCCATGTTTCGGCCCACCAGGACGGCGCCGCGGGCCTCCGGCCAGATCACACGGGTGCACATGCCGGACAGCCTATCCAGCGACCGTCCCGGCCCCGTTCACAGTGACCAGCGTGCCGGGCAGTTCGCGCAGTCCCCGCGGGTGCATTCGCAGCCGCCACGAGTGAGGGCGCCGAGGTCGAGGCCATGTCTGCGGGCGGTCCGTCGATGCGACAGCACGGCGTTGATCAGGATCGCGGCCGCCGATGTTGCTGCCATGAGCGGCAGCAATCCATCTGCCATTGCTGCGGACATCCCCACCGTCCTGCCGAATCGACCCGAACTGCAGACCTTCTGTGAAGCACCGCCCGACGCAGATTGCCGAGCACACATCAAGATCGTTTCCTGGCACATTGCCACGCCGGCTACGACTGCGTCAATATGGCCCAGCCCACACCCGCGGCGGGGCGCACCGCACCTGGATTTCGTCGACCGCGATCGGCAACAGCCAGACGTCACACATGGCGGTGGCGGAGGGATTTGAACCCCCGGACGGTGTTAGCCGTCTCTCGCTTTCAAGGCGAGTGCATTAGGCCGCTCTGCCACGCCACCGCGGACAAGCCTAAGCGGTCTATACCCGGCCGAGTTTCGCGGGCCGCCCGTCGGCCTGCAGTCCGGCACTGATCCGGCGGCAGTTCTCACCCGTCGCGGTGATCTGCGATCGGGACAGTCGGCCCAGATAGTGGTTGCGCACCCCGGCGCTGTAGGTCTGCATCGCCTCGGCCAGCAAGGCGCGACCCTCATCGGTGATGGTGGCCAGCACACCACGACGGTCATCCGGGCTGGCGACCCTGGTCACCAAGTTCAGCTTCTCCAGCCGGTGGATCTGTCGGGTCACCCGGCTCGGCAACGACATCAGCCCCTCGGCGAGGTCGCCCATCCGTGCCGACCCGCTCTCGGAACCGTCCAGGATGTCCAACAACCGCACATCGTTGAGCGCCAGTCCGTGGGCGTCCACCAATGACCGATTCAATGTGGCATAGAGGCGCAGCGCCGAGTCCAGGAAGTTTTGCCAAGATTTCTGCTCAGCGATATCCAGACCCGGCATGGTGCTCGCCGTCCGCCCCCCAATGATCGCTTCCATCGCGCAATCCTAAGGCTGAAACGAGTAGTAGCGTAGGCCCAATGCTGGGCATAGTTGCGCTTTCAACCGAACGTATGACATGGCAGGAAGTTCCCGACGTCGCAGCTCACACGGGTGAAGTGGTGATCAAAGTGGCCGCGGCGGGAGTGAATCGCGCCGACCTGCTACAGGCCGGAGGTAGCTATCCGCCGCCGCCGGGCGCCAGCGATATCCTCGGCCTCGAAGTCTCCGGGACCATCGCCGAGATCGGGCCCGGTGTCACCGACTGGACCGTGGGCCAGCCGGTGTGCGCTTTGCTGGCCGGCGGCGGCTATGCGGAGTACGTCGCGGTGCCCGCCGCACAGTTGCTGCCGGTCCCCGACGGCATCGGACTGGTCGCCGCCGCCGCGCTGCCCGAGGTGGCGTGCACGGTGTGGTCGAACCTGATGATGACCGCGCGGCTGCGGCGCGGCGGGCTGCTGCTGATCCACGGCGGGGCCAGCGGAATCGGCACCCACGCCATCCAGCTGGCCCGCGAGCTGGGCACCCGAGTCGCGGTGACCGCGGGCTCGGCGGAAAAGCTGGCGGCATGTGCCGAACTCGGTGCCGAGATCCTGATCAACTACCGCGATGAGGACTTCGCCGGGCGCATCCGCGAGGCCGGCGGCGCCGATGTCATCCTCGACATCATCGGCGCCAAGTACCTCGACCGGAACATCGACGCACTGGCCGATGGCGGCCGCCTGGTGATCATCGGCATGCAGGGCGGCATCAAGGCCGAACTGAACATCGCCACGTTGCTCGGCAAACGCGCCGGGGTGATCGCCACCGCGCTGCGGTCGCGACCGGTCGACGGGCCCGATGGCAAGGGCGCGATCATCGAACAGGTGACCGCCCACGTGTGGCCGCTGATCGAGGCGGGCAAGATCCGGCCGATCATCGGTGCGGAACTGCCCGTCCAGGACGCCGCCGAGGCGCACCGCTTGTTGAACGCCGGGTCGGTGACCGGCAAGGTGCTGCTGCGAATGCCGTGACCGGCGTCAACCCAGCGAGGCCAGCACCCGTACCAGCTGGTCGATCTCGGCGGCAGTGCTGTAGTGCGAGAGGCCGATCGTCACCGCACCCCCGATATCGTTGACGCCCAGCGCATCCAGGACACGGGAGTGCTCACTGCTGGCCACCAGGATCCCGTTGTCGGCCAGCCGCTGGATGACCCGCTCGGCGGGGACACCCTCGATAGCCAGGCTCAGCACCGGGATGCGCTCGCTCGCGCTGCCCAGCACCATCGCCAGCGGCAGTGACCGCAGCGATGACAGCAGGTAGTTGAAGAGCCGATCCAGGTACAGCGCAGCCGATTCCATGGACACCGCCAGCCGCTCCCGCCGAGAGCCGGTCGCCGACTCGTCCAGATTGGCGAGATACTCGATGCTGGCCACCAGACCGCCGAGCAGACCGTACTGGTGGATACCGGTCTCCAGCCGTGCCGGGCCGGTGGCATACGGGTTCAGCGAGACCGAGCTGAACTGCTCGATCACCGCGGGGTCGCGGAACACCAGGGCGCCGATCGGCGGGCCGCCCCACGCCACGGCGTTCAGCGCCACCACATCGGCGTCGATATCGTCGATATCGATCATCCGGTAGGGGGCGGCCGCCGAGTGATCGACGATCACCAGGCCGCTGTTCTCGTGCACCAGCTTGGTCACCGGCGTCAGGTCCGTGACGGTGCCCAGCGTCGACGACGCCGACGTGATCGCCACCAGTCGGGTCGGCCCGGTGATCAGACCCTCCCACTGCCAGGGGGGCAGCTCGCCGGTCTCGATATCGACCTCGGCCCATTTCACCTTCGCGCCGTACCGGTTCGCGGCCCGCAACCAGGGCGCGATATTGGCCTCGTCGTCGAGCCGGGACAGCACGATCTCATAGCCCAGACCGACCCGCACCGATGCGGCGTCGGCCAGCGAGGTCAGCAGCACCGCTCGGTCGGCACCGAGCACCACGCCCTCGGGGCGCGCGCCGACGAAATCGGCGATCGCCTGCCGGGCCGCGGCCAGCACCGTCGCGCTGCGCCGCGCCGACGGATGCGGGCCCGTGGCGATCGGCTTGGAGCCGCGAAAAGCGGTGGAGACCGTGGTCGCCACCGAGTCCGGCAGCAGCATCCCGTTCTGCGCGTCCAGGTGCACCCAGCCGTCGCCCAGCGACGGGTGCAATCCCCGCACCCGGGCAACGTCGTACGCCATGTCAGCCACCTTAGAACGTCCGTGAAACCCGCAGACGAACACACATTGGGTTGAGGATCCGGCCGCACCGCACGGTAGGGGCCTCGATCACAACGGCAGCCATACTAATGCAGTGGGCTTGTCGATCGAGGTGTTGACAGCCCTGTTGCTACCGGTGTGCTCCGGGGCCATGGTTGCCCGTGCCGCGAACCTGACCTGGCCACCGGCCTTTGCCATGGGTCCCGCGCTGACCAACGACATCATGGCGCTGGCGACCGCGCCGTTGGGCGGCGCCGGCGCTGTCCGGCACCGCCTGGTGGTTGCTGCAGACCTTGTGCCCACCGGCGCACGGGCGGCTTTCGGATTTACTCAGCCTGCCCGCTGTCGCGGTGCCATCGGTGCTGGTGCCGCCGCCATGTCATCACCGGCACACCGATGGTCCGCGGTTTCGTGATGCCCGACGGACTAGTGTCGCTAGAGCGCTCACGGTCGTGGACGAAGATCTATGACAACGGTGAGTCCCGCACATTCGAGTGGCGCGGCGACCCACCGGACGATGACCAAGACGACAGGAAAGCAATGACGACCCACCCTGACGATGACGACAACGTCGAGATCCTCACTGGCGACGCCGCCCCGTCCGATGCGGACGACGACAAGGCGTTGACCGATCTGATCGAGCAGCCGGCCAAGGTCATGCGGATCGGCACGATGATCAAACAGCTGCTCGAAGAGGTACGGGCGGCACCGCTGGACGAGGCGAGCCGCAGCAAGCTGGCCACCATCCACCGCAGCAGCATCCGCGAGCTCGAGGAGGGCCTGGCCCCTGAACTGCGTGAGGAGCTGGAGCGCCTGACCCTGCCGTTCGGCGATGGCGCCGTGCCCAGCGACGCCGAACTGCGCATCGCACAGGCCCAGCTGGTCGGCTGGCTGGAGGGCCTGTTCCACGGCATCCAGACCGCGTTGTTCGCCCAGCAGATGGCCGCCCGCGCCCAGCTGGAACAGATGCGTCAACTGCCCCCCGGGATGGTTCCCCAGGGACAGCGCGGACCCGGGCACCCCGGTACCGGGCAGTACCTGTAGCCGCCCGTGTCGAACAGTCCGTTCATCTCCACCGAGAACGCGTGGGTGGAGTTCCCCATCTTCGACGCCAAGTCACGGTCGTTGAAGAAGGCGTTCCTCGGTAAGGCCGGCGGCGCCATCGGCCGCAACGAGTCCAATGTCGTGGTCATCGAGGCGCTGCGCGATATCACCATGTCGTTGCAGATGGGCGACCGGGTCGGCCTCGTCGGGCACAACGGCGCGGGCAAATCGACCCTGCTGCGGCTGCTCTCGGGTATCTACGAGCCCACCCGCGGGTCGGCCACCGTCCGCGGCCGGGTGGCACCGGTGTTCGATCTCGGTGTGGGCATGGACCCGGAGATCTCCGGGTTCGAGAACATCATCATCCGCGGGCTGTTCCTCGGCCAGACCCGCAAGCAGATGCTGGCCAAGGTCGACGAGATCGCCGACTTCACCGAACTGGGCGACTACCTGTCCATGCCGCTGCGCACCTACTCCACCGGGATGCGGGTGCGGCTGGCCATGGGTGTGGTCACCAGCATCGACCCCGAGATCCTGTTGCTCGACGAGGGTATCGGCGCCGTCGACGCGGAGTTCATGAAGAAGGCCCGCACCCGCCTGCAGAGCCTGGTCGCCAGGTCCGGAATCCTGGTGTTCGCCAGCCATTCCAACGAGTTCCTGGCCCAGTTGTGTAAGACCGCGATGTGGGTCGACCACGGCACCATCAAGATGACCGGCGGTATCGAAGAAGTGGTGGGCGCCTACGAGGGCCCGGACGCGGCCCGTCACGTGCGCGAGGTGCTGGCCGAAAATGCGCGCGATGACCGCAATGTCTGAGACGGTGATCGCGGTGATCGTCACCCATCGCCGGGTCGAGGAACTCGCGGTGTCGCTGGCGGCGGTGTGCACGCAGACCCGGCCACCCGAGCACGTGATCGTCGTCGACAACGACGACGATCCGCGCGTGCACGAGCTGGTGGCATCCCAGCCGGTCTCGTCGACCTATCTCGGGTCACGCCGAAACCTGGGCGGCGCAGGCGGTTTCGCATTGGGTATGTTGCACGCACTGTCCCTGGGCGCGGACTGGGTGTGGTTGGCCGATGATGACGGCCGGCCCGCCGACGCGAACGTCCTGGCGACCCTATTGGCCTGTGCGGCAAAGCATTCGCTGGCCGCAGTGTCCCCGATGGTCTGCGACCTGGATGACCCGCAACGGCTGGCGTTCCCGCTGCGGCGCGGGCTCGCCTGGCGCCGGCACGTCTCGGAATTGAAGGTCGATGCTTCCGACGACCTGCTGCCCGGCATCGCCTCGCTGTTCAACGGCGCGCTGTTCGCCGCGGCTGCACTGGAATCGGTCGGCGTGCCGGATCTGCGGTTGTTCATCCGCGGTGACGAAACCGATGTGCACCGCCGGCTGGTGCAGTCCGGGCTGCCGTTCGGCACCTGCCTAAACGCGGCATACCTGCACCCGCACGGCGCCGACGAGTTCAAGCCGATTCTCGGCGGACGCATGCACACCCAGTACCCGGACAACGCCGCGAAACGTTTCTATACCTACCGCAACCGCGGATACCTGCAGGCGCAGCGCGGGCTGCGACGGCTGGTCCCCCAGGAATGGGTGCGCTTCGGCTGGTTCTTCCTGGTGACCCGCCGCGACCCGGCCGGCCTGCGGGAGTGGCTGCGGCTACGCAGACTGGGCCGGCAGGAGAAGTTCGAGAGGTTTCAGAGGAGCAGCACCCCATGACGTTCGTCGACGCGGCGGCCGATTCCAAGACGTTCGCCCGCGCCTGGGGCGACCTGACGGCCGGGTTCGGGAAGCGGGAACTGTGGCTGCATCTGGGCTGGCAGGACATCAAGCAGCGCTACCGCCGCTCGGTGCTCGGCCCCATCTGGATCACCATCGCCACCGGCACCATGGCCGTGGCGCTGGGCGGGCTGTACTCGAAGCTGTTCAAGCTCGAGCTCTCCGAACACCTGCCCTATGTCACCCTCGGACTGATCATCTGGAACCTGATCAACGCCGCCATCATCGAAGGCGCCGATGTGTTCGTCGCCAACGAGGGCCTGATCAAACAGCTGCCCACCCCGTTGAGCGTGCACGTGTACCGGCTGGTCTGGCGGCAGGTCCTGCTGTTCGCGCACAACATCATCATCTTCGTGGTGATCGCGATCATCTTCCCGCAGCCGTGGAAGTGGACGGATCTGACGTTCATCCCGGCGCTGTTGTTGATCGTGCTCAACTGTGTCTGGGTGGCATTGGTTTTCGGCATCCTGGCCACCCGGTACCGCGATATCAGCCCGCTGCTGTTCAGCCTGGTCCAGCTGCTGTTCTATATGACCCCGATCATCTGGAACGACCAGACACTGCGCGACCAGGGCGCCGGCGGCTGGGCCAAGATCATCGAGTTCAACCCGCTGCTGCACTATGTCGACATCGTCCGGGCACCGTTGCTGGGCGCGGACCAGGAACTGCGGCACTGGATTGTCGTGCTGGTGTGCACCGCGATCGGCTGGACATGCGCAGCCTTCGCCATGCGTCAGTACCGGGGGCGCGTGGCGTACTGGGTATAGCCACCGGTGTCATCCGGTGGTCACCCCGCTGACACCGACGATTCGGATCCGGCGCGTTCAATGGCATGTCATGACCGATACCGTCACCCCCGAAGATTCAGCGAACACCACCGCGGCTCGACCGGCCCCCGAGAGCTTCATCGACGCCGAGATCGTGCCCGCCGTCCACGAGGCCGCCGAGGTGGAAGCCGACATCCGGCGCCGAGCCCTCGCCGTGCGCGAGGCCATGGAGCGCCAACTCGACGCCGGAGCCGGGCTGAGTGAGCAGCTGCTCGGCGCCACCACCGATGCCGGGGTCGCGGTGGTGGAGTCCCCGGCCCTGGTGATCGCCGCATTGCGCGGCGGTGCCACCCTGCCGGCCGCGCTGGGTCAGACCGGCGATGCAGTGGCCGACTCCGTGGCCGCCGCGGGAAGCCGGATCCGCACGGCCGTCGGCGAATACGTCGGCCGGCAGGCGACCCTGCCCAATGCCGTGATCGCCGGGGCCGCCGAGGTGGCCGGCGCGCTGGTGCGTGCGCAGGGCGAGCTGGCCACCTGTGCCGTGGACGGTGCGTTCGCGGTGGCCACCACCGCCAGCCGCCGCGGCGATGTCCGCGACGCCATCGATCGCGAGTGGAGCGAATTCAACGCCACCGCCGCGGAACTGCGCGATACCGTCGAGGCTCGCCTCTCGGTGGCCCGGCAGTCCCTCCGGGACGCCATCGCCTAACCTGCCCCTGGTGGGCATCGAACTGACTTCTCCGGACGGCACCGTGCTCGTCGTCGAGGTGGCCGGAGCGGGGCCGCCGGTGGTGTTCGTGCACGGATCCAACGGCGGGCTGGACTCGTGGGCCGCCATCGGCGATCGCCTTGTGGGCCACCAGATTGTGCGCTACGCACGCCGCAATCATCAGCCCAGCGGCGTCGGGCCGGCCCCCAACAGCTTCGCCGCCGAGGCTGCGGACCTGCAGACGGTGCTGCAGCACGTGGGGCGCGCTCACGTGGTGGGTGGCTCCTACGGCGCGACGGTGGCGTTGCACGCCGCCCGCACCGACAGCGAGCGCATCGCGTCGCTGGCGCTGTTCGAGCCGCCGCTGCTGCTGTCCGGACCCCATCTGTTGCCGGTGATCGAGCACTATCAGCGGCTGTTCACCACCGTGCGCTACGCCGATGCGCTCGAACTGTTCCTGCGCGAGGTGGCGCGGATGCCCGCTGAGGTGCTGGCCGACGGGCCGCCGATACCGGATGACCCGGTGGCGGCGATGGCCGCACTCGCCGACCTGGAGGCGATGGCCGGCGACGACACCACTACCGAGCGATGGGCGTCCATCGATGTGCCCGTGCTGCTGATGCAGGGCGGCCGGACCTGGTCTCCGCTGCCCGAGGGCATGGATCTGCTGGCCGCGGCGCTGCCGCGTGCCGAGCGCGTCAGCTGGCCCGATCAGTCACATTTCGCCACCGCGACGGTGCCCGATCTGGTGGCGGCAGCGCTGCAGACGTTCCTCAATTCACGTGTCGGTGGGACCACTTAGAATCGCATGTATGTACTGCTTATCTGCTTAAATGGACCCATGCTGGTCAGCATGGGTATCGCAGATGGCGGTCCGGTCGGCGGGGT
>JAKJHY010000032.1 GCA_021648845.1 Mycobacterium sp. MBM | reverse complement strand
CGAGGCTTGCCGAGCGACCCTAGAGTCGGAGCGAGGCTTGCCGAGCGACCCTAGAGTCGGAGCGAGGCTTGCCGAGCAAGCAGGCAGCAAGATTGCCGAGCGACTATCGGAGGAATCCTTGTCAGCCACCGAAACCGCCGTGATCGTGCTGGCCGCCGGCGCGGGCACCCGGATGAGTTCGGCCACCCCCAAGGTGCTGCACCCCCTTGGTGGGCGCAGCATGCTCGCCCACGTGCTGCACGCGCTGACCGCGCTGACCCCCGGTCACGTCGTGGTCGTCGTCGGGCACGGCCGCGACCGGGTGAACGCCGAGGTCAGCCGGGTCTCCGAAGCCACCAACACACCGATCGGCACCGTGGTCCAGGAGGAGCAGTTGGGCACCGGACACGCCGTCGGCGTGGGACTCGGCGCGCTGCCCGCCGATTTCACCGGCACCGTGGTCATCACCACCGCCGACGTGCCGTTGCTGGGTGCGGACACCCTGGCGGCGCTGCGGACCGCGCACGAGGGCGCCCAGGCGACCATCCTGACCACCACGCTGGCCGACCCGACCGGCTACGGCCGCATCGTCCGCGACGCCGACGGCGCGGTGGCCGCGATCGTGGAGCAGGCCGACGCCGACGAGACCCAGCGCGCGATCGGTGAGATCAACTCCGGTGTGTACGCCTTCGATGCGAGCGCGCTGCGCGCGGCGCTGACCCGGCTGCGCACCGACAACGCCCAGGGCGAGCTGTACCTCACCGATGCGGTGGCCATCCTGCGCGCCGACGGCCACACCGTGCGCGCCCAACACGTGGCCGACACCGCCCAAGTCTCTGGAGTCAACGACCGCGTCCAGCTGGCCGCGCTGGGCGCCGAGCTGAACCGCCGGATCATCGAACGCCACCAGCGTGCCGGGGTGAGCATCATCGACCCGGGGTCCAGCTGGATCGACGTCGACGTGGAGATCGGGCGCGACACCGTCGTGCATCCGGGCACCCAGCTGCTCGGCACCACCGCCATCGGGGCCGACTGCACCATCGGGCCGGACAGCACGCTGGCCGATGTCGAGGTGGGCGACGGGGCGTCGGTGGTGCGCACCCACGGCCAGCTGGCCGTGATCGGCGCCGGCGCCAGCGTCGGCCCGTTCACCTACCTGCGGCCCGGGACCGTACTCGGCGCCGACGGCAAGCTCGGCGCCTTCGTCGAGACCAAGAATTCCACGATCGGCGCGGGCACCAAGGTGCCGCACCTGACCTACGTCGGGGACGCCGACATCGGGGAACACAGCAACATCGGCGCCTCCAGTGTGTTCGTCAACTACGACGGAGAATCCAAGCGCCGCACCACGATCGGGTCTCATGTCCGAACCGGTTCGGACACCATGTTCGTGGCCCCGGTGACCGTCGGCGACGGCGCCTACACCGGCGCTGGCACGGTGCTCCGCGATGACGTGCCGCCCGGGGCGCTGGCGGTCTCGGAAAACACCCAGCACATCATCGAAGGCTGGGTGCTGCGCAAGCGCCCAGCAAGCGCGTCGGCCGATGCCGCGCGCCGGGCCGGGGCCGGCGAACCCGACGCCTGATGTTCGTAATCTGGTAACCCGGGGACGCGGGACGGTTACTGGCCCGTACGATTGGCGCGTAATCGACCCGACTGGCGAAGGCGACAGATGAGCCACGACTGGACCGACAACCGCAAGAACCTGATGCTCTTCTCGGGTCGGGCCCATCCCGAGCTGGCCGAGCAGGTGGCCAAGGAACTCGATGTCCCGGTGACCGCGCAAACCGCGCGGGACTTCGCCAACGGCGAGATCTTCGTCCGGTTCGACGAGTCGGTGCGCGGCTGCGACGCGTTCGTGCTGCAAAGCCACCCCGCGCCGCTGAACCAGTGGCTGATGGAACAGCTGATCATGATCGACGCGCTCAAGCGCGGCAGCGCCAAGCGAATCACCGCGATCCTGCCGTTCTACCCCTACGCCCGCCAGGACAAGAAGCACCGCGGACGCGAGCCCATCTCGGCGCGGCTGGTGGCCGATCTGTACAAGACCGCGGGTGCGGACCGCATCGTCACCGTCGACCTGCACACCGACCAGATCCAGGGCTTCTTCGACGGCCCGGTCGACCACATGCGCGCCCAGAAACTGCTCACCGGCTACATCGCCGAGAACTATGCCGACGCCGACAAGGTGGTCGTCTCCCCCGACTCCGGCCGCGTCCGGGTCGCCGAGAAGTGGGCCGACTCCCTGGGCGGCGTACCGCTGGCCTTCATCCACAAGACCCGCGACCCGCTGGTGCCCAACCAGGTGAAGTCCAACCGGGTCGTCGGTGAGGTCAAGGGCAAGACCTGCATCCTGACCGATGACATGATCGACACCGGCGGGACCATCGCCGGCGCGGTCAAGCTGCTGCGCGAGGACGGCGCCAAGGACGTCATCATCGCCGCCACCCACGGCGTGCTGTCCGACCCGGCCGCCCAGCGGCTGGCCGACTGCGGCGCCCGCGAGGTCATCGTCACCAACACCCTGCCCATCGGCGAGGAGAAGCGCTTCCCGGCGCTCACGGTGCTGTCCATCGCGCCGCTGCTCGCCAACACCATCCGCGCGGTGTTCGACAACGGCTCGGTGACCGGGCTGTTCGACGGATCCGCCTAACGACGAGCGTTCGCGCGAGGAGCAATCAGGCAATGGCCGCGACGATCTTTCACAACCCGAAATGCTCCACCTCGCGCAAGACCCTGGAACTGTTGCGCGACAACGGTGTCGAGCCGCAGATCGTGTTGTACCTGAAAACCCCGCCCACCCGTGACGAGCTGCAGAGGCTGATCGCCGACGCCGGCATCGAGGTGCGCGCCGCCGTACGCAAACGCGAATCACTCTACGGCGAACTGGGTTTGGCGGATGCCTCCGATGACGAGCTGCTCGACGCGATGGCCGCACACCCGATCCTGATCGAGCGACCCTTCGTGGTCACCGGCAAGGGCACCCGGCTGGCCCGCCCGATCGATACGGTGCACGAGATCTTGTGAGAGCGGCACTCGCGGCGCTGGCCGCTGCGGCGGCACTGCTGACCGGGTGCGGCGCGGCCACCCCGGACTACCAGTCACTGCTGTCGACCGCCCCGAGCAGGCCCACCACACCCACCACCTCGCAGGAGACCGTGCCACTCTCGGCGTACCTGGAAAGCGTCGGGGTGAAGGGCCAGCCGGTGGCCCCGGAAAAGCTCACCGACCTCACCGTGACGGTGCCGCGGCCGAAGGGCTGGCAGGACTACACCAACACCAACCTGGCGCCGGGCACCCGGGTGATCGCTGACGGTGAGACCTACCCCACGGCCATGCTGATGGTGTTCACCCTGGACGGCGAATTCGACACCGCCGAGGCCCTCAAACACGCCGACGTCGACGCCGAGGTGTCGGAGAACTTCAAGAAGCTCAACGGTTCTCGCGACGACTTCAAGGGATTCCCGTCATCGATGATCGAGGGCACCTACGACCTCAACGGGCAGCGCATGCAGGCCTACAACCGCATCGTGTTCGCCACCGGGACGATGCCCGACAAACCCGCACCCGGGCAGCTCGAACCGAAGGCACAGAACTACCTGGTGCAGCTGACCATCACCAGCTTCGCCGATGACGCCGAGGCCAACGGCGCGGCGATCGAGCAGATCATCTCCGGGTTCGACGTCGCGGCGAAGTGACTAGGCTCGGGCCATGAGCTGGACAGCCGCAGACCTGCCCTCGTTCACCGGCCGTCGCGTCATCGTCACCGGCGCCAACAGCGGGCTCGGACTGGTCACCGCCCGCGAACTGGCCCGAGTCGGCGCCTCGGTGGTGCTCGCCGTCCGCAACACCGACAAGGGCCACGATGCCGCCGCCACCATGACCGGCAATGTCGAGGTCCGCCGACTCGACCTGGGCGACCTGGCCTCGGTACGAGCCTTCGCCGAGCAGACCGACGCGGTGGATGTCCTGGTCAACAACGCCGGCATCATGGCCGTGCCGTACGCCCGGACCGCCGACGGGTTCGAGAGTCAGATCGGCACCAACCACCTGGGGCACTTCGCGCTGACCAACCTGCTGCTGCCCAAGATCACCGAGCGGGTGGTGACGGTGTCCTCGATGATGCATCTGCTCGGCGTCATCAGCCTCAAGGACCTCAACTGGCGCTCACGGCCGTACTCGGCATGGCTGGCCTACGGGCAGTCCAAGCTGGCCAACCTGCTGTTCACCAGCGCATTGCAGGGCCGGCTGAGCGCGGCCGGTTCACCGGTGCGTGCCGTCGCCGCCCATCCCGGGTACTCGGCGACCAACCTGCAGGGCCAAACCGGCAACCCGACCGGCGACCGGTTCTGGAAGGCGGCGAACATGCTCGCCACCGACGCCGATTTCGGGGCCCGCCAGACGCTGTACGCGGTGGCTGCCGACGTGCCCGGGGACAGTTTCATCGGCCCGCGGTACGGGATGCGCGGGCCGACCGGCCTGAGCCCGCGCAGCCCGCTGGCCCGCGACACCCGGACCGCGGCAGCGTTGTGGACGCTGTCCGCCCAGCTCACCGGGACCGAATTTCAGATCTGAGCCGGCTCTGGGCTACCCTGATGCCCATCACGGCGAGGGTGGCCCGGCCACCGTTATCGACGGGAACGTGTCTTTTCTTCCCTGGCCGTGCGTTTCCCACCGGCACAGGAGTAAGAACACATGGCCAAGAACTCGGCCCCCAACAAGCTGATCGCCACCGTGCGCACCCGCACCGGTAAGGGCGCCTCGCGCCAGGCCCGCCGCGACGGCCTCATCCCCACCGTGCTGTACGGCCACGGCACCGATCCGCAGCACCTGGAGCTCAACGCCCGCGATTTCGCGGCCGTGATGCGCCATGCCGGCACCAACGCGATCCTCACCCTGGACATCGAGGGTACCGAGCAGCTCGCGCTCACCAAGGCACTGGACATCCACCCGGTGCGCCGCAACATCCAGCACGTCGACCTGCTCGTGGTGAAGCGTGGCGAGAAGGTCCACGTCGACGTCAACGTGCTCGTCGAAGGTGACGCGGCCCCGGGCACCCTGGTCACTCAGGACGCGAACACCATCGCCATCGAGGCCGAGGCGATGTCCATCCCCGAGCAGATCACCGTGTCGGTCGAGGGCGCCGAGGTCGGCACCCAGATCACCGCCGGCCAACTCGAGCTGCCCAAGGGTGTCAGCCTGACAGTCGATCCCGAAACCCTGGTGGTCAATGTGGTCGCGGCCCCGACAAGCGAGGATCTGGAGAGCGAAGGCGCCGGCGAGGGCGACGCCGCACCGGCTGAGGACGCCACCGGAGGCGATGCCGCCGAGGGCGAAGCCGCCGAGTAACCGGCGCACCTCCTCGAACTGATGGCCGAACCGTTGCTGGTCGTTGGCCTGGGCAATCCCGGGCCGAACTACGCCAAGACCCGGCACAACCTCGGTTTCATGGTCGCCGATGTACTGGCCGCCCGCCTCGGTTCGGGATTCAAGGTGCACAAGAAGTCCGGTGCCGAGGTGACCACGGGTCGCCTCGGCAGCCGGGCCGTTGTGCTGGCCAAACCCCGCGTCTACATGAATGAGTCGGGCCGCCAAGTCGGCCCGCTGGCGAAGTTCTACTCGGTGGCCCCGGCCGATGTCGTGGTGCTGCACGACGAACTCGATATCGACTTCGGGCGCATCCGGCTCAAGCTCGGCGGTGGGGAGGGCGGTCACAACGGGTTGCGCTCGGTGGCGGCGGCCCTGGGCACCAAGGACTTTCAACGGGTACGCATCGGGGTGGGCCGACCGCCCGGCCGCAAGGACCCGGCGGCCTACGTGCTGGAGAGCTTCTCGGCGGCCGAACGCCCGGAGGTGCCCACCATCTGTGAGCAGGCCGCCGACGCGACGGAACTGCTTCTCGAGCAAGGCTTGGCGGCCGCGCAGAACATCGTGCACGCCTGGTAGCTCGGGCGAGCGACCGTGTCTGCACACCGACACCCCGTGCCGGGTGGAATTTTGCGGCCGCTCGCGGGGGCACGGCCGGACCGGGCCTGGTAGCTCAGACCGGTTCCCGGCGCCGGTCGGTCACGAACTCCCCGCGGATCAGCCATACCGCGAGCGCGATCACCGCGGCGACCTCGAACGCGACGATCCCGCGTTCGACGATGCCGAGTGGGATGATGCGATACCAGCGCAGGTCGGTGACCATGCCGATGGCGATGGCGCCGAACAACACCGCGAGCCAGGCCAGGGAACCGTAGGCCAGCCACACCGCCGGGCGGGCCTGCCGGTGTCGGCGGGCGATCACCAGCACCGCGGCGGGTAACGAGACGAATGCCAGCAGGGTGGCCACCCGGTGGATGGAGCCGCTGGCGCTGGGCCCGATCTCCCAGTTGTGTTTGGGGAAGGCCGCCACCCCGACCAATCCGATCACCCACAGTGCCAACAGCATCGAGCCGAGCGACAGCGGCGCCACCACACCGGCGCGGATCAGGCCGGCCAGCAACAGGATCGAGCCGATGGCGAGCGCCAGCACGCCGGTGAGGAAAGCCCACCCGCCGGAGGTGTAGACGTACTCGGAGATGGTCGCCATCCGCAGCGTGCGGCCGGGGCGATGCGACTCTCCGCCGAGGAATGCGTCGAGGGTCAGGATGGCCACGATGGAGATAGCGGCACCGAGCACACCGAACCAGCCCAGTAGTACGTGGGAAACGCGGTCCATCACAACAGCGTACGGACCCGCGAGCGTGCGGGGACTCGGCTCACTTGCCGGCGTTTCCCCCAGCAGACACGCACGCTCGCCTAGAAGTGGAGTGCTCAGCCGGTGACGAGTGCCACCGAATTGGCCCGGCGCAGCTTGCCCGAGGGGGTCTTCGGGATGGTGCCGGGGCCGAGCACGACCACGTTGCGCGGGCGCACATCCACCTCGGTCACCACTTCGTGGGCAACCTGGTGCTCGATGCGGCGCACCGCGGCCGGATCCTGGTAGGCGTTGGATTCGACTGCGACGGCGAAGGTCTCACGCGAATGCCCGGCGTCCAGGCGCACCGCGACGGCACAGCCGGGACGCACCCCTTCGACCCGGCCCGCGGCCCGCTCGATATCGGTCGGGTAGATATTGCGTCCGGCCATGATGATGACGTCCTTCACCCGGCCGCACACCACGATGTTGCCCTCGTCGGTGATGTAGCCGAGGTCACCGGTGTCATACCAGCCGTTCTCGTCCTGGGTCGGCAGGAAACCCGCCATCGTGATGTAGCCCGGGGTGACCGATTCGCCACGCAACTGGATGACACCGACACCGCGGGCCGGCAGCACGGCGCCGTCCTCATCGACGATGCGGGCTTCCAGATCGTTGAGCAGCGGGCCCAGCGACGCGAGGCGCCGGGTGTTGCCCTTGCTCGACGGCACCGCGCGGCGCAGCGCGGCCAGCAGGTCGGCGTCGACCTCGTCGACCACCAGGCCGGCGTTGCACGGCGAGAAGGACACCGCCAGGCAGGTCTCGGCCATCCCGTAGGCGGGCAGGATCGCCGACGCCTGCAGACCGAACGGCTTACCCGCGTCGATCAGGTCCTCGACGTCGGCGGGCTCCACCGGTTCGGCACCGGAGAGCGCGAACCGCAGGGTGGACAGGTCGTACTCGCCCGGCTTGGCTTGTCGGCGCAGCCGCTTGGCGAACAGGGCGTAGGCGAAGTTGGGCGCCGCGGTCATGGTGCCCTTGTACTTGTCGATGAGCTTGGCCCACAGCAGGGTGTCCCGCAGGAAGTCCATCGGGGTGACCTTGACCAGCTCGGCACCGAAGTACATCGGGATGGTCAGGAAGCCGACCATGCCCATATCGTGGAAACAGGGCAGCCAGCTGACCATGACGTCGGTGTTGACGTCGTACTGGGCGCCGATGAACATGGCCTCGGCGTTCGAGTAGATGTTGCGGTGGGTGATCTGCACGGCCTTCGGCGAACCCGTCGAGCCGGACGTCAGCTGCATCAGCGCCAGATCGTCCTCACCGGTCTCCACCGGGTCGATCGGGTCGGCGGCCAGCAGATCGGCCACCTTGAGCACCGTGATGCCCTTTTCTTCGAGCACCGGGATCGCCACGATGAACGGTTCGGAGACGATGACGGCCTTGAGTTCGATCATGCCGATCACGGTCATGGTGTCCTCGGCCCACACCACGAGGTCGGTGCGCGGGGTCGGCTGGTGCAGCATCGTCAGGCTGCCACCGCGCATCCACACGCCCTGGGCGGTCGGAGCGATCTCGACCGGGAAGCCGGCCAGCACGCCGACGGCGTCGCCGGGGCCGATACCGGCCGCTGCCAGTCCACCTGCCACCCGGCGGGCACGCTCGTGCACCTCGGCCCAGGTGTGCCGGACCGGCTCGTACGGCTCGCCGGTGACCATGCCCCGCGCGCTCTCTTGGGCGCTGCGGTACATCTTGTCGGTGAATCGGCTCACGACAACCTCCTCGGTGTCTGGGCCGGGTCGCCTGCGACGTCGGCGCCAGTTTCCTTGCGCGTTTCCCTATGTTCCGCCTGCTAGTGCACTCTTCGAGAGAGGCGCGCACACACAATTGGGAAGCAGTTGTGTCTCAAATCGGTGATGGCCAGCCGTTGCCTCGGGCGATGAGACCGCGGGTATCCACCGGAGCCCATCTTAAAGAACCCTTAAGTAACTGCCAAACGCTCGGCCCGATCGAGACATGTGTCACAACCGGCGAAGGTTTGATTCACCGCACCGGGTCCGGCACCACGCGGGCCCCGTGCACCGGCCCGCTTGCCACCCGCACGGTGCGGCAGACCCCCGCGCCGGAGAGCGCCGTACCGACGTCGACGGCGTCGGACTCCGAGGCGCACAGGAAGGCACAGGTGGGCCCCGACCCCGACACGATGCCGGCCAGCGCCCCCGCCTCCTGCCCGGCGCGCAGCGTGCGGCGCAGGTCCGCACGCAGGCTCAGCGCGGCCGGCTGCAGGTCATTGCCCAGCAGCGCGGCCAGCTCACGCGGGTCACCGGAAGCCAGTGCGGCCAACACCGGCTCGGCATCGTCCAGCCGGGGCGGACCACCCCGGTCCGGGGTCTCGCGCAACCGGTCGATCTCCCCGAACACCGCGGGTGTGGACAGTCCGTCGTGCGCGAAGGCCAACGCCCAGTGGAAGGTGCTACGCGCCAGGACGCTCGCAAGCTCCTCCCCACGGCCGGTGCCCAGCGCCGTGCCGCCATGCAGGGCGAAGGGCACATCGCTACCGAGCTCGGCCGCCAGCGTATGCAGATCGCGGCGCGGGACGCCCAGCTCCCACAGGTGATTCATGGCCACCAACACCGCCGCGGCGTCCGCGCTCCCGCCGGCCATCCCGCCGGCCACCGGGATCGACTTGGCGATGGAGATGGCCACATCGGGGGCCCGGCCGACATGGTCGGCCAACAGTTCGGCGGCTCGCCACGCCAGATTGCGTTCGTCGGTGGGCAGGGCCTCGGATCCCTCACCGGTCATCTCCAGTGAGAGCAGATCGGCGTTGCGCACGGTCACATCGTCGAACAGTGACACCGCGTGAAAGACGGTGGTGAGTTCGTGATAGCCGTCGTCACGGCGATCCCCGACTGCCAGATAGAGATTGACCTTGCCGGGGACGCGCACCGTGACCGAACCGGTGGGCACCCACTCGGGTGCGATATCGCCGTCTGATGCAGACACCGCACGACACTATCGCTACGCCGATCAGGGTGTGGGCATTGGAGACGCCGAACCGTTGAGCGCTGAGATACCCCTCGTCAGATCCCGCCGCCACTGGCAACAATAATGTTTGCCCGCACGATGTGTCAAGGATCACACAAAGATGTCACACACTGTCATACATGGCGATGACGGTGGCGTTATCGATTCTCTCCCGGGCTTACCCCGACGTCGACCGGCGGTATCAGCGGTTAGCTGCGAGCCGAGTCGGTGACCCGCTCGGCCTCCTGAACCACCGGCTCGGGAGCCGGTGCCGGCCGCGGCGGTGCCAGTTCGCCCGTCCGCTGCAACAACCGGACGAACTCCTTGATGGCCAGCGTCTCGCCGCGCCGCGCCGGATCGATGCTGGCCGCCAGCAGTCGCTCGGCCGACTCATTGCCGGACCCGGCCCACTCGGCGAAGGCATTGCGTGACGTCTTGCGACGCTGCGCGAAACCGATGTCGATCAGCTCGAAGACCTGCTCGCGGAACGCGGCGTCGGTCGGCCATTCGGACTTCTCGTACCGGTCGATGCGGACCAGCCCGGAGTACACCCGCGGGATCGGCCAGAACACCGTCGGCGACACCATCCCGTAGCGGCGCACCTCACCGTAGAAGCGCACCTTGGCGCTGGGCACGCCGTAATCCTTACCGCCCGGCTCAGCGGCCAGACGTTCGGCGACCTCGGCCTGCACCATGACCATCACCGTCTTGATGGACGGGAACTCGGCCAGCAGATGCAGCAGCGCCGGGACCGCGATGTTGTAGGGCAGATTTGCGACCAGCGCGGTGGGGACCTCGTCGACATCGTCGGCCTTCAGCGTCAGGATGTCCTGGTTGAGCACCGTGAGCCGGCCGATCTCGCTGTGCGAGTGATTGGCGATGGTCTTGGGCAGCTGGTGGGCCAGCACCGGGTCGATCTCCACCGCGGTCACCCGGGCGCCGCGGTCGAGCAGGCCCAGGGTGAGCGAGCCCAGACCTGGACCGACCTCGATCACCGAGTCTTGTCTATGAACACCGGATGCGGACACGATGCGCCGCACGGTGTTGGCGTCGTGGACGAAGTTCTGTCCAAACGCCTTCCTCGGCCGGAAGTCGATCTCCCGGGCCAGATGCCGTATCTCGGTTCGCCCGAGCAGTCGGATCGTCACGATGACCCCAATCTGGCGCTACATGTTGGCCAGGCACCCCAACCCTGACGTGCCCTCGTCACTTCAGCAATCGCGATCTGTTCTTCACGCGTCGCCAAATCTGCCCGCTGAGCATACCTCAGACCGCCTTGTCGCTCCCAGGTGTTTTGGTCAAATTGGACGCCACCGAAATATCCGTTGCCGGTGTTGATAGCCCAGTTACCTCCCGATTCGCAGCCGGCGAGCGCATCCCAGATATGGCCGTTCGATACCGGCGGGACCTCGGTACCCGGTTTGGTGCCGACGCGCAGCACAGATTCCCGCGCCGGCTGTACGACGACATTGGCTACTGGCAACCTTCCCGTCTCCACACCGTTGACCCGCGCCACGGCAAACGTCACGTCCTGCACACCGGGGGTGCCAGGATCCTCGACGACCTGGCGACTTTGATTCATCGTCGGATCCTCGATGCGGTTGCTGGGTGGCGGCAGCGGTACCTGTGCGGTCACCTTCTCGATCCGGATGCGCGTCACATCGATGCGCATCCCGTCGACCACCGGGGACGAGGCGGCCGGGACGACGGTGTCGCGCTGCTGCAGCGGCGCCCCGGCGGCGTCGAGAAAGGCCCCCACGGTGGGCGCGGCCAGCCGCACGGTGCGCAGCGTGCCGCCGTCGTTGAGCTGCACGGTCTTGGCGCTGACCACGGGTAATGACATGCCGGCCAGGGGCAGTCGGCTGCCGCGGGAGGCCGCCGCGGGGGCGGTGTCGGTCATCGAGAGCTGCGCCAGCGCCTCCTGGACCGTCGACGCGGTGGTCCACACCTCGGTGCTGTCCTTGCCATCCATGGAGATCTGCAGTGGGCGGCTGCGGCGCAGCACGATGGCATCCGTATCGGCGACCGCGGCGTCGGCGGCCGGGTAGAGATCGTCGCGCTCGCCGACGGTGTAGCCGTTCTCCTGCACGACGTCGATGACCCGCGATTTCATCGTCGTCACCGTGAGTTCGGTGCCGTCGACGGTCAACGTGACCGTCTTGTGCGAGGTGACCGCGACGCCACCGGCAAACACCAAGGTGAGCAGCAGAGCGCCGACCAACAACCGCAGCGCGGGAGAACGCGACTCATGGAGTTTGTTCAAGACATTCACTGATTTGGATCCCTGACTCGAGAGCGCGGCACATGAGCAGTCCAGAGGACCGTCCGCATTCGATAACAGGACGGTAACGAAGTTCGGGGGACCGCGCCAACTCGCCACGGTACCGAATGCGTCACCCCAAGCCGTAAATCCGGCTCGCGTTCGCCGCGGTGATCTCGGCCAGCTCGACGGCCGGACGGTCGAGCACGTCGGCCAGCGCCCGCACGGTATAGGGCAGGCAGTACGACTCGTTGGGCGCACCGCGGAACGGATGCGGAGTCAGGAACGGGGCGTCCGTCTCCACCAACAACAATTCGCTGGGCACCACCGTGGCGGCCTCCCGCAGCGCATGGGCATTACGGAAGCTGACCGTGCCCGACAGGCTGACCATCCATCCGTTCGCCGCGCAGGTGCGGGCCATCGCGGCGTCGGAGGAGAAGCAGTGGAAGATGACCGTCTCCGGCGCATCCTCGGCGCAAAGCACGTCGAGCACCTCGGCGTCGGCGTCCCGGTTGTGGATCATCAACGGCTTGTTGGTGCGTTTGGCCAGGTCGATGTGCCAGGCGAAGGCCTCGCGCTGCTGCGCGGGATCCGCGCAGCCCTCCAGGCGACCCGGCCAGTACATGTCCATACCGGTCTCCCCCACCGCCACCACCCGGGAGCGGGCCGCCAGCTGCTCCAACTCGGCCTTGGCCGCCTCGTCGAGGGCGTCGGCGCGGGTGGGGTGCAGGGCCACCGCGGCGTACACACGGGGATCCCAGTCCGCCGCCTGGGCGGCCCAGCGCGCCGCGTCCAGATCGTCGGCGATGGTCACCACGGCCTGCACACCGACGGAGCCGGCCCGGTCCAGGATCGCGTGCACGTCATCGGCGGTCTGCGCGCCGCACGCGTCGAGGTGCGTGTGCGCATCGATCAGTGGGGTCAGCGGCTCCGGGAGTGGCGGCTTCTCTCGCTTGGCGCTCACGCTGACACCTTAAGGTGAGAGCCAAATGACTACGTCTTTCCCCGGCGCGGGGACGCGCACCCCAGGCGCCCCGTTCTACATCACCACTGCCATCGCCTACCCGAACGGCGACCCGCACATCGGGCACGCCTACGAGTACATCGCCACCGACGCCATCGCCCGGTTCAAGCGGCTCGACGGTTTCGACGTGCGCTACCTGACCGGGACCGATGTGCACGGCCTGAAGATGGCCGAGACCGCCGCCAAGCTGGGTATCACCGCCGCCGAACTGGCCACGCGCAACTCCGACGTGTTCGAGCGCATGCAGGAACGCCTCGGCGCCTCCTACGACCGCTTCATCCGCACCTCCGATCCCGACCACTACGAGGCGTCCAAGGAGATCTGGCGCCGGATGAACGACGCCGGCGATATCTATCTGGGCAGTTACCAGGGCTGGTACTCGGTGCGCGACGAACGGTTCTTCACCGAGGACGAAACCGAGGAACGCCCGGACGGCACCCGCGTCGCGATCGAAACCGGCACCGAGGTGACCTGGACCGAGGAGCAGACCTACTTCTTCCGGCTGTCCGCGTACGCCGAACGCCTGCTGGCCCACTACGCGGCGCATCCGGAGTTCATCGGGCCCGACGTGCGCCGCAACGAGGTGATCAGCTTCGTCTCCGGCGGGCTGCGCGACCTGTCGATCTCGCGCACCACCTTCGACTGGGGTGTGCCGGTGCCCGATCATCCCGACCACGTCATGTACGTGTGGGTGGACGCGCTGACCAACTACCTGACCGGGGTGGGCTTCCCGGACACCGACTCCGAGGCGTTCGAAAAGTACTGGCCCGCCGATCTGCACATGATCGGGAAGGACATCATCCGGTTCCACACCGTGTACTGGCCGGCGTTCCTGATGTCGGCCGGCATCGCCCTACCGCGCCGCATCTTCGCGCACGGGTTCATCAACGTCAGGGGCGAGAAGATGAGCAAATCGCTGGGCAATGTGGTGGATCCCCTGGTGCTCGTCGACGAGTTCGGCGTGGACGCGGTGCGCTACTTCTTCCTGCGTGAGGTGCCGTTCGGGCAGGACGGCAGCTACAGCGAGGAAGCAATCATCGGCCGGATCAACGCCGACCTGGCCAACGAGCTCGGCAACCTAGCGCAGCGGTCGCTGTCGATGGTGGCCAAGAACCTCGACGGGGTGGTGCCCGACCCGGGCGCGTTCACCGAGGCGGACACCGCGCTGCTGGCGGCCGCCGACGCACTCCTGGAACGGGTCCGCGCGCACTACGACGACCAGGCGATACACCTTGCGCTGGAGGCCATCTGGTCGGTGCTGAGCGCGGCGAACAAATACTTCTCGGCGCAGGAACCCTGGGTCTTGCGCAAGACCGACCCGGACCGGATGGCCACCGTGCTCTACACGACGCTGGAGACCGTCCGCATCGCGGTCCTGCTGAGCCAGCCGGTGATGCCGACCTCGACGGCCAAGCTGCTCGACCTGCTGGGCCAGACCGCGGATCAGCGCGACTTCACCGCCATCGGCGCCCGGCTTGCCCCCGGCACCGCGCTGCCCGCCCCGGAAGGTGTGTTCCCGCGTTACCAACCGACGTGATCTGAGCCACACTTACCTGGCAGGTGTCACACTCCGGGAGGCACCGGTGTCTTGAGGGCATCACCCTCGGAGACAGGAGAGCACCATGACCCAGAAGACCCGCGTCGTCGTCATCGGCGGTGGCTACGCCGGCGTGCTGGCCGCCAACCACCTGCAGCAGCAGGACGTGGACGTCACCCTGGTGAACGCGCGGCCGGAGTTCGTCGAGCGGATCCGGCTGCACCAGCTCGCCATCGGCAACGACGACGCCGTGGCCGGCTATGCCGACCTTTTACATGCCGACGTGCGCCTCGTGGTCGACACCGCCGAGCGCATCGACACCGCCGCGCGTCGCGTCGCGCTGGCCTCCGGCAGCGCACTGGACTACGACTACCTGATCTACGCCGTCGGCAGCACCAGCGGTGCCGCACCCGAATTCGCTTACCGCCTCGCCGAATTGGAGGATGCCCAGGCCCTGGCCGGCCGACTGCGCGAGGTCGGGGCCTCGGCCCCGGTCGTCGTGGTCGGCGGCGGCCTGACCGGTATCGAAGCGGCCTCGGAATTCGCCGAAGCCGGCCGGTCGGTCACCCTGGTGACCGGCCCGGAGCTGGGACCGTCGCTGAGCGTCCCCGGCCGCCGGTCGGTGGCCAAGCAACTCGCCAAGCTCGGTGTGACCGTGCTCGAGGGCCCCACCGTCAGCGCGGTGTCCGCCGACCACGTCACGCTCTCGGACGGACGCACCCTGGCCAGTGCGGCGACGGTGTGGACCGCCGGGTTCGCGGTGCCCGCCCTGGCGGGCGCCAGCGGTCTGCGGACCGACGAGTTGGGCCGGTTGCTCACCGACGAGACGCTGACCAGCCTCGACGACGACCGCGTCATCGCCGCCGGTGATGCCGCCGCACCGTCGGGGGTCCCGCTTCGGATGAGCTGCCAGGCGGCGCTGCCGTTGGGCGCCCAGGCCGCCAACACGGTGCTGGCCCGCATCGCGGGAACCGAACCGGCGCCGATCAATCAGGCCTTCACCGGGCAGTGCATCAGCATCGGTCGCGCCGGCGGCACCATCCAGCTCGCCCGCACCGACGACACACCGATCCGGCTGTACCTCGGCGGGCGCACCGCGGCCCTGGTCAAGGAGCAGGTGTGCCGGGGCACGCTGTCGTTCCTGCGCAAGGAGGCGCGCAAGCCGGGCGCGTACTTCTGGCTCAAGGGCGGCAAGCGCGCCGAAAAGCTCGCGACGGCGCGGGCGTGAGCGAGCACGCCGACCGGTTCACCGCACTGCGGCCGCTGCTGTTCACCATCGCCTACGAGATCCTGGGCTCGGCAACGGAATCCGACGATGTGCTGCAGGAGAGTTACCTGCGCTGGGCCGAGGTGGACCTGGATACCGTGCGCGACACCAAATCCTATCTGGCACAGCTGGTGACGCGGCAATCGCTGAACGCGCTGCGCGCCCAGGCCCGGCGCCGCGAGGAGTATGTCGGCCCCTGGCTACCGGAGCCGCTGCTGGTCGACGCCGCGGATGCCGGCACCGATCTGGTGCTGGCCGAGTCGGTGTCGATGGCGATGATGGTGGTGCTGGAATCGCTGAGCCCCGATGAGCGCGCGGTGTTCGTGCTGCGCGAGGTGTTCGGCTTCGGGCACGACGAAATCGCCGCGGCGGTGGGAAAGTCCGCGGCGGCGGTGCGCCAGATGGCCCACCGCGCCCGCGAGCACGTGCACGCCCGGCGCAAACGGTTCGAGCCCGTCGATCGAGCCACCAGCGAGCAGATCACGCTGCAGTTCTTCGCCACCGCCGCCACCGGTGACGTCAGCAGTCTGATCGAACTGCTCGCCCCCGACGTGGTGTGGACGGCCGACAGCGCGGGCAAGGTCAGCGCCGCCCGCCGCCCGGTGCACGGCGCCGACCGGGTGGCCCGACTCGTCATCGGGCTGCTGCGGACCGCCGGCGACGCCGGCCGCGTCGAAATGGCCACCTTCAACAACGCGCCGGCACTCAAGCTCTACCTGGGCGAGCGCTTCGAAGGCATCGTCACCGTCGAGATCACCGACGGCCGGATCTCGCACTTCTACGCGATGCGCAACCCGGAGAAATTAACCACCGCCACCATCCCGCGCGCCATCAGCCGTTAGCTTCTGACAGGCTGGGCCGGTGCGAATCGACCCGCTCGGCCCGCTGGGCAACGCCCCCGGGGTGCTGCGCTGGGTCGCCGACGCCGGGGCCCGCGCCGGCCTGCCGCCACCGGCCGCGCTGATCGGCGACTGGTTCGGATCGAAGGCCGTCATCGCACCGTCGCTGCTCGCCGTCCCGGCCGATGCGGTGTTCGCCGCGGTACCGGGTGCATCGGCGGCCGTCGGCGGCGGCTGGTTCGGCTACCTGTCCTACCCGGACGGGCCCGGAGCGCCGCGTATCCCGGCGGCCGCAGGCGGTTGGTCCGACGCGGTGCTGCGCCAAGATGCCGACGGCCTCTGGTGGCACGAAAGTCTCTCCGGCGCAGCACTTCCGGACTGGCTGACCGGGATCGCCGAGACGCCGGCGCGGCCGTACGCGATGGCGTGGACCGCACCCGACCGCGACCGGCACCTGACCGGCGTGGCGGACTGCCTGGAGGCCATCGCCGCCGGGGAGATCTATCAGGCCTGCGTGTGCACCCAGTTCCACGGCCGGATCACCGGGGACCCGCTGGATTTTTTCGTCGATGCCGTCACCCGCACCGCACCGGCGCGGGCCGCTTATCTGGCGGGGCACTGGGGCGCGGTGGCCTCGCTGTCGCCCGAGCTGTTCCTGCGGCGGCGCGGCGAGTCGGCGATCTCCAGCCCCATCAAAGGCACGCTGCCCCTGCACATGTCGCCCGACCTGCTGCGCGCATCGGTCAAGGACGTCGCCGAGAACGTGATGATCGTGGATCTGGTGCGCAACGACCTGAGCCGGGTCGCGGTCACCGGCTCGGTGACGGTACCGGAGTTGCTGCGGGTGCGGCCGGCCCCGGGGGTGTGGCATCTGGTGTCCACCGTCGCGGCACGGATCCCGGCCCGGGTGCCGATGTCCGAGGTACTCGAGGCCACCTTCCCGCCGGCCTCGGTGACCGGCACTCCGAAGCGCCGCGCCCGCGAACTGCTCCGACAATGGGAACCCGAACGCCGCGGCATCTATTGCGGGGCAGTCGGTGTGGCGTCGCCGGCCGCGGGCACCGAACTGAACGTGGCGATCCGCACGGTGGAGTTCGACGCGCACGGCGCGGCGGTGCTCGGGGTCGGCGGCGGGATCACCGCGGACTCCGACCCGGCCGCCGAATGGCAGGAATGCCTGCACAAGGCGGCCGCCATCGTCGGACTCGGCCAAGGACCGGCGACGCTACCCGCGTGACTTCAGGGCCAGATCGTAGAGCTCCCGCTTCGATATCGCCCCCGGGTGCGCCGCGACCACCTGCGCGCAGGCGTCCTTGACCCGCATGCCGTCGTCGATCAGCGCACTCACCTGCGCGACGAGGGCCGCCGGGTCGGCCTGCGGGACCGCGCCGGCCAACACCACGGTGATCTCCCCGAGCACCCCGTCGGCGGCCCAGTCCGCGAGCTCGGCCAGCGTGCCCCGCCGGACCTCCTCGTGGGTCTTGGTCAGTTCCCGACACACCACCGCCCGGCGGGCCGGGCCGAGCGTGTCGACGGCGTCGCGCAGGGTCTCGGCCAGCCGGCGCGGCGACTCGAAGAACACACAGGTGCGCCGTTCGCCGGCGAGCTCACCCAGCCAGGTGCGCCGGGCCGCCTGTTTGCGCGGGGCGAACCCCTCGAAGCAGAACCGGTCGGCGGCCAGACCCGATACCGCGAGCGCGGTGGTCACCGCCGACGGGCCCGGCAGGCAGCTCACCGGCAGGCCGGCTTCGATACACGCGGTCACCAACCGGTAGCCGGGATCGTTGATCAGGGGCATCCCGGCATCGCTGATCAGCAGCACCGTGGCGCCCGCGGCGATCTCGTCGAGCAGCATCGGCACCCGGCTCGCCTCGTTCTGGTCGAAAACGCTCAGCACCCGCCCGGCCGGGGTCACCCCCAGCGCCGCGGCCAGCGCACGGGCCCGCCGGGTGTCCTCGGCGGCGACCACGTCGGCGGTCGTCAGCGCCTGGACGAGGCGCGCCGACGCGTCGCCGGGCTGGCCCAACGGGGTGGCACCCAGGAGCAGTCGGCCTTGTTCCACCCCCGCAGCCTACGATCGTCGGTGATGACCGCTCCCGACACCGTGCTTCCGGAGCGCGCCGCACCCGCGATCAGCCCGGGACCGCTCGTGCCGGTACCGGACTTCGGGCCCGTCGACCGGCTGCAGGGCTGGGTGATGACGGCCATCATCGGGGCACTGGCCGCGCTGACCCGGTTTCTGAACCTCGGGTCCCCGACCGACGCGGGTACCCCGATCTTCGACGAGAAGCACTACGCCCCGCAGGCCTGGCAGATGCTGGGCAACGGCGGTCTGGAGGACAACCCCGGCTACGGGCTGGTGGTGCATCCGCCGCTGTCGAAGATGCTGATGGCCATCGGCGAGTGGATCTTCGGTTACAACGGGCTAGGCTGGCGGTTCTCCGGTGCGGTGTGCGGCGTCATCATCGTGATCCTGGTGGCCCGCATCGTCCGGCGGATCAGCCGCTCGACACTGGTCGGGGCGATCGCCGGGCTGCTCGTCATCGCCGACGGGGTCAGCTTCGTCTCGGCGCGCACCGCGCTGCTGGACGTGTACCTGGTGGTGTTCGTGGTGGCGGCCTTCGGGGCGCTGATCGTCGACCGCGACCAGGTGCGGATGCGGATGCACACCGCGCTGCTGGAGGGCCGGGTCGGCGAGACGCCGTGGGGCCCCCGGCTCGGGGTGCGCTGGTGGCGGTTCGGCGCCGGGGTGCTGCTGGGGCTGGCATGTGCCACCAAATGGTCGGGGCTGTACTTCATCGCGTTCTTCGGGGTGATGACGCTGGCCTTCGATATCGCCGCGCGCCGCCAGTACCGGGCCCCGCGACCGTGGCTGGGCACACTGCGCCGCGACACCCTCCCGGCGGTGTACGCGCTGGGCGTGATCCCGTTCTGCGTCTACCTGGCCTCCTATGCGCGCTGGTTCGCCTCCGAGACCGGGGTGTACCGGCACGAGGTGGGGCGCACCATCGGCGAGGGCGGTCTGCTGCCGGACGCCATTCGGTCGCTGTGGTACTACACGTCCTCGGTCTACAAGTTCCATTCCGGGCTGACCAACGCCGCGGGCAATCACCATCCGTGGGAGTCGAAACCGTGGACGTGGCCGATGTCGCTGCGGCCGGTGCTGTACGCCATCGATCAGCAGAACGTGCCCGGGTGCGGCGCGCAATCCTGCGTCAAGGCGGTGATGCTGGTCGGCACGCCGACCATGTGGTTCATCGCCGTGCCGGTGCTGATGTTCGCGCTCTGGCGGATGTTCGTGCGGCGCGATTGGCGTTATGCCGCCGTGCTGGTGGGCTACTGCGCCGGTTTCCTGCCGTGGTTTCTCGATATCGACCGGCAGATGTACTTCTTCTATGCGACGACGATGGCGCCGTTCCTGGTGATGTTGATAGCCCTGATACTCGGCGACATCCTGTATCAGCCGCGGCAGAACGCCGAGCGCCGAACGCTCGGGCTGATCGCGGTGAGTTGTTATGTGGCGCTGGTGATCACCAACTTCGCCTGGCTCTATCCGGTGCTGACCGGGCTGCCGATATCGCAGAGCACCTGGCATATGCAGATCTGGTTGCCGTCCTGGCGGTAGGCGCCGCGCTCTCGCGCGCCGTTTTCTACACCAGGGCCGCCAATCGTCCGGGTGCGCAGCCCTGATGTAGAAAACGGCGCGGGCCCGGAGGACGTTATCCACAACCGGGCGTGATCCGGTCCGGAGTTGGTGTGTTTCTGTCGGACCGGCGCGTGAGTCTTCGGCCATGGGCACCCCATTTCTCGGACCCGAGGCGCTGCAGGCCGGACTGCTGACCCGCGGTCAACTGCGCTCCCGCTATGTCGCAGCGCACCCGCGCGTCTACGTCCGCAAGGGCATTCCGCAGCGGCTGCCTTCCAGGATCGTCGCCGCATGGTTGTGGTCCGACCGCCGGGCTGTCATCGCCGGGCGGGCGGCCGCGTTCATGCACGGCGCACGGTGGGTGGACGATCACGTGCCGATCGAGTTGATCACCCGGCACGGGCGCAGGCATCCCGGCCTCGTCGTCCGGGAGGAAAAGGTGGCCGACGACGAGATCTGTCGCATCGGCGACCTCACCGTCACCACACCCGCTCGCACCGCACTCGATCTGGCCCGCTTCCTTTCACCGGCCGAGGCCCTCGCACATCTGGACGATTTGGCCGCTGTCACGGGTATCAGCGCCGCCGACGTACTGGCATCGGCCGCGCGATACCCCGGGCTGCGCGGGATCCGGCAGGCGCGGACCGCGCTGGATCTGATGGACCCTGGCTCACAGTCGCCGAAGGAATCGTGGTTGCGCCTGCTACTCATCGATGGCGGCTTTCCCCGCCCGCGCACCCAGATACCCGTCACCGACGGGGCCAGCACTGCATATCTGGATATGGGTTACGACGGCCCGAAGGTCGGGTTCGACTACGACGGCGCACTTCATCAGACGGACAGGCGCCGATTCGTGCACGATATCGGCCGCGCCGAAATGATCGACCGGCAGGGCTGGATCGACATCCACGTGGTGGCCGAGCATTCGAAGGCCTTCATCCTGCACCGAGCGCGGGAGGCGTTCGCCCGCCGCGAGCACCCGGTACCGCCGATTTCTCCACGAGGGCGGTGAACTGTGCCGCGCGACAACCCTGTGGTGGAAAACGGCGCACCGCACCGAGCTCAACTATTGTTGAGATCGATGGAGACGCACGAACTGACCCCCGGCGACATGGCACGCCGCAGCGGTGTGGCGGTGTCCGCGCTGCACTTCTACGAGCGCGAGGGCCTGATCTCGTCCCGGCGCACCTCGGGCAACCAGCGCCGCTACCCCCGCGAAACGCTACGCCGGGTGGCGTTCATCCGGATGTCGCAACGCCTGGGCATCCCGCTGGCCCGCATCCGGGAGGCACTGGCCACCCTGCCCGACGACCGGGTCCCCACCAGCAAGGACTGGGCTCGGCTGTCCGCGGGCTGGCGCCAGGACCTGGAAGACCGCATCGTGCACCTGGAACGCCTGCGCGACAACCTGACCGGGTGCATCGGCTGCGGTTGCATGAGCCTGAAGGCCTGCCAGCTGGTGAACCCCGAGGACATCCTCGCCGACCACGGCCCCGGCGCGGCCAACCTCTGACATCGAACGCATGTGCGATACCCTGGGGTCGTGTCTCTGGCCGTTCAAGGGTCGCTCTTCGACCATGACGAACGTCGCGACCTGGGCGCGGGCGCCTGGATCGACGTGCGGGCCGGCTGGCTGAACGGCTGGCTGGACGATGACGGCACCCTGTTCGACGAGCTCCTCGAAGCCGTGCCCTGGCGAGCCGAGCGCAGGCAGATGTACGACCGGGTGCTCGCCGTGCCCCGGCTGGTCAGCTTTCACGACCTGAGCGCCGGCCCCGCCCCGCACCCGGCGATCGCGCGGCTGCGCCGCCGACTCAACGACATCTACGCCGGCGAGCTCGGCGAACCGTTCACCAGCGCCGGGCTGTGCCTGTACCGCGACGGCACCGACAGCGTGGCCTGGCACGGCGACACCGTCGGTCGCAGCAGCACCGAGGACACCATGGTGGCCATCGTGAGCCTCGGGGCGCGACGCACGTTCGCCATGCGTCCACGCGCCGGGGGACGTTCGCTCCGGCTGCCGCAAGGGCACGGGGATCTGCTGGTGATGGGGGGATCCTGCCAGCGGACCTGGGAGCACGCGGTCCCCAAGACCGCGCGTCCGACGGGACCGCGGATCAGCATTCAGTTCCGCCCGCGCGACGTGCGCTAACCGCGTACCGCGGCCACCGCGGCGGTGAGCACATCCCTGGCCTTCTGGGTGTCCACCGGCGCAACCGGCGTGTTCGGCACCACCAGCGGATTGGCCGTGACGATCACCAGGTAGGAATCGAAGGCCGCGACGTAGTTGAACAACTCACCGCTGTGCGGTGTGCCGTCGACCACGGTCTGCACCACGCGATGGGTGCCCACCACCCGTACCCCGTCGATCTTCGGGGACTCCACCACCTCCACCAGGCCGCGCACTCCCGGCCCGCCGTAACCCACCTTCTGGCAGTCCGGGCCCGGCTCGTTGAACGGGACCGGCTCACTGGTCTCGACGGCGATCGCGATGAAGCGGTTACCCTTACCCTCGGCCGTCGTGGCCGCCATGTTCCCCTGAGCACCCGGCGGGATGGCAAGGCCGGCAGCAAATTTCGCGCACGCCTGCGGTTCGACCCGCATCCCGGGTGGCACCGTCGCGGGCGCCAGCAGTTTGGGGTCGATCCCGGTGGGCCCGGTGGTGGTCACCTGGAATGCCGAATCGAACGCCGACTTGACCTCGAAAACCCCGGCGATACCGGAGCCGGCCTCCGGTTCGCCTGCGGCACATGCGGTCAGCGCGGCCGCGCAGGCGGTGAGGGCGAGCACCCGTGACGAGAACACCGCCGCCAATCTACCGGCCTCAGCCGCCGATCGCGGTCACCGTCTGCGCCAGCAACCGCGCGGCGATATCGGGTCCCAGTACCGGCAGCGCCGAGCCGGGGTCGGTCACCACCGTCACCGAGGCGACATACCCCGAGCCCAGATAGGCGCTGACGGTATCGGCGTGCGAACGCGTCTCGGTACCACCCTCGACCACCGTGGTGGCCACGGTGGTCATCGCCACCGTCGGCGTGTCGGCGATCGCGGGCGCCGGCACAGCATGGACGGCGGCCGTGGTGCGGCCACCGCTCAGTGACCAGACCACGCAGCCGTCGGGGACGGTGGCCGCCACCCCCGGGCCCGCGACCAGGGCGTAGACGATGCCGCCGGGACCCGACGCCGACCAGCCCCGGACCGGGGCACCGGCAGCCGGATCGGCCAGCGCACCGCACTGCGCCGGGTGCGCCGTCCAGTCCGGTTTGAGCCCCCAGAATGCCGCCGGCGCAGCGTGATCGGCGAGCGCACCGACCTCGTATCCCGGCGGTAGGTCGCTGCGCACCCGCGCGACCGCGGCCGGATTCACCGCGCCTGCCGCTTCGGTGACGGACGGCTGCGTCGGCGCCGCCGGTCGCGGCCCGGCGCACCCGGCGATGACGAGTACGACACCCAGCCAGACCGCGGAGCCACGCATGAAGCCGTGGTACCACATCCGACGCGCATCCGGATTATTGACGCGCTCGGCCACGCACCCGCACGGCGCCGGGTAACCTCCCGCACGAGATCGCCTTCGGGTGCCCACGACAGGAGACGCCATGAACAAGCAGAGGACCGTCCGCGGGATGGCCGCGGCGGCCGCGGTGCTCAGCCTCGCGCTGGCCGGTTGCGGCTCGGACAGCAAGCCCGAATCCGGCAGCGCCGAGGAGAGCACCGCCACCTCCACCGAGGCCACCGAGACCAGCGCGGCCACCTCCAGCGCCGCGGCCGAGCCGGCCGGCGAGAGCTACACCATCGCCGAGTACATCCAGGACAACGGCATCACCGAAGCCCAGGTGAAGCGCGGCGCCGACGGCGCCCCCACGGTGAACCTGCCGACGCCGGCGGGATGGCTCGACGCCGGCCCGGGCACCCCGGACTGGGCCTACAGCCAGATCGTGTACACCGATCCCTCGATGCCGCCACCGCCGCCCACCATCACCGCGATCATGTCCAAGCTGACCGGCGATGTCGAGGCCGCGAAGATACTGGAGTTCGCCGCGGGCGAGCTGCAGAATCTGCCCGAGTTCGACGGGCCCGCCGAGGGCCAACCGGGCAAGCTCGGCGGGTTCGACGCCGTGCAGGTCGGCGGCACCTATGTCAAGGACGGCAAGAACCTGCTCGTCGCCCAGAAGACCACGGTCATCCCGGTCGACGACGGCGTCTACGTGCTGCAGATCAATGCCGAGGGCACCGAGGAGCAGATGGGCCCGCTGATGGATGCGACCGCCGCCATCGACGAAGAAACGACCATCACCCCCTAGGCACGCGAGATCGCCGACGCGGCGGCGATCTGCTCGGCGGTCGGCCGCACCCCGGTGTAGCGCTCGAACTGTTCGGCCGCCTGCAGCGCGATGACCTCCGCGCCGGTGATCACGGCCGTCCCGGCGGCGCGTGCGGCGGTGATCAGCGGGGTCTCCGACGGCAACGCCACCACGTCGAAAACCACACCGGCGGCGGCGATCACATCATCGTCGAAGGCCTGCCGGGTTTCCTCGGCGGCACCGGCCATGCCGATCGGGGTGACGTTGACGACGATCGGTGCGCGCAGTGACCCGATCTCCGGGGCGTACCGGTAGCCCACCCGGTCGGCGAGTGCCCGGCCGGCGGCGTCGTTGCGGGCCACGATGACACCGTCGGCGAATCCCGCCCCACGAAAGGCCGCCGCCACGGCGTTGGCCATGCCGCCGCTGCCCCTGATGATGACGGAGTCGTCCGCGTTCAGCCCGTGCTGGGCGATCAGCCCTTGTACCGCAAGGTAATCGGTGTTCGAGGCGCGCAGGTACCCATCGTCGTTGACGATGGTGTTGACCGACTCGATGACTCGCGCCGAGGGTTCGATCTCGTCGACGAGTGCCATCACATCGGATTTGAACGGCATCGACACCGAGCAGCCGCGGATGCCCAGCGCGCGCACCCCGCCGATCGCGGCGGCGATATCGGTGGTGGTGAAGGCCTTGTAGAGGAAGTCGAGGCCGAGTTCGTCGTACAGATAGTTGTGAAACCGGGTGCCGATATTGCTGGGGCGGGCGGCCAGCGAGATGCACACCACGGTGTCCTTGTTCAGGGGCGGCCTGCCGGGCATCAGCTCACCGATCGCATGGTGCGCCGGGCCATCTCGGCGATCTCCTCGTACATCTCCGGCCGCAGCGACAGCGCCTTGGCCGCGGGCACGTCCACCTCGGTGATGACCACGTTGAGATCATCGCGCACCCAGTGCGCGCCGGCACGGTCCAAGATGGCCCGCATGGCGTAGTTGTCCGAGAGCACCCGCGCGGTGAACCGGGTGACGCCGCCGACGTGTGCGGCCACCGCGAGCGCGTCCATCAGGAAGGTGCCGATGCCGTGGCCCTGGTAGATGTCGGCGACGATGAACGCGACCTCCGCGGTGCTGACACCGTGACCTTCGCGCACGAACCGGGCGTCGGCGACCACCGGCCCGTCCGCTCCGGCGGTCATCACCCAGACGAAGTGATCGACGTAGTCGACTTCGAACAGGTAGGCCATCAGGGCCGGGGTGGGCACCCGGGTGCTCTGGAACCGCCGGTAGAGCGTCTCGGCGGAGAATTCGATGGGGCCGCTGACGGTGCGCACATTGTCACCGGGCAGCACCGGCCGCAGGTGCAGCACCAGATGATCGCGCAGGGCGATCTCGATGGGGGTGATGTAGGCGGCCAGCCGCTGCCGGGCGGTGCGCACCAGCCGATTCATCGCCTCGGGGAGTTCCAGCAGTGCAGCGAAGGCCGCCTGATTGCCGACCCAGCCGCTGAGCGCGGTGCTCGCCACCACCGTCGCGTTGCGCGGCTTGTCGCGCAACAGGGCGATCTCGCCGACCACCGCACCGGGCCCCAGCTGGGACACGGTCACCGCGCCGTCCGCACCGACATGCCGCACCTCGGCCCGGCCGGACCCGATGAGCAGGAAGTTCAGCGCCGTCTCCCCTTGTCGCATCAGGATTTGCCCGGGCGCGGCGACCAGCGGTTTCAACTGGGCGGCCAAGGGCTGCAGCGCCTGAACGGCACACCCGCCGAAGAACTCCAGCGCGGCCAGTTCGTCGGCACGGACAGCGGTCACTCCGGACACCTCACGAGGCTACGGCGGCAACGACGGGGTCGGCAACAAGCTTCGGCGTGCCATTTGCTATGCACGTGCACAAAGTGCCAGTTCGAAGGGTTTTCTACGCATCAGTCAGATAACTGTGGCAAACTCCGCGTATGACACAAGCGCTGCGCCGCACTCGCGGGCGTCCACGGGCAGCTAACGGTGCCGAAACGCGGGAACGGATCATCCATGCGGCCCGGCAGGTTTTCAGCGAACTTGGCTACGACGCGTCGACGTTCCAGGCGATCGCCGAACGCGCCAATCTGACCCGTCCCGCGATCAATCACTACTTCGCCAACAAGAAGGATCTGTACGGACAGGTGCTGGAGAGCACCAACACCGCGCTGTTCAACGCCGGTGTCGAGGCCGCCGCCGGCCAGACGACACTGATCGGCAAGTTGTCGTCATTCATGAACGGGATGATGGCCGCCCATCGCGAGTTCGACTCGGCGGCGGCCTTCCTGGTCACCTCGATGCTGGAGGCCTACCGCCACCCCGAACTGAAGAACGACGGCTACGCGCCGCGCGACGATGTCCGCGCGTTTCTGAGCAGCGCTGTCAGCGACGCCGCCGAAGGCGGTCAACTTGCCGAGGGTGCCGACGCCGCTGCGCTAGTGGAAATGTTGCTGGTGCTGATGTTCGGGATGGGCTTCTACGCCGGTTTCGTGGGCACCGATGCCGAGGTGGAGGCGGTCATGGACAAGTTGCAGAAGCTGCTGGCCAGCCAGCTGTGGACGTTGCAGGAGCCCATGCCGCGCTGAGGGTGTCCGCCCCCGATGCCAAATGCGACGCCGCCGCGCGGTGTCGCATTCGCCATTTCCGATATCGTCGTGCACTCTTTGGAGAACGCCATTACCGGCCGTGCACGAGAGGACCGCCCGACGATGACCCGCGTTGACCCGCTACACCCCACCCAGTGGCCGCCACAGATGCGTGACGCCCTGGCGGCGATGACCCCGCCGGTGCGACGACACCCCCCGCTGCCGACCGAGGGCCGGCCGAAGGGGCTGAACGTGTTGGGCGCCCTGGCCTACCACCCGGAGCTGGCCAAGGCATTTTTCACCTTCAACGGCCATCTGCTGTCGGCGACGTCGCTGACCCCGCGGCAGCGTGAGCTACTGATCCTGCGCACCGCGGTGTTGCGCCAGTCCGAGTACGAGTGGGCCCAGCACGTGGTGATCGCCGGGGACGTCGGCATCTCCCGCGCCGAGGTGGCCCAGATCGCCTGGGGACCGGACTCCACGCTGTGGTCCGACGCCGACGCCGCGTTGCTGCGCGCCGCCGGCGAACTCGTCGCCGACGGCGTCATCGGTGACGCCACCTGGGCGGTGCTGACCGAGCACCTGAGCACCCAGCAGATCCTGGATGTCATCTTCACCGTGGGCGCCTACGAGACGCTGGGCTGGATGTTGCGGTCCTTCGGAATCGCGCTCGACGAGGACGTCCGGGCCCATCTCGGCGGAGACTGAGGGCCGCAGCCCCTGCAGACTGTGACCCCGATCTCATGCTGCGGGCGGGTCCGCATCCGACCACGGTCGCACATCAAGATCGACCCCGGGCACGATGCCCGTTCTGCGCGCGATTCGTAGCGTCGAAGGCATGACTCAAGCCCAATCCCTGCGGGGGTCGCCTGCGGCGGCGATACCTTTGCCGCACATCAGTTTTCGACAGTGGCGCGATAGAGTCGCAGCCTACTTCGCCGGGGTGCGCGCGGCGCGCAGGAAGCCCCGGCACCGGGCGGTGCAGCGGGAAGATTTCATCGAGGACGCCGCGATGGCCCGCGAGATGTTCCGGCTCTGATCACCGGGACGCCGCCGCAGTGCCACCAACTCGCGCGCCCGGGTGGCTCGCCCGTTCGATGTCGCGGAGCTCGCCGCCGGGCTGTACAACGCGACGTACCTCGTCGCGCACCCGCGATCACATCCGCAGCGTGATGGCCAGCAGGGCCAGCACGCCCAGTCCGGCGATCAGCGCCGCCACCACCGAGGCGATCGAATAGCGCATCGGTCCGAACTCCGCACGCAGCGCCGCCAGCTCCTGGCGGTGCTGCACCCAGGCCAGCGCCAGCGCGCAGAGCCCGATGACGACCATGACCGCGCCCACCAGCTGCGGACTGACGAAGGGCTCACGCAAACGCTCGTTCTCCGAGAGCATCCGGAATATCTGGAAGATGGTGAACCCGAAGGCGATCAGCGAGGTCGCGGTCCTGGTCCAGGCCATCAGAGTGCGCTCCAGCGCCAGGCGGTTACGTTCGGCGGCCAGGCGGGTGTTCGCATCGACCGGCGGATCGCTCGTGGACACAGCAGCAGCATGACACACACCGTCAACCCAGCGTGCCGACCACAGAGAGAAGCTGCAGCTTCTCGTAACGCTCGCTGGCGCCGACCAGCCTGCTCGCCGCACGACCGGAGGTCGGTAGGGACGCCGACACCACCGAGGTCCGGGTGATCCGGTGGCTGTCGGCACACGGCCTGATCGTGGGAACTCCCGACACCGCCGCGCTGCCCGCGCTGCTGGCCGCGACAACCCCCCAACCCGGGGTGTTCTACGGGCCGCAGTGGGCGGGCAACGTCGGCGGCCCGCCCGCCGCACATAAGCTGTGAAAACCGTTGCGTAACAGCGCAAACGCGATACGGATGCGGGACGTATCGGAGGAACTCACCGGCGTGGCGTTCGACTGAGCCAGGAACTCAAGATGCGACCATCCACCACGTCATACATGAATGGCCCATCTTCGAATCACGCTGCGCCACAGCAACGCCAGGCCAACCGCCTTGCGGGTTTTCGGATTCTCAATCCGCGGCTTCCAGGTAAGCAACCAATGCATTGGTCAACCCACGGCGCGCGAGGTCCAGGTCCGAATACGAACCGAGCTGCCGCTCCGAGACCAGACCGCGCATGGCTCCCGGGATCAGAGTGGCGACCTCGCGGACTCGATCTGGGTCGGCACCGAGATCCTCAAATGCGTTGCGGCAGATCTCCAGCCACGATTGCCCCCAGGAGTACAGCTCGGCCGCGGTCTGCGGATACAACCGCTCCAGTTCGGCATGATCGCGCGGCAATGCCGCACGCAGGTTCTCGATGGCCCGGGAATCCGGCGAGTCCAGACCGTCGAAAAGGGTATCGATGATGTTGGCGACGCGGATGCTCAACACTGGGTCAGCACCGAACGATGCGAACACATCGGCTCGGCGTTGCGCCGTGCGATGAAGTACGGCGGCCCAGAAGCCGTCGGCATCTCCGAATTGGTATTGCACGGCACCCCAGGTGGCGCCGATGTCCTTGGCTATCCGGTTCGCCGATACCGATGCCGGGTCGCCCGAGGCCAGGGCCTTCAACGCGGCCTCCAGCATGTTTTCACGGGTCGCCTGGCCACGCCGATTCGGCCGCCGCGCCGGCGTCGACGCCTGGGTCCTATCGGTCATCAGCCCAGGATATCGCGCCGCGCGGAAAATCATGAAGGGCACTATGCAACTTTCATTGATTATTCTATGCTTTTACTCATGGCCAAGCCGCCCCTTTCCATGAAGCCCACCGGCTGGTTCCAAGTCGCCTGGTCCGACGAGGTCGGCGTCGGTGCCGTCCACCCCATGAAGTACTTCGATCAAGAAATGATTGCCTGGCGCTCCGAGTCTGGTCAGGTGACCGTGATGGACGCCTACTGCGAGCATCTCGGTGCCCACCTCGGATACGGCGGCACCGTCCATGGCGAGGTGCTGCAGTGCCCCTTTCACGGTTGGCAGTGGAATCAGCAGGGCCGCAACGTCTGTATTCCGTACGAGAATCGGCCCAACCGCGGGCGCCGCATCAAGACCTATCCGGTGACGGAGTGCAACGCATCGATCTACATCTGGCATGACATCGAAGGCCGTGACCCGTTTTTCGATGCCCCCGACGTGTTCGCCAGCTTCGGCGACGGCACCAGCGAAGCCGACTACTACCCGCAGCAGCGACTGTTCGAGCCCGGGCGCGAGATGCATCCGCAGTACGTGCTGGAAAACGGCGTGGACTTCGCACACTTCAAGTACGTGCACGGCACGCCGATCAATCCGATCTTCACTCGACACGACTTCGACGACCCGGTGTCCTACGTCGACTTCACCATCACCTTCGAGGGTGACGACGGCCAGCGGATCGAGGACATCAACAGCGGCGTCGAGGCGATCAACGGCGGGCTGGGGATCGCCGTGACCAAGAGTTGGGGAATGATCGACAATCGCACCATCTCGGCCATCACCCCGGTCGACGAGCGCACCTCCGACATCCGTTTCATGGTCTACATCGGACGACCGAAAGGCGAGGTGCGTAACCCGGAGCGCGCCCGCGTCAAGGCCGAGGAGTTCGGCGCCGAGGTCATCCGGCAGTTCACCCAAGACATCCATATCTGGTCCCATCAGCGCTATTCCGATCCTCCCGCACTCGCCAGTTCGGAACTCGAAGGATTCACCGCGATCCGCAACTGGGCCTTGAAGTTCTACCCGGATGGCAAAGGCGGCAGTGCCGCAGACCTGGCCGCCCGATCCACACACTGACCACCACCCATCCGAAGAAGGGCTCCTTCACCATGCCAATTTCCGTGTTTCAGGTCGCGACCGGCAACGTCGGCTCCGAGATGATCAAGCGCATCGCGGACCAACCGGATCTCGAACTCATTGGTGTGCACTGCTATTCGCCGGGCAAGATCGGCAAGGACGCCGGCGAGCTGGCCGGGATTGCGCCCAATGGCGTGATCGCCACCGGCACCGTCGATGAGATCATCGCCGCCAAGCCCGACGTGCTGACCTTCCACGGCGTGTTTCCCGACGAAGATCTGTACGTCAAAGTCCTTGAGGCCGGGATCAACATCGTCACCACCGCCGACTGGATCACCGGGTTCCACCGCGACACCAATCACCCGCACCATTCCGGCAAGCCCGTCTCCCAGCTTCTCCAGGAGGCCTGCGAGAAGGGTGGTTCGACGTTCTACGGCACCGGAATGAATCCGGGCCTGAACCAGATCCTCGGCGTGGTGTGCTCGGCCGATGTCGCCGAGATCGAGAACGTCACCACCATCGAGTCCGTCGACGTGTCCTGCCATCACTCCAAGGACACCTGGATCGAGGTCGGCTACGGGCTCCCGGTCGACGACCCCTCGATCCCGGACAAGTTGCGCAAGTACACCGAGGTGTTCGCCGACTCGGTGTACATGATGGCCGACTGTTTCGGGCTCGAGCTCGATGAGGTGAAGTTCGAATACGAGCTGGGGGCATGCACCAAGGATGTCGACCTGGGCTGGTACCAGCTCCCCAAGGGCTCCCTCGGCGGCAACTACATCAAGTACGTCGGCACGGTCGACGGCGTACCGCGGGTAGAGACCCACCTGGAATGGCAGATGACCCCGCACACCGACCCCAGCTGGGATATCAAGGGCTGCTACATCACTCAGATCAAGGGCGACCCCAACATCTACAACAAGCACATGATCTTCCCCAAACCAGGAGTCGACCTGTCGAATCCGGACAACTTCGCCTCCATCGGGATGACGGTGACGGGGATGCCGGCACTGCACTCCATCAAATCCGTGGTCGCGGCCGCACCCGGCATCATCACCAGTGCCGACCTTCCGCTGCGCGGCTTCGCCGGCCGGTTCAAGCTCTAGCGGCACCGTATCTTCAGGAAGACGTAGGACGATGCCACAAGCCAAACGTGTTCTGCGCGTGGTGCAATGGACAACGGGCAACGTCGCGGCCGAAGCGGTACGCGCGGTGCTGGCGCGGCCCGATCTACAGTTGGTCGGCGCCTACGCCTACTCCCCCGAGAAGGTCGGGGTGGATATCGGACAGTTGTGCAGCCTTGGCGAGGACCTCGGTGTCTGTGCGACCGATGACGTCGACGCATTGCTCGATCTGCGGCCGGATTGCATCGTCTACAACCCGCTGCACTTCAATGCTGCGGAGGTGCAGAGGATCCTGCGCGCCGGTGTCAACATCGTCACGAGCGCGGAGTTCCTCACCGGCCGCAACCTCGCCGACGGCGAGCGCGACGATATCGATGTGGCTGCCCGAGCCGGCGGAGCGACGCTGTTCGGCAGCGGGATGAACCCCGGTTTCGCACAGCTGGTGGCCGCCATCTCCAGCGGGGTGTCGACCGATGTGCGGCGGGTGTCGATGACCGAATCGGTCAACGTCGCCGAATTCATCGGTGATGCCAACTTCCAATCGGTGGGCTGGGGTCGCCCCAAGGGCGATCCGGGCCACGTCGAGGATGTCCGCCGCGGTACCGCCGTGTTCGCCGAGGCGGTCGACGTCCTCGCCCGCCTCGTGCAGGTCGAGCTCGACAGCATCGACTGCACAGTCGATTTCGCCTATACGACCGAAGATGTGATTGCCGACGGGGTATTCCTGCCCAAGGGCCACGTCGGCGCCATGGACGTCCGGTGGTTCGGTGTGGTCGACGGTCGGGAGATCCTGACGGTGACGCAGCGCTGGATCGCCACCGACGCACTCGACCCGCCGTGGACCGTCGAGCATGGATACCGCATCGAGGTGGTCGGCGACCCGAACGTCCACGTTCGGGTCGATTTGATGCCCACCGATGCCGATCTTGCCGATCTCACCCCGCAGCGGATGCGCAGCATCGGCCTGCGCATCACCGCGGGGCCGTTGATCAATGCGATTCCGGCGGTGTGTGCGGCCCGGCCGGGTATCGCCACCTACGCCGACCTGCCCGCGATTGCCGCCCGCATTCCGGCCGCGGGGGCGATCCAGACTGGTCTCTGATCCGCCCGGCAATGCGGCGGGAAAGAACCGGCGAGCAATCCGCCAGCCGGAACACAAACTCTGTGGAGCTAAGGGGAATCGAACCCCTGACCTTCTCGATGCGAACGAGACGCGCTACCAACTGCGCTATAGCCCCTTGACCGATAGCAGGCTACCAGGAACCCCTGCGGCAGCCGAAACCGGCGGCTACTGCCCGGCCGCCCGCGGCAGGTCGTAGCCACGGGCGAACCTGGCGTACTCCAGATGCTCGAAGGCCGGGTCCTCGTCGTCGATGTCCAGCACGGCGGCACCCGGGCGGCGCAGCCGCGACGGCACCACGTCGAACTCGCCGTCCTCGGTGTTCTCCACCCCCAGCCGGGACCGCATCATCCGCTGTGCACGCCGGCGCCGCACCTGTTCCTCGATGCGGGTCTGGCGCCGCAGGTAGCCCAGGTAGAGCACGGTCACCGCGGTGACCGTGCCGACGATCCACCACAGCGTCGGCGACAGCACGGCGGCGAGCACCGCGGATAGCACCAGCGCCCCGGCCATCGACATCAGCACGCGCTTGCGGAAGGTGTACTTGCGCGCGCTGACCGCTTGCGCGGTCTTGGACTCGTAACGGTTGCGCCGCGCCGATGCCATCGACGCCGCCAACGCGGGCTCACTGTCGGCTTCGGCTTCCAGACCCGACGAGTCCTCGACGTATTCGTACTCCTCGTCGGTCAAATCCTCGTCGGTCGAGTCCTCGTCGGTGAGATCGTCTTCGGCGAGATCCGCCTGGGCGGGCTGCTCAGCCTCGTCGGCCGGCTCAGGTCCGGCCGCGTCGAAGTCCAGCGTCAGCTCCTCGGTCGGGGGGTCGGCCTGCTGCCTCTGGAACGACTCGCCGATGGGCAGGGCGCCGGAGTCCTCGTCGACGACGTCGACATCGAGGTACGGCGATTCCGTGGTCTCCTCGACGGCGGCCGCGAGCACCACCGCACGGCGGCGCGCGGGCTCTTCGGCGGGTTCTTCGTCGAGATCGTCGGCGAACTCGGCGTCGTATTCGGCCGAGGGCTGCCAGTGCGGATCACTGTTGTGTCCCGCGGCCGCGCGCGGGCGGCGCAGCCGGGCGTTGCGGCC
Organism: Mycobacterium sp. MBM; assembly: GCA_021648845.1. Classification (GTDB taxonomy): domain Bacteria; phylum Actinomycetota; class Actinomycetes; order Mycobacteriales; family Mycobacteriaceae; genus Mycobacterium. Next base: position 27,827 of record JAKJHY010000032.1, on the reverse strand, counting down.
GGAGTTGAGCACGCGGGTCGCCAACGCGATATCGCTGGTGCGCCGGACATTGTCCCGTTTGCTCACCAGCATCGGCACCAGCACGAAGAGCCACAGCACGACGAGGGAGATCCACAACAGAGATTGGGGGATGCTTGGCATGGCGCCTTTCCTTTCCCCTTCAGGCTAGGTCTGTGACCAGCGCATCCGTGGGCGGCGCGCCGATGTCAATTACACACCTGTAATTCACCGGATACAAGCACCATTAGCCACATAAGTCACACGAGTAACGGTTGGTGCCGTCGAATCGCGCAATTCCGCGGTATTCGCGGCCGCAACAACATCGGGTACGCGAGTTTCGCCGCAAAACTCAGGTCCAGCTGGCCCGGCCCGACCGCACCAACTTCGCCGCCACCGAGCCCTCCACCTCCTCGACGGTGATCGCCACCAGGAGGTGATCCCGCCACCCCCCGTCGACGTCGAGATACCGCTTGAGCAGGCCCTCCTCGCGCATACCCGCCCTGGCCAACACCGCCCGACTGGCGCTGTTCTCCGGTCGCACGGTGGCCTCGACCCGGTGCAGCATCACCGGCCCGAAGGCGTGATCGAGCCCCAGCGCCAGCGCCCCGGTCGCCACCCCGCCACCGGTGAACTGCCTGGCCACCCAGTAGCCGATCCACGCCGACCGCAACGCGCCGTGGGTGATGTTTCCGATCGTGAGCTGACCGGCGAACTGCCCGTCGACTTCGATGACGAACGGCAGCATCCGGCCGCGGCGGGCCTCCCCACGCAAACCCGAGCACACCGCCGGCCAGGACGAAAGAGCATGGCGCATCTCCCAACTCGCCTCCGAGCTGGGCTCCCAAGGTTCCAGATGCTCGCGATCGGCCAGCCGCAATCTGCTCCACTGGGCCCCGTCGCGCAGCCGCACCGGCCGCAACCCGACCATGCCCGCGGGCACCCGGATCGGCCCGACCGGCACCGGCCAGCCCGGATGAACGGGACTGGTACGCCAGCGATTCACGCGCCGGCCCCGCAGGCCCGCCAAGCACCGCGCCCGCCCACGGTCTCAGCCGCGTTGCGCCAGGAAGGCGACGTCCACGACCTCGCCGGTACGGATCTGCTCGGCCTCGCTGGGCACGATGACGAGACAATTCGCCTCGGCCAGGGTGGCCAACAAATGGGAGGACGCCCCGGGTGCGCCGCCGAGCGCCTGCACCAGATACTCCCCGGTGTCTTGATCGCGCATGAGCTGCCCGCGCAGGTAACCCTTGCGGCCGGCCACCGAGGTGATCGGGGCCAGCGTGCGGGCCTGGATCACCCGCCGCATCGGCTGACGCTTGCCCAGCGACATCCGGATCAGCGGGCGGACCATCACCTCGAACACCACCAGCGCGCTGACCGGGTTGGCCGGCAGCAGGAACACCGGAACACCGTCGCGGCCCAGCTGCCCGAATCCCTGCACCGACCCGGGATGCATGGCGATCCGCACCACTTCCATCTCACCGAGTTCGGAGAGCACCGCACGCACCGCTTCGGCCGCCGCACCGCCGACCGCACCGGCGATCACCACCACTTCCGAGCGATTGATCTGCCCCTCGACGACCTCGCGGAGCTTCGCGGGGTCGGTGTCGACGATCCCGACCCGGTTCACCTCGGCGCCCGCATCGCGCCCCGCCGCGGCCAGCGCATAGGAGTTGACGTCGTAGACCTGACCGTTGCCCGGTGTGCGCGACACGTCGACGAGCTCGCCGCCCACCGAGAGCACCGTCATCCGCGGCCGCGGATGCACCATCACCTTGTCCCGACCGACCGCCGCCAGCAGGCCCACCTGCGCGGCGCCGATGATCGTGCCGGCCCGCACCGCGACATCGCCGGGCTGCACATCATCGCCGGTGCGCCGCACGTAGGCACCGGAGCGCACCCCACGCAGCACCCGGACACGGGACTGGCCACCGTCGGTCCAGCGCAGCGGCAGCACGGCATCGGCGAGGGTGGGCATCGGCGCCCCGGTTTGCACCCGGGCGGCCTGCCGCGGCTGCAACCGGCTCGGAGTGCGCGCACCGGCCTCGATCTCCCCGACGACCGGCAGACTCACCTCGCGATTGAGACCGTCATCGTCGGTGCCGCCGACCGAGAGCACGTCCACGCTGCGCACCGCGTACCCGTCGATGGCCGCCTGGTCGAATCCGGGCAGCGGACGTTCGGTCACCACCTCTTCGGCGCACATCAGGCCCTGGGATTCGGCGATGGCCACCCGTACCGGCCGGGGAGCCACCGCAGCCGCCGCTACTCGAGCCTGCTGCTCCTCAACCGACCGCACCGCATGCCTTTCTCCTGTCCAAGACCCGCCGTGCTGTCGTTACTCGTCGGCAAGGCCCAATCGCTCGACCAACCAGCGCCGAAGTTCCGGTCCGTAGTCGTCGCGTTCTAGCGCAAAGTCAACCGCAGCCTTGAGGTAGCCGCCGGGATTTCCCAAGTCGTGTCGGGAGCCGCGGTGCACCACCACGTGCACGGGATGGCCCTCCTCGATCAGCAGGGCGATGGCATCGGTGAGCTGAAGCTCGCCACCGACACCTCGGTCGACCCGGCGCAGCGCGTCGAAGATCGCCCGGTCGAGCACGTAGCGGCCGGCCGCCGCGAAGTGCGACGGGGCATCCTCGGCCTTGGGCTTCTCCACCATGCCCTTGACCTTCAGCACGTTCGGGTTCGCCGCATCGGGGACCACCTCGACGTCGAAGACGCCGTAGGCGCTGATCTCGTCGCCGGGGACCTCGATGGCGCACAGCACCGAACCGCCGCGCTTGGCACGTACCTTCGACATGGTCTCCAGGACGCCGGTCGGCAGCACCAGGTCGTCGGGCAGCAGCACGGCGATGGCGTCCTCGTCGGGCAGCAGACTGGCCTCGACGCACCCCACGGCGTGCCCCAAGCCCAGCGGCTCGGCCTGCACCACCGCCTCCACCTTGATCAGGGCGGGTGCACGGCGCACCTTCTCCAGCATGACGTGCTTGCCGCGGGCCTCCAGCGTGCCCTCCAGCACCAGATCCTCGACGAAGTGCGCGACGACGCCGTCCTTGCCCTCGGAGGTGATGATGATCAGCCGCTCGGCGCCAGCCTCGGCAGCCTCGGCAGCCACCAACTCGATGCCCGGCGTGTCGACCACCGGGAGCAGCTCCTTCGGGACGGTTTTCGTCGCCGGGAGAAATCGGGTTCCCAGACCCGCGGCGGGGACAACTGCCGTCCGCGGGATAGGTACGAGTGCCTGTGCCATCGTTGACACACTAATGCCCAAAGGTGGCTGAGGCGAAGGGTGTCGGCGCAAAGGTGGCAATCCTGACGAAACCCGCACTGAGGACGCGGATCCTTGCGGCTCGGCGGGCGCTGTCCGCGTCCGAGCGAGCCGCCCAAACACGGTCCCTGCAAAGGCAGATACCCGAGCTCACCGCGGGCGCGGGCACGGTGGGCGCCCACATTCCGACCGGTTCTGAGCCCGGGGCGGCACGCGATTCGGTACCGCTGCTCGACGTCCTGGTCGGCATCCGGATTCTGGTGCCGATCGCCCGGACCGGCCGGCCGATGCAGTGGGCCGAATATCGGCGCGGTGAGCTGATCGCGGCGCCGTTCGGGCTGCGCGAGCCACCGCCGCCCTGGTTACCCCCGGAAGCGATCGCCGAGGCCACCGTGCTGCTGGTGCCGGCGCTGGCCGTGGACCGCGGAGGCAACCGGCTGGGACGCGGCGCCGGCTTCTACGACCGCGCTCTGACACTGGCCGCCGCCGATGCACTATTGGTGGCCGTGGTCCGCGATGACGAGTTGCTCGACGAGATACCCGCCGAACCGCACGATGTGCCGATGACCCACGCCCTGACGCCTGGCCGGGGCCTGATTGCACTGGGAATGACCTAACCCACGTAGCGGTTCTAGCACTTGAGCCGCTAGAGTGCTAGAAGGTTTGACTGTCTCGGAGGATTTCGTGCCTACCTATTCCTACGCGTGTACCGAATGTGACAATCGGTTCGATCAGGTCCAGGCGTTCAGCGACGATGCGCTGACCGTCTGCCCGCAGTGCAACGGCCGGCTGCGCAAGCTGTTCGGCAAGGTCGGCGTGGTGTTCAAGGGCAGCGGCTTCTACCGCAACGACAGCCGCGACGCATCGACGTCGAGCAGCACCGCAAGCTCGGCCAAGAGCAGCGACAGCTCCTCCTCGACCAGCTCATCGGACTCCTCCAGCAGCTCCTCGAGTTCAGCCAGCACGTCCTCGTCGACGAGTTCGGCCAGCTCGACTCCGGCCGCCGCCGCCTCCAGCTAGCACGTTATCCACAGGCGGATCAGCTGCGGCTGCCGTCATCGTCGGTACCGGCATAGCGTTGCCAAGGTGGGGGAAGCACTCAATCCGTCGGCGCTGTCGCGGCTGCGCCGAGCGGCACGCCCGGACTGGACCCGTACCGTGGCCGCTCGCCGCACCGCCGCCGGACTGCTGGTGGCGCTGGCCGCGGTCACCGCGCTCCGACCCGACCCGGCCGGAATGCACACCGATGTGGTCGTCGCCTTGCGCGACCTCCCGCCCGGGGCGCCACTGACCGCCGACGATATCGGCATCGAATCCCGGCCGGCGACAACCGTTCCCGACGGTGCGACCGAGGATGTCACGGCCGCACTCGGGACCACGCTCGCCGGCCCGGCCCGGCGCGGCGAGATACTGACAGATGTCCGTCTGCTCGGCTCTCGACTGACCGAGGCCAGCGCGGGCCCCGACGCGCGCATCGTGGCGCTGCATCTCGCCGACGACGCCCTTGTCGATCTCGTCCGGGCGGGCGATGTCGTCGACATCCTCGCCGCGGGCAGCACCGAGGCAGGGCCGGACACCGCGCCGGAGGTGATCGCGACGCAGGCCGTCGTGACCCTGGTATCCGCCGCGCCGCCGGGCCCGGCGGGACCCTCCGAGCGAGTGGTGTTGGTGGCGTTGCCGCGCCATATCGCCAACGCGGTGGCCGGTGCCGCGCTCACCCGCCAGGTCACGGTCACCTTGCACTGACATCCGTCGTTACTGCTCGGTTAGTGTTTGCGTGTCACCATCACCTGCTGGAAGGGTCCCCGCATGATCAAGGGTTTCAAGGAATTCCTGCTGCGCGGCAACATCGTCGATCTGTCGATCGCGGTGGTCATCGGTACCGCGTTCACCGGGCTCGTCACAAAGTTCACCGAGAGCATCATTCAGCCGCTGATCGACCGGATCGGCGCGGGCGGCGAATCCGATTACGGCATCCTGCGCATCCCGATCGGCGGCGATCAGACCATCGACCTGAACGTGCTGCTGTCGGCCACGATCAACTTCGTCCTGGTGGCGGCCGTGGTCTACTTCCTGATCGTGTTGCCCTACAGCAAGTTCCGTAAGAAGGAGGAGGAGACGGTCGAGGCCGAAGTGGTGCTGCTGACCGAGATCCGCGATCTGCTGGCCAAGACACCCGGGCGCACCGCCGGGGAGCGCGTCGACCCCGACAGCTGAGCCTGGACGCGAGAACGCCCGGCTGCGAACAGCCGGGCGCTCTCGGGGGCGACGATTATTCGGCGATCACCAGTCACCGATCGGCGGGCTGAAGATGAACGCGCCATTGGCCGCCAGGTTGAACGGTGCGGCCTTGGTGCCCGGCACCGCCTTGACGGTGTCCTTGTTGCCCGAACCCTGGGCGTGCACGATCCCGGACTCGGCGTTGCGGGTGTCGAGGAACCCACGGGCCTGGCCGTAGTCGGCCACCCGCAGCGCATTGTCGTCGATCAGGATCGCCTGGCGGCTGGTCACATAGGGCGCCGGTGCCGACTCTTCGACCTCCGCGCTCGCCGTGGCGGCGCCCAAACCTGCAAGCACCGCGGCTCCCGCGAACGAACCGACCCCGAAGATCCCGAGCTTCTTCAGCAACGCCATGACCACCACTTCCCGAAAAATTCGACAAACGCTATCCGCTAGTTTCCCCACAATAGCCTGTGCATCTGCTGGCAGGGCGCAATCGGGCCCCGGCACAGCAAAACGCCCGGCCGGGGTGTGCCCCGGCCGGGCGTCTGCGTCGAACTCACGAAATATCGGTCACCAGTCGCCGATCGGCGGATCGAAGACGAAGGCGCCGTTGGATTCCAGGTTGAACGGTGCGGCGGTGGTGCCCGGCACCGCCTTGACGGTGTCGACGTGCACACCCTCACCCTGGGCGTGCACGATGCCGGCCTCGGCGTTGCGCGTGTCCAGGAACCCGCGGGCCTCGCCGTAGTCGGCCACCCGCAGCGCATTGTCATCGATCAGCAGAGCCTGCCGGCTGGTCACGTACGGAGCCGGCGCCGACTCCTCGACGTCAGCGCTCGCCGTGGCGGCGCCCAGACCGGACAGCAGCGCGGCACCGGCGAACGAACCGAACCCGAGAACTACGAACTTCTTCGATACAGCCATCAAAGTCGCCTTCCTTACCGGTGGCCGGTTGTCAGTTCATGTTCCAGGGCTCGCCGTAGGTGGTGACGCTGTCACCCTCCGCGGCGATCAGACGGGCGTAGGGACGCAGCAGCACGCCACCAGCAGCACCGGTCACGGTGCCATGCGCGTTGGACACCGCCACCGCGCCGCTGGCGCCGGCAACATCGGCGGAGAAGGTCGCCACTTCCTGGATGCCCGGGCCGTTACCCAGGTCGGCGCTGATCGAGGCACCGGGGAACAGCGGCGGGGTCACGATCGCCGGGATGAGGTCGAAATCGACGCCGGCCGGGCCGAGGTAGCCGTAGTCCTGGCCGTCGAACGCGATGTTGGGGGTGGTGTAGCTGAAGTTGATGCCCACACCCAGCGACCACGGGAAGCCGACCTGGTAACCCAGCTCCAGCACACCCTCGAAGTCCTCGGCACCCGGACCCGACACGATGTACTTCGCCTTGCCCGAGTGGAACCACTCACGGGTCAGACGGTTGCGATCCAGCGGAAACACACCGTTGAGGAAGGTGTCCCACTGCTGGATGGTCAGGGTCCGGTCCTTGCCGTCCACGAGGCTCAGCTCGTTGTCCAGACCCGCGTGAGAGGTGCCCGTGCTCACGAACAGCGACGCAACGGCCGCGATCATCGCGATCAGCACCCGACTGAATACCTTCATGTTCTCCCTTAAGTGGTTCCCGCACTCGACGGACTGGGCGATGGGCGTTCTGCTCATCGTTGACACGAGTAAATTAACGGCGTCTGGCAATTCCAGCAACGCGAACAGATCCGACCCCGGACATGCTGCCGCAGCCATCGAGAAGTTTGCTGGCCAGAGAGCGCCCAACGGGGAACGCGGTGAGCGGCGAGGCCGTGGCGGCCGGTCGGGGGGATCTACCGGGGCCGGGCGCGTTGACACGGCCGACCGACGCCGACCCGACGCCCACCGCTTCGACGAGGCAGATTAACTACGCGGGCGCGATGACACCCCCGGGAGACCGAGCCGGCGCATCCGGATGGCGAAGATCACAGCCGCACAGAGAAGAATTCACCACCCGTTCACATATCCACGGCGTGACGCGGGGAGGCTTTGCCGGTGAGAGCTGGACCGCCGTCCCGGCGGACACCGACGGCTTACAGACAGCAAAACGCCCGGCCGGGGTGTGCCCCGGCCGGGCGTCTGCGTCGAACTCACGAAATATCGGTCACCAGTCGCCGATCGGCGGGCTGAAGACGAACGCGCCGTTGGATTCCAGGTTGAACGGTGCGGCCGTGGTGCCCGGCACCGCCTTGACGGTGTCGACGTGCACACCCTCACCCTGGGCGTGCACGACGCCGGCCTCGGCATTGCGCGTGTCCAGGAACCCGCGAGCCTCACCGTAGTCGGCCACCCGCAGCGCATTGTCGTCGATCAGGATCGCCTGGCGGCTGGTCACATACGGAGCCGGCGCCGACTCCACGACCTCCGCGCTCGCCGCGGCCGCACCCAGACCGGACAGCAGCGCGGCACCGGCGAACGAACCGAACCCGAGAACTACGAACTTCTTCGATACAGCCATGACGCTTTCCTTCCCTGCTTCTGAAGCCCCGTCACCGTGTGGCCCGCCTGTCGGAGCACGGACCACACGACGACGTCGGGGTTAGGAGCGAACCGTCAGTTCATGTTCCAGGGCTCGCCGTAGGTGGTGACGCTGTCACCCTCCGCGGCGATCAGACGGGCGTAGGGACGCAGCAGCACGCCACCGGCAGCACCGGTCACGGTGCCATGCGCGTTGGACACCGCCACCGCGCCGCTCTCGCCGGCAACATCGGCGGAGAAGGTCGCCACTTCCTGGATGCCCGGGCCGTTACCCAGGTCGGCACTGATCGAGGCACCGGGGAACAGCGGCGGGGTCACGATCGCCGGGATGACGTCGAAATCGACACCGGCCGGGCCGAAGTAGCCGTAGTCCTGGCCGTCGAACGCGATGTTGGGGGTGGTGTAGCTGAAGTTGATGCCCACACCCAGCGACCACGGGAAGCCGACCTGGTAACCCAGCTCCAGCACACCCTCGAAGTCCTCGGCACCCGGACCCGACACGATGTACTTCGCCTTGCCCGAGTGGAACCACTCACGGGTCAAACGGTTGCGATCCAGCGGAAACACACCATTGAGGAAGGTGTCCCACTGCTGGATGGTCAGGGTCCGGTCCTTGCCGTCCACGAGGCTCAGCTCGTTGTCCAGACCCGCGTGAGAGGTGCCCGTGCTCACGAACAGCGACGCAACGGCCGCGATCATCGCAATTAGCACCCGGCTGATTGTCTTCATGTTCTCCCTAAGCTGCCGACGGTTGGTGTGCTGTCAACCGTTTTTGTCGATGCGGATCCCGGCCCTAACCGAGACTTCACACCTTGCAAGACCTCCATGTGATGCGAATTAGAAACTCCACATGTTGCTCTTACGATTTGCTCATCGTTGACACGAGGAACATAACGGTGCTCCATCGACCCGGCAACGCGAAGGTCGCATCGCCACCACCGCGGCGAAACGAGCTGCGAGGTTTGCTGAGGCGGCCATACAGCCGTATTCACGTCGCCATGACCAGCGAGACAACGCGGCGAGCCCGAATTTGCTTCGCCTCTCGAACACAATGCAGTGATCGGCCGGAATGCGGGACGATTCCAGCCGATCAGGGAGAAATTACAGGTCAGCCGTGATGCGGCGGGACGTTGTCCCGCAGCCACATTTCCCGGTCGCTGCTTCCAAAAGGGGTGTCGCCGTCGCGCTCATCCTTGGTGATGCGCGGCATGTCCTCGCCGAAGATCGCGTTAACTACATCCTTCGACGGCCGTGTCGGTCCGGTCACGATGACGCCCCCCTTGTGACCAACGTCACATTTTCGGAAACTACTCTGTTCACCTGGCCGTAACCTAACGATCTTGAAAAGGGTGCGCAGACCTGCATAGTTGCCGTCCGCGCACCCTCTTCAGCCGCTCAGATGTCGAGGCTCGACAACTGTCCGATCACCTGCACCGCCAACGGGTTGAGCGTGGCCATGCCGTCACGGACCGCGGCGCGAGATCCGGCGATGTTCACCACGAGCGTGCTGCCCGAGATTCCGGCCAGCCCCCGCGATACGCCCGCGTCGACGATGCCCGCGGACAACCCGGAGGCGCGCAACGCCTCGGAGATGCCCAGCAGTTCGCGATCGAGTAGCTCGACGGTTGCCTCCGGGGTCACATCGCGAGGACTCACGCCGGTCCCTCCGACCGATATCACCAGATCGACGCCGCCGATGACGGCCGTGTTGAGGGCGTTGCGAATCTCCACCTCGTCGGCGGAGACCACCACGACACCGTCGACCAGGAAACCGCTCTCCCCGAGCAACTCGGTGACCAACGGTCCGCTGTGATCCTCTTCGCCGTGCGCTGTCCGGTCATCGACGACGACGACGAGCGCCCGCCCCACGAACTCCCCTGGTTGTTCCATGCCTGTCACCGTATATCCGGCCGACGACAGCGACCCGGGCAAGGTCATCTCCGCGCCCCGGGTCACTGCTGCGCCTTACCGAGCGTCACGTCCAGGGTCTCCGGTCCGCCCGAACCTTGATAGGTCAACGTCACCTTCGTGCCGGGCGCCTTCGAGCGCACCGCGGCGACCAGGGCATCGGCACTGTTGATCACGCGCCCGTCGACCTTGGTCACCACCACACCGCTGGGCAGCCCGGCAGCCGCCGCGGCACCACCCTCGGTGACCTCGACGATCCGCGCGCCGTCCACCGACGCGTCATTACCGACCTGCACCCCCAGCGAGGCGTGCGATGCGGTCCCGTTCTGCACCAGTTCGTCGGCGATCCGCTTGGCCTGGTCCACCGGGATCGCGAACCCCAGGCCGATCGAGCCGCTCTGGGACTGCGCGGAATCACCGCCCAGCGTGGCGATGGCCGAGTTGACGCCGACCAACTCACCCTTCATGTTGACCAGCGCACCACCGGAGTTCCCGGGGTTGATCGCGGCATCGGTCTGGATGGCGTCCAGCACGGTGTTCTGGTTGCGGCTGTCCCCGCCCGCGGCCACCGGGCGGTTCAGCGCGCTGACGATGCCGACGGTGACGGTACCCTCCAGGCCCAGCGGCGAGCCGATGGCGACGACGTCCTGGCCGACTCGCAGGTCCCCGGAGGACCCGAGGGCGATCGGCGTCAGACCCGACACCCCTTCGGCCCGCACCACGGCGATATCGCTGCTCGGGTCGGTGCCGACCACCGTGAACGGCGCGGTCCGGCCGTCGGCGAAGGTCACCTTGGTCTGGGGACGCCCGCCGGGTGCGCCGTCGGCGGCCACCACATGGTTGTTGGTGAGGATCAGCCCGTCGGACGACAGGACGATGCCCGAGCCCTCTTCGGATGCCCGGCCCAGGTTCGTCTCGAGTTTGACGACGCTGGGCACCACCTTGGCCGCCACCTGCTCCACCGAGCCGACCGGCAGGCTCGCGGCCGGAACCCCGGGGGTGGCGCCACCGGCGCTGGAGAAACTGGTGGCGGGCTGGTCAGGCTGGGCCAACACCGCGACGCCGCCACCGATACCGGCGGAGATCACCGCAATGGCAACCGCGCCGGCGACCAAAGACCCTGCGCGCGAACGGTTCTGAGGCGCTCTCGGAGGAGCGGCGGCGCCACGGTACGGGTCGTACTGTGGCCGCGGCTGCTGACCCTGCTGGGCGTAACGCCAGTCGTAGGGCTGCTGGTAGCCCTGCTGATAACTCGTGCGCTGGGTGGAATACCCGGGGGCATTGCTTTCATAGCCGGGCTGGGCCGGAGGCGGCGTGTACCTCGGGTCGTTCGTCATATCGCTCGGCGCTCTTTCTTTCAACGGTTCAGTTATCTGTTCAACGCATCGGACACCCAAACAGTGCCGCGCCGGGCTGAGAATCCACTTAGAGAATGCCGCGCACCGGCCCAATCAGTTACTGAAAATCTCCCCACCCCGCCCCGGGTCAGGCCTCATCTATTGTCGGCGCCCGAGGGCGAAGCGTCCATCGACGCATTCCCGCGTGTCGGCGATATCCCGGCGGGCATCTGGAACGGTGCGGTCGCGGTGGCACTCTCCGGAAGTACCCGCCGCCCCGGCAAGACGATGCGAACCGACGTGCCCGACGGGTCGCCCCCGGGCACGGTGTCCTCAACGTGCAGTGTCCCACCGTGTTTGAGGACAACCTGCTTGACGATGGCCAGCCCCAGCCCCGAACCGGGCATCGCGCGCGCCGAGGTCGAACGGTAGAACCGCTCGAACACGAGCTCGCGTTCCTGCGGCGGGATGCCCGGGCCCATATCGGCGATCATGAGTTCGGCGTGCAGCGCGTCACGTTGCCACAGCCGTACCAACACGGTGGCGTCGGGCGGGCTCCACTTCGCGGCGTTGTCGAGCACGTTGAGCACCGCGCGGGACAGCCCGGCGAGATCACCGTCGACCTGCCAGTCGATCATGTCGACGTCGAACTCGATGTCGTTACGGCGACGGCGAACTCGTTCCAATGCGCGATCGACGACATCGGGCAGGTCGACCTTCTCGCGGATCACCACCCCGGCCTCATCGCGGGTCAGATCCACCAGATCGCCCACCAACGTTGACAATTCCTCGATCTGGGCGATCACATCGGCCTGCAGTTCCGCCATCTCACCCTCGGGTAGTGGCGGAGCCCCGGGCGCCTGCGCGGCCATCAACAGCTCGACATTGGTGCGCAGGGAGGTCAGTGGGGTGCGCAGCTCGTGCCCGGCGTCGGTCACCAGCCGGGACTGGCGCTCACGCGACTCCGCCAGCGCCCGCAACATCATGTTGAACGCATCGGTCAGCCGGGCCAGCTCGTCGGTGCCGACCACCGGGATGGGGCGCAAGTCGTCGGTGCGGGCGACCCGCTCGGCCGCCTGGGTCAGCCGCGCCACCGGACGCAGACCGGCCCGGGCGACCATCCCCCCGGATATCGCCGCCACGGCCATGCCGGACGCACCCACGATGGCCAGCACGGTGCCGAGCCGGCTCAGCAGCGCCAGCGTCGGCGCCAGGCTCTTGGAGATCAGCAGCGAATTGCCGTCGGCCAGGTGCACCGCCAGCACCCGCTGGTTGTTGACGGTGCGCAGCGACATCAGCAGCTCACCCTGGACTACGGCCTTCTCCGGGGCGCCGAGCGGCAGCGTCTGCCCCTGTTGGTTGGCGGTATAGATATAGCGCCCCGGGCTGACCAGCATGGCGTTCACATCGGAGTAGGCGGTGCCCTCGATCGCCTTGCCGGGGTCGGCGGCCAAAGACCCGCTCTCGATGAGCAGCTGGGCCCGGCTGTGCAGCTGGGTGTCGATATCGTCATAGACCGACCGGGACACCACCGCGTACACGGCGACGGCCATCAAGACGACCACCATCGCCACCATCGACATCGCCAGCAGCATCACCCGCCAGCGCAGCGAGACCGCGCTGACGTTGCGGCTATACCGGCGTTGACTGTCCGAACGGAACGCCGGCTTCCGGAACAGCGGCATCAGGGCGGGGTTTCCCGCAGCACATAACCCACTCCGCGCACGGTGTGGATGAGCCGCGGTTCTCCCTCGGCCTCGGTCTTGCGGCGCAGGTAGCCGACGTAGACCTCCAGCGCGTTGCCCGAGGTCGGGAAGTCGAATCCCCACACCTCTTCCAGAATGCGGCTGCGGGTGAGCACCCGACGCGGGTTGGCGATGAGCATTTCCAGCAGCGAGAACTCGGTGCGGGTCAGGCTGATCTGCCGGTCACCGCGGGACACCTCGCGCGTCACCGGATCCAGGCTCAGATCGGAGAACGTCAGCGCCCGGGACTCGGTGGCCTCGTCCGGGGTGGAGCGCCGCCGCAGCAGGGCGCGCATCCGGGCCAGCAGTTCCTCCAGCGCGAACGGTTTGGGCAGGTAGTCGTCGGCCCCCGCATCCAGACCGGCCACCCGCTCGGATACCGAGTCGCGTGCGGTGAGGACCAGGATGGGCAGATCGTCGCCGGTGCTGCGCAGATGCCGACACACCTCGAGGCCGTCCAGCCTCGGCATCATGACATCGAGGACCAAGGCGTCCGGCCGGTCACTGGCGATCGCCTCGAGGGCTTCGACACCATCGTTGGCGAGTTCTACGGAATATCCGTTGAAGGAGAGCGACCGGCGCAGGGATTCGCGCACCGCGCGATCGTCATCAACGACAAGAATGCGCACAGCCACAGTGTCATCCCTCTATCTGAGAGCGACCTGAGAGGCGCGCCAGGCAGCGCAGCGCTTATTTGCGGTCGAGGTCGACCAGACCCAGGCGGGCGGCCTTGAGCAGGCGACGCGGCACCTTGCGCTGCTGACCGCCAACAGTGACGTTGACCAGGCCGGTGGCCTCGGCCTTCCACTGCGCGCGGCGGCTACGGGTGTTCGAGCGCGACATCCGGCGCTTGGGCACAGCCATGGTGGAGATCTCCTCTTGCGGGGTTTCCGCCGCGCAGTGAACAGCGACGGCAATGTGCTCCACAGGATAGCCCGCACCGCCGGATGGCTCCAAACCGCCGAGAAAGGTCCGCGGTTTCCCTTTCGCGGGGGCGCCACTGCGCAAGACTGGTGCCGACGAACGAATCGGGGCCCGGCCCTTGACGCGGTACCGTCGGTACCGACTAACCTACCTACCGGTTGGTGGGAACGCGATGGGAGTTCGGGTGCAGTCTGCGGCAGTGCGGATCGGCAACTGCTCGGGGTTCTACGGTGACCGCCTTGCGGCCATGCGCGAGATGCTCGACGGCGGTGAACTCGACTATCTGACCGGCGATTACCTCGCCGAGCTGACGATGCTGATCCTGGCCCGCGACCGCGCCAAGAACCCCGACCTGGGCTACGCCAAGACATTCCTGCGCCAGCTGGAAGACACCCTCGGGCTCGCGATGGACAAGGGCGTGAAAATCGTCGCCAACGCGGGCGGCCTCAACCCGGCGGCCCTGGCCGCCGCGGTGCGTGAACTCGCCGGCCGGCTCGGGGTGCCTGCGAACGTGGCACATGTCGAGGGCGATGACCTCGTGTCGCGGGCCGCCGAGCTCGGGTTGACGGCGGCGGGCTGGGGCGCAGCGACCGGGGATATGACGGCGGCGGGCAGGAGCGCAGCGACCGGGGATGCATCCCTGCTGGCGGCCAACGCCTACCTGGGCGCCTGGGGCATCGTCGAGTGTCTGCACTCCGGCGCCGATGTGGTGGTCACCGGCCGCGTCACCGACGCCTCGGTGATCGTCGGACCGGCCGCGGCCCACTTCGGCTGGGCCCGCACCGACTACGACGCGCTCGCCGGAGCCGTCGCCGCGGGTCACATCATCGAGTGCGGCACCCAGGCGACCGGCGGCAACTTCTCCTTCTTCACCGAGATATCGGACCTGCGCCACCCCGGCTTCCCGATCGCCGAGATCTCCACCGACGGCTCGTCGATCATCACCAAACACGCCGGCACCGGCGGTCTGGTCAGCACCGACACCGTCACAGCGCAGCTGCTCTACGAGATCGGCGGCGCCCGTTACCCCAACCCGGACGTCACCGTGCGGATGGATTCGGTCTCGGTCTCCGCAGCCGGTCCCGATCGTGTGCGGGTGCACGGGGTGCGCGGGGAGGCCCCTCCCCCGCAGCTGAAGGTGTCGCTGAACAGCATCGGCGGTTTCCGCAACGCCACCACCTTCGTGCTCACCGGACTGGACATCGAGGCCAAGGCGGAGTTGCTCAGGACTCAGCTGGAAAGCCACCTGCCGGTCCGCCCCGCCGAACTGCAGTGGACCCTGGCCCGCACCGATCACCCCGACGCCGACACCGAGGAGACCGCCAGCGCACTGCTGCACTGCGTGGTCCGTGACCGCGACCCGAAGGTCGTGGGACGTCAGTTCTCCTCCGCTGCAGTCGA
This sequence comes from Mycobacterium sp. MBM, assembly GCA_021648845.1. Classification (GTDB taxonomy): domain Bacteria; phylum Actinomycetota; class Actinomycetes; order Mycobacteriales; family Mycobacteriaceae; genus Mycobacterium. The sequence goes on along the minus strand of JAKJHY010000032.1, from coordinate 12,509 downwards.
ACTGGCACTGGCCAGTTATCCGGGATTCACCTCCACCGCACCGCCGGGCGACGGCCAGGTGTACGGCGTGTTCACCGCGGGCTACGTCGACGCCACCGCGGTGCCGCATGTCGCCGTGCGCGCCGACGGCACCCGGGTGGACATCGCGGCCGCCACGGACACCCGCGACCTCGCCCCCGTCGAGACGCCGCAGCTGCCGGGGCAGCCCGAGGCCGGCCGCACCGTCCGGGCGCCGCTGGGGCGCATCGCCGGGGCCCGCAGCGGCGACAAGGGCGGCTCCGCCAATATCGGGGTGTGGGTACGCACTCAACCCGAATGGCACTGGCTGGCAAACACTCTCACTGTCGAGAAGTTGCGCGAACTACTCCCCGAGACCGCCGATCTACCGGTGACCCGGCATCTGCTGCCCAACCTGCGGGCGGTGAACTTCGTCATCGAGGACATCCTCGGCCGCGGCGTCGCCTACCAGGCGCGCTTCGACCCGCAGGCCAAGGGGCTCGGCGAATGGCTGAGATCCCGATACGTCGATATCCCGGAAAGGCTCTTGTGACCAATATCTGGCACGCCCCCGAACGCGACGATCTGCGAAAGACGGTGCGGGCGTTCGCCGAACGCGAGATCCTGCCCCACGCCCAGGAGTGGGAGCGACTTGGTGAGCTGCCCCGTGAACTGCACCTGAAGGCCGGTGCAGCCGGCCTGCTCGGCGCCCCCTACCCCGAATCCGTCGGCGGGGGTGGCGGCGACGGTGCCGATGCGGTGCTCATCTGTGAGGAACTGCACCAGGCCGGCGTCCCGGGCGGGACGTTCGCCTCGCTGTTCACCTGCGGTATCGCCGTGCCGCACATGATCGCCTCCGGCGACCAGCGCCTCATCGACACCTACGTGCGTCCCACCCTGCGCGGCGATCTCATCGGATCGTTGGCCATCACCGAACCCGGCGGCGGATCCGATGTCGGACACCTGACCACGAAGGCGGTCCGCGAAGGTGACGAGTACATCGTCAACGGCGCCAAGACCTACATCACCTCCGGCGTGCGCGCCGATTACGTGGTAACCGCGGTGCGCACCGGTGGGCCCGGGGCGGCGGGAATCTCGCTGCTGGTCGTCGACAAACACAGCCCGGGACTCGCTGTTCGCAAGCTCGACAAGATGGGTTGGCGCTCAAGCGATACCGCCGAGCTGTCCTATACCGACGTCCGGGTTCCGGCCGCGAACCTGATCGGCCCCGAGAACACCGGCTTCGTCCAGATTGCCGGCGCGTTCGTCAGCGAACGGGTGGGGCTGGCCGCCCAGGCCTACGCCAGCGCACAACGGTGCCTGGACCTGACCGTGCAGTGGTGTCGGGACCGGGAAACCTTCGGTCGGCCGCTGATGTCGCGGCAGGCCGTGCAGAACACGCTGGCCGACATGGCGCGGCGTATCGACGTGGCCCGGGTGTACACCCACCGCCTGGTGGAACGCGAGATGGCCGGCGAGACGAACCTGATCGCCGAGGTCTGCTTTGCCAAGAACACCGCCGTCGAGGCCGGTGAGTGGGTGGCCAACCAAGCCGTCCAGTTGTTCGGCGGGATGGGCTATATGGCCGAATCCGAAGTGGAGCGCCAATACCGGGACATGCGCATCCTCGGGATCGGCGGCGGCACCACAGAGATCCTCACCTCGCTGGCGGCCAAGACGATGGGCTTCCAATGACACGACTGACATCCACCCTGGACCCGCATTCGGCGGCCTACCGGGCCGCCACCGAGACGATGGCGACCAAACTGGCCGAGTTGGCCGCCGAGCACGAGCGCTGCCTCGCCGGCGGCGGCGCGAAATACGTGGAACGCCATCACGCCCGGGGAAAGCTGACCGCCCGCGAACGCGTCGAACTGCTGCTTGATCCGGACGCCCCGTTCCTGGAGCTGAGCCCGCTGGCCGCCTGGGGAAGCGATTTCACGGTGGGCGCCAGCGTGGTCACCGGGATCGGCGCGGTGGAGGGCGTCGAGTGCTTGATCGTCGCCAACGATCCCACCGTCAAGGGCGGCACCAGCAACCCGTGGACGTTGAAGAAGATCCTGCGCGCCAACCAGATCGCCATGGAGAACCGGCTACCGGTGATCTCGCTGGTGGAATCCGGCGGCGCCGACCTGCCCACCCAGAAGGAGATCTTCATCCCCGGTGGGCAGATGTTCCGCGATTTGACCAGACTGTCTGCGGCCGGGATCCCCACCGTCGCACTGGTCTTCGGCAACTCCACCGCCGGCGGCGCCTATGTGCCCGGTATGTCCGATCACGTGGTGATGATCAAGGAGCGCTCCAAGGTGTTCCTGGCCGGGCCTCCGCTGGTCAAGATGGCCACCGGCGAGGAATCCGACGATGAGTCCCTCGGCGGAGCCGAGATGCACGCCCGGACTTCGGGATTGGGTGATTATCTGGCCAACGACGAACTCGACGCGATCCGTATCGGGCGGCGCATCGTGTCGCGGTTGAACTGGCGCAAACAGGGCCCGCTCCCGCTACCGGTCGTCGAACCCCGGTACGACGCCGAGGAACTGCTCGGCATCGTCGGCACCGATCTGCGGGTCCCGTTCGACCCCCGCGATGTCATCGCCCGCGTCGTGGACGGCTCAGATTTCGACGAGTTCAAACCGCTCTACGGGTCGTCCCTGGTCACCGGGTGGGCCACGCTCTACGGCTACCCGGTCGGCATCCTCGCCAACGCCCGCGGAGTGCTGTTCTCCGAGGAGTCACAGAAGGCCACCCAGTTCATCCAGCTGGCGAACCGGGCCGACACCCCGTTGCTGTTCCTGCACAACACCACCGGCTACATGGTCGGAAAGGCCTATGAGGAAGGCGGGATGATCAAACACGGGTCGATGATGATCAATGCCGTCTCCAACTCGACGGTGCCGCACATCTCGCTGCTGATCGGCGCCTCCTACGGGGCCGGCCACTACGGGATGTGCGGACGCGCCTACGACCCGCGCTTCCTGTTCACCTGGCCCAGTTCGAAATCCGCGGTGATGGGCGGCACTCAGTTGGCCGGGGTGCTCTCGATCGTCAGCCGCGCCGCGGCCGAGGCCCGCGGACAGCAGGTCGATGAGGCCGCCGATGCCGCACTGCGGGCCGCGGTCGAAGCGCAGATCGAGGCCGAGTCGCTGCCGATGTTCCTATCCGGGCGGCTCTACGACGACGGGGTGATCGATCCGCGCGATACCCGCACCGTGCTGGGAATGTGCCTGTCCGCCATCGCGAGTGGGCCGATCGAGGGAACGTCGAACTTCGGCGTCTTCAGGATGTAGGGGTTGCCGACGATGATCACCAGAGTTCTGGTCGCCAACCGAGGCGAGATCGCCCGCCGGGTGTTCGCGACGTGCCGCCGGCTCGGCATCGGCACCGTCGCGGTGTACACCGACCCCGACGCGACATCCCCGCATGTCCGCGAGGCCGATATCCGGGTACGGCTGGAAGGCCGGGACGGCTACCTCGATGCGGGCCAGTTGATCGCCGCGGCGCTGACCGCCGGCGCGGACGCCGTGCACCCCGGCTACGGATTCCTCTCCGAGAACCCGGATTTCGCCGACGCCGTGCAGCGCGCCGGCCTGACCTGGATCGGGCCACCGGTCACGGCCGTGCGGTCGATGGGCTCCAAGATCGAGGCCAAGAAGCTGATGGCCGCCGCCGGCGTCCCGGTACTGACTGAGCTGGACCCGGGCGCCGTCACCGCCGCGCAGCTACCGGTACTGATCAAGGCGTCCGCCGGCGGCGGCGGCCGCGGTATGCGGGTGGTCCGCGACCTCGCCGCGCTACCCGCCGAAGTGGCCGCCGCGCAACGGGAAAGCCAGTCCGCATTCGGTGACCCCACGGTGTTCTGCGAACGCTATCTGGCCGGCGGCCACCATATCGAGGTGCAGGTGATGGCCGATCAGCACGGCACCGTGTGGGCCGTCGGGGAACGCGAATGCTCCATTCAGCGCCGACACCAGAAGGTCATCGAGGAGGCGCCGTCCCCACTGGTGGAGCGCATTCCGGGGATGCGCGCCAAACTGTTCGAGGCGGCCCGACTGGCCGCCGATGCCATCGGCTACACCGGTGCGGGCACCGTCGAGTTCATGGCCAGCGAGGACGAGGAGGGCCAGGCGTCCTTCTACTTCCTGGAAATGAACACCCGCCTGCAGGTGGAGCATCCGGTCACCGAGGAGACCACCGGCCTGGACCTCGTCGAGCTGCAGATCGACGTGGCGGACGGCGCAGCGCTGCCCGCTCAACCGCCCACCGCCCGCGGCTGGTCGATCGAGGCCCGGCTGTACGCCGAGGACCCGGCCAACCGGTGGCAACCACAGGCCGGTGCCGTACACCATTTCGAGGTTCCCAGCGCACGCACCGAGTTCGGCCTGCTCGGGCGCAGCGGTATCCGAGTCGACTCCGGCGTCGTGCCCGGGTCGCAGGTATCGGTGTTCTACGACCCCATGCTGGCCAAGGTGATCTCGTACGCACCGACCCGTCAACGCGCCGCAGCCGCCCTCGCGGATGCGCTGGCACGCAGCCGGATCCACGGGGTGGGCACCAACCGGCACCTGCTGGTCAACGTGTTGCGACACCCGGCGTTCCTGGCCGGTGACACCGATACCGCGTTCTTCGACACCCATGGGCTGGCCGAGCTGGCCGCCGCGCCGTCGGACCCCACCGGGCTGTCGGCGTTGGCCGCCGCGCTGGCCGACGCCGCACACAATCGCGGCACCGCAACGGCGTTCGGTCCGGCACCCAGTGGATGGCGCAACCTTGCGTCGGGGTACCAGACCCGAGTGTTCACCGATGCCGCCGACGCCGAGCAGCGCATCCGGTACCGGTTCGGCCGCGGCGGCGTCGAGTTGCCCGACTTCGACGATGTCACCGTGGTGTCGAGCAGCCCGACCCGGGTGGTGTTGTCGGTGAGCGGCGCCGAGCAGACGTTCGACGTGGCTCGTTACGGGTCCGAGGTGTTCGTCGATTCCCCGATCGGCCCGGCCCGGTTGACCAGCGTCGCGCGGTTCCCGGATCCGGGATCGGCGGTGGCACACGGTTCGCTGCTCGCCCCGATGCCCGGTTCGGTGGTGCGCGTCGGTGCCGCCGCGGGCGACACCGTCACCTCCGGGCAGCCGTTGATCTGGCTGGAGGCCATGAAGATGGAGCACACCATCGCCGCCCCCGGCGACGGTGTGCTCGCCGAACTCAATGTGCAGCCCGGCCAACAGGTCGAGGTCGGCACGGTCCTGGCCCGAATAGAAGGAGAGCAATCATGACCGGCTTCATCGAAACCGAGGAACAACAGGCGCTGCGCAAGTCCGTCGCCGCGATGGCCGCCAACTACGGCCAGGACTACTACCTGGAGAAGGCGCGCGCCGGCCAGCACACCGACGAACTGTGGTCGGAGGCAGGAAAACTGGGCTTTATCGGGGTCAATCTGCCCGAACAGTACGGCGGCGGTGGGGCCGGCATGTACGAGCTGTCGACGGTGATGGAGGAGATGTCGGCGGGCGGCTGCCCGCTGCTGATGATGGTGGTCTCTCCCGCCATCAACGGCACCATCATCAGCAAGTTCGGCACCGACGAGCAGAAGAAGCGCTGGATCCCCGGTATCGCCGACGGCTCGATCACCATGGCCTTCGCGATCACCGAACCCGACGCCGGTTCCAACAGCCACCGCATCACCACCACCGCACGGCGTGACGGCAGCGACTGGATCCTGTCGGGCCAGAAGGTGTACATCTCCGGCGTGGACCAGGCCCAGGCGATCCTGGTGGTCGGCCGCACCGAGGACCATAAGACGGGCAACCTCAAACCGGCGCTGTTCGTGGTACCCACCGACACCCCGGGGCTGTCCTGGACCAAGATCGAGATGGAGATCCTCAGCCCCGAGTACCAGTTCCAGGTCTTCCTCGACGAGGTGCGCCTTCCCTCCGATGCGCTCGTCGGCTCCGAGGATGCCGCGATCGCGCAGCTGTTCGCCGGGCTGAACCCGGAGCGCATCATGGGCGCGGCCAGTGCCGTCGGGATGGGCCGGTTCGCGATCGGCAAGGCCACCGACTACGTCAAGACCCGCCAGGTCTGGAAGACGCCGATCGGCGCCCACCAGGGCATCTCCCATCCGCTGGCGCAGAATCATATCGAGATCGAACTGGCGAAGCTGATGATGCAGAAGGCCGCCGCGTTGTATGACACCGGGGACGACTTCGGCGCCGCCGAGGCCGCGAACATGGCCAAGTACGCCGCCGGTGAGGCGTCGGTGCGAGCCGTGGATCAGGCCGTGCAATCGCTCGGCGGCAACGGGTTGACCAAGGAGTACGGCATCGCCTCGGTGCTCACCGCGTCCCGGCTGGCCCGCATCGCACCGGTGAGCCGGGAGATGATCCTCAACTTCGTCGCGCAGACCTCGCTGGGCCTGCCTCGGTCGTACTGATGACCTCCCTCGTCCACTACACGGTGCAGGGCAGGGTCGCCCGCCTGACGCTCGACTCGCCGCACAATCACAACGCGCTGTCCACCGCGCTCGTCGAACAGCTGCACCGCGGGTTCGCCGACGCGGTGGCGGCCGGGGCGCGCGCGGTGGTGTTGAGCCACACCGGCACCACGTTCTGTGCCGGCGCCGACCTGTCCGAGGCGGCCGGACGGGATCCGGGCGAGGTGGCCGTCGACCGGGCCGGCGAGATGACCCGGCTGCTGCGCGCGATCCTGGAGGCACCGGTGCCGGTGATCGCCGCGGTCGACGGTCACGTGCGGGCCGGCGGGATGGGTCTGCTGGGCGCCTGCGATATCGCGGTGGCCGGGCCGTCGAGCACGTTCGCGCTCACCGAGGCGCGGATCGGGGTGGCGCCGTCGATCATCTCGCTGACGCTGCTGCCGAAGCTGACCGCGCGGGCCGCCGGCCGCTATTTCCTCACCGGCGAGAAGTTCGGCCCGCAGGAGGCCGCGGGCATCGGGCTGGTCACCATCGCCGCCGAGGACGTGCACGCCACGGTCGCCGATCTCGCCGCCGATATCGCCAAGGCGTCCCCCCAGGGGCTGGCGGTGTCCAAGGCGCTGACGACGGCCGGCATCCTCGCCGGGTTCGATGCGCGCGCCGAGGCGCTGACCGCGCAGTCCGCCGAATTGTTCACCTCCGCCGAGGCCCGTGAAGGCATGCTTGCCTTCCTGCAGAAACGCCGCCCCGACTGGGCCTGACAACTCCGCGCGGGTTTGCCGGATTTGTCGACAAGCTTGCGTTTGGCGGTGTGAGTCGTAGGCTCAATGACGATGAGCACATCGTCCAGGCAGAACGGCTCCACCCGCGCCGGTGACGCCGAGCGCATACAGGTAGCCCAGCTGCTGACCGATGCCGCCTCCCAGGGCAGGCTGTCGATGGACGAATACGAGCAGCGGTTGGCCAAGGCGTACGCCGCCACCACCCACGGCGAGCTGTCCCGGCTGTCGGCGGACCTGCCGGACTTCGCCGCCACCGCCAACTGCGGCGGTACCCGCAAGCCCGCGCCATCGACATTGCTGCTGGCCATCCTCAGCGGCTTCGAGCGACGCGGCCGCTGGAACGTCCCGCAGCGGCTGACGTCCTTCGCGCTGTTCGGCGGCGGTGTGATCGATCTGCGGTACGCGGATTTCACCTCACCCAAGGTGGATATCCACTCGATCTCGATCTTCGGCGGGCAGACCATCCTGCTGCCCCCGGAGGTGAATGTCGCCATCCGGGGTCACGGCGTGATGGGTTCGTTCGACCACGTCGGCGAGCAGGGTACGCCCGGCGCACCGTGCGTCACCATCCGCGGATTCTCGCTGTGGGGCAGCGTCGGGATCAAACGCAAGAAACGTAAGAGCACCTGAGTTTCGTTTGCTGAGATCGCGTGCTCAGCGTCGACGGCGCGCCCGCAGATAGTCGCCGACCACGGCCGCACCCAGCCCGTCCAGATCCGGCACCACCACGCGGCCCCCGACCCGGCGCGCCACCTGATCGATGAATCGCGCCAGTCCGGGGTCGCTGCCCAGTCGGAAGATGGTCAGCTGCGCACCGAGGGCGGCCAGCTCGTCGAAACCCTTCACCGTCAGCGCGATGGTGCGCGGATGCGGTGGGTAGTAGAAGAACGGCTCGGCACCATCGCCGAAATCCTCCAGGTGCGCGGTCGGCTCACCGTCGGTCACGATCATCACCACCGGCTGCGCGTTGGGGTGCCTGCGCAGGTGCCGGGCGGCCAACGCCAACGCATGGTGCAGGTTGGTGCCCTGATCGCGGACGCCCTCCAGGGCGGTCAGCTCGGCGGCACTGACGGTCCGTGCGTGCCTGCCGAACGCGATGATCTCCAGATCGTCGGAGCGAAAGCGGGTGCTCACCAGATGGTTGAGCGCCAACGCGGTCCGCTTCATCGGGAGCCAGCGGTTCTCCATCACCATGGAGAAGCTGGTGTCCACCAGCAGCGCGACGGCCGACTGGGTGCGGGTCTCGGTCTCGGAGATCTCGACATCCTCGACGCTGATACGCACCGGCCGGGCGGTGCGCCCGCTGCCGGCTTGCCGCGGCACCGCGTTGGTAGCCGCCGTGCGGAGCACCGCATTGGTGATGGTGCGGGTGACATTCCACGGCTCGGTGTCCCCGAACGCCCAGGGCCGGGTCGCCCCGGTCAACTCCCCCGCGGCACCGGCCCGGCGGGTCTCCCGCTCGCCGTGGCGCCCGGAAAGCTGTTGCGCCACATCACGTAGCGCGGTCTGCCCGAGTTGGCGCATCGCCTTGGGCGAGAGCCGGAACTGGCCGTCGGACCCGCGGTCCAGGAAGCCCTGGTCGGTCAGCGCGCGCTCCAGGTCGGCCAGGGTGCGGGCGTTGACGGCCGCCTCGTCACCGAGCTGGCGGGCCAACATGTCCAGGTCGACGTCGGCCATGGACGCGCCGGCATAGCTCTGGGACAGCTGCTCGGCCAGCTGCTCCAGCTCGCTGATATCGGCCAGGGCCTGTGTCCCCTGGCCCATGCCCATCGGGTCGTCACCGCTGAATTCTTCTGAACCCGACCAGTCCTCGCCGGGTCGGGCCGCCTGCAGGTTGGCGTCCAGCCGGTTCAGCGCGTTCATCAGCGACGGAGACCCGAAGGCCTGCTGGGCCAGCGCATCCAACTCGGCACGCTGGGATTCGGACAGGCTGTTGCGGAATCGCTGCGCGGCCGCGGATCGTTTGGCCAGCGAGTCCATCAACTCGTCGACATTGCGTGGGTTCTCCGGGAAGTGTTGGCCGTGCTCGGCCATGAACTTGTCGAAGTCATCCTGGGTGTCGTCACCGCGGTTGTGCTTCTCTAGCAGGTCGTTGAGATCGTCGAGCATCTTGTTGATCGCCTGCCGGTCCTCATCGGTGGCGTTCTGCAGGGCTTCCTTCATCCCGGCGAAGCGTTGGTCGAGCATCTCGCGGCCGAGCAGGTCCTTGATCTGCTCGTACTTCTGCCGGGCTTGCGGTGAGCGCCAATCGTATTCGGCGAGCTCCTGGACGGCCTTGGCCGGCGACGGGGACAGCGACTCGATCTGCAGCTCGTTGAACCGGGCATCGTCGTCGAGCGCGCGGGCCAGTTCCTTGCGCTCGGTGAGCACCGCCTCGTCGAGCAGCTTCTTGACCTCGGCCAGGGTGCCGTCGAGGTTGTTGCGCTGCAACAATTCCCGGCGCCTGCGGTTGACTTCGGCAGCGAGCCGGTCGGCCCCCGGCATGTTGGCGGTGCCGCGGCGCATCAGCTCCTGCAGCGCCCGGCGCGGCGACGCCCCGGACATGACATCCTCGCCGATCGCGTCCAGCGCCTCCCGCAGGTCCACCGGGGGTGCCAGCGGATCGGGGCCGCCGGTGTATCGCGAGTACCGCGAACTCTTGCTCAATTGCCCCACTCCTCAACGCAGCTCGTACCTCGCCGCTTGGTCGTCGTGCGGCGGTGTTCAGCCATAGACGGTTTCACCCTCATCGGATTGCTTGTCGATGCGCTTGGCCAGGTACAGGCCCTCCAGCGCCAGCTCCACCGCGGCCGCACGTTGGCCCTCGGATCGGGCGTCGAGGCGGGCGGCGATCTCGTCGAGCACCGGTAGTTCGGGCAGCGCGGCCAGCACGTCCTTGGCCGACACCCGCTCCCCCGTGGTGACCGGCGACCCGGCCTCCACGGCGGCCACCAGCGGGCCGACATCGACACCGCCGAGCGCGCGGGAGGCGGTCTCGGCGGTGGCGCGGCGCAGCAGGTGCTCCATCACCGCCTGCTCGCGGCCCTCTTCCCCGGATTCGAACTCCAGCTTGCCGCGCAGCACGTCGATCACGGTGCCCAGATCGACCACCCGGGCCACCGGATCCTGCTCCCCGAGAATGGCGCCGCGGTGCCGGGCCGAGGCCGCGACGGTCTCGGCCGCGGCAATGGCGAAGCGCGCCGAGACGCCCGAGCGCTGGTCGACGGCGGTGGATTCGCGCAGGGCGCGGGCGAACCGCGCGATCACGGCCAGCAGATGGTCGGGGACCTCGGCAGAGAGGTGGGCTTCCTGGGCGATGACGCCGACCTCGGCGTCGAGTTCCAGTGGATAGTGCGTGCGGATCTCGGCGCCGAAGCGGTCCTTGAGCGGGGTGATGATGCGGCCGCGGTTGGTGTAGTCCTCCGGGTTCGCGCTGGCCACCACCAGCACATCCAGGGGCAACCGCAGGGTGTACCCGCGGACCTGGATATCGCGCTCCTCCATCACGTTGAGCATGGCAACCTGGATGCGTTCGGCGAGATCGGGCAGCTCGTTGACGGCGACGATGCCGCGGTGCGAGCGCGGGATCAGGCCGTAGGCGATGGTCTCGGGGTCACCGAGGCTGCGCCCCTCGGCGACCTTGATCGGGTCGATGTCACCGACCAGGTCGGCCACGCTGGTGTCCGGGGTGGCCAGCTTCTCGGTGTAGCGCTCGCTGCGGTTGATCCATCCGATGGGCAGGTCGTCGCCCAACGTGATGGCGCGCCGGGTCGATTCCGGGGTGATCGGTGAGTACGGGTGCTCGCGCAGCTCGGAGCCTTCGATGACCGGCGTCCATTCGTCGAGCAACCCGATCAGCGAGCGCAGCAGCCGGGTCTTGCCCTGGCCGCGCTCGCCGAGCAGCACGAAATCGTGGCCGGCGATCAAGGCCCGCTCCACCTGGGGCAGCACGGTGTCCTCGAAGCCGAACAGACCGGTCCAGATATCGTCGCCGTCGGCGAGGCGGGCCAGCAGGTTCTCCCGGATCTCCTGTTTGATACCGCGCTCCTGATGGCCGGAGGCGCGCAGCTCGCCGAGGGTGCGGGGCAGATCGTTGGGTGACGTCACGACGTCCACGCTACGACTGCTCGCGAGTGTGGGCTTGCCCACCTGACCGAACAGGCGCTTCGCGCCCACAAAAATACGCAGTACCATCGGTACCGTGAACTTGCATGAGTGGCGTGATCGGCCCAGCACGGTGAGCTTCGGACCGGCGTCGTGGCAGTCCCGGGCGCTGGGCGTGCTCAGCTATCTCACCCTGCGTCCGGTGCTCGCCGTACTGACCATTCTCGGCCTGATCGTCAACCGGTTGTGGCCCGCCGGACTGCAACGCGCACACCTGGAGATCATCGACCGCCCGCTGCGGCTGATCCGGCCGCTGCCCGGCACCGTCGTCACCCCCGAACCGCTCCCGCACTGCCCCGCCGAATGGGTGGTGGCGCCCTCGGCCACCGAGGCCGATCGGGTCATCATCTACTTCCATGGGTCGGCACTCGTGACGCTCGGGTTGAACTCGCACCGGCGGTTCGCCTCCACACTGTCCGCGGCCACCGGCGCCCGGGTGCTCAACGTCGGCTACCGGCTGGCACCGCAGGCCAGCATCGAGGAGGCGGTCGAGGACGGGCTGGACGCCTACCGGCACGTCGTGGCGCTGGGCATCGCACCGAGCCGCATCGTGTTGGCCGGGGACTCCGCGGGCGGGCTGATCGCCGCCGACACCGCGCTGGCTATCCGGGACGCCGGCCTGACGGTGCCCGCCGGGCAGGTCTTGTTGTCGGCGTTGACATCCGCCGATATGGATCTGAAGTACCGCGCTCTGCGCGAACACACCGATGTGCTGTTCCCGTTCATGACTGTGAAGTTCATCTACGACGTGTTCGCCACCGTCAACGGGACGCGTGAGGTGCCGGTCATGCCCGCCGAGTCCAACTCGGCCGGGCTCGGGCCGTTCCTGCTGCAGATCGGCACCAACGAGATGCTGCGCAACGACACCTTCGTGCTGGCCGATCAGCTCACTGCGGCGGGCGTCCCGGTGTGGGTTCAGGTGTGGGACAAGGCGATGCACATGTTCCAGCTCACCTCCGACATCAACCCCGATGCCCGCCGCGCGGTGGCCGAGATCGCCTCGTTCGTCGCGCATGTGACCACCGAGGCCAGCGCGGCCGCCTGACCCCGTTTCCCGCCGAGTGGCCACTTATCACACACTTTTCGTGGGCGGTTTCAAGGGGTGGTTGCAACAGGTCCCTGTGAGGAGCTGTTGTGCGCCCGTCCAAATCGTCTCGTCTTCG
>JAKJHY010000031.1 GCA_021648845.1 Mycobacterium sp. MBM | reverse complement strand
CCATCTCGTCGAACAACGCATCCAGCCGCGACTCCACCACGTGAGTCGCGTAAGGCGTTGTCGGAGGCGGCATACCACGATTCTAGAAGCGGGGTACGACATGTCCGAACCACACCGATAGCTAGCCGAAACGGGAGTACAACTCCGGTAGGAACCCAGCCAGATGGTTCATCTCCTGGGCACAGTGCACCAACAGGTCACGTGGGTTGGGCAGCTGCCGCGCCGCGATCGGCCGCACCACCCGATCGGCGATCCTAAAACCGCGGCGCACCGCCACATGCCGGCCACCCATCCAGAACCGGGACCGCATCTGGGCACCGTCACCCGTAGGCCGAATGTGGTGGATCAGCCAGCCCACATCGACGGGCAGATCGGCCGCTCCCAGCCGCGCGCAGACTGCCAGCTCGGTATCGGGTACCACCAAACCCAGCACCGACGGCTCGACGAACTGGATCGCCGCCTTGGTGTCGGCAGATCCGAGATACTCACGCACCAAGGAGGTTCGGCCGACATAGCGAATCTCCGAGCCGCCGTCGCGCCACCGCGCGCTGACATGAGCGCGCGGATGCCAGAGTTTGTATCGCCGCGAATCAGATCCGTGCCAGCCGAACCACCATGCCCACATCGGCGGTGTCACACCCGGCATGTCGGTGCGCACCGACACCTGGATGGCACCGTCGGCCAGCCTGCCGTATCCGTTCTCGGTCTGTTGGACCCCCGGATCCATCAGCGCGGCAACGTCATCAAACCCGGGAAGTACCGGTTCGGCCTGTGGGCCGTGTTCCAGTGCGGTCACGACGTGCCGGGGCAGTGGTGCCATCTGTGGGTCGAAGAATGCGCCGAACGGGGTGTCGTGGTCAGCATCGCGGTACCCCAGGTAGGACATCAGAGTCGACCCATCCAGCTGTGGAAACGTCCGTCCGGGTCGTAGTGCGCGCGAACTCGGTCCAACCTGGCCATCGCCTCCGGGGTCGCGAATGCCGCCGGCCGCTGGCCCAGATTCTCGTCGGCGAGTTGAACACCGGTCTGAAGATGCTGCAGCGCAGCCATATTGGATCGAGCCCAGTCACCGTAGGTTTCGTCGTGGGCCGGGTCTTCCCAGACCCCGTAGAGGGCGAGGTAGATCTCGTCCTCCAAGCTGTATGCCATGTCCTGCCGCTGCGGCGATGGCCCCCAGTTGAGCCAGAGGAAATGAGCCGGGTGTGGTGGCATCGTCGCCAAGATGCGCCGGATACCGGGCATCAGGTCTTCGGCCGGCGCCGAGGTCCACATGTTGTCGACGCCGTAACGGTGTCCCGCGGGATAATTGGTCATGACACCCGCGTACCAGGTCTGTAGGTCTGTCGGCGCGTAGGGCACCGCGACGAGCGCCTTGCTGCGCACTGGGCAGGTCTCCAGCACCGCGAGCGCGTCGATCGCCTCCTGCTCGGTATCGGCGAAAACCGGTGATGCCATCACGATCCCGGGGGTATCCAGGCCCGCACCCGGCACGGACCGGGAGGCGACGATCTGCAGTTCGACGCGGCGGTCCACCGCGGCGCTGATCGACCGCGCCCACGGGTAGATGTCCTCGGCCGCCTCGAGTGGGTAGACATAGAGGCTGCTGCCGCAGACCGCAGGCCGAGCGTATAGCTTGAGGTGGAATGCGGTCACCGCCGCGAAAAACCCGGGACCGGAACCCCTTGCCGCCCAGTAGAGATCGGGATGGTGCTCGGCGTCGATGTACAGCCGCTCACCGTCGGCGGTGACCACGTCGAGGCCGAGCACGCTCTCGCATGCCGGTCCGAGCACCCGGCTGTTCCAGCCGTAGCCACCCTGTAACAGGTAGCCGCCGATGCACACGCCCTTGCAATGGCCGGCCGGGAAGAACAGCTCGTGTTCGGCGAGCAGTTCGGCCAGCACGCTGCCGCCCATGCCCGGTCCGACCACCGCGGTGCGGGTGTCGATGTCGATGGCGCACTGGTCCAGCCCCTTGACATCCAGCAGCATTCCGCCGTCGCGGACATGGTTACCCGCCCAGCTGTGCCCACCGGATCGCACCCCGACCGTCAGCCCGCGTTCGCGGGCGTAGCGGATGGCGTCGACCACATCGTCGACGTCGGCGGCCTGGACGACGACGTCCGGGTAGCGCTGCGGTGTGCGGGCATTCCACACCGTCTGCGCGCGAGCGCGCTCGTAATCGTCGTCACCGCGAAAGATGTACCGACCGGCCATGGCTCCACCCTCAATGAGATCCGTAATGCGAATCTTGGCGATTCGTACAGCGGATCAATATAGTGACACCATGGCGCCAGCGGAAGAGCAATCGAGCACAAAAATTGACGGGCGTGACGATGGTCTGCAGGTGCTGCGCCGCGCCGCCGCGGCACTGGACGAGATCGCGACGGCGCCGGGCCTGCTGCGGCCGGTGGATATCGGAGCCAACCTCGGCCTGGCCAAGTCCACCGCACGCAGGCTGCTGGTCGCCCTCGTCGATATCGGTTTCGCTGCCGTCGACGGCAGCGGCCGCTACCACCTCGGCGATCGCCTTCTCGGGTTGACCAGCGCGGACGGCGCGAATCTGGCTGCGGTCATGCGACCGGTCATCGAACGGGTCGCAGCCGCCACCGGCGAGACCGTGGACCTCTCGGTGCTACGCGGTCACCAGATGTGGTTCATCGACCAGATCGAATCCACGCACCGGTTACGCGCCGTGTCGGCGATCGGCGAACGCTTCCCGCTGGACGACACCGCCAACGGCAAGGCCGCACTGGCCCTGCTCGACGATGCGCAGATCCCCAGTGCGTTGGTGCCCGAGATCCGCGGCATCCGCGAGTCCGGTATCGCATATGACCGCGACGAGCACACCAGCGGAATCTCGGCGGCGGGTATCGCCGGGAAGCTGCCGGGCGGTCACATCGTGGCGATCTCGGTGCCGACACCCACCGAGCGGTTCGTCCAGCGTGAGGCGCTCATTGTCGAGGCCCTGCGCGCCGCGCGGGCCGCGGCGGAATGGGGCCCGCACGCGTGATCAGCGCGGTGGGCCGTCGATCGGGGTCAGGCTGATCGGAACCCAGTGCGTACCCGGACCCTCTCCGGGGCACCCGGTTCCGCCGACGACGAGCGTGCGCTCACCGTGGAAACTGCCGTCCGCGTTCGGAATCCAGTAGTCCGAGCGCACGGCGGGCACCCCGCTGCCAGGGTCGGTGCGATTACACAAATATGGCTGCTCGCCACTTGTCTCCCACCGTGCATTGTTCCATCGATATTCGAAGAACAAGGGGGCGGCGGGATTGCGGGCTTGGTCATCACTGTTGTCCATCCGCGCCACACAACCGTCGAGATCGCAGTGCGTGGCGAACTCAGTCGGGTATGCCACGGGGTTCATCGGGGTCGGCATCGAGTTGAACGTCTGCTTCGAGAAGTCGATGAACACGTCGTAGTAGCCGTAAATCGGCACGGGTTCGACCCGGTCAGCCTGAGCTGTCGGCGCGCACGCCAGCGCAGCACACAGGGCGGTCGCACCTGCGGCGAGTGCCTTGTTCACACCAGTAGTTAATACCCGTCGCGGGCTTCGCGTGCCGGTGAACGCCCAACTCACGTGACGAGCGCGACCGCGAATCCGTCCCACCCCTTGGCGCCGACGGTCTGGATGGCCGCCGCGTCCAGGCGCGGATGGTCGCCCATCATCGCCAGGGTGTCGCGGACGGCAACGGCCTGCGCGTCGTCCGGCGCCGGGTCGAACACCCGGCCACCGCGGGCGACGTTGTCGACCACGATGAGCGCACCGGGCTTGGCCAGCCTGATCGCGGCCTCGACGTACGCGGGATTGTTCTCCTTGTCCGCGTCGATGAAGAACAGATCGAACGGGCCCGTCAGGGTCGCCAGGGTGTCCAGCGCGGCACCGACGATCACCTCGACACGGTCGGCCACACCGGCGCGCTCCAAGTTCTCCCGGGCCACGTCGGCGTGCCGGGACTCGTACTCGCACGTGACGACCCGCCCCTGCGCACCGACACCGCGCGCCAGGCATATCGTGGAATAACCTGCCAGCGTGCCGATTTCCAGCACCCGACGGGCGCCGGTCATCTTCGCGAACAGCGTCAGGAGGTGACCGTGCTGCGCGGACACCTCGATGGCCGGCATCCCCGCCGGCTCGGTCGAGGCCCGCGCCGCGCGCAGCGCATCATCCTCGGTGTGCAGCAACTCGCCGAACAGCCCGTCCACATCCGCCGGTTCTGTCACCCGGCCACCCCCTGTTTCGAATAGACAACCCGCAGCACGTGCTGCGCTTCGGGTCCCATCACCCAGCCTGCCAGTTCGCTCATGGTGCCGACGAATTCCCTGCCGTGCGGCGCACCCGTCGCGGTGAGGTGGTGGGCAATCTCATGCAGCACCACCAGCTCGCGCAGCGCCCACGTGCTGTGCCGGTCCGGCACCGCGATCGTCCCGTTCTCGTAGTGCGCCGCGGTCACTCCGCGCCGGGAACGCACCGCCAGCGGTGCCGCATCGGGCCAGCGTTCGCGTACCGTCGGCATGCCCAGCACATCGGCGACGTAGCGTTGCACCGATTCCACCGAGGCGAACCGCGCTTCCGGCGGCAGCGTCAGCGCGGTTCCGAAGAAATCGATGGCGCCGGTTCCGTGCTGGGCGGCGCGGTCGAACAGGGTGCGCACGAATTCCTCTGCCGCATAGACCTTCGCGCGCTGGGTGTCGCGCATCAGCGCTCCAGCGGTCTGCGCGCTCCGGAGATCTCCTGGCTCGGGCCCAGCCGCGCCCGGCGGCCTGCTCGATCCCCGGCGCGGCGCGCCGCCGAGGAATAGCCCGCCGACGCGCTGGTGGCGCGCCAGGTGCCGCGGGCGGCCGACGACTGGCGGTAGAACGATGTCAGCTCCAGATCCTTGTTGCGCAGTGCAAGCGCGGTTCCCGGTGCGCGCGTCGCATCCTCGGTGGCGCTGCGCCGAGCCTCCTCACGCGCCTCGGCCAATCGCTGTCCGACCCGCGCCCCGAATGCCAGGTGGAAGTTCAGGCGTGCGGTGATGGTCGGCGTGGGACGGTGCGCACCCGAGGCGATGTAGCTGTCGGACGCCTTGACCATCTGCACCAGCAGCCCGGCGTAGAGCGCGTGGCTGGCATCGATGTCCTCGCCGAAGCCGTAGGCGTACACATACGTCGAGTTCGACGCCACATCACATTTCACGTCATTGGCCATCGCGATCACCACGAACAGTTGCACGTAGGTACGCAGCCCTCGGGTACCGGGTTCGCCGATCGTGATGGTGCGCTGTACCGGCTGCTGCGCTGCCGTGCGCTGCGCCGAATGCGCGCGGGCCACCGCAAGATCGATCGACGTCGCGGTGGCCAGCCGCTGCGCCGCGGTCATGAAGGCCTCGGCCTCATGGACGTTGTCGGTGCCTTCGGCCTGCCGCAACAGCGCCGCGATCCGGGCCAGCATCTTGTCGTTGCTCATGAGCCCACGCTAGGAAAGGGATCCGACAGGGTCGACCCGATCGGTGGGGTTGTCCACATCAGCGCATTCATCCACAGCCTGGTGCCTATTTGGTGACGAAGGTGTCCAGCGCGGTGATCAGCTGCGGGGACAACGGACCCGGTTTGGCGTAGTTGGCGACATTGTCGGACGGGTCATCGCGCAGCACATGGTTGACGCCCTTGAGATCCACCACGGTGAGCGCGGTGTGTTTGAGCGCTGCCGTCAGCGGCCGGACGGCCTCACAGCTGGCCTGGCCGTCGGAATCCGAACAGGTGAGCAGCACCGGTGTGCCGGTGGGCAGCTTCTCAGCCAGGGCGAGCGGATCGATCGCATCGGCCTCGACCACGGCTTTGACATTTCCCGGATTCAGAATTGCGCCGAGCCCATCGGGCAACTGCGCCGGTGCGGTGCCTCGGGTCCGCGCCTCGGCCACCGCCGCGGCCCACGCGTCGAGGACGGTCTTGCCCTGCTCGGGCGTCTTCGCCCCGCTCTGCACCGCGGCATCCACATCCACCCGCACCCGGGCGCTGATGATGTCCAGGTAGCGACCCGGCAACGGCTGAAACAGCCCGAGCGAGTGGATCTTCGGGGCGTCCGGCTCGATATCGTCGGCCAGTGTCATGGCGTGGATGGTGCCCTCACCCAGGGCGTAGACCGAGATCCGGGCACCATCGGTGCCCGGCCGCCCGGCGAGGTACCGCACCGCGGCGCGCGCCCCCGCCGAGTAGGCGGCGCTGCCGACATCGGCCGGGCGTTGAGCGTACGGGCCCAGCCCGGTCTTACCGGTGCCGACCTTGTCGTACCGCAGCGATGCGATGCCCTTCTCCGACAGGTACTCCGCCAGCTGGCGCATATTACCCACCGGACCGGCCACCGCGTTATCGCCGTTGCGGTCGGTCTGCCCGCTCTCGGAGATCAACAGGGCGGCAGGACCGATATCGTCACCGTGGTGACGGTAGGTGCCGTGCAGCGTCAGCCCGGCCGAATCGGTGAACGACACCTCATCCTCGACCCAGCCCTGTGGTTCGGCCGGCTGTTCCTCGGCCGAGCAGCCGGCCACCAGCACGGCGGCGAGCAGCAATGAACACAGCTGGCGGGCGGCTCTTTTCACAGTCTGGTCTCGATCCACGACGTCACGTCATCGAGCACGACGGCGCGCTCGGGTTCGTTGAACACCTCGTGATACAGCTCCGGGTAGACCTTGAGTGAGACATCGCCGGAACCCGCGCATTCGACCAGACGCTCGCTGCCGGCCACGGGGATCAAGCTGTCCTGGCCGCCGTGCACCACCAGCAGCGGCGCGGTCAGTGCCGCTGCCCGCTGCGGCATGGTCTCGCCCACCCCGATCAACGCCTTGGCGACACCGGCGGGCAGCTTGCCGTGATGCACCAGCGGGTCGGCTTCGTACGCCGCCACCACCGCGGGGTCACGCGATACGGCGTCGGCGGGCAGATCCTGCACCGGCAGCCCCGGTACCAGTCCGCCGAGCACCTTGGCGACCACCACCATCACCGGGGACACCCCGTCGTGCGCGTACACCGCTGGGCCCGAGAGCACCATCGCGGCGTAGTCATCGGGGTGTTCGACACCGTAGGTGAAGACCACGCCGCCGCCCATGCTGTGGCCGAGCACCACTCGTTTGAGCTCGGGATGCGCCGCGGTGGCGAGGCCGACCAGGTGGTGGAAATCCTGGGTGTACTCGGAGATGTTCTTCAGATACACCCGCTTGCCGCCGGACCGGCCGTGCCCGCGCAGGTCCAACGCGTAGGTGATCAGGCCGGCCTCACCGAATCGCTGCGCGACGTGGTCGTAGCGGCGGGCGTGCTCGGCGTAGCCGTGGCAGATGATGACGACACCGTTGGCATCGGTGCCAGGAGTCCACACGTCATAGACGATCGGTGTACCACCGACACCGTCGAAACTGCGTTCACTGCGCGTTGTCGCCACGCGAAGAGCCTATCTGCCCGCCGGCGGGGATCCCGGTTGTCGGTGGGCGTCGGTAAGCTCGCCGAGGTGAGTGTCCTCACAGCGGTAGATGACGGTTTCGACTCCCGGGATGCCTTTCTGGCCGATGCCCAGCGGTATCGGCGCGAGTTGCTGGCGCACTGTTACCGGATGACCGGTTCGGTGCACGATGCCGAGGACCTGGTCCAAGAGACGTTCCTGCGCGCCTGGAAGTCCTACGACCGTTTTGAGGGCAAATCCTCGGTGCGCACCTGGCTGTACCGCATCGCCACCAATACCTCGCTGACCGCGCTGGAGGGCAAACAGCGCCGGCCGCTGCCGTCCGGTTTGGGCACCCAAAGCTCCGATCCGCACGCGGACATCCATGAGCGACACGAAGTCCCGTGGTTGGAGCCATTACCCGATGCCGATGACCCGGCCGACCCGCAGACCGTGGTCGGCACCCGGGAGTCGGTGCGGCTGGCGTTCGTCGCCGCACTGCAGCACCTGTCCCCGCGACAGCGCGCGGTGTTGGTGCTGCGCGATGTGCTGCAGTGGCGCGCCGCGGAAGTGGCCGAGGCGGTCGGCACCTCCACTGCCGCGGTCAACAGCCTTTTGCAGCGGGCCCGCGCGCAACTCGACGCGGTCGGTCCCAGCCAGGATCAGCCGCTGCTCGCCCCCGAGTCCGGCGAGGCCCGCGAACTGCTGACGCGCTACATCGCGGCCTTCGAGAACTACGACATCGCGCAGTTGGAAACGCTGTTCACCGACGACGCGATCTGGGAGATGCCGCCGTTCGACAGCTGGTACGTCGGGCCGGCGGCCATCGGCGCACTGTCGCGCGACAAGTGCCCGGCCGAACGGGCCGGCGATATGCGGTTCGTCTGCACCACCGCCAACGGTCAGACGGCCGCGGGCATGTACCTGCGCAGTCCGCAGACCGGCGTGCATGAGGCGTTCCAACTGCACGTCCTGGACATCACGGACGTCGGGATCACCCACGTCGTCGCGTTCCTGGACACCCGGCTGTTCGAGAAGTTCGGGCTACCGCCCGTCCTCTGACCGGTGTGCCGCCTCCAACGCGGCCACGTCGAACTTGCCGAAGGTGGCCATCACCGCGTTCATCAGTCGCTCATTGGCCGCCGCATCACCGCGCGCCATCAGGTCGTAATACGCCGTCGGGGTGATCTGCCAGGACAGCCCGTACTTGTCCTTGAGCCATCCGCAGGGCTGCTCCTCGCCGCCGTCGGCCAGTGCCGCCCAGAGCTGATCGAGACGCTGCTGACCGTCCACCCGCACCTCGAGCGAGACGGCCTCGCTGAAGGTGAACTGCGGACCGCCATTGATCCCGACGAACGGTTGCCCGTCCAGTTCGAACTCGACGATCATCGGCACATCCTGCGGGGACGGCGCACCGGGATGCGCCGGGGTGGTGCCGACGATCCTGCCGTTGCCCCCGAAGGCGGCGATGTAGTGCTCGGCGGCCTCCAACGCCTGCCTGTCGAACCACAGGTTGGGGACGATGCGCGCCGTGATCGCGGTGGTGGACGTCATCTCGGACACCTTTCTGAGGGATTCTCGGCCAACCTATGAATAGACCGGCATCGGGACGCCGATTCATCGCTCGACCCTGATGACAACGATCGAAAGCGGCTATATTTGCTGTTCACCGGCTCCATATCGAGATATCTGAAACGTGTTCTATTATCGGAATCCATGAAGACCAAAGGTGCCCTGCTCTGGGAGCTGAATTCGCCGTTCTCGGTCGACGAGATCGATCTTGGCGACCCGGTGGCCGACGAGGTGCAGATCCAGATGCACGCCGCAGGCATGTGCCATTCCGACTACCACATCACCACCGGCGCGACCCCGATCGGACTGCCGGCGCTCGGCGGTCACGAGGGCGCCGGTGTCATCACCAAAGTCGGTAAGAACGTCACCGGCCTGGCCGAGGGTGATCACGTCATCCTGGCCTTCATCCCCGCCTGCGGCGAGTGCCCGCCCTGTCTGAAGGGTTTCCGGTCGCTGTGCGACCGCGGCGCGGTGCTGCTCGGCGGCAAGGCCATCGCCGACGGCACCAGCCGCATCCATGCCGGCACCCGTGAAGTGTCCCCGATGAACCTGCTCGGCACCTTCGCCCCCTACATGACGGTGCACAAGGATTCGGTCGTCAAGATCGACGACGACATCCCGTTCGAGACCGCAGCCATCATGGGCTGCGCGGTGCCGACCGGCTTCGGGTCGGCCACCAATGTCGCCGACGTCAAGCCCGGCGAAACCGTCATCATCGTCGGCGTCGGCGGGATCGGTATGAGTGCGCTGCAGGGTGCGGTCATCTCCGGCGCCAAGCAGGTCATCGCCATCGACCCCAACGAATGGAAGCGCGAACAGGCGATCAAGTTCGGCGCCACGCACGTCTACCCGACGATGGCCGAGGCCATCGCGCCGGTCATCGACATCACGCACGGGCTGATGGCCGACAAGGTCATCATCGCCGTCGGCGAGATGAAGGGCGAGTACGTCGAAGAGGCGATGATCCTCACCGCCAAGACCGGCACCTGCGTGGTCACCGGGATGGGCTCGATGCTCGACGCCGACGTGAAGTTGAACCTGTTCTTGTTCACCATGCTGCAGAAGACGTTGAAGGGCAACATTTTCGGCGGCGGTAGCTCCCATGTGGAGACACCGCGGCTGACCGCGCTGTACAAATCGGGCCTGCTGAACATCGACGATATGATCACTCGCAGCTACCGCCTGGAAGATATCAACACCGGCTACCAGGACATGCTGGACGGCAACAACATCCGCGGCGTCATTCGTTTCGACGAGGCCGACTGGTAAGCCGGTCCGCTAGAGATCGAGGCGGTCGATCGTCCAGTCGATAGCGTCGAAATGCGGCATCTCACGACCGTCATCGACTCCGATTTCGTGTTTGATGATGGCCTCCAGCTTCATGCTGGAGGCCATCACCATATCGGCGTTGTCTCCCTTTTTCGCAGCCAGATTCGTCATCTCACCCGGGTCCTCCTGCAGGTCGAAGAGCTCGACATCGTTGAACTTGTACAGCTCGTCGAGGGTCTGCGGCAGGTTGCGCTGGGTGGGCGCGAAGTAGCGGGTGAACTTGTAGCGGCCGTCGAACATCGTCCGTAGACTGCCCCGCTTGCTCAGGTCCGGCCGGTAGCCCGCCTCGGCCATCGCCTGTTTGGGGTCCTTTCCGGCAGCCTTGGCGTCGGCGACGATCCGGATGGCCTCGCTGTCGTTGGTGGCCAGCCCGCTGTAGGTGAACAGCAGGGCCTCGCGCACCGTGTGTTCGTCGGCGGACCGGGGATTACCCAGTGCCGCACTGAAATCCCGCCCCGGCAAGTCGCGGCCTGCCACCTCGCCCTCGTTGCCGGCCTTGACACCCGCGAAGGCCAACAGGCTCGGCGCCAGGTCGATGTGCCCTGTCAAGGCCGAGACATCCTGCCCCCCAGTGACATCCGGATGCATGATATGCAGCGGGAGATGAATGGCCTCCTGGTAGGCGAACGGCCCCTTGCCGCGAAGACCATGGGCCCCGCCCATCTCACCGTGGTCGCTGGTGAACACGACGATGGTGTTGTCGGTCAGCTTCAAGTTGTCGAGTTCGTCGAGTAGCAGTGCGAGCTGCTGATCCACGCTGCGGATGCTGTTGAGATAGAAGTCCGAGAACCGGCGCCAGCGCTCCTCCTCCGGCGGGATCGTGCCCAGTGCATATCCCCACGCTTTGAGGTACTCGCCGTGCGCGGTGGGTCGCCCCGGCTCGTCCATCGGCTGGTTGAGGCTTTTCGGCAGCGCAGCGTCCCAGGTCTTGGAGTACAACTCGTTGTCCGGAGCCCGCGCCGCCTCCATCAGCAGCCGTCCGTTGTCCTGGACGCTCTGTCCGGGTGCATCGGTGTTGAAGTACATGATGTCGTGAGGATTGACCAGGCTGACGAAGAGGGCCCACGGCTTGTTCTCGTCGGCCAGCGCGCGCCCCTGGTCGCGCAGCCAGGACACGGCGCTGCCGCCGATCATGTTGTCGTAGTGGTATCCACCGAGAGTGTGCGTGAGGACATCGCCGGGCCAGACGTAGTCGGAGAATCCGTAGGCCTCCATTTCCTTGGTGAACAGACGGTCGGGCTGCTCGGTTTCGAACGCGCTGTTGAGATGCCACTTCCCCTTGTAGGCGGTGTAGTAACCGGCCTTGCGCAACATGTCGCCCGCAGTCGGGATGTCCGGATTCATCGAGTTGACGTACGGCATATCGACGTTCTCGAACATGCCGTTGTCCGGTGTCTGCAGTCCGGTCAGGATCACCGCGCGGGAGCTGGTACACATCACCGCCGGGCAGTAGTGGTTGGTGAAGGTGACACCGTCGGTGCGCAGCCGATCACGCCCGGGCAGCGACATCCCGGACGGCCACTCTTCGACGTAGCGCTCCTGGTCGGTGAAGACGAACAGGATGTTGTGCTTGGCGGCCGACGGCAGCCCGGCCTTCGGGGTGGTCGGGGTGTCGGTCGGATTCGGGGTACACGCGGCGGCAGCGGCGGCGACCGACACCCCAGCCATGGCCAGGAATGTTCTGCGGTTGGGCCTTGCGTTGGTGGTCACGGCGACCGCCCTTCTCTTAATGTAGCGCTCTATACATTAACCGGTATACAGAGGTTTGACCACGTGAGATCGTGATGTCATGACCGATCACCACCCGGAGCCGACCTCCCGGCACCGGACGCGCCGGACCCGCGTAAACGGGGACCGTTCCCGGGAACGCATCCTGGACGCCGCCACCGAGGTCGCCACCGAGCGCGGGTACGACGGGACCACGATCTCGGCGGTCAGCAAGCGCAGCGGCTTACCACCGACATCGATCTACTGGCACTTCACCGACAAGGATGACCTGATCGCCGCCGTGATCGATCGCAGCTATCAGCGTTGGGCGGCGGCCCTGAGCCTGCCCGCCGACGGCGATGCCGACGCCTGGGCGGGCCACATCGGCAGCCAGGTCGCCAAGGCCCTACAGGAGGCGCCCGATTTCCTTCGGCTCGGGCTCAAGCTCGCGTTGGACCGCCGCCCGACCGAGCGGAACGCCAGGACGAAGTTCTTGCAGAGCCGCGGTGCCACATTCGATCAGTTCGCCGGCATCATCCGCGCCGTCGCGCCCGGTCTGGACGACGACAAGGTCGAGTCACTGACCACGTATCTGATCGCGGGAGCCGACGGCCTGTTCATCGCCAACGAAATCGAGGACAATCCGCAGCGCTTCGTCGAATTGTTCGAACTGCACGCCCGACTGGTCTTTCAGTCGGCGATCGACATGATCCGCTGAGGCAGCCGGCCCCTAGGAATTCAGCGTGCAGACGTACGCACCCAACCCCCTCACCCGGGGGCAAGGGGGTTGGGTGGCAGAGGGTTACTTCGGGGGCATCCGGATGCCGCCGTCGACGCGGACGACCTCGGCGTTCATATAGGAGTTGGTGAGCAGCTCCATCACCATCGAGGCCAGTTCCTCCGGCTTGCCGAGGCGGTGCGGGAACAGCACCGACTCGCCGAGCTTGGCCTTGAATGCCTCCGAGGCCTCGCCCTCACCGTAGATCGGCGTGTCGATCAGGCCCGGGGCCACGGTGTTGACCCGGATACCCGCCGCGGACAGATCCCGCGCGACCGGCAGCGTCAGACCCACGACGCCGCCCTTGGACGACGAATATGCGGCCTGACCGATCTGTCCGTCGAAGGCCGCCACGCTGGTCAGGTTGACGATCGCGCCGCGCTCACCGGTGTCGGTGAACTCGTTGCGACTCATCGCGGTGGCAGCCAGCCGGATGCAGTCGAAGGTGCCGACCAGGTTGATGGCGAGCACCTTCTTGTAGGCATCCAGGTTGTGCGCCGAGGCGAACTCGCCGTCCTTGCCGATGGTGCGCTGGGCCCAGCCGATACCGGCCGAGTTGACCAGGGCACGCAGCGGGCCGAGATCGACGGCGGTGTTCACCGCGTCCAGGATCTGGTCGGTGTTGGTGACGTCCACGGTGACGAAGACGCCGCCGATCTCGCTGGCGAGTTCCTGCCCGCGTTCGGCGTTGAGGTCGGCGACGACGACCCTGGCGCCCTTGGCGGCCAGCTGGCGGGCCGAGGCCGCGCCGATGCCGGACGCGCCACCGGTGACGATTGCGCTAGCTCCATTGATATCCACGTCGACAGACTAAGCCCGGCGACCACCCTCCCGACCAGTGGGTTGGCGCCTCGGCTAGAAGTTCTTGACCACCCGGACCACCGACACGACGAAGACCGCGATGAACAGCAGTGTCACCAAGGCGGCGACCTCGAACCAGGGGCTCGCCAGCTCGCTCAACAGCACGCCGGCCGTCGGCAGGAAGAGCCACCCGAGCAGGAAGATCCCCACCGCACCGCGAATGCTGGGACGCGGGGTGATCTCGTCGTCGTCACCGAAGTCGCCGTCGACGTCGTCGTACTCATCCCGGTACGGCTGGCCCATGCGGGCCAGCGTAGGCAGTTCAGCGCGCGACCGGCCAGTCCCACACCGAGAGGTCACCGCGCGGGTAGTTCATGCAGACGGCGGTCGCCTTGGCCACCACGCCCTTGTTGTTGAAGAACACCTTCGCCCAGTTCCCCCAGCGGGTGGCGACCTGCTCGTAGTAAATGTTGGTGGCGGTGTCCTCGGAGTACTGGCGTCGCCCGGCGGCATCCAACGAGTAGAACCAGTGGATGCGATCCTCGGCGGCCTGCTGAACGTCGAGCGGACGGTTGCTCTTGTCCAGCATGTACCGCTCGAAGTAGATCGGACTGGTGTCGCGTGCCGCGGCCAGGTATTGCTCGGCGTCGCATTGCGTTTCGATCTGCTTGCTGGGGATCGGATATTCGTCGGTGGCGTCGGCGACGGCCTGCGGCGACGTGAGCAGCGCGGCCGCCGCCGAGGCCGACACCACCAGCAGCAGCGCCCGCATGATCCACCCGAGGCGGGACGAGTTCATGCGGGATCACCGGCCAGCGCGGTCAACGCCGCAGTGTGCTCGGGGCAGTACAGCGGGATCCCGGCACCGAGGAACTGCCACACCTGCTCGGTGCTCGTGTCGCGCGCGAGATTCTGCGACAGGAACACCGCGGACTCTCGGGCGTCGGCGTCCACCCCGGTGGTCAGCCTCTTGCAGGTGATCTTGGCCAGCCACGCGTTGAAATCCCGTTGCCCGTAGATCCCGAAGCCGTGTAACTGGGTCGCGAAATCGGTGTCTCGGTCGGCCAGTGCGACCGGGGCCGACGCGATGGGCAGTGCGATGAGGGCCGAAGCCAGCCCGGTGATCAGTCCTCGCTTCATGCGGGCACCTCCTGGATGGCCTTGGGCCAGGGTTGCGGTTTCGGACGCGGACGCACGTGCAGCGGCCACCAGAACCACCTGCCCATCAGTGCGGCGATCGACGGTGTCATCAGCGAACGCACGACCAGGGTGTCGAACAACAGGCCCAATCCGATCGTGGAACCCACCTGCCCGATCACGATCATGTCGCTGACCAACATGCCGATCATGGTGAACGCGAACACGAATCCCGCAGCGGTGACCACCGATCCGGTGCCGGCCATGGACCGGACGATCCCGGTGTTGATCCCCGCGTTGATCTCCTCCTTCATCCGCGACACCAGCAGCAGGTTGTAATCCGCGCCGACGGCGAGCAACACGATCACCGACATCGGCAGCACCATCCAGCCCAACGGGATACCCACGATGTGCTGCCACAGCAGCACGGACAGACCGAACGAGGTCCCCAGACTCAGTACCACCGTGCCCACGATGACGGCGGCGGCGGCGATGGCTCGGGTCAGGATCACCATGATCAGGAAAATCAGGATCAGGGATGCCACTGCGGCGATCAGCAGGTCGTAGTCGGCGCCCTGCTGCATATCCTTGTACATTGCCGCGCTGCCGCCGACATAGACGGTGGAGCCCTCCAGCGGGGTGCCCTTGATCGCATCGGCGGCCGCGATGCGCAGCGGATCGATGCGCGCGGTGCCGTCCTCGGTCAACGGGTCCCCCTGATGGAACACGGTGAACCGCACCGCTTTTCCGTCGGGAGACATCATCAGCTTCATCCCGCGTTGGAAGTCGGCGGTTTCGAATGCCTCCGGCGGCAGATAGAAGGTGTCGTCATTGCGGGCGGTGTCGTACGCCTCGCCCATCGCGGTGCTGTCCTCCTGCATGGCGATGTTCTGATCCTGCTGCATCTTCTGCGCCTGGTACTGATTCAGCAGCATCTGCTTCTGATTCTTCAGCGTCTGGATCTGCGCCGGCAGTACCGCAGCCATCTGCGGGGTGAGCCTGGCCATCTCATCCAGGTCGGGCACCAGGTCGGTGAAATCGTCGGACATCGTGCTGATGCCGTCGAGGCTGTCGAACACCGATCGCATCGACCAGCACAGCGGGATGTCGAAACAGTGTGGTTCCCAGTAGAAATAGTTGCGCAGCGGACGGAACTGATCGTCGAAATCGGCCAGGTGATCACGCACGTCGTTGAGATTGTCCGACGTGTTGGCCATCTTGTCGGCCATCCGACGGGTCACCGTGGCGAGTTGCAGGGTGACCCGGTACATCTCTTCCATCGAGTCGATGCTCGTCTGGAGGTCGTTGGCCTGTTTGAGGGTGTTCTCCAGCACGGTCTGCTGGAAGTCGTTGTTCATGATCTGGCCGTTGCCACTCTGGCTCATGGTGTAGGCCAGCGAGGCGTGTTTGATCGGCTTACCGTCCGGGCGGGTGATCGTGGTGACCGACGCGATACCGTGCACGCGCACCAACGCCTTCGCGATCTTCTCGATCACCAGGAAATCGGCGGGATTGCGCATATCGTGGTCGGATTCGACCATCACCAGGTCGGGGTTCATCTTCGCGTCGGAGAAGTGCCGGTCCGACGCCGCGTAGCCGACGTTGGCGGGTACATCGCTGGGCAGATAGATGCGGTCGTTGTAGATGGTGTGATAGCCGGGCAGCGCCAGCAGGCCCACCATGCACAACACGATCGCCATCACCAGGATCGCCCCCGGCCAACGGACCGTGGCCGTACCGAGTCGACGCCAGCCACGGGCACGCCCATTACCCTTGGGTTCCAGCACTTTTCCGAATCTGGTGACGATCGAGATCAGCGCGGGACCGAGAGTCAACGCGGCAGCCACCACGATCGTCATGCCGATCGCCAGCGGGAATCCCATGCTCTGGAAGTACGGCAATCGGGTGAAGTGCAGGCAGGCCGTCGCCCCGGCGATCGTCAGACCGGAGGCGAGCACCACGTGTGCGGTGCCGTGGAACATGTCGTAGTAGGCCGATTCCCGGTCCAGGCCCGATCGTCGGGCCTCCTGGTATCGCCCGATCAGGAAGATCGCATAGTCGGTGGCGGCGGCGATCGCCAGCGTCACCACCATGCTGGTCGCGAACGTGGTCAGCCCGAAGACGTGGTAGTAGCCCAGGAAGCTCACGATGCCACGGGCCGACAACAAGCCCACGAACACCATCGACATCGTGACGAGCATCGTGATGACCGACCGATAGATGATCAGCAGCATCACGATGATGATCATGATCGTCACGGACTCAATGGTTTTCATGCTGGCGTCGCCGACGATGTTCTGGTCGGTGGTCAGCGCCGCGGGCCCGGTGACGTACGCCTTCACACCGGGCGGGGACTGAGTGCTGTCGACGATGTCGCGGACGGTTCGCACCGACTCGTTGGCCAGTGCCTCACCCTGGTCACCGGCGATGTAGACCTGCACATAGGCGGCCTTGCCGTCGATGCTCTGCGCACCGGCAGCGGTCAGCGTGTCGCCCCAGAAGTCCTGTACATGCTGGACATGCTTGGTGTCTGCGTTGAGTTTTCGGACCACCTCGTCGTAAAACGCGTGCGCGTCCGGCCCCAGCGGCTCGTCACCCTCCAGCACGATCATCACCGAGCTGGAGGTGTCGTACTCTTCGAACTTCTGCCCGACGTGCTTGGTGGCGATCAACGCGGGCGCATCGTTGGGACTCATCGAGACGGCGCGCAGCTTGCCGACCTCTTCGAGCTGTGGAACAGCGGTATTGAGCAGGGCGACGATGACGACCCAGGCCAGCACGATCGGCACCGCGAACGTTCTGATGAAGCGCGGCAGCTTCGGCCGGGCCGCGTGCCGCGCCGGCGGCATCGCGTCGGTGGGCGTGTCGTCGGAGAACAGCGTGGTCATGCTGCCTTCACCAGGCAGTAGGTGGCGGCGTTCATACCTTCGGCCGTCCTTTCGTCTTTCACTTCGTCATCGACGGTGACGCGGCAGGTGATCGATGATCCGTCGCCCTGGGCCATGATGTTGGGCATGACGGACGGCAGCGTCGTTTCCAGGGTCAGCGTCCACGGCAGACTGACCTCGCCCGTTCGCTGTGGCTTGCCGTCCAGGTCGGCATAGTTGATGGTCGCGTAGGAGCCCGTTCCGAAGATCTCGTAGGTGACTACCTTGGGATTGAAGTTCTCGGCGGTGTCGGCGTCGATCGGGGTCACGATGGCACCGTCGGACCCGAAGACCGAGCGCAGGTTCGAGACCGCGACCAGGCCGATTGCCACCGCGAACACCACCAGGACAGGCAGCCAGACCCGTTTGACGATGGCGATCATCGTTGGTGACCACCGTTGTCGGCCAAGGGTTTCGCGGTTGTCAGAGCGCGCGCGAATACTGCAGGCATGGTGCTGCCTTTCGATGTGGGACGCCGCGAGCCACCGTCGGCATGCGATCTGATCTTGGAATCTAAACCCACAAGTGGATAGAGTCAATCCGGTTATAGCGTTTTGGTAAGGGACATCACTAAACTGAGCTCCATGATTGACAAACCGTGCCGCGGCCTGCGCAAGGACGCCGAGCGCAACAGACAGCGGGTGCTCACCGCGGCTCGGGAGCTGTTCGCCGTCAAGGGCCTGGAGGCCACCCTCAACGATGTCGCCCATCACGCGGGCGTGGGCGTCGGCACCGTCTACCGACGCTTCGCCACCAAGGATGAGCTCGTCGAGGCCATTTTCGAGGAGGGCGTCGCCGAGATCGTCTGTCTCGCGGAAACCGCGCTACAGCACGAGAATTCGTGGGACGGCTTTGTGTGGTTCATTCAACGGCACTGCGAGCTGGCCGCCACCGACCGCGGACTGCGCGAGATCGTCTACAGCAAGGCCTACGGCGGCGACCGGGTGGACTGCGCCCGCGAGGAGCTCGTTCCGCTGATCTCCAAGCTCGTCGAGCGGGCCCGCAGTGACGGTCATCTGCGCGCCGATATCGAGCACACCGACACCCCGATCATCGGCCTATTGGCCGGCACCGTCAGTGAGTGGGCCGGCCACGTCGAACCGGAGCTATGGCGACGTTACGTAGCCCTTCTGCTGGAGGGCATGCGATATCGCCCGGACCAGCAACCACTGGAGGTCGATGCGCTCGACGGGGATCAGATGCAGACCGCCATGCACGGCTGGGACCCGGCCGGCTGACGCCGGTGTCAGCCGAGCCGACCCAGCACCCCGCTCACCCACTGTTGCACCGCACGCAGCTGCGCATCGGTCACACCCTCGAACACCACCGTGCGCACCAATTCCACGTGCGCCGGCGCGGCGGTGGCCAGCGCCCTGCGGCCCCGCTCCGTCAGGTCGACGATCACACTGCGGCGATCGTCGTCGGCATCGCGGCGGTCGACCAGACCGCGCTCGCCCATCCGGCGCAGCTGGTGTGACACCCGACTCTGCTCCCAGCCCAATCGCTGCCCCAGATCGTTCATCCGGCATCCCGGCGACTCGTCGAGCGCCACCAGCACGTCGTAGTCGGCCAGCGACAATCCGCAGTCCTGCTGCAACTGACGGTTCATCACCGCCTGCAGACGTCCCGTCATGGTCAGGTACCCCCGCCACAGCGCCTGTTCGCGCGCGTCCAGCCACATGGAATACATGACACATCATTTAAGTTGTGCTGTCCATCGCCCCGCGCCTAGGCTGGGCACTGATCTCGAGGAGCATCGATGACCCGAAGCGCATCCGTGGACATCCGGCCCGCGGCCGACCGCCCGGCGACCAGGATCTCCTGGCTCGATTCCAAGCATTCGTTCTCGTTCGGCGGCCACTACGAACCGGACAACACCCATCACGGTCTGCTGCTGGTCAACAATGACGACCGGGTGGCACCGGGTAGCGGTTTCGATACCCACCCGCACCGCGATATGGAGATCGTGACCTGGGTGATGCAGGGCTCGCTGGTCCACCAGGACTCCACCGGCAACAACGGCGTCATCTATCCGGGCCTGGCCCAGCGCATGTCGGCCGGTCGCGGCATCCTGCACTCGGAGAAAAACGACTCCTGGACCCTGACCGGAGGCGAAACCCACAGCGAACCGGTGCATTTCGTGCAGATGTGGGTGGTCCCGGATGAGTCCGGCCGCGACCCGGGCTACCAACAGCTCGAGATCGACGACGAACTGCTACGGGGCGGCCTGGTCACCATCGCGTCCGGTATGCCCGAGCATCGCGACCAGTCGGCCATCACCATCGGCAACAGATACGCCGCCCTGCACGGCGCGCGGCTGCAGGCCGGCGAGTCGGTGCAACTACCCCAGGCGCCCTATCTGCACCTGTTCGTGCCCCGCGGCGCGGTGAGCCTGGAGGGTGCCGGCGAACTCCTCGAGGGCGATGCGGCACGGCTGACCGCGACCGGCGGGCAGCGAGTCACCGCCACCGAACCGTCCGAGATCCTGCTCTGGGAGATGCATGCCGGGCTGGGCTGATGGTCACAGGTTCATCGGCGGCCTCGCCGGCGCGGTGATGCTGGCCGCCTGCTCGACCGCCCCTCCGGTGGACACACCCCCCGCCGGTGACCGGGTCAGCCCGCCGGCCCGCAGTCCTGCAGCAGCCGACGCCGCGGGTCTGAGCGAAGTGCCGCTCATCGTCCCCGACGGTATGGGCCAAGCCCCGTTCGACGAGCCGCGCCGGGCGTTGGTCCCGGCGGGCTGGACGCTGTCGGTATGGGCCAGGACATCCAAGCCGCGACTGGCCGCCTGGGCGCCGGACGGAGCGCTATTGGTGTCGATCCCCAGTGCAGGACAGGTGCTTTCGCTGCGTGCCGGCGGCTCCGAGGTGCTGCTGGAGGGTCTCGACCAGCCGCACGGGCTCAGCTTCGCCGGCGATTCCCTCTACGTCGCCGAGAGCGATCGTGTCGACGTCTACACCTACCGCGACGGCACCACGACGGACCGCAGGACGGTCGCCGAGGGCCTGCCCGATGCCCGCAGCCCCGAGCTGCGGGGCGCCTACTCCCACGCGCTGAAGAGTGTGGCCGTCGGTCCCGACGGGGACGTGTATTTCTCCATCGGGTCCACCGGCAACATTTCCGCCGCAGACCGGACGGCGAACCCGCCGCGCGCCACCATCATGCGCGTCCCCGCCGCCGGTGGCCCGATGCAACCCTTCGCCACCGGCGTGCGCAACGGCACCGGACTGGCGGTGGCCCCCGACGGCGCGGTGTGGACGGCGGTGAACAATCGCGACAATGTCGCCGACCCGAGGACCGGCACCGTCGATCCTGGCTACGTCGACGATCACCCGCCGGAGTCGGTAGCGCGGCTGACCGCCGGCCGCGAACTGGGCTGGCCCTACTGCAATCCGGACGGTGGGCCGGCCGATCTCGCCCTGATCCGCGATGTCCAGACCAACCCCGACGGCCAGGAAATGGACTGCGCGGCGCTGCCCCGGGTGGAACAGAGCCTCGGCGCGCACTCGGCACCGCTGGGAATGAGCTTCACCGACGGGCAACTTCCCGCGCCCTACCGCACCGGCGCACTGATCGGTGTGCACGGATCTTGGAACAGGCAGCAGCCGCGGGAGCCGGAGGTGTCCTTTTTCCCTTGGCGCGCCGGCGCGCTCGGCGACCAGCAGACCCTGGTGGGAGGCTTCCAGGAGGCCGACGGAAGCCGCTGGGGTAGACCGGTCGCCGCCGTGACCGGCCCCGACGGTGCGGTCTACATCACCGACGACTATGCCGATGCGGTATACCGGCTGGCGCCGCCGTCGTAGCGGTTATCGCGAGACCGGGGTGTTGCGCTTTCCGGTGAGTCCGATGTACAGGGCGATGAGCACGATCGCGACGACGATTCCGGCGAGGAACGGGATGATCGCAAAGCCACCGTTGCTGTTCGCGTAGCCGACTTGGTAGACGATCCAGCTGCCGCCCAGCGATCCGAGGGCGCCCAGCAGGATGGTCATCAGCACGCCGATGTTCTGTTTGCCCGGCATGATCAGTCGCGCCAACACACCGACGACGAGACCGACGAACAGTGCGCCGAGAATGGTTCCGATCATTGCTGCTCCTAGGTCGAACGAATGGTTCGGCTGGAGTACCCACCCGACCCACCCTCAACCGCCACCGATGCACAACCGAGACACGGTTGTGACGGAAGTGGGTGGTGCTGCTGGTGTGATGGCCTGAGTCCGCTGTCTGCAACCACTCGAAGGGATCGCCGTGCCTGCCGTTGCCGTCCGCCTGCGGCGCCTCTTCGCCGGTGCCGTCACGCTTGCGGTCACCGCGACGCTGGCCACCACCACGGGTGCGCCGATCGCGACCGCC
Organism: Mycobacterium sp. MBM; assembly: GCA_021648845.1. Taxonomy (GTDB): domain Bacteria; phylum Actinomycetota; class Actinomycetes; order Mycobacteriales; family Mycobacteriaceae; genus Mycobacterium. Next base: position 43,792 of record JAKJHY010000031.1, on the reverse strand, counting down.
GCCGACGGCCGGACCTTGCTGGCGGCCGCGATCGCCAACACTCGCGGCTCGTACCTTGTGTACAACTTCGGCGGGGGCAACCCGACACCGATGCTCAACGCTGCAGGCAACTGGTACGAGGGCGGTGGCGGCGGCCACTTGATGATCATCAAGGCCGCCTCGAAGCGGCTGGCACCGCGCCTGTTGGTGGACACCCACAACGGCTACCAGTCCCGCTGCGAACGAACCCCGGGCGCCCGCACCGGGGATGGCCTGGTACAGGCCTCGGAGATCTACACCCCGATCGCCGCGTGGCAGGCGCTGGGCCAGCCCACCATCGCCATCAATGCCAACTTCTTCGACATCCGCGGCCAGCAACGCGGATCCTGGAAGACCACCGGCTGCAGCTCACCACTGGGTGCTTACGTGGACAACACGCGTGGGCTGGGCCGGGTAAACGTGCCACTCACCGGGACCGTCGCTTATGCCGGCAAGCAGGGGTTGTCCGGGGGCGACGAGGTCTGGACCCCGCTGTCGACCATGATTCTGCCGGTCGCGGGTCCGCCGTTTGTGGTGACGCCGCGCTCGGCGGATGATTTCGACGCGGCGGGCCCGGTGATCGCTGATCTGATGAACAAGGGGACCCGGTTCGTCGCGGTCAGCGGGCTCGGGCTGCTCGCACCCGGCGATACCGGACAGATGAACGATCCCGGTCCGTCGGCCGCCCGCACCGCGCTGGCCTACGCGCGCGACCGCGACGAGATGTACGTATTCCAGGGCGGCAGCTATACGCCCGACCAGATCCAGGACCTGTTCCGCGGGTTGGGCAGCGATACCGCGTTGCTGCTCGACGGCGGCGGCTCGTCGGCGATCGTATTGCGCCGCGACACCGGCGGCATGTGGGCGGGCGCGGGTGTGCCCAAGGGGTCGTGTGACACCATGCAGGTGCTGTGCGACTCCCGCGAACGCGCGCTGCCCAGCTGGTTGGCGTTCAACTGAGCAGGGTGCGTGCGTACAGCCGCAACCCGGCCGTCCCGAAGGTCTGCTCGAAACTGCGGTCACGGTAGTCGGTGGTCAGCTCGAAACCGTGGCGCATCCAGGTCCGCTCCGCGCGCACATTTCCGTTCAGGCACAACACCTGGGCGTCGCGGTAGCCGCTCTCGCGACCGACCGCCAGCACGTGTTCGAGCAGCACATCGATGACCCCGGTCCCTCGGTGACCGGGGGCCACCGCGACGTTCTCGACGCCCCAGCCGTTTTCGATGTTCGGCGGGGTGGCCCGCCCCAGCGCGACTGCGCGGCGCAGCACCGCCGCGACGGCATCCTCGGGGAGCGCGAGCTCGGCCACCCGCGCGAGGATCTCGCGTTCCAGCACCGGCGTGCCCGCGGTCGCGGTATCGAATCCGGTCATCGCGGCGGCCGGCTCGCCGTCGACCTCGGCGACCCAGAATCGCTTCAGGTGGCACCAGTGCGGATCGTCGGAGCCACACACCGACTGCAGTAGCGAATCGACCTGATCTGCCGGGATTCCGAGGAGCACATCCCACACGCAGTGCGGCAGATGTGAGATGGCCGCCGTGCGCATCACCCAAGTGAGGAAGTCGAGGTCCTGCGGTTGCGCTGGACGGATTACAGGAGTTGGCATGACAGCATCCTAGCGGTTGCTAGTAGCAAGCGCTAGGATGCTGTCATGAGCACACGGGACAGGCTCGTCGACGCCACTATCCGTTGTCTGGCCGAGGACGGCTGGGCCCGTACCACCACCCGGCGCATCCTGTCGGGTGCCGGTGCGCACGCGCCGGATGTCAACTACTACTTCGGCTCCAAGGACGGCCTCATGCACGAGGCGGCCGTCCGAGTGACCCGGCGCTGGGCGCAGGGGCCGCTGCGCCAGGCCGGTGACACCGCCGGTGCCGACCCCAGGACTCGACTGACCGCGGTGCTGCAGGGATTTCTCGATAGTCTGCGGGCCGATCGCACCGACGCGGTCGCGGCCATCGAAGTCTTCGCGCAGGCCGAGCGCAGCGAGACGCTGCGTCGCGAACTCCGGGACGCCTACGACGACTTTCGTGTCGCGGTCGGGGAGAACATGCGCCCGCAGGCCGCCGATTGGAACAACTCGGAGGTTCGCGCGCTGGCCACCGTGCTGATCGCCCTGTTCGACGGCCTTGCGGTGCAATCCGTCTTCGATCCCGACGGTGTTCCGCCCGCCTCCGAATTGGTGGACGCAATGGCGCTACTCGCCGGCGTGATGCACGACGCGGACCGGGCCGGGCGGGAATGAGCGGTCCGGCGCCCATCGCGATCGCGGGAGGCTACGGACTGGTCGGCCGCCACGTGGCCGAGTTCCTCGCGCCGCGGTTCCCCGGCCGGGTTGTCATCGCCGGACGCGACCGGGACCGCGCCGCAGAAGCGGCGGCCCAGCTCGGAAATGGCTGCCTGGCCGACGATCTCGACGCCAGCGACACCGGCTCCGTGCAGGCTCTCATCCGGTCGCGGCGACCCGTCCTGGTCATCTCCTGCGCAGCGCGGACCGAGCCGGCGCTGGCCCAGGGATGTCTGGCGGACGGGGTGCACTACATCGATGTCTCCGCCGACGCGACCGGAATCGCGGCCGTGGAGCAGCTCGACGCCGTCGCGCTCCACGCCGATGCCACCGCCGTCCTCAGCGTCGGCGTCGCACCGGGTCTCACGAACCTACTTGCCCTCGCTGTCTGTTCCGGGCTCGATGACGTCGAGCGCCTCGACGTCGGGGTAGAGCTCAGTATCGGTGACGCGCACGGCGCCGCGGCGATCGACTGGACGCTGGCCAACCTGGCCGCCCCGTTCCCCGTGACCCGGGGTCGACGGGACGGTGCCGAACACCACGAACGGCCGTTCGCGACGCAGCGCCGACTCGACTTCGGTGGCCGAATTCGTTCCCGTGCAGGGGGTTTCAACTTCCCCGAACAGCGAACGTTGGCGCGCACCCTCGATATCCCCGAGGTCCGCTCCTGGCTGGCCCTGCGGCCCCGCGGTGTCCACGCGGCCGCCGTGTTCACCGCCCGCGCCGGGTTGGCCCGCGCGCTGGGTTCGCCGGTGGTGCGTGCCCCGCTGGTGTCCACCATGGCTGCGCTCCCGCACCGTGGTGGCGCCTTCGCCGTCTGCGCCGAGGCATCGGGCACCCGCGATGGACAACCGACACGCACCAGCACATGGTTCTCCGGACACGGCGAAGCGGTGACGACGGCCCAAGTCGCCGCGCGGGTGGCCCGTCTCGTGCTGGAAAGTCCACCGCGCCCGGGTGTCTGGCATATCGAACAGCTGCCCGCCGCGCACCGACTGCTGAGCAGTATCGCCCGCGCCCGCGACTAAGCGGCCTTCTTGGTGTCCGGCTTCTTGGTGTCGGGCTTCTTGGTGTCCGGCTTCTTGGTGTCCGGCTTCTTGGTGTCCGGCTTCTTGGTCTCCGAGGTCTCGGACTTCGGGGTGTCGGCCTGGCTGCCACCGGCTGTCGGCGCGGCGGCCGCCGGCTTCTTCTTGGGCCGGAGCGCGTTGGTGATATCACGCACCACGCGCTGCAAAGGGTTCTTTTTGGCGGTCGGCTTGTCCACCACCGGAGCCTCGGCGTCGGGACCCACTTCGGTCGGCGTCTCGGCGGGAGTCTGCTCTTCCATGGGGATTTCGGCCTCCTGCGGCGGGGCATCCTCGGCCTTCTCATCGGCCGGTGCCGCATGTTTGGGTGCCAGCCCCGCGTCCTCGGGGATCGCGGCACCCGGGGCGGCGGCATGTTTGCCGGCCGAGATGTCACCGTCGGGATCCACCGACAAGGTGACCAGCTTGGCATCGAGATCGGGCAGGTCGCCCGCCGCAGCCGCGAGGGTGCGCTCCGCATTGGCCGACTGCCGGCTCGCCTGACCGGTGAGACGGGCCGCCATATTGTCCAAGCCGTCCTGCAGACCTGCGGCGAGACCACCGAGATTCAGCCCGCGGGTCAGCGTCTGGATGAGCTTGCCCAGATTCTCCAGCACGTTCGGCGGCGCCGCGGTCGGCTTACCGCTGATGAACTCCTTGTGGAATCCGTTCACCAGCGAGGTCATGACGTCGTTGAGGGCGCGGCCCCAGTTGACGTCCGGGAACGACATGAATGGTGTCGCCGTGTCCGGGTCGTCCAGCGTGCGGGTGTAGGTGCCGTCGGGGTTGCGCACGACGTCGGTGTAGCCAAGGTTGACCAGGCTGGTGAGCGCTGGCGACAGCGCGTTGGCCAACCGGATGGGTAGCGTGCCCAGCGTTCCGAAGCTCACCATGTTGAGCAGATCACCGGCAAGGTAGAGCGGCTCCAGCAGCGGCAGCGTCTTGGTGGCCAGGGTGAGGTAGACGTTGATGTCCAGCGGGGTACCGAGATCCAGTGCTCCGCTGACGGTTTCGCCAACCTCTTCCAGGATCTGGTCCAGCGCACTGTCCAGCTCGACGCCGCGCAGAATGTAGGACGCACCGATGGTGCCGGCCAACAGGTTGTTGAACAGGGTGACCGGATTCGGCCAGGCCGCGAAGTCCGAGTACGGCTGGTACTGCACGGTCGCGTCGACCTTGATCGGAACCACATTCGCTGCGCCGAGCTCGATCCCGGTGCCCAGCAAAGGGATTCCTGTACCGGCGTTGGTCGCCTTCACGTCTGGGCTGATCATGTCGATGCCGAGCAGATCGAACAGTGGGTAGAACCTTGCGAGCATGCCGCCATTGGCCCGACCGACATTGTTGGCCAACACCATCGGCAGCAGGGTCAGGCTGCCCAGCGGTCCGCCGCCGTTGGCGCCGACGCGCGGCTGGTTTCCCAGATCGTCGAGCACCTGCTGGTAGGCCGAACCGGCGGCCATCGCTCCGAAGCCGTAGCCGATCACGATGGGGATGCGGACATCGATGAGGTCGAGGTCCGGCAGGTTGATGTCTTCGACACCTTGTAGAACCGCGGAGATCAGCGGGCCGAGCAGTGGGATGGTCCCTACCGCATCCCCGGCCAGATCGAGGACCGCGTCGAGCAGGTTCTCGACGCCGACCTCCAGATACGGGGTCTGTTTGACGGCGTCGGCCACGGCGTTGGCCGTGCCGGGGGTCCAGCCCAGGTCCAAGCCGGCGAGCATCTTCAACAGCAGGAACGGCTCACCGGGCGTGATGATGTTGACCCCGGGGATATCGAGGCCGGCCAGATTCAGTGGAGCCGACAGATCCAGGCCGACCAGGCCCAGCACCGCCGACAAGGTGATGTTGCCCTGGGCGTCGGTGATGTTCAGCAGGTCGAGGATATTGATCAGCAACGGGGTGACCAGCCCGCCGAGGATCGGGGTCAGCACCGACCCCAGATCGATCGGGATCGCACCCAGGATGTCGTCGAGGAACGCCGTCGGGATCTGACTGAGCAGGTTCTCGATGTTCAACCCGAATCCACCGGCCAGATTGACACCGGCCAGGGCCCGCTCGTAGGCCGCGATGAACTCTTGGAAGGTGTCGTATGCGGCCTGCCCCGTGCCGCCGGTGACATCGGCCAGGCTGCCGGGGGGACCGAACGGGCTGACCGCTGCGCTCAGGTCGACCGGCTGCTCCACCACCCGCAGGTAATGCTGCTCGGGGCGGGGGATCGGGCTCGGCGCTGCCGCACCGATCGTCAACGCCGTCGCCGTTGCCGTGGCGGCCGTGACGATGGCCACCCGTTTGGTCCGCTCCACCGCGATCCGATGTTTTCCAGCCATCAGCCCCACGCATCCCCCGTCGCCCCGTGTAGTTCCCCGTGAAAACGTAACATTCAACAGTGCGACTCAGGGGCGTTTGGTCGGAACCATCGAATCCGTCGATCAGGGTCGACACACGACAGTCGGTAGTGCTCGGTCCCGCACGCGCACATGCTCGTTCGTCGTCATCGCGACCCGAGGCCACGGCGCCGGCGGAGAAAGTTTGCGGGCGCGTGTGCGTCCCGCGGGCGCCGCTACCGGCACCACCTTGGATAGCATTTCCGTTGCCGCTGCCGATCTTTGCGAGATCGGCACGCGCTCGCACATTGGGCACCATGGTGTGGCGCTCCTGGCCACCGGACCGATCGCCGGCGTTACGGCGAATCATGCTGTGAGACAGTAGATTTTGCGCTCTAGAGCCGCGGCGTCAGATCCAGAGAGGTAATGGCGTTCATCTGGGTGATCAGCCAGTCGGTTCCGCGTTTCTCCATCGTCAAACGGTAGGAGAGGTAGCGCAGCGACGGAATGTTCTTGGTCACCGGACTGGTCGCCACCGAGTTGGTATACACGATCGCGGATGCGGTGTCGCCGTCCAGTGATTCGACCGCCGCCGCCAGCACCTGGGTGTTATTGGAGACCTGCGCCTGCTTGTTGGGGGCTGCGATGGCGTCGATGTACTTGCGGTACTCGGCCTGGAAGTCACCGCCGAGGAATCCGGCGGCTCGATCGGGCAGGGTCTCCATGTCCTCGGGCGTATACGTCCACAAGGTGGTGATGGCGTCAGCGGCGGTCCCCGCGATATCCAGCTTCACCTGTACCAGCGCCCGGTCGGTGAGGTACGGGGCGGCTGCGGCGCCGGCGAATGCGGCGGCGGCAACGAATGCCGCGGCCCCGCCGAGGGCGGCCGCCTTCACCGCGCGACCGGGTGGGCGGTGCGGCACCAGCACGGGTGCGGCGACCGGCTCCGCGGCGTCGGACGCCTCGTCTCCGGACTCCTCGGTTGCGGACTCCTCGGTCTCCGGCTCGTCGGCCTCGGTGGTCAGATCACCTGAATCAGCCGGCTGATCTTCCACTGCTGTCCCTCCTTGATCGCCGTTGCCACCCAACGGCTTCCGGTCTCGATGGTCTGCTTACCGTCCGGGGTGGTGGTGGTCATCTTGGTGGCGACCAACACATCGGCGCTGCCGTCGTCGTTCCACCGTTGCACACCCGCCTCCAGCACCTCGCCGGTGGTGGGCTCGTTGCGCGCCACCTGCAGCACGATCTCGTTCTGCTTCTCGGTGAAGGTCTTCTCGAACTCCCCGGTGCCCTGGGCCAGGATCCGGTCGGCGTAATCGTTGGCATGGAACGGATCCAGCGTCGTATACGACCGCATGAAGGCACGGACGTAGCCCAGCGCGTCGGCATCGCGGACCTGGGTGCGGCGGTCCGCCTCGTGCGCGACGGTCATCGCGGTGGCGAGGCCCACCATCACCGCGACCAGCAGCGCGCAGACCCCGGCAACCACGGGTAGACCCCATCGCGGGGGCGGATCCACCGGAGCGTAGAAGTACTCCGGCGCAGCCGGGTCGACGACGCGGCGCGGACTCATCGTTCACCCGCCGAGTACGGCTTGGTCAGCACCGACAGGTTCTGCACCTGCCACTGATCACCGGTCTTCACGAAGTCGGCGCGCACCGTGGCGGTGATGAACCGCATGGCATTCGGGTCGCTACCGCGCTGCCCCTGCATCGCGAGCAGCATGGATGCGGTGTTGGTGGTCGGTGCGGGTTGCTCCAGCACCACGCTGTTGACCGCCCAGTACTCGTTGGTGACCAGCGGCGCCTTCTGCAGCGCCTGCTGCTGCTCGACCAACTGCGGTCGGTAGGTATCACTGGCCAGCGACTGCGCGCGGGCGAAATCGTCCTCGGCGGTGTCCGGCGCGTAGCTCAGGACCTGTTCGACGATGCGGGCGCCCTGGGCGGCGATCTCACTGCGCGCGACGTCCAGGGCGCGTTCCTGGCGATACACCACCAGATAGCCGGCCGCGGTCGCGGCGCCGCACAGCAGCGTGGCCGCCACCAACCCGACAGCCACCGGGCGACGCAGCTCCCGTGCCGGCTCACCCACCCGGTGGACTTCGGTACCCAGCAACAGATCCGCAAAGGTCCGCTGCCGCCGTTCCCACAGCGGCCATAGCCAGCCCAGGAACACCGCGGCGGTGTCCAGCAGGTGCGCGATATCGCGGACCAGTAGCCGTCCGGTACCCGCCGGTGCACCGTCGCCGCGACGCACCACCCGGATACCGGTCACGGCACGCCCCACCGTCCAGCCGGTCCGGGGCGGCAGCACCCAGCGGTTGACCATCATCGCCAGACCGGCCAGCACCGCCATACCGACGTAGACCCACCACAGCCAGCCCATCAGCGGGGCGGTCCAGGCCAGCAGCGCCAGCGCGGCGATCAGCGCCGCACCGAACAGCACGTCGATCCCCAATGCCGCGGCCCGGGCGCCCCAGGACGCCGGTACCGCCGGCACCTCGGATTCGGTGGTCTCGGACTCGTCGAGCACGGCTGTCACGTAGTGACCTGCACGAGATTGGCCACCTTGTACGTGCCGTCGGCGCGCTGCATGGTGACCCGCAGCCGGTAACCCTGCTCCTGGTCGGTGGTCTCGGAGTTGGTCACCTTGGTGCGCACCGCCACGAGCACGTCGACCGAGCCGTCGTCGTGGTGGCGTTCGACGGCGGCACGCAGATCGGCCACCTCGACCTGGACGTTGGCCGCCTGATAGGCCTCCATCATCATGGAGCTGTAGAACACCGCCTGGGCACCGAAATCACCCGTCGCGCAATCGACGATCTTGGCTTGGGCGGCACCCATGGACTCGGTATCGGGCGCCTGGGTGGCGGTCACACAGTCCTTGGCGGCCTGCAACGCCACCGCGTCGTCGCGGGCGATCTGATCGCTCTGGGCGTTCGACCGGGCCAACAGATAACCGCCCGCGCCCAGCGCCGCGGCGGCCACGAAGAGCACCAGGCAAATGCTGACCAGCCAACCCTGGCCGAAGCGCCCGTGATTCGGCTCCTCGGTGGTGTGCGCTGTCGATGTCTCTGCCGCCTCGTCGGCGGCGGTGTCGTCCTCGTTGTCGGTGGGGTTCAGCCGGCTGGTGCCAGCATCTCCTTCCATCCGCTCTCTCCTGGGTTGCTCGAGTTGGTGACGGAGTAGTTGACCCCATCGGGTCCGACCACCTCACCGCTGGACGGGCTGTAGACCGCCGATGGACCTGCTGCCGGAGTGTAGATGCAGGGGTTGGGTTGCTGTCCACTACAGGTGACCGTGCCCTGGCCAGGCGGGGTCAGCGGGTCGCTGGTCGGCAGGGTGGTCTCTTGCGCCGGCAGCTGGCTGGCCGGCAGCGGATTCATCCCGTTGTTGATCGACGGTGCCGGAATCACCTGGCCCGGGTTGACCGGCTGGGTGCACCGAGCGCCGGCCGCGGGGCAGTCGACGATCTGGTTCGGGTCCCCGTACCAGGGGTTGGTGCCCAGCGGCTCGTACGGTTCGTCGCTGCGGCACTCCCGCGGGGTGGCGGCACGCTTACCCGGCACGTCCGCACACGGGTAGTTGCGCGCACCGCGCACCGCGTTGGGCGCATCCTTGGGAATCTTGCAGTACAGACCCGAGGGCAGCGGTTCGGTCTTGGTGTCCGCCGGTGACCGCCACTGCGAGGCGGGCAGGAACCCGGTCAGGCAGGGCGGCGGCAGGTTGATGCCGAGACCGAAGTGGATTAGTGCCTCGGGAGCGAAGATCGTTGAGGTCTGCGCGATCGCCGCGCCCTGCGGCAGCACGACGAGCACCTGCTCGACGTTCTTGTTGTACCGCTTGAGCATGTCGATGACGACCTCGAGGTTGGCCAGCGTCTGCGGCAACGACTCCCGCACATCGCTGAACACCGCGTTGAGCTGATCGGCGGTGGGTGCGGCCTGCTGCAGCCCACTGCGCAGCGCGGCGTCCTTCTCCGCGGTCTGGGCGGCGATGGTGTTCAGGTTGGCGGCCCACTGGGAGATCGCGTCCCGGGAGTTGACCTGGGAGTCGATGATCGGCCCGGAGTTCTCGACCAGATCGGTGACGGCGGGCAGGTTCTCCCGGAAGTCACCGGCCAGCGCCTGGGTGCCGTCGACGAGACGCTGCAGGGACGGCCCGAGACCGCCGACCGCCTTTGCCGTCTCGTCGAGCAGGACGCTGATCTTCTCCTCGGGCAGCGCCGCCAGGCCCCGCTGGGCCGCGTCGAGCGCGGGACCGACCTCCGCGGGCACCCGGCCCTTGGTGATGGTGTCCCCCTCATTGAGGTACTGCCCGGTGTTCTCGTCGGAGGTCAGGTCGAGGAACTGTTCACCGACCGCCGACACCGAGTGCACGTTGGCGATGGTGTCGACGGGCACCTTGGTGTCGTCCTCGATGTTCATCGTGACCCGGGCACCCTGTTCGGTGGGCTCCACCGCGGTCACCTTGCCGACGGTGGTGCCGCGGAAGGTGACGTTGGCCGTCTCGTACAGCCCGGCCGAGTTGGGCAGGTTCGCGTACAGGCGGTACATGCCGATGCCGGCGTAGCTCGGCAACCGCAGGTAGCCCAGCGACAGCACCACCAGTGCCACCACCGTCAGCGTGACGAAGATGAGCAACTGGGTCTTGATCATTCGGGTCAGCAGCATGGGTTACTCCGACCTTTCGATCAGCGGACCACCGGGCGCGTTGTTCGGGTTCGGCGTGAAGCGCACGTCCGGGATCATCGTTGCCGGATCGCGGCCCCAGGCCTGTTCCAGTGCCCGCAGCATGCCCGAGATACCGGTACCCGACAGGAAGCCGTTGTCGATGGCACTCAGGGTGAGGTCGATGGTGAGCGACACGTTGATGTAGTCACCGCGGATCGCCTTGGGGAGGTTCTCGATGTTGAACGGCACCGTCAGCAGCAGCTTCAGCGCACCCACCAGGTACGGCGAGGCCTTCGCCAGTTCCCGCAGCGGGCGCTGCAGGTTCTTCAGGTTGGTGTTGAGGTTGGCGTTGGTGTTGCTCAGCGTCTCGTCGGCGGTCGCGCTGAGCCTGCCCAGCGCGGTCACCGCGTCGGCGAACAGATCGCGGGTGTCCGCGAAATGCTGGATCAGCGGTGGGAACTCGGTGAGCACCCGGTCCAGCGTCTCGTTGCGGTCGGCGACGATGGACAGCAGCCGGTCGGTCGAATCGATGGCGCGGGTGATGTCCTGGCGCTGCTGGTTCAGCTCGAAGGTGAAGGTGTCGAGCCGGTTCAGGAACTCCCGGATCTCGCCCGAGCGCCCCGTCAGGATCGCGTTGACCTCGTTCTGGATCACCTCGATGTTCGGGATGCCACCGCCGGTGAGGATGCCCGAGATGCTGGCCAGTGTCCGCTCGATGGTCGGGAACGCCGACGAACGCTCCAGCGGGATGGTGTCCCCGTTGCGCAGCGGCTCCGGCGACGGGGCCTCATCCTCGGGCTGGTCGAGTTCGACGTGCTGGGAACCCAGCAGCGAGGTCTGACCGATGCGGGCCACCGCGTTCTGCGGCAGCTCGACGCCGGGCTCCAGGTCCACCGTCAACAGCGGCACCCAGTTCTTCAGCTCGATCTTGCGCACCCGCCCGACGAACACATCGGCGACCCGGACCCGGCTGTTGGCGTTGAGCGCCAACGTCTCCGGCATCTGGATGTAGATCGTCGAGTGCCCGGTCTGGGTGCCGGGACCGCCGGGCAACGGGACGTTGGCGATACCGCGCCACTGCCCACAGCCACTGAGCATCAATCCGGCCGCTGCGAGCGCGACCGTGCGGGTCGCGATCTTCTTCAGCGTCATCGTGCACCTGCCTCTGCGGGCAGCGGAGGCCCGGGCGGAGCCGGCGCAGCGGGTGCTGCGGGCGCGGCCGGCGGCGGATCACCGGGGATCACACCGGGTGCCGGGATGGGCGGTGGCCCGGGCTGCGGGTACCACGGCGGCGGCAGCGGGGTGTTCTCGCTGTACGCGTTCGGCGGGCCGGGCAGGTTGCCGCCCGGGGGCACACCGAAGGCCGGCGGCGCCGGCGGGGGCACGATATCGGGCCCACCGAGCAACGCGGCCAACGAATCCGGGGTCAGCATGTTCGCGGTGAACGGCTGAACCTCGACGCCCTGCATACCGGGCGCGACAATCCAGCCCGGCTCGTGGTTACCGTGCGAGAACAGGGTGTCACGGGAGAAGATGCCCGGCACGGTGGTGTCCTTGTAGCCCGGGGGCGGACGCAGCCGCGGCTCCGAGTACGCGATCTGCTTGGGCAGCGTCATCGCGCCGGCGGCCAGGTTCATGCCGAACGGGATGTAGTTGAACTTCATCGCGTCCATCACCGGCGCCAGATACTGCGCGCACAGCTCCGCGGACTCCTGATACCCGAGCCGGCTGCCGGCCTGGATCGAGCTGCAGATGAAGTTCAGCGGGTTGGAGAAGTTGGTGACGCCGGGCAGCACGGGCAGACCGACGATGCCGCCCTGGTTGGGTGCCACCACGTTGACGACGTTGGCCACCAGGTTCGGGTAGGCGTGCAGACCGGTTTCCAGGCCCTCGCGGGGCTCGGGCTGCAGGATCGCGTTCGTCACCTCCGCCAGGTTGTTGACATCGTTGGTCAGCGGTGTGCCGTTCTCGTCCAGGAACTTCCGAGTGGTGGCCAGCAGCGTGTTGATGTCTTCCAGCGCGGTGGCGACCTCGCGGTCGGTGTTGGTGAACGAGTTGGTGAACTGCGCCAGATCGTTGTTCAGCGCCACGAACTGCTGGTCACTCTTGTGCAGCGCGTTGACGAACACGGCCAGGCTCTTGACGATCCCGACGAAGTCTCCGCGACCCTCGTTGAGCGCGGTCACCGCGTCCGACAGACCCTTGAGGGTCTTGTTGAACTGTTCGCCCTTGCCCTCGAAGCCGTCGGCGAAGGATTCGACGATGTCACCGAACGGGCCCTTCGGCTGCTCCGGTGTCGGCCCGAGATCGGCCAGCAGCCGGGTCACCTGATCGCGCACCTCGTCGTACTCGATCGGGACCTGGGTGCGGTCCTCGTCGATGACCGCGCCGTCCTGCATCGCGGGCCCGCCGGTGTAGGGCGGGGACAGCTGGATGACCCGGGAGGCCACCAGCGACGGGTTGAGGATCGAGGCGCTGGCGTTCTCGGGGACCTTGTACTTGCTGTCCCAGTGCAGGACGACCTTCATCCGGTCGCCCTCGGGTTCGATCGAGTCGATCGAACCGACCTTGACGCCCATGATGAGCACCTTGTCGCCCGGGTACAGCGCCAGCGCCTGCGGGAAGTAGGCGGTGATCGTGGTGGTGGTCAGCTTCTTGTAGACGTTCCAGCCCACGGCGGCGGCGCCGACGGCCACGGCCAGCACGATGGCGCCCATGATGACGGCCGCCTTCGAGAAGCGCGGCAACTGGATGTTGCGGATATTGAAGATCGTCGACATCTACTCGGCCCTATCCCTGAGATCCGGGCGGAAGGAACGGCGGGTTGCCGGGAAGCGGCTCGGTGCCCACCGGCGAGAGCTGCTGGCCCGGCCCGGCAGGTGGCGGCGGTCCCGGCAGCGGCGGCGGCAGCGGCGCGCGACTCGGAATGGGTCCTGGCGGTGCCGGAACCCCGGGCGGGCCGACCGGCACCGTGCGTGCCCCCGGCGGACCGGGCACCAGCGGCACCGGGGTACCCGGCACGTTGGGCGGCAACTGGCCGGGGATGGCGGCACTGGGCACACCCGGCGTCGGGCCCAGCCCGTGCACGTTGGGATCGGAGGTCTGCACCCCGACCGGCGGCGGGAACCCGCCGGGCACCGGGCCGTACGGGCCCTGGTCCAGACGCGCACACGGCAGGGGGTCACCGGGGCGCGGCAGCCCGTCGGCCGGTGGGGTGTAGGAGCACGGCGATCCGGGCGGCACGGCGGGGCCCGGGAACTCGGGGGTCCCCTCCAGTACCCGCGGCGCCGGCGGGGGCGCGCCGTTTTCGAAGCGGGTGCCGTTCGGGTCGGGGAACTGGAATGCGGGCAGGCCGGCGTTGCGCCAGAACTCCTCGGGGTTGATACCGCGCTTCTTGAACGCCGCATCGACGAAGGGCTGCAGCAGCGTGGGCGGCAGCAGGTTGGCCAGCATCACCTTGAAGTAGGGGCCGGAGGCCAGCGCCTCGGCCAGCGAGGTGATGAATTTGCCTGCGATGGACAGGGTGTCGGCGAGATCCTGCTTGCGCTCGACCAGGGTGTCGCTGACGGTGTTGAGCTGGGTCAGCACCTTGTTGAGGTTCGGATTGTCATCGATCAACCCGGTGACCTGAGCGGACACCCCGGAGATGCGCTCCAGCAACAGGTTGACGGCCTGGCTGCGCTGGTTCACCGCGGCCAGCAGCGTCTGCGCGTTGACCAGCAGCGCATTCACCTGCCCGCTGCGGTCACCGAGCACGGTGGCGATCTTGTTGGCGTTGGCCAGCAGTTGTTTGAGCTCGTCGTCACGCTGCCCGAGCGTGTCGGAGAACCGCTGCACACCCTCCAACGCACCCTGCAGGTGCGGGTAGGTCTGATCGACGGTCTCGGACAACACGTTCAGCGACTGCCTGATGGCCTGGGTGTCCCAGCCGGATGCCGCCTGGGTGACGTCGAGGAAGGCGTCATATATCTGGTAAGGCGTCTGGGTCTGCTCCACCGGAAGGAAACCACGCGGTTTCAGCAGCGTCTCACCGCGCGGTTCGACCTCGATGTTCTTGCGCCCCAGGATGGTATCGGTACGGATGGCGGCCCGACTCTCGGTACCGATCTGGCGACCGCCCAGGGTGTAGCCGATCTCGACCTTGTCGCCCTTGATCTCCATGCTCTGTACGGTGCCGACGTCGACGCCGGCGATGCGCACCTTGTCGGCGACGTTCAGACCGCCGGTGTCATTGAACTGTGCGTAGTACGTCGGCACCGCGAACAACATCGGCACGCTGGTGATGCTGGACCCGACACCGATGACCAGTGCCACCGTCACCACGCCCATCACACCCTTACGGACGCGATCCGAACCCTGAATTGTCCTCATTGCGGAGTGCACCTCCCCGTCGGCTGGGTGGTCACCTTGACCACGCGGGTCGGACCGCCCGGCTGAAGGCCGTTGAGCCGCAGCGAAAGATCACAGGAGTAGAAGTTGAAGAAGTCACCGTAGATGCCACCGGCGCGACCGATGACCCGCAGCGATGCCGGAATCTTCGCGACGATGTCGTTGACCTGATCGAGCTGATCGATCAGCGGCTGCTGGATGGTCTCCAGGTAGCCGAAGGTGTCCCGCAGCAGCGGCCGGTTGTCGGCCAGCAGGTCCGACAGCGATCCGGCGGCATTGCTGATGTCGGCCACCGAGGAACCGATCGGCTCGGCGCGGTCCTTCAACCCGGTGATCAACGTCTCGAAGTTCTTCAAGGTGTCATCGAACTGCTTCTGGTGTTTGACGGTGGTGTCCAGGACGGTGTTGAGGTTGGTGATGACCTCGCCGATGGCCTGGTCGCGGTCGGCCAGCGCGGACGTCAGCTCTGCGGTCTGGTCCAGGATGTTGTTGATCGTCCCACCCTGGCCCTGGAAGATCGTGATGATCGAGGTCGCGATGTTGTTGACCTTGTCCGCGTCAAGGGATTTGAACAGCGGGCGGAACCCGCCGACCAGCGCGTCGAGATCGAGCGCGGGTTCGGTGCGTTCCACCGGGATGGTGCTGCCGCCGGGTAGCACCGCGTCGCTGTCGCCGCGGCGCAGTTCCACGTAGCGGTTACCGATCAGATCCAGGTAGCGGATCGCGGCGGTGGTCTCCTGGAACAACTGGAGATTGCGTTCCACCGCGAAGTCGACGCGGACCTGGTTGCCGCCGTCGATGAGGACGACGTCCTCGACCTTGCCGACCTCGACGCCGTAGGCGCGCACGAACTGTCCGGCACGCAGGCCGCTGGCGTTCTCGAAAATCGCCGAATAGCCGGTGGTGCGGTCGAATCGGAGCTGCGCGAACACCACGAAGATGATCGCGGTGAAGGTGAGCAGCACCGCCGATATCGCACCCAGCTTGAAAAGCGTCCCTTTGATGCTCATGGGTTGATCGTGTTCTCCCCCACTTGGCGTCCCCAGACGTACTCGGTCATGATCGGCTGGCCGAGTTCGAAGTGGTTGTACGGGGCGAGGCTCGCGCCGGTGTCCATCACCAGGTACGGCATCGGCCACAGGTCGCGGGTGATCGGCTGCCAGCAGCCGGGCCGCCCGCCGGGTCCGCCCTTGGCGTTGACGCGGGGCAGGTTGTCCGGGAACACGTACGGGTTCGCCGCGCCGAGCACCGAGGCGCGAATGGCCAGCGAGTAGCCGTCGCCACCCAGCGCACCGGCCAGTTTGGGCGCCACGTCGTGGTAGTTGCGAATCGTGCAGAGCAACTCGGGGCTGTAGTAGTCCAGCAGCTTCGAGGTCGGCAGCAGGTCCTGCGCACCGCGGACCAGGTACGGCCCGCCGCGCTCGAAGATATCGGCGCCGGTGTTGCCGAAGCCGACGGCCGCCATCAGGGCCTGATCGATATTGCCCTGCTCGTCGTTGAGCGCCTGCGCGGTGATCACCGCATTGCTCAGGCCGTCGAACAGATCCGGCGCCGCATCGGAGTACACCTCGCCCAGATCGGCCAGGCCGGCGATATCGCGGCGGATCTGCGGCATCCGCGGATTCAAGTCGCCGAGAATGTCATTGCCGTCCACGATCGACTGACCGAACTTGTCGCCGAGCCCGTCCAGCGCCTGGGCGGCGGCGGTCAGGGTCTGGTTCAGCTTCACCGGATCGACCTGCTCGGCGATCTTCATGATCGTCTCGAACAGGGTGTTGAACTCGGTGGTGGTGCCGGAGGCCTCGACGACTGCGCCGCTCGCCAGCCGGGTGGCTGCCGGATTCTCCGGCGAAAGGAAGGAGATGTACTTGTTGCCGAACACCGTGGTGGCCCGCAGTTCGGCCTCCACATTGGACGGGATGAGCGACAGGTACTTCGGGTCCACGTCCAAGGTGAGCTTGGCCTTCGGCGTATCACCGACGGTGACGACGCCCGCCTCGACCATGCGCCCGATCGGAACCCCGTTGAAGGTCACCTTCGAACCGGGGTCCATCGCCAGGCCGGCTCGCTCGGCCATCACCGTCAGCTGTACCCGGTCCTCGAAGAATCCGCGGAACTGCAACCAGGTCAGGCTGAGGATCAGCGCACTGATCGCCAGCAGCACCACGCCGGCCACTTTGTAGGGCGGCCGCTTCGGCTTGTTCAGGGGGGCGTGCGGTGTCGTCATGGCTACACCGTCAGGTTGAAGTTCGGGTCGGTGCCGTACAGCGCCAACGAAGCCAGCAGGACGACCACCACGATGGCGATCAGCGAGGTCCGCATCGAGCGGCCGACCGCCTCACCCACGCCGACCGCGCCGCCGCTGGCGAAGTAGCCGAAGTAGCAGTGGTTCAACATGATGATGATCGACATGATGATGACCTCCAGGAACGACCACATGACGTCGTCGACGCGGAGGAACGTGTGGAAGTAGTGCTCGTAGGTTCCGACGGACTGCGAGTAGAACACGGTGGTGACCAGCTGGGCGGACAGGAAGGACAGCAGGATTGCCATCGCGTAGAGCGGGACGATGACGATGGCGCCGGCCATCAGCCGGGTGGACACCAGGTAGGAGATCGACTTGATGCCCATCACCTCCAGGGCGTCGATCTCCTCGCTGATCCGCATGGCGCCCAGCTCGGCGGTGGCGCCGGCGCCGACGGTGGCGGCCATGGCCTGCCCGGTCACCACCGGCGCGACGACGCGGATGTTGGCCAGTGCGGCGAAGAAGCCGGTGAAGGCCTCGACACCGATGTTGCCCAGCGATGCGAAGCCCTGGATGGCGATCAGGGAGCCCGCCGAGAGGGTGACGAATCCGATGATGGCGACGGTGCCGCCGATGACGGCCATCGCGCCGGTGCCCATGCCGATCTCGGCGACCAGGCGCAGGGCTTCCCGGCGGTAGTTCTTGAAGGCGTGCGGCAGGTGGCCGACCGCCTGGACGACGAACCAGGCGACGTGCCCGATGCTTTCGAGGAAGCGGCCCGGCGCCCCGAAGTACCCTCGGGTGCGGTCGAACGCGCGGGGGAACCGGGTCCGCAGAACGGCAGCTGTGCTCATATCAGCCTCCCGTCCCGAACCGGACACCGATGGTGGTCAGCACCACGTTGACGGCGAACAGCGCGACCACGCAGAGCACCAGGGTCTCGTTCACGGCGGTCCCGACACCCTTGGACCCGCCGGCAACGGTCAGTCCGCGGTAGCAGCCGACCAGCCCGGCGATGAGGCCGAACAAGGTGGCCTTGATGACCGAGATCATCACCTCGGGGAATCCGGTGAGCAGTGTCAGCGTCGAGACGTAGGCACCGGCGTTGACGTTCTGGATGTAGACGCCGAAGAAGTAGCCGCCGACGAGGCCGATGGTGATCACCGCGCCGTTGAGCAGGAAGGCCACGAAGGTGGCGGCCACGACGCGGGGCGCGACCAGGCGTTCGATCGGATCGATGCCGAGCACCTCCATGGCGTCGATCTCTTCGCGGACGGTGCGGGCGCCGAGGTCGGCGCAGATGGCCGTCGAACCCGCCCCAGCGACGACAAGCACCGTCACCAGCGGGCCGAGCTGGGTCACCGCGCCCAGCGCGGCTCCGGCGCCGGAGACGTCGGCGGCACCGAATTCGGCCAGCAGGATGTTGAGCGTGAAGATGATGAGCACCGTCAGCGGGATGGATACCGCGAGCGTCGGCAGGAACGCGACCCGGATCAGGAACCAGCTCTGCAGCACGAATTCCTTGAACTGGAAGGGCCGGGTGAGCAGCGCCTTACCGGTCAGCACGCACATCTTGAAGAATCCGCCGACCATGGTCAGCGGTTTGTCGAGCTGTTCCTTGACGTAGTCGACCAGACCGTTGCCCGCCGTCACCGGCGCACCTCGGAACCGAGTTCACAGCGTGGCGGCATCACCTGTCGCACGCCCCCTCCTTCACTTACTCGGAACCCCGCGTCCGTTGCCCTGTGACCCTTGTCTACCTACTGGTCGGTAGTAAGACAGACCACAGGACTGTACCCGATCCAATGCCGGCGGCGTTGCGCATCCGGCGTATTCACACCGCAACTGTTAGCAAAGACATCCCGCCCGGTTACCTCTCCGAAGCCACTGCAGAAACCGTTGCCGCAGTAGAACTTTCGTCGGCGTCAATGCGTGATTTGGCGCCGAAGGTCGAGCGCAGCTCCGTTTTGAGGACCTTGCCCGACGGGTTCCGCGGCAGCGCGTCGACGATTTCCAGGGCCTTGGGGTGCTTATATCTGGCTAACCTCTCGGTGAGGAAATCGTCGAGTTCGGCGAGCGTCAGACCCGCCGCGGACAAAGCTACAACAGCCACCGGAACCTCGCCCCACTTCTCGTGCGCGCGCCCGATCACCGCGACCTCGGCAATTGCCGGGTGAGCGGCCAGGACGTTCTCGACCTCCGCGCAGTAGATGTTCTCACCACCGGAGATGATCATGTCCTTCTTGCGGTCGACGACCCAGATGTAGCCCTCCTCGTCCTGGCGAACGAGATCGCCGGAGTGAAACCATCCGCCCGCGAACGCCTCCGCGGTGGCCTTGGGGTTGTTCCAGTAGCCCGACATCAGGGTGGGCGCACGGTAGACGATCTCGCCGACCTGGCCGACCGGGACGTCGTTCATATCCTCGTCGACGATGCGCGCCGATACCGTCGGGATGACCCGGCCGACCGATCCGAGCTTACGAATCGCGTCCTCTCCCAACAACATACACGTCACCGGCGACATCTCCGTCTGGCCGAAGGCGGCCAGGATGTTGGCCCCGGGGAACGTCTGCGCCATATCCGTCAGCAACGTGTCCGACGCCGGCGCCGCACCCCAGGACAACACCCGCAGCTTGAGCGCGCGCGGATGCGCCCGTTGGGCGGCACACACCGCCTGCCACTGCGCGGGCACCAGGAAGATGCCGGTCACCTGCTCGGCCTCCAGCACATCGAGCAGAGCGCCCGGATCGAAGGCGCCGAGCGGGTAGAGCACCGTGGGTCGCCCCAGCAACAGGCCCGGGATCATGTTGCCGATACCGGCGATGTGGAACAGCGGGACGCCGATGAACCCGACGTCGTGGTTGAGGTCGGCACCGTTGGTGAACAGGAAGGTGAGCGCCTGCCCGGTCAGGTTGGCGTGGGTGAGCACCGCGCCCTTGGGCCGGCCGGTGGTGCCCGAGGTGTACATGATCAGCGCGGGACAATCGTTGCCGATCTCCACCGGGGCGGGCGCCGGGCCGGACTCGTCGAGCAGGTCGTCATAGCCCAGGACATCCTCGTCGCCGCCGGCCCCGGCGACGATCACCGTCGACAGGGTCGCGTCGAGGTCCCGCACCGCCTTGGCCACCGGCGCCAGTACCGCTTCGGTGATGACCACCCGGGCCGAGCAGTCGCCGACCAGGAAGGCGATCTCCGGCGGTGTCATCCGGAAGTTCACCGGGACCGCGATGGCGCCCAGCCGGTTGGCGGCCAGGAAGGACTCGATGAACTCGGTGCGGTTGAGCATCAGGATCAGCACCCGGTCGCCGAACTCGACACCGCGTCGCTGCAGCGCACCGGCCAACCGGGTGACGCGGTCGTCGAGTTCGGCCCAGGTGGTGGTGTGGCCCAGGAAGCGTAGTGCCGTCTTGTCCGGCTGCATCAGGGCGTGCCGGGACAGCTGGTTGGACCAGTTCTGCTGACGTGCGAGATAGGGCTGTTCGGTGCTCTGGGAAGTCACGCGGAGCTCTTTCGTCAGGGATGCGCAACCGGGCTTGCGCAATGTTTATATTTGATCAAACATTGTGTCGTCCCGGTCACACTATGGGCACACCGGCCCTCGATCAAGCCGCTCCCACGACATCACCGCAGCTCCGAGAGGACGGCACCGCAGTGAACGCACCGGCGACACCCCGACCGGCCCGCCGGCGCGAACAGCTCTCCGACGAGGTCGCCGGACACCTGCGCGCGGCGATCATGTCCGGGGCGCTACGACCGGGGACTTTCGTGCGGCTCGACGAGACCGCCGCCCAGCTCGGCGTCAGCATCACCCCGGTGCGCGAGGCGCTGCGCACGTTGCGCGGAGAAGGCCTGGTGCAGCTGGAGCCCCATCGCGGACACGTGGTCTCGCCCTTCACCCGCGGCGATATCGCCGATATCTTCTGGCTGCAGGGGGCCATCGCCGCCGAACTCGCCGCAACGGCCGCACAACGGGTAGGCGACACCGATATCGACGAACTCGAACGGCTGACCGACGCGCTCGATACCGCCGTCGCACGCGGTGACGTCGACTCGATCGCGCACGCGGAGTTCAATTTCCACCGCACGCTCAACCGCACCACCAACCGGATGAAGCTGGCCTGGTTCCTGCTCAATGCCGCGCGCTACCTGCCCCCGCACATCTACGCCTCGGATCCGCAGTGGGGGGTGGAGGCGGTGGCCAACCACCGCCAGCTCGTGGCGGCCCTGCGCCGACGCGACGTCGCGGAGGTGGTGCGGTTGACCCGCAGCCAGTTCGACGACGGCGCCCGGCGACTGACCAGTCTGCTCGACGACCTCGGCCTGTGGACCTAATCGGCCAGGTCTTCGGCACGCTTCTTCAGGTTGCCCGCCAGATGCTCCAGGGCGTCGTTGGCGACCTTCTTGACCATCATCGCGGGCACGCCGGCCATCGAGACCTCGACGTCCATATCGACGGTCAGCAGGCTGGTCGGGCCCATGTCGACAACGGCAAACAACTGCTCCTGCTTGGAGAACAGATTGCCCTGCTGCATGACGGTCTGGATCTGGTTGTCACCGGGGTAGTAGACCGCCTGGATGTAGGTGCCCTCCATGCCTTGGACCTTCGTGTCCAGCCGGAGCTGGCTGGGCCGCCCGTCGTCATAGCGGGCAAGTACCCAGGCGCCGATGACCTCTTCGTTCCATTGCGGGTAGGCCTCGAAGTCGGCGACGATCCCCATGATGGTCGCGGCGGGCGCGGTGACCTCGACGGTCTTGCTGACAACTGGCATCGGGCGAGCATATCGCCGGGGCTCAGGTCGTCGCGATGCCCGCCATGGGCGCGCGGATCTCGGCGGGGATCGGGACGGGCCGACGAGTGCCGCGGTCGACGTAGACGTGCACCCACGAACCGACCGCGGCAACGGGGCCGCCGGCAGCCCACAGCCCGGTGCGGTAGGTGACGCTGCTGGTACCCAGCCGGGTCACCGCCAGGCCGACCACCAGCTCGGAGGGAAAGCTCAGCTCGGCCAGGTACCGGCAACTCGACTCGGCCACCACCCCCAGCCAGGGAGCGCTCATCGGGTCCACTCCCGTGCGGGCGCCGAGCCAGGCGTTGATCGCGGTGTCGAACAGTTGGTAGTAGATCGCATTGTTCAGATGGCCGAACATATCGTTGTCCGTCCACCGCGTCTGCACCGGCCAATGCAGTCCGAAGTCCGCGCTCGTGTACTCCATGCCGGCCAGCATGTCAGGCTTGGACGATGAAGATCCGCGGTGCCGTGCTGGAAACCATCGGAGCGTCTCGGCCGTATGCCGAGTCCACACCCCTGTCGGTCACCGACCTGGAGCTCGACGAGCCGGGTGACGGTGAGCTGCTGGTGCGCATCGAGGCCGCGGGGCTGTGCCATTCGGATCTGTCGGTGGTGGACGGCAACCGGGTACGGCCGGTACCGATGCTGCTGGGCCACGAAGCGGCCGGGATCGTCGAGAAGGTCGGCGGCGACGCCGATCTCGCGCCCGGACAGCGGGTGGTGATGACATTTCTTCCGCGGTGCGGTGCGTGCTCGGCGTGCGCCACCGACGGGCTGGCGCCATGCATCCCGGGCAGTGCCGCCAACGCGGCGGGCACGCTACTGAGCGGGGCCACCCGATTGAGCGGCGGGGTTCGCCACCACCTCGGGGTGTCCGGGTTCGCTACCCACGCGGTGGTGGACCGGCGCTCGGTGGTGCCGGTCGACCCCGACGTACCGGCCGTGGTCGCCTCCCTACTGGGATGCGCGGTGCTCACCGGCGGCGGCGCGGTGCTCAACGCCGGGCAACCCCGGGCCGGGCAGACCGTGGCCGTCGTCGGGATGGGCGGCGTCGGGATGGCGGCCATGCTGACCGCGCTTGCGCACCACGACGTTCGGGTGATCGCGGTCGACCGGCTAC
Organism: Mycobacterium sp. MBM; assembly: GCA_021648845.1. Classification (GTDB taxonomy): domain Bacteria; phylum Actinomycetota; class Actinomycetes; order Mycobacteriales; family Mycobacteriaceae; genus Mycobacterium. Next base: position 20,877 of record JAKJHY010000031.1, on the reverse strand, counting down.
CGGAAAAGCTGGCGCTGGCGCGCGAACTCGGCGCGCACGCCACCTACACCCCCGAGTCGGTCACCGAGAAGGCCGAGGTGGTGATCGAGGCCGTCGGGCATGCCGCCGCGCTGGAAGGCGCGATCGCGCTGACCGCACCCGGCGGACGCACCGTCACCGTCGGGCTGCCCGCCCCGCACGCACGGATCTCAGTGTCGCCGTTGAGTTTGGTGGCCGAGGGGCGCACCCTGATCGGCAGCTACCTCGGCTCGGCGGTACCCGCCCGGGACATCCCCCGGTTCGTCGAGCTGTGGCGGGCCGGACGCCTGCCGGTGGAGAAACTGGTGTCGGCCACGTTGACGCTCGATCAGATCAACGCCGGCATGGACGCGCTGGCCGACGGTGCGGCGGTGCGCCAGATCATCGAATTCTGATGGTGGGCAACGTCATCAAACCGGACAACGTCATCAAACCGGAATCGGCAGGCCCACTCGTTCGCCGAGAGACCTGGCCGCCGACCACAACCCGGGCGCGCCCTTCAGCAGCGGCCAGGTGATGACCGCGGCGACCACCGAGCACACGCTCAGCGCGAGCGAGGCCGGTACGCGGACGGGATCCATCAGATCGTTCTCGGCGAGCGGACCGGCATCGGCGGCCACCATCAGTGCAGTGAACTTGCGCAGCGAGCGACCGACGCCCCGGCGAGCGTCCACCGCCCGCAGAATCGAACCCCGCCGCGAGATCTCGGTCCGCAGTTCCTCGACGGGCAACCCCAGGTGCTCGGCCAACAGCTCATCGCGGACCAGCGCGATATGGGCGCGGACCTCATCGCGCCCCACCGGGTCGTCGAGCGCCAGATCGCATTCGCTGTCGAATCCCAACGATCGGTTGTTCAGGTTGGAGGACCCGATGCGCAGGAATCTGTCGTCGACGACCATCACCTTGGAATGCACGTACAACGACGCGCCCCCCGGCACCGCCGGCCAGTAGACACCGAGGCGCCCGTGCTCATCGGCATCCCACAGCAGACGGAGCATGCGTGCGCGCGCACTGTCCATCGACTCACGCTCCAGTTGACTCTCCGAGGTACGCGGCAACACGATCACCACCTCCGGCCCGTCCGGCTCACGTAGCCGCGTCGCCAGCGCCTCGCAGATGCCGCGGGCCGCCAGGTACTGGTTCTCCAGGTAGATGAACTCCCGCGCGGCCGCGATCGCCGCCAGGTTCAGCGACTCCACCTCGCGGACCTCGGCACGCTCGGGCAGCGCCGGAAGCGTACGCGCGATACCCAGCTCGACGTGGCGAAGCGCCGGGTCACAGTGCCGCGGCCAGGCCGGGGCACCCGCCCGCACCGGGAGCAGTTCCTCGCCGGTTGCCATCTGCCAACGGTCGCGCGCCAGTTCGGCCAAGCCGTGTGCGGCCTCCCCGTCCACCACCGCGGCCACCTCGTGGCGCGGACCGTACGGCTCTGCCCCGGCGTGGCGCCCCGGGTCGTCCGGGGCGTGTGCGCGGGTATCCCACCGCCCGAGCGTCAGATCGATACCACCGCAGAACGCCACCGCATCGTCGACCACCACCAGCTTCTGGTGGTGCACCGCGCCGGTCGGGTGGGCGCCGTCGACGGCAAGGTGCATGCGCTGTGAGGTGAGCCGGTTGAGCCACTGCACCGGGACGATGCCATACCAATAGCGCTCGAAGACCGCGAGCAGGCGCAGGTTGGACTTGAGCACGTAGACCTTGAGCTGGGGCCGCCGCCACAACAACCAGAACAGAAACGGGCCCAGCTGGTTGGGCCCGGGCAGCGTCGCGGCACCGGGTTCGAACGTGACCCGGGAGTCGAAGTCCCACCCCACCAACAGGATCCGGTTCTCGGCACCCAGCATCGCGGACTTCACATGCCGCAGGTAGTCCGCGCCGTCGACGATCGGCGCGTAACGGTCGGCCTGCGCCGTCCGCCAGCAGGTGTCCCCGGGTGCCAGCAGCCGTTCCTCGACCATGGTCATAGGCATCTCCTTCGCCCGCGCGGATATGACTGTTGAGTCGCCCGCCGCCGGGCTTTCTGCACGCAAACGAGATGCACACCACAAAATTCACGACGTGTGCAGGCACTTTTCCAACTTGTATGATGAGTTGTACACTCATCATATGACTGATGCCATTCGCCACCTCCGCCTCTCCCATGTCGTGCTGCCGCTGCCCAACCCGGTCAGTGACGCCAAGGTCCTCACCGGCCGCCAGAAGCCGCTGACCGAGACCGTCCTGCTGTTCGTCGAGGTCCGTACCGAGCAGGGCTTCGAGGGAATGGGCTTCAGCTACTCCAAGCGGGCCGGTGGGCCGTCGCAGTACACCCACCTGTCCGAGATTGCCGAGGTCGCCATCGGCCAGGACCCGTCCGATATCGACCGCATCTACCAGTCGCTGCTGTGGGCCGGGGCGTCGGTGGGACGCTCGGGCGTCGCGACCCAGGCCATCGGCGCACTCGACGTCGCATTGTGGGATCTGAAGGCCCGGCGGGCGGGACTGCCCCTGGCCAAACTCCTCGGCGCGCACCGTGACTCGTGCCGGGTGTACAACACCTCTGGCGGCTTCCTACAGGCCTCCGTCGGCGAGATCAAGGAGAAGGCCACCGCCTCACTGGAAGCCGGCATCGGCGGCATCAAGATCAAGGTGGGGCAGCCGGACTGGAAAACCGATCTGGAAAGGGTCGCGGCGATGCGTGAACATCTCGGCAACACCCCGCTGATGGTCGACGCCAACCAGCAGTGGGACCGGGCGCGGGCCCGCCGGATGTGCCGCGAACTCGAACAACACGACCTGATCTGGATCGAGGAGCCGCTCGATGCCTGGGATGCAGTCGGCCATGCCGACCTGTCGCGCGTCTTCGACACCCCGATCGCCACCGGAGAGATGCTCACCTCCGTCCCCGAGCACATGGCGCTGATCGACGCAGGGTATCGCGGCATCGTGCAACCCGACGCGCCACGCATCGGTGGCATCACCCCGTTCCTGCGCTTCGCCACGCTTGCCGCGCACGCCGGGCTGGCGCTCGCCCCGCACTACGCCATGGAGATCCACCTGCACCTGGCCGCCGCCTACCCCACCGAGCCGTGGGTCGAGCATTTCGAATGGCTCAATCCGCTGTTCGACGAGCGCATCGAGATCCGTGACGGCCGGATGTGGTTGCCCGAACGCGCCGGCCTGGGCTTCACGCTCAGCGAGCAGATGCGGGCCCTCACCAAGGAGAGCGCGACCTTCGGTCAGTCATGATGTGGCGATGACGACCTCGTTGGCCCAGCGGGTGGTCGCCGGCCTGAAGGACAAGATCTTCGCCGGCGATCTCCCGCCCGGGCACAAGCTGCCCTCGGAAGCCGAACTGATCGACGAGTTCGGCGTCTCCCGCACCGTGGTGCGCGAAGCGGTCACCCGGTTGCGCGCGGAGGGCTTCGTCGAAACCTTCCAGGGCCGTGGCTCCTTCGTCCTCGCGGTGCCCGAGCCGACGGCCTTCGCCGTCGAGTCGTCGGCCATCCGCACCCATCACGATGTGCTGGACATGATCGACTTTCGCCTCGGGGTCGAATGCGAGGCCGCGGCGCTGGCCGCGGCACGCATCGACGCTCGCGGCCGGGAGACCGTCCGGGCCGCGCTCGCCGAGTTCACCACTGCCGCAGCGAGCGACGCGGTGGAGGCCGATTTCCGTTTCCACCGCGCGCTGGCCGCCGCGAGCGGCAACCGGTTCTATGTCGAACTTCTCGATTCGCTGGGACCGATGATGATCATGTTGCCCCGCACCCGTTTGGGTTCCGAACACTCCATCACCGATGCCGGCCATGCCGATCGGGTCCGCCGCGAACACGATCAGGTGGCCGCGGCCGTCATCGACGGCAACCCGGAACTGGCCCGGGCCGCCATGCGCCTGCACCTGGGCAACACCCGGCGCCGACTCGACGCCGGCAGGCATTAGCGCTCGACTCGGGCTGGTCGGGCAGCGCAATGCTCTCGATGGCCGGTTGGTGGAGATCATCGCCGAGATCGACGGCAGGGGCTCAGAAGCAACGGATCGCGGGCCCTGCATTTAGGCCCGGCCCTGTCCGACGCCGACCGGCGGTATCTGCTCTGTGATGCCACCGGTGAGGTGTGGTTCGAACGTTACGGCCGCCCCATCGGGGTGGGCCGGGCGCTGCGGGGCCACCCGAGGGCTGCATGCCCACCATTTGGTGCACTGGGAGAACGGACCCACCGAGCTGTCCAATCTGGTGCTGCTACGAACCACCACCACCGGCAACGAACTAGCGCGTCACGCTTTCGGCGTCATCGACCTTGGCGGGCGCGGACGCCGCGGCACGCCGGTGGCGCACGTGCTGGACCACCGGCAGCAGCACCAGCAGCAGGAAGACCGCCAGGATGCCGCCCGAGATGGGCCGGGTGACAAAGCCGGTCGGATCCCCGTCGAATATCAATAGGGAACGTCGCGTGCTGGCCTCGATGATGGTGCCCAGCACGAACGCCAACACCATCGGCCCGGGATCGAAACCGGCCTTCTTCATCAGGTAGCCGACGATGCCGAAGGCCAGCATCACGAAGATGTCGAAGGTCGAGTTGTTGATGGTGTAGACGCCCAGGATGGTGATGAGTGCGGTGATCGGCGCCAGGATCGCCGGGCGCACCCGCAGGATCCGCACGAACAGGCCCACCAACGGAATCGACAGGATCAGCAGCAGGATGTTGCCGATGTACATCGAGTTGATGACACCCCAGAACACGTCGGGATGCTCATCGACCAGCTGCGGGCCGGGCGAGATGCCCAGGATCAGCAACGCGCCGAACAGCATTGCCATCGAGGCGTTGGCGGGCAGGCCGATGGTGAGCAACGGGATGAACGACGAGGTGGCCGCCGCGTTGTTCGCGGTCTCCGGAGCGGCGACGCCCTCGATGGCGCCGCGACCGAAACGCTCGGGGGTCTTGGAGCGTCGCTTCTCGGTGGCGTAGGCCACGATGGACGACAGGGTGGCACCGCCGCCGGGCAGCACACCCAGCACGAAACCGATGACCGATCCGCGTCCGATGGCACCGGACGACTGCCGGAGCTCCTTGCGCGACGGCCACACGTTGCCGACCTTGGCCGGGACATGTGTCTTACCGTGGCGCTGCTCCAGGTTGTAGAGGATCTCCCCGACGCCGAACAGCCCCATCGCCACGACGACGAAGTCGATGCCGTCGGCCAGTTGCAGGCTGTCGAAGGTGAAGCGGGACGCACCGCTGAAGCTGTCCCGGCCCACGGTGGCGAGCAGCAGGCCGACAGCTCCGGCGATCAGCGCCTTGAGCTTGTTGCCGCTACCGATGGTGGCCACCAGCAGCACGCCGAGCAAGGCCAGCGCCGCGTATTCGGGCGGGCCGAAGTCGAGCGCGATCTCGGCCACCACGGGCGCCAGCAGTGTCAGCCCGATGATCGAGATGGTGGCTCCGACAAAGGATCCGACGGCGGCGATACCCAACGCGGTGCCGGCCTTGCCCTGTTTGGCGAGCGCGAAGCCATCGAAGACGGTGACCACCGAGGAGGCTTCACCGGGCAGCCGCAACAGCACCGAGGTGATGGTGCCGCCGTACTGGGCGCCGTAGTAGATGCCGGCCAGCATGATGATCGCGGCCACCGGGTCGATGGTGTAGGTGATCGGCAGCAGGATCGCGATGGTGGCGGCCGGACCGAGGCCGGGCAGCACACCGATGACCATGCCGATGAGCACACCCATCAGGCAGTACAGCAGATTCTGGGGTTCGGCGACGAGGGCGAACCCATCCAGGAATGCGTTGAAGTCCATGACTGTTAGGCCCTAGTCAGAAGGAGATGAGGTGGGGAAGCGGAACCCGCAGCCCATAGATGAACAGGGCGTAGAACACGGCCGTGGTGGCGACGCTGATCACCGCGGTGCTGCGCCAGCTTTCACCACCCAGGAATCGCAACCAGATCACACACAGCACCACCGCGGGGATCTCGAAGCCGATCAACGGCATCAGCAGACCGAAGCCCGCGAACGTGACGGCACCGATGGCCACCAGAAGGCTACTGCGGGTGAACTTCTCGGCATCGTCGAGACGACGCCCCACCACCAGCAGCAGCAACGACAGGGCCACGATGAGCACGCTGACCACGAACGGCCACAGCCCGGGACCGGGCTCGCGCAGCGAGCCCAGCCCGTAGCCCGAAGCCAGCGCTGCACCGGCGACGCCGATCACCAGCCCGGTCAACGCACCCGCGATTTGATAGCCGGGCCCACCCGCGGGCGGACGCTCCTCCTGCAATTCGTGAGCGACCTCGGCCTCGATCTCGGCGAGGACGTCGTGGGCGGGCGTCGCGTGCGGATCCCCCACGGCGGTCATCAGCCCGCGTTCCGGAGGTCGAGGTCGTACTGCCCGACCAGCTCGGCATAGCGCTGCTTGTCCTCGTTGAGTTGGGTCAGCACGTCCTCACCCGGCAACTCCATCGGCGTGAGGCTGTTCTGCTCATTGAACTTCTTGTAGTCCTCGGTGGCGAAGGTGGCCTTCAGTCCCTCGACGAGCTTGTCCTTGACCTCCTGCGGGGTGCCCTTGGGGACGGTCATGAACCGGTACTGCGTCACCTCCACGTCCACGCCCTGTTCCCTGGCCGTCGGCACATCGGGCAGGTAGCTGATCCGGTCGGGTCCGAATACCGCCAGCGGCACCAACTTGCCGGACTGGATGTTCTCGATCGCCTCACCCACCTGGATGGAGGCGACCTCGACCTGGTTGCCGAGCACCGCGGCCAGCGCCGGTGCGCCGCCATCGAACGGAACGGCCGCCGCCGGCACATTGCTGCTCTTGAACAGCAGCGCGGCGGACAGTTGCGCACCGGTCCCGACACCGGTGGTGCCGTAGCGGACCGTGCGATCGGCGTTCTGCATGTCCTCGATGGTCCTGAACCCGCTTCCCGGGCTGGCGACCAGTACGTAGTCGTCGCGGGACACGCCGTAGACCACGTCGAAGGCGTCGATGTCGGTGACCTCGTCGGGGCTCACCGCGAGCGGAGTGATGGTGAACAGCGACGCGTTCTGGATGGCGATCTTCGACCCGTCCGCCGAGGCGTTCGCGACCTCGGCCGCCGCCAGCGCGCCGTTGGCGCCCTCCCGGTTGATGACCGGGAACGAGGCGCCGAGATCATCGCTCAGCCCCTTGGATACGGCTCGGCTGATCAGGTCGCTGGAACCGCCCGCGGAGGCGCCGACATACATCTCGACGGTGCCGGACGGCCAGCCGTCACCGGATCCGCCGCCCGTGCTGGTCTGCACTCCGCCGCAGGCGGTGAGCATCAGGCCTGCGGCGGCCGCTGCGGCCAGCGCGGCGCGGGGGCGTAGGCGGGTGGCTTCGATCGCCATCGGGCACCTCCTGCAGTTCAGATCTCAGTCCGACACGACTGTGGCGGCCATCACCTAAACTTAGAAACCCCTTCGATACCTGTCCAAGCCATAATTGGTATCGCTTCATGCCGATCTTGGATCGCGGTCGCCGGCTCGGGGAGCCGGCCGCAGCCCGGCCTCGCGCAGATCGATGGCGTTCTGTCGGATCAGTTCGGCGTGGCGCTGCTTGTCCTCGCTGAGCTGAGCCAGCACCTCGTGCCCGGGGATCTCCATCGGAGTGAGGCTGTTCTGCTCGTTGAAATCTTGGTACGCCTCGCTGTCGAACGTCGCCTTGAGCCCGTCGACCTCATCGGCGGTGACCGCGAGCGGAGTGATGGCGTACAGCGAGGCGTTCTGGATCGAGGGCACCGAACCGTCGGCCGGGGCGACCGCGACCTCCAGTGCGACCGCGGGACGCAGCCGGGCGTGCCGGATAACCATGGAACACTCCCCTGCCCGTGCAGTTCCTCCGGCCCCGTCGCCCTCTTGACGGTGGCATCAGAAAGCGCACATGCCATGTAGTTACCGCAGCGCGGAACGGGGCGATCTCAGAACCAGTTGTCCTGCATCTCCAGCGTGGTCCGGTCCAGACAGGCCAGCAAATCCAGGTGCGGTCCGGTCTTCGGCAGTTCATACCGGAAGAAGAACTGGGCGGCCCGGCGCTTGCCCTCGTAGAAATCGCCCGCCTGACCGTCGGTCGCCAGGTACTGCTCCAGCCAGATCCACGCGATGACGATGTGCCCGAATGCCTCCAGATAGATCGCACTGTTGGCCATCGCGGCCGCGGTATCGCCGGAGGCGAACATCGCTGCGGTCACGGACAGCAGGCGCTGCCAGGACGCCTCCAACTGGATGCCCAACGGATCGTCACCGGCTCTGGCGACGGTCGCCCCGATCCGCTCCGACAGCGCGGCCAGGCTGGCGCCGCCGTCCTGGGTGACCTTGCGGCCCAGCAGGTCCAAACTCTGGATTCCGTGGGTGCCCTCGTGGATGGGATTGAGCCGATTGTCCCGGTAGTGCTGCTCGACGTCGTACTCGCGGGTGTAGCCATAGCCGCCGTGCACCTGGATGGCCAGGTTGTTGGCTTCCAGACACCACTGGGAGGGCCAACTCTTGGCGACCGGGGTCAAGATGTCGAGCAGCGCCGTATTGCCTTCGTCGGTCAGCCGCGCGCAGTACAGCGCCAGGCCCAGGGCACCCTCCACATAGGCCTTCTGCGCCAGCAGCATCCGCTTCACATCGGCGTGGGCGATGATCGGGACCTGCGGGCTGGTCGGATCCTTGACCAGCCGCCCCTGGGGACGCTCCCTGGCGTACGCCAGTGACTTGAGGTATCCGGTGTATCCGAGCGACACCGCGCCCATGCCGACGCCGAGGCGAGCCTCGTTCATCATGTGGAACATGTAGGTCAGGCCGCGGTGCGGTACGCCGACCAGATACCCGACCGCGCCGTCGAAGTTCAACACGGTGTTGGTGATACCGCGTTGACCCATCTTGTGATTGAGCCCGGAGATGGCCACCCCGTTTCGGGACCCGTCGGCCAGGAATTTGGGCACGATGAACAGCGAGATGCCCTTGGTACCCGCCGGCCCACCCGGAATCTTGGCGAGCACCAGATTGACGATGTTCTCCGAGAGTTCGTGCTCGGCACCGGAAATCCACATCTTGGTGCCGAAAACCCGGTAACTGCCGTCCTCCTGGGGTTCGGCGCGGGTGGTGATATCGGCCAGCGAGGAGCCCGCCTGGGTTTCCGACAGCGCCATGGTGCCGGTGAACCGTCCCGCCAGCATCGGCTTCACGAACGTTTCGATCTGTTCGGGACTGCCGAACTGCGCGATCAGGTTGGCGTTGGCGATGGTCAGCATCAGGTAGCCCGAGGTGCTGGTGTTCGCGGCCGAGATCCAGGCAAAGCCCGCCTGCGCCACGGTCACCGGCAGTTGCGCGCCACCGAGCTCGGCGTCGAAACTCATGCCGAGCAGATCCGCCTTGGCGAAGGCCTCCAGCGCCTGCTTCACCTCCGGGATCACCGTCACGGTGGTGCCGTCGAACTGCGGCTCGTGCGCGTCGCTGAGCTTGTTGTGCGGGGCGAAGTAGCGTTCGGCCAGCTGCTCGCACAGATCCAGCACCCCGTCGAAGGTTTCGCGGGAATGCTCGGCGAATCGGGGCCGGGCGGTCAGTTCCTCCACCCGAAGCCACTCGTAAAGCAGGAAGTCCAGGTCGCGGCGCGAAAGGATGGTCGACTTCATCCCGCCAGATTAGCCTTCGGGATATCGGGAGCGGTCAGGCTGCGGCGATCTCCCCGGACCGGAGCTCTCGCAGGGCGGTGCGCAACCCGCGGCGCCTACCGGTGCGGGGATCCACGCCGAAGGTCTCTCGGACGCCGCCTCGGATCCGGAATTTCAGCTCCGAGTTGGTCTCCGGCGCGTCGTCGGCGGTGGCCTTCAGGAATCGATTCGGCAGCGCCAGCTTGGCGATCGTCCACCACGACTGGCTGTACTGGCGCACAAGGGAACCCGTCGTGTAGGGCAGATCGTACTTGTCACACAGGGCCTGCACGCGCGCTGCGATCTCGGCGTACCGGTTGCTCGGCAGGTCCGGGAACAGATGGTGTTCGATCTGGTAGCACAGATTCCCGCTCATGAAGGCCATCAGCGGGCCGGCATGAAAGTTCGCCGAGCCCAGCATCTGCCGTAGGTACCATTCACCATGGGTTTCGCGCTCGAACTCGGCCTCGGTGAATTTCTCTGCGCCGTCCGGGAAGTGGCCGCAGAAGATGACCATGTAGGCCCAGTAGTTGCGAATCAGGTTCGCCACGGCGTTGGCGCCCAGGGTGTGCTTCCAGTTCCGTCCGGCCAGTGCCGGGAACACGATGTAGTCCTTGCCCACCTGCTTGCCGACCTTCTTGCCGATGATGCGCAGGTCCTTGCGGACCTCTGCCATCGACTTCTCACCCTTGCGCCATTTCGTGGTCTCGACCCCGTGCAGCGCCACCCCCCATTCGAAGAGGGTGCCGAGCAGGAAGTTGTACAGCGGGTTTCCGATCATCCATTTCTCCCACCGCTGATCGCGGGTGAGCCGCATGATGCCGTAGCCGATATCGTCATCGAGGCCGACAACGTTGGTGTATTTGTGGTGAATGTAGTTGTGCGACTTCTTCCAGTGCACGGTCGGTGAGGTGGTGTCCCACTCCCACTCCGTCGAGTGGATCTCGGGGTCGTTCATCCAGTCCCACTGTCCGTGGGTGATGTTGTGCCCGAGTTCCATGTTCTCGATGATCTTGGCCGCGGCGAGCATGCCGGTGCCGGCGACCCAAGCAAATTTGTTGCGGCTGTTGAACAATGCGATGCGACCGCCGACGGCAAGCGCGCGCTGTAACTGAATGGACCGGCGGATATAGCGGGCATCCCGCTCACCGCGAGACTCCTCGATATCGGTCCTGATCGCGTCCAGCTCACGTTCCAGTTCGGCGACATCCTCCGGTGTGAGGTGGGCGTATTCCTTGATATCGGTGATGGCCATGAACATGCCTCCTAGACGTTGAGTGTGCAGTTCCCGGACGCCGCCGAGATGCAGGTCTGAATCCGATCGCCCTCGCCATGCTCGGCACCGGAGCGGAAGTCCCTGACATGCCCGGACTCCAAGGGCAGCACGCAGGTCTGACAGATCCCCATTCGGCAGCCGAACGGCATCTGGATGCCCACCTTCTCCCCCGCTTCCAGCAGCGATGTGGCGCCGTCCACCTCGATCGTCTTGTCCGACAACGCGAATGTGACGGTGCCTCCCTCACCACCCTTGTCGGTTCGGGCGATGACGAACCGCTCCATGTGCAGCCGGTCGGCGGGCACCCCGGCTTCGGACCAGACCGCCTCGATGGTGTCGAGCATGGCCGGCGGCCCACACGCCCAGGTTGGGCGGTCCTTCCAGTCGGGAACGATCTCGTCGAGGTCGCCGAAGTCCAGGTGCCCGGCCTCTTCGGTCAACTGCAGGTGCAGCCGATATCCCTCGCGACTCCGGTGAAGTTCCTGCAGTTCGTCGTGAAAGATCACGTCGTTCGCAGTGGGAGCCGAGTGGATGTGCACGATATCGGTGATCGCCTGCCGGCCGTTCTCGCTGCGCGCCGCGATCGACCGCAGCATCGCCATCACCGGGGTGATCCCGCTACCGGCGGTGACGAACAGGATCGACGGCGGCGGCGGATCCGGCATCGCGAAATCCCCCTTCGGCGATGCCAAGCGAACGATCGTTCCGGTTTTCACTCCGTTGACCAGATGCGTCGAGAGAAAGCCCTCGGGGGTCGCCTTCACGGTGATCGCGATCAACTTGTTGTCCCGGCGGGGCACCGAGGTCAGCGAGTACGACCGCCAGTGCCATCGACCGTCGATCCGCAGCCCGATCCCGACGTACTGGCCGGGTTGATAGTCCGCCGCGAAACCCCACCCCGGTTTGATGGTGACGGTGGCCGTATCGTCGGTCTCCTTGCGCACGTCCACGACCTCGCCGCGCAGTTCCCGCGCCGTCCACAGCGGGTTGAGCATCTTCAGATAGTCGTCGGGCAGCAACGGCGTGGTGGCACGGGCCGCGAGACCCCGAATGAGGTTGATCTTCGAGGTGCTCGCGGTGGCAACATCGCGCGCCGGCGCCTCACCCCAACGCGTCAAACCTCGCAAATTCAGCACCATCGGACCTCCCGCGTCGCAGTCTTCGGTGAACACATGTATACCGACTACCCGACTGCGACGAGGTTCACACATCGTCGCCCGAAAGGGGCTTTCTAGCGGATGGTGCTGAGCCCGCCGTCCACCGCGACAACGGTTCCGGTGATGTAACTACTGGCCCGGCTGGACAGGAACACCGCGATTCCGGCCATGTCCTCGGGTTGCCCCACCCGCTTGAGCGGTATGGCCGCGCCGACGGCATCCGCACCGGCCGCCATCAGCGTCTTGGTCATCTTCGACGGGAAGAGCCCGGGCGCAATGGCATTCACCAGGATCTCGGGTGCCAGCTCGCCGGACAGGTGCCGGGTGAGCATGTGCACGGCGGCCTTGCTGGCGCTGTAGGAGAAGTTGTTGCGGCCGATCTCGGGAACCAGGAACCCGTCGATGCTGCCGGTGTTGATCACCCGGGCCGGGTCCTGCTCGGTGGCCGCGGCCCGCAACAGCGGGACCAGCGCCCGGGTCAGCAGGAACACGCCCTTGACGTTGACGTCGAAGACCTTGTCGAAACCGGATTCGGGAAATTCCTCGAAGGCCGCGCCCCAGGCCGCACCGGCGTTGTTGAACAGCACATGCACGGCATCTTCACGCGCCGCCACCGCATCGGCGAGGGTCTGCACCCCCTCGGCCGTACCCAGGTCGGCGGGGATGCCCTCGACGGCGCCCAGCGCTGACAGCTCGGCCACCGCGGACTGCAGTTCGTTCTCCTTGCGCGCGGCCAGGTAGACCTTGGCCGCACCGGCCTCCAGCAACCCGCGGGCGATCATCACACCGAGACCGCGGCCTCCGCCGGTGACCACCGCGACCTTGCCGTCGAGACGGAAAAGGTCGGTCACTTCTGCGCCCCGCCGAGCGGCTCCGCGGTACGCACCGCCTCGTCCCGGATCAGACCCCGCAGCAAGGCCGTGCTGAATTCGACGGCGATCTCTTGGGCGGTGCGGCGCCCGTGCGGCCGCAGCCAACGGTAGGCACCGAGCGTCATTCCGATGTAGCCCAGCGCCAGGACATGCGAATCGCAGTCGTAGAACTCCCCGCTCGCGATGCCCCGGTCGATCACATCGCGGACGTGCTCGTAGACGGTGGATTCCGCCTTGCGGATATAGGCGACCTGTTCCTCGGTGAACCACTCCGAGATATAGGGGCCTTCCTGGAAATAGACGGCGGCGGCCTCCAGATCGTGGGCGATGCCGGTGAGCAGCCGCCGGGTGAAGTGGTAGATCGTCTCCCGGGCCGTTGCGGTGGGATCGTCATGAAGGGCGTCGACGGTGAAATCGGCCGTGCGCTTGTAGATGTCCCAGAGGATCAGCGACTTGCTCGCGTAGTAGTGATACACGGTGGCCTTGTTGAGACCGACGGCGTCGGCCACATCGTCCATCCGGGTGCCGTGATACCCCCGTGCGGCGAACAGCTTGGCGGCGACCGCCAGCAACTCGTCGCGCCGGGACGATCCGTTGGAAGCGGACTCGGTGGACATGGTGACTCGCTATCTGCAGACCGGGGTGGGCCCGGATGTACCAATCAACTGGTTGGCCAGTTTAGGCATTGGAGTGGTTTCGCCGTCCCGGGATCACCCATTGGGACTACACTTCGGCGAAACAGGCGTGCTGCGGAGGCAACAATGGATCCTAATCCCGATTACGACATCAGCGATGAGGGCGAGTTCTTCTTCAGCTGGCTGGCCTGGGGTCTGCGCGGCGTATACCCGCCGCCGGCCTACCCGCCGGTCTAGATCGGGACTGCGCAGCCTTCCACTCGTCGCTACGCGGCGGCCGGTCTCGGCAGGGCACGCACGGCGTACCGGACCGCGAGCACCACCAGCGTGGTGGTGAGCAGGAACAACGGCCACCCCATGGCCAGCCGCGCCACCGCGAGCAAGTCCGCCTGATCGCTGTCGTAGAGGTAGTTCTGCACCAGGAACCGAGACCACGACACCACCGCCATGACCGCCGTGACGAGATCGAAGGCGTATCGCACCTTGCGGACACGCCGCCACGAGCCGTCCCGGCCCGTCATCCACGCCCACACCACCCCGACCAGTGGTCGCCGGATCACGATGGACCCGGTGAACAGGACGGCCGTCACCAGCGCGACCAAGATTCCAGGCAGGTAGAAGTCCTTGGCCTGGCCGGTGACCAGCGCAAGCCCGGCGCACAACGCGACCCCGGCAAAACCCCACAGCGCCGGGCGCAGCGATTCTCTGCGCAGTAGCTGCCAGGCCAGTATCACCGCGGCAACGGCGATGGCCGCGATCACGGCGGGGACACGTCCCAGCGTCGCCGCGGTGAACGCATACGTCGTGACCGGCAGAGCCGAGTGGACCAGCCCGCGGATACCGCCCACTCGATCCAGCAGACCATCCAGGGGTGCGTTCGTCACACCCGCCGATCGTACCGACCCGCGCTACGCGACGGGCTCCACCACGGATGCGCCATCCCGGCGGGCTCGTAGCGCCGTCCACGAGGAGCGCGTCGAGACCGACAGCGCCGCGACGCGGCCGCGCACCGTCCCGATCCACAGGTCGACGCGCTCACGCAGCGGCACAACCGGTTCCGGCACCGCGGGCAGCCAATCGTCGATCCGCGCAAGCGCCGCCGGTTGAGCCATCGAACCGAGCTTCTCGCGGTAGGTTTCACCGCACCCGGCACAGTTCACTTCGTAGCGCAGCAGACTCGGACCCAGTTCGATGAACGAGTACTCGGCCACCGCAACACACCGCGGGCAGCGGGCCTTACCGCGTTCGACCACGAATTCCATGGAGTACATGGTGGGGTCGCCGGTGGCCGTGCGGACCAATGCATCCCATGTCGATGCACGTTCGCTGCGCAACCGAGATGCGGCCTCGGTCTGCATCAGCGGGGGTTCTCGACCCGGCGCGGCGCTTCGCCGACCACCTGCCGGTCGGGTGCGTCGCCACCGCCGCGGCGGGTCTTCACATCGGGATCCAGTTCGTCGAGGTGCTTGCTGCGCTCGTCCAAGTCCCCCAGGCGGGACTCGGCGGACTCTTGGTGTGCCGATGCACGTTCGCTGAGCCGACGCGCCTCGGCGGCTTTCGCCTCGGCTTCGGCCGCCGCCGCACGCGCGCGGGCGTCGGTTTCCTCGGCCAGCGCCTGACGCTTGGCCACCTGCTCACGCTCGGATTCCAGTTCGGTGCGCAGGCGCTGCGCTTCGTCGCGCCTGCTCTGGGTGCGCCTGTTGCGTGCCAGCACGATCAGGCCCACGACGACCACGAGGGCCACCGCTGCCGCGACGATGATCCACACCGTGTTGTTGTCAGTCATCTCGACTCCTTCGGAGGATGGGCGAACCACGCATATCGACGCGCCCGGCAATTAGGTCCATTCCCCGCAGTTGACGCGCCGAAACTCTGCGACGCGCAATGATGTCGGCGTGACGAAAGTGACGGGCCGGCTGTGGCGGAACGGCGAACCGAAGGACGACGAGTTCACCTTCGACGCGATATCGGACTGTCTGGCCTCCGACGATCAGCTGGTGTGGGCCGACATCTACGACCCGGACCACGCGACACTGCGGGCGCTGGCCCACGAACTACACCTCAACATGTGGGCCGTCGAGGATGCTATCGCGCCGAAGGAGCGCACCAAAGCCGCTGTCTACCAATCTCATACATTCTTCACGGTGTACGCACTGGACGTCCGCGTCACCGCTGACGACAGCGACTCCATGCTCGTCAAACACCGCATCTCGGCGTTCGTGTTGCCCCGCGGGCTGATCACCGTCCGGCTGCCGAGTGTCAACGGTGAACACCCGGCCTTCGATATCGGCGAGGTGTCACGCCGCTTCGACGAACTCGGCGGGCAATCACACGGCGTCGGCGCGCTGGTGCACGGCCTGCTCGACGTGGTGGTCGACGGACACTTCGATGCCGTCCAGGCCCTCGACGACGCCATCGAATCGTTGGAAGACGAACTGTTCTCCGATTCCGGGCCGCCACACGGCCTGCAGCGGCGTACCTTTCAGGTCCGCAAGGATCTGGTGGACCTACGCCGGGTGGTATTGCCGGTGCGCGAGGTGGTCAGCACCATCCAGCACCGCCGCCTCGACGCCAAGACCTCCCCCGAGCTCGACCCGCTCTACGCCGATCTGTACGACCACGTGCTGCGCGCCTCGGAGTGGACCGAATCGCTGCGCGACATGGTCACCACCGTGTTCGAGACGAACCTGTCACTGCAGGACGCCCGGCTGAACACCGTGATGAAGAAGCTGACGGGGTGGGCCGCAATCATCGCCGTGCCGACCGCGATCACCGGGTTCTACGGCCAGAATGTCATGTACCCCGGCCTGGAGACGGTCGGCGGATTCCTCACCAGTTCGGCGCTGATCGTCGCGCTGGTGGTCATCCTCTACGTCATGTTCAGACGCCGCGACTGGCTGTGACGGGCCGGTCACCCGCGGAGGGGATGCACACAATCGCGTCGCGGATGCGAGACTCTTCGGATGATCATCGGGATACCGCGCGAGTCTCAAACAGGTGAGACCCGTGTCGCCGCCACGCCGCAGACCGTCGGCCAGATCCTCAAGCTCGGCTACTCCGTCGTCGTCGAATCCGGGGCCGGGGCCGCCTCGAGCTTCGCCGACGCCGCCTATACGGAGGCCGGCGCGAGCATCGGAAGTCCGTGGGAGGCCGACGTCGTACTGAAGGTCAACGCGCCGGACGACGCCGAAATCGCCGCGCTCAAGGACGGCGCGACACTGGTCAGCCTGATCTCCCCGGCGCTGAAGCCCGAACTGGTCGAAAAGCTGTCGGCCCGCCCGATCACCGTGCTGGCCATGGATGCGGTACCCCGGATCTCCCGGGCGCAGTCGATGGACGTGCTGTCCTCGATGGCCAATATCGCCGGCTACCGCGCCGTCGTGGAGGCCGCGCACGCCTTCGGCCGGTTCTTCACCGGTCAGGTCACCGCCGCCGGCAAGGTGCCCCCGGCAAAGGTCCTCGTGGTCGGCGCAGGCGTGGCCGGGCTGGCCGCCATCGGGGCGGCCGGCAGCCTGGGCGCGATCGTGAAGGCCACCGACCCGCGCCCCGAGGTGGCCGACCAGGTCAAGTCGCTGGGCGGTGAGTACGTGTCCGTCGACCCGGCCGCCGCGGAGGTCTCGGCCACCGGTTATGCCAAGGAAATGGGCGAGGACTACAAGGCCCGCGAGGCCGCGGTGTACGCCGAGCTGGCCCGCGATGTCGACATCATCATCACCACCGCGCTCATCCCCGGCCGCCCCGCGCCCCGGATCATCACCGCCGACATGGTGGCCTCGATGAAGCCGGGCAGCGTGATCGTCGACATGGCGGCCGCCAACGGCGGCAACGTCGAGGGCACCGTCAAGGACCAGGCCGTCGTCACCGACAACGGCGTCACCATCATCGGCTACACCGATCTGGCCGGACGCCTGCCCGCCACCGCCTCCCAGCTCTACGGCACCAACCTGGTCAATCTGCTCAAGTTGCTCACCCCGGGCAAGGACGGCAATCTCCTCCTGGATTTCGAGGACGTCGTGCAGCGTTCGGTGACCGTGGTCCGCGACGGCGCGCTCACCTGGCCCCCGCCGCCGGTGCAGGTGTCGGCGGCACCCGCGGCCGCCAAGGCCGAACCGGTGCCGGCGCCCAAGGCGAAGGAGCCGATGTCCACGCAGCGTCGGCTGGGCCTGGCCCTGGCCGGTGCGGCGGTGCTGTTCGTGCTGCTGGCCCTGTCCCCGGCCGCGTTGCAGATGCACCTCACCGTCTTCGCGCTGGCGATCGTGATCGGCTACTACGTGATCGGCAATGTGCACCACGCGCTGCACACGCCGTTGATGTCGGTGACCAACGCCATCTCCGGCATCATCGTCGTCGGCGCCCTGTTGCAGGTCGGCGAAACCGATGCCGTCATCGCCGCCCTGGCCACCGTCGCCATCCTGCTCGCCAGCATCAACATCTTCGGCGGCTTCGCCGTCACCCGCCGCATGCTCGCGATGTTCTCCCGCAGCTAGCGCCTTTCCCAACCGATCGGATTCACATTTCCCATGTTGACCCTGGAAACGGCTGCGACGGCCGCCTATG
Source organism: Mycobacterium sp. MBM (assembly GCA_021648845.1). Taxonomy (GTDB): domain Bacteria; phylum Actinomycetota; class Actinomycetes; order Mycobacteriales; family Mycobacteriaceae; genus Mycobacterium. Next base: position 2,728 of record JAKJHY010000031.1, on the reverse strand, counting down.
TCGTGGCAGCACTGCTCTTCGTCCTCTCCCTGGCCGGACTGTCCCGCCATGAGACCTCCCGCGCCGGCATCAGCTTCGGCATCGTGGGCATGGCCATCGCGCTGATCGCCACCATCGCGCTGGCCATCAACCACCGGATCGAGCCACTGGGCCTCGGCCTGCTGTTCGGCGCGATGGCCATCGGTGCGGCCATCGGGCTGTGGCGGGCGCGCATCGTGGAGATGACCGGGATGCCGGAGCTGATCGCGCTGCTGCACTCGTTCGTCGGCCTGGCCGCGGTGTTGGTCGGCTGGAACGGCTACCTGCACATCGAGGCGCACCCCGACGGTCCGGACGCCATCGCGATGGCCGAGCAGGGCATGCTCGGCATCCACTCCGCCGAGGTCTTCATCGGCGTCTTCATCGGTGCGGTCACCTTTACCGGCTCCATCGTGGCCAACCTCAAGCTCTCCGCCCGGATGAAGTCGGCGCCGCTGATGCTGCCCGGCAAGAACATCCTGAACCTGGGTTCGCTGGTGCTGTTCGCCGCGCTCACCGTCTGGTTCGTCATCGACCCGCAGCTGTGGCTGCTCATCGCGGTCACCGTGCTGGCCCTGCTACTCGGGTGGCATCTGGTCGCCTCGATCGGCGGCGGCGACATGCCGGTCGTGGTGTCGATGCTCAACAGCTACTCGGGGTGGGCCGCCGCCGCGGCGGGCTTCCTGCTCGGCAACAACCTGTTGATCGTGACCGGCGCGCTGGTTGGCTCCTCGGGCGCCTACCTCTCCTACATCATGTGCAAGGCGATGAACCGGTCCTTCATCTCGGTGATAGCTGGAGGCTTCGGCATAGAAAGCTCAGGGGCAGGGTCCGATGTGGACTACGGCGAGCACCGCGAGATCACCGCCGAGGCCGCCGCCGAACTGCTGTCCTCGGCCTCCTCGGTGATCATCACCCCCGGCTACGGGATGGCCGTCGCCCAGGCCCAATACGGCGTGGCCGACCTGACCCGCAAGTTGCGCGAGCGCGGCGTCACCGTGCGCTTCGGCATCCATCCCGTCGCCGGTCGCCTCCCCGGCCACATGAACGTGCTGCTGGCCGAGGCCAAGGTGCCCTACGACATCGTCCTGGAGATGGACGAGATCAACGACGATTTCGACGGCACGTCGGTGGTGCTGGTGATCGGCGCCAACGACACCGTCAACCCTGCGGCCTCCGAAGACCCGGGCAGCCCCATCGCCGGCATGCCGGTGCTCACCGTCTGGAACGCCGACAACGTCATCGTCTTCAAACGCTCCATGGCCTCCGGGTACGCCGGCGTGCAGAACCCACTGTTCTTCCGGGAGAACACCCAGATGCTCTTCGGCGACGCCAAGGACCGCGTCGACGCGATCAACGCCGCGCTGTAACGCAACGACACGTATCCGGGCATAGGTTCTCCGGGTGCTTCCGCTGTTCTTCGTCGTCGGCGCGGTCTCCCAGTACCTCGGCGCTGCGGTCGGGGTGTTCCTGTTCGAGACGACCGATCCCGCCGCGGTCGCCTGGTTGCGCGCCGCGGCGGCCGCCCTGGTGCTCATCGCGTGGCGCCGGCCATGGCGGATGACGTGGACACCGCGCGGGATCGCCGCCGCCGGTGGCTTCGGCATCGTCACCGTCGGGATGAACGTGGCGTTCTTCGAGGCGATCGCCCGGATCCCCCTCGGCACCGCGGTCGCCATCGAATTCCTGGGGCCGGTGGCGGTCGCGACGCTGGGATCGCGGCGGATCCGGGACCTCCTCGCGGTGCTGATGGTGGTGGCTGGTGTCGCCCTATTGACGGGTGTGCAATTCGGGGCCGACCTGGCCGGGGTGGGGTTCGCGCTCATCGCCGCCGCGCTGTGGGCCGGCTACATCCTGCTCGGGAAGGTGGTCGCCGACGCGGGTGCGGGGCTGGACTCGCTGGCTGTCGGGATGGCGGTGGCCGCGGTGGTGCTGGCGGTCCCGCTGCTCGGTGGCCAACTGCTCGATGACCCGTCGGTGTTCGCCGACTCGCGGACCTGGCTGTTCGGGTTCGGCGTCGGCGTCCTGTCCACGGCCGTGCCCTATGCGATTGACCAGTTCGTCCTCACCCGGATAAGTCGCGCCCGTTTCGCGCTGCTGCTGGCTCTGCTTCCGGCGACGGCAGCCGTGGTCGGCGCGGTGGTGTTGCACCAGGTGCCGACCGCGGCGGAGGTCGGCGGGATTGCCCTGGTGATGGCGGCGTTGAGCGTCAGCGCGGGTGGTCAGCAGGCGGCGCCGGGGCCGGTCGGCGGTTAATGCCACCCGCCACCCACACGGCTAAAAGGGCGGTGGGTGGGCCTCGATATCGGTGCGGTTGCGGGCGCGTTCGTGGGCTATTCGGTAGGCCCGGTTCTGGGCGCGGGTGCGCCTGCGTCTGGGCGCGGCGAGTCTGCGGTGCGGGCTCGGCGGTGGGACCGGTGCCGGCACCAGCGCCGCGGTCGGGGTGTCGAGCTGCGGGAAGAACAGTGCCCCGTCGGGTCTGGTGGTGTACACCCGGCCGCTGGGCGCGGTGACCGTCACGGTGCCGTCGGGGTGTTGCCGGTCAATCCAGCCGTGAAATGTCTTGATCAAGTGGTGGATTCGGCAATACAACTTGGTGTTCGACGGATGCGTCGGCCCGTACGGCCACGGCGTGGTGTGGTCGATATCGCAACGCGCCGGCGGCACGTTGCAGCCCGGCCAGCGGCAGGTCAGATCCCGGCAGGCGATG
>JAKJHY010000030.1 GCA_021648845.1 Mycobacterium sp. MBM | reverse complement strand
GCGACCCGGGAAATCGGGCCGGCGGGCAGGAGCGCAGCGACCCGGGAAATCGGGCCGGCGGGCAGGAGCGCAGCGACTCGCGGGTGTCCCCGCGAGGACGGCTGGCGCTGGGCGCCGGGGCGGCCGCCCGGTGGGCCTCCCGGGTGACCGGGCGTGGCGCCGGGGCGATGATCGGCGGCCTGGTGGCGATGGCGATCGACAAGTCGATCCTCGGACAGCTCGGCAAGGGCCGCCGCACGGTGATCGTGACCGGCACGAATGGCAAGTCCACGACCACCAGGATGACCGCCGCCGCGCTGGCCACGATGGGCCCGGTGGCCACCAACGCCGAGGGCGCCAATATGGACGCCGGCCTGGTGGCCGCGCTGGCGGGCGCGCGCACGGCCGAGTTGGCCGCGCTGGAAGTCGACGAGATGCACGTGCCGCACGTCAGTGACGCGGTGTCGCCGGCGGTGATCGTGTTGCTGAACCTGTCCCGCGATCAGCTCGATCGCGTCGGTGAGATCAACCACATCGAGCGCACCCTGCGCGCCGGGCTGGCGCGCCACCCGAATGCCGTCGTGGTCGCCAATTGTGACGACGTGCTGATGACCTCGGCCGCCTACGACTGCCCGAACGTGGTGTGGGTGGCCGCCGGTGGCAGCTGGGCCGGGGATTCGGTGAGTTGTCCACGTTCCGGGGAGATCATCGTCCGCGACGGCACCCACTGGTACTCCACCGGCACCGATTTCAAGCGGCCCTCACCGCAGTGGAGCTATGACCACACCGATATCCATGGGCCCGAAGGCTTCACGATGAAGATGACGCTCGCCCTGCCGGGTGCGGTCAATCGCGGGAATGCCACCCAGGCCGTCGCCGCCGCGGTGGCGCTGGGTGCCGACCCCGCCAAGGCGGTGGCCGCGGTGTCGACCGTCGACGAGGTCGCCGGCCGGTACCGGACCGTGCGGGTCGGCGGTCACACGGCCCGGCTGCTGCTGGCCAAGAATCCCGCCGGCTGGCAGGAGGCACTGTCGATGATCGACAAAGATGCTGCGGGAGTGGTCATTTCGGTCAACGGGCAAGTGCCCGACGGCGAGGATCTGTCCTGGCTGTGGGATGTGCGGTTCGAGCATTTCGAGCGCACCCAGGTGGTGGCGGCCGGCGAACGCGGTACCGATCTGGCGGTGCGACTGGGCTACGCCGGGGTCGAGCACACCTTGGTCCACGACACCGTGGCAGCCATCGCATCCTGCCCACCGGGCCACGTCGAGGTGATCGCCAACTACACGGCGTTCCTGCAACTGAACCGGCGGGTGTCATGACGGTCCGGATCGGGTTGGTGCTGCCCGATGTGATGGGCACCTACGGTGACAGCGGCAACGCCGTGGTGCTGCGGCAACGTCTGCGGTTGCGCGGGATCGACGCCGAGATCGTCGAGATCACGCTCGCCGACCCCGTGCCGGATTCGCTGGACATCTACACCTTGGGCGGCGCCGAGGATTACGCACAGCGCCTGGCCACCAAACACCTGATCCGCTACCCGGGTCTGCAGCGTGCCGCCGTGCGCGGCGCCCCGGTGCTGGCGATCTGCGCGGCCATCCAGGTGCTCGGGCATTGGTATGAAACCTCGGCCGGTGAGCGCGTCGACGGGGTGGGACTGCTCGATGTCACCACCTCACCGCAGCAGGCCCGCACCATCGGCGAGGTCACCTCGACACCGCTGCTGCGCGGCCTCACCCAGCCGCTCACCGGCTTCGAGAATCACCGGGGCGGAACGGTTCTCGGTCGGGACGCCGCGCCACTCGGGGCGGTCACGAAGGGTGCGGGAAACCGGGCCGGCGACGGGTATGACGGGGCGGTGCAGGGCAGCGTGGTGGCCACCTATCTGCACGGGCCGTGCCTGGCGCGCAATCCCGAACTCGCCGACCATCTGCTCACCCAGGTCGTCGGCAACCTGCCTGCGCTGCAGCTCCCCGAGGTCGATCTGCTGCGCACCGAGCGACTGGCGGCGCCACGACGGGTCTAACCGGAGACCAGGTCACGCAACCTCTCGCGCACACGGTCGAGTTCGGTGCGCGCACCCATGATCCGGTGGCTGACGGCCTGCGGGTCGGCGAACATGTCGGCGAGATAGCTCTTGATGGCCCCCGGATCCTGGGACGGCAGGTCGAACCCGCCCGGCTTGAGCATCCGGACCGCCTTCTCCGTGGTCCAACTCGACAGCGCCAGCGGTATCGCCCCCTCGGTCGCGCCGATGATCAGCGCGTGTAGACGATCACTCACCACAATCGCGGAATCGCGATACATGGTGCGCATCAAGGCTTCCCATTCGTCATGGGACTCGTCGCGCATCACGATCGCCGGCGTGCCCGGGTGCAGGATCTCGGCCAACTCCTCCATGGCGGCGCGGTCGCGGCGCACCTGGCTGTACACCTGGATGCGCAATCCGTACATCTGTGCGATCTCCCGGATCAGCGCAATCTTGTCCGCGGTGAGAACATCCCGGTCCGAGCGCATGGTCACCGCCAGCACCGTTCGCGCCGACGGTGGCGGCCCTAGCCCGCCAGCCGGATCGGGTCCCTCCCCGAACGCCCAGTCCGGGGCCACATCACCAACCTGGAACGAGTCGCGGGTGTGCGCGTCGCGCCACGCCACCACCGGCATCTTGCGACGGGCGATTCGCTCCAGCGGCGGCACCTCGACATGGTCGTGAACCACGCGGGCGCCGGCCTCCGCGTTCTTGCCGACGGTCGACATCCGCACGCCGGCGCCGACCTGCACCATGGCCCCGCCGCGACTTCTGGCGCCGAGCGCCCCGGCGAGCGTCCACCAACCCCAATAGCGGCGGAAACGCTGCGGCAAGAGGATTTCCCCGGTCGGCATGACCAGGATCGTGCGGCCCGCAGCCGAACTGGCCAAGGCCCGCACCAGCCAGCCGGCCGCCGTGTCGTACTGCTTCTCGGTGCCGTCGAGCCCGATCGCGGACACATAATCCTCGGAATTGGGATCGAAGTCCTTGCGGCCCACGTGAACGTGCAGTTGCGCGCCGTCGATGTTCTGGAAGGTGCGTAGCTGACCGCGCCTCAGGATCGAATCGCCGATGTTGTCGCTCTGTCCCCAGGTCGAGAGGAAGACGCGAGTCACCGTCACCGCCCTTCACACAATGCATCGCCATGCAAAAGCAGCAAACCGCCCACCGAGCGGGAGGCACTTCACATATTGACGAATCTGTCACCTAGACCATAGCGCGACGGCCGGCGAGCGCACGTCCAAGCGTCAACTCGTCGGCAAATTCCAGGTCACCGCCCATGGGTAGGCCCGACGCGATACGGCTGACGGTGAGCCCGGGGATATCCCTCAGCATCCGCATGAGGTAGGTGGCGGTCGCCTCCCCCTCCGTGTTGGGGTCGGTGGCAATGATCACCTCGGCAACATCGACGCCGTCGACCCGTTCGCCGATCCGGTTGAGCAACTCGCGGATGCGCAGCTGGTCGGGTCCCACCCCGGACAGCGGATCCAGCGCCCCGCCCAGCACGTGATAGCGGCCCCGGAACTCGCGGGTCCGTTCCACGGCCTGGATGTCCTTGGGCTCCTCGACCACGCACACCAGGGACGCGTCACGGCGGGCATCGTTGCAGATCCGGCAGCGCACGTCATCGGAGACATTGCCGCACACGGCGCAGAACGTGACCCCGTCGCGGATACGGCCCAGCACCGCGGTCAGGCGGTCGATATCCGGCGGTTCCACCGACAGCAGATGAAACGCGATGCGTTGGGCGCTCTTGGGCCCGATACCCGGCAGCTTGCCGAGTTCGTCGATCAGATCCTGTACCGGTCCCTCGAACAACTCAGGTACCCGGCAGTCCGAAACCGCCCAAGCCGCCGGCCAACGGGCCGAGCCGGGACTGGGCGAGGATAGTCACCTGCTTGGCGGCGTCGGCAAGGGCACCGACGATGAGATCCTGCAACGTTTCGGGGTCCGACGGGTCGATCACCTTGGGGTCGATGGCGACCGCGACGACCTCGCCGCTGCCTTTCATGGTCACCTGCACCAGCCCACCACCACCCTGACCGTGCACCTCGGCATTGGCCAGCGCCTCCTGCGCCTCCATCAGCTGCTGCTGCACCTGCTGTGCCTGCGCGAGCAACGCGGACATATCTGGCTGACCACCATCGGGCTGCATGGACTGTCCCCTCTTGGTTGCGACCTGGTCTCGACTTCGTCTCACTCCCAAGACCGAGACGATTTGCCCTTCAACAGTAGCCGTCACCGCGGCTACCGTGGCGGCGTGCACGTCCCCTCCAGCTTGCGTGTCGGCGCCATCGCGGCGGCGACGCTGCTCACCGCCGCCGGTATGTCCGCCTCCGCGGCGCCACAGGCCGACGCAGCGCCCAACAGCATCACCGGCAAGATCGTCTTCCTCGACCCCGGCCACAACGGCGCCAACGACGCCTCCATCAGCCGTCAGGTTCCCACCGGCCGCGGCGGCACCAAGGACTGCCAGGCCAGCGGCACCTCCACGAACTCCGGCTACCCCGAGCACACCTTCAACTGGGATGTCACCCTGCGGATACGGGCGATCCTGAACGCCAACGGGGTGCGGACCGCGATGTCGCGCGGTAACGACGACGCGCTGGGCCCCTGTGTCGACGAGCGCGCCGCGATGGCGAACGCGTTACGGCCCGACGCCATCGTCAGCGTGCACGCCGATGGCGGCCCGGCGACCGGACGCGGCTTCCACGTGCTGTATTCGTCGCCCCCACTGAACCCCGTCCAGGCCGGCCCGTCGGTGCAGTTCGCGCAGATCATGCGTGATCAGCTCCAGGGCTCAGGCATCCCGCCGGCCAACTACATCGGGTCCGGCGGCCTGAACCCGCGCTCGGATATCGCGGGCCTGAACCATGCGCAGTTCCCGTCGGTGCTGGTCGAACTCGGCAATATGAAGAACCCGGCCGATTCGGCGTTGATGGAGTCCGAGGCCGGTCGGCAGAAGCTGGCCGAGGCGGTGGCCCGCGGAATCGCGACCTGGCTGGCCAACAAGGCCTAGTTTTCGAGTTCCTTCTTCAGGTTGCCCAGCACCTCGTCCTGGATCTTGCGCAGCCCCAGCGGTGCGAACGTCTTCTCGAAGAAGCCCTTGACACCGCCCGCGCCGTTCCACGAGGTCTTCACGGTGACGGTCGAACCGGTGCCGGCAGGTGCCACCGTCCAGTTCGTCACCAGGGTGGAGTTGGCGTCCTTCTCGATGACGGTCTTGCCGGCGACGTCCACGCTGGCCTTCACATCGCGGGAGCGGGACTTGGTGGCCTGCAGCTTCCACGAGACGACCGTGCCTGCGCCCTGTCCGCCCTCCAGGACGGCGTAATTGCTGTAGTGCGCGGAGAGAATCTTGGGCCGCACCGTCTGATAGTCGGAGACCGCGGCGAGCACAGCTTCCGGTGCGGCATCGATCAATACGGTGCTGGAAGCGCTGACCTGTCCCATGAGTGCAAAACTCCTGTCATCACATATCGGTACGGTCGCGGCTTCGGCGACCGAGGACTAGCGTATATGTGTGTCTGTTGTTGCAACCGACGCACAAGCTGTCCACGGGGCGGGCGTGCAGCGACTACTGGCAAGCTACCGAGCCATCCCCGCGGCAGCGACCGTGCGACTGCGCAAACCCACGTCGAACTTGTTCCGGGCGCGGGAGCGCAACGCTGCCCCCGGCCTTGACACCTCCGGGCTCACCGGCGTCATCTCAGTGGACGCACGAGCTCGCACCGCCGATGTCTCGGGCATGTGCACCTACGAGGACCTGGTGGCCGCCACGCTGCCGTACGGCCTGTCGCCACTGGTGGTCCCCCAACTCAAGACCATCACTCTCGGTGGGGCGGTCACCGGCCTGGGCATCGAGTCGGCATCGTTTCGCAACGGGTTGCCCCACGAGTCGGTGCTCGAGCTCGACATCCTCACCGGCACGGGTGACATCATCACCGCCGACCGCAACACCCACGCCGATCTCTTTCATGCCTTTCCCAACTCGTATGGCACCCTCGGCTATTCGGTGCGGCTGCGTATCGAGCTGGAACCGGTGGCACCCTTTGTCGCGCTGCGCCATCTGCGATTCCATTCGCTCGAAGAGATGGTCACGGCGATGGACCGCATCATCGAGACCCACGGCTACCAGGGTGTTCCCGTGCACTACCTCGACGGTGTGGTGTTCAGCGCCGAAGAGAGCTACCTGTGCCTGGGGATCCAGACCGATACCGCGGGCCCGGTCAGTGACTACACCGGCCGCGAGATCTATTACCGGTCCATCCAGCACGACGACGAGGAGCGCCACGACCGCCTCACCATCGCCGACTATCTGTGGCGCTGGGATACCGACTGGTTTTGGTGTTCAAGGGCTTTCGGCGCGCAGCACCCCGTGGTGCGCCGGTTGTGGCCGCGCCGCTATCGGCGCAGCAGCTTCTATTGGAAGCTCATCGGTTACGACCAGCGTTTCGGTATCGCCGACCGGATCGAGAAGCGCAACGGGCGCCCGCCCCGGGAGCGGGTCGTGCAGGATGTCGAGGTTCCGCTGCAGAACTGCACCACGTTCTTGAACTGGTTCCTCGACAATGTTGCGATCGAACCGATCTGGTTGTGCCCATTGCGGCTACGCGACCAGACCACCGAATGGCCGCTGTATCCGCTGCGGCCGAATCACACCTACGTCAACATCGGCTTCTGGTCCTCGGTACCGGCCGGACCGACACCCGGTCACACCAATCGGCTCATCGAGCAGAAGGTCTCCGAACTGGACGGCCACAAGTCGCTGTACTCAGAGTCCTTTTACAGCGCCGAGGAGTTCGACGCCCTCTACGGCGGAGAAACCTACAAGGGCGTCAAGAAACTCTACGACCCCGATTCGCGACTGCTCGATCTCTACTCGAAGGCGGTGTGCAGAAGATGACCACTTTCAAGGACAACCCCACCCAGGGAAAGCTCAGCCTCGCCGAGGTTCTGGAGGTCTTCACCACCGGGAAGCTGCCGCTGAAATTTTCCGCATACGACGGCAGCACCTGCGGACCGCCCGATGCGGCCATCGGCCTCGAACTCAAGTCACCCCGCGGTACCACCTACCTGGCGACCGCCCCCGGTGAACTGGGTCTGGCACGCGCCTACGTGGCCGGCGATATCGAGCCGGTCGGCGTGCACCCCGGCGACCCCTACGATCTGCTGCGCGCACTGGCCGACAAGATGGCGATCAGGCGTCCGCCGGCCCGGGTGCTGGCCAACGTGATCAGCTCGGTCGGTATCGAACACCTGGTGCCCATCCCGCCGCCGCCGCAGGAGGCGCTGCCGCGTTGGCGGCGTATCGCAGAAGGGTTACGGCACAGCCGCAGCCGTGACGCCGAAGCCATCCACCATCACTACGACGTGTCGAATGTGTTCTACGAACGGGTACTCGGCCCGTCGATGACCTATACCTGCGCGTGCTACCCGGACGAGCAGGCAACGCTGGAACAGGCTCAGGACAACAAGTACCGGTTGGTTTTCGAGAAGTTGCGGCTCAAGCCGGGCGACCGGTTGCTCGACGTCGGCTGCGGCTGGGGCTCCATGGTGCGCTACGCCGCTCGGCGCGGGGTTCGCGCATTGGGTGTCACGCTGTCGGCCGAGCAGGCGGCATGGGCTCAGCGCGCCATCGTCGAGGAGGGCCTGTCCGAGCTGGCCGAGGTACGCCACGGCGACTACCGCGATATCCGCGAATCCGGGTTCGACGCGGTGTCCTCGATCGGCTTGACCGAACACATCGGGGTGTCCAACTATCCGGCGTATTTCGCCTTCCTGCAGGCGAAGATGCGCACCGGCGCGCTGCTGCTCAACCACTGCATCACCCGCCCGAACAACCGAACCGGCGCATCGGCGAGCTTCTTCATCGATCGCTACGTCTTTCCCGACGGAGAGCTGACGGGCTCGGGGCGCATCATCGCCGAGGCACAGAATGTCGGCCTGGAGGTGCTGCACGAGGAGAATCTGCGCCACCACTATGCGCTGACGTTGCGGGACTGGTGCCGCAACCTCGTCACGCACTGGGATGAGGCCGTCGCCGAGGTCGGGTTGCCCACCGCCAAGGTGTGGGGCCTCTACATGGCCGGCTCCCGGCTGGGCTTCGAGTCCAATGTCATTCAGCTGCACCAGGTCCTGGCGGCCAAGCTGGACGACCGCGGCGGGGACGGCGGCCTGCCGATGCGCCCCTGGTGGACTCCGTAACGCCGGGTCAGCCGCGGTCGATGCGTTTGGCGCCCAGTTCGGTCTGTAGCAACTCGATCGCCACTTCCTCCGGGTCGCGACGCACGACCTCCGAGGTATCGCTGTTGGCCTCGGCCAACATGCGTTCCTCTTCGGCCCGCTGATCCTGGCGCGGCGCGGGACCGGCGTCGGAGGGGACGGGATCGCCGGAGTCCGGCACACACCGAACCTGCCAGTTGACCCCCAGCGCGTCCTTGAGCGCCTCCCGGATCACTTCTGCGTTGCGCTGCTCGCTGAGGCGCTTGGCCAGTGGTGGCGCCCGGTGGCTGAGCACCAGCGTGTCACCGTCCACGGCCCGCACGATCGCATCGGCGAGCATCGCGTTGACCGGCTTGCTGCGGGCATTCACCTTTTCCCGCACGGTATCCCACATCGATCGGACGGCGGCGGCATCGGGCTGGCCGACGGCGGCCGGCGGCGGCACCGGGGCCGGCTCGGGCTCGGGAGCCGGAGCGGGACGCGGTGGCGGCACCGGGGCCGGCTCGGGCTCGGGAGCCGGAGCGGGACGCGGTGGCGGCACCGGGGCCGGCGGCGGGGTGGGCACCGGCGGAGTCACCGGTTCGGGGGCCGGCACCGGCTCCGGTGTCGGCGCCGGCTCCGGTGTGGGCAGCGGCTCCGGTGTGGGCAGCGGCCTGGGCTGCGGTACCGGCGCGGGTTGGGGTTCGGGTGGGGTGTCGGGTGTGCGCCCGGGGGCGGTCTCGGTGGCCGCTTGGGCCCTACTGGCCCGGACGAACTGCCTGGCCGGAGCCGCCGTGGCGGCAGGTGCCGGGACGCTTCCGTCGGACGGAATGGCCATGTCGAGGCGGGTTTCGATCCGCTCGATGCGTTGCAGCAAAGCCGATTCGGTGTCGTGCGCCGACGGCAGCAGCAGCCTGGCGCAGACCACCTCCAGCAACAGCCGCGGCGCGGTGGCGCCGCGCATCTCGCCGAGGCCGGCATGGACCACCTCGGCATACCGCGCCAGGGTGGCCGCCCCCACCTTGGCGGCCTGCTCCCGCATCCGGTCCAGCACCCCATCCGGTGCATCGACCACACCCCGGTCGGCGGCATCCGGAACCGCTTGCAACACAATGAGATCGCGGAAACGTTCCAGCAGATCCACAGCGAATCGGCGTGGGTCGTGGCCGGCGTCGATCACCGATTCCACCGCCCCGAACAGCGCCGCGGCATCGCCGGCGGCCAGCGCATCCACCGCGTCGTCGATCAGCGCGACATCGGTGGCGCCCAACAGCGACAGCGCCCGCTGATAGACGACGTGGTTGTTGTCGGCACCGGCGACCAGCTGATCGAGCACCGAGAGACTGTCTCGCGGCGATCCGCCGCCGGCCCGGATCACCAGCGGGTAGACGGCATCCTCCACCGTGACGCCCTCGTCGCGGCAGATGCGTTCCAGCAGGGTGCGCATCGTCTTGGGCGCCAACAGCCGGAACGGGTAGTGGTGTGTGCGGGACCGGATGGTGGGCAGCACCTTTTCCGGTTCGGTGGTGGCGAATACGAAGATCAGGTGGTCCGGCGGCTCCTCGACGATCTTGAGCAGCGCGTTGAAGCCCGCGGTGGTGACCATATGGGCCTCGTCGACGATGAAGATCCGGTAGCGCGACTGGGCGGGCGCGTAGAACGCGCGGTCGCGCAGTTCGCGGGTGTCATCCACACCGCCGTGGCTGGCGGCGTCGAGTTCGACGACGTCGACATTGCCCGGACCGTTGGGGGCGAGTGCCACACACGAGTCGCAGACCCCGCATGGTGTCGGGGTCGGCCCCTGTTCGCAGTTCAGTGAGCGGGCCAGGATGCGCGCCGAGGAGGTCTTCCCGCAGCCTCGCGGGCCGGAGAACAGGTACGCGTGATTGATGCGGCCGGCGGACAGCGCCGTCGACAGCGGTGCAGTGACATGCTCCTGGCCGACGACCTCGGCGAAGCTTGCGGGTCGGTACTTGCGGTAGAGCGCCACGGTCAGCAGGGTACCGAGCGGGGGCGACTAATCACGAGCCAGCAGTGACTCGGTGGCCGCCAGCAGTGCGCACGTCGACAACCCGTCGATGGCGGCGCGCAGGTCGGACTCCGGCGGAAAGCTCGGCGCGATCCGGATGTTCTTGTCCTCCGGGTCTTTTCCGTACGGGAAGGCCGCACCGGCTGCGGTGACGGCGATACCGGCGTCCTTGGCCAGCGCGATGGTGCGCCGCGCTGTGCCGGGCCAGACATCCAGGCTGACGAAATAGCCGCCCTGCGGATCGGTCCACGAGGCGATCTTCGCGGCGTCGAGCCGGTCGGACAGGATCTCGGCCACCAGGGCGAACTTGGGCGCCAACAGGTCACGGTGACGCTGCATGTGCCTGCGGACGCCGTCGGCGTCGCCGAAGAAGCGCAGATGCCGCAGCTGGTTCACCTTGTCCGGTCCAATCGACTTCTTCCCGGCGTGCTTGAGGTACCAGGCGATGTTGTCGGCCGAGGCGCCGAAGAAGCTCACCCCGGCGCCGGCGAAGGTCATCTTCGATGTCGAGGCGAAGACCAGCGGCCGGTGCGGGTTGCCGGCGGCCTCGGCCAGCGCGAGGACGTTGACCGGCTCGACGAAATCCGGGGTGATGGTGTGCACGGCGTAGGCGTTGTCCCAGAACAGCCGGAAGTCCGGGGCCGCGGTGCGCATCTGCAGCAGCCGGGCGATGACCTCCGGGGAGTAGGTGGTGCCGGTCGGGTTCGAGTACACCGGCACGCACCACATACCCCGGACCGCCGGGTCGGCAGCGACCAGCTCTTCGATGAGGTCGACGTCGGGGCCGTCCTCACGCAGCGGCACCGGCATCATCTCGATGCCGAAACTCTCGGTGATGGCGAAGTGCCGGTCATAGCCCGGTGCCGGGCACAGGAATTTCACTCCCGGCTCCTGTGACCAGGGCCGCGGCGAGTCCACCCCGCCGTGCAGCAGGGAGAACACCACCGCGTCGTGCATGAATTCCAGGCTGGCGTTGTTGCCGGCGATCAGGTTCTGCACCGGGATGTCGAGCAGTTCCCCGAAGATCGCCCGCAATTGCGGCAGGCCGTGCAGGCCCCCGTAGTTGCGGGTATCGGTGCCCTCGGGATCCCGGTAGGCGTCGCGGCCCGGGAGTTCGAGCAGATCGTTGGACAGGTCCAGTTGCGCCGCCGACGGTTTGCCCCGGGTCAGGTCGAGGGCCAGCCCCTTGGCCTGCAGCTCGGCATAGTTGCGTTGTTGCAGTTCATGCTGAGCGGTCAGTTCGTCGCGGCTCAGTGACTCAAACGACGAAGACTCAAACGACACGGCGGACCTTTCACGCGAAGCCGCGAACACAGGTTGCTCGAAAAGGCGGGTTTGCCTCAAAACGGAAGGGGACCCCGCGCACCCGCCAGAGCCCATTGACCCTTGCTGCCTTCCGGCCCTGGGGGAGTTCACAGGATGGACGCCGCGCGGGGTCCGGTGACCGAGTGTAGTACGCACCGGCGGGCGGGAGCGGAGCGACCGGGGGATCTACACCGGCGGGCAGGAGCGGAGCGACCGGGGGATCTACACCGGCGGGCGGCGGTGGTCGGGCGACGCCCGGCGGTCGGCTACCATGGCCGACGGAGGATTCGCCTAGTGGCCTATGGCGCTCGCCTGGAACGCGGGTTGGGTTAATAGCCCTCAGGGGTTCAAATCCCCTATCCTCCGCAGTTGGTCCGGGGCGTGGCCGGAGATGATCCGGTCACGCCCCGGGACCACGAACTCGTTCTAGGAGGAGTATGCGGCGCGGTATCGCATCGCTATGGCACGCGTCCTCGCTGATCCTCGCCGGAGCTCTCTTCTTCTTTTTCGTGCTTCCGCGCTGGTTCGAGCTGACCGGCCAGTGGCCGGTCACCCTGGGCACGGTGCTGCGCATAGTGTGCGGCGTGCTGGTGGGGCTGACCGCGCTGCCGGTGGCGCTGACGTTGGCGCGCACCCGTAAGCCCGAGCTCGGCACCCCGGCGCTGGCGTTGTCGCTGCGAACCTGGTCGATCGTGGGGCACATCGCCGCCGGCGTCCTCATCACCGGTGCGGCCATCGGCGAGATTTGGCTGGACCTGGACACTGCCGGCCAGTGGCTTTTCGGCATCTACGGCGCCGCAGCCGCGATCGCCCTGCTCGCGGCCTTCGCGTTCTACCTGGCCTTCGTGGCCGAGTTGCCGCCACCGCCGCCCAAGCCGCTCAAGGTGAAATCGGAGAAGCAGGGCCGGCGAGGCCGCCGCGGATCGGCAACGACGTCCGAGGAGACCACCCCGGCCACCGACGAGGCGGACGCGGACACCACCCCGGCCGCCGACGACGCTGAAGCGGACTCCCCCGCGGAATCCGAAGCGTCAGCAGAACCGGAGACCCCGGCGGAACCGGCGAGCACCACCGGCACCGAGGACGAGTCCGACCCCGCCGAGGACACCGAAGCGGCCGCGGACACCCCCTCTGACGACGCCAAACTGCGCAATCACCGACCGTCGGGCAAGGCCCGTCGAGGCCGCACCCGCGGCGGCGTCGCCACCGAAAATTGACGCGCCCGACGCGAATTGCGTCGACAGGTGGGCTCCTCACCGTCAGTATTGAGGGGAAACCTCTGGCGCTTGGAAGGCGGCGAATGCGCACGGTCCACACCCGGCGGTGGCTCACCGCCCTGGTCGCCACCCTCGCCGCCGTCCTGCTGGTCCCCCAGGCTGCCGCCGTCGCCGAGCCCGGAAATCTCGACTGGGCCGCCGATCAGGTCGAGCCCGCGGTGGTCCGATTGGACACCGTCGTCGACTACCAGCGCGTGATGGGTACCGGAACCGGCTTCGTGATCGACGGTGGCGGCCAGGTCCTGACGAACTATCACGTGGTGCAGGGGGCCGATGTCATCACCGGCGTGGTCGGGGGGCGGTCCTTCGGCGCCGATATCGTCGGATTCGACCGTGGCCGCGATATCGCAGTGCTGCAGTTGCGTGGGGCGAACGGCCAGCCCACTGCCGCATTGGGCGACTCCACCAGGATCGTGATCGGCGAACCGGTGATCGCCATCGGCAACGCGCGGGGCAGCAACAGTCCGCTGACCCGCGAAGCCGGCACGGTCACCGCACTGGGTCGCACCATCAGCGCCGAGGACGAGCTGACCGGCGCCAAGACACAGATGACCGGACTGTTCGAGATCGCCGCTCCGGTTCGGGCGGGCGATTCGGGCGGGCCCGTGGTGAACGCCTCCGGCCAGGTCATCGGGGTGACGACGGCAGCCACAGTGAACTTCCAGACCGACCCGGGCGGTGAGGGCTTTGCCATCCCGATCACCGACGCCATGGCGGTGGCCGACCAGATCCGTTCCTTGACGCCGTCGGACACCGTGCACATCGGTCCGCCCACCCTGCTTGGGGTGGGTGTCAGCAGCGCCGAGCAGCACGAGGCCTTCCCCGGTGTCCTGGTCCGCGAGGTGCTGCCGGGGGGCCCTGCGGAACGGGCCGGGCTGGCCAACGGCGACGTGATACTGACCCTGGACGGGGTGCCGATCGAGTCCGCGACCGACCTCACCCGGGTACTGGATCGGCACTATCCCGGTGATGTCATCGCCGTGACCTGGATCGACCGGGCCGGGCAGCAACGCATCGGCAAAGCCGTGCTCACACCCGGCCCCTGAGCGCCGGACGCGCCGCGCCGCGGAATCTCATCAATTTCCTGTTGAGGCGTCAATTAGCAGCACAGGACGTTGCTCGGTCACATATCGGCGATCCTTGTGACCGGCCGCACATCGGGGCAACAGTGTGCCCTCGGGCACTGCCCCGGCATCCACCGATCTGCTGGTCGCTTCGGCGTGTCGGGTCTCGGCGAGCCCCAACGGTCCGCCCGGACCGCGCCCAGCGTGCAACTCCACGCATGCCCCGACACGCTGTCACCGCAAGGGTCCGGCGCGGCGACGAACCTCCCGCAACGCCATATTCCCGACGTAAATCGCAGCGGCCCAACGTATATCGAAGCTCCCGCCGACACCGGTCCGCGGCCGGCGCCGGCGCAGCACCGCGGGGGTGTGCACACCTTTTCGACCCGGATGGCGCCGGCGCCGCGCACCCCACGTACCGCCCGGCGCGCTCGCCCGCCAGGTCGCGTAGGCGTTGCCGACCGTCTGACGCCGGTTGAGCGCGGGCCTCCCTGGCAACGGACTGTGAGGTTGCTGGCGGATCCAGCAGGTCTTTGACCTGGCAAGTTCCGGCAAACCGGGCTGCGCGTGGGGCTTTCGCCAAGATCGGCCGGAGGTTACATTTAGCTGAACATCGCGCCCAGGCTTGTGCATCACACGCCCCGCTGCCGATGAAGTGGGGAGACACCGTGGTCCAGACAACCATCATCGCCTACCTGATCGGGTGGGTCGTCAGTACCGCCGTCGTGTACGTGGCCAGCCGACGTCTCAACGATCCCGGTAACCCGGCGCCGCACGCGCTGGTCCTCAGCGCGGTGGCCGGCACGTTGTGGCCGATGCTCCTGATCGGCGCGGTCGAGTTCAGCTCGTTGATGGCCTGTTCCAGCGCCGCCGCACACCTGAAGAGCGAAACCCCCGAGCTCGTCGGCGCCGGCGTCGTCCCCCTACGCTGAGGCGATTCAGTCAGCGAGCCGCCTGCCGTCGGCATCCCAGTGCGCGGCGACCTTCTTGCTCGGCTGCACCCGCGGCGGTTCGCCCGGCATCTTCGGATAGCTGGGCGGGTACGGGAGGTCCCCCAGGCCGCGGTCCTCGTCGGCCTTCACCATGTCGAGCAGCAACTCGATCGACTGCGCGGCATCGTCGATGCCCTCCCACGGGTCGGGGCGGCCGGCAATGAAATCCGGCACCGTGGCAATCGTGTAATCGTCGGGGTCGGCATCGCGTAGCTCGTCCCATGTCAACGGTGTCGACACCGTCGCTATCGGCGTGCTGCGGGCCGAGTACGCCGAGGCGAATGTGCGGTCGCGGGCGTTCTGGTTGTAATCGACGAACAACCGTTCGCCACGCTCTTCCTTCCACCACGACGTGGTGACCGCTTCGGGAGCGCGGCGCTCGATCTCACGGGCCAACGCGATACCGGCGCGGCGCACAGCGATAAAGTCCCACTCGGTGGCGATCCGCAGGAAGACGTGCACGCCACGGCCACCGGACGTCTTCGGGTACCCCACCAGGCCCAGCTCGTCGAGCAACGGCTTGAGGATGTCGGTGGCGACCTCCCGGGCCTGGGCGAACCCGGTTCCCGGCTGTGGGTCCAGATCGATGCGCAGTTCGTCGGGATGCTCGGTGTCCGGGCAGCGCACCTGCCACGGGTGCAGTGTCACCGAACCCATCTGTGCCGCCCACGCGATCGCGGCCGGATGGGTGATTTTCAGTGCGTCGGCGGTCCGGCCGGATGGGAAGGTGACGGTGCACGTCTGCAGGTAGTCGGGATGCTTCTGTGGCACCCGCTTCTGGTAGATCTCCTCGCCCTCGATGCCGTCGGGAAAGCGCTGCAGGTGTACGGGCCTGTCTTTCAACAACTTCACCATCCGGTCGGCGACGGCGAGGTAGTAGTCGAACAGCGCGCCCTTGGTGCCTTTGGCGCCGAGTGCCGGGAAGTACGGTTTGTCCCGGTTGGTGAACCGCACGGGCACACCCTCGACGTCGATCACTTCAGCCTTGCTTGCCACGCCGGGGTCCCTCCAGTACGTCGGACAGCTGGTAGTGCAGTGGGCCACCGAGCCTGGGGGTGGCGACGCACCCGTGCCAGCGGCGTTGCAGACCACTCATCACTCGAAATTACGCGCTCACCCCGCCGCGGTGGTTGCGGTTGCGTGGGCAATATTGCATCGACGACGTGGACGCCATGCCGAGCAACCATCCGGGGCCGCAAGGCACCGGCGTCAATCGTCCGACGAGCCGCCGCGCGGCAACGATTTTCCCACCGCGGCAATCCATGCCGGATGCGCCGACCACAATGAGGGGATGGAGCTTCCCATCATGCCGCCGGTCTCGCCGATGTTGGCCAAGTCGATATCGACCATCCCGCCCGATGCGTCCTATGAACCCAAGTGGGACGGCTTCCGGTCGATCTGCTTCCGCGACGGCCAGGAGATCGAGCTGGGCAGCCGCAACGAACGGCCCCTGACCCGGTACTTCCCCGAATTGGTCGCGGCGATGAGAACCGAACTGCCGCAGCGTTGTGTCGTCGACGGTGAGATCATCATCGCCACCGACCACGGACTCGACTTCGAGGCGCTGCAGCAACGGATTCACCCTGCCGATTCCAGAGTGCGGATGCTCGCCGAGCACACCCCGGCATCCTTCGTGGCATTCGACCTGCTCGCGCTGGGGGACGATGACTACACCGCGCGGCCGTTCGCCGAACGGCGCGCGGCACTCGTCGCGGCGCTCGCGGACGCCGGTTCCTCGGTTCACGTCACACCGGCCACGACCGATCTCGCCACCGCAAGGCGGTGGTTCGAGGAGTTCGAGGGCGCAGGTCTTGACGGCGTGATCGCCAAACCCTTGGCGGTCACCTATCAGCCCGACAAGAGGGTCATGTTCAAGATCAAACATCAGCGGACGGCCGACTGCGTCATCGCCGGCTACCGGGTGCACAAATCCAGCGACGACGCGATCGGCTCGCTGCTGCTCGGGCTCTACACCGACGGCGGTGCGCTCGCCTCGGTCGGCGTGATCGGCGCTTTCCCGATGGCCGAGCGGCGGCGGTTGTTCAGCGAAATGCAGCCACTGATCACCAGTTTGGATGATCATCCGTGGAACTGGGCCGCACACGAAGTCGGTGACCGCACGCCACGCAAGAACGAGACCTCGCGGTGGAACGCGGGCAAGGATCTCTCGTTCGTCCCGCTGCGGCCCGAGCGGGTGGTCGAGGTCCGCTACGACCACATGGAAGGCGATCGGTTCCGCCATACCGCGCAGTTCAACCGCTGGCGCCCCGACCGTGATCCACGCTCCTGCACATACGCTCAACTCGAAGAACCGCAGACGTTCAGCCTGGGCGACATCCTTCCCGGGCTGACCACCTAGGAATTGCCCGGGGGTGACCCGGGATCGCACATGCACCGTCGTGTCCCTACAATCCGGCCAGCGCTAGGCCTGCCGCTCCGGCGGCGACGGTGATCAGCAGGGTTCCCACCGCATTGGCCGCGCCGGCGAGGTAGCGCCGGCGTTGGATCAGCCGCACGGTCTCGAAGCTGGCGGTGCTGAACGTGGTGTAGCCGCCGCAGAACCCGATACCGATGATCAGCTCCACCTCGGACGGCGCCGCGTGGAACATCACCATGCCCATCACGAACCCCAGCAGCAGTGACCCGGTGACATTGATCAGCACTGTCGCCCAAGGAAATTCACCCGGTACGCGGCGTCGAATCGCACCGTCGACGACGAACCGGGCCACCGCACCTGCGCTTCCCGCGACGGCGATCCAGAGGAACGTCACTGGTCGCGCTCCGTCTGCCCGCCGTCGTCCCGGGCCCCGCGAAGCCGGGCCGCGACCAGGATTCCGGCCAACGATGCGACCAGGCCCACGAACACCGTCGCCGCGGCGTACGTCGCCGCTGTCCACCAGTGACTACCGCGTAGCAACTGCTCGGCATCCATGGCGAGCGTGCTGTAGGTGGTGAACGCACCGAGAAACCCCGTGCCGGCGCACAATCGGACCCGTTGGCGCCAGCGGGTGTCGGGCCCCAGACGCGCCAGCCCTTCCAAGAGAAATCCGAGCAGGAAGGCGCCCGCGACGTTGATCGCAAAGGTCGCCACCGGCCACTGGCCGCTCGCGTGCGGAAAGACGACGCCGATCCCGTACCTCGCCGGTGCACCCAACAGGCCACCGACAGCGACCAACGCGATGGCGCTCGGACGCACGTGCAGCGGGCCGGGCGTGGGAACCACGGAATCGGGGTCGATCGGCAAGGCGGGCAGGCGATCGCGCGAACCTGGCATGGGCACACTCCTTCCGTTACGGGAAAGGAGCCATCAGCCCCGGACGGGCGGTTCAGGGGGCCGGTACAACCCTCTCGGCGGAGATCCATCGCCACGGGGGAATATACCCCACACCTGCCAGGTGGCACCGGAAACGGCGGTGAGGCTCGCCACAAGCAGCATGCGCGCGCGACGGGATCCTCGATTGACGAGGCCCTGCCACGAGCGAAAAGTGGTGCCCATGACCTTGATCGACCGCGTGTATCTCGCACGGCATGGACGGACCGCGCTCAACGCCGAAGGGCGCCTGCGTGGACTCAGCGATCCCCCACTCGACGATGTGGGCCGCGCCGAGGCCGGGCGACTTGCCGCGGTCCTGGCCGCCAAACACCCCACCCGGATCCTGTCGAGTCCGTTGCAGCGGGCCGTCGCAACCGCTCAGGCGATCGCCCGTGAAGCCGGTCTCGTCGCCGTGGTCGACGAACGCCTCAACGATCGCGACTACGGCCCGTGGACAGGCGCAGTCAAATCGGACGTCGTACGTCAGTTCGGCAGCATCGACGCAGCCCCGGGTGTGGAAAGCTCTGAATCCCTGTCTGCACGTGTGGTTGCCGCATTCACCGACATCGTCGACGAGACCGACGACGGTCCACTGGTGCTCGTCTCCCACGACGCCGTCAACCGCGCGTTGCTGGCCGCAGTCGATACACGTCTGACCGACGTCGGGCAACGCACCGCCTGTTGGAACCAGCTCAGCCGCCTCGCCGGAGTATGGCGGGTCGACCTCTACGACCAAAAACCCGGCCAGTGCGACGATCCCGCCATCGCGCCGACTGGCTGATCGGCCGCGGTGGCTGGAAGGATCGACCTGTGCCCGTGCAGACCATCCACGACCCCGACCGGCGCGGCTTCGCCAGCGACAACTATGCCGGCGTGCACCCCGAAGCGCTCGCCGCCATCGCCGCCGCCAATGGCGGGCACCAGACCGCATACGGCGAAGACGCGTACACCGCGCGCCTGCGTGATGTCATTCGGGAGCACTTCGGAATGAGCGCCGAGACGTTTCCCGTGTTCAACGGCACCGGGGCCAACGTGCTCGGGCTCACCAGCATGCTGCCGCGGTGGGGAGCGGTCATCGCGGCGTCGACCGCGCACATCAACACCGATGAGGGCGGTGCGCCGGAGCGGGTGACCGGTCTCAAGGTACTCACGGTGCCGACCCCGGACGGCAAGCTGACCCCCGAGTTGGTGGCCCGGGAGGCCTACGGCTGGGGTGATGAGCATCGCGCCCAGCCGCTGGCGGTGAGCATCACCCAGACCACCGAATTGGGCACGCTGTACACCCCCGACGAGATCCGTGCGGTCGCCGCGTTCGCCCACTCCCACGGGATGGCGGTGCACCTGGACGGATCCCGGCTGTGGAATGCGGCGGCGGCGCTGGGTGTGCCGTTCCGCGCATTCACCACCGACGTCGGCGTCGACGTACTGAGCCTGGGTGGCACCAAGAACGGTCTGCTCGGTGCGGAGGCCGTGGTGGTGCTGGACCCGGCTCGGGCCGAAGGACTGGTGTATCTGCGCAAGCTGATGATGCAGCTGTCCAGCAAGATGCGCTTCGCCTCGGCGCAGTTGCTCAGCCTGTTCGACGACGACCTGGGGTTGCGCAGCGCAGCGCACGCCAACGCGATGGCGTACCGGTTGCGCACCGCGCTGGAGGCCCGGTCACTGCCGGGGCTGGCGTTCAGCCAGCCCAGCCCCGCGAACGCGGTCTTCGCGACAATCCCCAACGAGGTCGCGGACCGGGTCCGCGCGCGGGTGCGGTTCTACGACTGGGACCGGGCGCGCGGTGAGGTGCGATGGATGACCGCCTGGGACACCACCGCGGCGGATGTGGACCATTTCGTCACCGTGATCGGCGAAGAGCTGACCCGATGACGCTGCTGGCCCGACAATCATGTGGTACCACTGCACGGCCTGCAGAAAGGACCCACCGATGAGGCTGACACCGAAACTGCTCAGGGGCGCCGGGGCGCTCACGCTTGCCGCCGGCGCTCTCGCGGGTGCCGCCGCGGCGCACGCCGAACCCCCGCCCCCGCCCAACTGCACCGCCGCCGACCTGGCCGGTATCGCCGCCGGGGTCGCCGCCGCGACGTCGGCCTACCTGTTCACCCACCCCGAACTCAACGCGTACTTCACCGACCTGCACGGGCTACCCCCGGATGAGGTGCCCGAATCCACCAAGGTCTACTTCGATGCTCATCCCGTCGAGCACGCGGAGCTGCGAGGTATCCGCCAACCGCTGGTCGACTTCCGCAACCGCTGCGGCTACAGCGGACCCGAATCCCGTGGAGGACAACAACCGTGACGAGATCACGCCGATCGGCACCGGCCCGGTTCACGACGATCGCACTCGCGTTCTTGACGTTGCCCGGCGTCATCGTCTTGGCGGCGCCCGCCGGGGCAGACGTGTGCGCCAGCGCGGGCCGGCGGATCACGGTGGGCGGATGCGTCGATATTGCCGATGCGGTGGCCCCCTACGTCCCGCCCCCGGCCTATTACGCGCCGCTGCCCGAGGACCCGCCGCCACCACCCCCGCCGCCCGGGTCGAACGTCAGCGGCTGCATCGGCTACAACGGGAGATGGGTCAGCGCCGGCGGCTGCAACTGACGCCGCGGTACCGCCGAAAACAGGTTGACCTCAACCGCGGTTGATGTTGAAGGCTGGGTGCAACCGATCAGGAGGCACCCATGCGACAGATCCGCTCCGACCTGTGGGAGACCCGCCAGGACAGCCCTTTCCCCGGGCTGAGGACCCACGCCTACCTGTGGACCGGAGGCCGCTGCGGCAATGTGCTGTTCTACAGCACCCAGACCGATGCCGACTTCGCCGAACTGCGGCGCCTCGGCGGCGTCGCACACCAGTATCTGTCGCACCGTGACGAGGCGGGCCCGATGCTGGGCCGCATCGGCGCACAGTTCGGTGCCAAACTGCACGCCCCGGTCGCCGAGCTGGACGATATCGCCAAGCACACCCATGTCGACGTCGCGGTCAGCAGCAGGCAGGTCGACGCCAACGGGATCGAGGTGATCCCCACGCCCGGCCACTCTCCCGGCAGCACGTGCTATCTGGTGCCTGGCGCCAACGGCCAGGAATACCTGTTCACCGGCGACACCATCTACCTGGGCGAGGACGGCCGCTGGGCGGCCGGCCACCTCCCGGGCATCAGCGATGCCGCCCAGCTGCAGCACAGCCTGCAGGTGCTGGGAACATTGCATCCCGATCTGGTGATCTCCAGTGCCTTCGCATCGGGGTCCGCGGTGCAGGTTCCGGGCCCGCGGTGGGCGCAGTGCACCGCGCAGGCCCGCGATCGGCTGGCGCAGGTAGCCTGACGGGCTATGCCGGGCTACCTGGGCGAGCGCAGCGACGGGCCCGGTTCGGGCCGGTTCGCTCCCAGCCCGTCGGCCGACCTGCATATCGGAAATCTGCGCACGGCAGTGTTGGCCTGGTTGTTCGCCAGGGCATCCGGGCGCCGGTTCCTTATCCGGGTCGAAGACCTCGACGACCGTACGTCTGACGATGTGGCGGTCCGCCAGCTTGCCGATCTACGCGCCATCGGCGTGACCTCCGACGGCGCTACCGAATATCAGTCCGCGCACGCGGATCGCTACGACAGCGTCATCGCCGAGCTCTCCGCACGCGGCCTGGTGTACGAATGCTATTGCAGCAGAAAGGATATTCTCAGCGCGCCGCGCGCCCCCCACGCGCCCGAGGGCGCCTACCCGGGTACCTGCCGGGACCGCGAGCCACCGGCCGATCCGGTGCGCCCACCGGCACTGCGGTTGCGCAGCGACACCTACTCCTACACCGTCACCGATCTTCTGCACGGTGAATTCACCGGTGTGGTCGACGATTTCGTGCTGCGCCGCGGCGACGGGGTGGCCGCGTACAACCTGGCGGTGGTCGTCGACGATGCCGCTCAGCACGTCGACCAGGTAGTGCGCGGTGACGATCTGCTGTCATCGTCACCGCGGCAGGCTTACCTGGCCGAGCTACTGGGGTATCCGCCGGTGACCTATGTGCACGTACCGCTGGTGCTCAATGCCGAGGGCAAGCGGCTGGCAAAACGCGACGGAGCGGTGACGCTGGCCCAGATCGGGGTGGCCCCGACGCTGCGTCTCATCGCCGAGTCGCTGGGCTACCGCGCCACCACGCTGGCGGGCATGCTCACCGAGTTCGATCCGACCGGTTTACCGCGCGAACCCTGGGTATACCGGCCCGTGTGAGCGAAACCCTGTGCGCGCGGGACGACCGTTGCTACGGTCCGCCCGTGCTCGCAAACCCCGTGCGGATATTGCTCGCCGTCGTCGCGGTAGCCGCGGTGATCCTCGGCGCCGTCGGCTGCGGAACTTCCGGCCAGCCGCCCACGGACCCGATCGGCTCGGCCGGGGTGCTGCGAGTCGGCACCGAGGGGGTGTACGCCCCGTTCAGCTACCACGATCCTGCCACCGGCGAGTTGGTCGGCTATGACGTGGACGTGGCCAAAGCGGTCGGCGAGAAGCTCGGTGTGCGTGTCGAGTTCGTAGAGACCCCGTGGGACTCCATCTTCGCCGCGCTGGAGGCCGACCGGTTCGACATCGTCGCCAACCAGGTGACGATCAACCCCGAACGCCAGGCCAAGTACGACCTGTCGCAGCCCTATACCGTCGGTGAGGGCGTCATCGTGACCCGGGCCGATGACGACTCGATCAAGAGCCTCGCCGATATCCGGGGTAAGACCGCCGCCGAGAACGCCACCAGCAACTGGTCCCAGATCGCCAAGGATGCCGGCGCGAACGTCGAGTCGGTGGAGGGCTTCACCCAGGCCATCACGTTGCTCAACCAGGGCCGCGTCGATGTCGTCGTCAACGACAGCATCGCCGTCTACGCCTACCTCGCCGAGACCGGCGACACCAGTGTCAGGATCGCCGGCACCGTCGGGGAGAAGAGCGAACAGGGGTTTGCGGCCCGCAAGAACAGCGGACTGCTGCCAGAACTCAACCGTGCCCTCGACGATCTGCGTGCCGACGGCACGCTCACCGCGATCTCGGAGAAGTACCTGAAGGCCGATGCGACCGGGGCCACCCCCGCGGCGACCGGACCGCAGCCCGCGGTGCGTTCGGCGATGCAGCTGGTGCTGGACAATCTGTGGCCACTGGCCAAGGCCGCCCTGACGATGACGATTCCGTTGACGATCATCAGCTTTGTGATCGGGCTGGTGATCGCGCTCGCGGTGGCGCTGGCCCGGTTGTCGTCGAACATGGTGCTCAGCAACGTGGCCCGGTTCTACATCTCGATCATCCGGGGGACCCCGCTGCTGGTGCAGTTGTTCATCGTGTTCTACGCGCTGCCGGAGTTCGGGGTGCGGATCGACCCGTTCCCCGCGGCGGTGATCGCGTTCAGCCTCAATGTCGGAGGCTACGCCGCCGAGATCATCCGTTCGGCCATCCTCAGCGTCCCGAAGGGGCAGTGGGAGGCCGCCGAGACGATCGGCTACACCTACGCGGGCGCGTTGCGCCGGATCATCCTGCCGCAGGCCACCCGCGTCGCGGTACCGCCGCTGTCGAACACGTTGATCTCGCTGGTGAAAGACACCTCGCTGGCCTCGACGATCCTGGTGACCGAACTGTTGCGCCAGGCGCAGATCGTGGCGGCCCCCACCTTCGAGTTCTTCGCGCTCTACGGGACCGCGGCGATCTACTACTGGGTGATCTGCCTGGTGCTGTCGTTCGGGCAGGCCCGCGCCGAGCACCGACTGGAAAGGTACGTGGCGAGATGACCGAGTATCGCGTCGAAGCCGAGGGGATCGAGAAGGCCTTCGGTGACAACAGGGTGTTACGCGGCGTGTCCTTCACGGTGGCCGCCGGTACCGCGACCGCCATCATCGGCCCGTCCGGGTCGGGCAAAACGACCCTGCTACGCACCCTCAACGCACTGGACCGGGCCGACTCGGGCGTGATCCGCATCGACGATGTCGAGATCGACTTCGCGACACCGACAACGAAATCCGAGGTGCGACGGTTCCAGTCGCGCAGCGGGTTCGTCTTCCAGGGACACAACCTGTTCCCGCACCGGACGGTGCTGCAGAACGTGATCGAGGGCCCGGTGTTCGTGCAGAAGCGGCCGATGGAGCAGGCCGTGAGCGAGGCCGTCGACCTGCTCGAACGGGTCGGTCTGGCCGCCAAGCGGGACCAGTACCCCTACCAGCTGTCCGGCGGGCAGCAGCAGCGGGTCGGGATCGCGCGGGCGCTGGCCATGAAGCCGAAGGTGGTGTTGTTCGACGAGCCGACCTCCGCGCTGGACCCGGAACTGGTCGGCGAGGTGCTCGCGGTCATCAAGGATCTGGCCGTCGAGGGTTGGACTCTGGTGATCGTCACCCACGAGATCCAGTTCGCCCGACAGGTTTCCAGTCAGGTGCTGTTCACCGACCGGGGCATCATCCTGGAACGGGGCACACCGGAGGAGGTCCTGGGCAACCCCAAGCAGGACCGGACCCGTCAGTTCCTGGACCGTATTCTCAACCCGCTGTGACGCGGTGGTCACAACAGGATGGTTCGGTCGGCCACCGGTGACCGGCCCCCGGTAGCCCGCTCGGCCGCCGCCAACAGGCCGTCGCGGAATCGCGGATCGGCGATGGCGGCCAGCGCCTCACCACGCTCACGGACCGTCAGGCCCTCGAGTTCGGCGGTGCCGTGTTCGGTGACGATGACGTCGACGTGGTGGCGCGGGGTGGTGATCACCGCGCCGGGACCGAACCACGGGACGATCCGCGAGCGCAGTTCACCGTCCTTGGTGTAGGTCGACGGCAGGCAGATCAGCGAGCGGTCGGAGAGCTCCAGGCCGGCGCCGGCCACGAAATCCTCGGCGCCACCGATCCCGCTGAACTGGCCGCCGTCGATGGTGTCGGCAACCACCTGGCCGTGGATATCGATGGCCAGCGCACCGTTGATGGTCACCATGCGCTCGTTGTCGGCGATCACATGCGGGGCGTTGACCACCTCGACCGGCAGGAAGGCCACGTCCCGGTTGTCTTCGAGCCACCGGTAGAGCTCGGCGGACCCGAACGCGAACGTCGTCACGCTGACACCGTGGAACTGGCCCTTGTGGGCGTTGGCGATCTTGCCCGCCCGGTGCAGGCGCATGCATCCGTCGGTGAACATCTCGCTGTGCAGGCCGAAGTCGCCGCCGTCCCCCTCGGCGAGCAGGGTGGCGATCTGGTTGGGGATCGCGCCGATACCGGTCTGCAGGGTCACCCCGGAGGGCAGGTAGGCCACGGCATTCTCGGCGATCGCACGGTCGACGTCGCTGGGCGGCGTGTCTCCACCGGGCAGTGCGAGCGGCGCCTCCGAGGACCGCACCAAGATGTCGATCTCGTCGACGTGCAGGGCGTGGCGATGCTCGCCCAGACCGTAGGTGCGCGGGAACGCATCGGATGCCTCGACGATCAGCAGCCGGTCGGGATCCGCCCCGGCACGGCGCAATTCGTCCACGGTGCCGCCGGCATGCAGCGACAGCGAGCACCAGCCGTCGGCATCCGGAGCCGCCGCGACGGTGGTCATCACGCGCGGTGACTGCCGCCGCAACAGCGGCCCGAACCGGCGGAAGTCCGCGGGCACGAAATCGACATCGGCCCCGCCGTCGCGCAGCGCCCGGTCCAGCGGACCGTAGAAACCCGAAAGGTAGTGCACCCCCTCGCGGGTGAACAGCTCGGTGAGTACGGCGAGCAGCGCACCGTAGACCCGCAGTTCGGTCCAGTCGTCACGCTCGCCCAGCGCACGCAGGACGGCCGGCGGCTGGCCGGGCCCCAACGGGATCCCCAATGTGTCGCTGGGCCGCAGCCGCGCGGCGGCCTGCTCGGCGGTGAGCTCCTCTGGCATGCACCCGACGCTACTTCGTCGCGACCCCGCGTGTCTGCAGGCGACGCCCGGGAAGCGACGGTGTGGCCGGACAGATCAACGCCCGGCCATGGTGGGTGAGCGTGCGCTTACTCGCACATCGGTACGGCGCGCTGGGCCGCAGACACGCACGCTCGCGGGGAGGGGGGAAGGGAGATCAGAGCTCCTTGACGCCCCATGGGGAGCCGTAGGCCGTCAGCAGCTCCAGGAACGGCACCGCGTCGAAGGCCTCCGGCCCCAGAACCCCGGCGCCACTCCAGCTGCCGTTCGCCAGAAGTTCCAGGGCCACAACGGGATTGATCGCCGTCTGCCACACCACGCACTGGTGGCCGTACTCGGCCATCGACCACTCGTTGTCGACGACATGATAGAGGTAGGTGGAGCGGGGTTGGCCGTCCTTGCCGGTTCCGGTCACCCACAGCCCGGCGCAGGTCTTGCCCCGCATCTTCGGCCCCAGGGTGGCCGGGTTGGGCAGACAGGCGGCGACCACATCCCGGGGGCTGACCTCGACGTCGCCCACTCTGACCTTCTCGGTACGGTCCAGGCCCAACTTGTGCAACGTCTTGAGCACGTCGATGAACTCGGCGCCGAGCCCGTACTTGAAGGTGGCCCGCTTGCAGTCCACCCAGCGCGGCATCAGCAGCACCTCTTCGTGTTCGACGTTGACGCATTCGACCGGCCCGATACCGTCCGGAAAGTCGAAAACCTCGGGCTCACTGAAGGGTTCGGTGACAAACCAGCCGCGGTCTGCCTCCCAGATCACCGGCGGGTTCAGGCATTCCTCGATGGTCGTCCAGATCGAGAACGACGGGGCGAACTCGTAGCCGTCCACCGTCAGGTTGGAGCCGTCGCGGGTGCCGAGCTCGTCGATCTCGCTGAACAGATGGTCGGCGGCGTACCGGGCGAAGACATCGGACAACCCCGGTTCCACACCGATGCCGACCAGCGCGAGCCGGCCGGCCGCCTGCCAATCCTTCTCGGCGGCGAACTGCTCATCGCCCAGCTTCACACCGGTCAGCTCGTACGGTTTGTCCGGGTGGCGTGCCGACAGGCTCATCGCCATGTCGAGGTAATCGGCGCCGCCGGCCAGGGCCCCGTCGAATATCGGCATCACGAAACGGGGATCCACCGCGTTCATCACATGGGTGATGGCGTGCTCGCGTACCAGTGCGGCGACCGCATCCGCCGAGGTGGCATCCACCCGGGCCGCGATGAACCGCGCGTCGCCGACGGCCGAGGCCGCCTGTTCGGCGCGGGCGCCGTCATAGTCCGATACCACGATCTGCTCGAAGAAATCCCGTCGCGCGGCGATCGCACAAAACGCCGAACCGACGCCGCCGGCACCCACCAAAAGAATCCGCATGCACGCATATTAGTGCGGATTCAGCCCGCTTTTGCGACTTATACGACGAAATGCGTTCCAATGGCTTTACAAGTCGACTGAAAGCGTTGCCAACCCGCGCAGTGTCACGTTCGGTTTGTAGACCGGCTCGCCGGCCAGCCGCGCCTCCGGGAATCGTGCCGCCAGCTTCGCCAGCGCCACCCGCGCCTCCAGCCGTGCCAGCGGAGCACCCAGGCAAAAATGCGGGCCCAGCCCGAAGGACAGATGCCGCACCGGCTCGCGGTCGAGTCGGAACTCGTCGGGCGCCTCGTACATGCCGGGATCGCGCTGGGCGGCCGCCAACAGCAACAACATGGTGTCACCCCGGGGGATGTCGACGGCACCGATGCGCATATCCGCCCCGGCGATCCGCATGACCAGCTGCACCGGTGGATCGAATCGCAGCGTCTCCTCGACGATTGACCCGGCCAGGCCGGGATCGGCCGCCAACGCCGCCCAGAGCTGCGGTGCACGCAACATCACCTGCGCCGCGTTGGCGATCAGGTTGACCGTCGTCTCATGCCCGGCGATGAGCAGCAGGTTGCAGGTCGCCACGATCTCGTCCGCCGTCAGTTGGTCGCCGTCCTCCTCGGCGGCGATCAGCGCCGAGATCAGATCGTCGGCAGGGTCCGCACGGCGCCGCTCGACGAGTTCACCCAGATAGGCGCGCAGCCAGGCGCCGGCCTGCAGGCGCGCATCGACATCCGGGTCGGGAGCACCCGTGATCGACATGATCGGGTCCAGCGCCTGCGCCACCAGCGCGGCCGCCCGGCTGAATCGGAGCTCATCGTCGACGGGGACCCCGAGCAGCCGGCAGATCACGGCGACCGGCAGCGGATAGGCCAGATCGGCGATCAGATCCGCCGAGCCGGCGGCGGCCATCGCGTCGAGCAGCCGGTCGACCATGGCATCGATCTCGGGTTCCAAGGCCCGCACCACCCGGGGGGCGAACGCCTGCTGGGCCAGCCTGCGCAACCGGGTGTGATCCGGCGGGTCCAGGAACAGGAATCCCGGCGTGTTACCTCGAGGTGGCATCGCCCCGGATGCCAACTGTTGTTGGACGACTGAGGATTTCATGCTGTCGCTGCACGCGTCCGGGTGGCGCAGCACCGCCTCGCAGTCGGCGAAGCCGGAGAACACCGTCATGCGCGAGTCCGGCATGGGCAGCGGGCCGAGACCGCGGATCTGCGCGAACAGCGGATACGGGTCCGCGCGGTTGGCCGGGTCGAGCATCTGCATCAACAGCAGTTGTGCATCCGCCACGCCACCGGCCGTCATGACGCCGCCGAACTACCGTAATACCGGCCGAGAACGTCTTTTTGCAGCTCGTCGAAGCGGCCGTCCAGGATGGACCCACGGATCCTGTCCACCAACCTGATGATGAAACGCTCGTTGTGGATCGTGCACAACGTCGAGGACAAGATCTCCTTGGCCTTGAACAGGTGATGGATATAGGCCCTGGTGTAGTTGGCGCAGGTGTAGCAGTCACATTCGTCGTCGATGGGCGTGAAATCGCGTTTGAAGCGCGCCCCGGTGATGTTGAACCGCCCCGTCGCCGAGTACACCGCCGCATTGCGCGCCACCCGGGACGGGGACACGCAGTCGAAGGTATCCGCGCCGGCGGCCACCGCAGCGAAAAGGTCATCGGGCTCGCTGATTCCGAGTAGATGTCGTGGCTTGTCGTCGGGCAACTCCTCGGTCACCCAGCCGACGATGGTGGCCAGATTCTGCTTCTCCAATGCGCCGCCGATGCCGAACCCGTCGAAGCCGATCTCGGCCAGGCCGCGGGCCGCCTGGCGGCGCAGGTCCTCGTACTGCGCGCCCTGCACCACGCCGAACAGCGCCTGATACGGCTTGTCGCGGCGCACCTCGGTGAGCCGGCGATGCTCGGCCACGCAGCGCTGCGCCCAGTCGTGGGTGCGCCGCACCGACTGCTCCTGATAGCTGCGGGTGTTCACCAACGTGGTCAGCTCGTCGAAGGCGAAGATGATGTCCGCACCCAATTGGTGCTGGATCCCGATGGAAACCTCCGGGGTGAACCGGTGCGTGCTGCCGTCGCGGTGCGACCGAAACGTCACACCGTCCTCGTCGACATGGGCGAGGCGTTCCTTGCCCGCGGCGATGATGTCGTCGGCCTGCACGCGGGTGGAGTCCATCGCGAGTACCTTCTTGAACCCGACCCCCAGGGACATCACCTGGAAGCCGCCGCTGTCGGTGAAGGTCGGCCCCGGCCAGTTCATGAAGGCCCCCAGGCCACCGGCCTCGTCCACCACATCAGGACCCGGCTGCAGATACAGGTGGTACGCGTTGGACAGAACCGCCTGCGCCCCCAGATCTTTCATGGTTTCCGGCAGTACCGCCTTGACGGTGGCCGCGGTGCCGACGGCGATGAACGCCGGAGTCTGGATATCACCGTGGGGCGTGTGGATGGTGCCGACCCGCCCGGCACGTCCGGGCAGTTCGGCCCGCACCTCGAAGAACTGCTCGCTCACCCGGACATTCAACCAACTCCGGCCCGGCCCGCCCCGCTCGGCCGTAGATTCGAGTCCATGAAAATTGCAGCGTTGGCACTGATCGCCGGGGCCGTGGCGACCTGCGCGGCGTGCTCGTCGGAGCCCGCACCCGCCCCGTTGCCCGAAGGGGCGCTCGCCGCGGGCACCGCACAGATCACCGTCGACGGCCGCGACGGCGGCACCACCCATGACGTGCAGTGCTCGTCGATGGGCTTCCAGACCGCCATCACCACCGGTGGGGATGCCTCGGGGACCACGGCGCTGGTCTCCGCCGGCGACGACCTCACCGCCGAGTCCGTCGCCATCCGTGACCTGGCCGGATTCACCGGAAACTACAACGCCGGATTGGGCGAACCGGCGGCCGAGGTCACCATGGTGGGGCCGACGTTCGTCATCTCCGGTACGGCAACGGGTTTTCGCACCGACGCGCCCAGTTTCACCACCGACGGAAAGTTCACCCTGCGGGTGTCGTGCTGATGTGTCGCAGTCAGACAAGATTTTCGCGCAATCCGATGACTGCGCGCACGGCGGCGCACATACTGCTGAGGGTTCATCCGGCGATCTTGATTGATCGCACAACCTAAGGAGATCAGTGGTGAAGCGTGGCTTCGTAGTCGCCGTGAGTGGTGCGGCGATCCTCATCGCCGGCCTGTCCGGCTGTTCGTCCGACGACAAATCCTCATCGGCATCGAGCTCCTCGGAGACGAGTGCCGCAGCGTCCTCGGCGTCGGAGACCTCCGCCGCCTCGGAGTCGCCCACCGCCGCCACCGGCTCGGGCACCACCAAGGTCGTCATCGACGGCCAGGAGCAGGCCGTCAACGGCAGCATCGTGTGTGCCGCCATGGGCGGCAATGTGAACATCGCCATCGGCGAGGGCACCACCGGCATCGCCGCCGTCGTCAGCGAGGGCGACAACCCCACCGTTACCTCGGTCGGGCTGGGCAACGTGAACGGGGTGACCCTCGGCTACGCCGCCGGTGCGGGCGGCGAGGCGACGGCCGAGAAGGACGGCAACACCTACAAGATCACCGGAACCGCCACCGGCGTCGACATGGCCAACCCGATGACCCCGGTGAACAAACCATTCGAGATCGAGGTCACCTGCCCCTGATCCAGGGCGCAGCGGGACGACGGCGGCATCCTTGTCCGGGGGTGCCGCCGTTCTCGTGTCAGGCCGTGTACCCGGCGGCCGATTCGCGCAGCTGCCAGATCTGCGCGGGACACAGCTCGTTGACGGCCTGATTGATCAGGTAGCCGGCCTGGTAGTAGTCGCTCGTGCGGAAGTCGGCCTTGAGCTGATCGACCAGCTGGGCGTACGGCATCTTGGCCGCGACCCGGTCGCAGACGGTGTTGCCGTAGGCGATGGCGACATCGCCGTTGGGGAAGTTGTATCCGGGCCGCACGTGCACGTTGACCAGATAGGCCACCACATCGGCGTCAGCCTCGGGAGCCGCCGTCGCGGCCAGTCCACCGAATCCCACCGTGATCGCGGCAGCCGCCACCAGTCCCCGAAGCACCTTCATGTGGCCTGACTCTAATCTCCCGCCGACGCAGACGTCGCAAATCCCGGTCGTTAATCGCCGTACCCATGTACCGTCCTGTTCGTCGA
Source organism: Mycobacterium sp. MBM (assembly GCA_021648845.1). Taxonomy (GTDB): domain Bacteria; phylum Actinomycetota; class Actinomycetes; order Mycobacteriales; family Mycobacteriaceae; genus Mycobacterium. The sequence goes on along the minus strand of JAKJHY010000030.1, from coordinate 41,138 downwards.
GGGGGGATCCACATGGCCGGGGCACGCCACAGAACACTTGCGGCAACGCTGCTCGCCGTCGCGGTCACGGTCGCGCTCGTCGGCGGGCACGCGCTCGGCTCCGCGGGCTGGCGACCCGTCGTTGCGCTGGTCAACACCGTCATCGGTGTCGGCGGCAGCAGTGATCCGCTTTCCGAACGGGTGCCGGTCAAGCTGAACCAGACCGTGGTGCCGCCCGGGGACAGCTACATCGGCGTCGAGTACCCGGCCTCACTCAACCTGGATCGCAGCGTCCGCATCGGCATGCCGGTGCTGCACCAGCAGCTGGCAACCACCTCCGGCAAAGTGCTGGTCGCCGGCTACTCGCTGGGCGCACTGCTCGTCGAACAACTCAAACGCGATGTCGCAGCGTCCGACGATCCGCCGTCGCCACAGGACCTGAGCTTCCTGCAGATCGCCACGCCATTCGTCCCCAACGGCGGCATCTTCGCGCGGTTCCCCGGTATCGCCATCCCCAATGTGGTCTCCCCGATGGGTCCGGGACAACCCTCCCAGTACGACACCACCTACATCGTCAACGAGTACGACCTGTGGGGCGATTTTCCCGCCTACTTCAATCCGGTAGCGATCCTGAATGCCGTGCTCGGACACAAGTACGCCCATGTCGACAATTGGTACAACGAGGCCGACCCCACCGACCCCGACAATCACGTCAGGACGGTCACCGACCCGGTCACCGGCGGGACCGAAACCTACATCCTGATCCCGGCGACCCGTCTGCCGTTGCTCGGGCCACTGCGCGACATCGCCTACCACCTCGGGGTGTCCGCCCCGGCGGAGCGACTGTTCGGGTTGGTCGAACCGCTGCTACGGGTCATCGTCGATATGGGCTACACCGACCGGCTGAACCTGAACCCCGAGGTGCGCACACCCTTGTCTCTGATCACCCCGCCACGCAAGATCGTCGAGGCGCTCAACGCGGTCCCCGGGGCGCTGCGCCAAGGTCTGGAGAACCTGCTGGGCATCAAGCGCCCACCGGCCGCGACCCCGGTCTCACCGCCGGCCACCGCGGCGGCACGGTCGGCCACCGAAGCGCCGCAGGCCGAAGCCGAAGCCGAAACGGATGCAGATGCGATCGGCGCGGATGAGCCGTCATCGCAGGACGACATCCGCACACCGAGGACGCTGCGGCCGACGCCGGGCCCGGCCGTGACACTGCGCGACTCCCCGCGCAGTGCGTTCGGGGGCAACCGGAGCGGACCGCGCACCGCCCAGGCTCCGGTCCGATCGGCGCACTCCGCTCAGGACAGCCGCGACGGTGGCGCCGAGGCCGCTTGACGGCGCTGATGGCGTCGCAGCCGGGCCAGCAGCACCCGGCGGTGCACCTCGAACGACAGTGACAACGGGTCACGCCACGTCAGGTTGCGATCCCATCTGCTCGCCATGATGGCTCAACTGTCGCACACCACCCCCGCCGAAGCGGGCGACGCACGCCGTGTTTGACCAAAGTCACGGCCGAAAAGAACTGCGGGTGAACAGTTTTCAAGCAACAGGGGAAGCGGGTTCGACGGCCGCGCTGCGCGGATCGATCAGGATCTTGGCCTGCGACTCCGGGTCGCCCAGCGCCTGGAACGCCGCGGCCACCCCGTCCAACCCGACCGTGCCGGTGACCAGCGCGGACGCATCCACCTTGCCGTCGGCCAGTAGGTACAGCGTGTCCCGGAACTCCAGCGGGGTGTACCCGAAGACGAACCGCAGATCGATCTCCTTACCGTTGGCCATCGCCGGCCGCAGCCGGTCATCGCCCATACAGACCCCCACGACGATCACCTTGCTGGCCACCGGCGCAGCGGCGATCGCACCGTCGATCATGCCCGGCACCCCGACGCATTCGAAGATGACCGGGCTCTTGGGTCCCGCCGCACCGAGCCGGTCGGCGAGCCGGTACAGATGCGCCCATCCCGGTACCTTGCGCAGCTTCTCCATCGAGCTCATCCCCAGTTCGTACAGGTCGGGAGCCGCGGTGATCACGCCCTTCTGCGTGGCCGCCCGGTCGTACGGGGAATCGTGCGCCGGATCGACCACCACGTCGGCGCCACACCGCGCGGCCAACGCGCGGCGGGTCGGCGAGTAGTCGCTGGCGATGATGGTCGCCACCCCCTTGGCCTTGAGGTGGCAGATGACGGCCAGCCCGACCGGACCGCAGCCGATCACGATGGCGGTGTCTCGACGCCCGATCTCGCTGCGCCGGACCGCGTGCAGCGCCACCGCCATCGGTTCGGTGAGGGCCGCGGTGTCGACGTCGAGCCCGTTGGGCACGACGAAGCTCATGGCGGCCTCGCCGAGCACCTGCTCGGCGTAGCCGCCCGGGGCCAGCGGCGAAAGACCCGTCAGATGCACGCCACCGTTTGCCCGCAGCAGGGGAAAGGACACCACGGTGGCGCCGATTTTGAACCCCTTGGCGACGCCCTTTCCCCGCTCGACCACCTCCCCGCAGAATTCGTGGCCCATCACGGTGGGGGTGTCCCCGCGCATGAAATCCGGGTATCCGACCGCCTGCATCACCCCGGTCAACTCGTCGGCGTGATCCTTGGCGTGCAGGTCGGACCCGCAAATTCCGCATCGCCGCACCTCGAGGAGTAACTGCCCGGGCGCCGGGCGCGGCGCGGGTAGTTCGACCACGGACAACTCGCCGGATACACAGCTGACAGCCTTCATCGGTATTTCCCTTCGTCGGTATCCGAGTATGACGGTCCGGAAAACCCTCTCCGATCTTTCGCTCGTGTCAATAATCGGGCAGGATGGAGTTTGCTTCTTTTCGATCGTCAGGGGATTTTTATGGACCGGCTTGCCACCTGGGTCAGTGCTGGACTCTTGTCAGCCGGGGTGTCAGCCGCGGTACTGGCAGGCGCGGGCGTCGCGGCGGCCGACGATTCGGCGCCCGCGTCGGGGTCCGGACCCGGGTCGGAATCGGGCACCTCGGAGTCGACAAGCAGCAAGACCGACGGTGGCACCGGCCCGACCGCGTCGCGCGAACCCGAATCCGAATCCGACACGGCGACGTCTGCCGACCCGGCGGCGGACGACCTCGGCGCGCAACCGAAGAAAAAGAAGCGCCCGCTCGCCGCGCGGACTGAGCCGATCACGGCACTGCAACCCCGTACCGCGCCGCTTCGCGCGAGCGCGCCCGAGCGGGCGGTGCCGGTCGCGCCCGAGACCGCGCCGGCCGTTGTCACCGTCGCGACGCCGGCGGTGACCGATATCGGCGCCGGCGCTCCGGCGGTGACCGATATCGCCGCCGGCGCTCCGGCGGCCGTCGCCAGAATCTCCCCGCAACCGGGGGTGTCGCTGGCCTTGGCCGCGCCGGAGGCCGCCGCGCCGGTGCAGGCCGCGGCGGCATCGCCGCCGAACCTGATCCGCTGGTTGGCGGGCGTGACCGGTCGGATCACCAGCGGCATCGGCTCCCTGATCTTCAATTCCCTGCAGGCATTGGAGTCGTTGGTCACCGGTCCGCCGGTCCTGCCGCCGAACAGCACGGTGACGGTGCGCAACTCCACCATCCTGCTGTCCACCGGGCAGCGGGTGCGGGCCAATTGGTACTACCCCGAGGGCGAGGAGGTGCCGGACAAGCTGATCGTGTTGCAACACGGCTTCTTCGCACTCGGTCCGATGTACAGCTTCACCGCGGCCAACCTTGCCGCATCCACCGGGGCCATCGTCGTCACCCCCACCATTTCCTCGAATCCCTTTGCCGGGGAAGACAACTGGATCAACGGAGCAGGGATGGCCGATGCGATCGCCGACCTGTTCGTCGGCGATCGGGCGGCGCTGACCGACAGCGCACTGGCCGCCGGTTTCGCCGCCCGCTACGGGCTGGACCCCGCGGACGCGACGCTGCCCGAGAAGTTCGGTCTGGCGGGACATTCCGCGGGCGCAGGGCTGGTGTCGGCAGTCGCGGGATATCTCGTCGACAAGGGTGCCGCCGACGACCTCGTCGGGGTAATCACCCTCGACGGCGTGCCGACCGGCAACACGATGGCGGTCGCGCTGGCCAAGTTGCAGACCTACGAGGACGCGACCGGCCGCTACATCCCGGTTCGCGAGATCGGCGCACCCCACAACGCCTTCAACTTCATCAGCACCCTCAAGGCTGATCTGAACGCGGCACGCCCGGGCCGGTTCAATGGGGTGGTGCTGTCCGGTGGTGTGCACATGGACTCGATGAAGGGCGGCAACGCGCTCATCCAGTTCGGCGCCTACCTGATCGCGGGTTTCCCGCAGCCGCAGAACCCGCCGGCGGTCGCCCAGCTGTCCGCCGAGTGGTTCAACGACTGGTTCGCCGGTGACACCGACAACGGCGACGACCTGACCCCCGGATCGAAGCTGCCGATTCCCACACCCAACGGGACGGCCCAGGGCACCGTGATCGGAGCGGCCCTGCCGGCGAGCACCTTCGTCACCGTCGCCGTCTGAGATCCTGTGCCAGGCTGGACGCCATGATCGTCGCGTTCAGCCTGACCCCGTCCGCCGCCGATGACGACGGTGGCGTGCACCGTGCGGTCGCCGAGGCCGTCCGCATCGTGCGGGCGTCCGGGCTGCCCAACGAGACGAACGCGATGTTCACCAACATCGAGGGCGAATGGGACGAGGTGATGGCCGTCATCAAACAGGCCGTGGATGCGGTGGCGGCGGTGTCGCCGCGGGTCGGCCTGGTGCTCAAGGCCGATATCCGCCCCGGGCACACCGGCCAGCTCAGCGCCAAGGTGCAGCGCGTGGAGCAGGCACTCGGCAAATAGCCGACAACGAAAAAGCTCCCCACCAGTGGTTACCGATGGGGAGCTGTGGCGGTGGCGGAGGGATTTGAACCCTCGGACGGGGGTTACCCGTCACACGCTTTCGAGGCGTGCTCCTTAGGCCGCTCGGACACGCCACCGGGAGGCAGCTTACCGGGCGCCCGCCCCGCGCCCTAATCGGTCGCCGAGACGACGGTTCATGACGCGATACGGGCTCGATCACGCGAGGAACCGTAGTGCCGGCGCAGTGGTCAGTACAGCTAGCCGCGGTGGCGCGCGAAGAACTCCTCCATCAGCCCCGCGCACTCCTGCTCGAGCACCCCGCCGCGCACCTGCGGCCGGTGTGCCAGCCGGCGATCGCGCACCACATCCCACAGCGAGCCCACCGCCCCGGTCTTGGGCTCCCACGCCCCGAACACCAGCAGCCCGATGCGTGCCAGCACCAGCGCCCCGGCGCACATGGTGCACGGCTCCACGGTCACCGCCAGCGTGCAACCCTCCAGCCGCCAGCCGTCTCCCAGGCGTCCGGCGGCCGCACGCATCGCCAGGATCTCGGCATGCGCGGTCGGGTCGCCCAGTGCTTCACGGGCATTGGCGGCGCGGGCCAGCTCGGTGCCATCGGGTCCGAACACCACCGCGCCGATCGGCACATCGCCGACCGGGGCGGCGCGGGCCGCCTGCAGCGCGAGCCGGATCAGCTCCTGATCCGAGTTCACCGCCCCAGTTTGTCGAGCACCGTGGACAGTTCGTTGTCGAAACCCATCCGCTCGGCGATGGCCGTGATCTGCTCCTCGATCTCCATGTCGTCATCGGAGATGATCACCCCGAGCACGCCGGCGGGCAGGCCCATATCGGCGAGCACGCCGAGGTCGCCCTCCTCGAACGGGTCCGCGTCCTCGAGGTCCTCGTCGTCGATATCGGAGTCCAGCTTGTCGAGCACCTCGGCGGCGATATCGTAGTCCAACGCCGCGGTGGCATCCGAGAGCAGCAGTCGGGCGCCGGCCGGGGCCGGCCGCACGATGACGAAGAACTCCTCGTCGACGTCGAGCAACCCAAAAACGGCGCCCGCACTGCGCAGCTCCCGCAATTCGGTCTCGGCGGTGGCCAGGCTGTTGAGCGCAGCCCGGCGCAACGGAGTGCACCGCCATTTGCCGTCCTCTCGGACGACCGCGACTCCGAATCCGCCCGGCAGGCTGGCAGCATCCTGCGCCGGCGCACGCTGTGCTCCCATGGGCGCTAACGGTAGTCCCCGGCCGGGACGTTTGACCACCTATTCCTCGGGCACCGCGGCGTGTGCCAACCTAGAACCGTGACCGCGACTCCGGTATGTGTGCTGGGACTGGGACTGATCGGCGGATCCTTGCTGCGGGCGGCGGCCGCGGCCGGCCGCGAGGTGTTCGGCTACAACCGCTCGGTCGACGGTGTGCAGGCCGCCCGGTTCGACGGGTTCGACGCCACCGACTCCTTGGACGAGGCGCTGTCGCGGGCCGCACGCACCAAGGCGCTGATCGTGCTGGCCGTGCCGATGCCCGCGCTGGGCTCGCTGCTCGCGCGGGTGCATGCCCTCGCCCCGGACTGCGCGCTCACCGATGTCACCAGCGTCAAGGGCCCGGTGCTCGCGCAGGTCGAGGCCGCCGGTCTGCGCGCGCGCTTCGTCGGCGGGCACCCGATGACCGGAACGGCGCACTCCGGGTGGTCGGCGGGTGACAAGGACCTGTTCGCCGAGACGCCGTGGGTGATCAGCGTGGACGACGGGGTCGACGAGAGCGTGTGGGCTCAGGTGATGCGGCTGGCACTGGACTGCCGCGCGTTCGTGGTGCCGGCGCGCTCCGACGAGCACGATGGCGCCGCCGCGGCGATATCGCATCTGCCGCACCTGCTGGCCGAGGCGCTGGCGGCGACCGCCGGTGACGTTCCGCTGGCCTTCGCCCTGGCCGCCGGGTCTTTCCGCGACGGCACCCGGGTCGCGGCGACCGCCCCCGATCTGGTGCGGGCGATGTGCGAGGCGAATGCCGAGCAGCTGCTGACCAGCCTGGACCGCACCATGGACCTGCTCAACCGGGCCCGCGAGCGGCTGGCCGCGCACAGCTCGGTGGCCGATCTGGTGGAGGCGGGCCATTCCGCCCGCATGCGCTACGACAGTTTCAGCAGGCCCGACATCCTGGCCGTCACCATCGGCGCACCGGACTGGCGGGAGGAGCTCGCCGCGGCCGGGCGGGCCGGCGGGGTGATCAGATCCGCGTTGCCAGTCCGGGATAGTCGAGGATGAACCCGTCGTCGTCGACGGTGATGGTGGTCTCGGCGACCGGGGACTTGAGCTCGATGCCCTGCGCGCCGCTGCTGCGGTAGCTGATCGTCTCCAACTGCACCGTCAGCTCGGGCAGCCGCACGTAGACCACGGGCAGCTCCAGGGCATCGGCTCGCTGGTAGAGCCCGGTGCGGCGGATCGGCAACGCGTTGAAGAACGGGCTGAACACGACGTCCACATCCAGTGCCCCGTCGAACGCGGCGCGGCTGGTCTGGTTCTGGTGGTCACGCACCAGCCACATGCCCTCTTCGTCGCGGGCGATGGACAGCTGACGTTCGCGTTCGGCCAGCGTCATGGTCAGTGACAACCGCTTGGTGGCGCCGGATTCATCGGTGACCAGGTCATAGGAGGCGCTGAACGCGGGGTCCGAGGACGTCGCGGCCGACACGATGCGTCCGTAGGCCTTGATGCGATTGCCCGAGAGCTGCACGCGCACCGACTCCATCCGTGGCACATCGTGCGCACGCCAGGTCAGGATCGCCGGCCAGAAGCCTTCGGTCTCGGTCGTGGCGCCCGTGCCTGATTGTGGGGCTGGTTCAGTCACCCTCATACCGTATGCGAACGTCCCCGGGCTTCGTAGCCGCGTTGGGGGATTCGAGCGCCACTTCGTCATCGAGCAGTGGCTGCGGTAACCCGTGCCCCCGCCTGCCGAAACGGTCTGCGCCGGGTTGGGACAGCCATACCGCCAGCGCCAGCACCGCATCGAGGGCCAGTGCGAGCAAGGTCACCATCAGTGCGCCGACCAGCGCCAGGTAGAACTCACGGACCTTGATGCCGTCGATCAGGTAGCGCCCCAAACCGCCGAGGCTGGCGTAGGCGGCGACGGTGGCGGTGGCCACAATCTGCAGGGTCGCAGTGCGCAGGCCACCGAGGATCAGCGGCAGGGCGTTGGGCACCTCGACCCGAAACAGCACCTGCCGCTCGGTCATCCCCATCGCCCGGGCCGCGTCGACGACGGCCGCGTCGACGTTGGCGATGCCCGAATAGGTGCCGGCCAATAGCGGGGGGATGCCCAGCAACATCAGCGCCACGGTCGGCGGGATCAGCCCGAGCCCCCACAGCAGCACGCCGAGCAGCAGCACGCCGAGCGTCGGCAGAGCGCGCAGGGCGTTGACCGCGGTGACCACCACGAAGGTGCCGCGCCCGGTGTGCCCGATGACGAGTCCGACCGGGATGGCGATCAGCACCGAGAACAGCACCGCGATGCCGGTGTACTGCAGGTGCTCGACGATCCGGATCCCGAGGCCGGCCGGCCCGGACCAGTTCGCCGCGGTGAAGATGTAGGCCAGCGCTTCGTGCAGGAAGTTCATCGTGCACCCGCCTTGGTTCTGGCGCCGCTGTCCCAGGGCGTCAGCGCCTTGCCCGCCAGCAGGATCAGCGTGTCGATCACCACTGCCAGCACGAAGATCGCGATGATGCCGGCGATGATCTGGCCGCTCTTGTTGGCCTGGTAGCCCTCGGTGAACCAGGTGCCGAGGCCGCCGATGCCGATCACCGAGCCGACCGACACCATCGAGATGTTGGTGACCGCGACCACCCGCAGGCTCGCGAAGAGTACCGGGATGGCAAGGGGCAGTTCGATCTTGAGGACGCGGGTGAGCGGCCGGTAGCCGACGGCGGTGGCCGCGTCGAGGACATCCGGCGGTACCGCGTCCAGCGCCTCGGGCACCGCGCGCACCAGCAGCGCGGTGGTGTAGAGCGTCAGGGCGACGATGACGTTGGCTTCGTCGAGGATGCGGGTCGGGATGACCAGCGGGAGCACCACGAACAACGCCAGCGACGGGATCGTGAAGATGATGCTGGCGAGCACCGTGACGACCCGCCGCGGCAGGGTCGTGCGCTGGATGAGCGCGCCGATCGGTATTGCGACGAGCAATCCCAACACGATCGGCACCAGCGACAGCCGCAGATGGATCAGCGTCAGCGTCCAGGCGTCGTCGAGGTGGGTCAGCAGGTAGTTCAAGAGCTACCCGACCTTCGGAACCTGGCGCTGTTGCTTGAGCGCGGCCAACACGTCGTCGGCCTGTACACCGCCGAGCATCCGACCGTCCTCGTCGACGGCCACCCCGAGCCCGGACGGCGAGGACAGCGCGGCATCCAGTGCCATGCGCAACGAGCCACCGGGGCGGAAGAAAGATCCACCGCCGATCGTGCTGTCGTACAACGCACTTCCGTTGCGGTGTACCTGTACACCCTCGGCGTTGATCCACGCGAACGGATCTCCGCCGGCCCGGATCACCAGCGCCCATTCGTCGGTCACCAGCTCGAGTTGGTCGATATCGTCCTCGGCGACGGTGCGGATATCGTGCAGCGGCAGCCCGGTCGCCTCGAAGAACTGCAGTCCCCGGTAACCGCGGTCGGCGCCGACGAAACCGGAGACCAGGTCGTTGGCCGGGTTCGACAGCACGAACGACGGCTCGGCGTACTGCTGGAGCACACCGCCCCTGCCGAACACCGCAACCTTGTCCCCCAACTTGACCGCCTCGTCGATATCGTGCGTGACGAACACGATGGTCTTGTGCAATTCGCTTTGCAGTCGCAGGATCTCGGTCTGCAACTCCTCGCGCACCACCGGGTCCACGGCACTGAACGGCTCATCCATCAGCAGGATCGGCGGGTCGGCGGCCAGCGCCCGGGCCACCCCGACGCGCTGCTGCTGACCGCCCGAGAGCTGGGACGGATACCGTTGAGCCAGTTTGGGATCCAGCCCGACGCGCTCGAGGACCTCCAGGGCGGCCTTGCGGGCACTGCGCCGTGATTCCCCTTTGAGCACCGGTACCGTGGCGACGTTGTCCACCACCCGCTGGTGCGGCATCAGGCCGGCGCTCTGGATCACATATCCGATGCCCAGCCGTAACTTGACCGGGTCGACGGTGGTCACATCCGCACCGTTGACGGTCAGCGTGCCCGAGGTCGGCTCGATCATCCGGTTGATCATCCGCATCGATGTCGTCTTACCGCAGCCCGACGGGCCGACGAACGCCGCGACGGTGCCCTCGGGAACCTCGAGCGTGAGGTCGTCGACGGCGACGGTTCCGTCCGGGTACTTCTTGGTGACGCCTGTGAAGGTGATCATCGCGCTCTCACTTACCCGGTAGCGGTTGGTCGAAACCGTTGTCCGCGATCCACTGTGCGGCGGCCTCGTCCGGGTCGATGCCGTCATTTCCCTCTACGGAGGTGTTCAGCGCGATCAGCGCCTCGGTGGTCAGCTTGGCGCTGACGGCGTCGAGGACGGCCTTGAGCTCGGTCGACATCTTCTGCGACGCGACCAGCGGCACCACATTGGCGGCCAGGAACGCATTCTCGGGGTCTTCGAGCACCACCAGGTTGTTCTTCTCGATGGCAGGTGATGTGCTGAAGATGTTGGCGGCGGTGACGGTGCCACCGGTGAGCGCCTGCACCGTCGCGGGTCCCCCGCCGTCGCTGATCGAGACGAAGTTCTCCGCGGAGATATCCAGACCGTACTTTTCCTTCAGGCCGACCAGGCCGGTCTGGCGGGTCTGAAATTCCGATGGCGCACCGATTTTCACTTCCGCTGACCGCGCCGCGAGATCGGCGATGGATGTCAGGTTCCACTCCCGCGCCGTCGCCTCGGACACCGCAAGGGTGTCCTTGTCCTCGGCCGGTGAGGGGTACAGGATCGACAGGTCGCCGGGCAGCTCCTTGAGCAGGGCCAGGAGTACGGCATCGGAGGTGGTCGCCGTCGCCTGCGGGTCGAAGTACTGCAGCAGGTTGCCGGTGTATTCGGGGATCAGGTCGATGGAATGATCCTGCACGGCAGGGATATACGTCTCCCGGCTGCCGATGCCGAACTGCCGTTTGATGGTGAACCCGTTGACCTCCAAGGCATGGGCGTAGAGTTCGGCGATGATCTTGGACTCGGTGAAGTCCGCGGATCCGATGGTGATCGATTTCAGATCACCGGATATTTCGCCGCCGCCCAGCGGGTTGGCACTGCCGCAGCCGGCGCTCAATGCCGCCAGCAGCGCTGTGCAGACGATTACCAGTGTCTTGATGCAGCGCATACCGTCCCCTCGGCCCGATGCTCTGTGAAGCGTGGCAGTTTCTCGACAGTAACGGGCCGTGCCGACAGATGCCGAGCTTTAACTCACGGTGAGATGGTTTGCAATCTCCGCCGAGGGGGCAAGATAAATACCATGACGACCGACCCGCACGCGCTGCCCGCCGAACCGGAGCAGCCTTTCGATCCGCACGGCGCCGCGGAGACACCGCCCCCGCCCGAGGACGCGGTGAAGTTCACCCGGGCGGCCGCGCTGTGGTCGTCACTGATCATCGGATTCCTGATCCTGATCGTGCTGCTGATCTTCATCGCCCAGAACACCGACGCCGGGACCTTCCACTTCCTCGGCTGGAACTGGACGCTGCCGTTGGGCGTGGCGCTGCTGCTGGCCGCGGTGGGCGGCGGGTTGCTGACGGTGCTCGTCGGGGCCGCGCGGATCGTGCAGTTGCGGATCGCGGCGCGCAAGAACCTGAAGGCGGCGCGGCGGTCGGGCTAGACGAGCTTGAGCCCCTCGGCGATGAGCGGCGCCACGGCGGCACCGACCGCCGCGGGCGCCTCGCCGCCTTCGCGGCCGCGGAAATCGATACCCGCGGCGATGATCGCCAGCTTGAAGTAGGCCAGCGCCATGTAGAAGTCCCAGTTCTGCAGTTCCTGCCCGCTGGCCACCGCATACCGCTGGGCGAGGTCATCGGCCTGCGGTAGCAACTCCGATGTCCACGCCGCCCGCATTCCGAGCACATCGTCGAAGTTGGGGTTGCGGTAGACACACATCAGCGCGGCATCGGAGAGCGGATCACCGAGCGTGGAGAGTTCCCAGTCCAGCACGGCGCGCACCACCGTGGCGTCCTGGGCATCGAGGATGGTGTTGTCGATGCGGTAGTCCCCGTGCACGATGGACGCGCGGGGGCTTGCCGGAATCCGTTGCGCGAGAGCTGAATGCAACCGTCTCACATCGGCGTCGCGGGCGTCGTCGGGCAACTGCACGTGATCCCATTGCGAACCCCAGCGGCGCACCTGGCGTTCCAGGTAGCCCTGCGCCTTGCCGAAGTCGCCGAGCCCGACCGCGTCCGGGTCGACGGCATGCAGGTCGGCGAGCACCTTGATGAGCGCGTCGACACATTGCTCGACCACCTGGCCGTCACCGAGCTCCTGCAGCTCGGCGGCGCTGCGGACGACGCGGCCGTCCACGTTCTCGACCATCTGGAACGGCGCTCCGAGCACGGAGTCGTCATTGCGCATGGTCACCGCGCGGGCCACCGGCACCGCGGTGTCGGCCAGCGCCGCCACAACCCGGTATTCGCGGGCCATATCGTGCGCCGACGGGGTCAGCCCGTGCAGTGGCGGACGGCGCAGCACCCACTTCGACGAATCGTCGAACACCCGGAAGGTCAGGTTGGACCGGCCGCCGGAGATCAGCTCGGCCCGCAGTTCACCGGATCGCGGGATGCCCTCCGCGCGCAGGTGGGCGTCCAGGGCGTCGAGATCGAGTCCGTCGAGGTTGGTCACCGGAACTGTTTACCACTGCACGTTTCGCGGAAGCAGGTCCCATACGTGTTCGGTGCCGTTGACACCCGCGACGGACAGCCTGCCGCTGCGCGAGGCCAGCAGCCGGGTCACCGAGGCGTAGTCGACATGAAACGACAGCAACCGCTCGGTACCCAGGATGTGATGCAGCAGGACGTTGATGACGCCACCGTGGCTGAACACCGCGACCGTCTCGTCGTGACCGGTGGCGGTGACCAGGTCCGCCATCGCCGCGACCACCCGGTCCCGGAATGCCGTCGCGTCGACCGCGCTGGGCAACTGTCCCGACGCCAGCCGGGCAAGCTCCTCGGGGTTCTCCTTGGCGATCTGCTCGATCGGGATGTAGTGGCCGAGGTCGCGGTCGTATTCGGCCAGGCGTTCGTCGACGTCGACGCCGAGCCCCAGCTTGTCGGCCAACGGCCCCGCGGTCTGGATCGCGCGCCGTTGCGGGCTGCTCACCAGTCGGGTGATCGGGAATCGGGACAACGCCTCGGGCAGCCGCGCGGCCTGCGCCAATCCCTCGTCGGACAGGTGCGGATCGGAGCCCTCGCCGGGCTCGCTCCGCAGGGGCAACGCATGTCGAACCACTAGAAGCTGCACCGTGACACCATATGGCGGCACACCGAGGAGGACCGGACATGGGTTACGCCGACGAACTGTTCGACCTGACCGACCGGGTGGTGTTGATCACCGGCGGCAGTCGTGGCCTGGGCCGGCAGATGGCTTTCGCGATGGCCGAATGCGGCGCCGACGTCGTCATCGCCAGCCGCAAGTACGAGTCGTGCGTGGCCACCGCGCAGCAGATCACCGCGGCCACCGGCAGGGCCGCCTTCCCGTATCAGGTGCACGTCGGCCGGTGGGATCAGCTCGACGGGCTGGTCGACGCGTGCTATGCCCGGTTCGGCAGGGTCGACGTGTTGGTCAACAACGCGGGCATGTCGCCGCTGTACGACTCGCTGACCTCGGTATCGGAGAAGCTGTTCGACTCGGTGATGAACCTGAATCTCAAGGGGCCGTTCCGGCTTTCGGCGTTGATCGGGGAACGCATGGTGGCCGACGGCGGGGGTTCGATCATCAACGTCAGCACAAGTGGCTCACGTAAGCCCGATCCGGCGTTCTTGCCCTACGCGGCCTCCAAGGCCGGTCTCAATGCGCTGACCGAGGGGTTCGCCTTGGCCTACGGCCCGACGGTGCGTGTCAACACACTGATGCCCGGACCCTTCCTGACCGATATCAGTGCTGCCTGGGACCTGGAGGCGACCCAGGCCGGCGCGACGCACTTTGCACTGAAACGGCTCGGAAGGCCAGCCGAGATCATCGGTGCCGCACTGTATCTGGCCTCCGACGCGTCGAGCTATACCAGCGGGTCGATCCTGCGGGTCGACGGCGGGATGACTTAGTTCGCCTCGCTCGCCCCACTAGGGCGTGATGATCGCGAAATCGGGGTCGGGCCGGTCCAGCGCACCGAGCAGCGTGGGCAGCGCCTCGGTGTCCCCGGTGAACTCGACTCCCGGCGAGTCGCGATCCCCGGCGGCGAAGGCCAGCAGCCGCAGCTTGGAGGCGAAGGTGACGGTGGCCGTCGCTTCGCTCGCCGCGTTCGCGATCTTGCGGTGGACCAGCACACCGTTGCGCAGTGTCAGCCGGTAGTCGGTCGCTGTGTCGACGAACCGGACGTCGATCGTCAGGTCCAGATCCCAGGCGCGGGGACCGTTGATGTTGATCGCCAGCGTGTCGAAGATCTGCTCCGGACTGAGCTGGCTCATCAGCGACGGGGAGGCCGTCTGGGTGGGTGTGCCGAACTTTCCGTCCCGCAGTTCGGTGGCCCCGGACAGGAAGAAGTTGCGCCACACCGCGTTTTCGGCGCCATAGGCGAGCTGCTCGAGTGTATCGGCGTACAGCTCGCGGGCCCGTTGATGGTTCTCGTCGGTGAAGATCGCATGGTCGAGTAGTGTTGCCGCCCAACGGTAGTCACCGTCGTCGAAGGCGACAGCGGCGAGCTCGACCACCCGGTCGATACCGCCGATCGCCTCGACGTAGCGTGGCCCGAGCGCCTGCGGCGGGTGCTGCCACAGCCGGCCGGGGTTACCGTCGAACCAGCCCATGTAGCGTTGGTAGACGGCCTTGACGTTGTGGCTGACCGATCCGTAGTAACCGTGTGTGTGCCAAGCCTTTTCGAGTGCGGGCGGCATCTGGAAGGTCTCGGCGATTTCGATGCCGGTGAAGCCCTGGTTGAGCTGGCGTAGCGTCTGATCGTGCAGATAGGCGTACAAATCCCGCTGCACCGACAGGTATTCGACGATGTTGTCCCGCCCCCAGGTGGGCCAGTGGTGTGAGGCGAACACCACGTCGGTGCGATCGGCGAAGGTGTCGATCGCTTCGGTGAGGTACCCGGCCCAGCCGTGCGGGTCGCGCACCAGCGCACCGCGCAGGGTCAACAGATTGTGCAGGTTGTGGGTGGCATTCTCGGCCATGCACAAGGCCCGGAACTTCGGGAAGTAGAAGTGCATCTCGGCGGGGGCCTCGGTGCCGGGCGCCATCTGGAACTCGATCTCGACTCCGTCCACGCTGTAGGTCTGGCCGGTCTGCTTGATGTCCACGGTGGGTACGATCAACGCCACCTCGCCCAGTGACGGTGTCTGCCCAAGGCCGCAGCCGACCTGCCCCTGCGGACCACGGGCCAGCACCGCCCCGTACATGTAGGAGGCCCGGCGGGCCATCGCCGTGCCGGCGTACACGTTCTCCTGCACGGCGTGCTCGGTGAATCCCTCCGGTGCGATGACCTCCACCTTGCCCGCGTCGACGTCGGCCTGCGATGTCACGCCGAGCACACCGCCGAAGTGGTCGACGTGGCTGTGGGTATAGATCACGGCGGTGACCGCACGATTTCCGCGATGCGCGCGGTACAGCGCCAGTGCCGCGGCTGCGGTCTCGGTGGAAACCAGCGGGTCGATGACGATGATGCCGGTGTCACCCTCGATGAAGCTGATATTGGACAGGTCCAGGCCACGCACCTGGTAGATGCCGGGCGCGTCGCTCCCCGTCGCTCCGCTCGCCGTTGTGACCTCGTAGAGCCCCTGCTTGGCGCACAGCTGGGACTGCCGCCACAGGCTGGGGTGCACACTGTCGGGGGCTTCGCCGGCGAGGAACCCGTAGGAGTCGTTGTCCCAGACCACGCGCCCGTCCGCGGCGGTCACCACGCATGGCTGCAGGGCGCCCAGGAAGCCGCGGTCGGCATCCTCGAAGTCTTGGGTGTCCGTGAACGGCAGGCCGGCGAACTGAGCGCGGTTGGCGGCGGCGATGGTGGCGGTAGGGGGCTTCTGCTCCATGGCTGAAACCCTGCCATGCAGCGCCGTTCCGCGCGCCGCAATCATCGGGATGCCGGCACCCTGAGCGGCCCGCATTTGCGCAGCGGCTACAGCCGATGCAGGGTCACCTCGGAGAGCGCCCCATCCTCGGCCGCGGCGGTCATGTAGGTGCAGAAGGGCTGACGCCGGCGATCGGTCGGCGAGCCAGGGTTGAGCAGTCGCAGGCCGGTGGACGCCGTGGCATCCCACGGGATGTGGCTGTGCCCGAACACCAGCACATCGGTGTCCGGGTAGAGCCGGGCCATCCGTTCGTCGCGGCCGGCCGCCGGGCCGGTCTCATGTGTGACGGTGAATCGCAGCCCGCTCAAGGTCACGTCGGCGCGTTCGGGCAGCCGGGCCCGCAGTTCCGCACCGTCATTGTTGCCCCAGCACGCCACCAGCAACCGAGCACGGTCAGCCAGGCGGTCCAGCAGATCCGGCGCCATCCAGTCCCCGGCATGCAGCACCACGTCGGCCTCATCGACCGCATCCCATACCGCCGAGGGCATGTCCTTGGCCCGCTTCGGTACGTGGGTGTCGGAAATCAGCAAAAGACGCACCCTTGGCACGCTATCGCAGACAGCTAGTGTTGCTGGACCCGCTGAGCGAATTAGCGCGCCTTCTCGCACGTCGTAGCCTTAAGCTGCATGTAATGTCCACTATCAGAACGAATCTCAGCTACGTCGCCGGCATGGCGATTTACCTGGTGTTCGTTTGCTGGTTGCTTGCCGGATGGGGCGGTCCGCAGGTGACGGCCACCGTCCGCTCGCTCGGCTTCGTTGCGTTCAGTGGACTTACTTGCGCGTGTGCCGTGCAGGCGGCGCGCGCCGGGCGGGGCAGCATCAGGATCGGGTGGATC
This sequence comes from Mycobacterium sp. MBM, assembly GCA_021648845.1. Classification (GTDB taxonomy): domain Bacteria; phylum Actinomycetota; class Actinomycetes; order Mycobacteriales; family Mycobacteriaceae; genus Mycobacterium. The sequence goes on along the minus strand of JAKJHY010000030.1, from coordinate 24,310 downwards.
GCCATCGCGTGCGGCTTCCTGGGCTGGGTGGTCGGCGCGTCGATATGGGCCTACTACGAATTGGGCGTCGGTACCGCGCCGCCGTTCCCGTCGGTCGCCGATATCGGCTTCCTCGCCTTGCCGGTTGCCGTCGGCGTGGTCTGGGTGCTGCGCACCGCCGCCGGCCGTCTCTCGACCCTGCGCCAACTCCTGGACGGCACGGTGATCGCCGCGGCGCTGTTCGTGTTGGTCTGTGCGACGGTGTTGCACGACGTGTTCAGCGACAGCGACTTCAGCACGATGCACACGACGTTGATCGTGGTCTACCCGATCGCCGCGCTGACCATGGTCACCATGTCCACGCTGGTGATCTCCGTGGTGCCACCCGGCCGGCGCTACATCCTCGGTTGGGTGACCGCCGGGCTGGTGGCGATCGCGCTGGGAGATATCACGTCACACGGCGCGCAGATGGCCAATGTCTACCCGAGCAGTCACTTCCCCGTCATCAGCAAGGTGACCGGGCTGCTGATGATCGCGGCCGCGGCGCGCATGTCGGTCACCCAGGAGCGCAGTCGGGCGGCCAATGATCACCGGCCGCTGCCCACCACGATCATGTGGTTGCCCTATGCGCCGATGCCGTTCGCCATGGTCGCGGCCGTCGCGCACCTGTGGCCCAACGTGGACATTCGCCCGGAGCTGGTGGGGGTGACGATCTTGGTGATCGCGGCGTTGATCCGCCAGCTCACCGTTCTGCTGGAGAATCAGCGGCTGCTCGAGGAGGTGGCCCGGCACGCGTTTCACGACCCGCTCACCGGGCTGGCCAACCGGCTGTTGTTCACCGATCGTCTCGATCACGCGATCGCGCTGCGGCGCCGCAGCGGACGGCCGGTGGCGGTGCTGTCGCTGGACCTCGATGACTTCAAGCTCGTCAACGACAATCTCGGACATCACTGGGGGGACGCGCTGCTGTGCGAGATCGCCGACCGGCTGGTGCCCAGTGTTCCGCCCGGGCACACCGTCGCCCGGCTCGGCGGCGACGAGTTCGCGATCATCATCGAGGCCGACCCGCAGACCCCCGAAGAGATCGCCACTCGCGTGATGCACGCCTTCGACGCACCGTTCCACCTCGACGGTCAGGAGGTCTACATGCGCCCCAGCATCGGGCTGGCCGCCGCACCCGGCATCACCGAACCGCCGATCAGCAGCGAGGAGCTGATCAAGCGCGCCGATGTCGCGATGTATGTGGCCAAGCGTTCGAGGGCGGGCGGGGTTCAAGTATTCGCCCCCGGCATGCAGATCGGCGATGTGGACACCGCACCGGCGCGGGATGCCGGCGGGCAGCTGAACCTGCCGCCGGCTTCGGAGATCCGGCTGCTGGGGGAACTGCGCCGGATGGTCGACGGCGGCGATCTGCAGCTGAGTTATCGGCCGCAGATCGCGTTGGCGACCGGCCATATCGTCGGGGTCGAGGCGCTGGTGCGGTGGCCGCATCCCGATCTGGGTGTGCTGGCACCCCACCAGTTCCTGCCGCTGATCCGGCGCAACGGGCTGATGGGTGCGGTGACGGATCTGGTCCTGGAGCAGGCCGCCCGCGACGCGGCCACCTGGTATCGGCCCGGGATCCGGGAGGTTCCGGTGGCCATCAACCTGTTCGCACCGTCGTTCAACGATGCGACGCTGCCGGATCGGATCGCGGCGGTGTTGGCCGCTCACGGCCTCCCGATGGCCGCGGTCACCATCGAGATCACCGAGCACTATCTGCTGGCCGATGTCCGCCAGGCCCGCCACGTCATCGAGCGGCTGCGCGCGGCCGGCTTCCGGTTGTCCATCGACGATTTCGGCAGCGGCTACGCGACCATGAGCTATCTGCGCGACCTACCGATCGACGAACTGAAGTTGGACCCCAGCTTTGTGGCACCCATGCTGCTGAACCCCAGGGCGGCCGCGATCGTGCATTCGGTGATCAAACTGACCCACTCGCTGGGGATCGCCAGCGTGGCCGAGGGAGTCGAGGACGCCACGACGGCCGAACTGCTGCGTGGCTACGGCTGCACCGTGGCCCAGGGCGACTACTTCGCCGAGCCGGTGTCCACCACCGCATTGCAGGCCCAGCTGGATGTCACGGCGCCCGACATCAATCAACGGAGAGCAGCTCCGCCATCCGCGGTATGACCGCCTGCAATCCCTTGAACGGCCGGATCATCACCTTGAACGAGACGATCTTGCCGTCGGAATCCCAGTGGATCATGTCGATACCGTCGACCACGACACCGTCGAGGGTGGCCTGGAATTCCAGGATCGCCGAGCGCTCGCCGTACCACTGTTCGACGTAGTGGAAGTCGGTGCCGCCGAAGAGTTCCGCGGCCGCGTTCAGATACTTGGCCGTGGTGGCCTTGCCCTGCTGCGGGGTGAACACCGCCGGTGAGTAGAAGACCGCGTCCTCGGCCAGCAGTTCGTCGAGTCGGTCCGGGTCGTGGTTGCCGATGTAGTCGATCCAGCGCTGGATCACCTGCGGAGTCATGGGCCCATCCTGCATGATGTGCGCGCGGATTCGAGCACGTCTCACATTTCCAATCGGTGACCTGTGTTGCCACCGCGATGGGCTGGAGTCAGGAGGAGCGATGTCCCAAATCGAACAACCGGCGAACACATCGCCACCCGAGCGCCAGAAGCTGGGCGATGATGACCACGACTTACTCACCTTTGACGAAGTCGGCGAACGACTGCGGCTGGAGATTGACGCGGCGGCACACGAGGTCGCGCGGCTGGCGCAGGGAGGATCAGAGCTCGAACTCACCCGCGCAGAATCCCGCCTACGCGATCTGCGGGCCGCGGCCCAGCGCAACGCGGCACAGCCGATCAACGATGCGAACTTCGAGCGCTTCTTCGGCTATCCGGGTAAGGCCCGGCGAGGCCTTCCCGGCCCCAAGCCAGCGGTACCAAATGAAACATCTGGTCACTAGTTGTTCCATTGCTCACGGCTGCTATTCTTAGGCGCTGCCAGCCAGCGGCTGAACGGAAATCGGCAGGAAGACCTAGATGCCCCTTCAGGACCACCACCAGATCGTCTCCGTCGACGACCACCTCGTAGAGCACCCCCGCGTGTGGCAGGACCGGCTTCCCGTCAAATTCCGCCAAGCCGGGCCTCGCATCATCGAGCACGACGGCAAACACCTCTGGTCTTACGAGGATACCGTCTACCCGACCATCGGCTTGAACGCCGTAGCGGGCAAGCCGATGCAGGACTGGGGGATGGACCCTGTCCGATATGAGGACATGATCCCGGGCTGCTACGACCCGGTGGCCCGAATCGCCGACATGGACCTCGACGGCACACAGGCGGCATTGTGCTTTCCCTCCTTCCCCGGCTTCGCCGGGGGAACCTTTCAGCGCGCGAAGGACAAAGACCTCGCCTTGCTGTGCGTGAAGGCATGGAACGACTTCTACATCGATGAATGGTGCGCAACGGCCCCCGATCGCTACATTCCGCTGGCTCTTCTGCCTATCTGGGACATCGACGCATGCGTGGCCGAAGCCGAGCGCACGGCCGCGATGGGCGCCCGAACTGTGTCGTTCCCGGACGCCCCGGTGCCGCTGGGCCTTCCGTCGTTTCACACCGACCACTGGGACCGGCTGTGGCAGGTGTGTTCGGAGGCCAAGCTGCCGGTCTCGATGCACTTTGGATCCGGTGGCTACGTTCCGGGGTTCTCGTTCTCGTCCATGGCGAAGTACTCGACGCTCGAGGCGGCCAACGGGCAACGGCCGATGCCCGACGCACCGTTCGCCGTGGCGATAACCCTCTTTTCGACCAACCTGATGTGGTCCACCGTCGACCTGCTGTTCTCGGGTGCGTTGCAGAAGTTTCCCGAACTGCAGTTCTCCCTCGCCGAAGGTGGTATCGGCTGGGTGCCATACATTTTGGAGCGCTCGGATTACGTCTGGGAGCGTCACCGCTACTACCAGTCGATCGATTTCGACGCCCGCCCGTCGGAGCTGTTCCGCTCGCATTTCTACGGTTGCTTCATCGACGATGAGCACGGGCTGGCAAACCGACACACAATCGGCGTGGACCGCATCACCATCGAGACGGACTTTCCCCATTCCGATTCGACTTGGCCCAACTCACGGAAACGAGCCGCGCAGGTCCTCGCCGACGTGCCCGACGACGAATGCGCGATGATCGTCGAGGAGAATGCCCGCCGGATGCTGAACTTTCCCAGGGTGGCGCCCTGACCGGGACGTTGTGTTCTGCCGAACTGACCACGGACTGCATTCCCCACCGGGTGATTTCGTGATCTGGGCGACAGAACGCTCGAAAGCCGCGGCCTCGGTGAGCAATCGGCCTCGATAAACATTTGCACAGTAGATGTTCTATTGTCGATGGATGGCCGACGTTTCCATCACCGCCCACCTCGACAACGCGAAGCTGCCGCCCGCGAAGATGTTCATCCGCGGCGAATGGATCGGGAGCGACCGACCCCCAATCACCCACCGACATCCCACCACCGCAGAGGTGGTGTTCGAAGTTCCCGACGGAGGCACCGCGCAGGTACACGCCGCCGTTTCCGCGGCCCGCGCCGCGTTCGACGAGGGTCCCTGGACCCGCTTGCCGGGACGGGAACGCGCACGGTATCTACACCGCATTGCGGACGCAATCCGCGATGACGCCGACAACCTGGCGACGCTGTTGTCGCTGGACAATGCAACTCCGGCCTCCTTCGTCGGCTTCTATCAAATGGGGGCCGAGTACCCGGCCGACCTCTTCGACATCTACGCAGGCTGGATCGACAAGGTCTCCGGGGAGACCTACCCACAGTGGGAAGCGGGTCAGCCGTTCGCCTTCAGCACGCTGGCGCCGGTTGGCGTGGTCGGCCTGATCACTCCCTGGAACGCGCCTCTCGGACTGATCAGCCAGAAGATTGCGCCCGCACTGGCCGCTGGATGCACCGTGGTGGCCAAGCCCTCAGAGTTGGCGCCGTTGACCAGCCTTCGACTCAGCCAACTGATCGCCGAGACCGACCTGCCGCCCGGTGTCTTCAATGTGGTGACAGGTGCCGGGCCGGAGGTAGGCTCCGCGCTCGTCGCCGACACCCGGGTGGACAAGGTCTCTTTCACCGGCAGCCGGTCAGTCGGGGCGGCAATTGCCTCAACGATAGGCGGCCGGATCGGCCGCGTTTCATTGGAACTCGGAGGCAAGAGCCCGGCACTGATCTTCGGCGACGGTGATATCGAGCTGGGTGTCGCAATGGCTGCCGGTAACGCCTTCCTCGGGATGTCGGGGCAGGTATGCGTGTGTCAGTCTCGAATCCTGGTGGAGAGGGCAATTTTCGACGACGTGGTCACCCGATTGATGGGGTTTGCCGCGGCGGTCGGCTACGGCGACCCGTTCGATCCCGCGGTCACCGCGGCACCGATGATCACTGCGGCGCATCGGGATCGGGTGCGTGAGCACATCAACAGGGCCGTTGCAGACGGCGCCACGCTGGCGACCGGAGGGGCCGACGCGCCGGCGTCGGCGCCCGAGACGGGGAACTTCGTCGCCCCCACGGTATTGGTCGACGTCGACAACCGGATGGCCGTTGCGAGGGATGAGATCTTCGGCCCGGTACTGTGCGTCATCCCGTTCGACTCAGAGGATGACGCCGTGCGGATGGCCAACGACAGTGACTACGGATTGGGCGCAGCCGTTTACACCAGGGACGTCAGCCGCGCAATGCGGGTGAGTGCCGCACTTCGAGCCGGCAACGTCGGCATCAACACCTGGACGCTGCAGCCGCACGCGCCGTTCGGCGGGGTCAAGCAGTCTGGGCTCGGGTACGAGAACGGCCGAGCCGGTATCCTGGAGTACCTCGAAACCAAAACGACCTTCGTCGCGTGACGGTGAATCAGTCACGCCGCAACAGCATCATCGTCGTCCCGCTGTTGGCCCCGCCGACGCCGCAGGCGGCGAGTTCGGCGTCCGCGACCTGGCGAGAACCGCCGTCGCCGCGCACCTGCACGCAGGCTTCGTGCAGATGTCCGAACCCGTGCAGGCGACCGCCCGAAAGTTGCCCGCCCGAGGTGTTTACCGGCAACTGACCACCGAGCGAGAAGCGAGACGGATCGGCAACCCACTCCCCCGACTCGCCGAACCCACAGAAACCGAAGTCCTCCAGGAAGCACAGCACGAAAACACTGAACCCGTCATACAGCGAGGCATAGTCCACGTCGCCTGCGGTGAAGTCGGTGCGGTCCCAGATCGTCGACCATCGCGAATTGAGCCGAGCGATGTCTTGACCCGCTTCCCACAAAAAGCGATCGTGATGAGCGCAATCGAGAGCCTCTACGACGACGGCGGGATGATCGAGGGACCGGGCGTGCTCGGCGCGGGACACCACGAAGGCGGTGGCGCCATCACAGGCGATATCGCAGTCGTACATGCACAGCGGATCAGAAACCATCCGCGACTCGAGATAGTCCGTGAGATCGAGCGGATCGGTGTACACGGCTTTGGGATTCAACTTTGCATGCGCACGCTGAACGATGGCCACCTGGGCGAGTTGCTCCCGAGTCAGCCCGAACCGTTCCATGCGGGCGCGGATCTGGAGCGCCGCCAGGTTCGCCGCCGAGGCGCCGTAAGGCAATTGCCAGCCCAGCTGCCCCGCAGCTCGCGTGCCTGCCGGAACACCATAGCCTCGTCGCCGACCGGAGCCTTGCGCGGTGCCTTCCCAAATGCTGCGCCAGCACAGTACGTGGTTGGCCATACCGCCGGCGACGGCAAGCATCGCATCGACGACTGCTCCGAGCTGCCCGGGATACTCGACGCCCCCGGCCACCCAGTCCGGCCGGATTCCCAACGCGTCATGCAGTTCCCGCAGCCCAGCGCCGGAGAAGCCCTTTCCCGCCATCGAAGCTCCGGGATAGGTTGTCAGTCCGTCGATCTCGGCCAGGGTGAGGCCGGCGTCGGCTACCGCGGCAACGCAGGCATCGATGGTGAGCTGCAGTGGATCGCGCCCGAGCCGGCGCCCAATGTCGGACTGACCAATCCCGCTGATGATCACGTCATCCGTCAGCTGTCTCGCCATCACGACTCCGGGCCGAACATCGGCAGGTAGATGTCGTCGTCGTGCACGTCGGATCCGACATCGAACGTGACACGCACCGGCATGCCACAGAAAATCCGGTCTGGATCTATATCGACCAGGTTCGTCAGCACGCGAGTACGCGTGTCCTCGACCGGGTTGACGAAGGCGATCACATACGGCGTGGGGATACCCGGGTAGAAGGGATGGTGGTTGACCGTCCACGACTCGACGACGCCGCGACCTGACATCTCGACCCACTCGGGGACGGCGTGGTCGTATTGACAACGCAACGCCGGCGGGTGGATCAGTCGTTCACAGTCCGGACACCGCTGCAGGCGCCATACCCCGGAAGCACCCGACGTCCAGTAGGTCCGGTTGAGGTCGGTGAGCGCGGGCAGCGGACGGCCCGCTTGACTCGCCTCAGCCATCGCGGTCGTCGACGCCGAAGATGAATCGGTCGGCTATTGCGTGCTCGTTGCGGATCGACATTTCCTGTGCGGTGTTGAGCCAGAGTCCCTCGAATCCCCGCGAGTGCATGCCTGCGTGGATCGCATCGATGTTCTTGAGGTCTTGGGTGGGCAGCTCACCCCAGCCGTCGTGGTCCTGCCAGCGTTCCACCTCGAGCCAACTGGTCTCCGGCACCTCTCCGGGTGCGAAGTGCTCCAGCGAGAACATCTCGAACACACAGCGGTTGGGGTCCTCGGAGTCCGGGAGCATCCGGTACCCGAGCACACAGGACTTCTCGACGAGGATCACCAGCGTCGGGAACACGTGCCAGTCGCCGTTGCCGGCGAAGTACTGTTCCATCGTCATCCTGGGGAAGTCGACACCCTCGGCCAGCGCCAACTCCTCGCACAATTGGTGGTACAGCACAAACGGCGGAGCGGTTCCGGGTTCCATCGTGGCCAACTGCTGCGCGGCACGGTAGTCACGTTCAGTCACCAGTGAGCCGACTTCGAGGTAGTTGTATTTCATCGAGTTCGCGAACACCTCAGGTCGCGCCGCCTGCTCCTTGCGCGCACTGTCCCGGTCGCCGCTGTCTGGGCGGGCGGTGTAGATGAAGCGGGAGTGGTTTCGATAGGGGATCGTCGGGGTGTACGGCGCATAGACGTACTCCTGCGGCGGCGCCGGCTCCGCCGACGGCCGTGGCCCCTGCACTGGACGCAGCGTCTGGGGATGCGTGCCGGGCGTGTGATAACCCTCGATGAACGCGTCGATCACCGTTTTATAGTTCGCTGCCAGCGTGGTGCGCTTGCGCCACCGAAATCTCATGTCCTGCAGTCGGAACGGCTCCAATGCTGTCGGAAGCGGGTCCAGCCATTCCAGGAGGTCCTGGGGGTTGTCGGCCATGCTGACGAAAACCCAGCCGCCCCAGGTCCCCACCGAGACCGGCCGCAGCGACCACTGCTCGCGCGGGCGGTGGAGGAACTCGTCGCGGGAAGGGACGAACGCCGAGCGCCCGTCCAGCCCGAATCGCCAGCCGTGGAATGCGCATCGTAGATCGCCACCGGCCGCACACCCTGCGCCGCGCACGACCTTCATGCCGCGGTGGGTACAGGCGTTGTAGAAGGCCTTGATGCTCGAGTCCTTCTGACGCACCACCATGATCGACTGCCTGCCGATGACGTACTCGTAGAAGCTCCCCGCGTCGGGGATCTCCTCCTCACGGCATGCCGGTTGCCACACCGCAGTGAACAGCCGCTCGAGCTCGAGTTGGAGAAACTCAGGATCGATATAGCGGGTCTTCGGCACGAAGGTCTCCCCGCAGGCGTACTTGGGCGGTACCTTCCCGTTGAACATCGGTTCGGCGGCGTCGTCACTGGCACTCATCGCGCATCCCTTCCGGCGCTCAGCCCGCGGGCGGTTTGTCGAAGATGTTGGGATAGAGCACCGCTTCTTTGAACGACGTTTCGATCTCGGTGAACGCGCTCGGAACGTCCCAGGTCCCCGACGCCGAGACGATCTCGCGTTCGACGACGGGGTTGGACATCAGGCTGATCCGCCCGTTGCCTGCGAAGATCACTCGTCGGTTGAGCCACTCGGACTGCTCGCTGGCGAGGTAGACCACCGGGGGAACCACGTTCTCCGGGGCGAGGCGCTTGTTCTCCGAGGAGTAGTCCATGCTGCCGCCGCCCTTGATGCCCTGCGTCATGCGGGTTCCGGCGATCGGCGCGATGGCATTGCAGCGCACGCCGTACCCCTTGAGGGCATTCGCGCACGAGAAGGTCAATCCGACGATGCCCATCTTCGCGGCGGCATAGTTGGGTTGGCTTGGCGCACCCTGTAAGCCGGACATCGAGGTGAAGTTGATCAGGCGATACTGACCGCCCCGATTCTCTCGCCACCAGGCGGATGCGTGGCGCGTCAGGTTGAACGTTCCCTTCAGGTGGACTGCGATGACAGAGTCGAAGTCCTGTTCGCTCATCTTGAACACCATGCCGTCACGCAAGATGCCTGCGGCGTTCACCATGATGTCGAAACCCCCGAGCGTGGTCGCCGCCCGGTTGATCAAGTCCTCGCACGCCGCGAAGTCGGTGATGTCGGTGACATCGGGAAACGCCTTGCCTCCACGCTCATTGATCGCGGCAGCCACCGCCTCGGCTGGGCCCGCATCGCGGCCGCTGCCGTCGACCGCAACACCGGCATCCGACACCATCACGACGGCACCCTGCGCCGCCAGACCCTCGGCGACGGCGGCACCGATTCCGCGACCAGCACCGGTCACCAGTGCTTTTCGGCCATCAAGAACACCCATCACTACTCCTCGTCCGACGACTTCGCATCAGCATACAGAACAGATGCACACTATCTGTATATGTGATTACTCGAATCCCCATTCCGAGTAGCGCCGCTCCAACTCCGCCATAGCCTCGCGGCCACCGCGCGCGGAACGCTCTTTCATGAAATTGAACTCGTCGTCGCGCCACGACAGATTCGAGAACACGCTGTGGCCCATGGGCACCCAGTCCGCGAACTGAGCCATCCCGACGGCATTCCAGAACGTGATCAGCGCATGCTTGCCGACCATCAATCCATCGGCCGAGTGATGGGCGATCGCACGCGCGTACCGCATGGCTTCATCGTGCAAGCGGTCCGATGGCACGACAGAGGCCGCCACGCCCCACTCCTTGAGCTCGGCGGCGGGCACCTTCCGTCCGGTGACCATCGCCTCGTAGCCGCGATTAGGACCGAGCTTGAGCAGCGCGAGCGGCATCGCGGTGGAGAATCCGGCGAACCCAATGCGGGCCTGGGGCCGGGCCAGGTACATGTCATCGGCCACCACCAGGATGTCAGCGGCCAGCGCCAGGTTCATCCCGGCACCGAGCGTGGCACCCTGACACGCCGCGATGACGGTCTTCGGAAACTCCAGCCAATTCGTCAGGTGGCGGTGCAGACGCCGCGCGTTGCCCATCCGCGCCGTCTGCGGCAACCGTTTGCCCTTGGTCAGACCAGCCTGCTCCACAGGCAACCGGCGTACGTCGTCACCGCTCGAGAAGTCCTTGCCCGCGGCCTCCAGCACCACCACCTTGATGGTGTCATCGGCCTCCGCCCGGTCGAGCCGGTCCTTGAACAAGTCGTGCATGTCCGGCGAGAGGATCGCGTTCCGACGGTCCGCCCGATTAATCGTGATGACCGCGATGTGTGGTTCCGCGACCTCGTAGCGGACCCAGTCCTCCTCGGCGTGAAAGTCGCCGCCCCCGTTGGTCGCGTCACCCATGACCGTGGCCCTCCGTCACAATTGCGGAACTGTACATCGGAACACTATCCGATTATTTGTTCCGTTGACTGCTAAAGTTCCGTCCATGCCACGCACCGCGGTCGTCAAGGGCGTCGACGCGCCGGCCGAAGCCGTCTGGGCACTGCTGAGCGACTTCGCAGACATCGGCTGGATCCCCGTCGTCGATCACGTCGAGATCGACGGAAAGGGGCTGGGAATGACCCGCGCGATCAACGGAAGCGGCGACCAGCCGATCCTGGAGACGCTGACCCACCGTGACGACGAGCGCATGGAGCTCGGCTATTCGATCGCGCACAGCCCCCTTCCGGTAACCCGCTTCGAGGCGATCGTCACCGTCCGCCCGGCGGCAGGTGGCAACGGCGCGGAGATCGCGTGGGAGGTCGACTATGACCCGCAAGACAACGACGAAGCAGCAGCGCTCGCAGCCCGAGAAGCCATCGAAGCGGTATACGCGATGATGGCGGGGTGGTTGGCCGACGCGGCCACGCAGCGAGGCCACCAATGACGGATCGTGACTACGGCGTCCCCCTGTCTGAGGCCGATCGGGATTTCCGGGATGAGATCCGCGACTTCCTGGCCACTGCACTGACCGCCGATATCCGGTCGGTCCCGCGCAACGATTCGGAACGCTTGGACCGGATGCGGTTGTGGCAGAGCAAGCTTCACGATGCCCGACTGGCGGCCATCTCGTGGCCGACCGAGTTCGGCGGCCGCCGAGCCACTCCGGTGCAGCAGCTGATCTTCAACGCCGAGATGGCCGCTGCCCGTACTCCGGAACCGATCAACCGCAGCGCGATCAATCAGCTGGGCCCCACGATCATCCAGTGGGGCACGGACGAGCAACGCGACTACTACCTTCCGCGCATTCTGTCGGCCGAAGACGTCTGGTGCCAAGGCTTCAGCGAACCGGATGCAGGCAGCGATCTCGCCTCCCTGACCACCCGCGCTCAGATTCTCGACGATGAGCTGGTGATCACCGGCCAGAAGGTGTGGACATCGAAGGCGCACTACGCGAATCGCATCTACCTGCTTGCCCGAACGGACCCGCACGCCCAGCCGCGGGAAGGGATCAGCTACATCCTGGCAGAGCTCGCTACTGACGGCATCGACGTGCGCCCCATTCGCCAGATCTCCGGCGACGCCGAGTTCAGCGAGGTCTTCTTCCAGGACGCTCGCGTCCCACTACGAAACGTGCTCGGCCCGCTGCACGACGGTTGGCGGGTCGCCAAGTCAACACTGGGATACGAGCGCGTCGGCCAGAGTCGCACGCACCGAATCGAGCGCAGGCTCGACATCTTGATCGGCCTGTCGAAAGAGCCGAACGCGTTGAGCAACAATGGTTTCGACGACACTTTTGTCACCGACCAATTGGTGCGCTTCACCGCGCAGGTCGAGGCGTTGCGTCAGATAGCTGCGCAGGCGACCGCCGCCGGCGTCCGTGGCGTGAGCCCCGGACCCGAAGCGTCCATGGCGAAATTGCTGACCTCCGAGGTCGACCAAGCGATGGCGAATTTCGGCTTGGACTTGGCCGGGGCTGCGGGCACCCTCGAACCGGGCTCGCCGTCTGCAGCCAAGAAGGGCAACGTCGCCAAGAGCTACCTGCTGATGCGGGCCGCGACATTCGGCGCCGGCACCTCCGAGATTCAGCGCAATGTCATCGCCGAGCGACTGTTGGGACTGCCCCGTGACCCGTGACACGCGCCCGTCTCTGGACGATATCGCCGATACCGCAGCCGAACTCACCGAACTCCGCACGACTGCCGATGACATCCTCGCCCAGGCGTGGACCACCGAACGCACCCTGGCGCTACTTGACGGGCCGGGGCCCGCGTTCGACGACAACGTGTGGAAGACGGTTGTCGACATGGGCTGGCCCGACGTCCTCGTCGCCGAGACTCTGGGTGGTGGCGGCGGCACTCTGCGCGAACTGTGCGTCCTCGCCGAGGCATCCGGCGCGGCCGCCCTTCCTGTCCCGCTCGCGGCTGTGGCCGCGGCGAATTGGTGTGAGCAACGCAGTTCAGATCAGCTCACATTGGTTCTCGGTGAGGTCGGCAGGTTGGTCGGTGACGAAGTCAACGGCACCTGGCCGATCGTCCCGTTCGGCGGCGTGGCGGACCGATTGCTGGTACTGGCGTACCGCGACGGCGAGCCCGTGCTGGGTGCTGTCGAGGTTGGCGGCCGCGGTGTTCACCGCACTCCGGAACAACCCCTCGACCACGGCCCCTCGGCGACGATCACCCTGGAGAACGCGCCTTTGCGGCCCATCGCCGCCGGTGCGAGCGCTGCGACCCGCCACCACGACGCGCTGAGCCGCAGTCGGCTCGCCACGGTCGCGGAGATGGTCGGGATCGCGTCGGCGGCCAACGACGCTGCCGTGGAGTACGCCAAGTTGCGCACGACATTCGGGCAGCCGATCGGAGCGCGCCAGGCGATCAAGCATCGGCTGGTCGACCAGCGTTCGGCGATCGAGATCGCGCGCGCACTGGTCAGCCGGGCAGCCGACGCCTGCGAGCTACAGCACCCCGATGCCGAGGCCCTGGTGTCGCTGGCCGCATTCTGGGCCATCGACTCGCTGCGCCGCGTACCGGAGGGGGCGACACAGGTATTCGGCGGAATCGCCTACACATGGGAGCACCCAGCACACGTGCACCTGCGTCGCGCCGCCACGCGGGCGACGATGCTAGGTACACGACCTGAGCACCGTGCGGTCGTCTCCGCTTGGCTGCGGTCACGGTGACGGTGACAGCAAACGTCGGGGTTCCCACACGGCCGCATAGAACATATAGTCATAAGTTGTAATAGTGTTTATTGGCGGGAGGCGCCGTTGAGCATGCGTCGCGCTCGGCCGCTGGCCGGACTCGCACTGGTGATGGCGCTCATCGTGGTGGTATGCGTCGCCGTCGGCCTGTTCCGGGGTAGCTTCACCCGGTCGGCTGTCGTGATTGTGCTCTCGCCACGCGCAGGGCTGGTGATGAACCCCGATGCAAAAGTCAAGATGCAGGGCGTCACCGTCGGCAAAGTGGCATCGATCGAGACGCTCGCGGACGGACGAGCGGCGATACACCTCGCCATGGAGCCCTCGACACTGCAATTCATTCCATCCAACGTCGCCGCCGACATCACAAGTTCGACGGTATTCGGCGCGAAGTTCGTCGAACTCGTCCCACCGCCCGACCCCGCGCCGACGACGCTCACTGCCGGACAGGTGCTGCAGGGCGAACACGTCACCGTGGAGATCAACACCGTCTTTCAACAGCTGACCGACGTTCTCGACGCAGTCGACCCGGCCAAGCTCAACGAGACACTCGCCGAGCTCTCCAAGGCCCTTGACGGGCGTGGGCAGCGCATCGGGGAGATGCTGTCTGATCTCGACATCTTCCTGGCCCGGCTGGCGCCGAGCCTTCCCAATCTGCGTCACGACCTGCAGGCCCTTCCGTCGGTGACGGCCGCGTATGCCGATGCCGCACCGGACCTCGTCCAGACTCTCGAGAGTTCCACCCGCATCAGTCAAACCGTCGTTGATCGTCAGAGCGATCTCGACGCCATCCTCACCTCGGCGATCGGGTTGGCTGACATCGGCACCGACGTCCTGGGTGGCAATCGGCAGTCCCTGACTGACCTGCTACGCCTCTTGGTGCCCACCACCGACCTGCTCTACGAGTATCGCCAATCGGTGGACTGCACTCTGCAGGGAGTCCTGCCGTTCACCAAGGGGCAACCACTACCCGAACCGGGCATCATGGTATCCATCGGATTCGGCTGGGGCATCGAGCGTTACCGCTACCCCGGGGATCTGCCCAAGGTCGCCGCGACCGGGGGCTCCAACTGCGAGGCCGTGGGACTTCCGACGCTGGAACCGCAGGAGATCGCGCCATTCGTCGTCACGGACATCGGTGGCAATCGATGGAAGTACGGCAACAAAGGGCTGGTGCTCAATTCCGACGGCCTCAAGCAATTGCTGTTCGGGCCCATCGACGGTCCGCCTCGCAATTCGTCGCAGATCGGCATGCCGGGATGAGCATCGCACGGACATCGGGGGTGAAGTTCACCGCCTTCGCACTGGTGATGGGCCTACTGACGGTCTTGCTGTTCGTCATGTTCACCGGCTATCAGGGCGGCTCCCAGAACACCTATTCGGCGGTGTTCCGCGACGTGTCGAGATTGAAGTCCGGAGACTCCGTCAGGGTGGCCGGAGTTCGCGTCGGCACCGTCGAGGACGTCACGCTACGTCCCGACAAGACTGTGATGGTTTCGTTCACGACGGACCAGAAGGTGATTCTGACTCTTGGCACCCGCGCGGAGGTCCGCTACCTCAATCTCGTCGGCGACCGTTACCTCGAACTGGCCGACGCACCCGGGTCGACCCGGGTGCTCCCTGCCGGCGGCCAGATTCCCGTGGACCGGACGGCACAGGCATTGGACCTCGACGTGCTGTTGGGGGGATTGAAGCCACTTACCAGGGGTTTACGGGCCGAGGACGTCAACACGTTGACGCAGTCGCTGCTGCAGGTGTTGCAGGGCCAGGGCGGCGTAATGGAGTCACTGTTGGCCAGGACATCCACGTTCACCAACACGTTGGCCGATCACAGCGAGGTACTGCAACAGGTGATCGACAACATGCGGACGCTGACGGCAACGCTCGCCGAGGATGACCGTCAATTCGCGGATTCCATCGAGCGTCTCGACGCGTTGGTCGCCGGCCTGGCGCAGGACCGCGACCCAATCGGTGCCTCCATCGCGTCCTTGGAGAACGGCACCGCCTCACTGACCGACCTCCTCGTCAACGGTAGGCCGCCGCTGGCCGACGCCGTAGACCAGGTCCATCGGCTGGCCATTCCGTTGGACGCCGACAAGGACAAGATCGACATCGCGTTGCAGAAGGCCCCGAGCAATTTCAGGAAGCTGGTTCGACTCGGCGCGTACGGCAGCTGGATCAACTACTACCTCTGCGGGATAACGTTGCGTGCCAGTGATCTTCAAGGCCGGACTGTGGTCTTTCCGTGGGTGAAGAATCAAGGCGGAAGGTGCGCTGATTCCTGATGCTGAAATACCGTGGACCGCGTCTGATGCGCGCCGGCGTAATCGGGGTGATCCTGCTGGTCCTCGTGATCTCCGTTGGACTGCAACCGGAGCGCCTACTGTCGCTGGCCCGCGATCTTCGTTACGACGCGCTGTTTACCGAGGCCGGCGGCCTTACCGCCGGCAATGATGTCGTCGTATCGGGCACCCCGGTTGGCCATGTCACCGCCGTGGAGCTCGACCGTGGCCAGGCCCGAGTGACGTTCACTGTGAATAGCGCCATAGTGCTCGGAGGTGACACCACCGCCCATATTCGGACGGGTTCGCTGCTCGGCGAACGAGTTCTCGCCCTCGAATCAGCAGGTTCGGGGACGCTGAGTCGACGCGTACCCATCCCCGCCTCCCGCACGTCGTCTCCGTACTCCCTCAACGACGCGGTGGGCGATCTGACCGCCCAGGTTGCCGGGACCGATACGGCAAATGTCAACCGATCGCTGGACATGCTCGCCGCGACGCTGGACGAGATATCCCCGCAACTGGGACCGACATTCGACGGTCTGACGAGGGTGTCGCGTCTGCTCAACGAACGCAACGACGATGTGCGCGAACTGCTTGCCAACTCCGCGCAGATCACCGGCGTTCTCGGGGAGCGCAGCGCCAAGATCAACACGCTGCTCCTCAATGCCAACGACCTCCTCGCGGTGCTCGTCGATCGACGCGTGGCCATCGCCAATCTGCTTGCCAATACCTCGGTTGTTTCCCGCCAGATTTCCGGTCTGGTCGACGACAACGAGCAGGAACTGGCACCGATGCTGGAGAAGCTGAACTCCGTCAACGCGATGCTCGAGAAGAACCGGGACAATATCTCCGCGGCGCTACCTGGTCTCGAAAAGTTCCAGCGCACCCAAGGCGAGACCATTGCCTCGGGTGCCTACTACAATGCGTTCATCGCGAATCTCATTCCGTCGCAGTTCCTGCAACCGTTCATGGACTACGCTTTGGGGTTCCGGCGCGGCGTCGATGCCGGCCAGCCCCCCGATACCGCCGGTCCCCGCTCAGAACTTCCGTTCCCCGTCAACGGGATTCCGCAGCCTGGAGATCTTCCCCATGACGGCAACCCGTAGGCGTCAAGCGGTCAGCGTCGCAGTGGTGCTGATCGTAGTTCTGGTCGCCGGCGTTCTTGTTCTCATCCGGGAGAGTCTCTTCGAGTCTTGGCGAGTGACCGCATATTTCACCTCGGCTACCGCGATCTACCCTGGTGACGAGGTTCGTGTCGTCGGGGTCAAAGTGGGAACCATTGCCTCGATCGAGACCGATGGCACCAAGGCCGAACTCGTTCTGGACATCGACCATGGAGTTCGCGTACCCGCGGACGCGAGGGCGGTGATCGTGGCCCCGAATCTGATCTCCGCGCGCTACGTCCAGTTGACGCCGGCCTATATCGACAGCGGTGCCACGATGGCCGACGGTTCTTCGATTCCACTGCAGCGCACAGCTGTTCCGGTCGAGTGGGACGAAGTCAAGGATCAGCTGTCCCGTCTCGCTACCGACCTTGGTCCCAGCGGCATCGATTCACAGACCTCGGCCGGGCGGTTCTTGGAGAGTGCGGCCGATGCCATGGACGACAATGGCGCGCGGCTGCGTCAGACCCTCGAGCAGTTGTCAGCCTCGGGCCGGATTGTCAGCGAGGGCGGCGACAACCTCGTCGATATCGTCAGGAATCTACAGCAGCTCGTCAGCGCACTGCGGGAGAGCAACACGCAGATTGTCGAGTTCCAAGGTCGTTTCGCGACACTCACCTCAGTGGTCAATGAAAGTCGAAGCGACCTCGACTCGGCGCTCACAACGCTGTCCAGTGCCATCGACGACGCCAAGCGCTTCGTCTCCGGGAGCAGAAACCAAGCCAGCGAGCAGGTACACAGGCTGGCCGACCTCACCCAGATACTCGTCGACCAACGCAGCACCGTCGAGAACATCCTGCACGCCGCGCCGACATCGTTGGCCAATACCTACAACATGTACAACCCGGACATGGGCACCTTCGTCGGGTCATTTGTCTTCCAGAACTTCTCGAATCCGCTACAGCTGCTGTGCTCGGGAATAGGTGCGGTGGAGAACGCCACGGCACCCGAAACGGGGCGGTTGTGCGCAGAGTATCTCGGCCCCGCGTTACGGCTGACGAATTTCAACTACATCCCGATACCGGTCAACCCCCTGCTCGCCGCAGTCGCCCAACCCGAGAACCTTGTCTACTCCGATCCCCGCCTTGCACCCGGCGGTGGTGGCATGCCGCCCGGCCCGCCCGAGATGCCGCCCGCAGTGTCTGCCTACACCGGCAGCAACGGTGACGTAGCTGCGCCGCCTGGGTATGGCCCGGTGCCGCAACAGAATTCTGTCGACACGCTGTTGCTGCCCGATACCGCACCGGAGCTAGCTGATACCGCCCCCGATCCGCCGCGACTGCCCGCGGAGTCCGACGGTGCTGCTGTCCCGGTACCGACGCACGGAGCACCGCCGTCATGACAGGAAGGCCATGGATGCGTGCGATCTTTGCGAGTGCAGCGGTTGTTGTGCTTGCCGCCTCCGGCTGCGCGTTTCGAGGAGTGAACTCCTTGCCGTTGCCAGGCACTGTCGGCCGCGGAGCCGACGCCGCGGTCTATCACGTTCAGATCTCCAGTGTCGGTACGCTGGAATTGAATTCACCGGTCATGAGGTCCGATGTCGTTGTCGGGACCGTTACCGACATGACGGTGGACAATTGGCACGCAGACGTCGAGGTCTCCGTCAAACCCGACGTCGTCATACCCGCCAATGCGGTAGCCACCATCGGCCAGACCAGCCTCCTGGGCTCGATGCACCTCGCACTGGACCCTCCTTTGGGCCAGCCCGACCGCGGCCAACTCCCATCGGGTGCGACACTGCCGTTGAATACCTCGTCGACGTACCCGTCGACCGAGCAGACCCTCTCATCACTGTCCACCATCCTCAACGGCGGCAGCCTGGGTCGGATCAGCGACATCATCCACGAGTCGAATGCCGCCTTGTCCGGTCGGGAAGGCGAGGTACGTGACCTCCTCGGCCGGCTCAATGACATCGCGGGTGTGCTGGCCGATCAGCGAGATGACGTGGTCGCGACCTTCGAGCAACTGAACCGGCTGAGTAACACGCTGGCGGCGAGTACGGGCGCCATCGATTCCGCGTTACGCCACATCCCGCCCGCCCTCGACGTTCTGGTGCGGGAGCGCCCCCGGATCACGGCGGCGCTCGAACGATTGGGCACCTTCAGCGACACCGCCAGCGGACTGATCGAGGACACCAAGGACGACCTCATCCGTAACCTCACCAACCTCGAGCCAGCCCTACGCGCCATCGCCGACCTCGGCCCCGACCTCGACACCGTGCTGGCCTATCTCACCACGTTTCCTTTCACGCAGAGCGTCATCGACCGCGGCCTCAAGGGCGACTATATGAATCTGTTCGTCACGCTCGATCTGACTTATCCCCGAGTCAAGCGGACCTTGGCCCTCGGGACCCGTTGGGCCCAGCCCCAGGCTCAGCTCGTGCCGGCGCCCGGGGATCCGTGGTATGCGAACTACACATACGACCCACTCAGCACGGGCATCGTCGACGCCGCACCCGCTGAGTCCCCACCGCCCCCGGCTGATTCAGCACCGCCCCCGGCTGATTCAGCACCGCCCCCGGCTGATTCAGCACTGCCCCCGGCGCCGTTGGAACCACCGTTGCCCATGGCACTGATGCCCAACTGGCCGCCCGGCCCCCCACCGGTGCCGTCGGCACCCGGCCAAATTTTCGCCGGCCCTTACGGCGGACGCTGATGCTCACTCGCTTCGTTCGGACTCAGCTGGTGATCTTTGCCGCGGCGTCGCTCGTCGGCCTGACCGCGATGGCCCTGTTCTACATCCAGGCGCCGACCCTGCTGGGAATCGGGCGCTATACCGTGACGCTCCAAATGCCCTCCACAGGTGGTCTTTACCGGTTCAGTAACGTCACGGTCCGCGGAGTGCAGGTCGGCAAGGTCACCGATATCGCGCTGACAAAGTCGGGACCCCAAGCGACACTGAGCCTTTCGACGACGCCGAGGATTCCGGCCGATCTACACGCCGAGGTCAGAAGTGTTTCCGCGGTCGGCGAACAGTACGTCGACCTACAACCACGCACCGACGCGGGCCCCTTCCTCGGCAATGGATCGGTCATTCCCGCCAATGAGGTGAGCGTGCCACAGAAGGTCGGGCCGATGCTGGACCAGGTCAGCGCGCTACTGGACAGCGTGCCCCAGGATCGGGTCGCCGCTCTGTTGGACGAGACTTCGCAGGCCCTCGACGGGGCGAGTTACGACCTCGGCTCACTTATGGACTCGTCGGCGGAGATCAGTGCGGATCTCGCCGACAACGCGAGCCCAGCGGCTCAACTGATCGACGACAGCGCACCGTTGCTCGACGGGCAGCTGCAGACCACGGATGCAGTCCGGCAGTGGGCACGAAACCTCGCCGGGATCACCCGCCAGATCGACGAGAACGACGCTGCTGTTCGCAATATCCTGCAGACGGGTCCCGGGGCCGCAGACGAGACCGCCCGTCTGCTCGCCGACCTCAAACCAACCCTGCCGGTGCTGCTGGCCAATCTCACCACAGTCGGCCAGATCGCGGTCACCTATAACCCGGGGGTGGAGCAGTTGCTGGTCCTCTTCCCGCCGTATGTCGCCGCGCTGCAGGGCTTCGCGCTGCCGTGGAACAATCCCACCGGGTGGCCACTAGGAGACTTCACCGCGACCAGTGGAGATCCTCCGGCATGCACGGTGGGATTCCTCCCGCCCTCGCAGTGGCGTTCTCCGGCTGACTACACCGAGATCGACACCCCCGACAATCTGTATTGCAAGCTTCCCCAGGATTCGCCGCTGGCCGTTCGTGGAGCGCGGAACACACCGTGTATGGAACACCCGGGCAAGCGCGCTCCGACGGTTGAGATCTGCAACAGTGACATGCCCTACTACCCGTTGGCGCTGCGGCAGCATGCGTTGGGCCCAAACCCGATCGACCCGAGCCAGATCGCCCAGGGCTTCCCACCGGATAGCCGGATACTTCCCGGTGACGGACTCTACGGCCCCATCGGGGGTACTCCCATGCCTGCGGGTCCGGCGCCGATACCGGGCCCGGCCGACGCGGGCGGCCCCGATAGCGCAACGACCCAACCGCCGCCGATTCCGCCCGGCCCCATCCCCGCCGCGCCGGCGGCGCACACCACGGACCAGTCACGGCCGCCGGCGGTGGCCTACGCCCAATACGACCCGGCAACCGGCCGATATGTCACACCCGACGGTCGGACCTACCGGCAAGCCAACCTTGCCGGGCCGGGGGTGCCACGAACGTGGCAGGACATGCTTCCCACGTGAGCCCGCCTGCGGCCGTCAGCCGCCGAGCCGCTCCAAGCGAAACGGCATCCGGATCACCAAAGGGCCGCCCACTCCACAGGCACCGCTCGGCCCGGAGGTGATGTCCTCGCCTGCGAGAATTGGGGAGCCGACCAGGCTTCGTCCGCCCGGGGCGGCCGGCGAGAAACGGTACAGCTGTTGACCGGGATATGCGCTGCCGTCCGGGCAACGCTCCCAGTTGGGCACTTCGTGGCTGACACTCCATACGCCGGATTGATACCGCAGCGGTGCCGACCAGCCCAGGTCGCTTACGACCTGCCCGGTACAGGTCAGCGGATCGCTACAGCTCGATTCGATGGTCCACGTGCTGCGCACGGGCAGCTGGTCGATGTACACCTCGTTCGTCTTCGCCCAGTTGCCGATCGACAGCGCGGCGTATACGCCGTTGAGCGCGAGACCATCGTCGATTGCCGCCGCCGTCGGAGCCCCCGGCCCGGCCACCACCGCGGCCACCACCGCGGCCGCACCCACGAGTCCTCGTCGATGAACACGCATTGGTGAGATCTCGTACCGGTTTCGCATCGCACCCCTAACGTCCTGGCAATGACGATAGAACACTTACTGTATTGCTGTACATCAGACCGCAATCCCGGGTAGGGTCGGAACGTGCGTGTCACATCGCCGCAGCGGCATGACGCCCGTAGGAGAGCCGGCAGCTGGGCCAGGCTATCTGCCGCAATCGGCGTGGCGTTCAGCGCGGCAGTGCTGACACCTGCACCGGCCCGCGGTCAGCCACCCGGTTGCGACGACGCCTTCTGTACGCCCGGGATCACGCCGGGTGTCGTTCTGGGCGCATCGTGCTCCGACACCAGGCACTACGTCTTCGGAACGACATCGTGGGGCCGGCTCGTGTTCTGCGGTTCCCCGCGCCGCTACGAGCCTCGGTACTTTCGGTCACCGCCGATGGCCGGCGTCAAGGCCGAGGACTCCTTCTGTCGCGGTTACGAGAACTCGGTGGCTCAGGGATTCGACGGTCAGTTCCTCATCTGTCAGGCACTCGACGGCCTCCCGCTGTGGCGTCGCGGTGACACCTGAGACCGGTATCCTCTTTCGGCAGAGGCGATCAGTCCTGCGAGTCGAAGTCCATCATGAGATGGCTCAGACGCATCGCTGCCAGCAGCCACTGATTTCGCTCACGGCGCCACGTGTCATGGTAGTGGCCGAATGCGGTCAACGACGTGCCATTGCTCCAGATGACGCGTTCCTGCACGGGCCAAATGATCTCTGCCACTTCGCCATCGATGCTGATCTCGGGCAGATGCACCTGGTGGACGGTTCGCGCACCCTCGACAGCGCTCTTCAGGGCCGCCAGCACTGTTTCTCGGCCCACGATGGGGACGGAGGCGGGGTTGCTCGCGTCGAGATCGACCACGACATCCTCAGCCAGCATATCGGCCAATGCCGGCCAATCCTTCGTGTCAAGCAGGCGACAGTACCGGGCTTTCGCGTTGACGAGCTCCCACGCAACTCCCGCATCAAGTCGTCGGTGCATGGTCGGGCCTTCAGATGACATTGAGGTGCAGACTGCTCAACCGGCGAACGAGAATGCTGGGCAACCAGCGTTCGGCGGCTGCCGTCTCAATCCACGTGGTGTGATCGAGGAGGTAGGCGAGGACCACCTGTGCCTCCAACCGCGCCAGGCCAGCGCCCACACAGAAATGCACGCCCTTGCCGAACGTCATGTGCCCCTTTCCCTTCGGGCGGTCCAACCGGAATTCTGACGGGGATTCGAACTGCTCAGGATCCCGATTGGCCGCGCCCCACAGCAGGAGCAGACGATCACCGGCGCGTAGTTCCACGTCGTCCAATATGGTGTCCACCAGCACGTGTCGGTAATGGCCCCGAAATGGCGGCTCATAGCGCAATGCTTCTTCGATGAAGGCTCCGAGGAGGTTTCGATCGGCGCGGAGCGACTGTTGAATGTCGGGCCGTGACGCCAGTAGCCACACAGCGCTACCCAGCAGTGATGCCGTCGATTCTCCGCCCGCGCTGAACAACGTCAGCATCATCACGGCTGCCGTCGTGTCGTCGACAGTGCCACCCGCGCACGCCGTCACCAAATCACCGAGCAGGTTGTCCCCGGGATCGTGCGCGGCGCGCGCGAAATGCTCGTTGATGTAGGTGTGTAGCTCGACAGCGGCATGTTGCGCCTGCTGGAGCCCGTGAGCGTCGATCACGCCGTCAAGAAGCTGGGTTGTCGCGTAACCCGCGTGTACGAGCATGTCGACATCGCGGTCGGGAACGCCGATGATTCGCGCGACGATTGTCATCGGTAACCGGTTAGCCAGCGCCCCCATCCACTCGATGCGGCTCCCGTCGAGTCCGTCCAACCACAGGCGGTTGGTTGTCTCGCCGACGAACTCAGCTGCCGAGCGGATGCGCTTGGCAGCCAGCTGGGGCAGCAGAATTTTCCGGTGCACGGCATGCAGCGGGTCATCCGCAGTCGCCAAAACCTGTGTAGGCCCCCCTATCTCATCCATCGCATATGTGGAAACCCCCGTTTCGGGGGTGTACGTCATCGTGGCGGTCAGGTTGGAGGAAAAGTCGTCAGGACGTGCGAGCACCTCGCTGATCCCACGCCAACTGCACACGCAGTGAAATCCCGTTCG
Source organism: Mycobacterium sp. MBM (assembly GCA_021648845.1). Lineage (GTDB taxonomy): Bacteria > Actinomycetota > Actinomycetes > Mycobacteriales > Mycobacteriaceae > Mycobacterium. The sequence goes on along the minus strand of JAKJHY010000030.1, from coordinate 451 downwards.
GCCGACCCGATGGACGGAACCCGCATCGAGCATGCGCTCGTAGAGCGGATAGGGGTCCTGAATGAAGTCGTCACTGAAAATCTGAGATCCGAGGTCCTCGACATCCATCTTCATCTAAAGCCACATCTTCCAGCGTTGCGAGTGTTCACGGCCATAATCAATTGAACACAATATGTTATAGTGTGCACTATGCGCGAGTGGGTTCGGCGGATGCGCGCCAGGGTTTCGGTGCCACTCCATCGGAGCTGTCGGAAAGCCGGATTCGCTACGGCAGCATGTGCGTCGCCGCGCACCAGGTATGCATCCGGCGTGTCGACGTGACACCCGAGACGCTGCCCGCGCCCGCACGCTCGTCGGCCGGCATCGCGATCGCGCGTAACGCCTCGGGTCCGATGCAGGCGGTCGGTGGTCTGTTCGCGATGAGCGCGGATGCGGTCAAGTATCTGTTTCA
>JAKJHY010000029.1 GCA_021648845.1 Mycobacterium sp. MBM | reverse complement strand
GGAGTCCCCCACCAAGATGGCCAAAAAACAACAAACAAAAACCACCAAACACACTATTGAGTTCTCAAACAACAGACTTCTTTTTGTCCGCGCCACGAACCCCGGCTTTAAAGCCGCGGCAGGTAGAGCGGGCAGTGAGGAACCCCCACGTTAGTGGGTGATTCACTCGGAGTTGTCTTCGCTCTCCGGCCGAGGCCGTGTCGCTCTGACTCGCAATAAGTTACGGCAGGGCTAACAGCGAGTCAAATCGCCAGGTCAGCGCGGGATCGTCGCAGGTCAACGGCCTAGCTCGACGGCTCACCTGCGCTCCCCCTGGCCACTCCGGCAATGTTGCGCTTGCCACGTCGCAACACCAGCCAACGATCATGCAGAAAGTCCGATGACTGTGGTATCCACTCGTCGCTTTCGATTCGCATGTTGTTGACATACACACCGCCCTCGGCCACGGTCCTGCGCGCCTCGCCCTTGCTCTTGGCAAGTCCGCTGGACACCAACAGGTCGACGATCGCGTCCGCCCCTCCGGCGGGCAGCTCGGTCACCTCGCCGTTGCTCGCCTCACGCAGGGCCGCGGCCAGCGTCGATTCGTCCAGATCGCCGATCTCACCGCGCCCGAACAGCGCCTGGCTGGCGAGTTCGACGGCATCGGTGGCCGCCTGTCCGTGCACCAATGTGGTCAGCTCCCGGGCCAATGCCCGCTGCGCGGCCCGTTCATGCGGCCGGGTCTGGGTGGCCTCGCCCAGCTCGCCGATCTGCTCAGCGGTCAGGAAGGTGAACCACTTGAGATAGCCGAGCACATCGGCATCGGCGGTGTTGAAAAAGTACTGGTACCAGGCATAGGGGCTGGTCAGCTCGGGATCCAGCCAGATGTTGCCGCCGCCGGTCGACTTCCCGAATTTCTTGCCCTCGGAGTCGGTGACCAGTGGTGTCGTCATCGCGTGCACGGTGGCGCCGCGCTTCTGGCGCACCAGTCGGACGCCGGCGACGATATTGCCCCACTGGTCGGAGCCGCCGATCTGCAATCCGCAGTTATAGCGTTCGTGCAGCTGCACGTAGTCGTTGGCCTGCAGCAGCATGTAGCTGAACTCGGTGTACGAGATGCCGTCACCGTCCAGTCGGCGGCGCACCGTGTCCCGGTCGAGCATCACGTTCACCGAGAAGTACTTGCCGACATCGCGCAGGAACTCGATCGCCGACAACTCGCCGGTCCAGGACAGGTTGTTCTCGACGATCGCCCCGGTGGGTGAGTCGTCGAACTCGACAAAGCGTTCCAACTGGCCGCGGATGCGTCCGGCCCATTCGGTGACGGTGTCGGTGGTCTGCATGACGCGCTCGCCGCTGTCCCGCGGGTCACCGATCATCCCGGTGGCCCCGCCGGCCAGCACGATCGGACGGTGTCCGGCCTGCTGAAACCGGCGCAGGGTGAGCAGTGGGACAAGATGACCGGCATGCAGGCTCGGCGCCGTGGGATCAAACCCCGAATAGACCGTCAGCGGCCCATCGGCGAGGGCGTCCGCCAATGCGGCCCGGTCGGTCGATTGCGCGATCAAGCCGCGCCATTCCAGCTCATCAAGGATGCCCGTACTCACCCCGACATCATCCTGCATCAGTCGCTGGCGCCGGGTATCGGAGCCCGCGGACTGCGCCGATAGGCGGAGACCTCACGGCGATCCGGCAGCCAGAACCGCCACGCCCGGTCCGCCGCGGAACTGACCCCCACCCGCGGTCCCGCGACCCCAGGTGCCGAGACTCCGGGCTCCAGACGCACCGGGCTGTTCGCGTCGAACAGATCAATCCCATTGTCTTCCATGGTGATTCCGAGGGCAGCGCAGAGATTTCCGGGTCCCCGAGCCAGCGCCCAGGATGCCGGGATCTCCCCGCGGCGCAGGCGCGCCACCGGTTCACCGTCGTCGATGACCGCTGCCCGCAGCAGGACTGCGGCTGCCGTTGCGTCGCTACCGCAGACGACGTTGGCGCACACGTGAATGCCATGGCTGCGATAGGTGTAGAGCCGGCCGGGCGGGCCGAACATCACGGTGTTGCGCAGTCGCGGACCGCGGAAGGAGTGCGAGGCCGGGTCGGGCCACGGCCCATCCGACGGGCCGCCGTAGGCCTCGACCTCGACGATCGTCGCGGTGACCTCGCGGCCGCGCAGCCTCGCACCCAGCAGCCGACGGGCAGCCGCCACCGGCTCGTCGGCAAGCACCAGCGCATCCACGCACCCGATTGTGCCCGCCCCCTTGACATCGCCGCCCGACGGGCGGATATTCATCGCATGATGAGTTCATCACACGATGAATTAAAGAGAACCGGTCGCGAAATCGCCGTCGAGATCGACAACCTGCAGGTCACCCGGGGCAAGCGCACAGCACTCGCCGGCATCTCGGTGAGCATCGCGCGCGGCACGATCACCGGATTGCTCGGCCCGTCGGGGTGCGGCAAGACCACCCTGATCCGGTCCATCGTCGGCACCCAGATCATCGCGTCGGGCTCCGTCACCGTCCTGGGCCGGCCGGCCGGCAGCGCCGACCTGCGCAGCCGGGTCGGCTACGTCACCCAGGACCCCACCATCTATCCGGACCTGCGCGTCATCGACAACGCGCGCTACTTCGCCTCCCTGTACGGCCGCGACGCCCGGACCGCCGACGAGGCCGTGGCCGCGGTGGGCTTGACCGATCACCGAACGGCCTTGTGCGCCAATCTTTCCGGTGGTCAGCGGACCCGGGTGTCGCTGGCCTGCGCTTTGGTGTCACAACCCGAGCTCCTGGTGCTCGACGAACCGACCGTCGGGCTGGACCCGGTACTGCGGGTCGACCTGTGGCAGCAGTTCCACCGACTGGCCGATAACGGGACCACACTGCTGGTGTCCAGCCACGTCATGGACGAGGCCGACCACTGCGGCGACCTGCTGCTGATGCGCGAGGGGCGGCTGCTCGCCCACACCACCCCAGCCCAACTGCGAAAGGACACCGGATGTTCGTCACTGGAGGAAGCGTTTCTGTCGGTCATCCGGCGCAGCACCGCCGCGTGACACCGGCGCGCGGACCGGGGCTGCGGGGCTATCTGGCGACCACCGTGCGCATCCTGCGTCAGTTGGCCGGCGACCACCGCAGTGTGGCCATGATCGTCGCGGTGCCGACACTGATCATCACGCTGATGTACTTCATGTTCGAGGGGCTGCCGCACCGCCCGGGCACGCCGGCACCGTTCAACAACGCCTGCCTGGTCATGCTGGGCGTGTTCCCGCTCATCGTGATGTTCCTGATCACCTCGATCACCATGCAACGCGAACGGGTGTCGGGCACCCTGGAGCGGATCTTGACCACTCCGCTGCGCCGGTTCGACCTGCTGGCCGCGTATGGCACGGCGTTTTCCATCGCGGCGGCGGTGCAGGCGACGCTGGCATGCGTCGTCGCGTTCTGGCTGTTGGGCTTCCAGACCGCGGGCAGCCCCGCACTGGTGTTCCTGATCGCCATCGTCAACGCCGTGCTCGGTGTCGGATTGGGCCTGCTGTGCAGCGCCTTCGCCCGCACCGAGTTCCAGGCCGTGCAGTTCATGCCGGTGGTCATTGCACCGCAACTGCTGCTGTGCGGGATCATGGTTCCGCGCGATGCGATGCCCGAATGGCTGCAATGGATCAGCAACGCGTTGCCGGCCAGCTACGCTCTCGAGGCGCTGCAACAGGTCGGCGCACACCCCGACCTGACCGCGATCACCGTCCGCGACATCGCCGTCGTGGTCGGCTTCGCGGTCCTGGCGCTGGGGCTGGCGGCCGCGACACTGCGACGCCGGACCCCGTAACCCGGGAGCCGCCGTAGCCGAGAGGAATCCGTGACCCGCAGCGCCGACCGCAAGCGCCCAGGACGACCGCCGGGCAGCTCCGATGCCCGTGAGCGCATTCTGCACAGCGCCCGGGAACTGTTCGCGCGCAACGGTTTCGACAAGACATCCATCCGCGCGGTCGCCGCGGGCGCCGGCGTCGACGGCGCCCTGGTGCATCACTACTACGGCACCAAACAGCAGCTCTTCGCCGCCGCCATCGCGATCCCGATCGACCCGATGCAGGTGATCGGACCGCTACGGGAAACCCCCGTGGACCAGATCGGAACCGTCCTACCGTCGATCCTGTTACCGCTCTGGGACTCCGAACTGGGCAAGGGATTCATCGCCACGCTGCGATCGTTGCTGGCGGGGGCCGATGTCAGCCTGGTGCGATCGTTCCTGCAGGAAGTCATCACCGCCGAGGTGGGCTCCCGAGTGGACGACCCACCCGGGTCCGGCGCGATCAGGGTGCAGTTCGTGGCATCACAGCTGGTCGGCGTGGTGATGGTGCGCTACATCCTGGAACTGGAGCCCTTCGCCGGCCTGGCGCCACAGGTCATCGCCGAGACGATCGCGCCGAACCTGCAGCGCTATCTCACCGGGGATCTACCCGCGCTGCGTTGAGCAGCCGCTCGTGCTCGGCATCATCGGCCACCGACACCGCCTCGTCGACCAACAGCACCGGGATACCGTCGACGATGGGATAGGCGCGCCGCAGCCGAGGGTTGTACAGGCACTCCCCCGCAACGTAGTCGAGTGGACCGCGATCCTCGGGGCAGACCAGGATGTCGAGCAGCTTCGTGTCCAGGCTCACCGGGCCCTCGTCACCATGGCGACATGTCCCCACCCCAACCGGGCGGGATCAGCGCATTGTTTCCGTCGTCACCGGCCACCGGCGCCCACGACGGCGCCGATCCCCCTTGCCCGGGGGCACCGGAGCCGGCGTTGGCCTGCTGGTTCATCATCCTGCGCTGATAGGACAGGGTGGACTGCAGGGCCTCGATCAGCGGCTTCTGGTTGGGACGTGCATTCAGGCCGTCGAGCAGGGCCTGCGAATTGGCTGCGGAAGGCCGGAAGCCGCGCTGGCGCAGCGTCATCACCTGCTCGATCAGCTTGGACACCTGGCCTCCGCCGGCACCGGTCTGGTACTGGTCGGAGATCATCATCAGCACCTGATCAGGTGAGATGCGCTGGGCGGGCTGTTCCTGGGCCGAGTTCTCCGGCTCGGCGGATGCCACCGGCGCCACGCTCAGGCCCGCGGCGGCCGCAACACCGATGAGGGCACCTGCCGTCCAGCGACGCAATGATGCGCCGGTCACGGGGTTCTCCGTCGTCATCTGAACCTCTCCCTTGCCGTCTCGGCGAGCCTAACAGTGCACCCGTTGCCCGGCATCACGGCTGACTGCCGACGATCTCGGCGCGCACGGCAGCCGTCATGCGCTTGTACTGCTTGATATCGGCATCGAAGTACCAGGTGTTACGCGCCGCCTTCGGGACGCCCGCGGCGCGCAACGGCCCGATCTCGGGTCGGTAGGACGCGCCGAGTGTCATGCGCGGCGCCACATAGACCACCGCCGGACCGATGCCGTGCCGCAGCGTCGCCATCGCCTCGTTGATTTCCGCGCTGGGCAGGCTGCCACCCGGGCGCAATGTGACGGCCGTCACTACCAACGGCTTCCCCTGCACCTCGAGGCGGTAGGTCACCGCGAGATCGACCGCGCTCGCCTGGCTGATGGCGTCGTTGACCGCCGCGGTGAACACCGGCCCATCGGGTGTCCGGATCACCGAACTGCGGTTGTCGACGAGCCAGAAGTCACCGTCCTCGTCGCGGCGGAAGAGCTGTTCGGTGGACACCCAGGTGTCGGCCGGCGCAAACACGCCGCGCTTCACCGATGCCGTCGGATCTACCGGACCCCGCGGACGGGCCAACAGCACACCGACCTCACCGGCCTCGGCGCGGCGCACGAAACCGGTCTCCTCCTCCAGGATCAGGTCGTCGTCGACGTCATAGGCTGCAAGTTCGACGTACGGTCCGCCGGGCAGCGGCCGCCCCTTGCTGCCGAACTTCACGCCGCCCACATTGGCGAGCACCGCCTGACCGTCGGTGGTGGCGAAGAACTCGACGACCTTGGCGGGCGCGAACACCTCCACGACCCGCCGCCACAGGCCGGTCGGCATTCCGGCACCGATGAACAGCCGTACCGAATGCGTGCCCGACAGCGAGAACGACGGGTCGTCGATGACCTCGCCGAGCATCGCCCAGGTATAGGAGACCACCGTGACCCCGTACTGCCGGATCTCGTGCACGAAGCGGTCCGGCGCCAACCCGCGGGACAGCGCGATCCGCGCCCCGGCCACCACCGCACCGCCCAGGCTGACCAGCAGACCGGATGGATGATGCAGCGGGGTGAGGCAGTACACGGTGTCCCGGCTGCCGAGGTTCGCCGCCGATGCCGTGCCCAGCGCGGACAGCGCCCAGCGGTAGTTGGTGATCTGCCGGGCGACGAGTTCGCCGTTGATGGTCGCAAAGGCCACATAGGCGAGATCGCGCGCGAAGCCGGGGTTGGGTCGGTACCAGGCGGGCAACTCGACGCGGTCCGGGTCGATCTTCTCCATGTCCACAACATCGGTGCCATCGGCCAGATGCAGGTCCCGCGCCTCCCCGCCACCGAGCACCAGCACCCGTCGATCCAGCGTGCGCGCGATCTCCAAATTGGGCGGGTCGGTCATGACCTCCGCGACCCCGCCGAGGCGCGCGGCCTCGGCCAGGTCGGCGTCGGGCGGCATCAACACGGCCACCGCGCCGAGGCGCGACAGCGCCGCGATCGCGACCAGAGCGCTCGGCCGGGTCTTCATCAGCACACCGACCCGCACACCTTGCCGCACACCGACCTCGATCAGGCCGCGCACCACATTGTTGACGCGGCGGTCCACCGCTTCATAGGTGTGCACACGGCCGTCGAACAGGAGGAACTCGCCGCCCGGGTGACTCTCCGCCTGCTCGGTCATGATGCGTCCGAGCGAGATGCGGGTGTGGTCGTTGATCTGGCCGAGCCGCGCCAACCGGGGCAGCGTGCGCGCCGTCTCCACGATCAGGTTGCGCGCCGACTTGTTCGTCGCCACCACCGCGTCGGCGGCCGAACGCGCCAGTTCGAAGGCCATCTCCGAGGCCGCGGCCGCGCCGTGCGCCACCCGTGAGGTCAACGCGACACCGCCGTCGGCGGCCGACTCCGACAGCTGGGCGCCCATCGGAACGATATCGTCGGGCAGCGACCCGTCACCACTGCGCCACTTGACCCAGGACGCCACCGTCGGCCAGGTCTGGCTCGCCGCCTTGGAGCCGACCACCAGCCCGAAATGCCCTGCGCGGATCAGGTATTCGTAGGTGTCGGCACGGGGCGCGGCGCCCTTGATGCCGCGCACCGCCGCGGGCTGGCCGATATCGTCGACCTCCCCGATCACGGCGAGCACCGGGCAGGTGATATCGGCGAGGGTGACCAGCTCGCCGCGGATGGAGAAGCCGCCCGACATCATCCGGTTGTGGGCGATGAACTGTTTGAGCAGCTCCGAGATCGCCGGGCCCGACCACGCGATCCAACCCTCGGAATCGAGGAAGCGTCGCTGCTGCTCACGCGGCAGCAGGGCCTCGCGGTCGTGCAGCTGCCGCAGGAAGTCCAGGCGCGCCTGCGCCGTCTTGAGTGGGTCGAGCATCTGGAATCCGGTGCGAGCCAACCAGCCCGGGATGTCGATGCGCGAGAACACGTGATCGGCCATGAAGTTGGCCGCCACCGCACCCACATTCGGCGGGATGCCCATCGGCAGGGCGGCCAGGGTATCCACCGGGGAGCCGAACCCGACGATGCTGGCGAGATCCTTCGAGCGCCGGTATGCCGCGGTCTGATAGCAGAACATCCCGCCCTGGGAGTAGCCGGCGAGGTGAACGTCGTTGCCGGTGACCTTCTTGACGGTGTCGATGGCCTCACTGAGCGCGACCACGTGATCGGCGAGGTTGCGCTGCATGCCGCCCTCGATCTGATCGGGTGAGCCGAAGTCGATGACCCAGGGGTCCAGGCCGGCCGCGTGCAGGATGCCGACAGCGCCGTCCTCGCGGGTGACGTCCCACATATCGGCCGACATCATCATCGGGTGCACCATCAGCACCGGCGGCCCCGGGATCGCCGAGCCGGGCCGGGTATCGGGCGGAAAGTAGCGGCGCAACCGGTACATCGGGACGCTCTCGATGATCTGATACGGCGAGGGGACCGCACCTGTTTCCAGACCGCCGTACCGCAGCACCTCGATCCCGTTCTGGGCGGTGGCCAGGAATCGGCTCACCGGACCGGTGATCAATGAGAAATCCACCAACGCTCCCCTGACTGTGTGAGTCCCGATGCGAGTCCCAATCCCCCGAGTGCCACGACATCATGGCACAGCGCCGCTGGTCGGCCGCTGCGAATGTGGCCTGACGGTCGGCCTAGCCTGGTGGGGACATGGCGCATCTTCTCGGGGCCGAGGCCCTCCATCTGCAATACCCGACCAAAGTGGTTTTCGATTCGGTCTCACTCGGCGTGAACGAGGGCGACCGGATCGGCATCGTGGGCCGCAACGGTGACGGAAAGTCCAGTCTGCTGGCCATGCTGGCGGGCCGCGTCACCCCCGATTCGGGGCGGGTGACGGTGCGCGGCGGGGTCCGCGTCGGCGTGCTGGACCAGGCCGACACCCTCGATCCCGACGACACGGTGGGCCATGCCGTCGTCGGTGACACCCCCGAGCACGAGTGGGCGGGTGACCCACGCGGCCGCGACGTCATCGCCGGCTTGCTGGGCGGTCTGGCGTGGGACGCCGCGCTGAGCACGCTGTCGGGTGGGCAGCGGCGCCGGGTCGCGCTGGCCCGCCTGCTGGCCGGGGACCATGACGTACTGGCCCTCGACGAGCCGACCAACCATCTCGACGTCGAGGGCATCACCTGGTTGGCCGAGCATCTCAAACGGCGTTGGTCACCGTCCTCGGGCGGGCTGTTGGTGATCACCCACGATCGGTGGTTCCTCGACGAGGTGTGTACGACGACGTGGGAGGTCCACGATCGCATCGTCGAACCCTTCGACGGCGGGTACGCGGCGTACATCCTGCAGCGGGTCGAACGGGACCGCCAGGCCGCTTCGATCGAGGCCCGTCGGCAGAACCTGGCCCGTAAGGAACTTGCCTGGTTACGCCGCGGCGCCCCGGCCCGCACGTCCAAGCCGAAGTTCCGCATCGATGCTGCCAACGCGCTGATCGCCGATGTCCCCGAGATCCGGGACAAGGTGGCGCTGCAGTCGCTGGCGGTGACCCGGCTGGGCAAGCAGGTGGTCGACCTGCTCGAGGTCTCGGTGCGCTACGGCGACCGCGAAGTGCTGCACGATGTCGAGTGGCGGATCGCGCCGGGCGAACGGACCGGCATCCTCGGTGTCAACGGGGCGGGCAAGTCGACGCTGCTGGGTCTCATCGACGGTTCGGTGCAGCCCACCGAGGGCAGGGTGAAACACGGCAAGACGATCCAGATCGCCACCTTGACCCAGGGCATCGACGAACTCGCCGATCACCTCGACGAGCCGGTGCGGGTGGTGTTGAGCCGGCTCGCGACCACCTACACGTTCGGTGCAGGCTCCAAGGCCCAGGAGCTCACCCCCGGGCAGCTGCTCGAACGCCTGGGTTTCGCCAGCGCGCAGCTGTCCACCCCGGTCAAGGATCTCTCCGGCGGCCAGCTCCGGCGTCTGCAACTGCTGCTGATCCTGCTCGGGCAACCCAATGTGCTGATCCTCGACGAACCGACCAACGACCTGGACACCGACATGCTGGCCGCCATGGAGGATCTGCTCGACTCCTGGCCGGGCACCCTGATCGTGGTCAGCCACGACCGGTATTTCCTCGAGCGGGTCACCGATCAGCAGTACGGGATCCTCGGCGGGCGGCTGCGCCACCTACCCGGCGGAGTCGACGAGTACCTGCGCCTGCGCGCCGCGCACGCCGAGACCACCGGTCCGGCTCCGGCCAAACCCGTCGTCCAGGAAGGCCTTTCCGGCGCCGACTTACGCGCCGCGCAGAAGGAGATCTCGGCGATCGAACGTCGGCTGGAGAAGTTGACCGGTTTGATCGACACCGCCCATATCAGGCTGGCCGAGCATGACCAGAACGACTACGAAGGGCTGCAACGGCACACCGCAGCGCTGCGCGAACTGGAAACCGAGGTCGCCGAACTGGAGGACAGGTGGCTGACGCTGTCCGAGTCCCTCGGGTAGCCCTCAGCGCAGTTTGATCCGCAGTTCGTCGGCGGCGTCGCGCACCACGCCGAGTTGGCGCGCCACCTGTACCGGCGCGGTGCCACCCCGGGCATCGCGGGAGTCGACGGAGCCCGCGATGGTCAGTACCTCGCGCACCTGCGCGGTCAGTCCCGGATGAATCCCGGCCAGCTCGTCATCGGCGAGTTCCTCCAGTCCGACCCCGCGCGCCTCGGCCGCCCGCACCGCCGCACCCGCCGCCTCATGCGCGACCCGGAACGGAATACCTTGGCGCACCATCCATTCGGCGATATCGGTGGCCAGCGTGTAGCCCAGCGGCGCCAGCTGCGCGATCCGGTCGGTGTCGAAGGTCAGCGTCGCGACCAGACCGGCCATTGCGGGCAGCAGCAACCGCAGTTGGGCCACCGAATCGAACACCGGCTCCTTGTCCTCCTGCAGATCCCGGTTGTAGGCCAGCGGCTGCGCCTTCAGGGTGGCCAGTAACCCGGCCAGGTTTCCGATCAGCCGTCCGGACTTCCCGCGCGCAAGCTCGGCGATGTCCGGGTTCTTCTTCTGCGGCATGATCGAACTGCCGGTCGACCACGCGTCGTGCAGCTTGACGTAGCCGAACTCGGTGGTGCTCCACAAGATGATGTCCTCGGCCAACCGGGACAGATCGACGGCGATCATCGCGAACACGAACGCGGCCTCGGCGGCGAAATCCCGTGCCGCCGTCGCATCGATGGAGTTCTCCGCGGCCGAGTGGAAGCCGAGTTCTTCGGCGATGGCGTCCGGGTCGAGCCCCAGCGACGAGCCGGCCAGCGCGCCGGAACCGTACGGTGACACCGCGGTTCGCTTGTCCAGGTCGACGAGCCTGTCGGCGTCGCGCAGCAGCGGATGGGCATGGGCCAGCAGATGGTGGGCAAGCAGCACCGGTTGCGCGGACTGCAGATGCGTCTTGCCCGGCATGATCGCGGTCGGGTGCGCGGCGGCCTGGGTGCTCAGCGCGGCGACCACGTCGAGCACCCCGTCACCGACGGCCTTGACGGCGTCGCGCAGCCACATCCGGAACAGGGTGGCCACCTGGTCGTTGCGGGACCGCCCGGCGCGCAACCGGCCGCCGAGCTCCGGGCCGACCCGGTCGATCAGGCCCCGCTCCAGCGCGCCGTGCACGTCCTCATCGGTGGGCAGCGGCCCGAAACTGCCGTCGGCCACATCGGCGCCCAGGCTGTCCAGTCCGGCGAGCAGCCCGTCGCGCTGCTCGTCGGTGAGCAGACCGGCGCGGTGCAGCACCCGGGCGTGCGCCGCCGACGCGGTCACGTCGTAGGGCGCAAGGACCCAGTCGAAGTGGGTGGACTTGCTCAGCGCGGCAAGGGCCTCCGACGGGCCGTCGGCGAACCGGCCGCCCCACAGCGACCCTTCGTTGGTACTCATGCAAATTCCTTCCGCGAGCGTGCGTGAACTCCGCTCTGGCAGCGGCGTGTCTTCCGCAGACGCGCACGCTCGCGGAGGGGTGGGGTCACAGGCCCAGGTCGCGCTGGGCCGAGATCTTGCTGGACAACCCGTGCACGTGCACGAACCCCTTGGCCGAGGACTGGTCGAAGCTGTCGCCCTCGTCATAGGTGGCAAGGTTGAAGTCATACAGCGAGGTCGGGCTGCGCCGGCCGTTGACCGCGATGTGCCCGCCGTGCAGGACCAGGCGGATCTCGCCGGTCACATGCTCCTGGGTGTGTGCCACGAACGCTTCCAGCGCGCGCTTGAGCGGCGAGTACCAGAGGCCGTCGTAGACCAGCTCGCCCCACTTCTGGTCGGTGCCGCGCTTGTAGCGGCCCAGCTCGCGTTCCAGGGTGACGTGCTCCAGCTCGGTGTGCGCAGTGATCAGCACCATGGCGCCGGGCGCCTCGTAGATCTCTCGACTCTTGATGCCGACCAGTCGGTCCTCGACGACGTCGAGCCGCCCGACCCCCTGGGCGCCGGCGCGCCGGTTGAGCTCCTCGATGGCCTGCAGCACGGTGACCGGCCGGCCGTCGATGGAGACCGGTACGCCCTTCTCGAACCCGACGATGACCTCGTCGGGTGTGCTCCAGTTGATCGTGGGGTCTTCGGTGTAGTCGTAGACGTCCTTGGTCGGCGCGTTCCAAAGATGCTCCAGGAAGCCGGTTTCCACGGCGCGACCCCACACATTCTGGTCGATCGAGAACGGGGAGCGCTTCGTGACATTGATCGGTATGGCGTTCTCCTCGGCGAACGCGATGGCCTTCTCCCGGGTCCACGCATAGTCACGCACCGGGGCCAGCACTTCGAGATCCGGTGCCAGCGAAGCGAATCCGACCTCGAAACGGACCTGGTCGTTGCCTTTGCCGGTGCAGCCGTGCGCGACGATGCCACCGCCATGCTCGCGCGCGGCCTTGACCAGGTGCTTGACGATCAGCGGACGGCTGATCGCCGAGACCAGCGGATAGCGGTCCATGTAGAGCGCATTGGACTGGATGGTGGGCAGGCAGTACTCATCGGCGAACTCGTCACGGGCATCCACCACGACGGCCTCGACGGCACCGCAGTCCAGGGCGCGCTGGCGCACGACGTCCATGTCCTCGCCGCCCTGGCCGAGGTCGATGGCGACGGCGACGACCTCCTTGCCGGTTTCCTTGCCGATCCAGCTGATGGCCACCGAGGTGTCCAGGCCGCCGGAATACGCCAGGATGACGCGCTCGGACATTGGTTGATCTCCTTATTTCTTTCGGGTCCGGGGACCGCTTACTTCAAGTTCTCGAACATGGTCGCGAGCTCGGCACCGGTCATCGGCTCACGCGCCATCACGAAGATGGTGTCATCACCGGCGATGGTGCCGACAACCTGGGGCAACGACGCCCGGTCGATGGCGCTCGCAAGGTAGTGCGCCGCCCCCGGCGGGGTGCGCAGCACAGCGATATTTGCGCTGGCATCGGTGGATACCAGCAGTTCGCCGAGCAGTTTGGTCACCCGCTCGGTGCCCCCGGAGACCCCGCGCACCGGGCTACCGTCCTCGGGCACGACGTAGACGCCGACCCCGCCGTCGGCGCCCCGCAGTTTCACCGCCCCGAGTTCCTCCAGGTCCCGAGACAGAGTGGCCTGGGTGACCTCGATGCCCTCGGCGGACAACATCGCGGCCAGCTCGCTCTGACTGCTCACCGCGTGCGCGGAGAGCAGCGAGACGATGCGGGCCTGACGGCCGACCCGGGTCGGTGAACTCACGTCAGGACCGCTCCAACAGCCACACCAACAGTGCCTTCTGCGCGTGCAGCCGGTTCTCGGCTTCGTCGAACACCGCACTCTGCGGGCCGTCGATCACCTCATCGGTGATCTCGTGCCCGCGGTGCGCCGGAAGGCAATGCAGCACAACCGCTTCCGGATCGGCCAACGACAACAGCTCGGCGTTGAGCTGGAATGGCCGGAACGGACGCACCCGGTCCAGCCCGTCGTTTTCCTGGCCCATCGAAGTCCAGGTGTCGGTGACCAGCACGTCGACGCCGTCGGCGGCGGCCTTCGGGTCGGCGCTGACGGACACGGTCGCTCCCGTTTCACTGGCGCGGCGGCGCGCGGCATCGACGAACTGGGGGTGCGGCTCGAAACCGGCCGGCGCGGCGATGGTGACGTTGATCCCGGCAGTGACGCCGCCCAGCATCAGCGAGTGGGCCATGTTGTTGGCGCCGTCGCCGAGATACGTCAAGTTGAGTCCGGTCAGGCTCTTTTTGCGCTCGGCGAGGGTCTGCAGATCGGCCAGCACCTGGCAGGGGTGGAACTCGTCGGAAAGCGCGTTGACAATCGGGACGGTGGCACCACTGGCCATGGCGGTCAACCGTTCCTGGGCAAAGGTGCGCCACACGATGGCATCGACGTAGCGGGACAGCACCGCACCGGTGTCCTCCAGGGTCTCCTCCCGCCCGAGCTGGGTGCTGCGGCCGTCGACGACGACGGCGTGCCCCCCGAGTTGGGCGATGCCCATCTCGAAGGAGAACCGGGTGCGGGTGGAGTTCTTCTCGAAGATCACCGCGACGCCGCGCGGGCCCTCCAGCGGGCGCCGCGAGAACGGCGCCGCCTTCAGGGCGGCGGCGATCGCCAGCACCTCGGCCTGCTCATCGGGCGTCAGGTCATCGTCGCGCAGGAAGTGGCGGGTCATGTTTACCCCTTGGCTCCGTTGTCGAGTACCGCGGGCAGTGCGGTGAGAAAGTCGTCGATCTGGGCATCGGTGATGATCAGCGGCGGCGCCAACCGGACCACCTCGGGGGCGGCGGCGTTGACCAGGAACCCGGCCGCGCGGGCGGCCGCCTCGACGGCCTTGGCCTTGTCCTGAGTGAGCGCGATACCGATGAGCAGTCCCTTGCCGCGGACGTGGTCGACCAGCGGATGGCCGATCTCCTCGACACCATGGCTGATCGTCTTGCCCGCCGCGCCGGCCCGATGGATCAGGTCCTCTGCGGCCAGCGTCTGAAGCACCGCCAGCGCGGCGGAGGTGCACACCGGGTTCCCACCGAACGTGCTGCCGTGCAGGCCGGGGGTGAGCAGCTCAGCGGTCTCGCCGATCGCCAGACAGGCACCGATGGGCAGTCCGCCGCCCAACCCCTTGGCCAGCGTGACGATATCGGGGGTGATGCCGTCGTGCTGATGGGCATAGAAAGACCCGGTGCGGCCCACCCCGGTCTGCACCTCGTCGAGCACCAGCAATGCGCCGCGGGCCGCGGTGATCTCACGCGCCCGCGCCAGATAGCCCGGCGGGGGTACGACGACGCCGCCCTCCCCCATGATGGGCTCCAGGAAAACCGCGGCGGTGTCCTCGGTGACCGCCGCGTCGAGCGCCTCGACGTCGCCGTACGGCACGAATGTCACGTCACCGGGCAGCGGCTCGAAGGGCGCCCGCTTGGCGGGCTGGCCGGTCAGGGCCAGCGATCCCATCGTGCGGCCGTGGAAACCCCCCTCGGCGGCGACGACCTTCGTGCGTCCGGTCAGCCGGGTGATCTTGAAGGCGACCTCGTTGGCCTCGGTGCCGGAATTGCAGAAGAACGCCCGCGCCGGTGCGCCGAGGTGATCGACGAGCTTTTCGGCCAGCGCGATACCCGGTTCGGTGGCGTACAGATTGGAGGTATGCCCGAGCGTACTGAGCTGGGCGGTGACGGCCTCGATGACCGCGGGGTGGCGGTGCCCCAGCAGATTGACCGCGATACCACCGAGCAGATCCAGATAGCTCTTGCCGGTTTCGTCGGTGACGACGGCACCGTCGCCGGCGACCAGCGCCAGCGGCGGGGTGCCGTAGTTGTTCATCATGACCGCTTCCCAGCGCGTCTGCAGACTCATGAGGCGGGCACCACTTTCGTTCCGGTTCCTTCGTCGGTGAAAAGCTCGACGAGCACACAATGTTCGACCCGGCCGTCGATGACATGCGCGCTGGGCACCCCGCCGTTGACGGCCCGCAGGCAGGCCTCGATCTTGGGGACCATGCCCGATTCCAGGGTGGGGAGCAGCTGGGTCAGTGCGGCGGTGTCGATCTCGCTGACCAGCGAGGTGCGGTCGGGCCAGTCGGTGTACAGACCCTCGATATCGGTGAGCATGAGCAGCTTCTCGGCGCCGAGCGCCTCGGCAAGTGCGGCGGCGGCGGTATCGGCGTTGATGTTGTGCACCACACCGTCGATGTCGGGGGCAATGGTGGACACCACCGGGATGCGGCCGGCAGCAATGAGATCCAGCAGGGAGTCGGCGTTGACGCGCTCGACATCACCGACCAGGCCGATATCGGTGGCCACCCCGTCGACGGTGACGCTGCGCCGTACCGCGGTGAACAGCTGGGCGTCCTCACCTGTGACGCCGACGGCGTACGGCCCGTGCGCATTGATCAGCCCGACGAGTTCGCGCCCGACCTGGCCGAACAACACCATCCGCGCCACGTCGAGCACCTCGGGTGTGGTGACCCGGAAACCACCCTTGAAATCACCGGCAATGCCCAACTTTTTGAGCATGGCACTGATCTGCGGGCCACCGCCGTGCACCGCGACGGGCCGGATTCCGCAGTTGCGCAGGAACACCATATCGGCGGCGAACGCCGCTTTGAGGGTGTCGTCGGTCATGGCGTTGCCGCCGTACTTGACCACCACGATCTTGCCGTGCAGCTGCTTGAGCCAGGGCAGCGCCGCCGCCAGGACGGCGGCCTTGGTCGTGGTCGAATGCGCCTCGCGCGAGGGCTTGTCGCCGGTATCCGTCACGAGCTGTACGCCGAGTTCTCTTCGACATAGGCGTGCGACAGATCGGTGGTCCTGATGGTGGCGGTCGCGTCCCCGGCGAACAGCTCGATGCGCACCGCGATCTCGTCACCGGACAGATCGACCTCACGGGCCCCCGGGGCGCCGGTGCCGTCGACGCAGACCGGCGACCCGTTGAACGACACACTGATTCGCTGCGGATCCAGGCTGACCGGGGCGATACCGACCGCGGCCAGCACCCGGCCCCAGTTGGGGTCGGAGCCGAACAGCGCGGTCTTGACCAGGCTGTCGCGGGCGACGGCTCGGGCAGCGACCAGGGCCTCGTCCTCGCTGGCGGCGCCTGCCACGGTGATGGATATCCGCTTGGTGACGCCCTCGGCATCGGCCTGCAGTTGCGCGCACAGGTCATCGCACACCGCCAGCACCGCCGCATCCAATTCCTGCTGGGTGGGCGCGACCGCACTGGCGCCGGAGGCCAACAGCAGCACGGTGTCGTTGGTCGAACAGCTGCCGTCGATGTCCAGGCGGTCGAAGGTACGACCGGTGGCGCGCCGCAGCGCGGTATCCAGCGCACCGGCATCGGCGACAGCATCGGTGGTGATGACCACCAGCATCGTCGCCAGCGACGGTGCCAACATGCCGGCACCTTTGGCCATACCGCCGACGGTCCAGCTGTCCGCATGCAGCGCAACCTGTTTGGGCACAGTGTCGGTGGTCATGATGGCTCGGGCGGCCTCCTCGCCGCCGGTGAGCCCGCCGGCCATCTCGTGCACGATGTCGGTGACACCGGCGAGCACCTTGTCCATGGGCAGCCGGTCACCGATCAGCCCGGTCGAGCAGACCGCGACCTCGATGGCTCCGGTCTCGGTGCCCCAGTCGCTCAGCGCCGCCGCGACCGCCTCGGCGGTGGCGTGGGTGTCCTGGAAGCCCAGCGGGCCGGTACAGGCGTTGGCGCCGCCGGAGTTCAGGATGACCGCGCGCAGCCGCCCGGTGGTCAGCACCTGCTGTGACCACTGCACCGGCGCGGCCTTGATCTGATTGCGGGTGAACACGCCCGCGGCATGGTGGTCGGGTCCCTCGTTGAACACCAGCGCCAGATCCAGGTTGCCGGAGGCCTTGATACCGGCGGAGATTCCGGTGGCCCGGAAGCCTGCCGGGGCGGTGACGCCCTGTGTCCGAACCAGTTTGCCGCTCACGGCGCCACTCCCACGGTTGTCAGTCCTTCGGTTTCGGGCCAGCCCAGCGCCAGGTTCATCGATTGCACCGCGGCGCCGCCGGTGCCCTTGGTGAGGTTGTCGATGGCGCAGATGGCCACCAGGGTGCCGGCCTCCACGTCGACGGCGATGGCGATCTGGGCGGCATTGCTCCCGATGACCGATCCCGTCTTGGGCAACTGCCCTTCCGGCAGCAGGTGAATGAAAGGTTCTGCGCCGTAGGCCTTCTCGTAGGCGGAGCGGATCTCGGATTCGGACGCGTGAGTCGGCGCGGTACAGGTGGCCAGGATGCCACGTGAGGTGGGGATGAGTACCGGCGTGAAGGACACGGTCACCTTCTTCTCGGTGACCCTGCGCAGGCCCTGGGCGATCTCCGGGGTGTGGCGGTGCTTACCCGCAATGTTGTATGCGCGTGCCGATCCGATGACCTCCGAGCCGAGCAGATCGACCTTGGCCGATTTGCCCGCACCGGAGGTGCCGCTGACCGCGACGACGGTGACGTTCGGTTCGACCAGACCGGCGGCGACGGCCGGCAGCATGGCCAGCAGCGCCGACGTCGGGTAGCAGCCGGGTACCGCGATGCGGGTGGCGCCACGGAGGGCTTCCCGGCCGCCGGGAAGTTCGGGCAGGCCGTAGGGCCAGGTGCCGGCGTGCGCACTGCCGTAGAACTTCTCCCAGTCGGCGGGGTCGGTCAGCCGGAAGTCCGCACCGCAGTCGATGATGACGGTATCGCCGAGTTGCGCGGCGAGTTCGGCGGAATGCCCGTGCGGCAAGCCGAGAAACACGACGTCATGGTCGGCCAGCACGGCCGCCTCGGTGGGCGCCAGCACGCGGTCGGCCAGTGGCAGCAGGTGCGGATGGTGTTCACCGAGCGTGCTGCCCGCGCTGGCCGCGGCGGTGAGCGCGCCGATGGTCAGCCGCCCGTCCGCGTAGGCGGGATGGCCGAGCAGCAGGCGCAGAATCTCTCCACCCGCGTATCCACTGGCGCCTGCGACGGCTACTGAGGTCATGCCACGATCCTTGCATCATTATGCAGTCAAGTGCAAATTCATTAGAACGCCCCGGTTCAGGCGCGCTGCACCGCTCCCACCCGCTGCGCCGCGACGGCCACCGCGGCGTCCCGGGCGGCGCTGGCCTCGTCCTCGGTGAGCGTCCGGTCCGCCGCACGGAACCGCAGCGCCAGGGTCAGCGACTTGCGGCCCGCGCCGATCTGCGGTCCGGTGTACACGTCGAACAACCGCACGTCCTCCAGCAACTCACCGGCGCCGGCGCGCACGGCGTCGACCACCGACGCGGCGGCCACCTCGTCGGGCACGACGAGACTGATGTCCTGGAACACCGCCGGAAACGGCGATACCGCCGGCGCGGGCAGGCGCTCGATGATCGGGATGGCATCGAGGTCGAGTTCCACCGCGCAGGTACCGGCTGGCAGACCCATCCGCTCGATCACCGCGGGATGCAGCTGACCGGCATGGCCCACCGTCATGTCACCGATGCGGACCTCGGCGCATCGGCCCGGGTGCCATGGCAACTCCTGCGCGGCGCGCAGGTTGAACTCCACCCCGGCCGCGCGTCCGATCACCTGGACCGCCTCGAAGGCATCCGCGGCCTGCACCGGCCGCCCGGCGCCCCACGGCCCGGCGGGTTCGCGCAGGCCGGCCAGCACCACCGAAACATGTTCGGGCTGGCGCGGCAGTGAACTGTCCAGCCCGGAGATCTCCTCGGCGGAAGGACGGCGGTCGGTCGGGATGCGGTCGACGGCGCGGGTATCCGCCGTCTTGAGCGCGACGTGTGAGATGGCGAACAGTGCGGCGTCCACCGCACCGCGAGACACATTGCGCGACAACGCCTCCAGCAGGCCCGGCAGCAGGGTGGTAGCCAGATGTGGGCGGTCGGCCTCCAGCGGGTTGAGCACGGTCACGACGGCACGGCGTGGGTCGTCGGCCGCAAGACCCCAGGTGTCGAACACGCCCGCGGGCAAAAACGGGGTCGGCAGCACCTCGACATAACCGTTGAGCGCCAACGACTTCCCCAACGCACGACGACGCCTCTGCACCGGCGTCAGCCCGCGCCCCGGCGGGGCGAGCGGAAGCACCGACGGGATGGCATCCAGGCCTTCCAGGCGCAGCACCTCTTCGACCAGATCCGCGGGCTCACGCAGGTCGGTACGCCAGCTGGGGGGGACGGCAGTGATCCGGTCGCCGGCCTCGGTCACCACCGCACCGATCTGGGCGAGCCGTCGCGCGGCGACACCGGCCGGGTAACTCACACCCGCAACACGGTCGGGCAGATCCGCCGGCATACTGACCGCCGCCGGCGACCAGTCCGTGCGCGGTGGGTCACCGCGCCAGTCGGTCAACGTGGGCTCCGCGGTGCCGCCGGCGATCTCGGCGAGCAGCGTGGCACAGCGATCCAGGGCGGCCACCGAGATGGCCGGGTCGACGGTGCGCTCGTAGCGGCGGCCGGCCTCGCTGGCCAGCCGCAGCCGGCGCTGGGTGCGTGACACCGCGGCCGGATCCCATACGGCGGCCTCCAGCAGCACATCGGTGGTGGAATCGCGCACCTCGGTGGTGCCCGCACCCATCACCCCGCCGATGGCCGCGGTGGCGACATCGTCGACGATCAACACGTCACCGTCGTTGAGGGTGCGGGTGACATCGTCGAGGGTGGTGACCTTCTCCCCCGGCTCGGCGAACCGCACGTTGAACGCGCCGGTGATCAGCGACCGGTCGTGCGCGTGCATGGGGTGCCCGAGTTCGAGCATCACGTAGTTGGTGACATCGACGGCCGGTGAGATGGCGCGGATCCCGGACAGCAGCAGGCGGCGCTGCAGCCACCACGGCGACACCGCGGACGGGTCGATACCGCTGACTGGACGCAGCCCGAAGCGTTGCACCCCGGTCCCCGGCTGCACGGTCAGCGGCCACGCCGGCCCCTCCGCGGGCAGAGCCGGGACGTCGGCCGGATCCACGAACTCCAGGTCCAGGGCGCAGGCGATATCGCGGGCCATACCCCGCATCGACAGGCAGTAGCCGCGATCCGGGGTGATCGCCAGATTGAACACCACATCGTCGAGGCCGACGACGTCGATGGCCGAGTCTCCCGGCTCGGCGGTGCCCGGCGGCAACACCAGGATCCCGGAGTGGTCGCCGCCGAGATTGAGCTCGGAGGCCGAGCAGATCATGCCGTCGGACGTGCGGCCGTAGGTCTTGCGCTTGGCGATCGCGAAATCGCCGGGCAGAACGGTGCCGGGCAGCGCGACGACGACCAGGTCGTCGACGGCGAAGTTGCGTGCACCACAGACGATATCGCGAAGCTCCGGCTCGCCGACATCGACCTTGCAAGCCCGGATGGGCTTCTTGAACTCGGTGAGTTCCTCGATCGCGGTCACCCGGCCCACGGTCAGCGGTCCGGTGACCGGGCCGACCGCAATGATCTCTTCGACCTCGTGGCCGATGCGGATCAACGTCTGCTCCAGGTCGGCAACCGACATGTCCCAGCCCGGGGCACCGGCGCGGACGGTGTCACGCAGCCAGCTGTAGAGAACGCGCATCAGGCACCCACCCCGAACGGCAGCGAGAACCGCACATCGCCCTCGACCATGTCACGCATATCGGGAATGCCGTTGCGGAACTGCAGAGTACGTTCCAGCCCCATCCCGAACGCGAACCCGGAGTACTCTGCCGGGTCGATCCCGCAGGCGCGCAACACATTCGGATTGACCATGCCGCAACCGCCCCACTCGACCCAACCCGGTCCGCCCTTCTTGTTCTCGAACCACACGTCCACCTCGGCCGACGGTTCGGTGAACGGGAAGAAATGCGGACGGAACCGGGTCCGTCCGGCCGGCCCGAACTCGGCGCGGGCCAACGCATCCAATGTGCCCCGCAGGTTGGCCATCGTCAGTCCCTTGTCCACCGCGAGACCCTCGACCTGATGAAAGACCGGGGTGTGGGTCGCATCGAGTTCGTCGGTGCGGAAGGTACGGCCCAGCGAGACGATGTACACCGGCAACTCGCGTTCCAGCAGCGCGCGGATCTGCACCGGTGAGGTGTGTGTGCGCAGCACCTGACGCGAGCCCTCGGGCGCGATGTGGAAGGTGTCCTGCTCACTGCGCGCCGGGTGGTCCGGCGGGAAGTTCAGCGCGTCGAAGTTGAACTGCTCGGTCTCGACTTCGGGCCCCTCGGCCAGCTCCCAGCCCATCGCGACGAAGGTGTCGGCGATGCGTTCGGTGAGCAGGGTGATCGGATGGCGGGCACCGATCGGCTGGCGGGTCGACGGCAGCGTCACGTCGATCCGCTCGGCCACCAGGACCGCGGCGTCGCGCTCCGCGCGCAGTGCGACGAGCCGGTCGTCATAGGCCTGCTGCGCCTCGGTCCGGGCGATGTTGACCCGTTTGCCGGCATCGGCGCGCTCGGTCTTGGGCAACGACCCCAATGCCTGACGCGCCAGCGCGATCGGTGATCGGTCACCGAGGTGTTCGGTCTTGGCCCGGGCGAGCGCGTCCAGGTCGGCGGCCGCTTCGAAGGCCTGCCGGGCCGCGCTCACCGCGTTGATCAGGCCTTCTTCTGAGAGCTCCGCCACCCGGCGATCATAGGTGATGCCGATGTGAGAGCGACGTCACGCACCCTCGGCGTCCGCGTCGAACCGGTCACCGCCACCGACCAGCGGGGCCGGCTTCACCCAGTACATCTGCAGGTCCTCGGGCACCCCGCTCGGCTTGGCCGCGAACAATTGCTTGCGCACCTTCTTCACCGTGACCCCGAGCGCGTCGAACCGGCCGCTCTCGGTGATCCGCTCCAGCGTGGGATGCGAGATGACCAGGCCGCCGCGGGTGGCGCGTTCCATCACACGCGCGGCGATGTTGACGTCGACACCGAGCCAATCCGACCCGATCCGCTGAGGGTGCCCGGTGTGGATACCGGCCCGCATGCGGGGGGTGTAACCGTCCACCTCGATGGTTCCGACGGCGTCCAGGGCGGCCAACACCGCGCGCACCGCGGTCACCGGATCCCCGAACACCGCCATGGCGCCGTCGCCCATCCGTTTGACGATGTGGCCGCCCTCTGCCAGCAGCGGAGGTTCCGTCACCTGCGCGAGGCGACGCAGCAGCCGCAGCGTCGCGTCGTCACCGGCGCCCAGCGACCAGCTGGAGAACCCGACCAGGTCGGTGAACACCAGGGTCATCTCGCGGTTCGGCGGCCGGCCCGAGACCCGTTCGGTGAGTGCCTGCCACACCTGCAGGGCGCCGAGGCTGACCTCCCGGGACACGGCCTCGCGCTCCAACAGCCGATCGGCGGCGCGGGCCGCAGCGCGCGGCCCACCGTCACCGGCGGCCGACAGCGGGTCGCCGAACTCGGGGTCTCCGGGCAAGGCCCGGCGCACGCGCCGGAGCATGGCGATGACGTTGGCGTTGTGGTTGGTGGCGGTGAGCCACCCCAGGGGTCCCGCGTGACGGTACGGCGCCTCGGAGCGCTCGATCTCCCCGGTGCGTGCGGATCGTTCATCGAACGATTCGGCATCCACAAGCGCCACCCTAAGCGGCGCTCCTGACGGCGGCAACGACGTCGGCCCTAGACGTTGCTCACATCGCCCCCGATGTGATGAACTCGCAGGTCACGCCCGCGTGGAGAGTTCGTCGCCGACACATAACGTCGTCCCGCCGCGCCGGTGCGAACTGTAGACAACGCACGTTGTCACGCATAGGGTTGCCGGACATCCGTAGTTTTCAAGGCTCAACGGAGACGCCATGACTGCTGCCCCGCACGATCCCGCACCGACGATTGCGCAGACCGCGATCCCGCTCGGCCCCGACTCGCTGACCTGGAAATACTTCGGGGATCTGCGCACCGGCCTACTGGGCGTCTGGATCGGCTCGATCCAGAACATGTACCCCGAGCTCGGGGCCGGCGTCGAAGATCACTCGATCCTGTTGCGCGAGCCGCTACAGCGGGTGGCCCGGTCGGTGTACCCGATCATGGGGGTGGTCTACGACGGCGATCGCGCGGCGGCGACCGGCGCCCAGATCAAGGGGTTCCATCACGACATCAAGGGCGTCGACGCACAGGGCAGGCGCTACCACGCCCTCAATCCCGACACCTTCTATTGGGCGCACGCCACCTTCTTCATGCTGATCATCAAGACCGCCGACTACTTCTGCGGCGGCCTCACCGAGGCCGAGAAGCATCAACTGTTCGACGAGCACGTGCAGTGGTACCGGATGTACGGCATGAGCATGCGCCCGGTGCCGGACAGCTGGGAGGACTTCCTGGTCTACTGGGACCACAAGTGCCGCGAAGAGTTGGAGATCAACCGCGCCACGCTCGACATCTTCAGCATCCGCATCCCCAAACCGTGGTTCGTGTTACTGCCGACCGCGGTGTGGGACCAACTGTTCAAACCGATGGTCGGCGCGCAGCGCTGGGTCGCGGCCGGGGTCTTCGACCCGCCGGTCCGCGAGAAGGCCGGCATGCGCTGGACCGCCGGCGACGAGATTCTGCTGCGACTGTTCGGCAAGGCTGTCGAGGTCGCGTTCACCGTGGTCCCCGACGAGATCCGGTTGCATCCGCGCGCGGTCTCGGCCTACCGGCGCGCCGCAGGCACCATCCCCGAGGATGCACCGCTGGTGGAGGCACCCAGCTTCATGGCCCCGCCGGCGGACCGCAGGGGCTTGCCCATGCACTATCAGCCAAGGCAGAAATCGCTGCTGGACCACGCCGGATCGTTGGTGCACACCACGTTCTCGCTGGCCGGGCTGAACCGTTTCCCGGCGCGTCGCGCGCCGAAGAAATCCACCGCCAAACGAGAGGTCGCATAGCCGATGCTGGAATGGTCCGACGTCGACATCGCCGTCCGCGACGCGGTGCGCGAATTCGTGGACAAAGAGATCCGGCCGAACATCGACGCGCTGGAGAGCGGCGATATGGAGCCCTACCCCATCGTCCGGAAGCTGTTCGCCGCCTTCGGTATCGACACGATGGCCCGGGAAGCCCTGGAGCGCAGACTGTCACGCCTGCGAACCGGCGAGACAGCGCAGGCCGGCAAATCCTCCGGCAGCATGTTCGGCGGTGGACGCGACCAGGCCGGCATGGGTTTCGTCCTGATCAGCGAATTATGCCGGGTATCCATGGGTTTGGTGACGGGCATGGGTGTCAGCCTCGGGTTGACGGTCCCAACCATCCAGAGCCGCGGCACCCTGGCCCAGCAGGAACGCTGGCTGCCCGGGCTGGTGACCTACGAGAAGATCGGCGCCTGGGCCATCACCGAGCCGGATTCGGGTTCTGACGCGTTCGGTGGCATGAAATCCTACGTCGTGCGCGACGGTGAGGACTACATCCTCAACGGGCAGAAGACCTTCATCACCAACGGGCCCGACGCCGATGTGGTGGTGGTGTACGCCAAATTGGACGAGGGCGACGGCACCGCCAAGCGCGACCGCACGGTGCTGACGTTCGTGCTGGACCGCGGCATGGAGGGCTTCGTCCAGTCGAAACCGTTCCACAAGATGGGCATTCACTCCTCCCGCACCGGCGAACTGTTCTTCAACAATGTCCGGCTCGGCCGTGACCGGCTGCTCGGTGAGACCGAGAACAACACCGCGGGTGACGGCCGCGACAGTGCGCGCTCCAGCTTCTCGGCCGAACGGATCGGCGTGGCGGCGATGGCGCTGGGAGTCATCGAGGAGTGCCTGCGGCTGTCCGTGGACTACGCCAAGAACCGGGTGTTGTGGGGTAAGGAGATCGGCCAGTTCCAGCTGATCCAGCTCAAGCTGGCCAACATGGAGGTGGCTCGGATGAATGTGCGTAACATGCTGTTCCGGGTCATCGAGTCCGCCCAGCAGGGGGCGTCGATCTCCTTGGCCGAGGCGTCCGCTATCAAGTGGTACTGCTCGCAGGCGGCCACCGATGTGGCCATGGAGGCCGTCCAACTCTTCGGCGGCAACGGGTACATGACCGAGTACCGGGTGGAGCAGCTGGCCCGCGACGCGAAGTCCCTGATGATCTACGCGGGGTCCAACGAGGTGCAGATCACGCACGTGGCGCGGGGATTGCTCAGCGGCTGAGCCGTCGAGATTCACACCAGGGACGTCGCAGCGTGCGGATTCGTCCCTGGTGTGAATCTCGCGGTCAATCCAGGGCCTGCGCGCTCTGGTACAGGCAAATCGCGGCGGCGGCGGCCACATTGAGGCTTTCCGCGCTACCCCGCATGGGAATGGTCACCTGCGTGTCCGCAGCCGCGGCGACCTGCGAGGACAACCCGTGCGCTTCCGAGCCGAACAGCCATGCCGTCGGCCGGCTCAGATCCACCGACGGCAGCGCCGTCGTGCCGTCCAGGGTGGTGGCCAGCACCTGCAGCCCGGCCTCGCGCAATGCGCCGATGAGGTCGACGGGGTCGGGCACCGACAGCACCCGGGTCCCGAAGATGCTGCCGGCCGACGCGCGTAGGCATTTCGGGTTGTACGGGTCGACGCTGTTGCCGGCCAGAATCAGCGCGTCGGCGCCCATCGCATCGGCGAGGCGGATCAAGGTGCCCGCATTGCCCGGGTCCGAGGTTTCCACGGCGACCGCCACCAAGCGTGGATCGCCGGCAAGCAGATCCGGCAGCGACACCTCGGGAATGCGGCAGACCGCGACCAGTCCGACGGGAGTGACGGTGTCCGACAATGCTTTTGCGGCCTTGTCCGTCACGACGTAGGTCGGTACGTCAACCAATAGGGACGCGAAGCGTACCGCCGCATCCTCGGTGACGAACACCTCGGAGACGACTCCGCGCCGCAACGCTGCCTCGACGAGGTTGGGTCCCTCGGCGAGAAAGCGTGCGGCGCGGCGACGTTCGACGGGTCGCTGCAGCTTGATCGCTGCGGCTACGCGGTCGGCCCGCTCAGTGAGCGGCGTGACGGAGCCACTCATTCAGGGCTGTCTCAGGCGGCTTCGCCCGACGGTGCGTTGACATCCTCGGGCAGGGCAGCCTTGGCGACCTCGACCAAAGCGGTGAACGCGGCCGGATCGCTGATCGCGATCTCCGACAGGTTCTTGCGGTCGACCTCGACGCCGGCGGCCTTGAGGCCCTGGATCAGGCGGTTGTAGGTGATGTCGTTGGCGCGGGCCGCGGCGTTGATGCGCGAGATCCACAGCTTGCGGAACTCACCCTTGCGCGCACGACGGTCGCGGTAGGCGTAGGTGAGCGAGTGGAGCTGCTGCTCCTTGGCCTTGCGGTACAGCCGCGAGCGCTGGCCGCGGTAGCCCTTGGAAGCCTTGAGAACTGTGCGCCGCTTCTTCTGAGCGTTGACTGCGCGCTTCACGCGTGCCATGAGAGTGTTCCTGTTCTTGCTAGGTGAAAAGTGGGGGGTGAAGCGGCGGTACTAGCCGTTCAGCATCTTCTTGACGCGCTTGGTGTCGTTGGCGGCCACCACGGTGCGGCCGTCGAGGCGACGGGTCTGCTTGCTCGGCTTGTGCTCGAGCAGGTGGCGCTTGCCGGCCTTCTGGCGGACGACCTTTCCGCTTCCGGTGACGCGGAAGCGCTTGGATGCGCCGCTGTGGGTCTTTGCCTTGGGCATGTGTCCTCAGTTCGTGTGAAGTGACTAGTTCTGCGGGGTCTCGGTGGGCTCGGCGGGCTTCGCCTCTCCCCCGGACCTCGGTGTCGGGGCGTCGGCATCGTGCGCCGCCTTGGCGCGGGTCTTCGCGCCGCGGTGCGGTGCCAGCACCATCGTCATGTTGCGGCCGTCCTGCTTGGCGGAGGTCTCGACGAAGCCGTAGTCAGCCACGTCGGCACCGAGACGCTGCAACAGCCGGTAGCCCAACTCGGGCCGGGACTGCTCGCGTCCGCGGAACATGATGGTGACCTTGACCTTCGACCCGGCCTCCAGGAAGCGGACCACATGGCCCTTCTTCGTCTGGTAGTCGTGATCGTCGATCTTCGGCCGCAGCTTCTGTTCCTTGACGACGGTCTGCTGCTGGTTCTTGCGAGACTCGCGCTCCTTGAGTGCCGTCTCGTACTTGAACTTGCCGTAGTCCATGATCTTGCACACCGGTGGTTTGGCGTCTGGGGCTACTTCGACAAGGTCGAGATCGGCGTCGACGGCGACGCGGAGAGCATCTTCGATGCGGACAATGCCTACCTGCTCGCCATTGGGTCCGATGAGGCGAACCTCAGGTACGCGGATGCGCTCGTTGATGCGGGTCTCAGTGCTGATGGGGCCTCCTACGTTGTCTGCTCGTGCCACGACCGCGTGGAGCGCCGGGTCAGCAGGGAGGGACCACACCGTCAGCATTCCGCTCCGAAGAGCAGAACGGCCCTGCATACAGCAGGGCCCGATGCCGACCGATCACGGCTTACGCCGCCTGCGCATGCGCAGAACAGGGCATCCGCGGATGCCTGTGACCGGACCGCTGGACCGGTATGGTCAGCGGTGGGAGCGGGACTCCACTTACTGTCCCTGGCGTTCGCCGGGACGGTCGATCGTGCAAGTCTAACAGGCATGACCGACGATCAGAAAACTCCGCCCGGCGCAGACCCGCAGGTGAGGGAGCTGGCCGAGATTCCCGCCGTCGAGGTGATCACCCGCTCGGCCATCATGCTGATGAGCGCGGCGGCGGAGAAGATCGGGCTGGGCGCCGAGGAGCCCGAGGACAGCCCGCACCGCGACCTCGACGAGGCCCGCCGGCTGATCACCGCGCTCGCCGGCCTGGTCACCGCGTCGGCCGAGTATCTGGGCCTGCACGCCGGACCGCTGCGCGACGGACTGAAAAGCCTGCAGCTGGCGTTCCGGGAAGCCAGCGCGGCGCCCGAGGAACCCGGGCACGGGCCCGGCGAGAAGTACACCGGCCCGGTCTGGTGATCCCCCGGCCGACACCCGGGACCGCAGAAGCGCCCGTATCGGCCGCTTAGGGCATATTCTCGCGCCCTATGACGGCCAGCACAGTTCCGCATCCGGCGGTGCCGGATCAGCCCAGGACCCGGCGACCGTCCGGCTTCTCGTGGGTGCCGACCGCCGCGGGCTGGATCGTCGGGGTCATCGCGACGCTGTCCCTGGTGGCCAGCATCTCGCCGCTGGTCCGCAGCACCATCCGGGTGCCCCGCGAGTTCGTCAACGACTACATCTTCAACTTCCCGGACACCAGCTTCGCCTGGGCGACGGTCCTCGCACTGCTGGCCGCCGCGCTGGCAGCCCGCAAGAGCATCGCCTGGTGGATCCTGGTGCTCTACATGGTCGCCGCGGTCGGGGTGAACGTCGCGGACCTGATAGCCGGCGACGAATCGATTCTGGAAGAGTTCGGCGAGGTCATCGGCCTGGTGTTCCACCTGGCCGCCATCGGGTTCCTGGTGTTGGCCCGCCACGAGTTCTGGGCCAGGGTCCGCCGCGGCGCGCTGTTCAAGGCGATCGGCACCTTGTTGGCGGGGATGGCGCTGGGCATCGGCATCGGCTGGGCCCTGGTGGAATTGTTCCCCGGCACACTGCAACACGACTACCGGCTCGGCTACGTCGTCAACCGCGTGGTGGCCTTCGCCGGCGTCGACGCCGCGGTCTTCGACGGGCAACACCCCGGTGTCCTGGTCAACGCCCTGCTCGGACTCTTCGGTGCCTTGGCGTTGGTGGTCGCGGCGATCGTGCTGTTCCGGTCCCAGCGGGCCACCAATGCCCTGACCGGACAGGACGAGTCCGCGATCCGTGGTCTGCTGGAGCTGTTCGGCAAGAACGACTCGCTGGGCTATTTCGCCACCCGCCGCGACAAGTCGGTGGTCTTCGCACCCAACGGCCGCGCCGCGATCACCTACCGCGTCGAGGTCGGCGTCTGCCTGGCCAGCGGGGACCCGGTCGGCGATCCCCGATCCTGGCCGGCCGCCATCGACGCCTGGCTCAAGCTGTGCAAATCCTACGGTTGGGCGCCGGGCGTGATGGGCGCCAGCGCCCCGGCCGCACAGGCGTTCCGCGACGCGGGACTGAATGCCCTCGAGCTCGGCGACGAGGCCATCCTGCACCCCGACCGCTTCAAACTGTCCGGGCCGGACATGAAGCCGGTGCGCCAGGCAGTCACCCGCGCCCGGCGAGCCGGTCTGTCGGTCCGTATCCGCAGGCACCGCGAGCTGACCGCCGATGAGATGGCGATGGTCATCGGACGCGCCGACGCCTGGCGCGATACCGAAACCGAGCGCGGCTTCTCGATGGCGTTGGGGCGTCTTGGTGATCCAGCCGACGGTGACTGCATGCTGGTGGAAGCGGTCGAAGGCGGCGCCGACGGTGCGGACGAGAAAGTCGTGGCGATGCTCTCGCTGGTCCCGTGGGGCGCCAACGGCGTCTCCCTGGATGTGATGCGCCGCTCGCCACAGTCCCCCAACGGCACCATCGAGCTGATGGTCAGCGAGATATGCCTGCAGGCCGAAGATCTCGGCATCACCCGGATCTCGTTGAACTTCGCGATGTTCCGCTCGGCGTTCGAGCAGGGCGCCCAGCTGGGCGCCGGCCCGATCGCCCGACTGTGGCGCGGTCTGCTGGTGTTCTTTTCCCGCTGGTGGCAGCTGGAGACGCTGTACCGATCCAACATGAAGTACCAGCCGGAGTGGGTTCCACGGTTCGCCTGCTACGAGGACGCCCGCGAGGTGCCCCGTGTCGGGGTGGCCTCGGTGATCGCCGAGGGCTTTCTGGTGCTGCCGTTCTCCCGGCGCAAGGAGCACACCGGCGAACACGTCGCCGCACCGAAGAACCTGGTCGACAGCGGACTGTTGCATCAGGACGGCAGCGCGCCGGATATCAGTGCGCTGCAAGAAGATCTGCCCACCGACGAACACAATCGGCTGCCCGAGCAGGTGCGGGTCCGGATGGCGAAGCTGAAATCGCTGCAGGACAGCGGCGTCGACGCCTACCCCGTCGGTGAGGCACCCAGCCACACCGTGCGCCAAGCTCTGGCCACCACCGCCGCCGATGTCACCGTCACCGTGGCGGGCCGGATCCTGCGATTGCGCGACTACGGCGGTGTGCTGTTCGCCATGTTGCGCGACTGGTCCGGCGATGTGCAACTGCTGCTGGACAATTCACATCTCACCCAGGGCAGCAACGCCGACTTCACCGGGGCGATAGACCTCGGCGATCTGATCGAGGTCACCGGCACGATGGGCCTCAGCCGCAGCGGGACCCAGTCGCTGTTGGTCACCCGGTGGCGGCTGATCGGCAAGTGCCTGCGACCACTGCCCGACAAGTGGAAGGGGCTCACCGACCCCGAGGCACGGGTGCGGACCCGATACGTCGATCTCGCCATCAACACCGAGGCCCGCGATCTCATCGCCGCGCGGAGCGCGATCCTGCACGCCATCCGGGAAACCTTGGTCGGCAAGGGGTTCCTAGAGGTCGAGACGCCCATTCTGCAGCAGATCCACGGCGGGGCCAACGCGCGGCCGTTCACCACCCACATCAACGCCTACGACCTCGATCTCTACCTGCGCATCGCGCCCGAGCTGTACCTGAAGCGGTTGTGCGTCGGCGGGGTGGAGCGGGTCTTCGAACTGGGCCGCGCATTCCGCAACGAGGGCGTCGACTTCAGCCACAACCCGGAATTCACCCTGCTGGAGGCCTATCAGGCTCATGCCGACTACACCGTGTGGATGCACGGGTGCCGCGAGTTGATCCAGAACGCGGCCGAGGCCGCCAACGGTGCTCAGGTGGTGATGCGCCCGGGCCCCGACGGCGAGTTGACCGCCGTGGACATCTCCGGGGATTGGCCGGTGAAGACGGTGCACGACGCGGTGTCGGAGGCCCTCGGTGAGCGGATCGACCCGCAGACCGGACTGGAGCGGCTGCGCAGTCTGTGCGACGGCGCCGGCGTACCGTACCTGACGCATTGGGATGCCGGCGCGGTGGTGCTCGAACTCTACGAACGGCTGGTCGAAGGGCAGACCGAACGCCCGACGTTCTACAAGGACTTTCCCACCTCGGTCTCCCCGCTGACCCGCCCGCACCGCAGTATCGCCGGTGTCGCCGAGCGCTGGGATCTGGTCGCCTGGGGTGTCGAGTTGGGCACCGCCTACAGCGAGCTCACCGATCCGGTGGAACAACGCAAGCGGCTGCAGGAACAGTCGCTGCTGGCCGCCGGTGGTGACCCCGAAGCAATGGAACTCGACGAGGATTTCCTCCAAGCGCTGGAGTACGCGATGCCACCCACCGGGGGTCTCGGCGTCGGCGTCGACCGGGTGGTCATGCTCATCACGGGTCGCAGTATCCGGGAGACCCTGCCGTTCCCGTTGGCCAAACCCCGCTGACCCCCGGCACAGCTACCTTCCAGGAAACGCCGTCACGATGATCTCGTGACATTGATGTCCGGGCTTTTACAGCACCACGATTCGCTGACCCATGGTTGGGTGCCGGTGACCGTTCAAGCGGTCACCGGCCTGGTCCTGGTGGCCGCACTGCGGCGGCGACGCCGACTGATCGCCGCGGCCGCCTGTGGCCTCGCGGTCGCCGCCGCCGCGCACTGGTACATCGCGAGCCAGGGATT
Source organism: Mycobacterium sp. MBM (assembly GCA_021648845.1). Taxonomy (GTDB): domain Bacteria; phylum Actinomycetota; class Actinomycetes; order Mycobacteriales; family Mycobacteriaceae; genus Mycobacterium. Next base: position 40,936 of record JAKJHY010000029.1, on the reverse strand, counting down.
GGCCGGGGAACCCGCCCCGTCGGCATTGTGGATCTGGATCGCGCTCACCGGCTTCACCGCTGCGGCACTGATGACCGGCGCACGACACCGCGGTTGGTGGCGACGCACCGCCGCGTTCATGGCGGTCCCGCTGTGCCTCCTGTGCACGGCGTTGGCCGTCAACCAGTGGACCGGATACTTCCCCACCATGGCAACGGCATGGGGTCAGTTGACCGACGGGCCGTTGCCCGACCAGACCGATATGGCCACGGTCGCGGCCTTCCAGGTGCGGCATGCGGTGCCGCACAACGGCTCCCTGGTGACATTGGACTCCGGGGACGCCGGTTCGGGTTTCAAGCACCGCGGCGAGCTGGTCTATCTGCCGCCCGCCTGGTTCGCCTCGGATCCTCCACCGCGGCTGCCGACGCTGATGATGATCGGCGGTGAACTGAATACGCCGCAGGACTGGGCCCGGGCCGGTAACGCCGTGCAGACGGTGGACACATTCGCCGCCGGGCACGGGGGCGAAGCTCCGGTGCTGGTCTTCGCCGACGTCGGCGGGACCTTCAACAACGACACCGAGTGCGTGAACGGCCGCCGCGGCAAGGTGGCCGATCATCTCACCAAAGATGTTGTTCCGGCCGTGATCTCACAATTCGGGGTGAGTGCCGATCCCGCCAACTGGGGTGTGGTCGGATGGTCGATGGGCGGTACCTGCGCCGTCGACCTGACCGTGATGCACCCGGAGCGCTTCTCGGCGTTCGAGGATATCGCCGGCGACCTGAGTCCGAACTCCGGAACGAAGGCACAGACGATCGACCGGCTGTTCGGCGGTGACGCGGCCGCCTACGACGCGTTCGACCCCAGCACGGTCATCACCCGGCACGGTCCATATCGCGGGGTGGCCGGCTGGTTCGCAGTGAACGGGGCGGGCACCTCCCCGCCACCGCAGACGGCCGCCGCCGCCCAAGCGTTGTGTGGGCTCGGGGCATCCCGCGGGATCGACTGCGCGGTGGTCACCCGGCCCGGACAGCACGACTGGCCCTTCGCGGCGCGCGCGTTCGCCGAGGCGCTGCCATGGCTGGCCGGTCGGATCGGGACACCTGGCGTGCCGAGAACGACGCTGCGGCACCCGGACACCGGTCCCGCCACGGAGCAAGTAGCCGAGCGCCGGCCCGATCAGTAATCGGACTCGGCGGCGAGGATCTCGGCAAGGTAGGCATCGGCAGCCGGGGCCGCCAGTCGAGACCGCACGAAGGCCCGCAGCCGGTCCCGGGTCTGTCGACCCTCACCGCGCGATGCCGCGCGACCGATGTCCACCGAGGTTGCGGACCAATCGCGGTTCCAGGCCGCCGACTCCGTCATCGGTAGGACGAGCGTCGCGGTGCCACGTTCGTCGAGCATCCCGGCACCGATGGTCTCCGCGTTGCGCAGCCGCACCGGGATCCCCGCGGCCGAGGCGCTGACAGTGGCACGCACCGTGGCCACCACCGCGCCGGATCCGTCCCCGCGCACCGACCATTGCACCGTGTCCTCGGCGGCATCGAACACGCCGAACGGCACTGCGCTCCAGTTGATAGACGCGGTGCCGGCGCCGATGGCGGCCGAGGCCGTCGAACCCGCACCGGCCGCCAGTGCGTAGTCATCGCGCCGGCGCTCACCGAGCGCCGCCACGGGTTCGGCGAGCATCGCCCAGTCGACGAGGTCGCGGCACGACTCGACCAGTGCCGCCACCCGGGGGTCGCCGTCGCGACGCTGAGCCAGTAGCGCGTCGCGGTGCGGGCGCAACAGCGCCTCGACATCGGAGTCCAGGGTGTCCGCGGAGAAGAAGTCCTGCGCGGCGGCGGTCAGCACCGCCAATTCGGCATCCAGCACCGCGATGTCGAGAGCGGCGATGCCGTCCCGCACGCTGGCCGGCCACCAGCGACGCAGCCAGTGCCCCACCGCGAGGCGACGCAGCGGCGCGAGGGCCTCGGCGGAGAGTGCCACATCCGCAATGTCGATCGCGGAGTGCGGCCCCGCCGCGGGGCCACCCACGGCTTCGATCACCGCCACGTGCCCCTGTTCGCCGAGCACCCGCCACAGCCAATCGGCGGCGGTCACGTCGGTGAACGTCAGCTGCACGGGCAAGGCCGGATCATCGACCGTCCATGACAGCACCGCGCCGGCGACCTCCAGAACCGCGACGGCGGGCGGCGCCGCCACCGGCCCTCCGGTGGTCCACAGACCCTGCTCGACAACCAATTTCATTGCGCCGCCACAAGTTCCAGCATCGCCTTGATCCGCTGCCGATGATCCAGGCTCACCGAACGCGCGACCCCTTCGAGCAGGGCTCGCACCTCGTCGATGTCGGCGCAGGATTCCTGCCAGACGTCGCGGCCGTGCAGACGGGCCCACAGCCGACTCAGATACGGTCTGGCGAACGCCGCAAGTTCGTCGTTCACCTGCTGCTGGCGCGGGTGCAGGGGCTCGCCGTCGGCCAGGTAGCGTCGCGCGTGCAGAACGTAGGCCTCCTTGCGGAGCCTGGCCTGGATCTGAGCGGCCAACCGGTAGCGCGGCGCGGCGGTCGCGCTGAGCGGTGCCAGTTCGATCGCGATCTCCACGCCCGCCACCATTACAGCCTGAATGTCTTCGGCGAGCAATCCCCATGGCGCGCAGGCGCGGTCAACCTCCTCAGCGCACAGCAGCGGAATGTCCGGGAGCTCGTCGCGATCCAGAGCGCGCCGCAAGGTGGCCCGCACCCGATCCACGACGCTGCGGTCCAGCGGACGATCGGTATCGGTGCCGGTGCGCACGGGCGGTGGCTGTTGCGGCAGCACCGAACAGAGACCGATTTCGACGAACGACCACGGCAGGTCCGGTGTCCGGCCGCGCGCCCGCGCACCCAAGTTGTAGGGTGTCGCGTCGGCGACCATCGCCTCCCAAACCCGTTGGCGGGCCGACATTTCGTTGTGCCCGGTGGCGTCGCCCAAGACGGTGGTCAAACCAGCCAGGAATGGATCGGTGATCGCGGCGGTCGGCCGGACATCGGCCCAGCTGTCCCGCACTTGGCGCTCGAGCGCGCCGATCACCGACTCGTCGGCGACATACCGGTTGAGCACCGCGATGGCGGTGCGGTCCCGGTCTCCGTGGATACCCCGCAGAATGCTCTCCGCGGTATCCGAATCACCTTGTACAGGTTCACCTTTGGTCACAGCAAGCTCGTAGCACACCGGGAAGTACAGTTCCTGGGCGTTGCCGGTGGTAAGGCGCAGCTTGCGACGATGCACCTTCAGCACCGCGAACCAGGAAGCGGCGGCGCACAGTTGGGCACGGTGGGCGCCGATCAGCTGGTGCATCTCGGCAGCCACCTCACCGGACACCACCGGCGTCGAGTACTGCGGGTTGGACCGCAGCCGTAGCACCAGCGGGTCCAAGATCCGCTTGACGGTGCGGCTCAGCGGTCCGCCGTCGTCGGTGCTGAGCACTTCGACGCCCGGCCCCAGCGCGCGCCAGGCGCGATCGATCACCGCGCGCCGCGGCCGCGCGCGCGGCGTCCCGGCCCGCTGTGCCGGGATCTCCGGAGCCGTACTCACCCGAACAGGATAGGCACCAAAGCCGCCGTCGTCGCCAGCCCGGACGAAAGTTGGGTTCGGTAGCCGTCGACCGGGGCGACGCTGGTGACCATGCCCGAGTCATTGCTGATCCCGCTGTTTCTCGCCCTCTGCGCGCTCGTGTTCGTCACTGTCGGCACCACCGTCGCCACCGTGTTGCCCCGCGGCCGGACTCCCGCCCGGCCCGCCAGTGCACCGTCGGTCGCCATCGGCACGGTCAGGGCCGTCGCTGACCGGATCACCGTGGAGGTGGAAAGCGTGTGCGGTCAGAAGTTCACCGGACGCCTGCGCGGCGGCCCGGACGACCCGGTGGTCGCCGAGATCCGGCCCGGGGCCGTGCTGCTGGTGACCTTCGACCCCGAGTCGCGCGAGCAGCTCTCCCTCGCCGACGACATGGTGGCGATCCGCGCCGCGTTCGACCGGATGTTGCTGGACAAGGGCCTGCTCACTGCTGCGCAACTCGACCTCATCCGGCACGGCACCAAATCCAGCGGTGTGGTGACGGCAGCGCGTCCCACCGGCACCCAACACGAAGACCACCACGAGGTGGTCCTCGATCTGATGGTGCGCCGACCCGAAGGGGGTCAGTTCCCCGCGCACGAGACCACGCTGATCCCGGCCACATCACTGGACCGGGTCTGCCCGGGCAGCATCATCGATGCCTACTACCGGCGGGGTGACGAATCCGCGGTCGCAGTGGCCGTGCCGCCGGCCTGACCGGGTCCGGGATCAGCCGAGCACCGCGAAACTCACCAGCGCAGCCCAGTACACCGGGGCCGCGGCGGCGTCGCCGTCGCGCCAGCGCCGCAGTTGTGCCCGCTGCCAACGGTTCACCGCCAGCGCGGCGTCAAGGTCGGTATCCGCCTCGTGCGCAGCGTCGACCGCAGCGACGACCTCGCCCATCGGATCGGCCAGAGCGCGGTCCACGAAGCGTCCGAAACCCGCGCTGGTGGGCAGGGACCACAGCGTGGCGGTCACCACCTCAGCGCCACCGAGCACGATTGCCGCCACTATTCCGGTGGCCTCGTCGAATCGATAGTCACCGCCGGATGCGCAGGCCAGCAATGCAACACGGGTCGGGAAGGGAAGCCCCGCGGACATCAGGTCGGCCGCGGTGAGCGGCCGGTGATCGCCGATCGGATCGCTGTAACCGTCGACCGATGCCCGGCATGCGAGGTGCAATGCCGCTCGCTCCGCGCCGTCGCCGGTACTGGCGTGGCCGACGTACACGAGTCGTCCCGGCAGTGCCGCCAGGGCGGCCGCCAGCCAGTGCCGGTCGGCATCGGTGCGGCGGAACAGTTCGGTCACATCGTTCACCCGCGGCGCCACCTCCCGGCGGGACATCAGGTCCGTGTAATGGCGCGCCAGCACGGTGCCCGGCGCCGGTCTGCCCAGGACGGACCCGAGTGCCGAATCCGGCCGCTGCCCCGGCACTCTCGGGTCCAGGATCAGCAGCGGATGGGCGTGCGGGCGCGCCTCGGCGACGCGCCGCGAGCGTGCGATGTTCACCGGCACCGCCATCAGGACATCGACGAACTCCAACAGCCGAAAGCCTTCGGTGAGGGTACCGATCTCCCCCAGGGGCCACGGGATGGTGGCCGGCCGCGGACCGTCCGCAGTGATCGCCTCCTGGCGCGCGGCCAACATGGCGGTCACCTCCGGACGCCGGGCGGGCAGCGCGAGCACCCCCCACGGCACCCTGCCCAGCCGTGCGCTCGGTGCGACGAACAGCACCGCGCGTGGGTCACTCACGCACTGCTGCAACAAGTCCCAGCCGGCCGCTGAGATCAGTAGCACGCCCAGCCGGTAGGCCAAGGTGAGCTCGGTGTCGGGGTTGGTGAAGGCGCCGCCGGACAGAGCTCGCTGCAGCGCGTCGACCGCCGTTTCACCGTCGCTCGGATCCGGCAGGGCTGCGGCGATCTCCGCCTGGGCCGCCAGCAGAATGGTCTCTTCGACAACCCACGTCACGGTGCGCTCGGGCTGCCCCACGATGCGCAGGCTGGCGTAGGTGGCGATCCCGACATCGGCGTAGCGCAGCACCAGCGTCGGTCGGCCCGTCACGACCATGTGGGCCAGGCCGGCTCATCGCTGGTGAGGTTGCGCCCGTAGCGCTGTGCGGCCAGTGCGCGGTAGTGCCCGAGGATCGGGGCGGCTCCGGGGTCCATCTGCAACGGCGGCAGTGGACCGAGCCGGGTCAACGACGGCCCACTGGTGACCGATCCCGCAGCGACATCGGCGAGATCGGGATCAGACAATGCGACATCCGCGTCCACCAGCACGGCCTGCGCTCCGGCCCAGATCGGCACTTCGGCGGCCGATTCCGCACCTGTACTGAAGCTGCCTCTGGCGCTGTGGTATTCGATCAACTCAGCGGTCAGCGCGGTGTTCTCCCATTCCCAGGCCACCGCGAAGGCCCCGGCCAGCATGGGCGCCGAAACCCTTGCCGCCCACTGCGCCCGGGCATTCGCGTCGACGATCGTATAGCGCACCGAATCCACCGCGAGCGCCGCGGGCACCTTCAGTTCGGCCGCTTGCTCGAGCTTGGCCATCGCGCGGCGGAAGCCAGGGCTGCCGGTTTCGGCGTTCGTGGTGCCCAATGACGCTTCGTGTTTAGCCTCGATCTCGTCCCAGGTGTCGTCGGGGTCACCGGAGCCGTCGAATCCCAGATCACCGAGCGCATCGGCCCGCCACACGGTGCCCAGCTGGTCATCGAGGCGGGCATACTGCAGCCAGCTACTGCGGGGCCATTGGTCCAGGAGAGTCCGGGCCTGCGCGATCAGCTCGGTGGCCTCGGCGTATCGCCCGAAGAAGATCGGAATCCAGCTGCGTTGCAGCAGAATCCGGTGCACATACAGGGGCTTGCCGAGTTCGCGCCAGTGCCGTTCGGCATGTTCCCAGCACCGATCGGCTTCCTCCAGCGCCGCCGAGGCCAGCTTGGTGAAGCCCCGGTAGAACCAGCACCGGGACACATCGTGGGCACGGGCGTACCTCGCGATGACCGGGTACGCCTCGTCGATCAGCCGGTCCACCCCGTTGTGGTCGCCGACCGACCAGCATGCGATCGCACGTTCCAGTTGGGTACGGGCGGTGTCGAGTTCCCAACCGTGCGCCTCGGCGCGCGCCCCCGCGCGACGCAGCCACGGTTCGGCCTCCGCGAGTCTGCCGGTCTGTACACAGAACCCGCCGTATCCGATTCCGGCGAGCACCAGCAGTCGATCGTCGAAGCCGCCGTTGACCGCGCGGGTGTCAACCATATCGAGCACCTGGTCCCACAGCGGAGCCGCCAGATGGTGCAGATCGTCATCGGATAGCGCGGTTGCGCTGAGTATCCGGGCCACACCGATCAGGTAACGGTGTTCGGCAGTCAGGTCCTGCGGACCGGGCGCCGCCACCAACGCGGAGACCGCCGCCGCGGCGTCGTCGTGGCGACCGCGGGCGGCGTGCAATCCGGCCCGCAGGAAGTGCGCACGGCGGGTGTACCGCTGCATCATGCGCTCGGTGGCGGAACTGCGCTGCGGTAACGCCGCATAGGCGGCGATGCAGTCCTGGATACGCAGGATGCACTCGCCCACACCGTCGTAGGCGGTGCGGGCCAGGTAGATCTCACCGAGTTGGGCGAAGACCTCCAGCGCCAGGTCGTCGCGGTCGGCCTCTTCGATGGCGGGCAGCTGCGAGAGCAGCAGTTCCTTGGCCGCCTGCTCGTCGGCCGCCCAGGCGAGCCGCCGGGCCCGGTCCAGGTCGCCGGTGATCGACACCGCGTCATCATAGGTCGGCAACGGCCGAGGGCGGCGGACGTAGGTGCACGTCCGCCGCCCGGCCGGGGCCTCGCCACTGTCCTGACCGGTCAGTTGCAGTTGACCTTGATCTCGAACTTCTTGGTGATCATCCCGGCCATCGGGTTGTTCATATCGGCGCCGACGGCTTCACCGGTGATCGTGTACGTGCTGCCGTCCACCTTCACCTCCGCCGATCCGGAATTCGCGCCGCCCATCGAGGCGACCGCGAGGGCATTACCGTCGACCACCAGGCCGACCGACTCGACCTTCGGGCTGGCATCGTCGGTCATCACGACGCCGAGACCCTGCTGGCCGCCGATGGCGGCGCTGGCGACGTTGATCTTGCCACCGGCCTTGACGCAGGTCACCGACTTGAGATCCAGACCGGCGAGGTCCTGGCCTTCGACCTTGACCTCGGTGTTTCCGCCGCTGGCGACGGCTGCGGTGCCGTCGCCCGAAGCAGCGGGCTCATTGGTCTCGGCCGGCTTCTCGCTGGAGCATCCGACCAGGACGGCCGCCGTGGCGAGCATCCCGATCCCGGCGGCCAGAACGCGATTCGTCGTCATAGTTATCCCCTTCATTCGCCCGCAGCCCCAGTGGCTCCGTCGTGGGAGAAGTACATCCGCCGATGCTTGCTACCGATCCCAAACTTCGGTGCGGGGTACGGTGGCCCCATGCCCGATGAGCAGCAGTCTTCTGCAGAGGAGCCGCTCGACCCTGAGATCGTTGCGGCGGATCCCGTGCCCGTCCAGGTGGATCCCGATTACAGCGAGTCCGGGGTACCGACGCTCGACTACGTCCGCGAGAAGGTCGAGAACCGCTGGGGTAACGCGATCGGCGCGGCCGAACTCGCCGAGGACACCCCCGAGGGGCGCTCGGTGGCCGAACAGTACGACGCCCGGCAGCGGGCCGCCGCCGAACGGCTGGCGCAGATCCGCGAGTCGATGAAACGCGACTAGTGCGCTCGGACACGCTCGCCGAACGGCGGGCCAGACTGGCGCGGCGGCTGACGGTCTAAGGCCCCCCGGAGGATCTGTACAGATCCTCAGGGTGATGGAAATGGTTGAGGGTGTCCTGTCCGGTGTCCAACAACGGCGGCGGGTGCCAGTGCACGCGGCCGTCCGGTCCGATGCTGGTGACCCACTCGGTGTCGAAGGCCAATTGGTTGTCACCGCCGCAGCCCAGACCCAGCCCGGTGACATCGGTGCGCCCACCGTTGGCCCAGTCCTCTTCAGCGTGCATCCCTTGGCAGTCGATGCCCGTGTGCGGGCAATCCGGCTTGGTGCAGCCGCGATCGCGGTTGATCATCACCAGCCGTTGGGCCTTGGAGGCCAGCCGCTTCGTCCGTCCCAGGTAGAGGGGTTCGGCGGTGTGCTCGCGATAGATCAGCAGATAGTGATGCGCATGCGCGCCGAGCCGGAGCAGGTCGCGGATCGGCATCTTGGTGCCGACCGAGGTGCGGGCGATTCCGGCGGCACTCTCCAGTTCCCTCAGGGTGGTCGAGATGATCACGGTGACCGGCAATCCGTTGTGCTGCCCCAGCCGCCCGGACATCAGCGCATCGCGTACGACGGCCTTGAGCGCGTCATGGTTGCGCTGCGCCGCGGTGCGGGTGTCTCGGGCGGCTGCGCTGTCGGCACGTTCCGGACAGCCGCCGGCCAGTGCAGCGCGCCGCTGGGCCAACTCGTCCTGAGGAAGGTCATCTCTCGCCGGCGCGACCATGGCGGCGTCCAAGGCGGCACGACGTTGATCGAACGGTTCTGGTGCTGGGTCGATGACCTCGGCCAGTGCACTGGCCTCCGGGTAGCCGGCGTCCTGGGCGGGTACGGTCACCGGCTGCGTTGCCGGCGTGGGACCTCCGGGGTTACGTGACGGGGGCGGCTGTCGCACGGGCTCGGGAATGACAGCGTTGTCCGCCAACGGGTTCGGGACCGGATTGTTCACCGGTTCGGCATCCCCGGGATTGTTGACTCCGGGCGCTCCCCATACCTGATTCACCGTTTTCAGATAGGCGCCCAGTTCGGGATCGACCCACCCGGTCACCCGGATCAATCCGTCGGCGTCCTGGCGGCCCAATGTGATTCCACGCTTATGGGCTGCCACATCAGGACCGTCACCGTCCGGATTGAGGCAATAGACCGCATAGTCGGCGACCTCACGCAGGGTGCGCGGGGTTATGCCGGTCGCCGCGTCGACCAGATCCCGTTCGATCTCTGCGCATTTGGACGGATCGGCATACTTTCCGGCGGTGCCCACGGCATCACGGATCTCATGGACGTGGCCGAGGTTGATGGTGCCCTCGGCCAGCGCCCGCGCGCACGCAGGCAGGATCGGATCCAACAGTTCACCGTTCATACCGTGCCGAGGCCCGAGGTCACGGGCATCCCGGACGCGACGTTCGGCCTCGGACTCAGAGATCCGCAGCCGGGTGGTCAGGATCTGCGGCCAGGTCCGCGCGCCGATGTCTTTCGGGGTCGCCTGGGCCTGCAGTGCGGCCAGGATGCGGTGATCCACCCCGGCGGTGGCGCGGGATCGGTGCTCGCGACGCGACTGCAGGTCGAACAATTCGGCCGGTGTCATGCGGGCCACATCCAGCGCCGCCAGTTGCTCGCATGCCGCGTCGTAGGCATCGAAGGCCGCCAGCACGGCTTCCCGATCCGAAACCTGATTCGCAAGCATGTTCGAAGTCTATCGACACATTCGCCCGTGCAACCACGTTATCCACAGGCTATCGGCCTATCCACAGATACCGATATTTTATTGGTGCACAATGCTTTCAAGGCGTATAACTCCGCCACGCTTGACCTGAACAGAACTTGCGGTTCTACCGTGACGGCATGGAACTCGGACACTACGGATTCGCCGTCGAGCCGACCGACCCGGACGCTCAGCAGATCGCCGATCTCGGGTTCGGAACCCTGTGGGTCAACGGTGGCCAGATCGATCGGCTCGATGTCCTCACCGATCTGTTGACCGGGACGCAACGGGTGCATGTCGCTCCCGCGATCATTCCGCCGGACTTGTACCGCCCCGCGGATATCGTCGACCTGTACCGCCGGGCCGAGGCCGGAACCCCGGGTCGGCTGCTGATCGGACTGGGATCGTCACAGCAGCAACCCTTGGCGGCGTTGACTGATTACATCGATCAGCTTGCCCCGATCCCCCGCGATCGTCGCCTGCTCGCAGCATTCGGACCACATAAATTGGATATCGCCCGGGACCGATTCGCCGGGGCGATGCCAGGCATGGTCACCCCCGAGTACACCGCGGCGGCACGAATGCGACTGGGAGTGCAGGCGATCCTCGCGGTGGGACAGTTTGCCATGCTTGACACCGACGCGGACGCCGCGCGTCACACCGCCCGCGTACCCCTGGGGTTCCTGATGACCATGCCCAGCTATGTCAACTCTGCACGGCGACAGGGGTTCTCGGGTCGCGATATCGAAGCGCTCGGTGACCGGCTCGTCGACGCTTTCGTCGCGTGGGGCACCGCAGACGAGATCATCGCCCGCGCCGATCAACATCTCGACTCCGGCGCGGACCACGTCTATCTCAGCGTGCTGTCCGACGGAATCCAGCCGCAGGGGCTACCCGCCGCCGAACTGCTTGCACCGTTGCTCAGGCGCTGACCTTGGTCCGCCGCTTGCGGGTCGCCTTCGGGGCGGGAGGCGGGTCCAGCATCTCCAGCAGGAACTGCCCGGTGTAGCTCTGCGGCGTCGCCGCCACATCCTCGGGGGTGCCGGCCGCGACGACGGTGCCGCCGCCGGCGCCGCCCTCGGGGCCCATGTCGACGATCCAGTCCGAGGTCTTGATGACGTCGAGGTTGTGCTCGATGACGATCACCGTATTGCCCTTGTCCACAAGGCCGTTGATCACCTTGAGCAGCTTGCGGATGTCCTCGAAGTGCAAACCGGTGGTCGGCTCGTCCAGGATGTAGACGGTGCGGCCGGTCGAGCGCTTCTGCAACTCGGCGGCCAGCTTGACGCGCTGGGCCTCACCACCGGACAACGTCGGCGCGGGCTGCCCCAGTCGCACGTAGCCGAGCCCGACGTCGACCAGCGTCTTGAGATAGCGGTGGATCGACGAGATCGGCTCGAAGAACTCGGTGGCCTCCTCGATCGGCATGTCCAGCACCTCGGAGATGGTCTTGCCCTTGTAGTGCACCTCGAGCGTCTCCCGGTTGTACCGGGCGCCGTGACAGACCTCGCACGGCACATACACGTCGGGCAGGAAGTTCATCTCGATTTTCAGGGTGCCGTCACCCGAGCAGGCCTCACAGCGACCGCCCTTGACGTTGAACGAGAATCGGCCCGGCTGGTAGCCGCGCACCTTGGCTTCGGTAGTGGCGGCGAACAGCGTGCGGATCTTGTCGAACACCCCGGTATAGGTGGCCGGGTTCGACCGCGGGGTCCGCCCGATCGGTGACTGGTCGACGCGCACCAGCTTGTCGAGTTGATCGATGCCGTTGATTCGGGTGTGCCGTCCGGGCACCTGGCGGGCGCCGTTGAGCTTGTTGGCCAGCACGGTCGCCAGGATGTCGTTGACCAGTGTCGACTTACCGGAACCGGATACCCCGGTGACCGAGGTGAGCACACCGAGCGGGAAGGTCACGTCGACCTCTTTGAGGTTGTGTTCGCGCGCACCGACGACGGTGAGTTGGCGTTTGCGGTCCACCGGCCGGCGGATCGCCGGGACCTCGATGCTCTCCTTGCCGGAAAGGTAAGCGCCGGTGAGGGATTCCCGGTTCGCCAGTAGGTCCTTGTACGTCCCGCTGTGCACGATGCGGCCGCCGTGTTCGCCGGCATGCGGGCCGATGTCGACCACCCAGTCGGCGTGCGCGATGGTGTCCAGGTCGTGTTCGACGACGATGAGCGTGTTGCCCAGGTTACGCAGCCGCACCAGCGTCTCGATGAGCTTGCGGTTGTCACGCTGGTGCAGGCCGATCGAGGGTTCGTCGAGCACGTAGAGCACCCCGACCAGACCGGACCCGATCTGGGTGGCCAACCGGATCCGTTGGGCCTCACCGCCGGACAGTGTCGCCGCCGCGCGGGACAGTGACAGGTATTCCAGGCCGACGTCGAGCAGGAAACCCAGCCGAGACTGGATCTCCTTGAGCACCTGTCCGGCGATGGCCTGTTCGCGGGTGCCCAAGGTCAGGGCATTGAGGAACTCGGCGCAGTCGGCGATGGACAACTCGGCGACCTCGGCGATCGACTTGGCACCGAACTCACCGGCGGCCAGGGTGACGGCCAGAATTTCCGGCTTCAGCCGGGTACCGGAGCACTCCGGGCACGGGATATCCCGCATGAACCCTTCGTAGCGTTCCTTCATCTGCTCGGAGTCGGTCTGTTCCATCCGGCGCTGCAGGAACGCCAGCACACCCTCGAAATCCGCGTAGTACGACCGGGTGCGCCCGTAGCGATTCTTGTAGCGCACGTGCACCTGGTGATCGGAGCCCTCCAAGATCGCCTTGCGCGCCTTGGCGGGCAGCTTCTTCCACGGGGTGTTCACGTCGAAGCCGAGCTCGTCACCCAGACCCGACATCATGCGGGTGAAGTACTCGGCGGTGTGCCCCATCGACCACGGCGCGACCGCACCCTCGGCGAGCGTCATCTCCGGGTCGGGTACCACCAGATCGGGGTCGACCTCCTTTTTGATGCCCAGGCCGGTGCATTCGGGACAGGCTCCGTAGGGCGAGTTGAAGGAAAACGACCGCGGTTCCAGATCGTCGACCGCCAGCGGGTGCCCGTTGGGGCAGGCCAGCTTCTCCGAGAACCGCTGCTCACGGTGCGGATGGCCTTCTTCGCGGTCCACGAACTCCAACACAAGGATGCCGTCGGCCAACCCCAGCGCCGTCTCCACCGAGTCGGTGAGGCGCTGCTTGCTGCTCGCCTTGACGGTGAGGCGATCGACGACCACCTCGATATCGTGTTTCTCCTGCTTCTTGAGCTTGGGCGGTTCGGTCAGCGGGTAGACCACGCCGTCGACACGCACCCGGCTGTATCCCTGCGAGTTGAGCTTGTCGAAGAGGTCGACGAACTCGCCCTTGCGGGTGCGCACCACCGGGGCGAGCACCTGGAACTTGGCGCCCTCCTCCATGGCGAGCACCTGGTCGACGATCTGCTGCGGGGTCTGCCGGGCGATGCGCTCCCCACAGACCGGGCAGTGCGGAGTGCCCGCGCGGGCGTAAAGCAGCCGCAGGTAGTCGTAGACCTCGGTGATGGTGCCGACGGTGGAGCGCGGGTTGCGGTTGGTGGACTTCTGGTCGATGGACACCGCCGGGGACAGACCCTCGATGAAGTCGACGTCGGGTTTGTCCATCTGCCCCAGGAACTGGCGCGCATAGGCCGACAACGATTCGACGTAGCGGCGCTGTCCCTCCGCAAAGATCGTGTCGAAGGCCAGCGAGGACTTCCCCGAGCCGGACAGGCCGGTGAACACGATCAGGGCGTCGCGGGGCAGATCAAGGTCGACTCCACGCAGGTTGTGCTCGCGCGCACCCTTGACGATCAGACGTTCAGACAACGGGGTTTCCTCCCAAGACAGAATTCACGGCCAATGCTATGTGCACCCACCGACAAGCCCGAGCCGAGCCGGATAGCGTGGGGGTGTGACCAGCCCCCAGATCCCGCTCAGCGAGTCCTATACCGGCCACGTCGACAATGGCGCCGCCGCTCGGCGCACCCTGCCCGCGGCGACGATCATCAAGACCTCCGTCGGCCCGATGGACAACAACGCCTACCTGGTGACCTGTTCCGCGACCGGGAAAACCCTGCTCATCGATGCCGCAAACGATGCCGACGCGCTGCTCGACCTGATCAGGGCGCACGCGCCCGATATCGCGCTGATCGTGACCAGCCACCAGCACTACGACCACTGGCAGGCACTCGGGGCCGTGGCCGAAGCAACGGGTGCGCCGACCGCAGCCCATGAGCTCGACGCCGAACCGCTGCCGGTCAGCCCGGACCGTCTGCTGGCCGACGGTGACACGATCACCATCGGCGAACTGACCTTCAACGTGATTCACCTCCAGGGTCACACCGAGGGTTCGGTCGCGCTCGCGCTCATCGGCGCCGACGGTGACACGACCCATCTGTTCACCGGTGACTGCCTGTTCCCGGGTGGGGTCGGCAAGACCTGGAAAGACGGTGACTTCGACCGGCTGCTGCGCGATGTCTCGGACAAGGTGTTCGACGTATACCCGGATTCGACCGTCGTCTACCCCGGCCACGGTGACGACACCACGCTGGGCACCGAGCGCCCGCACCTGGCCGAGTGGAAGCAGCGCGGCTGGTGAGACCCGTACCCGCGAAACCCGGTCCCGGCCAGGAGTCGGTATGGGACTACCCGCGCCCGCCCCGCCTCGAGGAGTTCCGCGGCTCGATCACCATCGAACTCGGCGGCGAACAGATTGCGTCGACAACCGAGGGCTGGCGGGTGCTGGAAACCAGCCATCCCCCGACGTACTACCTGCCCCGGACGGCCTTCGTCGCGGGCGCGCTGCGCGAGACCGCCGGGTCGTCATGGTGCGAGTGGAAGGGCCAGGCCGCCTACTACGACCTGGTGTCCGGGGATACCGTGGCGGCGCGGGCAGCATGGACGTATCCGGCGCCGACGGCGGGCTTCGAACCGTTGGCCGGTGCCGTCGCGGTGATGGCCGCCGCGGTGGACCGGTGCACGGTCAACGGCGAGATCGTGGTTCCGCAGCCCGGTGGGTTCTACGGAGGGTGGATCACCAGTTGGGTGACCGGCCCGTTCAAGGGCATCCCCGGGTCGATGGGTTGGTGAGCCTCAGAGGGCCGCGATGACCTGTTCCCCGAATTGCGCGATGGCGTCGGTCGCGTGTGCCAGGCTGTCGCCCGGCACCTGGACCTGAATCCAGGTGACGCCGACCTCGGCCAACTGCCCCACCCCATCGAGGAAGGCCTGGGCATCGAATCCCGCATCGCCCGGGACGCCACCGACGGCGTTGCTGAAGGTGATGTCCAACGTCGCCGGGTCCCGACCGGCCTCGTCGAGCCGCCGGTGCAGGTCGTCGACGCCGGCCTTGAGGGCCGGTAGCGAATCCATCGGGTCGGTGCGCGCGGTCTGGGCCAGCACACCGGCCGCCGGGAACGGACACCAGCCGTCGCCATACTGGGCGGCGCGACGGCGGGCGGCCGCGGTGTTGCCACCGACCCAGATGGGCGGCGCTATCGCCGGGCGCGGATGGGCCGTGATGCCGGCCGCGGTGAAATGCCGCCCCGAAAAGCTGATGTCATCGCCGGTCCAGACCGCCCGGATAACCTGTAGCGCCTCTTCGACCAACGTGCCGCGCTGGTCGAAATCCACACCAAGCGCCGCAAATTCGCGCTTCAGATAGCCGACGCCCAGTGCGAGGGTGAAACGCCCGCCGGACAGCAGATCCAACGTCGCACCGGCCTTGGCCACGACGAACGGATTCCGGTACGGCAGCACCACCACGTTGGGGATCAAGCGCAGCGTACTGGTGTGGGCGGCAGCAAAACCCATGGCTACGAAGGGATCCAGCGCATCGTGCCCGCCGGAGTCAAGCCATTTCTGGCTCGGCGCAGGGTGATCGGTGAACCCGAACCCGCCGAAACCGGCTGCCTCCGCGGCGGCGGCGACCGCCGCCACCCCGGCCCCGGTGACCAGCTCGGGGTTGTAGGGATGACTGTGCATCGGGTGGGTGAACGCGAATCTCATCGGACTGCCTTCCGCGCAGCGAAGTCCGGCCGCGGAAGGCCCAGCGCGTGCGCGGCGATCATGTTTCGGAAGACCTCAAGGGTGCCGCCATAGATTCCGGTCGGGGCGGCCAACCGATAGATGTACTCGGCTCCCCCGCCCCCGGCGGCGCCAGGACTGTCGACCGGCAACGCACCGGCGGTGCCCAGCAGATCCATCAGGTCCGGTGCGATGTCCCGCATCGTCTGCGCGATGGCGACCCGGCCGTACATCTCGGACGCGCTCATCGCTGCCTCCAGGCGAGCCGTCGCGCGACCCAGTCGAAAGTCCGGCCCGACGAGGCGGGCGACCCCGTCGAGGGCATCGGCGGTGACCAGGATGTGCTCGGTCATGGTGGCGATCTTCTGCAGCCCGCCTGCCTCGCGTTCGATGGTGCCGTGCTCGGCGTTGAGCGCCTCGCGCAGCACCGCCCAGCCCCCGTTGACCTCTCCGATGCGATACCCGTCGTCGATCCGGACGTCGGTGTAGAAGGTGATGTTGGTCCGGTCACCGTCGACGGTCCGGATGGGCTGGATCTCTACGCCCGGCACGTCCATCGGCACCAGGAACATGGTGAGGCTCCGATGCTTGGGCGCGGCCGGGTCGGTGTTGGTGATCAGGAAGACGTATTGCGCGTTTTGGGCGTTCGAGGTGAACATCTTGGAGCCGTTGATGACCCAGGTGGATCCATCCTGCACCGCGCGGGTCTTACAGGTCGCCACGTCCGAGCCGCCGTCGGGCTCGGTGTAGCCCAGACACAGTCGGATCTGGCCGGAGAGCACTCCTGGCAGGACGCGTTCGGTCAGCGCAGGGGGGCCGAGGGCTTGGACCGACTTCGCCACCATGGCCGTTGTGCCCCAATGGAACCACGGTGTGCGCGCCCGACCGATCTCCAGTTCCCAGATTCGCCGACGCACGGCGCTGAATCCCCCGTCGGCCTCGGATCGGAAGTCTGCAGCCAGGTAGCCGGCCGCCCCGAGCGCCAAATGCACTGTCTCATCGAAGTTCTCGCCGAACTCCCGATCGCGGCGGATCACCTCCTCGGTGACGAGCTCGGCGAGAAAACTGCGTAGCTGCCGCTGAAACTCGCGGTCCTCGGTCGACAGCCCGACTCGGGAGAAGTCCATTCTCCCACCGTGACACTCAGGCGTTCATTTGTAAAGCATCACGCGCACCGGTCAAAAGCCGAGGCCCGGCGCCACCGGTGACGGTGGCGCCGGGCCTCGGCTATGGGTATGACGCGAGTCAGGACGTGTGCACGATGAGCACGTCGACCTTCGATCGACGGGCGACATTGGCGGGCACCGAGCCGAGCAGGCGGCCGGCGATGGTGCTCAGTCCGACATTGCCGACGACCAGCAGGTCGGCCTTCTCGGTTTCGGCAAGTTCGACCAGCGCATCGACCGGGGCGCCCACAATCGCCTTCTCGACCACTTCGGTGGCGCCGGCAGCCTTCGCCCGTTCGGTGGCTTCCCGAAGGATCGCGTAGATGGGCGCATTACCGGTGGCCTTGTAGCCCTCGTCCTTGAGGACGTCGGCGGCGTGATGATCCTCGCTCTGCGGGAAATAAGCGGTGGCGACGATTACTCGTGCACCCGACCCTCCGGCAATCTCCCCGGCCCGGTCCACCGCACGTAGCGACGAATCAGATCCGTCCGTGCCGACCACCACGGTCCGATAGGCGCTCATTCATGCCCTCCCAGTATCGATTGCTAAGCCAACGGAGACATTAACCCGTTGCCCGACTGCCGTGGGGTCGATTCACCACACGCGGCGCGTCCGGCACCGGCTCGTCGGCGCTGTTCGACTTGCGATGTTAGTCCGAAAACAGGCCGGCGCGGGATTTCAGTGAGCAACGCGACGGTCCAGGTTGCGGTGTTTGCGGACCGCATGTCCGAACGGAAGTGAGCCGGGTCAAGCCCGCCCGGACAACGCGACCGACGTCACTTATGTTGGAGGGTATCGGCACCTACGCGATCACCGGATCGGCTTCCGGCATGGGATTACACGCGGCCCGTCGGCTCAGCGCAAGCGGCCATCGGGTCATCGGCGTCGACCTCAAGGACGCCGACGTCATCGCCGACCTTTCCCTGCCGCACGGCCGGCGCGCCGCCGCGGACGCGGTCCTGTCGGCCGCCGGTGGCGTGCTCGACGGCGCCGTGCTGGCGGCCGGGCTGGGCCCCGGATCCGGCAGCGACCGATCTCGGCTCATCGCGCAGGTGAATTTCCTCGGCGTCGTGGAACCGCTCGTGGCGTGGCGGCCGGCCCTCGCGGCCGCCGGACACGCGAAGGTGGTCGTGATCGCCAGCAATTCCGCCAGCACCGTGCCGTTGGTGCCGCGCCGCACGATCAACGCCCTGCTCGCCCACGACCCGGACAAGGCGGTACGAAGTCTTCGCCTGCTTGGCGAACGCGGTTCGGCGTTGATGTATGCGGCATCGAAGATCGCGGTGAGCCGGTGGGTGCGCCGGCATTCGGTGACCCGGGACTGGGCGGGCGCCGGAATCCGGCTGAATGCACTGGCGCCGGGCGCGGTCATGACTCAGCTGCTGGAGGCGCAACTGGCCGAACCTCTGGAAGGCAAGGCGGTGCGCAGGTTCCCGATCCCCGTTGGTGGGTTCGGCGCACCAGACCAGCTCGCGGAGTGGATTACGTTCATGCTGTCGGACTCCGCCGACTTTCTCTGCGGCAGTGTCATTTTCGTCGACGGCGGCACGGACGCGTTTTTCCGGACCGACGATTGGCCGGCCAGCGTGCCGCTGCGCGCATTGCCGCGGTATCTGTGGCGGTTCGCTCGCGGCACAGATACCGGTTGACCCGACCGGTTCGGGTGGTGCCGCAACCAGGTTCGCGGCACCACCCGTCCCCGCTACTTGCCGGTCAGCTTGTTCTTGACCGCCTCGACCCCGTCCTGGACCTTGTCGGCGGCATCGGCGACAGCGTCCTTGACCGCGGCGATGGCCTGATCGGCCTGGCCCTCGGACTCCAGGTCGGAGTTGTTGGTGGCGCCACCAACCGCCTCCTTGGCCTGCCCCTTGAGATCTTGAGCCTTGTTCTTGGCGTTATCGGCGATTCCCACTTTTCTGGATTCCTTTCGTGAACAGGCATACAGCGGTCTGCATCCCTGAGATCAGCTGGGCCGCAACCGTGAAAAGTTGCCGCCCTTGTTTTCAGGCCAGGCTCGGCTTCACCCGGTCTGCGGGCACCGGCCGCACCAAGAGCTGGAACTCGACGTCGGCGTCGGCCGCGCGCCGCACATCGTCGCCGCAGTGGCGCGCAAGCCGACGAACCTGCGCGGCCGAGGCGGTCGCGGCGATGCCGGCGGTGATACGCACCGTCGGGCGTCCGCTGACAGTGCGGGTCACCGCCTTGGCCGACTGCACATCGGGATGGCGGGCAATGTCCTCGGCCGCGGCGTCGGCGACTCGCGCCAGATCAACCGCGCCGATGTGTTCGGTATCCATCGCACGCACCGACCGTGGGCGCAGGTGCAACAGCACCAGCCAAGCTCCGATGAGCACCGCGGCGGCTCCTCCGGTGCCGAGTGCAGCGGTCCACCAGTGCCATTCGGGGGCCTGCCCGACCGCCGTCAGGTCGATCCGAGCGGCGCCCTGACGTGCGAATGCGATACCGAGGCCATAGCAGATCGCCCACCCCGAGCCCGCAAGCAGCACCACGGCGCTTGCGAAGGTGACCACTCGATCGACCACCCGCAGCATGGGCGTCATCGGATTTCGCCTCCGCTCTCATGGTTCGGCTCGGCGTCATCGGCGACCGCCCAGCGCGCCGCGCTGTCGCGGGGCACCCACACGTGGTCACCGATGCACACGTGTGTCCGCCGCCGCGGCGCGAACGAGACCGCCAACAGCACCAGTCCCAGCACCGCGACGGCGCAGGCGACGGGCCACGCCCACCATTGCCAGTGCGCCTGCGCAAGCCAGCGCAGGGCCGGTGCGATCCAAGGATCGGCGGGGGTCAGCGCCTCGCGGATCGCCACCACCCCCGTGGCGACCAGCGCAAGCGCGATGAGCACACCGCTATAGCCGGCCAGGGCGGCACGCCGCGGGGCGAGGCGACGATGCTGGGCCGCCGCTAATTCGAGGTCCATGTCCGCGTCATAGGCCGCCGCCACCTGCGCCGGTGTGCGGTCGGATTCGATACGGGCGATTGTCACGTCGATCCGCTCCGGTCGCTCCGCCACGCTCGCAGATAACTCCTCGGCCACCGCAGTACGCACCGCCGCGAGCACGGCAGCGGTTTCGACCGGCCAGACGGCGGCAATCTGGACCGCCACCGCGTCAGGCGGCCGGTCACCGCTGACGGCGACGGCCGGCAGGGCGCGGCCGGGAATCAAGGTCCGGCGGGATACGACGCCTGGTACCGCGAGCACCGCGCGCTCGATCAGACGCTGGCGCACCCTGTCGTCGATGACGGTGCGCCCACGCGTAATCGGCGGCGGCGGCGCCACATCGCTAGTCATATCAGCTCCCGGACCGGCGCCCGAGTGCGGTCAAATCGATCGTCCCGTCCAGATGGGCGCCGATCGCCGCGCCTACCGCGCCCAATACCAGGGCCAGCAGAAAGCCGCTCAGCCCGCCGACGACGGCGGCGATGGCCAACAGCAACCCGGCAAAGAGTCCCGGCAGCATGTGTTTTCCGGTCATTGCTCACTCCTAGGGCTTGGGGAAGACGAAGCATCGGTTGCCGCCGCGTCACCTGCTGCAACGTCACCGACCACGACATCGACGGGCACGCCGGCGGCGACGCTGGCCGCATCCCGCACCCGTTGGGCGGTTTCCAGCAGTGCGATCCCGAGTTCGACGACGACATGCACCGTGCCGCCCGAGTCGCTCAACCGGACTCCTCCGACGATGCGCCCCGGCAGGTAGCTGCTGGGCACCCCGGGCGCGGTGTGCAGACCGATCACGCCGTCCACGGCGCAGACCGCCGCGACGACGCGATCGATCCGATCGCTGCGCGTCACTGGACCCGGGGCTGCGCCGTGGTCTCGATCGGCGCGGCACCCTCGCCGTCGGCGAAGTGCACGTCGTGGACGGTGATGTTCACCTCGGTCACCTCGAGACCGGTCATGTTCTCGACCGCGGTGATGACGTTGTTGCGGATACCGTCGGCCAAATCATGAATGGCGACGCCGTACTCGGCCACGATGCCGATATCGATGGCCGCCTGCCGCTCACCGACCTCCACGCTGACACCCTGGGTCAGACTGACCGCACCGGGCAAAGTCTCACGAAGTTTCCCAACGACGCGAGCCGCCTGCCCGCCAAGATCGTGCACACCATCGACCTCACGTGTCGCGATACCCGCGATCTTGGATACCACTACGTCGGCGATCGTCGTCACACCGTGATCGGACGACAGGTTCGCGACGTCCTTGCCCGTGGCCTGCACCGGCGCAGGCGAGGCAACCTCACGGGTCGGGGTTGCGGTGGTCATATCTGACTCCTTCGGATGCTCTGCAGCTCGGACGGCTTTATCCGGCTCACTGGGTTAGACGCGGCAGGCGGCGCGATCGGCACGCACAAGAGATGTAGAACACAATTCGTTTGGCGCTTTCGCAAAATGGACACACCGCCGAGGTGCTGGACTCGCTGCCCGATGAGACGCTGGCCCGACGCGCTCAACGTGGCGACTCAGCCGCGTTCGACGTGCTGGTCGTCCGACATGGACCCGCATTGCTGAAATTTGTCAGGCAAACCTATCCGGTCCCCGGTGACTGCGACGACATCGTCCAGGAGACCTTCATCGCGGTCTGGAAAGCACTGCCGACATTCGCGTTCCGGGCACAGTTCCGCACCTGGCTGTATTCACTGGCGACCAGAAAGACCATCGACGCGCTGCGTCGGCGCCGCCCGCAAACCGACCTGGATTCGGCGCCCGAAACGGTCGATATACGGCCGGGACCGGGCCAGCGAGCCGAATACGCGGACTTTCTGGCCGCGCTCGATCGCGAGCTCGCCAGCATGCCATACCCCGCACGCGCGGCGTGGTGGCTGCGCGAGGTGTACGAGCTGCCGGTCGCGGAGATCGCCAGCGTGTTGCACACCACGGAGGGATCGGTACGAGGGTTGTTGCAGCGCAGCCGCAAACGGCTGGCCTCCACGCTTGAGGAGTTTCGTCCATGAGCACCCGCCGGCTGTACAGCGGCAGCGACGTGCGTAAGACTGGAGGACACATGAGCACGGCAGCCGAGGATGACTACGAGGCCACCGCCGAGGCGGCGGCCTGGATTGCCGCCGCCACGCGCAGGTTCGCCGGCCTCGACGCGTCGGACACCGACACCGATTCCCGTTGGGCCGACACGAGTTCCGCCCTGAGTGCGCTACGTGCCGGTATAGCACAACGCATTTCGGCGCTGCCGCGCCAAGGCAAGATGATCCGCACCGCGCGAGAGGGAATCGGGGTCAGCCACATCGCTCTCGCCAAGGTGCTCACCGCGGCACTGGCCGAGCCGGCAGCATCGGTGACCGCCGCGGTCGCCGACGTGGAGCTGACGGTCAAGGACCACACACTCACAGCGGTGCACATCCACCTCATCGGTATCGGCGCCGACGAGCGCGACCGGACCTATCTCGAGGACGGGGATGCGTTGCGCCATGGTGCGGCCCGCATCCTGCGCGAGACGCTCGGTGCGAGCACCGCCGAGATCACCGCCCACTGGGACGATGTGGTGGTGACGGCCCCTTAGGCCGGTTGGTGCGCGCCGACGGCGATCGCCTGGTCCACCTCGTCCTTGCGTGCCGCCATCTCGGCATGCGCCTGTTCCAGCGCTTCGGCCTGATCCTCGTCGGCGCGCATCAGCGCATCGATGTCGAAGGCGGCCATATCGAGCACTCCCATGTCCGCGAACGCCTGCTGGACCTTGTCGCCCCACAGCCCGATGTCCTTGACGATCGGCACGATCCGGCTGAACAGGTGCGACCGGAACTGTTTCATCAACGGCGACGTCTCGACCCAGGCGGAGCATTCCGCGACGTCCAGGCCGAGTGTCTCGAAGACCTCCTCGCCGCGAAAACGGTCCCGCATCAGATAGCACGCTTCGACGACGAACTCCTCGCGTTCGGCACGCTCGGCTGTCGTCAACGCACCGTAATAGTCCTTCAACGAGATTCGGCCGAAGGCGACGTGCCGGGCCTCGTCCTGCATGACGTACGCCAGCAGTTGTTTGGCCAGGGAGTTCGGCGGTGTGAGATCACGCAGCACGCCGAAGGCCGCCAGCGCAAGACCCTCGATGAGGACCTGCATACCGAGATAAGGCATATCCCAACGGGAATCGCGCAGGGTGTCCTCCAGTAGCGCGGTCAGGTTGGTGTTGACCGGGTACACCATCTCGACCTTCTCCTGCAGAAACCGCGCGAAGGCTTCGACATGCCGCGCCTCATCCATGGTCTGGGTGGCGGCGTAGAACTTGGCATCCATATCGGGGACCACCTCGACGATCTTTGCCGCGCAGACCATGGCCCCCTGCTCGCCGTGCAGGAACTGCGAGAACTGCCAGGCTTGCGAGTGCCTGCGCATCTCGGCGCGGCGGGCGTCGTCGGCTGCCTCCCACATCGGGCTACCGAACAGCGGATGAAACTCGTCGGGCAGACCGATCGGGTTCATCGGGTCGACGTCCTGTGCCCAGTCGATGCGCGACTGGGCATCCCACTGCTTGTCCTTGCCCTTCTGATACAGCGACAGCAGCCTGGCCCTGCCATCGTCGTACTCCCAGGTGAACCGTGCATCACCGACACTGGGCACCTGCCACGAGAACGGTGTCGGCACCTCGGTGTACTTGTCCCTGGTCGACATTGCACGCCCCTCTCCGCCGGCCACCTGCTGTGACGCCTATCACAACAGTGCGCCCAGCCGGTGGCGGCGTCAAGCAGACACGACCACTACGAGCGAGTGACGGGATTCGAACCCGTGTAAGCGGCTTTGCAGGCCGGTGCCTAGCCACTCAGCCACACCCGCAGCACGGTCCAACCTGCCACCGACGCCGCGGCCCGTACATCGTTGCGATCGTGACGATCGCAACGGTGGACGTGTCCCGCCGTTGAGACGGGCTATGCGCGCGAGGCGGGCGATGCCGCAGACCGGACGCTGCGGACCTCGCGCTTCTTCGGCGCGACGAAGCCGCGCTTGGGTGCCGCCTCTTCGGCCGCATCGGCGGCCTCCTCGACCGAATCCGTCGCGTCATCGATGGATACCGGATCAGCAGCCACGGGCGCCTCACCGACTGCCTCGTCGGCAACCGGCTCCTCGATGACCGGCTCTTCGGTCACCGGGACTTCGACCACCGGCTCCTCGGTCACCGGCACCTCGGTCACCGGGGCTTCAACCACCGGCTCTTCGCCGACTGGCACTTCGCCGACCGGGACCTCGTCGAGAACCTCCTCCGCGGCCGGCTCGGTCACCACCGCTTCCTCCGCGGGCACCGGCTCAGTCACCGCTACCTCCTCGGCGGGCACCGCCCCGGTCTCCTCGACGGCGGCGTCCACACCGGCCTCGGACTCAAGACCACCGTTCACCGGCTCGGTGGTGGAATCGGTCGCATCGTCGGTTGCCGTAGCCGTGCGCAGCGAAGCACCCACCAGGCCGGCCGACGCCGTCGAACCACCCACCAACCCGGACAGCCCATCCAGAATCGAGCTGACCAGATTGGAGACCGCCGCAACGACGCCAGCAATCAGATTCGGCACGAAACTCAGCACCTGCGTGACGACTTGCTGCAGGAACTGCAACAACGACGTCACGGGGTTGGTCGGGTCGGTCGGTGAGCAACCGTCGAGGCAGTCGATCAACCTTTTGAATTCCAAGAACGCCTCTTCGCTTCCCTTGAAATTTCCCTCGTCATCGAATATGCCGAAGAAACGGTCATCGCCGATTGCATCGAGGTCATCTTTGATCGAGTACAGGAAAATCGGACCGGCACCGGAAAACGATTGCCACGCGTTGATCAAATCGACCAGGAAGGCGCGTTGCGTTTCGGCCGGAACCACGCTGGTGGGCAGACCATACTCGGTAATCCAGATTTTGAGCTGTTCCTCGCCGGCGTCGATGTGCTGGTCCATCAACTCGCGGATCTTCGTCACCTGGTACAGGGGCATCAGTTCACGCCAGTCCAGGTCATCCTGCTCGGAGAACGGTGTCGCGAAGTTGTACGGGTGGAATGAGATCGCGTCGAAGAACCCGTCGGCCCCGGCGTCGTACATCGCCTGCACGAAGTCGACCGGGTTCATCGTGACATCGCCCCATGTCAGGCCGGCGCCCACGACACCACCGACGACGGTGATATTCGGATCGACAGCCTTGAGCGCCGTATAGGTCGCCTTCAGCAGATTGGTGTAGGCCACCGGGTCCACGGGACTCCAGAAGAACGACGCGTTGGGCTCGTTCCACACCTCGTAGGAGGTGATCTTGCTGCCATATCGCTGTGCAACCGCCGCCGCGAAAGCGGCATAGTCCTGCACATTGTCCGGGTGCCCGACACCGGTATCACCCGAGGTGGCCCAATCCGGCGACCACTGGAGGACGCCCAGGATGCCCATACCGCGGCTTTCGACCTCGTCGACGATCTGGTCGAGCTTGGCCCAGTCCAGATCCTGCTCCCAGTCGACGGGACCACCCATCGGATCCTGGTTTTGGATGAACATCCAGGGGACCAGCAGTCGGACATCACTGACGCCGAGCGACTCGATCAGATCGAGTCGCTGCTTCACCTCGTCGAGGCTGTCGGTGAAGTAGATGTTCGAATCGGCGATTCCGACCGTCGTCGGCGACTCGTTGATCGCCGCCACATTAATCACGTCGTATGCGACGACCCGCTTCACCTCGGGCGCCACATAATGACTTCCGGTGGCCGCCACCAGAGCCGCGGCGCTCACCCCGACGACGGCGCGCGTGGCAATACCTCTTACCCGCCGTGGGACGTGTCTGAACATGCTGACCACCCGATTCTGAGGACGTGACACAAAATGGTGTCAGGCTTGACACTGCTAGGAAATTAGCCGACGCGATAGAGGATTTCGCAACTTACCAAAAAGTAATATCACCATTTTCGAACGGACATTAGCCGGCGAATTCTTGGCAAATAATTGACCATGCCGCAATATTGAACGAGGCGCCTCGGATCACATTTCCGGCAAATCGGCACACGGCGCCCGACGGCCACTCGGCCATCTCCCCGCGCGCCCCTGGGTGCTCAATGGTCCAGTTAGAGGCCACCACCCCCATCGGCATCATGCGTTAACCCGCACCACAGCAGCCCGATTACACCCAGAAGAATGACGGCCCAGCAAATTACGGTGGCGTCATATGTTCAGCGGACAACCGCCGTACGACGCGACGCAGGAAACACGTGTCAACTGTGCGGACAGTAGGCGCCCGGCGCAGCCATCATCCTGAAATGTGGGAAACCTCGACCGTGTCGCTGGAGATGGAGCGCAGACCGGTGAAGTCTCGACACTCAGACGGCGGCGACGTCATCGTCCGCTGGACCGCCGTGGGGACGTGTTGCGTGAGCCTCAGACCGGTCCTGGGCTCACCGCGGGCCTCGGCGCCCGGCCCGCTGGGCAGCGATCACGCCGAGCGCCGCCACACCCGCGAAGCCGACAAAAAGCCAGTGCGCCGCGGTCGCATCGGCCGGCGCCCGGTTGACGATCACACCCGCCACCCCGGCGCCGAACGCCCCGCAGATCAACTGGACGGTATTGATCGCCGCCGCCGCCAGCGGACCCTCGTGCGGTGCGTCGACACCCGTCATCGCCCACACCGACAAGTGCGGCCAGGCCATCCCGATGCCGGTTCCGGTGAGCACCAGACTCAGCGCCCACAACCCGGCGATCACCGCCGGCATGCCGTCACGCACCAGCACTGCGCCGATGCCCAGACCGATGGCCATCACCGCCGGCGCGGCAAGCACGACCCGTACGGCCACACGGCGGCTGTCCACGGAAGCACTGACGATCTCACTGGCAGTCCAGCCGACGGCCAGCGCGACGCCGAGGAATCCCGCCGCCAGTGGTGTCAGGTGAGCCAGCCGCTGACCGTACAGCGGCACATACATGTCGACCATGGTCGCCGCCATCAACAACCCCAGCGTCAGATACACCCACTTGAGCGGTCCCGGCCGGAACGCCGTGGCCGGTAGCACCGAGGCCGTTGCCGACCACCGGTCCACGGCCAGAAATGCCGCGGCCAACACCACCGCGGCCACGAGCAGGGCGATGGTGATCGACAGGTTCGCCGGGATTCCCGCCGCGCTGACCATCAGGGCGGCCGCCGCGAGCAGCAGCAACGACCACACCGGGACCCTGATCACGGTCGCGCTGCCGCCCGTCGACCGGCCCGCCAGCGCGAACGGAACCAGCACCATCATCGACATCGTCAGGACGGCCAGCGCCCCGAATGCCCAGCGCCACGAGGCGAATTGGGCGAACAGCCCGCCGGCGGCCGGGCCGAGCAGCGTGCCCACGCCCCACATCGCCGACACCAACGCCGACGCTCTGGTCCACAGCGCCCGCGGCAGCGCCGTGTTGATGACGGCATAACCCAGACCGGCCAGCAGCCCGCCGGCGGCGCCCTGGACCGCGCGGCCCAGCAGCAGCAGCTCCATGGCGGGCGCGACGGCGCACAGCACACTTCCCGCACCGAACACCGTCAACGCATGGAAATACGCCGAGCGCGGACCCAGTCGTGCCAGCACCGCGCCGACCATGGTCGCGGCGGCCACCGACGCAACCAGGTACACGGTCATCACCCACGCGTAGTAGCGGTGCCCGCCGATCTCGGCCACAGCGCTGGGCATCAGGCTTATCGTGAGGAACTCGTTGGTGGCGTACAGCGCCACACCACCGGCTAGAACTGTCGCAGCACCAAGGCTTTTGGGTGCGAGCAATGCACGCCAGCTGCCGCCGGTCAACGCGTGGGTATCGGTCACAGCGCAAATCTAGAAGCTCAACCGCGGTTGAGCTCAAGCGTGACCGCGGCCGGGATCATTTCAGGCCGGCAGCGTCCATACCGCGCAGTTCCTTCTTCAGGTCTTGGATCTCATCGCGGATCCGAGCGGCGAGCTCGAACTGCAGATCACGGGCCGCCGTCATCATCTGCTCGGTCAGATCCTTGATCAGGTCGGCCAGCTCGGCACGCGGCATGTTCGCCGTATCGCGTCCCTCGACGATCCCGGCGCTGACCGCGCGCCCCGGCTCGCCCTGGGCGCGCCGCCCGCGAGACGCATTGCGCCCCGACCCGCCGACATCCACAGTCGCATCGGTGTCATCGGCCTCCCGGTACACCTGGTCGAGGATGTCGGCGATCTTCTTACGCAGCGGCTGCGGATCGACGCCGTGCGCTTCGTTGTAGGCGATCTGCTTGGCGCGGCGCCGTTCGGTCTCGTCGATCGCCTCTTTCATCGAATCGGTGATCTTGTCGGCGTACATGTGGACCTCACCGGACACATTGCGCGCCGCCCGGCCGATGGTCTGGATCAGGCTGCGCGGCGACCGCAGGAAGCCCTCCTTGTCGGCGTCGAGGATGGCGACCAGCGACACCTCGGGCAGGTCCAGGCCCTCGCGCAGCAGGTTGATGCCGACCAGCACGTCGTACTCGCCCAGCCGCAGTTGCCGCAGCAGTTCCACGCGCCGGAGCGTGTCGACCTCGGAGTGCAGGTAGCGCACCCGGATACCCATCTCCAGCAGATAGTCGGTGAGATCCTCTGCCATCTTCTTGGTCAGCGTGGTCACCAACACCCGCTCGTCCCGCTCGGTGCGCAGCCGTATCTCGCCGATCAGATCGTCGATCTGGCCCTTGGTGGGTTTGACATGCACCTGGGGATCGACCAAACCGGTCGGCCGGATCACCTGCTCGACGAACTCGCCGCCGGCCTGGGCCATCTCGTAATTGCCAGGCGTCGCCGAGAGGTACACCGTTTGGCCGATCCTGGACGCGAACTCCTCCCAGGTGAGCGGCCGGTTGTCGACCGCCGAGGGCAGCCGGAACCCGAAGTCGACCAGATTGCGCTTACGGGACATGTCGCCCTCGTACATGCCACCGATCTGCGGCACCGTGACGTGCGATTCGTCGATGACGAGCAGGAAATCTTCGGGAAAGTAGTCGAGCAGAGTGGCCGGCGCCGATCCGGCGGGCCTACCGTCGATATGGCGCGAGTAATTCTCGATACCCGAGCAGAACCCGACCTGCTTCATCATCTCCAGGTCGTAGTTGGTGCGCATCCGCAGCCGCTGAGCCTCCAACAGCTTGCCCTGGCCCTCCAGTTCGGCCAACCGCGCCTCGAGCTCCTCTTCGATCGTCGAGATCGCCATGGCCATCCGGTCCGGACCGGCCACATAGTGGGTGGCCGGGAAGATCCGCACCGAATCCACCTTGCGAACCACGTCACCGGTGAGCGGATGCAGGTAGTACAGCGCCTCGACCTCGTCGCCGAAGAACTCGATGCGCACCGCCAGTTCCTCGTAGGAGGGGATGATCTCGACGGTGTCACCACGCACCCGGAACGAGCCCCGGGTGAACGCAATATCGTTGCGGTCGTACTGGACGTCCACCAGTAGCCGCAACAGCCCGTCGCGCGGTACCTCATCGCCCACCTTGAGCTCTACCGACCGGTCCAGATACGACTGCGGGGTACCGAGACCGTAGATACAGGACACCGAGGCCACCACGACGACATCGCGGCGGGACAGCAGGCTGGAGGTCGCCGAGTGCCGCAGCCGCTCCACATCGTCGTTGATCGAGCTGTCCTTCTCGATGTAGGTATCGGTCTGCGCGATATAGGCTTCCGGCTGGTAGTAGTCGTAGTACGATACGAAATACTCGACGGCGTTGTGCGGCAACATCTCTCGCAGCTCATTGGCCAGCTGTGCGGCCAGCGTCTTGTTGGGCGCCATGACCAGGGTGGGTCGCTGCAACTTCTCGATGAGCCACGCCGTGGTGGCCGACTTGCCTGTCCCGGTGGCCCCCAACAGCACGATGTCCCGCTCACCGGCGCGCACCCGCCGTTCCAGCTCGGCGATGGCCGCGGGCTGATCGCCCGCGGGCTCGTACTCGCTGACCACCTCGAAACGGCCACCCGCGCGCACGATGCCATCGACCGCATCGGCGGCAGGGCGATACTCCGACTGCGCCAGGACGGGGTGCTCGGTAGCGAAAGCCATGTTGCCAGGTTAAGCGCGGGCACCGACAAGTTCATTCCCCGCCCGGGCCGCGGGCGCGCTACCGTGACGCCGTGCCCGAACCCGCACGCATACTGCTACGTCTGCTGGGCCTGATCCTGCTGGTCGCAGGCCTGGCCTGCGCAATCCTGCTGGTGTGGCCGGGCCCCGGTGCGATCGCCGAACGACTGGGCACCACCTGCTCCACAGACGGCGGCCGATCCACCCAGCAGTGTGACTGGTTCCAAGCCGCCGACCTGCTATGGACCGGGTGCTGGATCGCCGTCGTCCTCGGTGCCGTCCTGCGGCTGGTGACACGACCCGCCGGCGCGGGCCCCCGCGTCCTCGACCTACGCCGCCGGCGGTGAGCGTGCACCCACCCAAGCGCGAGGTCTTCGATCTGGCCGCCCGCACCAACACCGACCCGAAGGGCATCGTCCGCGATGTCGACGAATTCGCCGTGCACCCGTGGGGCCTCTATGTGGCACGCCCGGCGCCCGGCCGAGCGCAGTTCCACTATCTGGAGACATGGTTGCTGCCGGCGCTGAATCTGCGGGCCACGGTGTTTCACTTCAACCCCGGATACGAGCTCGACCAGGACTTCTACCTCGACATCGGCCGATACACGGCCGGTCCACAGGTGTGGCGGGCCGAGGACCACTACCTCGATCTCGTGCTGCGCACCGGCCGAGACGTCGAACTGATGGATGTCGACGAACTGGTGGCCGCGGTGTCCCAGGGTGTGTTGGACCCGGCGAGCGCCGAACAGGCCGTCGCGACGGCAGTGGCCACCGTGGACGGCCTGGCCCGCCACGATTACGACCTGGACCGCTGGCTGACCGTGCATGATGTGGCGCTGACCTGGCGGGCGTAAAGTCACGATCATGAGTGTCACCAGACGTTCGACGGTGGCGGCTGCCCTGGCTGCCACGCTGCTGTTCGCGGCCCCGCTGGTGGCCGCCCCCGTCCAGGCCGAACCCGAGGTCGAACCCGTTGCCCCCGGGGTGACCGAGCCGGCGCCCGGGTTGCTGCACAACGTCACCTACCGGGCGCGCGCCGATGGCACATCGCGCGGTGCGGTCGTCGCCTACAAGGCCGACGATCAGAACGTCAACAGCGAACAACCGACGATGCTGCCCGGTCAGACGTTCGAAGTGAACACGGTGCTGTCCGATCCGAGCCTGGCCGGGATGGAGCTGTCCATCCAATGGCCGTACGGGTCGAACCTGCACTGCGAGATCCTGGTCGACGACCAGATCGTCGCGCAGGCCGATCAGTTCATCGCGCCGCGGCTGTTCCGCGCCAAGGACGACCCGTTGTACGGCGTGATGAAGTGCGGCGCGCCGCTGGATAATCCGGCCACCAGCCTGCCGGTGCTGGATAGCGGCACCCCGCCGCCGGCGCCGGAAGCGGTGCCCGCTCCACCTACCTGACGCACGCAGGTCAGGCGCGCCACCCGGTGGTATTCGCCCACTCCCACGCGCGGTGGTAGGCGTCGAGGAACCACGGTTCCTTGGCTGCGGTGTAGTCGGCGGTGCGTGAGGCGGCTCGCTTTGCGGCCAGATACTCCTGCTGCACACCGGGATTCGCCTTCAGCCAGTCGACACACAGCAAGGCGAACTGCTGATTGGGCCAGCCGTCGACGCGAATGTGCACATGGGTGGGCCGGCCCGGATCTGCCGAGGCGTGGAACCTCTTGCGCCACAGCGCGGTATCCGCGGAGTGCGGCGTGTCGGCGGCGGCGCCCGTAACCCGCGGATATCCCGCCGCCAGCAGACCTTCGGCGAGCTCGTCGGCAACGTCCAACGAGGCCACCGTCACCTGCACGTCGATGACATCCTTGGCATCCAGGCCGGGCACCGCGGTGGAACCGATGTGATCGATGCGGACCGCACGATGCCCGCACATGGTGTGCAACCTGGCCAGGATTCGGCGCGCTTGGTCCCCCCAGCTGGGGTCGGACGGGACCACGGCCGGCTCGCCCCGGGCGGGCCGCTGGATGCGCAGGTTGTGCGCGAACGGCACGATGCGCTCATGCCAGAGCGCACGCGCCTGCTCGACCAGGGCGCCGGCGCTGCCCGAGTTGTCCAGCCAGACGTCGGCGACGGCGCGCCGCTGCTCCTCGGTGGCCTGCGCCGCGATTCGGGCCCTGGCATCCTGCTCGGTGAAGCCGCGATATTCGATCAGCCGTTTGACGCGAAGCTCCACATCGGCGTGGACGACGATGACGAGCGGGAACATCGGTGCCATCTGAGATTCGACCAGCAGCGGAATATCCTCGACGATCACCGCATCTTCTGCGGCCGCGGCGATCAACTCGGAACGACGGTGCGCCACCAACGGGTGCACGATGCCGTTCAACGTCTGGCGCTTCTCGTCATCGCTGAACGCGACGGCCGCCAGCGCGGGGCGATTCAGCTCCCCGCTGTCGTGCAGAATATCGCGACCGAACGCATCGACGAGCTGGGCCAGGCCCTGTGTGCCGGGCTCGACCACTTCCCTGGCGATGACGTCACCGTCGACAACAATGCCGCCGAGTTCACTGAAGGTCGAGGACACCGTCGATTTGCCGGCGCCGATGCCGCCGGTCAGTCCGATACGAAGCACGCCCCACAGTCTGTCAGGTTGAATTTCGGCGTGGCCGCCGGACCGGCGAGTGCCGCCGACGGTGACGAGACGACGAACGCCCCGACCCAATCGGGCCGGGGCGTTCGCGCGGCGAACCGGTCAGGCGTTGCCTGCGAGCTTCTCCCGCAGAGCGGCCAGCTGGGCGTCGCTCGCCAGCGAACCGCCGGCGGACTCACCCTCCGGGCGAGACGAGCTGCTGGAGGTCGACGGGCGAGCCGCTTCCTCCGCCTCGGCTGCGGCGAACTTCTCCATCTGCGCGGTGTGCATCTTGTGCCGACGCTCGGCCTCGGCGTACCGGGCCTCCCATTCGGTGCGCTGCTTGTCGAAGCCCTCGAGCCATTCGTTGGTGTCGGCGTCGAAGCCCTCGGGGAAGATGTAGTTGCCCGCATCGTCGTAGCTGTCGGCCATGCCGTACTTGCTCGGGTCGAACTCTTCGGTGTAATCCTCGTTGGCCTGCTTGAGGCTCAGCGAGATCCGGCGACGCTCCAGGTCGATATCGATGACCTTGACCATGGCGTCGTCGCCGACCTGGACCACCTGGTCCGGGACCTCGACGTGGCGCTCGGAGAGCTCCGAGATGTGCACCAGACCCTCGATGCCCTCTTCGACGCGAACGAACGCACCGAAGGGCACCAGCTTGGTGACCTTGCCCGGCACGATCTGGCCGATGGCGTGGGTGCGGGCGAAGTGACGCCACGGATCTTCCTGAGTCGCCTTGAGCGACAGCGAAACCCGCTCGCGATCCATATCGACGTCGAGCACCTCCACGGTGACCTCGTCGCCGACGGTGACAACCTCGGACGGGTGGTCGATGTGCTTCCACGACAGCTCGGAGACGTGCACCAGGCCGTCGACGCCGCCGAGATCGACGAAGGCGCCGAAGTTGACGATCGAGGACACGACACCCTTGCGGATGGCGCCCTTGGTGAGCTGGTTCAGGAACTCGCTGCGCACCTCGGACTGGGTCTGCTCCAGCCACGCACGGCGCGAGAGCACCACGTTGTTGCGGTTCTTGTCGAGCTCGATGATCTTGGCCTCGATCTCCTTGCCGATGTACGGCTGCAGATCGCGGACGCGGCGCATCTCGACCAGCGATGCGGGCAGGAAGCCGCGCAGGCCGATATCGAGGATCAGGCCGCCCTTGACGACCTCGATGACGGTGCCCTTGACGGCCTCGTCCTTCTCCTTGAGCTCTTCGATGGTGCCCCAGGCACGCTCGTACTGAGCGCGCTTCTTGGACAGGATCAGACGGCCTTCTTTGTCCTCTTTGGTGAGAACGAGGGCCTCGACCTCATCGCCCACGGAAACGACCTCATTGGGGTCGACATCGTGCTTGATGGAGAGTTCGCGCGAAGGGATGACACCTTCGGTCTTGTAGCCGATATCGAGCAGGACCTCGTCGCGGTCCACCTTGACGATGGTCCCTTCGACGATGTCGCCATCGTTGAAGTACTTGATGGTCTTGTCGATGGCGGCGAGAAAGTCTTCCGCGGAGCCGATGTCGTTGACGGCAACTTGCGGGGACGTGACGGAGGGACTTGGCATGTGGTGGGTTGCTCCGGACAGGTTTAATCGTAGGGACGGTGTCTGCATTTGTGCTGCACACCGGGCAGTTCAGCATCGATGCCCGAATGTGCGGTGTGCCCGCGGGGCCCGACACATGATTGGGCACACAGGTACTTGGCAAGGGTACTAGACCCGGTACACGCTGGACAAACCCGGTCCCCCGCGCGGGCGCCTGGTTACCCTGCTGAACGTGTCCGTGACGCCGCAGCCACAACGACCTCCGCACCCGCACCTGCCGATCTGGCCGCCGACCGTCCGCAAGGCCGGGGCGCCGTTGGCGGTGCTCATCGGTCTCAGCGCCGTGGTCGGTGTGTTGATGATCCTGCTCACCGCGACGAATCCGGTCGGCACCACGATCGGGTTCGTGCTGTCCACGATCGCGATCACTGTCGTGGTGCTGAGCTACCTGTGGCTGGACCGTTGGGAACCCGAACCGCCACGGCTGTTGATCCTGGCATTCCTGTGGGGTGCGTCCGTGGCGATCATCCTGTCGCTGGTGCTGGAGCTCTGGGCCGACGCGGTGTTCCTGCCCGCCCCGGGTCTGCCGGACGGTTTCGAATCGACCGCCCTGCGCGCGCCGCTCATCGAGGAGGCCGCCAAGGGGCTGTTTCTGCTGATCATGATGACCGGGCACCGCCGCCACGAGCTGAATTCCCTGACCGACTGCCTGGTGTACGCCGGCCTGGTCGGCGCGGGATTCGCCTGGTTCGAGGACATTCTGTACATCGCCAACGGGGAGACGTTGGGTGCCTCGCTGGCGACGGCGGCGCTACGGCTGGTGATGGCACCGTTCGCGCACTCGCTGTTCCTGTCGATGCTGGCGGTCGGGGTGTACTTCGCACTCCTGCAGCGCCATCTCGTCGGCAAGCTGGCATGCATTGTGGCCGGTTATCTGGCGGCGGTGCTCATGCACGCGTTGTGGAACGGGTCCTCGGTCATCGGTATCGAAGCGTATTTCCTGGTCTACCTGATGTGGATGATGCCGATCTTCGGCCTCGCGATCTGGCTTGCGGTGCGCAGCCGCCGTCGCGAGCAGCAGGTCGTGGCGGCCAAGCTGCCGAACATGGTGGCCGCGAATCTGATCACCGCCAACGAGGCGAGCTGGCTGGGGTCCATCCGCACCCGCAAGCTCGCCATCGGTGCGGCGTCCCGGCATGCCGGCAAGGCCGCCGGCAAGAGCATCCACGCGTTCGCGACCCAGGTGGTCGAGCTGGCATTCGTCCGTGACCGCATCGACCGTGGCTTCGGCGACGAGCGGGTGCAGGCCCTGCTGACCGAGGAGTCCTACCGGGTGCACGCGGCGCGACACGCCGCCGGACCGACGCTGCAATACCTGGCCGGCTACCGGATCCCCGGACGCTGACGCGCCGCTACCCGCCGTCTGGTCACCTGCCAGAGCACCAGCCCGGCCTGCAGGCCGAACGCGACCGAGGTCATCGAGATCAAGGTGGCGGGCAGGGCCGAATCTCCGTCGGCCCCGAACAGTTCGGTGATGCCGATCAGCCCCATCGATCCCGGCACCAAAAGCCAGAACCCGGGCAGGATCATCGTGATCGCCGGCGGTGCACGGCGTATCCGGGACACCGCCAGGGCCACCACGGTCAGCGCGATTCCACCGCAGAAACCGCTGGCGTAGCTGCCGAGCAGCAGATCCCCGACGTATTGGGCCGTGTAGGCGGTATAGCTGATGGCCATGAGCCACGGCAGGAATGACGGCGGCGGCGCCAAGAACAGCATCACCCCGAGTGCGTAGACGGCGACACCGAGCCACGGCGCCCAGGGCCCGATGTGATTGACCGCCTCCGAACTGAGCTGATCCTCGCGCAGGCCGAGCACCTGGGTGGCGATCAGGATTCCGAACGCCAGCTGGATGATCTGCACGAACCCGGCGATCAACCGGCTGGTTCCCGCGATGACGTCACGTGCGGTCAATTCGATGACGGCCAGGGTGATCGCGGCGCCCGGGAGGAAGACCGCCAGCGGCGGTACCAGCGCACGCAGGCCCACGTGATCGAGGTCCAGCTTCAACGCCGCGACGATGCAGATCGAGGCCACCGCGAACGCGCTGACCGCGGGCACCAGTTGAGCCAGCACCGGAATCCGTTGGCTCGCCACCAGGAACCCGCCGACCATCGCGCCCAACAGCAGGGCCGCCAGCACGTTCAGCACCGTCGGTTCCAGCACCAGCGACAGCCCGGCGCTCTGGATGCCGTAGCCCAGGACCGTCACCCACGCGGGATAGCGCCGCGGCATTTCCTCGATCTCGTCGAGTTTGCTCTCACCGTCGTCTGCCGAGATCCGCCCCGCCATCGCCGCCGAGACCAACCGCGCGAGCGGGAAAATCTGGTCGAAGCGCAGGTCGGAGTCCACGCGGGCACCGCGCACCACCGTGCCGCCGGCGGTGGCCGGTCCCACCACCTGCACATGGTTCGGTAGGGCCAGCCCGTCGTTGCGGACACCGTAATGCGCGGCGGTGCGGTCGAGCATCTGACGCACCAGGGTCACCGGGTAACTGGCGGCACACATCGCTGCGCCCAGCCGCGCCAGAAAGCCGATCTGCTGTTCGCCAGTCTCGGTCATCGGGTCAATACGCCGGGAATCATTCGCGGGCGCTAGTGCGCCGCGGCGTCCCAGCTGCGTCCGTATCCCACCGAAACCTCCAGCGGCACATCCAGCGGGTAGGCGCTCCCCATGTGCTCACGCACCAACGCCTCCAGGGTGTCGCGCTCCCCTTCGGCCACCTCGAACAGCAGCTCGTCGTGCACCTGCAACAACATCCGCGATGTCAGTCCGGCAGCCTTGATCGCCTCGTCCACGTTGATCATCGCCACCTTGATGATGTCGGCCGCGCTGCCCTGGATGGGAGCGTTGAGCGCGGCACGTTCGGCGGCCTCG
The DNA here is from genome assembly GCA_021648845.1 of Mycobacterium sp. MBM. Taxonomy (GTDB): domain Bacteria; phylum Actinomycetota; class Actinomycetes; order Mycobacteriales; family Mycobacteriaceae; genus Mycobacterium. Next base: position 3,604 of record JAKJHY010000029.1, on the reverse strand, counting down.
CGCACGTTTCGGTTGCTGCTGTCCAACTCGGGCAGGTAGCGCCGGCGACCGAGAACCGTTGAGGTATAGCCGTCCTTACGCGCCTGATCCACCACATCGCGCAGGTAGTCGCGGATTCCACCGAACCGGTCGAAATACTGCTCCATCTGCGCCTTGGCCTCTTCGGTGCTGATCTTCAGCTGGGCCGACAGGCCGTAGGCGCTCAGGCCGTAGGCGAGTCCGTAGGACATGGCCTTCACGCGGCGGCGCATCTCGGCGTCGATCTGGTCGATCGGCACGTCGAAGGCGCGTGACGCCACGAAGGAATGCAGATCCTCACCGGTATTGAACGCTTCGATCAGGCCCTCGTCGCGAGACAGATGCGCCATGATGCGCATCTCGATCTGGCTGTAGTCCGCCGTCATCAATTCGGCATAACCCGCACCCACCACGAACCCGTCCCGGATGCGCCGCCCGGCCTCGGTGCGGATGGGGATGTTCTGCAGGTTCGGTTCGGTCGAGGACAACCGGCCGGTGGCGGCGATGGTCTGGTTGAAGGTGGTGTGAATTCGGCCGTCGGAGGCCACCGAGTTCAACAGGCCGTCCACGGTGACCTTGAGCCGGGTGGCATCCCGATGGGCGAGCAGATGCTGCAGGAACGGGTGCCCCGTCTTGTCGAAAAGACCTTGCAGCGCATCGGCATCGGTGGTGTAGCCGGTCTTGGTCTTCTTGGTCTTCGGCATCTCCAGTTCGTCGAACAGCACCACCTGCAGCTGCTTAGGAGAACCGAGGTTGATCTGCTTTCCGATGACACCGTAGGCAGCCTCGGCGGCATCGCGGATCTGGTCACCGAACTCGCTCTGCAGTTCCTGCAAGAACCCCACGTCGACGGCGATGCCGGTGCTCTCGAGGTCGGCGAGCACCCGCTGCACCGGCAGCTCCATCCGCTCCAGCAGCGAGGAGGAATCGATACGGGCAAGTTCCTCGTCGAGCGCATCGGCGAGGTCCATGACTGCGCCGGCTCGCAGCAGCAGCGCCTGCACCGCCTGTTCGTCGACACCGTCGTTATCGTCCAAGAGCGAAAGTTGCTGCTGCTCAGGATTTTCCGCGCGCAACTCACGCTTCAGGTAGCGCAGCGAAAGGTCGTCGAGAGCGAAGCTGCGCTGACCCGGGCGCACCAGGTAGGCCGCCAGCGCGGTGTCCGAGGTGACCCCGGCCAGCTTCCAGCCGCGGCCCTCCAGATCATGCATGGCGAGCTTTGCCTCGTGCAGGGCCTTGGGCGGCCCGGGATCGGCGAGCCAGGACGCCAGCGCGGCCTCGTCGTCGGGATGCAGTGTCGCCGTGTCGATGTACCGGCCGTCACCGTCGTTGGCGACGATCGCCAGCGCCGTCGCATCACCGTCGAACGCCAAATGGGTGCCGACGACGGCGATCCCGAACCGGTTGCCCAGGCTGTGCGCGGACAGCCATTCCGCGAGTTCACCGGGTTGCAGCGCGCCACCGCGCACCTCGAATCCGTGCTCCACCTCGGGGTCGGCCGAGGCCAGGGTGTCGAACAGCCGGTCCCGCAGCACCCGGAACTCGAGATCGTCGAACAGCCGGTGGATGTGGTCGCGGTCCCAGGGCAGCATGCGCAGCGTGTCCGGCGTCTGGGGCAGCGGCACGTTCTTGACCAGCTCGGTGAGCTCGCGGTTGAGCACCACCGAGGACAGGTTGGCGCGCAAGGCATCTCCGACCTTGCCCTTGACGGCGTCGACGTTGTCGACCAAGCCTTGCAGCGAGCCGTGCTCGATGATCCATTTCGTCGCGGTCTTCTCCCCCACTCCGGGAATGCCGGGCAGGTTGTCACTCGGGTCCCCCCGCAACGCGGCGAAATCCGGGTATTGCGCCGGGGTGAGTCCGTACTTGGCCTGTACCGCGTCCGGGGTGAATCGGGTCAACTCGCTGACGCCTTTGACCGGGTACAGGACGGTGACGTCATCGCTGACCAACTGCAGCGAGTCCCGGTCGCCGGTCACCACGAGCACGCGGTAACCCGCCGTCTCGGCCTGGGTGGCCAGCGTGGCGATGATGTCGTCGGCCTCGAATCCCTGCTCGGCGAGCACCGTGATGCCGAGCGCAGCCAGCACCTCCTTGGTGATGTCGATCTGTCCACGGAACTCGTCCGGGGTCGCCGACCGGCCTTCCTTGTACTCGGGGTACTTGTCCTTGCGGAAGGTCTGCCGGGACACGTCGAAGGCGGCCGCAATATGGCTCGGCTGCTCATCGCGCAGCAGGTTGATCAGCATGGCCGTGAACCCGTAGACCGCATTGGTGGTCAACCCGCCCTGGGTCTTGAAGTTCTCCGCGGGCAGCGCGTAAAAGGCACGAAAGGCCAGCGAGTTGCCGTCCAACAGCATCAACGTGGGTTTCTCGTCGGTCCCGGGCTTCTCGGCGGGCGCCTGGTCGGCTGTCTTGGCGGGGCTCACGCCCCCAACTCTAGGCAACCACCCCGACAGTCCGGCGACGCTGTCGGCCGAACGTACGGATATTCGCCGGTTCGGCGGGAAGCGGCGCGGGGAGCGCGGCAATCGACACTACGTCGTGCTAATTATCACGGGAGACAATTCACGTGTATGGCCCAGACGAACGGGAGCCGTTATGGCCGGAAAACACCGCACCGAGACCTCGCCGCCCGCCGTCGCGGTATGGCTGGGCACCGGAGCCGTCGCACTGGGGATCGGCGCCGCGCTCACCACCGGTGCGGCGGTGGCCGGCGCCGACACCGGCGACACGGGTGGGACGAAGAGTTCCTCGCAGTCCGGTGGCGCCTCGGCCGGGCCGGCGGCCAAACGGACCGCTCCGCGCAGCGTGGCGACCGCCCGGACACACCAACGCCCGTCACCGAAAGCCGACGCGATCGAAGGTGAGGGCGCCGTCGCGGTTTCGGCTGCGTCGAGGGTGTCAGCCGCGAGCGCAACCCCTTCCGCGGCCAGCGCCAATCCGTTCGACGCACTGGAGAAGGCCTTCCGCAAGGCCTTCCTGAATACGGCGCCGACGATCACGGCGTCCTCCGGCCCGACCCGTGACAGCGAGGGCAACTACACCGGGCAGGTCGTGGCGGCCGACGTCGACGACGACCCGTTGACATATTCGGTCGGAATCGAACCCAAACGCGGAACCGCCAGCGTCGACGCGGCCGGCAATTACACCTACATCCCCGATGCCGAACTGGCCGCCAGCGGCGGCACGGACGCCTTCTACATCCACGCCGTCGAAGCCAACGCCGGGACCCACCTGCACGGGTTCAACGAGTTCACCGCCCGGCTGTTCGACCCGCTGTTCCGACTACTGAACAGCCTGGTGCCGCAGAACCCATATCAGTTCCCGACCTACAACGCCGCGAACTACGCCCGGGCCCAGCACTACGTCAGGGTGACCATCCCGCCGGCGACGTAACGCCTCGCCCGCTCGCACTGCGTCGCGCGGCGCGGCGCGGCGCGGCCAAACTGCAACACGTTTCAGTTTCGCCCGTCGTCTGGGTATTCTGACCCTCGTGCCAGCAGCAACCACAGCGCCCGCGTTCGAAGGGTGGTTCGCCACCGATGACGCCGGTGCCACCCATCTCATCGGCGGCAAGTGCACC
>JAKJHY010000028.1 GCA_021648845.1 Mycobacterium sp. MBM | reverse complement strand
CTCTACGACGAACATGTTGCGTTCCCACCCCCTCTCCAGCTCGCGGCTTGACTTTTAACTTCGTGAGATGTCTTTCGACAATCCCTGTGCCGAATTCGTCCTTCGGATCGTCGACGATCGGCTTGAGCAAGGTCGTCGTCAGTGTCAGATCCACGTCGCGATCGCTGCGCTGATACGACTGCTTGTCGGCCATCCGCGCGAACGCGTCTTCCAGCATCGGCAGGAAGTAGTCGTCGCCCTTCAACAGCGAAGGTGTCTGTGACTGAAACGGCTGCCGGAGCAAGTCTTCGATTTGCGCTTTCTCCAACCACAGCGGTTTCAGCATCGCGATGTCACCGTGTTTGTTTGCCTGTGCGATGGCCAGCGCCGCCGCGTTGATGCCGCCGGCAGAAGTTCCGGTCAGAACGTCGATATACGGCTCGCTGTAGTGGAGGTGCTCCAACAAGCGGGTATAGGGATTGCACTTGGCCAGACGCGGTGCCGACTTCAACTCCGCAGCGGTGGCAAAGGGCCGCGCCTTGGAGATGAGGTTCAGTTCCTGGGCCACACCTCCGATATAGACGGCGAGGCTAACCCCACCATTCATGGTCACCGCGAACCTGAGTTCCTGAATGTCGGCTGCCACATGCCCCCCTCGGCACACTGTTTGGCTCAGCGTGACACAGCAGATGGCGCTACGTGAGGTTGATGGTGTCCGTCGAACGAGCGATTATCAGAGCGCCGCGGAAACTCACGCCGCAATCGAAGGCAACGATAGAAAGACCCGCATCTCGCCGGGACCCAATCAGGACCGCTCAGTCGCATCGCTCCAGCGCCGCATCGGGCTGCGGGATCAAGAACGCGATGACGGTGCACAACACGGCGGCACCGAGCCCGAACAGGAAGGCCGATTGGAATCCGTCGGCACCGGGAACCGGCACCCCGTCGACCTCGATCGTGGATCGGGTCAGCACCGCGGCGATGACGGCCGCAGCCGTGGCCGTGCCCAGCGATCGCATCAACGTGTTGAGACCGTTGGCTGCACCGGTTTCCGACGCCGGGACCGCCCGCATGATCAACGTCGGCATCGCGGCATAGCCCAGCCCGATGCCGATGCCGATCAAGATGTTGATGGCCAGGATGTGTTCGGCGTGCAATTCGGAAGCCAACGCGACGACATAGCCGGTACCCATGATCGCCGCCCCGGCGATCAGTAGCGGTTTGGGACCCCACCGTCGTTCCAGGCGACCGGCCACCGGCGACATCACGAGCATCGCCAGACCCGCGGGCATCAGGAACAAGCTGGCCTGCAACAGCGGCATCCCCAGTCCGCCCGCCGCGCTGGGGAGTTCAAGCAGTTGCGGGAACGCGATCTGTGAGGAGAACAGTGCGAAGCCCATCGCGATCGAAGCAAGGTTGGTCAGCAGGACCGGCCCGCGGGCGCTGACCCGCAGATCCACCAGAGGCTCGCGGATGCGCAGTTCGAGCCATCCCCACAGCAGCAGCACCACGATACCGACGACCAGCGACCCCAGCGTCCGCGCCGATGTCCATCCCCAGTCATTTCCGCGTGAGATCGCCAGCAACACACCGGACAAGCCGACGGCAAGGCCTGCGATGCCGATCTTGTCCACCCGGCCGCCGACGCGCAGCGCGCTCTCCGGCACCAGCGTCGCAATCAACGCAAAAGAGATGGCGCCGAGACCGGCCGCGACCCAGAACAGGACGTGCCAGTCGAAATGTTCGGTGACGAAGGCGCTGACGGGCAGACCGAGCGCGCCGCCGACACCCAATGTGGCGCTCACCAGCGCGATGGCCGAACCCAACCGGTCGCCCGGAAGGGTGTCGCGCAGGATCGCAATGCCCAGCGGGATGACGCCCATTCCCACGCCCTGCAGACCCCGGCCGAGAATCAGCGGCAGCACCGTCGGCGACAACGCCGCCACCACCGATCCCAGCATCAACACCGTGAGCAGAGCCAGCGCGACGCGGCGCTTGCCGTACATATCGCCCAACTTGCCGGAGATCGGCGTGCAGATCGCCGCCACCAGCAACGTGATGGTGATGACCCACGCCGTGTTCGACCCGGAGGTGTTCAGCAGGAGCGGCAGCTCGCCTTGGATCGGGATGAGGATGGTCTGGGTGAATGCAGCGCACATGCCGGCGAAGGCCAGCACCGCCACCACGGCACCGGTTCGCACCGGCGGCACCGATGCGCCGGTGGGCGGGTCGAGCGCCGTCCGGGTTTCGACTGTCATCAACCACCCTTCGTCGTGTTCTGCCTACCGTACCGCTTTCTGAGACTCAGTATCAAAATGAAGCCTACGTATCGCTTCTGACATCGGGAGTCGGGTTTCGGTTACCCTGGTGCGATGGCGGCAGGAGTACGGGAGCGTGCGCGACTCGCGTTACGCACCGAGATCGCGCAGGCGATGAGCGACCTGTTCGCCGAGCGTGGCTTCGATGCGGTGACCGTCGAGGAGGCCGCCGGCGAGGTCGGCATCTCGCGCGCCACATTCTTTCGGTATTTCGGGTCCAAGGAAGACGCCGTCCTGGCCGCGATCGAGGCCGCGTCGGTCGACTACGCGAGCCACCTGCACAGCCTGCCCGCCATCGACGGCGAGAGTCCCTGGCAGCTGATGCTGCGCGCCTTCAAGGTCGCCATCGCAGACCGCGGCGACCACTCCGACCTGGAGCGCTCCCGCGCACTGATGATCAATACGACCGTGTCGCTGCGCACCCGGATGGCGCAACGGCGGTTCGCGCTCGAGGACGCGCTGACGCCGATCCTGGCAGCACGCATCGCCGCACCGGAGGCGGCACACGCCATCGTGGTGAGCGCGCTGGCAGGCCTGGACCTCGCGTGGCGGCGCTGGGCCGCCGGCGAGGAGCCGTCCGTCGCCCGCTCGCTGGACCACGTCTTCGCCCACCTGATGTCGGCAAGCTCGCCTTCGACGGTTCCACCGCGCACCTAGCCGATACTGCATCTCGTGGTCGGGCCCGCGGCACCCTGGTGGGTGTACGGCGCGCCGGGGCAACGCCGCCGATGTGGTGCGGGAAGGCGCCCCGAGGCTCACCAACCACCGTTGCCGGGCCCGCCACCGTTTTTTGCTGCAGACCTCAGCGCGTTAATCTGCTGTATCACCCTGGAGCCCATCACCAGACAGAAGAGTTGAGCACAGCCATGACCGCAGCAGCAGAGACGTTGGCACTCGAAGATCGCGTGGGCCATTGGTACCAGATGGACGACACCTATCTGGTGGGCCGGGAAAAGATCCGCGAGTTCGCTCGGGCGGTACAGGACAAGCACCCCGCCCATTGGAACGTCGCCGCCGCGCAGCAGCTCGGCTACACCGGCCTGGTCGCCCCGCTGACCTTCACCTCGGCACCCGCCATGGCCTGCAACCAGCGGATGTTCGAGCAGGTGGTGGTGGGCTACGACATGTACCTGCAGACCGAGGAGGTCTTCGAGCAGCACCGCCCGATCGTCGAAGGTGACGAACTGACCATCGACGTCGAACTGGCCTCGGTGCGCCGGATCGCCGGCCGGGACCTGATCACGGTCACCAACACGTTCACCGACACCGCCGGGGAGGTCGTGCACACCCTGCACACCACCGTCGTCGGCGTCGGCAGCGAAGATGTCGATCCGGCGATCCGCCCGGCGGTCGCGGGCGTGATGATGCACGGCATCAACATGCTCGGCGCCGAAGACACCGGCGCGGACTATCAGAAGGCGGTCCGCCCCGATGTGGCACAGCGGATCGCCACCGCCGGCGCCACCCGCACACCGGCGTCACCCGACTTTGACGGGCTGGCCGTCGGGGACGAGCTGCCGGTGCACCACACCCGGCTGTCCCGCGGCGACCTGGTGAACTACGCCGGGGTGGCCGGGGACGCGAACCCGCTGCACTGGGACGACAACATCGCCAGGCTGGCCGGCCAGGAAGACGTGCTCGCCCACGGCATGCTCACCATGGGGTTGGGTGCGAGTTTCGCCTCCACCTGGACCGACGATCCGGGTTCTGTGACCCGGTACGCGGTGCGGCTGTCGCAGCCCGCACTCGTACCCGTCGACGGCGGTGCCGATATCGAGTACAGCGGCCGCATCAAGTCGCTGGATCCCGAAACCCGCTCCGGCGTCGTCATCGTCGGAGCAAAATCGCAGGGCCGCAAGATCTTCGGCCTCGCGACCCTCACCGTCCGGTTCAGCTGAACCGGACGGTCACCATACCGACACGGTCAGCGCCCCGGCCGAGCTGTTCACCCCGTCGGTATCGGTGGCCACGATCAGCAGCGTGCGGGTCGTCCATCCGCCCTGCGTGGCGGTGAAGGTGACGGCCTTCAGCGCGTCCTCGTACTGCTGTTTGGTCGCGATGCCCGACAGTGTCAACGTCCTGGTCCCGGCGTCGTAGGTCGCCGTGATCGGATTATCGGGCAGACCACCGAAGGCCAGTGTGTCCCCGGACTTGCCGAACGTCGTGACGCTCATGGTGACCTTCTGCAGATGGCTGGAGTCGGCGTCGACGATACTGACGGAAGCCACCGGTTTCACCGGCGATTCGCCGATGGTGTACGAGCGACCACCGATCGGCGTCACCAACGGCACGTAGCGCGTCGGTGACGAAACACCCACTGTCACAAAGCCCGGAGCGATATTCGCGATACCGTGTTCGTCGGTGGCCGAGATCGAGAGCCCCCGAACGAGTGCCGCACCCTGGGTGGCGGTGAAGGTCACTGCCTTGAGCGCCTCCTCGTACTGCGCGAGGGTGCCGGCGCCGGTGAGGGTCAGCGTGAAGTCGGCCGCGTTCCAGCTGGCGATCACGGGATTACCTTCCGGGGCAACGTAGCTCAGTGTGTCGCCGCTCTGGGCGAACGTGACGATCTTGACCGTCAGCTTCGCGAGCTTGCCGGAGTCGCCGTCGGCGATATCGACGGCGGACACAATCTTGGCCGGGCTACCGCCGATGGTGAACCCACCACCGGCAATCGGGGTCACCAGGGGCGGCAGGGTCGGCGCCGGCCAGACCCCGACGAGCACGGACCCGGGCGCGATGTTGTCGACATCGTCTTCGTCGGTGGCCGAGATGGACAGACCCCGCACCAGCAGCGCCCCCTGGGACGCCGAGAAGGTCACCGCCTTGATGGCCTCCTCGTACTGGGCAAGTGTGCCCGCGCCGGTCAGCGTGAGGGTGAGGGTCTCGGGATCCCAGGAGCCGACGACGGGGTTGTCGGCGGGAGCGTCGTAGCCCAACACATCGCCGTCCTGAGCCAGCGTGACGATCTTGATGACCACCCGCTTCAACCGGGTGGAGTCACCGTCGACGATATCGACGGTGGAGACGATGGGCGCCGGTGCGCCACCGATCGTGTGCCCGCCGCCGGCGATCGGGGTGACCAGCGGCGGCGCCTGGTAGACCGGGTCGACGGTGACCGGAATGGTGACCGTCAGATTGTCGGCCTCTGCGATACCGAGGAAACGCGTCACGGTCTCGACCAGGGTCTGGATCTGTCCGAGAACACCGGGGAGGTGCTCGGTGTCATCGTGGATGACGATCTTGAAGCTGTCGGTGAGCGGTTGTCCGGTAACCAACGCCCACGGCGTGTAGACGAACTTCCCACTGATCAGATCCCGGTACACCCAACCCTTTTCGGGCTGGATGATCTCGTAGCTGAGGATGTCACCGTTGGGGTCGGTGGCATTGAGGTCGATGTAGACCTGGCCGAGGACGTTCTGCTCGTAGACGATTGGGCCGGCGACCGGCGTCCTGTTGACGAAGGTATGACTGATCTGCCGCGCAACCCACGCCATCATGGTGTTCACCAGGACGTCGAGTGGATTTGGCGGAGTGGCCGACTGGGTGCCCAGCGCCGCGCTGGCCGCGGTCATCTTCGGAGTGACGGCACCGACGGTCGGCTTGGCGTCCTCGATCGCCGGCGCCGGCGCCACCTCGATCACCGGCGCCTGCGCGGCGGCGTCGCCGGTGTCGGCCACCACCGGCGCGACGGATTCGGCCGACGGCTCCGGTATGGCCTGCAGCGCGGAGGTGACAGCGTGCTGGACCTCGACGGGCTTCTCGATCTCGCTGTGGGGACTGGCTTTACGGCCACCGGTGGCACCGGGGCGTTCGGTCGGCTCGGCGGGCACGGCCTCGGTGGACTCTTCCTCCGGATCCGGTGTGCCGGGTTCGGTGAGTACTGGATCCTCGTCCGTCTCGGTGAGTTCGGGATCCTCGTCCGTCTCGGCGATATCGTCCGTCTCGGGTATGTCGTTGCTGACGCTCGGTTTGGCGGCCGTCTTGGGGCCGCGTTTGCGGTTGACGCCGGGACGGTCGGTCGAGCCCTTCGATGTCGCCGCCGAGTCCGACGCCGCCGCACCGCTGGACGAGGATCCTGCGCCCGACGAGTCGCCGCTGGATGCGGTCCCGGCGTCCGCATAGGCGGGCTGCGCGGCACCGGCGATCGCGAATCCGACCCCGAGCGAGACCGCGAGCGCACCGACGCGACCGATGGGCAGTGCGTAGTTCCCGGATTGCCTGCGCGCGTGACTCGTCGCCTTCCCGGCACCTGCCGATGTCAGCAGCTCGCTGGCCGGCCACCTCTGCCGGCCGTCGCGGGACTCCGGGCCGCGGGTGACACGGTGGCGGGCGGGGGCTGCGCGCATGGGATTTCTCTCCGTCGTTGTGGTCGTGCCCTGAGGTGCCGGTCCTCGGGTGCCGCCGGCCGGCACCGCGACTGTAAGTTAATTACGCTCCCCGCGTAGCGAAATTGTGGGATATCTTTCCCATTTCAAGCAGTTGGCTATGTCCATGACTGAACAAATAGCTCGTCAGATGCGCCTGTCGAACAATCAGCAAATAGACATGAGCGTCAAATCTGTTTGTTGCCTGCACTGTGCTCACCGCGGCCGAGTCCGCGTCGGACCTCGGCAGTCTGTGTACAAGCCGAGAATCTGCTGGCTGAATCTGGTTAGCTTTGCAGGTCAGGACCACCAATCAGAAGGAGCCGATCACATGTCGCTCAACGTCCGTCGCACGGTCGCCGGAATCCTGGGAGCCGGCGCATTCACCGGAGCGACGCTGTTCGCCGCCATTCCCACCGCGTTGGCCGAGCCGGTACCACCGCCGAACTGCACCGCAGCCGACCTGGCCGGCGTGGCATCCGGGGTCTCCGCGGCCACCTCGGCGTACCTGTTCACCCATCCGGAGGTGAACACCTTCTTCACCGGTCTGCACGGACTGCCGCACAGCGAGATGGAGGCCAAGGTCAACGAGTACTTCGAGGCCAACCCACAGATTGGCGCCGAGCTCAAGGGCATTCGCAAGCCCCTGCAGGACATCCGGCTTCGCTGCGGTGACACCGACGGCGACGGCGACGTCGACATTCTCTGACGACCGCGCCTCGCCGACCACACCGCTTCACCCATCCAATGAAAGGGACCCAAGTGATCAAGTCACGCTGGACCGCCGCCGGACTGCTCGCCGCCGCGGGCGCCGCCGGCGCCATTCTCGCCGCGCCGATGGCCTCGGCCGAACCCACCAACTGCACGAACACCGGAAATATCGTGTCCGGGACGAGCAACGTCTGCACCAGTCCGGGCAATGCCCAGATCACCAGCTCGCCGGGCCAGCTCGGTGAGACCCAGTGGGGCATGTGGCCCTGGGGCTACGGCGGCTACGGCGGCATCGGCATCCTGTAGCCGACCGCACCACGCAACGACGAAGGGCGCCCACCGTGTGGACGCCCTTCGTTCTTGTCTCGGGGATCAGTTGCGTACGGAGGTGTCCACGTGCGGTACGTACACCCGCGGCACCAGCTGGTCCGCCCAGGGGTAGTCGCTGTCGTTGTCGTAGACGTCGTACACGCCCGCGCCGTTGCCGAGCGCCGTGACGTCCTGCACGGTCACCTCGGCCTGTGCCGGACCGGCGAATCCGATCACGGCCGCCGAGAAGGCCGCTGTGATCAGTCCTGCCCATGCGAAGTTCTTCATCGCTCTCGCCTCTTACCTCTATGCGCCTCTGTCGGGGGCAATCGCCCGGCGACATGCGGTGTAACGGGTCCGGCGGTGCGTTGATTCCCTCAGCCGTACGTGGCATCCAGGAAGCGGTCGCGCAGCTCCGGTGTCGGAATGGGGCAGGTGTCGTACTTGCCGCCGACGCGATAGCGCACCGCCGCGAACGCCGCGTACAGCCGGTCGCGCAGGAAGGCCGGGACCACGCGGGCCGCGAGTGCCAGCTTCCAGAGCCCACCGAGATACTCGGCCACCTGTAACAGCGCCTCGGACTCGGTGCTCACCGTCTCGCTCGGCCGGCCCGGATCACGCACGAACACCATCGAATCCACCGTCGCCAGCCGAGGATGCCGGGAGATGACATCGCGCGCGAAGTCACTGTCGAGGGCCGCAAAAAGCAGCGTTGCGCGTTTGTCGAACCGCAGGATCGTGCGCACGGCGCCATTGCACACCCCACACACCCCGTCGTACAGCAAGACCGGCGCAGTTTCAGTCATGTGCCCGAGTATGCCCTCGGCGAGACGTGCGCACCCCGTCCAGCAGGATCCGGGTGATGCCGTCGGCCCAGGCGTCGGTGAGTCCGTCGGGCCCGCGGACCAACATCGCCGCCAAGGCGGACCCGATGACCATCTCCAGCAGCATCGCGGCATCGAATCCCGGCTTCAGGCGCCCCCGGGCGGTGGCCTCGGCCAGGTAATCGTCCAGCCCGCTCCAGCCCCGTCCCACGAAACGGTCGAGCAGACGCTGGTTCAGCGAGGGGTCCGACGCGGCCTCGCCGATCAGACCCGGCACCGCCAGCCGTGCCAGCGGTGAGGTCAACAGCGTCGCGGTGCGTTCGACGACGCGGCGTAGATCCTGGTCCAGGTCGCCGGTCAGGTCGATCGCCGAGGTGTCGGCATCGCCGAACACCGCTTCATGCACCAGATGCGCCTTACCGGGCCAACGCCGATACACCGCAGGCCGGGACGTCCCGGCGCGGTCGGCGATGGCCGCAACCGTCAGGTCCGCGTAACCGACCTCGGCCAGCAGAGCCGCGGCGGCGTCCAGCACGGCGGCATCGATGCGGGCGTCACGCGGACGCCCATTTTCCGTCGTCATATTCGTGACACATGTAACGTTACTTTGGTGTCAAGTGCAACAACGGTCCGCGATCTCGCCGACGTGGCGGACAACAGCTTCGGCGGCAAGGCATTCGGACTCGCCGAACTCATCAGACTCGGCATGCCGGTCCCCTCGGGCTTCGTCATCGGTCACGCCACCGCCGGAGCGCTCGGCGCCGACGTCATCGAGCGCTTCTCACGCATGCAGGCCGCCGGGTCGACACCCGTCGCCGTGCGTTCCTCGGCGTCCGGCGAGGACGGCGTCGTGCAGTCCTACGCCGGCCAATACGACACCGTGCTGGGCGTCGACTCCCTCGACGGCCTCACTGCGGCGGTGGCACGCTGCGTCGGGTCGGTGTCATCCGAGCGTGCCACGTCATACGCCGATTCGCGTGCGGCAATGCATCTGGTGGTTCAACAGATGGTCGACGCCCGCGCCGCCGGGGTGGTGTTCACCGCCGACCCCACCTCCGCGCGGCGCGACGTGGTGGTGATCGACGCGGTACGCGGTCTCGGCGAATCCCTGGTCGACGGTTCCACATCCTCGGATCACCATGTGCAGACCCATGACGGCAATATCCTCATCGCCGACGTCGGCGCGCGGCCTGCGCTCACGGATGAAGAGATCGCGCAGGTGCGGGACGCAGCGTTGGCCGCGGCCAGGCATTGGGGGCGACCGCTGGATCTGGAATGGGCCATCGACCAGTCCGGCGCGCTGTGGTGGCTACAGGCTCGGCCGATCACGACGCTCCCCGGCGATCTGAACGAGATGGACACCCCGGCCACCGGCCCCACCCACGTCTACACGCGCTGCAATATCGGCGAAATGATGCCTGGGGCGTTCTGCCCGCTCACCGCGTCGGTCAGCGGGCACGCCATCGACTACGCGATGCAGATGGTCCAGGTGGCCGGCGGCGTACAAGCACGGTACGAGGACCGCTGGCGGCAGGTCGGCTACTTTTACGGCCACATGTTCCTGAACATGACCGAGGGCACCGCGCTCAGTTCGGGAATCCTCGGCAATTCCCTGGAACAGTTCTCGCTGTCGATTTGTGGGCGGGTGATCGACGAACTGGAGGCCGGGCCACCGAAACCTCTGCTACGCAGGCTGATCAACACAATCAGATTGAGCGCATTCGCGCTGAGCGCCGGCCCGGCAATCAAGCGGATACCCGCCAAGATCGCCGACTTCCCGGTGTTCACCAGCCGTGACCCTCGAATCATCCTGGCGCAGCTGGACACCGGGCTCGACATCTACCGATCCGTCACCCTCACTCACGTCCGGTCCTCGTCGCGATCTGCGGTCGCGGCGAATATGCTGGAAAGCCAACTCATTCGGCGGGCCATCAAGCGCGGGGACGAGTCCACCGCGGGCAGCGCCGAGGCGATCCGGCTGATGACCGGCGCCGGCGTGGAAAGCGCGCAGATGGTCGACGAACTCCGCGGTGTCATGCGGTTGCTCGCAGCCGACCCAGGCGCCGCCGAGGAGTTCCTGTCCGCCGACCCCGGCGAGGCCGTCATCCGGCTGTGCGCAACCAACGCACCGAGTGCGGTGGCCTTGCGCAGATTTCTGGACCTGCACGGTCACCGCGGCTACCGCGAGCTGTGCATGCGCGACCCGTCCTGGGCCGACGATCCCGCGGGCCTGGGTGCCCTGATGCAGGTGATGCTGCGCGCCCCCGCCAGCGGCGATTCACCGGCACCGGATGGCACTGCACCCCAGGCGCGATCGCTTCGCGTGCTGGCTCGGCTCGCCCAAGGTGGGGCGCGTGGTCGCGAGGAGACCAAGTCGCGGATGGCGTTCGTGGCGCATCTGCTCAAACGCGGCTACCGCCACCTCGGCGAGACGCTGTGCGAGGCGGGCCGCCTTCCCGATGCCGATCTCGTGTTCTTCTTCGACCGCGACGAGTTGCCGGCGTTGGTGCACGGTGACGATCGTGGCGACCTGGTGGCGCGCGCGGTGGGCCGCCGCGAAGCGCTGGCCTTCCAGGCCACGCTCGAGTTCGACGACGTATCGGTGGGGCGCCCGACACCGGTGATACGGGGCTCCGTGCCCGCGTCCGATGGCCAGATCGTCGGTCGGCCCGCCGGCCGCGGATCAGTGGACGGGACTGTCCGCGTGGCCCGCACGGTCGCCGAGGCTCGAGAGCTGCAACCCGGCGAAATCCTGGTGGCCCCGGTGACCGATGTCGGCTGGACGCCATACTTCGCGGTGATCTCGGCGCTGGTCACCGATATCGGCAGCTCTGTCTCACACGGGGCGGTGGTCGCCCGGGAGTACGGGTTGCCTTGTGTCGTCAACACTTTGGTGGCCAGTCGAGTCTTGCGCACCGGAGACCGTATCCGCGTCGACGGTGACCATGGACTGGTGACGGTGCTGGATCAGCAACCCTGCATGGTCGCCTCCGCGGACGCCTCGATCACATCGCCGACCTGATGACGGCGCTCCCAGGCGACACGCTGACGGCGGGCGCCGTTGCCGTGCTCGATGATTCGGGCCAACTCCTCGGTGACATACTCATGATCCCCGAGCTCCCGAAGAGCCGGGGCGATGGAGTCCACGAATACCCACAGTAAATCGGTGGCTGAGAGGCAGCCGTGGCCGCCGAGGTCGACGGCGTATCCGTCGAGGCCGTCGTGGGCGGATCGCCAATACGCGGCCGCCAGGACGTGCGGTTCCACACGCAACACCGGATCACCGCGACGCTCGGCGTGCAGCGCGGTCATCACCGCACCACGCGTCAACGCGGCCAGCAACGCCGACTCGGCCACCGTGGCGGGGACGTCGGCGACACGCACTTCCACCGTGGGAAAATTCGCCGACGGCCGGACATCCCAATAGACCATCCCGTCATCGAGCATCGCGCCGGATTCCAGCATGGCCTGCACGCCGGCGTCATAGTCGGCCGCCGAGTCGAAGTACGGTGTCGGTCCGGCACTCGGCCACCGCGACCACAGCACGTGCCGCCAACTGGCGTACCCGCTGTCCGAGCTACGGTAGATCGCTGAGTTCGCGGTCAGCGCCAGCAACGACGGCAGCCAGGGCCGCAGCCGGTTACTCACCATGATCGCCGCGTCCCGGTCGGGCACCGCCACGTGCACATGGCAGCCGCTGATCCCCTGCTCGTGCGCGATCATTCCGAACCGCCGCGCGATCTGACCGTAGCGTTCGGTGTCGGTGATCGGGAACTGACGGGGCACCGTGGGCGGTAGCGCCACCGCCAGCAGCCGGGCACCGGCCCGGTGCGCCGCCGCCCCGGTGATCCGCCGCAGCCGCGCCAGCTGGGCGCGGAGATCGTCGACGGAATCTGCCACCTCGGTGGCGGTCTCCACCTGGCAGCTGGTGAGTTCACGCTGCAGGTCGACTCCCTCGGCCGCGGCGAGTTCGGCGACCCTGGTATTGGACGGCACCGGATCGCCCGAATCCGGGTCGACGAGCAGGAACTCCTCTTCCACACCAAAGGTGGGGTGGCTGGACATGATCTCCCCGAACGATTCACCCGACAACGGCCCAGGGGTTCCTGTGCGCTGGATGGCTTCCCGTTCCCCGCTATCGCCAAACAGGCGTGGAAACCCCCGGTTCGGGGCATCCCCCCTCCATGAACCACGATGCCCGCACCGCCGACCCCCGCAAGAGCACGACACCGCCCGGACCGACCGATCAGGGACGCACCGGCGGGATGGCGACCCGCGAGGTCAACCCGGACGTCGTCCAGAAGCACCGGGACCAGGCACAGAGCTGACATGACCGACCACCACAGCCCATCACCCGTTCCCGAGGACGCCACCAAGGTCACCGACGAGCAGGCCGCGATGCAGGAACGACTCGACGACAAGGATGGCGACCCAGATGCGCCCGGGCGCCACCAGGACCGCCACCAGATCGCCGACGAGACCTAGCCGGTGGACGAGGTGCACAGGCATCGGCACGCATCCGACGTGTCACCCGGTGCGTCGGCCAGCGCCAAGACCAATTCCAGGGCCAATTCCACTGGATCTCAACTCCACTCAGCGTCGTGAGGAACCCTCGATGAGCAACACGAGCCAACGCGAGCTGGGCAGTTCCGGCAGCCCGATCGAGGACGAACTGGAAGACGCCTTCAACCGAATGGTCGACGAGGGCACCCAGCGCCTGCATCGCAGCTGGCGTGAGGTGCTGGTGACCGGATTCTTCGGCGGTACCGAAGTGGCGATGGGAGTATTGGCATACCTGTCCGTCCTGCACGCCACCGGCGACCAGTTGTTGGCAGGCCTCGCATTCGCCATCGGCTTTCTCGCCCTGCTGCTCGGTCGCAGTGAACTGTTCACCGAAGGGTTCCTCATCCCCATCACGACCGTCGCCGCGAAACGCGCCAGCGTGCCGCAACTGCTGAAGTTGTGGTCCGGCACGCTGGTCGCGAACCTTGCCGGCGGATGGGTGTTGATGTGGTTGATCATGCAGGCCTTCCCGAAACTGCACGAGCAGACCGTCGAGTCGGCCACCCACTTCGTCACCGCCCCGATATCGGCAGAAACGGTCACGCTGTCGCTGCTCGGCGGTATGGCGATCACCTTGATGACCCGCATGCAGCACGGCACCGACTCGGTATTCGGCAAGATCGCCGCCGCGGTCGCCGGTGCGTTCCTGCTCGCCGGCCTCCAGATGTTCCACTCGATCCTGGACTCGCTGTTGATCTTCGGCGCACTGAGCACCGGCGAGGTGCCGTTCGGCTACCTCGACTGGTTCGGCTGGTTCGGGTATGTACTGGCGGGCAACATCGTCGGCGGCCTCGGGTTGGTCACCGTGCTGCGGCTGCTGCGCAGCAAGGACCGTCTTCGGGAGGAGCGCGCCGACGCCGAGGCCGAGGGCGACTGACCGCCGCTCACGCCGCCCGCTCGATGGCGAACGCGGCCAGAAAGCCCAGCGCGGTGATGAGACCGGTGAGCAGATGGGTCCGTTGAAATGCCTCGGGGACCATCGTGTCGGCGATCATCGCCAAAATCGCCCCTGCGGCAACCGCAGTGATGAACGCGACCAGGAATGGCGATGCCCCATCCAGAGTCAGGTAGCCGATCATGGCGGCCACGCTGCTCAGGACGGTGATCGTTCCCCAGACGCCGAAAACGTACCGTCGTTGGCGGCCGGCAGTCTTCATTCCGGCGGCGCTGGACAGCCCTTCGGGCAGGTTGGAGATGAAGACCGCGGCGAGCACCGCGAGACCCACTCCGGAACCGTCGATCAGCGTCACGCCGAGCACCACCGATTCCGGGATCCCGTCCAGCAACGCACCGATGGCGATGGCCGCCCCCGAACCCTTGCTCTCCGCCTCCGAGGGTTGCTGGCCACCGGACCGCTTGCGGTGTGCGGCACCGCGGCGGGCCAGCACGGCGTTGGCCGCCACGTAGGCGGTGGCGCCGCCGACGAATCCGAGGGCAGTGGCGACCAGCCCTCCGGTGCGCTCAGCTTCATCCATCAAGTCGAATGACAACGCAGAGATCAGGACACCGGCACCGAATGCCATCACCCAGGCGATGATTCGCGCCGGCACCGCCACATACCAGCCCACCGCGGCGCCCACCAGCAGTGCACCGCCGGCGACAAGGCCCCACCACGCCGCTTCGAGCCAACCGGGCATGTGCCATCCTCGTCATCCATTTCGGCACCGGTTCTTGCCCGGCGCCAACCGGGTGACTCTAGTCCTCGCACGCACCGGGTCGCTGATTGTCCCGTCCGATTCCCCCCGGCGGTGGCCCGCGTTTGGGGTCGGCATCATCGGGGTAGCACGAGCTGATCGCCGCGGTCACCGCTGAAGGGAGCGACACGATGCCGACGACGAAGAACGGCCAGCCCACGACGACCCGCCATCGTTAACGCCCGTCTTGTTGCGGTGGTGGGAGGGCTCGGCGATCGCGGCCGCCGGCCGGCAGGTGCGTGACCGGGCCGCCGATCGCCTCGCCGCGGCGCGCACAGCAACCCGGACCCGTGCCGACTCGTTCCTGAGCCACTGCCCGGCGCCGGTCGCCCAGACCTGGCGGTTGATTGCCACAACCGGACGTCATACCGTCGAGCATCGGGTCACCGGCTTGGCCGCCGAAGCGGCGCTATACACCCTGATTTCGCTGCCCGCGTTGCTGCTGGCGGTTGTCGGGTCGCTCGGATTCGTGGCGGAGGTTCTCGGAGCGGCCGGCGCCGAGAGCCTGCGCCGCGTGGTCCTCGACCCGCCGAAACCGTTCCTGTCCGACGCCACCTACGCCACCTACGAGGCCACGGTCTCCACCGCGCTTGCCCAGACGCGCGGCGGTGTGGTCTCGCTGAGCCTGCTGATCAGCATCTGGACCGGCTCACGAGCCGTGGACCGATTTCTGGAAACCATCACCATCGCTTATGGATTCACCCCCAGATCACTGTGGCGGCAACGCCTGCTCGCGCTCGGCCTCACCCTCGGCGGTCTGCTCGGGGCGATCGCCGTACTCCCACCGCTGGTCGCCGGGCCCCGGCTGGTGCGCGCCTTGGCATCCGATGCCGTCGCCGAGACGAGCCTGCGCACCCTGGACCTGCTGTTCTGGCCGGCCATCATCGTCTTCATCGTGACGGCGCTGGCCACGCTGTATCACCTCGGCGTTCCCTGGAAAACCCCGTGGCGCCGCGATCTACCGGGAGCCTTGCTGGCCATGCTGGTGTGGCTGCTGGCCTCCGCGGCACTTCGCACCTACCTGTCGTTCTTCATGTCCAACGGGGGCATCTACCGGCAACTCGCGCTACCGATCGCCGTCGTGCTCTGGCTCTACGTCACCGCGATCGCGGTGCTGCTCGGCGCCGAGTTCAATGCCGCGATCGAGAAGCTGTGGCCGCACGAGCGGTATCCGTGGCGCCTCAGACGGCCCGGCGCCGCCCTCGAGCCGGCGTCGCGGTCGGACTGAGAACGACTGTGCTGCAGGTCACCCCCGACGAGCCGGCCGTCCGGTACGACACGATCGGGACGTGCCGGTGCAGGCCCGGTGACCTGGTGCGTCGCGCCGACGGCGCGCAGTGATGCGGGATTCTGTCGTCGCAACCGACTACGATTTCCCCGGCAGCCCCGGCTTTTTATGGAGAAGAACGACCAGTGAGTTACAACGCCGCAGACATCACCGAGCTCGACGATGTCCAGCACACGCGCTTGCGGCCGGCGGTGAACCTGGGCCTCGATGTGCTCAACACCGCCCTGCGTGAGCTGGTCGACAACGCGATCGAAGAGGTCGCCGACCCCAGCCACGGGGGATCCACCGTCACCATCACGCTGCACGCCGACGGGTCGGTCAGCGTCGCCGACGACGGCCGCGGCCTTCCCGTCGACTCCGACCCCGTCACCGGGAAGAACGGCATCGTCAAGACGTTGGGCACCGCGCGCGCCGGCGGCAAGTTCTCCGCGCATTCGGACGCGTCGAGCACCGGGGCCGGACTGAACGGAATCGGCGCCGCGGCAGCCGTATTCATCTCCGCCCGCACGGATGTGACGGTGCGTCGAGCCGGCAAGACCTACCTGCAGAGCTTTGGCGCAGGCTACCCCGGGTCGTTCGAGGGCAAGGATTTCGATCCGGATGCCCCGTTCACCCGCGCCGACACCCAGAAGCTGCGCGGCACCGGAAACCGCAAGCCCGACGCGCACGGCACCACGGTGCGCATCCTCTTCGACCGGGCCGTGGTACCGGATTCCACCATCGACGTCGGCGAAGTACTGCTACGTGCCCATGCTGCGGCCCGGATGTCCCCTGGCGTACACCTGATCGTCGTCGACGAGGGGTGGCCCGGTGACGAGGTGCCTGCGACACTGCTGGATCCGTTCCACGGGCCGTGGGGTAGCGACACGCTGCTGGACCTGATGTGTACCGCGGCCGGTACCCCGCCACCCGCGGTGCGCGCCGTGGTGGAGGGCCGGGGTGAATACACCACCGGGCGCGGCCCCACCCCGTTCCGCTGGTCGCTGACCGCCGGGCCCGCCGAACCGGCCACCGTCGCCGCATTCTGCAACACGGTGCGCACCCCGGGCGGCGGATCACACCTGAGCGCCGCCATGAAGGGCCTGTCGGAGGCACTGGCCGACCGGGCGTCCCGGATCCGTGACCTAGGCCTGGCCAAGGGTGAGGACGGCCCGGAGCCGCAGGACTTCGTCGCGGTGAGTGCGCTGGCCGTCGACACCCGGGCACCCGATGTGGCGTGGGATTCCCAGGCCAAAACCGCGGTGTCCTCGCGTTCGCTGAACGTGGCGATGGCCCCCGATGTGGCCCGCAGCGTCACCATCTGGGCGGCCAATCCCGCCAACGGCGATGCGGTGTCGTTGTGGACCAAGCTGGCGCTGGAGTCCGCGCGGGCGCGCCGCAGCGCCGAGGGCGCCAAGGCCCGTTCGCGGGCGGCATCGAAGGCCAAGGGGTTGGGCACCAACCTGTCGCTTCCGCCGAAGCTGCTGCCCAGCCGGGAGACGGGGCGCGGTTCCGGTGCCGAGCTGTTCCTGTGCGAGGGCGACTCGGCGCTGGGCACCATCAAGGCCGCGCGCGATGCCACCTTCCAGGCGGCCTTCCCGCTGAAAGGCAAGCCGCCCAACGTGTACGGGTTCGCCATCAGCAAGGCGCGGGTCAAGGACGAGTTCGACTCGATCGAGCGGATCCTGGGCTGTGGATTGCGCGACAACTGCGATCCCGAGCTGTGCCGGTACGACCGTATCCTGTTCGCCTCCGACGCCGACCCCGACGGCGGCAACATCAACTCCAGCCTCATCTCGATGTTCCTGGACTTCTACCGTCCGCTGGTCGAGGCCGGGATGGTCTACGTGACGCTGCCGCCGCTGTTCGTCGTCAAGGACGGTAACGAGCGGATCTACTGCCAGGACGAGTCCGAACGCGATGCCGCCGTGGCCGAGTTGAAGGCCAGGTCCAAGCGCAAGGTCGAGGTGCAGCGCAACAAGGGTCTCGGCGAGATGGATGCCGATGACTTCTGGAACACCGTGCTGGACCCGCAGCGGCGCACCGTCATTCGGCTGCAACCCGACGATGCCGACAAGAAGTTGCATCACATCTTGTTCGGCGGGCCACCGGAAGGCCGGCGCACGTGGATGGCCGATGTCGCCGCCCGTGTCGACACCGCCGCTCTGGACCTGACCTAGAAAGATCACCGTGACCGCCACCCTGGACGTACCAGAGCAGAATCCCGATCTGGTGCTCGATCAGAGCGCCGACGATTACTGGAACCACTACCAGCTGACCTTCGCGCTTTACAGCGTCAGCGACCGCGCCATTCCCTCGGCGTTCGACGGACTCAAGCCCGGTCAACGCCGCCTGCTGTATCAGATGCACGATTCCCGGCTGCTGCCGGGGAACAAGCCGCAGAAGTCCTCGAAGATCTGCTCGGCGGTCACCGGCAACCTGCATCCACACGGCGGGGCATCGATGTACGGTGCCGCCGCGCTGATGGCCGCCGAATTCCAACGCGTGAAGGTCATCGACGGGCAGGGCGCCTTCCCCCGCATCCAGGGCGACATCCCCGCCGCCGACCGCTACACCGAGATGCGGCTGTCGGCACCGGGGGCCGCGCTGACCGCCGAACTCGACGATCACGCGGTGCCGATGGTGTCGACCTTCGACGGCGAGTGGGTCGAACCCACCATGCTGCCCGCGCAGTGGCCGGTGCTGCTGTGCAACGGCGCGATGGGTATCGCAGAGGGCTGGGCCACCAAGGTGCCCGCGCACAACCCGCGGGAGGTGATGGCCGCATGCCGGGCCCTGCTCGCCAGGCCCAACACCACCGATGACACCCTGATGAAGCTCATCCCGGGTCCGGACTGGGGTTGCGGGGCAACCGTTGTCGGTGCCGCGGGGCTTCGGGATTACATCACCACCGGCCGTGGGCAGCTCACCGTGCGCGGCACCGTCAGCGTCGACGGCAAGAACTGCGTCATCACCGAACTACCGCCCGGTGTCGCGAGCAATACTGTGCAGGAACGCATCCGGGCACTGGTGGAGTCCGGGGAGATGTCCGGTGTGGCGGACATGTCGGACCTCACCGACCGCCGTAACGGCCTACGCATCGTCGTCACCGCCAAACGCGGGTACAGCGCCGAGCAGATCCGCGATCAGCTGCTGGCCCTGACGCCGCTGGAGTCCACCTTCGCCGCCAGCCTGGTGGCCCTCGACGAGGACCGGGTGCCGCGGTGGTGGAACGTGCGCGAGCTGATCGGCGCCTTCCTGCACCTGCGCGACTCGGTGGTGCTGCACCGCAGCGAGTACCGGCTGGAGAAGGTCACCGCCCGCCGCCATCTGGTGGCCGGCCTGATGAAGATCCACCTCGACATCGACGCGGCCGTCGCGGTGATCCGCAATTCCGATACCGTCGACGACGCCCGCCAGGGCCTGCAGAACCGTTTCGAGATCGACGAAGAACAGGCCAACTACGTTCTGGCACTGCAGCTTCGCCGACTCACCAAGCTCGACGTCATCGAACTACAGGCCGAGGCCGACAAGCTGGACGCCGAGTTCGCCGAGCTCACCGAACTGGTCACCAATCCCGATGCGCGACGCAAGGTCATCGACAAGGAGCTGGTCGAGACCGCCAAACTGTTCAAGGGGCCGGAGTTCGACCGTCGTACCGTGCTCGACGCCGAAGCCACCCCGGTGACCGCGGGTTCCGACGAGGACGGTCCCCGGGAGCGCAAGGTCAACACCGCTTGGCGCCTGGACGACCGCGGGGTGTTCTCCGACAGCCACGGCGAGCTGCTCACCGCGGGGCTGGGGTGGGCGGTGTGGACGGACGGCCGCATCAAGTTCACCACCGGCGGTGGTCTGCCCTTCAAGATCCGCGATATCCCGGTGGCGCCGGATATCACCGGTCTGCTGTGCTCGGGCGTGCTGGCACCCGGTGCGCATCTGGCACTGGTGACCCGGCGCGGCAAGATCCTGCGCATCGATCCGGCGGCGGTGAACCCGCAGGGCGCCGCG
The DNA here is from genome assembly GCA_021648845.1 of Mycobacterium sp. MBM. GTDB lineage: Bacteria > Actinomycetota > Actinomycetes > Mycobacteriales > Mycobacteriaceae > Mycobacterium. The sequence goes on along the minus strand of JAKJHY010000028.1, from coordinate 55,811 downwards.
GGCAACGGCGTGGCCGGGGTGAAGCTCGCCGCGGGCGAGCCGGCAGACGCCGTCATCGCCGCGTTCCCGCTGACCTGTGGTAACGACGAGGCCATCCTGTCGATCTCGGAGCGGGGCTGGAAAGTCACCGAAGTACCGGATATCCCGGTCAAGGGACGCGGAGGGGCCGGTGTCGGGTTCCACCCGTTCGTCAACGGCGAGACGACGCTGGTGTCGGCGACGGTATCGCCGACGGGGTTCGTCCGTGGCAAGCGCACGGTGCGCGCCGAGAAGCGCGCCAAGGCGTCGACCAAGGGCTCCGGAACGGACGTGACGCCGGCTTAGCACATCAGCCGGCACCGACACCGTCTCCATCGGTCAAGCGAGGTCCAGCTTCTCGGCCAAGTCGAGGACGGCCTGTGCGCGCGCCCGGGTCGGTCCGACGCTGCCGTCGTAGACCCCAGCGGGTGTGTCCAGGCGTGCAAGGGTCCGGCGCGCCTCCTCGATATCCAGTGCCGACGGACTGAGCAGGCTGTTGATCGTCTCGGCATGCTCGGGGTCCAGACACAATCGTCCGGTCATGCCCGCGGCGTGGGCCACCGCAGTCTCCCGGGCGAGATGGCGGGCCTGATCCCGCAGGGTCGGTCCGTCGATCGGCGCCGGCAGACCGGCGGCCCGACTGGCGATCACCAGCCGCGCCCGCGGATACGCGAGCACCCCCGGATCCCCGCTCATCCCAGTGTCCCGCCGGAAATCGCCGAGCCCGAAGGCAAGTCGCGAACAGCCCGCGGCCCGTGCGATCTCACTGGCGGACTCGACGCCCAACGCCGATTCCACCAGGGCCACTATCGGCGTCCCCGACGGCAAGCGGGCGGCCGTCGCGTCGATCTCGTCAGCGGATTCGGTCTTGGCCAACATGACACCGAGCAGACCGACCGCATGCGAAAGGGCATCCAGGTCGGCCGACCACGCCGGGGTGGCCGCGCTGTTGATACGCACCCAGGCCTGCGCGCCGGTGGTCAACCATTCGGTCACCGATACGCGCCCAGCGGGCTTATCGGGCTCGGGCAGCCCGTCCTCGACGTCCAATACCACCGCATCGGCGCTACTGGCCAGCGCCGCGTCATAGGACTGGCTGCCGCCAGGGATTCCCGGCTGCAGCAGCCACGTGCGGGCCAGCGACCAGTGCGGCTTGCGGCGTCGCGGCGTTGCCTGCGCTGAAACTGTCACGGTGCACCTCTCGCTCGGCGATGTCCATTCCATCGTCCGGGCCTGCCGCCGCGGTGGCCAGGTTAAGCACATAATGTTCACGCTCGATTTGTTCGCGCTCCAATCCGACGGCCCCGCTTCGGCCTTCGACACCGCACCAACTCGCCGCAGCCGACGCCGGTGTTCGATTTCGGCATTTCTCTGCGCCGCAGGTACGAAGGTGTGTGCAATAGCGTGATACACGATCCCGTTTGATGTGGGGCACCATGTACAAGCTGACCACGGTCCTGGCCGACTCCCTTGACCCGGTGTCCCTGATGAGCAGGATCGCCGAACAGACCTGTCTGTTCACGCCCAAGGCCGACGGCGTCGCGATCAGCATCTACACCCACGACAAGAATTTCGTCGTGGTATCGGCCCACGGGTTGGTGGCCTCCCTGCTCGGCCTGGTGCTTCCGGCGGAAGGAACGTTTCAGGGACGAGCGATCGCCACCGGAGAACCGCAGGTCAGCCACGAAACGTCCGCGGACCCGTCGCTGACCCAGCAGGTTCGTGAGATCGGCAACCGGCTGGGGATTCATTCCCTTGTGGTGATTCCGTTGCTGCACAACGGTTCGGCGGTCGGCACCCTGTCGGTCACGGCCACCGAGCCCAACACATTCAACGATGCCGACGTTCTCGCCATCACATCGATCAGTCGGTTCATCTCGGCTCTCATCGAGTCGCATTCGGAGTTGTCGCGTCTCCTCGACGAGCTGCTGGAGGACCCTCGGACGCCCAATGCCGACTCGGCCGCCCGGTTTCTGGCGTCGGTGTTGCTGCCCGATGCCATCCGTCACGATCGTAGACATGCCCAACTGGACACCTTGCTCTCGAAACCCCATGAGCTGCTCCCGGTGTTCCAACCGATCGTCGACCTGTCCACCGGCCATCCGATCGGGTACGAGGGGTTGTCCCGGTTCCCGCACGAACCCGTGCCGAGCCCCGCCCCGTGGTTTGACACCGCCCGCCAGCTCGGCCGTAGCCATCCGCTGGAGCTCATGGCCCTCACGCGGATCCTCGCCGCCGCCCGGGCGATCCCGAAGGACCATTTCCTTTCGGTCAATCTCAGTCCGTTGACCGCGCTGGACCCGACCGTGCAGGACATCCTGACCGCCGCCGACCGGCGGCTGGTGGTGGAGATCACCGAGCACGAACCCTTTCCCGAAGACTTCGCGGCCCGGTTGAAGCCGCTGCGCGACAAAGGCATCGAACTGGCCATCGACGATGCCGGCGCCGGGTTTGCCAGCTTCACCCAGATGCTTCGGCTTCGACCCGACATGATCAAGATCGACGGCGAGCTCACCTGCGATATCGAGAACGACCCGGTCAAACGCGCGCTGGCCACCGCGATCGTGCAGCTCGCCACCGAGCTGGGCGCATCGACGGTCGCCGAAGCGATCGAGAATCCTCGGCAGAAGTGTGCGCTACGGGCGCTGGGTATCCAGTACGGCCAGGGGTACCTGCTCGGTCGGCCCAGCTGACACCCGGGGCCGCAACCGTCGCGGTTCAGGGCTCTATCACCAGCCGGGCGATCAGCGCGCCGTCCAGGGAAAACCTGTAGTGCAGGTGGGCAACCCCGCCGGGAAAGTCCAGCCGGTTGCGAATTCGCCGACGGTATGACCCGGAAATATCTTGTGCGTCAACGTGTATCGGATGATCGCCGAAGCGTCGTTTCCGGCGCCGGTAGCCGCCCCCGCGCACCCGCTGTTCCGCACGCGAGGGCGCCGCTGTCGCGCAGTGTCCTTGTTCAGGCCCATCGGCCCGTGTTGTGATGGACGTCACCTCGCCAGCAGACGACTGACCGGAGAACCCTGCGATGACCGGTACCAGCACGGCGGCGTACGTCGGCCGAATCGGTGGTGTGGCGGCGGCGCTGGGTATCGGGGTGGCGGTGGCCTGCGGCACGGCATCGGCAGCCCCGGACGATTCTTCGGCCGCCGGCGCCAGTTCGGCCACCTCCGGTGCGGCTACCTCGCAATCCGCACCCGCGGGGGTGCGGACCGGACCCAAGACCACCGCACCGCGGTCGGTCATGCTCAGGGCGTCGAGTCCCGACGGCACACCGTCTGCATCGACGCCGAAGCGGTATTCCGCGAAGACGGCTGCGTCTGACGCACCGACCTTGCGGGCGCCGCGCACGGCCCGGACCGCCAAGGACGGCCCGCGCACGCCGACGGGTGCGCCGCTGTCGTGGACGATGTTGGCGGCTGCGAGCAGGAACACCCTGGCCCCCACCGCCGACACCGCCCCGCTCATCGACCCGGTGACGCGCGCACCCGTCATCGTGACACCGAGGACGCCGCTGCTGGAACCGTTGCAGCAGCTCCCTCTCTTCGGTCCGATGTTCGTCACCCCCGTCGTCGCGGCGATCAACCGGATACCGGTGCTCAGCGACCTCCTGCACCCGATCTTCGGCTATCCGCTGGAGGTCGGGCGGCCACCGGGAACTCCTCGCCCCCGGGATGCGATGGTGACGTCCTTCGACGGGACGCGGATCTACGCACACTTCATGCCGGCGGTCGGGCTGCGGGCCGGCGAGAAGGCCGCCACGATCCTGCAGGGCCCCGGTCTGCTGCTGCCGGGCGCCACCAACCTGAACGTCACGCCCTTGGACGGCGTCATCGCCGACACCTCGGGGCTGGTGTACGTCGGGACGCTGCGCGCCGCCGGTTTCAATGTGGTGACCTGGGATCCGCGCGGTGAACACCGCTCCGGTGGGCGGCTGGAGCAGGGTTCTCCCGACTTCGAGGCCAAGGACGTCTCCGCGATCATCAGCTGGGTGGCCACTCAGCCGGAGGTGCGGCTGGACCCCGGTGTGCTCGATCCCCGCATCGGCATGACCGGCGCCTCGTACGGTGGCGGCATCCAACTGGTCGCGGCCGGGACCGACCCGCGTATCGATGCGATCGTGCCGGCGATCGCGTGGAACTCCTTCAGCACCGCGTACTACAAGAACCGGTCGTACAAGAGCAGCTGGGCGGCCGTCCTGACCGCCGGCACCACCCTGTTCACCCGGGCGAATCCGGCCATCCTGGCGTCCACGATCTACGGTGTGCTGACCGGCAGACAAACGCCCGCTCAACAAGATCGGCTGGCGCAACTCGGCCCCGGCGGACCTGTCGACCTCGTCGGCGCGATCACCGCGCCGACGCTGCTGATCCAGGGCACCGTGGACACACTGTTCTCCCTGCAGGAGTCCGACAGCACGGCGCGGGCCCTCATCGCCAACGGTGTGCCGACCAAGGTGATCTGGTTTTGCGGCGGACACGGGCTGTGCGCCAACAATCTTCTCGACCCCACCGACGGCGTCGTGATCCGGCAGGCCACCCTCGCGTGGCTCGACCGGTACGTCAACGGCAACACCGCGGCCGTGACCGGTCCGCAGTTCGAGTTCGTCGACCAGCGCGGGCAGTTCTACGCCTCGGACACCTACCGACTCGTCAACGGCAGTCCACTTGCCGCCGCCAGTTCGGGCGGCCGGCTGCCGTTGGTGCCGTTCGTCGGCGGTTCCGGACCGTTGTTCGGGGTATTGCCCTTCGCCGGGTCGAAGGCTTTCAATGCGCTGAATCTCACGACACCCCCGCTCGCGACGGACACCGTCGTGGTCGGCGCGCCGGCACTGACGCTCGGCTACACCGGCACCGGCACCGCGCGGCACGTGTACGCCCAGCTCGTCGACGACTCCACCGGGCTGGTGCTGGGCAGCCAGGTCACGCCGATACCTGTGACGCTCGACGGTCGAGCGCATTCGATCAGCATTGCGCTCGAACCGGTGGCGCACACGCTGAGGCCCGGTCAGACGGTCACGGTGCAACTGGTGGCGTCGGCGACGACGTATGCCACCGCCACCTCGTTCGGGTCGTTACGGGTGACGGATATGCGGCTGAGCCTGCCGACCGCGGACCCGGCGATGATCACGCCCCGCGTCACGCGTGCGTAGGGTTCGACTGTGACCACCGCAGCGGCCGCCGACGTGCTCGTGGTGGGCGGTGGGCCCGCCGGGATGGCGGTGGCGGCGGCATGCGCCGGGCTCGGGATGAGCACCGCGTTGCTCGACCCCTCTCCGGACCGGCCGTGGACGGCCACCTACGGGATGTGGGCCCGGGAAGTGCCGGCGGATCTGCCCGCATCGGTGGTCGCGGCCCGGGCTGCGGGCCGCGCGATCGCACGGGCCGAGCACCGGTTGGGCTGGGATTACTCCGTCCTGGACGTGCCCGCGCTTCATCGGCACCTCGCCGACCGCCTCACCGGGGTGCGCGTCCATGTGGGCCGGGCCGTGGGCTCGGCTGGACCCGACGCGATCGCGCTGGCCGACGGATCCACCGTGTCCGCCCGGGTGATCATCGACGCCGGGGGCAGGGTGCGCCCGCTGGACCCCACCCCGGCGCGTGGCGTGGCCGCGGAGCAGACCGCCTACGGACTGGTGATCGACGAGGAGGCGGCCGCCCCCCTGACCTCCCCGGGCGAGGCGCTGTTCATGGACTGGCGTGCCGACCACGGCGAGACCGGATGGCCGACATTCCTTTACGCGGTGCCCCTCGGGGAAGGCCAGGTACTGGTCGAAGAGACCTCGCTGGCCCGCCGGCCCGGCCTGCCGTTGTCTGTTCTGCGCCGACGGCTGCACGCCCGGCTGGCCCACCACGGCATAGCGGCCCCGGAGGGCGCACGTAGCGAGAAGGTTTCGTTCCCGCTGGATCAGCCGAGGCACCGCGGCAGAAGTTCGCTCGGGTTCGGCGCGGCGGCACCGTTGATCCATCCTGCGACCGGTTTCAGCGTGGCCGCCTCGTTACACCTCGCCCCGAAGGTGGCCGCGGCGCTCGCCGCCCATCTCCCTGCCGATCCGCGCGCGGCGCTGACGGCCGCCGAGCAAACGGTTTGGCCTCGCTCGGCGCGCGCGATCCACCGTTTCCGGCGGATCGGGCTGGAAGCGCTGCTGCGGATGCCGGCCGAAGAGGTCCCGGACTTCTTCGAGACATTCTTCTCGTTGCCCGAGTCGTACCGCTGGACGTATCTGACCGCGCGCGCGGATGTGCGCGGCACCGCCGTCGCCATGAGCCACCTGTTCCGGATCGCCGACGGACGGCTGCGCCGCCAACTGGTCAGCTCGGCGTTCCGCCGCCCGGTGCCCGCCGCTGCTTGAGTACCTCCAGCAATCGATGTTCGGCGTCGTGCCCCGGCTCGATACCGGCCGGAATGCGCAGCAGGAAGATTGCGCCGAGAATCCACCACGCGCCGAACAGAATCCACGGTTGCACGTCGAGGAATGCGGGCATCCCCGGCAGGTAGAGACTGAGCAACGCGATGCACAGCACCACGGCGGCGCCGCCGATCAGCAGACCGCCGCGCCCGTTTCCGCCGACCCGAAGTGGGCGATCCATCTGCGGTTCGCGTCGGCGTAGAACCAAGAATACGACCGACACCAGCAGATAGGCGATGACAATGCTCGGGGAGCCGGAGTCGACGAGCCACCCGAGCATCGCCTCGCCCAAGAACGGGGCCAGAAAAGAGAGGCCGCCGATGAACAGCAGCGCGTTGATCGGGGTGCGGAACCGCGGGTGCAGCCTGCCGAACCAGGCAGGCAGCATCCCCGAACGTGCCATCGAGTACATCAACCGTGACGCACCGAGGAGCAGGGAGTTCCACGAGGTCAGGATCCCGGCGATGCCCCCGGCGATCAGGAGCTTGGCCATCACGTCGTTGCCGAACATCACGCCGAACGCATCGGCGGTGGCGATATCGGCGTCGGCGAGCTCTCCGGCGGGCATCGCCGAGGATGTCGTGACAATGGTGAGCAGATACCACACGGTCGCCAACACCACGGCGATGACGACCAGGCGCCCGATCTGACGGGCGGGTACGTTGACTTCTTCGGCCGACTGCGGGATCACGTCGAAACCGACGAACAGGAACGGCACCACCACGAGCACGGCGAAGAACCCCGCCGCTCCACCGGTGATCAGTGGTTGCATGTTGTCGGTCGACCCGCCGGTGAACGAACCGAACACCAGCATCAGCCCGATGATCAGCAGGAGCACCACGACGAAGGTCTGTGCCGCGCTGGCGAATTTGACCCCGAGAATGTTGACGGTGGTGATGACGACCGCCGCGAGTGCGCCTACCAGCGCCCAGCTGAGATGGACCTCGCTGCCGGCGACCTCCCACAGCCTCACCTGGTTGAGGCCGGGGAAGAGGTAGAGAGCGGTTCGCGGCAGGGCCACGGCCTCGAATGCCACGATCGTGACGTAGCCGCCGACGATGCCCCACGAGCCGATGAACGACCACCTCGGGCCCATCCCGCGAAGCAAGAAGTTGTGCTCGCCGCCGGCCTTGGGCATGGCGGCGGTGAGCTCGGCGTAGGTCAGACCGACCACACCCATGATCAGACCGCCGGCCATCATCGCCAGGACCGCACCGAGCGTGCCCGCCGAGCCGATCCAGTCCCCGGTCAACACCACCCAGCCGAAACCGATCATGGCTCCGAAGCCGAGGGCCAGCACATCCCAGTTGCCGAGAACCTTCAGCAGCGAGGCGTCCTCGGCTGTGTCCACTGCTTTGCCCGCCATCGGAACTCGCCCTCCCCCGGTGCTCGTCCTGCCCGCGGTCGCGGACCCGAGTTCAACGTAACGGTTCCAGCGCGGCGCGGTGGCCGGTGACGACGAAAAGGGTGATGGCGGCGAAGAAGGATGGCACCGCAAGATGATCGAGCCAGGCACGGCCCTGGTCGCCGGTGAGATAGCCGGCGGCCACGGCGCGTTCGGTGACGGATCGGATGGTGAGGGCCTCGTCGGCTTCGGTCGAGTCGGTGAAGACGACGGTGGCCGGTGTGATCGCCTCGACGGTGATACCGGCATCGCGCAGCAGGCGCGGCAGTGTCCGGCCGACGGTGGGGTGCGCGACGGTGCGCTCGATGTTGAATCTGGTGTAGGCGGTGGCCGCGGCGAGATCGGGGTGGTCGACGACGACGGTGGCCCAGTCGGGTTCGACGCAGACGATCCTGCCGCCGTGGCGCAACGTCCGGGCGGCTTCGCCGATCACCGTGGCGGGTGAATCCACATGTTGGAGCACGCGGTCGACGTGCACGCGGTCCACCGACCCGCTCTGCAGCGGGAGGTCGTGGATATCGGCGGTTTCGATGGACACCTGGGGCACGTGCGCGGTGGCGGACCGCGCGTGCCCGACGAGTTCCACGTTGTTGTCGATGCCGATAACTCTCCCGGTGGGCCCGACCGCCTCGGCGTAGCCGAGCAGATCCGCGCCCGGGCCACATCCCAGGTCGGCCACGACGTGGCCGGGTTGGAGGGCAAGTGCCGAGCTGGCGATGGATTTGAAGCCTCTACCGGCGTCGGAGTGGGCGAGGCGGCGCAGGTAGTCGTGCGAACGCGCGGCTTGCTGCGGTGTGGGTGGCATGGCGGCGAGCCTAGCCCGAGCAAGGGGGCATGGGCGAAAGGTTCATCGGTTCAACGTGTTTGCTGGCGGGTTCACGTGATCCCGGGCGGCGCGCCCGTGTCACATGGCGGGCGTGAGCCGTCTCGCGCCACGGCGGGTTGCGCCGGGACGCGCCAACAGTAGCAAGATCACAGTAGTCACAACTGTCCCCCTGTTAACATCGCGCCATGCAGGACTCGCCGGTGTCGCGACGCGACGCGCTGCGCTACACGGGCGCGGCACTGGCCGCGCTGGGCGCCGCGTCGGTCGCCCGACCGCCGGCGGCATCGGCAGCAGCGCCCACCGTGATCGACTTCGCCATGCGCCAGATTCCGGCCCAGGACATCCGGGCGGCCGGGCATGCCGGCGTGATCAACTACGTGTCCACTTCGCGCCCGGGCTCGTCGTTCGGCGCCAAACCCATCACGTTGCCCTACGCCCAGCAACTCACTGCCGCCGGCTTGATCATCGTCAGCAACTATCAGTACGGAAAGCCCGGCGGCACAGCGCCTTCGGACTTCACCCGAGGGTTCGCCGGCGGCGTCGCAGACGCCAAGACGGCATGGACACTGCATACCGCGGCCGGCGGCGGCAAGAGCGCACCGATCTTCTTCAGCGTCGATGACGATATCGACCGCAATACCTGGAACAGCCTGGCGCTACCGTGGTTTCGCGGTATCAACTCGGTGATCGGCGAAATGCGCACCGGAATCTACGCCGGCATCAACCCGTGCCAGTGGGCCATCGAGGACGGCGTGATCGGGCGGTCGGGCACGCCCGGCAAAGCCTGGATCTGGCAGACCCGGTCGTGGTCCAAGGGGCAGATCCACCCCGCGGCCGTGCTCTATCAGCGCATCATCGACACGGCCTCGAACCCGGGGCCGGTCGTCGGCGGGATCCGCGTGGACGTCAACGATGTGCTGGCCTTGGACTGCGGCCAGTGGAACAAGCACCCCTGACTCAGCGGCGCGGGGTTACCGTGATGTGCACGTGGTCGAAGTGGCCGTAGCCCGAGGCCTGCGGACCGGCCGGCGTGTAATAGGTGCCACGCCAGATCACATCCTGTAGACCGAACCGGGCCGCGTTGTTCAACGCGAACGCCATGATTTGATCGCCGAGCGCGATGCCCTCGGGGCTGCCTGAATTCGGGATCATGATGTCGATCGCCAGGCCGCTGGGATGCCACGGCTTGGAGTCCGGCCGAACACCCCCGATCTCGCCGATCTGGGGAAACTGGGCGCTGACGGCCCGGGCCGCCAGGATCGCATTGGGCTGCAGACCGGCTTCGTTCGCGACGCCGACGGGCAACGCCGCCTCCGGGATGTCCATGACCGCCGCCGCCAGGGACGGTGCGGGGGGCATCGCGACGATGGCCGGATCGGTCGGGGCCGGGGCCGCTGCCGGGGGCGGGGCGTTGTCGACCACGGCCTGCTGTGCAGGTGTCAGGGCCGCGTATTTCGCCTCCGCGGCGGCGATCTGCTTCAGCATCTCGCTGAGCTTGGCCTGCAGTTCGGCGCGCACGGCGGCGGCCTGCTCGGCAGCGGCCCGTGCACCGGCGGCGGAGCGGTCCGAGGCCTCGACGGCGGCGACCGCGCGCTCACGCGCCGGTTTCAACGCGGCCATCTGATCGGCGGTCTGGGCGGCCACCGCGCGGTGCAATGCCATCTTGTCGATCAGCTGTTGCGGTGAGCCCGCGGTGAGCAACGCCGCCAGTTGCCCGGACCCACCGTTCATGTAGGTCATCGCGGCGACCCGGTCTGCGGCGTCCTGATACGGCGCAAGCTGCGCGTTCGCCGCTTCAAGGGTGGCCAGGTCGGCGCGGTGACGGTTGTCGGCCGCAATCTGGGTGGCCAGCGTCGCATCGACCTGGCGTTGGGCGCTGGTCACCGCCTCGCGACTCTGCACCGCCTGCGCGGACAACTCGTTGAGCTCGGCCAGCGCGTCAGCCGCCGGGTCGGCCTGCACGGGGCTCATCGAACCGGTAAGCACCAGGGCAGCCACCGCTGAACCGCACACCGCTCGCCGCAGGACCTGGCGCGCCGCGGGCATTCGGATGGTCACGATCCTTCGGTTGGTCCGGCTTTGTGGGACCCGGCAAGGTTACGAACTGAGGTCGGCGATGTCCACTCGTAACGGTCAACGCACTAATGCCGTTCTGCCGCCATGCGCCGTAGCGCATTTGCGGTCGCCCGGGTGATTTCGGCGGGCACACCGAGTTCGTCGAGGTACTCGGCGGTGTCCTGCATCTCGTGCGCGCGCCGTTCGGCGTGGGTGCGTGTGCCACTGAGGAGCCGCTCGATCACGGCGTGCCCGTCGCCGGCGAGTTGCGCGGCGATCTGGTCGCGGATCCACGGCTCGTATCCGGCCGCGGCGCCGGCCGTGACCGCTTCGGTGACCACGCTGGCGAGACCCTTCATCAACACGCTGCGTAGCAGTTTGTGCGCCATGGCCGCACCCGGTGGGCCGTCGACGACCTCCGTTGGCGCCCCCCATGACGAAGCGATCGCTGCGACCGGTTCGGCGCAACTGCCGGCGAGCATGAGTGGGGTTTGTGCGCCGTACCATGACACCGGTCCGAGGATGGCGACGTCGCAGAAGCCGGCACCGGTGTTCTCCACAATCTGCGCAATATCCCGCATGGCCGACGGTGCCGAGGAGGTGAAGTCGGCGTAGTAGGCGCCCTGCGCGAGGCTCGTCCGCACGGATTCAGCGACCGGACGGGCAGCTTTGGCCGCAGTGAGCACGAGGATCAGATCGGCCCCGCGGACCGCGTCGGCGGCTGTGTCGGCGCGTGTCACGCCCGGGGGCGTGGCCGGCGGGCCGGGGTCGAAGCCCACGACGGATCGTCCGCTGTCGATCAGCGCGGCGGCGTACTTTGCCCCTGCCTCGCCGAGTCCGATGACCGCACAATGCGGGCTGTCCCTGGGCGCTACCGGACCCACTACCGGCCCGCCTTGATCTCTGCTCGCCGAGCGGTCTCATCGGCGAACTTCGCCTCCGCCGCGGCCAGCACGCCCTCGGCATCCTGGCGGGGCACGATGACCACGCCGTCCGCGTCGCCCAGCACGATATCCCCGGGGGCCACTGCGACACCGCCGACCGCGATGACTCCGCCCAACCGACCCGGACCGTATTTGTAGGGTCCGGCCGGTGTGACAGCACGCGCGAAGACCGGCAGCCCGATCTCCCCGATGACATCGGCATCGCGCACCGCGCCGTCGACGACAAAGCCCGCCAGGCCGAGGACCTTGGCACGTTCGGCCATCAATTCGCCCAGCAGGGCCCGCGTCTCGTCGGCCTGACCGTTGACGATCAGTACGTCGCCGGGGGCGGCCATCCGCATGGCCTCGTGCAGGAGTTTGTTGTCCCCGGCGCGGGTCCAGACGGTGAAGGCGGGCCCGACGATGGTGGCGCCGGGCCATATCGGTTTGATCCGTGCGTCCAGCGCTCCCAGACGCTCCATGGCGTCACCGACGTTGGCCGACGGGAGTTTCGCGAATCGGTGCAGCATCTCGGTCGACGGCGGGGTTGCGACGGTGCCGGCCTGCTGGGCGGTGCGGGTGCTCATCGGGCGCCTTCCTGACTGACGGCGGGCATGAGTTCCTTGTAGGTCGACTCCTGCTCGGTCCACAGCTGTTCGTACTTCGCGCCATCGAGGTAGCGGGTTTCCAGGCCGAGGTCGTTCATCTTCGCGACGACATCGTCGTTTTCGATGGCCGCCTTGAAGGCTTCCTGCAGCTTCGACGCCACCGACTCGGGCAAGCCGGCCGGAGCGGAGTAGCCGCGCGCAGTGGTCGACACCACGTCATAGCCGACTTCCCGGAACGTCGGCACGTCGGGAAGGAACGTGCTGCGCTGAGCGTCCATCACGCCCAGCACACGGATCTTGTTCTGCTTCACCAGATCGATCACGTCACTGGTGCTTCCGATGTATACCGGCACGTGGTTGCCCAGGAAGGCCGCGACCGCCTGGGACTGTCCCTCCGAGAAATGCACCGGCGAGAACTCCGCGCCGGTGACCTCCTTGATGTCCGCGATGGCGAAGTGCTCGCCGGTCTGGATCCCGGTCGTCGTGGCGGTGATGGTGCCCGGTGCGGCCTTGGCGGCGTCGATCAAGGACGCCAAGGAGGTGTACGGGCTGTTCGGCGCGACGCCGATGACGGCGGGATCGACCACCTGCATCCCCAGCGGCTGGAAGCTATCGCGGGTGTAGGTGGCGCCGCGCGCCGGATCGAGCGGCGAGACGACCACCGACGGCGACCCGGTGGCACCGACGGTATAGCCATCGGCTTTCGCGCCGGCGAGTTCGGTGTAACCGATCTGCCCGCCGGCGCCCGGCCGGTTCACGACCTCGACGTTGGTCCCGAGGTTCTTCTCCAGCTCGGGGGCGACCAGGCGGGCGGCTGTATCGACGGCACCGCCGGGGGCGAACGAGACGATCAGCTCGATGGGCTTGTTCCCGGGGAAGCCGTCGCCGGCGCTGCCGCTCTCGCTGGGTCGGCCGCAACCGGCCAAGGCCAGGCTCGTGATCGCCGCGACGGCGGCCGCTAGTTGTAAATATCTGGGGGACATGGTTTCTCCTGGTTTCGTGGGTTGGGTGGTGCCGAGGTGCAGATCAGGTCTCCGGATCGTCCTGCAGCAGCTTGGGTTTACGGAGCTTCAACAGCGGGCTCAACACGATCACCGCGGCGATGACCAGCAGCACCGCACTGATCGGTCTGGTGAAGAACACCGTCGGATCGCCGAGAGACAGTTCGAGGGATTCGCGCATCGACCGTTCCATCAGCGGCCCCAGGACCAGCGTCAGGACCAGCGGGGCGAGCGGGATGTCGAGATTTCGCATTGCCAACCCGAGCACTCCGGCACCGATCATGACGAAGACGTCGAACACGGTGAAGTTGATGGTGTACGAACCGACGACGAGGAACAGCAGGATGATCGCGGCCAGAATCGGGTAGGGAATGCGCAGGATCGAGGTCCACAGCTTGACCAGTGGCACGTTGAGCGCGAGCAGGATGACGTTGCCGATGAACAGGCTCGCGATGATGGTCCACGCAATGGCGGAATCCTCGGCGAAGAGTGTGGGGCCGGGGCTCAGACCCTGCTGCAGAAACGCTCCCATCAGCACCGCGATGGTCGGCGAGGCCGGGATGCCCAGGGTGAACAGCGGGATCAACGCGCCGTTGGCGTGCGCGTTGTTGGCGGTCTCCGGGCCGGCGACGCCTTCGACCGCGCCGTGGCCCAGTTGATCGCGGTAGCGCGAGAATTTCTTCTCGGCGCCGTACGCCAGTAGCGAGGACACCGAACCCGTCATGCCGGGGATCAGTCCCAGCGCTGAGCCGATGACCGTGCCGCGTCCGATGGCCGGGGTGCTGCGGCGCCAGTCTTCCCGCGTCGGCATCAACGAGCGGAAGCCCGGCGCCTTGGGCGCGGCGATCTTGGAGCGACCGGCCATCAGCAGTTCGGAGAGACCGAATAGTCCCACCACGATGGCCACGAAGCTGACGCCGTCGAGCAGCCGGTCGGCACCGAAGGTGAAGCGCGGGGCCCCGGCAACGGGGTCGACCCCGATCATCGCGATCAACAGCCCGAGCGCGCCGGAGATCAGCGCGCGGATCATCGATGCGCCCGACAGTGCCACCAGCAGCGAGAGCCCGACCATGACGAGTGCGAAGAACTCGGGCGGCCCGATCTTGAGACCGAGCGAGCCCAACGGCTTCGCCGCGATGACAAGCAGGATCGTCGCGGCGGTACCGCCGATGAACGAGCCGACGGCGGCGATGGTCAGCGCCGACCCGGCGCGACCCTGTTTCGTCATCTGGTAGCCGTCGAGCGTGGTGATGGCCGAAGCGGCCTCACCAGGTGTGTTCAGCAGAACGCTGGTGATCGTCCCGCCATAGGTGGTGCCGTAGAAGATGGCGGCGAGCATGATGATCGCGCTCGCCGGGTTGAGGTTCATCGTCAGCGGAATCAGTAACGCGACACCGGCGACCGGTCCGATCCCGGGCAGAACTCCGATGAGTGTGCCCAGCAGGCAGCCGATGAGAGCGAAGGCCAGATTTTCCAGCGTCAACGCCGAGCCGAAGCCATTTGCCAGGTCGATGAGGATGTCCATCTACAGCCCCAATCCCGACAGGGCGGGCAACGATGAGAGCGGCAGCTGCACGGCCAGAACTCGATCGAACAACACGAACACGCCGATGCTGCCGACGAGCGCCACGGGTGCTGCCACCCACCATTTCTGGCGACCGAGCAGCATCAGCTCGGCGAACAGGAAGATCGCCATGGAGATCTGGAAGCCGAGCAGCTCCATGATGGCGGCCAGCACGATCAGTCCGCCGACCACACCGATGATGTACGGGCGATCCAGCGATTCGCCGGGGGCGCCGCGGTCGGCCGATGCGGACCCCTGGCGGCGCTCCACCAGCGTCTGCACCAACCAGACCGCGGAGAGTCCGGCCAGAGTGACGCCGAGGATCAAGGGCAGAAGTCCCGGTCCAGGACCCAATCTGGTCCATAAGCCGAGTGAGTTGGATTCGATCGCGACATAGAGGCCGATCGCGATGAGAATCAACTGCGCGGCGGGCGCCAGGACCCGTTGGGTGGCCGATGCACGGACGTTCGGGGGCTGCGTGTGTGAGGGAGAGTCTGTCACCATCGGCTACCGTTCTATCATTCTGTGATACGTTCTATCACCTGACGTAGTAATGGTGGTCACACCGGGAGGCGACTGTCAACCCCGATCTGTGTGCACGAGTGCCTGAACCGGGATCGCCGCCACACGGTTGACACCGCTAGGGAAGAACGTCCGCGGCCGGATCTAATACGAAAAGTATTGGCACTGAGCATATGTCGCGCGAGAAGAGCGCATGGCGCGGGAAACCGCGCGTAGGCGGCGAGCCTAGCCGCTGACCGGCATGCGGGAGCCCAGCGCGGTGGCCGCGCGGCGCACCTCGGTGATGGCACGTGCGATCTGCGGGCCCGCCATCTCGTCGGCGGGACCGGTGATTCCCAGCACGCCGACCAACATCCCATTGGCGGAACGGACCGGTGCGGCAATGGACGCGATGCCGTAGCTTCGCTCGCTTGCCGAGTAGGCGTGTCCGTCATTGCGGATCTTGTCCAGTTCGGCCAGGAGATCGGCTTTGCTTATCGCCGTTCCGGAAGCCAACTGAATGGGCATCTCATCCGGCACGATCTGATCAATCTCGTCATCGCTGAGACCGGCGAGGAAGACTTTTCCTGCGCCGCCGAGATGGAGAGGGAGCCGCTCGCCCACGGGTAGCACGTAGCTCAGCGGATTCTCGCTTTCCACCCGGGCCACCAATACGCGCGAATTCTCCACGCGCACATAAAGTGACGCGGTGTAGCCAGTGACGGCGGCGAGTTGCTGCAGGGTGCCCTGCGCCAGCAGGCTCAGCGGGTTGGTCACCATGAAGGCGTGCGCGACGGCGAGCGCAGCCGGCCCGGCGGTGTACGTATCGCCCGTGCGGGCGGCATAACCGCGCTCCAACAGCACGTTCAAAATGCGCTGGCTGGTCGCTACATGGAGCTCGCTCAACCGCGCGACCTCACTGAGCCGCAGCGGCTGTTTCGCGTCCTGCAGCACCGTCAACACGTCGAAGGCGCGTTCCAGGGAACGCATATTGGCGCTCGGCGTGGCCATCTCACTCCTCGACGCGTTCCGAATCCGATCGTCGTTATCACTGTACGAGATGGATGCAGTCACGCCGACAGCGCGTTGGTGTGCGGATCAGGCACCCGATGGCACCGGGTAGCGGTCGTTGACATCGGCACTGGAGGCCTTGCGGGCACAGTGCGCGCAGCAGAATATGCCCTCGTCCGCTTCGACACCGTGGCCGAGAATCCGGCACCCACAGTGCGCGCACTGTGGGGCGAGTTGGACGGCCGCGCATTCCACGCTGTCGAATGTCGCTGAGCGCCCGTCCGAGAACGTCACCGAGAACGCCTTGTCGTAGTCATTGCCGCAGGTGTCGCAGATGGCCATGAATCCTCCTCATATAGCGATCTCGACATGGGTGCCCGGCCCCCTGGCCGATCAAACGAATGCGACTCTGCGCAGAACCGGCTCAGCGCCGCGGGCTCGGGGCCAGCGCCCGTTCATAGCGGACTTCATGCACCTCGTCGTCGCCGATGGTGTCGGTCCGCCGCGTCCCACGCCACCGCCATCCCGCCGACTCGTAGAAACGGCGTGCCCGCACGTTGCCGTCCAGCACCCAAAGACACGCAGCATCCAGGCCCTGGTCGCGGAGCTGCGCGCACCCGGCGGCCAGCAGCCGCCGCCCGATCCCGGTTCCCCACCGCACCGGGTCGACATAGATCGCCCAGATCTCGCCCTGGCCACGCAGGTCGTCGTCGCGGCTCAGTCCGGTGGTGACGTGCCCGCATACGGTTTCGCCGTCCACGGCTACCTGTGTGAACGGGCCGTCGAGCGGCATCCGGTCGAAACCGTATCGTCGGGCCCGATCTTCCGGACGAAGGGCGTCGAGATAGCCCTGCGAGATGAGACCCCGATACCCGACTTGCCAGGACCGGACATGCGCCCGCGCCACCCCCATCGCGTCGTGCGCTGCCGCCTGCCTGATCTCGATCATGTCCACCCCGAATACACCGCTCGACCAGTCCGTGCGCCATCGTTGCAGCCGAACATGAACCGGCCAAGCCATTTTCGATGCTGGTCCGGTCCGAGGGTCACCGGATGCGCCTGGCCGGCACCTCTTGCGCGTGGGTCGCGGGCCGGCCAATCAGCACCCACGCCAGGGCCCCGGCGGCGGGCAACAGCATGACGGTCGCGATCCATGCCGCCTTCTCCCCGGGGCGCAGCGGCTGGTGATCAACAGCGATCACATCGCCGATTGCCCAGATCCACAGCAGCGCCGCCGCGCAGACCACAACTACTTCCACCGCAATGACTCCCGCATCATCGTCCGGCTCCGCCGGACCGGCGTCGAACAAGCCTGCCCGCCTTGGGCATCCTCAGCCTCGCGCGCGAACATCGTTCACACAAGCAACATATTCTGGATTGATTGTTTAGAGTCCACTTCATGGATGTGGAGCGGCTGCGTCTACTGCGCCACTTTGCCGAACACGGAACCGTGCATGCCACGGCCGAGGCGCTGTCCTTGACGCCGTCCGCGGTCTCCCAGCAGCTCAAGCGGCTTCAGCGGGAGGCCGGCGTCGAATTGCTCGAACCCGCCGGTCGTCGCGTACGCCTCACCGAAGCCGGCAAGGCGCTCGTGGCGCGTGCCGATGACATTCTCGCGGCTTTGGAGCGCGCGCATGCCGAAATGGAAGGCTTCCGAACCACCCCGCGGGGCGCGGTCCGGGTGGCGATGGTGCCATCTGCGGCGGCCATGCTTCTTCCCGGCGTCATTGCCGAGGCGTCCGATATCGGCGTCGAGGTGATCGCCCACGACATCGACCACTCTGCCGACCGGAGCCCCGAACTCCTCGGCGACCACGACATCGTGGTCATCGACCGCGATGAACGCGACACCTCGTCGTGGGGCCCCAGATATACGGCGACATACCTCATGCGTGAGCCCTTGGACCTTCTGCTGCGCCCGGATCACCATCTGGCCGACAACGAGTCCATCGCGTTGCAGGACCTCGCGCATTGCCCGTGGATCAGTGTCCAGATCGGTCGTATGGCCGACGACGTGATGCGCTCCCTTGCCGCCGCATCCGGCGTTCAGCCTCGGATAGTGCAACGCATCAACGACTTTCGTGTCGTGGAAGAACTTGTGCTATCGGGAGTCGGCATTGCCTTACTCCCCCGTTATGCCCCCACGGTTCGTGAACTCATCCGCAGACCCATCAACGGCGTCAACGTCGCGCGCCGTGTCGAAGCCATCACCCGCACCGGTAGCGCGACACGGCCCACCATCTCCGCCACGCTCCACATCCTGGCCCGCATCGCGGACAGGTCGACCAGTGCGGCCGCTCCCGGGCGGCTACGACGGCCGCGGCACAAACGTTCCGGGACGCCCTGAACGCGGCAGGGCGGCGCCGGCAAATCGTGCGATCGCATCGGTGACCGCCGCTCGCATCGTCGGGCTGCCGGTGTGTCCGGAGTCCTCGACGACCACGAGTTCGGCTGCGGGCCACGCTTGGGCGAGTTCCCACGCGCTCAGCAGCGGAGCGGAAAGGTCGAGCCGGCCGTGGATGAGGATGCCGGGGATGTCGGCCAGCAGATGTGCCCCGCGTAACAGTTCGCCGTCGTCCAGCCAGGCGTGGTGGGCGAAATAGTGGGTACAGATCCGCACGAACGCCATCCGCTCCGCACCGATCCTCGCACTGTATTGGCCTGGCGCACCCCGGTTCTCATGGGCGATCACCGCATCCTCCCAGGCGCACCAGTCGCGTGCCGCGTTCGCCCGCACCTGCGGGTCCGGATCGTCCATCAGCTGCCGGTAGCCCTCGACGAGGTCGCCGTCGCGAAGCGGTTCGGGAAGGCCGGCGCGGAAATGCTCCCACTGCTCGGGCAGCAGTAGCCGAAGCCCTCGGTAGAGCCAGTCGATTTCACGCGGTCGAGTCATCGTGACCCCGATCAGGATGATTCCGTCGACCTGCCGAGGATGGCGTTGCGCATAGGCCAGGATCAGTGTGGACGCCCACGAACCGCCGTGTAGGAGCCACCGCCGCACACCGAGGTGTCGGCGTAGCGCCTCCATATCGGCCACCAGGTGCGCGGTGGTGTTGACGGCCATGTCCGTGTCCGGGTCGGCGGCGCTGGGGACACTGTCTCCGCATCCGCGTTGATCGAACGAGACGACCTGAAAAACGTCGGGGTCGAACGCTTTATGCGCGGTCCGGGACCGCCCACCGCCCGGACCTCCGTGCACCAGCAAGACGGTCTGTCCCCGCGGGTTGCCCCGGCACTCCCAGTACATTTGGTTACCGTCACCGACGTCGAGCAGACCTCGGCGGCTCTCCGCTACCCCCATGGCACCCCCTCGGCACGGCACGTCAGCTCACCGGACGACTTCGCGGACTCAGTCGGCGGCCGAACCGTCCGCCCGACCGGCCACGTCGGCATTGAGGATATAGAGCCCGGCAATCGATTGGTCGTCACGAAAGGTGATGCGAGCGAGAAAGTCTCCGGCCTCGAAGTTCAATGGTGTGTTGGTGATGGTGAAATCGCCGGCACGCACGGCCTCGGTGTCTCCGTGGCTCTCGTAGGCTCCGGCGAGGCCGGCCAGGTATGCCCATGCCTCGGCAAGCCCGTCCGCGGTGAGTCCCGCGCGCATCGTGTCGTCGAAGCGTGCGGTGATGTCGGCCCACCGGCCGCGGGCGTGGTCGTCGATGACCGCCCGTGCCAACTCGGTGGCTTGGGGCAGTGGACTGCTGTTCATGACGCCTCCGCTTCGGGGGTCGATGGGCTTGCCATATTTCTGGAATGCGGCCTGCCGGGTCACCCCGAGCGCATCCCCGATGTCCTGCCATGTTCGGCCCGCCGCGCGCGCCTGCTGGACGGCCGCGGCCATCAGCCCGTCGGCCCCGGATTGAATCTCACGCGCGTCCCGCACGAGGTCGAGCGGATTCTCCCCAGCCCGCAGAACCGGAGCGGCAAGAATCCGGGCGAGCTGCCGGTGCAGCCGCTGGGAAATCGTCATCACCGAATCGGACATGCGTAAATTATGAGTTTACGTATCGGCAGGCGTCAAGCATTCATTTACCCGGCTCGGGTGCGGAGTGCAGCCGCCGGTACAGTGGATCCGACCATGATCAGCACGCGCAGTATCGGGCGATTGGCGCTCCTGCTCGTTGGTCTCGCAGTGTGCGCCGCGCTCGGGCCGACTACCGCCGCGGCCACCGAACTGAGTGACTACCGCTGGGAGCGCCGTCCCCTACTCGTGTTCGCGCCCACCGACGACGATCCCCGGCTCGCGGAAACGCTGCGCAGAATCGAGTCCAGTCGGTGCGACTTCGTCGAGCGTGACATGGTGCTCGCCGTGGTGGTGCGCGACGGTACCAGCAGCTTCGACGGCCATGCCATCGACGCTGACGAGGCCCTAAGGCTGGCAAGCCAATTCGACATTGGCGAGGCTGACTTCCGCGTGCTGTTGATCGGAAAGGACGGCAGCGAGAAATTGCGCGTCGGTGCGGTGCCGGATCTTCCAACCGTCTACGCCGTGATCGATGGCATGCCGATGCGGAGTCGTGAGATGAGCGCCGATCCACGTGGCCGCTGACACCGCGGTTCACGCGGCCCGTGCGGCCTACGGCCTTCGGCTACGCCGTGCCCTGGCCTGCATTGTGTTCGCGTGCTCGGCGCTTGTGGTGGTGTCGTGTGCACGTGTCACCGACCCGGGCGCCGGCACCGCCGAGCCGACCGCGCAGCCGTCCACCCCGGAGGCCACGCAGGCCGGGCCCGAGGTCACGCTCATCGACCTCGGTGAAGCCGACAAGGTGGCCGGGTGGACGACGGTCAACGATCCCGTCATGGGCGGCCAGTCCACCTCGAGGACCGGATTCGGCGATGGCGGCCTCGTCTTCTCGGGCAACGTCTCGCTGCAGAACAATGGCGGGTTCGCGTCGGCCCGCAGCCCGCAAGACCCCGGCCTCGGGCGCACGGCGGCGGCCGCCACAGCGCTGCGCGTGCACGCTGTCGGCGACGGTAAGACCTACCTGTTGAAGGTTGCCGTCGAAGGGCAGCCGTGGTCCTACATTCAGCGTTTCCGCACCGACGCCGCCGTCGAGCGGACATATGAACTACCCATCGATGGCTTCCAAGCCGTGGGGCAGCGCCTGGACCCCGCACCGGAGGCGCCACCGACGCTGGACCCGTCACGCATCGACCAGGTTTCGGTGTACATCCTCGACAAACAGCAGGGTCCCTTCCAGATCACGGTCCGCGAAATCGGCGCGACGCTCTGAAATATCCTTGGGCACAAGGTATCCGACCAGAATTGAACCGGCCGGAATCTACCCCGAGTAGCCTGCACGAATGGCATCGACGCCCATGCCCGTGGTACTGGCCACGCTCGCCCTACGGCGCAAGCTCAAGCGGTTCGCCGACCGGCTGGTACCGCCTCAGATCGCGATGCTGGACCTCGGAGAAGGTGTCGGAGGGGTCCAGATCGCCGCTGCAATAGCCGAACTCGGGATCGCCGATGTGCTCGGCGACGGGTCGATGACCGCCCCGCAGATCGCCGCGCTGATCGGCTGCGACGCAGAGACCACACATCGCCTGTTGCGCGGCGCCGTCGCATGCGACCTGTGCACCATGGATCACCGGACCGGTGCGGTGGCGCTGACCCGGATGGGCGCGGTGTTGCGCAGTGACCACCCGGCATCCCTGCGCGCCTGGATGCGCTACAAGGGCATGCGCTCGACCGTCGACGCGTGGGGCGGACTCGCCGCCAGCGTGCGCACCGGCCAAAGCGCATTCGAGATGGTGCACGGGATGTCGGTGTGGGACTGGCATGCCGAGCACCCCGACGAGCAAAGGGTGTTCGCCGCGACGATGCGCCAGGCCACCGAGATCAGTGCCCGTGCCATCGCGCGGGTGTATCCGTGGCCGGACGGGGCAGTGGTGTGCGACGTGGCCGGCGGTATCGGGACTTTGTTGTCGGTCATCGTGTCCGAGTCCGACGCCAACCTGCGCGGGATTCTGGTCGACAGCGCGGCGATGGTCGCCGAGGCGCATCGACTGCTCGCCGCACGCGGTGTTGCCGACCGTATCGACTGCCTGGAGGGCGATATCTTCGGCTCCATCCCGGCCACCGCCGATGTCTACCTGCTCAAGGATGTGCTGCACGACTGGGATGACGACCGTTGCGCGAAGATCCTCGCCGCGGTCGCGGCGAGCATGCCGCGCGGCAGCAAGCTCGTGGTGGCGGAGTACCTACAGCCACCGCATCGACCGAATTCGTTCTCACCGCTGCTGGACCTGCATACCTTGACGCAGCGCGATGGCGGACGCCTGCGCTCGCCGGCCGAACTGTCGGACTTGTTCGTCCGCGTCGGACTGCGTCCTACCGGTCGCACATTCTCGGTCGTGCCCCACGACCTCGTCGAGGCCGAGAAGGCCGAGTAGCGCTCCTGCACAACAACCCTCGACGTACCCGGGTGGCTCACCCAGATGCCGCGCCGCTGGCCCGGTGGGCCGACGGTAGCCTGGCCGCGTGGACAACGATGCGCTGCTGAGTCGGCTGCACG
Organism: Mycobacterium sp. MBM; assembly: GCA_021648845.1. Classification (GTDB taxonomy): domain Bacteria; phylum Actinomycetota; class Actinomycetes; order Mycobacteriales; family Mycobacteriaceae; genus Mycobacterium. The sequence continues at coordinate 32,972 of JAKJHY010000028.1, read as the reverse complement.
ACGACGTGATCGCCATCCAGGCGATCGCACTGGCCGGCGGCCCAGATCTGGACCGCCACGTGCCGACCTGCCCCGGTTGGACAGTCACCGAACTGCTGGGCCACCTGTGGACGGTGCAGGCGTGGGTGCGTGCGATCCTGCGCGACCGCATGCCGCAACCGACCCCTGATGCCGGCCCGACACCCGTCGCCGATTTCATCGACGGTCTGCCCGACTTCCTCACCGCCATGCGCGCGATCACCGCCGACGAACCGTGCTGGAACTTCGGCCCCAAGCCGCGCCGGGCGGGGTGGTGGATTCGCCGGCAGGCCCACGAACATGCAATCCACCGCGTCGATCTCGAAGCAGCCCTGGGCACCGGGCCCACCTTCGAGCCGGCCTTCGCTGCAGACGGTGTCGACGAGGTGATTTCGATGTTCTACCCCCGGCAGGTTCGCCTGGAGCGAACCGCACCGGCATCCGAAACCATCCACATCGTCGCCGCAGACACCGGGAACCGGTGGACGCTCGGTGAGGGTGAGGCGGTGGCATCGGTCACCGCCGACGCCGAGGCGCTGTATCTGGCCCTATGGAAGCGCGGCGATCTGGCCACCCGGGCCCGAATCGACGGCGACAGCGCCGCCGTCCGCCGGACTCTGGGCCTGGCGCTGACCCCGTGAGTCAGCCCGCCTGCGCGGGGAACGCCCTCAGGGTGGACACTATGACGTGGCCCTTTCTGCGACGGTATTCAAGGTCGAACTCGGTGTCTCCGATGTGGATCACGGCTACTACGCCGATCACGCCCTGACAGTGGCGCGTCATCCCAGCGAGACCGATGAGCGGATGGTGGTGCGAGTGTTGGCGTTTGGGCTGCGCGCGCACCGGCTCAACCACGTCGACGCCGAGCTGACGTTCGGGGCGGGCCTATCCACCCCGGGCGTACCGGACCTGCGGTTGGCCGACTTCACGGGCCGGATCCTGGAGTGGATCGACGTCGGCCAGCCCGATGAGCGCGCTTTGGGCAAGGCCGCCGGGCAGGCCGACCAGGTGCTGCTGTTCCCGTTCGCCACCGGCGTGCCCATCTGGTGGCGCACCGTCGGCCCCAAGGTCGCGAAGTTGCCCAACCTGTCGGTCGTGCAGATACCGCACGCACCGGTGCAGCAGTTGGCCGAGAACGTCGACCGCCGCGTCGCGGCGCAGGTGATGGTGATGGAGGGTCAGGTGACGATGACCGTAGGCGCGGTTGACGTCACCTTCACGCCTGAGCCTTTGGAGTAGGCGCCTGGGCCCGCGAGGTAATCGGGCCCATCGCCGACAGTTCTCGGCCGAGTTCACGTGCGCGGTTTTCTGCGTCAGCGCGCAGCGTGGCAGCGAGGTCTTTGAACTCGTCCAGCGCAGGATTGACCCCGACCAGGCTGAATTCGGATACCACCGTCTTGAGATCGAGGCCCCAGACGTCAGCCAGGATGCGTTGCAGCCATCCCGTCGCGTGGTCCCACTCATGACGTGGGGTCCCCTCGGCGTAGTAGCCGCCGTGGACCGTGACCAGGATCGCGGGTTTGCCTGCGATGGCGGGTGGTTCGGCCGGATTGAATCGTGGGTCGGTGATGATCATGTCCACCCACGACTTGACGTGTTGGGAGACTCCGTAGTTGTAGAGCGGGACCGCGAACAGGAAGGCGTCAGCGGCAAGAAGTTCATCGGCGAGAGTTGTCGCCAAGCCGACGGCCTCGCGTTGGTCCGAGGTGTGGTCTTCTTCCGAGCTGTAGCCGGCGGACACCGCTGCGCTCCAGGCGGTCGACGGAAGGGGCTCGGTGCCGACGCTGCGGCGGATGACGGCCGCTTCGGGGTTGGCTGCGCGCCATTCCCGTTCCGCAATGTCGGCGATGTGACGGCTACGGGAACCCTCGAGGCGAATGCTCGCATCGAGCCGGAACAGTGTCATTTCCTCTATCTCCTTGCTGGATTGTCACATGGCCGCATCGACCACGGCCGTTATCCGCTATCAGACATCGCGATAAGAATCCGTGCCTGTTCGCTGACTTGAACGTACAACCTATACTGCACCATCGTGCTTGAACATTCAAGTTAACGACCGTTGCACGGCTATGAACTTCTGATATTCGGCTTGGCATGGCTGTCTACCCCACGGTGGATACGGGTCTATCGCCCCGGGGAGCGCCCGATATCACCCGGACACTCAGGCACGTTTACCTATACTTGAACATTCAATATTGGTTATCATGAAGTCGTGGAGATTAATCAGGAGACGCCGGAGCAGTGGTTGACCGCTGAGCAGCTTCTCGACTGGGCGTCCCTGATGGGCCTGGTGATGATGTTGCCGGCCCGGTTGGACGCCCAGCTGAGCCGCGACGCGGGGCTGAACCTATTCGAGTACCACGTGTTGGTGGAGCTGTCCGAGGCGCCGGAACGCAAGCGGGCGATGAGCGAGCTGGCCCTATACGCGCATGGGTCGTTGTCGCGGTTGTCCCACGCGGTATCGCGTCTTGAGGCCGCCGGATGGCTACAGCGCCAGTCCCGCCGGGGCGCCGGCCGCCGGACCGAGGTTCAGCTGACCGAAGCCGGAATGGCGAAGCTCGAACAGAGCGCCCCAGGCCACGTCCGTGAGGCTCGGCGCCTCGTTATCGACGCACTTTCCGACACAGAACTTGCCAGCCTGGGCCATGCGGCACGCAGCATCGTGGCAGCAATCGATCCCGCTTCGATGGCACTCCTAGATCCGAAGGGGCACAAGGCAGGTAGCTCCGACCGGCATACGGCTGCCGGAAGCGAACGCGATCGAGAACGGCCGTCCGGTGGAGAGGATCGTCGGTGAAGGTCATCGGTTTCGACGCGCCCGGCGGCCCGGAGGTATTGCGACCGTTCGACATCTCGGAACCGGCTCCTGGACCGAATCAGGTACGGGTGCGCGTCCTTGCAGCGGCGGTGAACCCTACCGATGCGGTCATACGAAGTCATAGACCGTTACACCCCATGTATGCCGACGTGAAACCCCCCCTCATTCCCGGCTGGGATGCCGCGGGAATCGTCGATGATGCCGATCCTGCCACTGGCTACCTACCCGGCGACAAAGTCCTGGCCATCAAAGCGCCGGTGATCGAGGGCGGAGGAACGTACGCCGAGAAGATTGTCGTAGCGGCTGAGTCGGTGACGCGGCTGTCTCATGATCTTGATTTCGCCTCTGGATCAACACTTTTGATGAACGGACTCACCGCGCTCCAAGCCCTGGACAAAATCAACAGCCGCGCAGGCGGGCTGATAGCGGTTACCGGCGGCGCCGGTGTCCTGGGAGGCTACGTCATCGAACTCGCCAAACAGCGAGGGTTGCGCGTCATCGCCGATGCGGCGCCCCACGACCACGCACTGCTGGAATCTCTCGGCGCTGATGTCATCGTCGACCGCGGCCCGGACACGGCGGTACACATTCGTCGCCACATACCGGACGGGGTCGACGCCTTGGTGGACACCGCCGTACTGGGCAACGCCGTCACAGCAGCCATCCGGGCAGGCGGCACCTACGTCGCCGTGCGACCACCCGAACTGGGCGGCGCGGTAGATCCCAGAGACGGCCTGAGGGTGGAGTCGGTGTGGGTAGGGCCGGACATCGCTCGCAAGCCGCGATTGGATTACCTGTCCGGCCTGGCCTCCACAGGAGGGCTGACGCTGCGCGTGGCACGTGAGCTGGCGGCCGAAGATGCCGCAGAGGCACACCGGCTTCTGGACCGAGGCGGTGTGCGCGGCCGTCTCGTGCTGCGCTTCTGACGATTTCACCTCGTCGAGCGCGGCGACGACGGAGGTTCTCCAGTCGCAGGGGCTCACTCGATCCGGGCGGCCCTTCGCCAGATCTCCGCACAGGTCTGACTGGCCCTCGCCAACTCCGCGTTGGACACCCGGGATGCCTGGTAGAAGTTGCGTTCGATCATCCAGCACAACGCCTTTGCAACTGAGGAAGATTCGTCGACACCGGGACCGGGCGGTACCCCCATGTGCTCGAGGATCGCGCGGATGGCGTCGATGAACACCTCGGCGGTGCCTGTCCACAGCGTGTCGAGTTCTTCGACGGTGGTGCTGAGATCAATCGCGGTGCGCATCACCACACCGTGCTCGCGCCACAGCGCCTCCGTGCGCTGCATCGCGGAGTCGATGGCCACCGGCCCCCTGGCGGCGTCTTCGGCTGCGGCGCGTGACTTTTCGTGGAGCACATCGACGTATCGCGCGAACAGCGCGGTGATGACCTCCTGCTTGGAGCCGAAGTAGAAGTACAACGCGCCGCGCGTTATCCCCGCGCCGTCAGCGATGTCCGAGATGGTCATGGCGTCGTAACCGGTTGTAGCCAAAAGGTGTTCGGCCGCGTCCAGGACGGCTTCCCGACGCAGGTCGCCCTTGCGCGGTGTCGTCGATCGGCGCCGCGTCATTGTGCGGCAATCTGGTGACCGTCGGGGAAGTCCGTGCTCCGCGAGAGCGCGTCCCACGTGCTGATGTCGGCATCGACCGCGCGTCGCCCGGCAGCGACCAGACGCAGCGCATCTGAACCCAGGATCAAGTGCCGCGGGGGTTCTTCGACATCGATGATCTTCAGGATGGCCTCCGCGGCCTTGGCCGGGTCGCCGAGTTGGTTTCCGCTCGCCTCACGTCGGGCCTGCCGGATCGGCCCGAAAATGTCGTCGTAGTCGTCGATTGTGCGGTCTGCGCGGACCATGGAGCGCCCGGCCCAGTCGGTGCGAAAGGATCCGGGCGCGATCGCGGTGACGTGGATGCCGAAGGTTGCGACCTCCTTGCCGATGCTTTCCAGCAGGCCCTCCAACGCGTACTTGCTGGCGCAGTAGGCCGACAGGCCCGGCACGGTCATCAAACCACCCATGGACGTGACGGCCATCAGGTGACCGCGCCGGCGTTTGCGCATGTACGGCAGCACCGCCTGGAGGGTGGCCGCTGCGCCAAATACGTTCGTGGCAAATTGCGCTCGGATCTCGGCCAACGGAGTCTCCTCGAAGACGCCCTCCACACCGTAGCCCGCATTGGCGACCGCAACGTCGATCGGACCAATGGACCTTTCGACGCCGGTAACGGTGCTGAACACAGACTCGTCGTCGGTCACGTCCAGTACCGCACCGTGCGCCCGGCCGGGGGCAAGATTCTCGAACGCGGCGATGTCACCGGGCTTGCGCACGGTCCCCACCACCGCATGTCCGGCCGACAAAGCACCCGCGGCCAAGGCGCGGCCCAGGCCGCTGCTCACTCCGGTGATGAAGAACGTCTTCGATGCCACGACTACCAACCTAACCGAAACTCGACACTGTGTCGATTTAAGTCTTCGTAGCGCAGAAAATGTGTGCCACACAGCCGTGGCGGTAGACGAGCAACGTGCGCAATTGACCAGTGCCCGCCGCAACAAGCTGCGACTTTCCCTCAAGGACGGGTCGGTCGAATGCCGCCCGCGTGGCACGCACGGCGGTATGGTCTTTTTGCCAGCGTCAATTCCGTGGGCCGAGGGGGTGACGTGGACAGGTTGGCTCCGGCGTTGGCCGCGTTGATGGATCCCGTGGCACTGATGGGCCGCATTGCCGAGCAGGCCTGTGTGCTCATGCCGAAAGCCGACGGCGCGGCCGTCACCCTGCTTCGCGCCTCCGATGACAACTACGTCACCGTTTCGGGCTACGGCGTGCTCGCAAGTACACCCGGGTTCGCGGTGCCGAATTCGTCCAGCCTGCAGGGCCTCGCAGCGCGGGAGAAACGTCCGATGCTGATAGCCGATGCGCTGACCGACCCGCGACTGTCGCCGCGCGTTCAGGCGATGAACCGGCAGTGGGGCACCCGGTCGTGGGCGGTCATTCCGCTGCTGCACGGCGGCGACGCGATCGGTTCCTTGCTGCTGACCGCACGGGCACCCGCGGCGTTCGACGAGGCAGATGTCGACCTCATGCTCGAGATCAGCGAATTCGTGTCGACCTTGACCTATGTGATGGCCGACGAGCACGAGCTCGGCAGACGTGCCATCACGTCACGCTTTGTCGCCTCGGTGATGATGCCCGAAGCGGCAGCGGCCCAGGCGCTGCAGGACCGCTTGGATGCCCTGCTGAGGAAACCAGCCGCCTTCGACGCGGTGTTCCAACCCATCGTCCATCTGGCGAGTCGGGCCACCGTCGCCTATGAGGGGCTGACACGTTTCCCCACGGCACCGGAGTTGACACCCCTGCAATGGTTCGGTGCCGCCCGACGCGTCGGGCGGGGTATCGATTTGGAGCATGCGGCGCTCCGCTCGATTCTGTGTGCCGCGGGCCGGATCCCAGGGGACTGCCCCCTGGCGGTCAATCTGAGCCCGACGGCGGTCAGGGAACCGGCGATCCAGCAGACGCTGACAGCTGCGGACCGGTCACTCATCGTGGAAATCACCGAGCACGAACCGTTTCCCGACGGCCTGGCCGACGAGCTGGCAGGTCTGCGCGGTTGCGGCGTGTACCTGGCAGTCGACGATGCCGGCGCCGGATACGCCAGCTTCAGCCAACTGCTGCGGCTGCGCCCCGACATCATCAAGATCGACGGCGAGTTGATCACCGGCGTCGACAACGATCCCGCCAAACGCGCACTGACCACTGCACTCAACACGCTCGCGGCGGAGCTCAACGCGAAAACGGTCGCCGAATCCGTGGAGACCTCAGAGCAGCTGGACGCGCTGGTCCGGCTCGGGGTGGAGTACGGCCAGGGCTACTATCTCGGCCGACCTCAACGCAACGGCCGGCTAGCCGCCGCGGCGGCAGCGAAGCCGGCGTTTCCGACGTGAGCGCCCCGATGCGGGGTGGCCACGTCACCAGGGCACGACGGCGTCCCGATAGTCGAGAAACTGCAGGCCCGGCTCACCGCGATGCCGCTCGATCGTGTCGGCCACGCCGGGGATGCTCTGCGCCACCGTCAGCAGTGCACCCGGACCACCGAGTTCGGTCCGCACCCAGCCGGGGTTGATGAGAAGCAGCGTGCGCGGGTCACCGGCGTGCCGGGCGGCATAACAGCGCATCAGCTGATTGAGCGCCGACTTGCTGGCGCGGTAGACGTCCTGCCCGCCGTTGTTGTTGAGCGACACACTTCCTTGGCTCGATGACATGACACCGATGACGCCGCTCGAGGGCACCAGCGCGTCAAGGGACTCGACCACGCGCATGGGACTGAGTGCGTTGGTGACCATCACGTCGACGAACATCTCCGTCGGCACCTCGGCGATCGGCACGTCGCCCCTGGTCACTGCGGCGTTGACGAACAACAGGTCGATGGTGTGGTGCGCGAGGCGTGTTCGCAGGGCCGCGATCTGCTCGGGCTCGGTGATGTCGAGCGGCTCAACGGTCAATCGGTCCGGCGATTTCTCGGAAAGCTCGTGCAGGGCGGTGCGGCCGTTGCCCCGGACGGTGCCGATGACCCTCCAACCGCGGTCGACGTACTCTGCGGCCAACGCCAGCCCCAGGCCACGCGAGGCGCCGACGATGAGGGCCGTCCGGGTGGTTTCCCCGCTCATGCCGCACCCGCACCGGCGGACACCGCGGGTCGCAGCACATCTGTGCACCACTGCGCGAAGGTGGTGGGGCTCGCCGTCTCCGGTGTCCTGTCCACACCGTCGTCGAGCCCCTCGTCCTTGGCGCGCATCATGTCCACCATGCCGCGCACGAAGGCCTCGCCAAGGCCGCGGCCCGACAAGGTCGCGGCCAGCTCGTCGAGCGTCTGTCGCCGGTACCGCACCGGTTTGCCGAGGACCTGGCTCATGGTCGCCACCATGTCATTGGCCGAAATGTCCTGGGGGCCGAGCACTGCGACGCTGTCGGCGCCGGTCCACGACCGGTCGCGCAACAGGCGCACCGCGGTGGCCGCGATATCTCTGGTCGCCGCGGAGGGGGCGGTCCGATTCGGATCCACCGTGTCCGTGTACACGCCATCGTCGCGGATCGAAGCGACCTGACGTAGCACGTTGTCCATGAACGACGGGTTCGCCAACGCCCGGTACGCCACCCCGGTGTCCGCGATCAGATCGTCGAGTGCCAGGGAGGCGGTGACCAGGCCGGCGTCCCCGGCCACCGGGGTGTCCCGGCCCAGCGCCGACACACCGACGACGTGACCGACACCGAGCGCGGCGAAGGCCTCCGCGGCGGGCCGCGAGAAACCGGTGAACGCGGCGTCCAAGCTGTCCGCCATCGGGTCGGGCGGCACCAGCCAGAAGACGGCGTCCGCGCCGGCGAATGCCCGTGCCACCACCGACCGATCGCCGTGCGACCCGGTGACGACATCCACGCGGTCGCGCACCACGGCGGGAAGCCGCGCCGGGTCCCGCACGACGACCCGCAGTTCCGCGGCGGGTTCAACCTCGAGCAGGCCGCGCAGTACCTGACTGCCGATATCGCCCGTGGGCGTGGTGATGACGATCATGCAGCCAGCCTGCTGGAAGCGCTGGCGGGCGTCCAATACTCTCTACAACCGATTGATACGGTTGGGGTATGGATCTGGATCTGCGTAAGCTGCGATACTTCGTCGCTGTTGCCGAGCATCGACACTTCGGCAGAGCAGCCCGCCAGCTCTACATCGCCCAACCCGTACTGAGTCGCCAGATCCGCTCTCTGGAAAAAGACCTCGGATACGACCTGTTCGAACGCACGACCCGAAGCGTCACGTTGACACCGGCGGGCGAGCAGCTCCTCGCCGAGGCGAACGGCGTGTTGGCGACGGTCGACTCCGCGATGCGCCGGGTTCACGAGGCGCATCGCGGAGTCGAGCGCTTGGTCGTCGCGTTCGCCCCCGGTTTGTCGGTGTCCGAGCCCGTCATGGCGTTCACCGCCACGAATCCCGACACCGACGTCGAACTGCTGCCGTTGGCCTGGTGGGACCAGGATCGTCCGTTGCGCGATGGTCGCGCCGACGTCGGCTATCTCCGACGGCCCTTCGACGACACCGGCCTTCGTTGCATCGCCGTGGGCGCCGACACGAAGGTGGCATGCCTTCCCGCCACCCACCGGCTGGCGCGGCGCCGCAGGATTCGGATGGCGGACCTCGAAGGCGAACGTTTCCTGGACGCACCGACGCGGCAAGCGCTGACGCTTGAGGAGAAGTTCGAGAACATCGTCGTCGGGCACGGCATCGCCGTTCTGCCGCGCAGCACCGTCGCCTCGTATTCGCGCACCGACGTGGTCTACGTCGACGTCGTCGACGCAGAGCCCGCCGAGATATGCATCGCCGTGGCGAAGGGCCGCCGCGAGAGGCGGATCCGCGATTTCACGGCATTGGCGGTATCGATGCTGTCGCCCGAGCGCCTGGCAGCTGTCGAATGAAACAGCTTGATCCCGGCGTTTGGGCCACAGCGGCGGGCGGCCACGAGCGCGGGCACGCTAGTCGGACTTGGCAGCTTTCACGGCGTCCGCAAAAGCCTGCATCGACGGGAACTCCATGTCGGGTGTCACGGGCGCAGGAGGAGGCGGCTGTTCGTAGGCTGATTGGGAGGCCGGCCGGTGCCGGAGGTGGCACCCGAGCTCACCCTTCACGACAGCCTTTGGGGAATTCGAAGGCTGCTCGCAGCGCCTCACACTGCCGAGCGAAAAATCTCTGCGCTACGGGCGATTTGGATGCGATGATGTCGAACCCGTGGAACGCCCCCTCGACGATATCGAGCTGACAGTCCACACCCGCGTCCCGTAGCCGGTGTGCGTACTCCACGTCTTGGCCGTACAGCGGATCTACCGTTCCCACGCCCACCCACGCAGCCGGAAGGTCCGAGAGGTCCTCGTGCCGCGCCGGGACAGCAACCCGGCGATCCGCACCTTTGAGGTAGGCCTGCCAGCCCAGCCGGTCACTCTTCGCACTCCACAGCCGGTAGTGCGGAGACTCCAGGCCGGGGCGACCGGACGGTCGGTCATCGACCATGGGGTAGACCAACAACTGGAAGATCGGGGTCACCTCGCCGCGATCGCGAGCCAGCAGCGCCAGCGCCGCTGCCAAACCCCCACCCGCACTGGCCCCGCCGATCGCTATCCGGCTGGAATCCACCCCCGGCTGGCGTGCCAACCAGGTCAGCGCCGAATAGCAATCCTCCAGCGCCGCCGGATAGGGATCTCTCGGAGCGAGGCGGTAGTCGACTGAGGCGACCGGAACGCCGAGGCGCCGGGAGAACCGTCGGCACAGCGCGTCGTCTTGGGCTGCCGTTCCGATGACGTATCCGCCGCCGTGGATCCACAACAGCGCGCCGCCATGCCGACCCGGCTGTTCGGGCCGATGGAGCCGGACATGCGCGCTAGGGGTGATCGTGACGACGTCCACGCCCTCGGCACTCGACGGTGCCAGCCTGGTCAACGCCCGCATCGCCGGCAGGGTCACCCTGGTGAACGGCGAGCGCGGGAGAAGGCGCGCGATGCCCCTCAGGTCGGGGTGGTAGTGCTCAGATCGGATACGCGACACCGGTCAACTCCTCGGACACCGTCCACAACCGCTCTTGCGTGTGCTGGTCGTACGACTTCTTGCTCGACCGCACCAGTGTCGGGCGACCGGCCATCTCCAGAAATCCGTCTGGTCCCCAATACTGACCACCGCGCACGTCGGGCATTGTTGCCGCGTACAGCTGCGGCAATGCGCCGTGCGCGGGATCCTGGCCGATGAACAGGTCGGAGACTGTCATCATGGCCTGGACCGGCTTCCACATGTTCCGGAACAGATCGGACTTCGTGTAGCCCGGGTGGGCGGTGACCGCCATCAGCGGTGCGCCCGATTTGCTCAGACGACGATGCAGTGCGTAACAGAACATCAAGTTCGCGAGCTTGGACTGAGCGTAGGCAAGTGCGCCGCTGTATCGACGCTCCCATTGCAGATCGTCGAAATGTATTGCACCGCCCAACTTGTGGTCCAAACTTGCCACCACCACCACCCGCGCACCGGCGACGTCGAGCATGTTCTCCAGCAGGAAGCCCGTCAGAGCGAAGTGGCCGAGGTGGTTGGTGGCGAACTGCAGTTCGAAGCCATCGGGCGTCGTTGTCTTGGGCGGAAAGGCCACGGCGACGTTGTTGATGAGCAGGTCGATCCGCGGGTAGGCGGCACGCAGTTCTGCTGACGCGGTGAGCGACCCGAGATCGAGCTCCTGCACCGCTAGCTGTGCCTGCGGGACAGACAAGCGGATTTTGTCGGCTGCCGCCTTGCCCTTGTCCACGTTGCGCACGGCCAGCACAACCTGCGCTCCACGGGCCGCAAGCACCCGCGCGGTGTCCATCCCGAGACCCGTGTTGGATCCGGTCACGACGGCGACCCGACCGGATTGATCGGGTACGTCGGTTTCCCCCCATGGGCGCTTCTTGATCATCGAGTGGTCTCCGATTCGATCGCGGTGGCGTGGACACGCGGCTCCCCCCGCCTGTCGGGCAGACTGGTTGGGGTCTCAGGTGGTTCCCGCCGACCTCAATGGTCTGGTGCAGCTAGGTGCTCGTCGTCACGAGCATTCGTGCAGGCGCACGGACAGCCGAGTCGGGCCCCGTAAGGAGCTGTTGGTGGACCAGATGGTGCGCCCGGTGGTGGATATCCGCTCGACGCGCCCGACGAGCTCGCGCAGCACGGCTTCGGCTTCCATGCGAGCCAGCGATGCGCCGATGCACATGTGGGCTCCGTACCCGAATGCAACATGCATGCGCGGATTCCGGTCGGCAATGAAGGCATCGGGATCGTCGAAGGCGAGCGGGTCGCGGTTGGCGGCGCCGAAGGACAGCAGCACCCTTGAACCGCTGGGGATTGTCACACCGCCGATGTCGTAGTCGGCGCAGGTGTAACGGTACAAGTTCTGGATCGGACTGGTGAAGCGAAGGAGCTCTTCGATAGCCATCGGGATGAGATCCGGATTGGCGCGGATCTTGTCGTACTCCTGCGGGTTTCGAGCGAAGGCCTCGAACATCCCACCGAGAAGGTTCATGGTGGTCTCGTTTCCCGCGATGAGAAGTAGGACGGCAATGTAGAAGAGTTGTTCGTCGGTGAGACTGCCGTCGGTGCTGTGTTCTATCAAGCGGCCCAGCACGGTGTCGGAGCCCTTGAGGTGGCCGCGGGCGAGTTGCTTGAGGAAATAGCGGCGTAGCGCCAGAGCCGCGCTCACTGCCTTCGCGACGTTGACCAATCCGCTTGGAGTTGGGGCGAAGTTGATCAATTGAACCGCGCCCTCGGACCACCGGCGGAAGTCAGCGATATCGGTTTCCGGGATACCCAGAATTCCGGCGATTACTCTCAGGGGCATGGGAATTGCGAGTTCCTCGACCACATTGCAGCCGGGATTGGCGAGCACGTTATCAACGAGCTCGGTGGCGAGGTGACCGGTGATGACTTGCCAGCTGTCGAGAGCTCGCTTGGTGAAAGCGGGCTGGACCTGCTTTCGCAGACGACTGTGCTGCTGGCCGTCGGTGACGACAACGAGATCGGCTGCCATGCGGACGCGGGTGACACCTTGACTGCTGTTGATCTTGTCGGTATCCCGCAGGGCAGCTCGCACATCCTCGAGTCGAGACACGACCCAGGTGGCCCGCTTCGCGCTGTAGTGCAGGCGGCCACCACTGTGCAGGGCGCGGTAGGCGGCGAAGGGTTCGGCAGCGGTGGCCGGATCGAGGGGGTCATAGGCAGTGTTGACGGCCCCATGCCAACCCCCAGTTCCCAGCCGCCTGGTCCTCAGCGCGGCCGCCACATTCATCTGCAACGCAGTGCCGAAAGGTCGTATGGAGGTGAGAACCCCGCCGGTACTGGCAGTCGTCGTCATCGTCTTTCTACTTCGTCCTCTCTGCATTGGTCAGAACCGTCGGGATGGTGGCCCCGGGGCGCTGGGCGGTGCCCGGCGCCGACTCAGAACGAACTCCCAGCGGCAACGTGGGTGTGATCGTGCGGGTTCGCCGTTTGAGTGCCGCGCGATGACGCCATCGGTCGAACGTGCTGTCAGCATTCACGATTGGTTCGGCCGCACGTCTGGGCGCCGTGGAGCCCGAAACTGCACAACCGTCTGTACTCGTACCTTCCGGACAAGGTCCAGCAGCGGCCGGTCGCACCCGTGTCCGGTGTGATCTGCCGACTGCTGTCCATGGCATCAGGCTGTCCAGTCGAACCGACCGACGTCAATAGGCGCAGCTGTTGTTGCGAAACGACCTGCTGCTGCCGCTCCAGAACTTTTCTCACGCCAGGCCAACCACCAGGGGTTTCGCGTGCGGTAGGGGCGCGATCCACTCTCATGCCGAAAGAAATGCTTCTGCAATTTGCGGTTCTCAGACGATTGGATGACGCTGCTCGCCGGCAGCGAACTGGCAGGACGCTAGGACCATCGCGGCGACCGACCACCTGCGCGTTCGCCGAGAAGACGCTCTTTCACGAGGCCAAGGCTCGGCGAGCTGAGTGCGCAAGATGCGCCACTCCCGCAGCGGGTTTCATCAGCCTGCGCCTGGGCGCCACGCGCGGGCTTCCGCCACGGCTAGGACCCGTCGGACGTCGAATCGCCGTAATGCCACGACAGGGTTCGCACGGGGGTCACGTAGATGTAGGTGGCGCCCGGTCTCGGCGCGGTCGGCCACTCGGACTCCGGCACGCCGCGCGACCGGGCACCGTGGCGTGCAAGCTCCAGCGTTTCAGCGGCTTCCCGAACGATGCGTGCGCGACCTTGGAACATCACCCCGCGGATATCCGCCATGGTTGAGCCGTCTTCGAGCATGACGCTCACGCTCGGATTGCGCTCCACGTTGGCCACTTTGCGGGTGCCGTCTCGCACGCCCATGACGATATCTCCGCCCAGCCGGAAGTATCCCAACGGCACGGTGTGTGGAAATCCGTCCTTGTCGATGGTGGTCAGGATTGCCCAGCCCGGACGGCTGTCGAGAAGCTCCGTGATTTCGTCGTCGGTGAGTTTGCGCGGCATGTGACGAGGCTACCCGTGACGCGCCCCGGGGCCTCGACCGTCGAGCGCGACCATCACAAGCCGAGGTCGGACAGGCTGGGGTGATCCTCCGGTCGCGGTGCGTTCCGATCCCAGAAGAACTTGCGCTCACCTTCGTCGATCTGCACGTCGTTGATGCTGGCGTGGCGGTGTGTCATCAGACCGTGCTCGTCGTAGAGCCAGTTCTCGTTGCCGTAGGCGCGAAACCACTGGCCCGAATCCTCGTGGTATTCGTAGGCGAAGCGAACCGCGATGCGGTTCTCGCTGTGCGCCCACAACTCTTTGATGAGGCGGTACTCGTGTTCGCGGTCCCACTTGCCGCTCAGGAAGTCGATGATCTGCGCTCGGCCTGTCACGAACACAGAGCGATTGCGCCAGACGCTATCGACCGAATAGCCCTGCGCAACGACCTGTGGATCGCGGCTGTTCCAGGCGTTTTCAGCCAGCCGGACCTTCAGGGCGGCCGATTCATCGGTGAACGGTGGGACGGGAGGCTTCGCGGTGACGGCGGTAGTCGTGGTCATCATGGTCTTTCCGTGAGGAGTTGGTCGAGCGGCCTGTTCTAGGTAGACGAACCTGTCTACCTGGCGCAGACGGTACGCGATGTAGACAGAGTTGTCTACATGAGGCCTGACGGCGAAGTGGACAGAACTGTCTACTATGGTGGAGTGAGCATCTCTCAGACTCTCGATCCGCACGTTGATCTGCCGACTCTGCCGACTCGGGAACGGATACTGGCGACCGCGTATCGGTTGTTCTACCGCGAGGGAATTCGCGCCACCGGCATCGACAAGGTGATCGCAGAGGCCGGCGTCACCAAGGTGACGTTCTATCGGCACTTTCCGAGCAAAGACGCTCTGATACTGGCGTTCTTGGACCTACGACATCAGCGTTGGATGGACTGGTTTGTCGACGCGCTCGATCGCCACGCTGCCGGCAATCGTCGCCGAGCCGCGGTGGTCTCCGCGGTCGAAGAATGGCTGACGGCGGACACCTTCCGGGGGTGCGCCTTCATCAACAGCGTCAATGAGATCGGCGCCGAACTGCCCGAGGTCTACACCATCACCACCCGCCACAAGGCGGATATGATTGCGGCAATCAAGGCGACGCTACCGCCGGGCCCGAATCGAACCCGGACGGCACAAGCGCTCGGCGTGGCAATCGACGGCGCTGTCGTGCAAGCGCAGTGCCAGCGCGACGCCACACCGGCGGTGAGAGCGTTGACGACGATCGCCTCATCGCTGCTGACACATGGGTGAGGCCTGGTTATGGCGTTCGGACCCAAGACGGCAACCAGCATGGCGTCGCACCACGGCCTCGATCCGGCTGCCCACTTCACTCGGCTTAGGTCTTCTCGACGAGCCCCTTGCGGAGTCTCCGGTTCTCCTCCTCTAGGGCGGTGATGCGATCGTTGATCGGAGCGAGCTTGGTCGCCAGTTCGGTTTCGGTGTACCGCGCGGTGATGTGTTGGGGGCAGTTCCAGTCGAATGCCTCGACGGTGACAACGACTGCTCGTTCCACCATCGCGCCGTACTCGGAGTCGGAGAACGCGCTCACCAAGCCGGGGTTGTCGTCCGCTGCCACAATTCGCGCGTGCCCGTAGATCTTGAGCCTGCGTCGGTGGGCGTAGTCCATGGCGATAAGGGCTACCCGTCCCTCGCCGGCCAGGTTCCCGACACTGATGTACTGGAGGTTTCCGCGAAAGTCTGCCCATCCGATGGTGTTCTCGTCGACGACGCGGATGAACCCGGGTGGCCCACCCCGAAACTGCACATAGGGCCACCCGGTCTGGCTGATGGTCGCTAGGTAGAAGCCGTCGCGCTCGGCGAGGAATTCGGCCTCTTCCGACGTCAGCGCGTCCAGCCCTTGAGTCGCCGCGCCTCGGACGCGTTTGCGGTCATAGAACCCGAGGCTGCCGTGACGGCGCTGGGCGTCGCGGACGGTCTCGGTGAAGGCGATGGAGCCGTAGTGCTCGCTCATGGTGTCAGGTCCGCTTCACCGGTGGCGGTGGTTATTTCACCGGAGCGGGCACTCAGCCAGGACAGCACGACATCGGCGACCTCGCGCCACCCATGATCGACGGTCAACGAGTGCCCGCGACCTTCGAACTGATGGAAGTCGTTAACGGATGGAGCCTTTCGGTAAACCCGGTGAGCGCCCTTGGCGGTGGCCAAAGGCACGGTGTGGTCGGCCGTGCCACCCGTGATGAGCAGGGGACCGCGTGGGGCGTCGCTGAGCTCGATCTTGGCGGGTGAGTTGGGCACGAAGTTGGCGACACCGACTTCGAAGATCGGCTTGCCCGGGGAGGGGATGTTCCACTGCTCCCACAGTTCGTCCGATTCCTGCTCCGAGAGCGCGTTGCCGAACCCATAGCGCCATTGGGATCGCGTCAGCGCCTTGGCCCTGTTGCGGTTGGCCGGGTTGCCGAGGACGGGGAATGCCGAGCGCAGTAGCGCGAACGGCAATGCCCGCACACCCCTGATCGGTGCCGGATCGATTGCGACGGCGGCCGACGCCAACCGGCGGCCGAGGAGCTTCTGTGCGATCAACCCTCCGAACGAGTGTCCGACGACGACGGGGGGACGTTCCAAGCGTTTCACGATGGCGGCGAAGTGTTCGGTCACCTCGGCAATTCCAAATCCAGCCTGCGCTTGCGCATTCCGGCGGGAATCGGCCACGGTGTGATCCTCGCCGGGCCATGGCGGTGCGATCGCGCTGAGTCCCGCGGCGGCGAAGCGCTCGACCCACGGCTGCCAGGCGGTATGGGCTACCCACAGTCCGTGGATGAATACGACATCGGTCATGGTCTGCGTCCTGTCCGTGAGGGTGCATGGGCTGCCTCGGACGCTATGTGGCCGCTCTTGACTATCGGTGGAGTACGAGTGAACGGGTCTGCGATGGACGCTCAGTTTCGACGGTCGGCCACATCACGGAGCGAGCAGGAGAACTGGGCGCGGAGAAAGGTCTGCGCGCGATCCTCCGGCCAGCCCAGCACGCTCACCGTGAAGTGGAAGCCGTTGTGCGGTCCGTAGTGGTAGAGCGCGAGGTCGGCGAAGTCATCGTCGCTGAAGGAATCCGGCAGTGAGCTGACGTTGCGTGCTTTTCGGGCGATCTCGTGCAGCGCGGTTCGGTGGCGCGCGGTCGCCTCTACGAGCGAGGAGGCGGCGCTCTCGTCGTGGGCCGCTGTCGCCAGCACGAGTTGGACGATGTCGTCGTACTGTCGCCAGAACTCCAAATAGGATTCGGACAGTACGTCGAGCAACTCATCGAGTGTGTTGACGTTGTCGACGAGATCGAGTGTCCCCTGCACCAGCTCCGACGTAATCCAGGTGTCCATCAAGGTGCGCAGCAGTCCTTGTTTGCCGCCGCATTGCTGATACACCGTCCCCGGCGAGACGCGACTCGCCGCGGCGATGTCGTTGACCGTGGTAGCGACGTAGCCGCGTTCTGCGAACAGCTGTCGCGCGGCTGTCACGACCGCCAGTCGCGTCTGCTCGGCGTATTCGTCGCGTCTGGTGCGACGTCGCGGCGCAACGTCGGTCACGGGGTCCCTGGCCATGGCTTCATCGTCGCCGCACTCGCATCCTCGTTTCCAACTGAACCGATACTATACCTATTGCTGAATAGCCATAGTCACTGTAGTCTCGGTGTAGCGAAATCACCTCGGGCCTCACGCACGGGCGTGCCGCGCGGTCGGGGGTCTTCAGATGGACTGTGGTGCAGGTTCTTTAGCCGCCGACGCCGACGACCGGCTGAGGTTGCAGGTATTGGGACCGCTCCGCGTGTGGCGCGGCCAGCGTGAACTGGATGTCGGTCCGCGTCAACAAGCGTGCCTTCTCGCCCTTCTTCTTGCCCGGGCCGATCACCCGATCAGCACTGGCCACCTGATCGACCTGATCTGGGACGACGACGCACCGGCGAGCGCGCTCAACGTGATCCACAAGTACGTCGGCGCCCTGAGGCGCATCCTCGAACCATCCCTGCCTGCACGCAGTTCCGGAAGCCACATCATCCGGCGCGGCAACGGCTATCTGTTCACCTCAGGAACTGCGGTGCTGGACATCGAGGAGTTCCACGAACACGTGAGGCTCGCCAAGCACGCTTCAGTCCAGGAACAGCCCGGCGCCGCCCTGATGCACTACGAGCACGCCCTCGCACTGTGGAAGGGTGCGGCGGGCGCCGACTTGGATCACGGGCGCTCGGCGGCCGACGTCTTCACCGCAATCAACGCGGAGTTCCTGGACGTGTGTGTGACAGCCGCCGACCTGGCTGTCTCCATGGCGAGCGCGCAACGACTGGCTGCGCCGCTGCGGACCGCCGCGACGATTGCGCCCCTGCACGAACCGATCCATGCCGCCTTGATCTCGGTACTGGGTGCCTCCGGACACCAGGCCGAGGCGCTTGAGCTGTTTCGCTCGACCAGGCAGCGGCTTGTCGACGAACTCGGCGTCGACCCCGGCCAGGCCCTGCAACGTGCCCACCAACGCGTGCTCGATCAGCAGGCGGCTGCGCCGGCGGCCGAGCGAACAATGACCACGCCGGCGCCGAGCTGTCGCGACACCCCGCCCCACTCTGCCCGATTCGTCGGGCGCGTGCCGGAAACTGCCCTGGCCGTCACGGCGATGGACGCAGCCACCGGCGGTGGCACCGGACTCGTCCTGGTGGAGGGTGAGCCCGGCATCGGCAAGACCAGGTTCTGCGAAGAGATCGAGATCGCGGCCGCCCGGCACGGCGCCGTCGTCGCGTGGGGTAACTGCCCGCCATCGGAGGGCACGCCGGCGATGTGGCCGTGGGTGCAGGCGCTCGAGGCGTTGCTGCACGGTCTGTCCGAGCAGCGGCAACGACACTGGCGCGGCGACGCGGTCGGCCAGCTGCTCAACGCCGCAGACACCGAGATTGCGCCGAGACCACCCGACAGCGGTGCCCGATTTCACTTGTTCCAACGGGCTACGACTCTGATCGCCGAATCGGCTGCCCGCCAGCCTGTCGTCCTGATCATCGATGATCTGCACTGGGCCGATCCGTGCTCCCTGGAGCTATTCGCGCACCTGGCCACCCACCTCCCCGACGCGGTCGCACTCGTCGGGGGCTTCCGGGACCGAGCACCGGCACCACGCAGCGGACTCACTCATATGCTGGCCGCCGTCAGTCGGGTGCCGGGGCTCCGGCGAATCCGGCTGGGCCCGTTGAACGCAACCCAGGTTGCCGAACTGATAAGGGTCGAAACGCTCCAAGCTCCCGACGAGGATGCGGTACGCAGAATTCACCAGCGCACGGCGGGGAATCCGTTCTTCGTGCGGGAATTGTCCCGTCTACTCACCCACAACGGGCAGCTCGACGGCGATGCCGCGGTATTCGTCGAAGTACCCGCCTCCGTGCGCGACATCGTGATCGATCGACTCGCTGGCCTTGCCGGCGACGATATGGAGCTGCTGATCACCGCAGCGTTGATCGGACGGACCGTCGATGTCAACGTGCTCGCTCACGCCACGGGCCTTCACCTACAGACCTGCCTACAGCGCCTGGAGTCGTTCGACGAACTCCACATCCTGACCGCGGCACCGGACCCGTTCGAGGTCCGGTTCGCGCACGATCTCGTGCGCGACGCGGTCATCGCCCAAGCCACCTCCTATCACACGACTCGGCTGCACGCCCAAATCGCGGAGGCTCTCGAATCTTGCTACCGACAAGGAGAATCCGTCGAGGAACGACTGGCGCACCACCTGCGGGCCGCCGGGCCACGTGTAGCACCGAGCAGGACAGCACGAGCCCTGGTATTGGCCGCACGCAGAATGGCCAGCAAATGCGCGTTCGAGACGGCCGAGCAGCGCCTTGCAACGGCGATACAGGTGTCGCGGCGAGCGGGCCTGGCCGAGCTCGAACTCGATGCGCTCGCGGAACTCATCGCGCTGGTGGGCATGCGGTCGATGTACGGGTCGGCAGGCCTGACGGAGCTATCAGAGCGCGCCGAACGCCTGGCCACGTCTCTCGGACGCGAACGTGAAGCCGCCGGACTCCTGTACTCGCGGTGGGCGGCCCACGCACAGGCGATCGAACTCGGTATCAGCCGCCCACTGGCCCAGCGCCTACTCAAGAATGGTCGTACTTCAGACGATCCCGTTGTCCGCGCCTACGGCTTCCAAGCCTGGGGCATACAACAGTGGAATGCCGGCGATATCGGCGAGGCCTACAGATATCTCCAGCGGTCCAGGGAGCACCTGCTGGACGCGCTAACCAATGAGCACGATGACCCGGTACGGCGTGATCTCCAGTGGTTGATGGCGGGCATGCTCGCAGAAACCACTGCGCTGCATGGTGATACCGCGGCCGCCCGGGAACTGCTTGAGCTGATGCAGGTATCCGCCGGACAGACGCCGTACAACATCACCGTGTGGGCGACGTTTTCGTGCCGAATCGCGGTGCTGACCGACGACCCGTACTGGGCCATGGACGCGGCCCGGCGCGGCGTCGCGGTCGACCCTGGTTTCGACTTCGCGTTTCTTGGCACCTATCAGCGACTGGCCGGTTTCTGGGCAGAAGCCCAGATCCACCATGACCCGGTTCAATCCGCCATGGAGGCCGAAACTCTGATCACCGCCAACCTGCTCGACCCAGCACGGTCGTGTGTAGCCACATGGTATGTGCTGCTCGCCGAGATGTGGCTCACCGCAGGCAGGCGCGACAACGCCACGCGGATGCTCGACCGGGCCGAGTACTGCCTGCACGCCTACGGCCAGCGCTATTGCGAGGGATTGCTTCTCCTGACACGCGCCCGACTGTTGCGGGCCAGCGGCGCACCGGCCGACAAGGTGCACACAGCATTTCACCGAGCCCACTCGACATCGCACGCCCGGGGAGCCCATCTCTTCGCCCAACGCGCCCAGGCCGCGATCGACGAAATCGCCAGCGAGACATGCCGGCCCGCGGTGTAACACCGCACAGCGACAGTGCACTATTCATCCAGTAGTGGTCAACACCATCCGGATAGCTTCACAAACACCACCCCGGAAGGAACCCTGCCATGACAACCACTACTCACTATCACACCGTCACCCTTGACGGACTGGACGTCTTCTACCGAGAAGCCGGCAACCCGTCGAACCCCACACTGCTGCTACTGCACGGCTTCCCGTCCAGCTCGCACATGTTCCGCAACTTGATCACCTCGCTGGCCGACTCCTACCACCTGATCGCGCCCGATCACATCGGCTACGGGCAGTCGTCGATGCCGACCATTCATGAGTTCGATTACAGCTTTGACAGCTTGACCGCCGTCACCGAGAAGCTGATCACCCACCTCGATCTGAGCCGGTTCGCGATCTATATCCACGACTACGGCGCACCCATCGGACTGCGCATCGCCAGCGCGAACCCGGAGCGCATCACCGCGATCGTCACCCAGAGCGGCAACGCATACATGGAAGGGTTCACCCCGTTCTGGGACGTTCTGTTCGCCCACGCCAAGGACCGGGCCGCTCACGAACGCGCGGTTCGCGAGTACCTCACCAGCGCCAAGACCCACTGGCAGTACACCCACGGCGTGCCCGCCGACCGGCTCGAACTCATCGCGCCCGAGGCCTGGCAGCTCGACCAGGCGGGGCTCGACCGCAAGGGAAACGACGAAGTTCAGCTTCAGATGTTCTGGGACTACCAGTTCAACCTCGACAGCTACCCGAAGTTCCAGGAGTACTTCCGAACCCACCAACCACCCCTGCTGGTCACCTGGGGACGCAACGACGAGATCTTCGGCGCCGCAGGCGCGGAGGCCTACAAGCGTGACCTACCCAATGGGGAGTATCACCTGCTCGACGCCGGCCACTTCGCCCTCGAAACACACGGACCCGAGATCAGCGGCTATATCCGCGACTTCCTCGACAGGGTGGCTCACTAGTCAGCGCCGCCACGAAGACGGGTCGTTGCGCGCACTGGACGCAGGTTGCGTAGTGAGCGCAACGGCCCGAAGGTGTCACACCGACCTGCTCTCACCGCATAGGCACGCGGGCGTCTCATGCCGGTGCATCCCTCGTGATGGCGGCGGCGAACCCGGGGCGAGATTCGGTGGTTCAGACGTTGGCGATGAGGAATGCCCGCATCAGATCAACGGCACGGTCGCACGCAGTCTCCAAGAGGAAATGACCGCCGTCGATGAGGTGGATTTCGGCATTCGGTAGATCCACCTTGAACGCCGTCGCACCGTGCGGTCCGAAGATCGGATCGTCTCGGCCCCAGATCGCCAAGAACGGCACCTGCGAGTCGCGGAAGTACTGGTGCACAGCGGGATACAACGGCGGATTACTGGCGTAGTCGCGGAACAACGCGAGCTGCACGAGGTCGTTGCCCGGCCGGGACAGCCTGGCGTGGTCGGTGATCCACGCCGTGGGATCGACCAGTGTTTCGTCTGTGACGCCGGCTAGGTACTGCCATCGCGTCATCTCCAGGGTCAGTGCGCGGCGTACGCCCGCCTCGGTGTGCGGATTCTGCTGGGCCCAGTACGCCCACATGGTTCCGAAGAATTCGGGCTGAAACCCCTCCTGGTAAGCGTTGCCGCTCTGACTGACGATGGCTGCTATCGCGGTGGCATCACGCAGCGTGAGCCGCCAACCGATAGGCGCGCCGTAGTCGTGAACATACATCGCGTAACGGTGCACGCCCAGTTGCCGAAGGAGTGCCGCGGTGAGATCGGTCAATGCGTCGAAACTGTAGTCGAAGTCCGCAACCGGCGGCGCATCCGACAGTCCGAAGCCGAGATGATCCGGAGCGATCAGGTGCCACCGGTCCGCCAACAGCGGCATGGCATGGCGAAACATCGCGGAGCTGGCCGGAAAGCCGTGCAGCAAAACGAGTACCGGCGCGCCAACCGGGCCCGCCTCACGGTAGAACAGACGATGTCCGTCGACGGACGCGAACCGATGATGAATGGCGGGCATTCTCGGATCGTATTGAGTTCTTGTTGACGATTACTGAAGTGCCGGGCCGGAGCCGGGGCAAGCCGTACGCACCGCTCAGGTGGTCACAGTGGTCAAAGACCGTAAGCGATCTGATGGTCGACCCGTCTGCACGAATACCCAAGTACCAGAACCCCCGCCGCGCCCTGCCCTGCCCTGCCCGGCGAACCGACGACTGTGACCTAGCGCCGCAGCCTGGTGAATGCTGCTCGACTGCTTGAACAGCAACGACGGCACGTCTCCGTACGGACCGCGGAATCAGAGCGCACATTCGGATGCAACAGGAATTCGATCAGATGATCTATTTTTAGATCACCCCTTCTAAAACTTGTGCCATCGCCATACCTTCAAGGCATGCCACCCAGCCCAGCGCACGCGCAGTCCTTCATTCGGTCCGCCCGTCGAAGCCAGATCGTCGCTGCAGCTATCGAGGTCATCGCCGAGGTCGGATTTGCGCAGGCATCAATCCGCAAGATCGCCGACCGCGTCGGCATCGCGATGAGCGCAGTGCTCTATCACTTCGGCACCAAGGACAAACTCGTCGAGGCCATCGTCGAGCACATGTACCGCACCATGCTGGACTCGGTCGCACCCGCCGTGGAAGCCCAGCGCACCGCCTCAGCCAAGTTGGACGCCTACATCCGTTCCAGCATCGACTATTTTGCCTCCCACCGCGTCGCGCTGAAGGCCCTCGGGTCGCTGGGCACCACCTACGTCCCCGCCGACGGGCGACGCTTCGAGGAACTCGGACTCGCTCCCGAGATTGCCGAGCAGCTCGCCGCACTGGATCCCACCGCCATCCTGGACGCCGGCCACCGTGACGGCGAGTTCACGGATTTTCCGCTCGCGTCCACGGCGATCGCCTTGCGCGGTGCGGTCAACGGCGTCGTCGAACCGGTGCTGCGCGACCCGGCATTCGATGCAGCCCAGTACGCCGAGGACCTTATTGACCTCTTCGGGCGCATCGTGGGCAGGACCCGATGAGTACCGTCGCGATCGCCGCGGTCGGCAGCCGCGGCGACGTCGCCCCGCTCGCCGGACTCGGTGCCGCACTCCAAGACGCCGGGCACCGCGTCGTCATCGCCGCCTACACACCATTCGCCGAACTCGTCACGGCTACAGGGTGCGAATTCCGGGAGATGCCTGCCGATTTCACACCCGGCGCCGATCACGCCGACACCCGCTCCAAAGAAGTCGCCGCCGCGATGTTCAGCCCGCGCGGGCAACGCGACACCGGCCAGCTGCTGCTCGACGCGCTCTCCCATGTCGACGCCGACATCCTGCTGACCTCACCATTGGCCGAACTCGCCGGACACGCACGCGCCGAAGCGGCCGGTGTCCCGTCGGTGGGTGTGCGGCTGCAGCCGCTGTCGGCCACCGCCGACCACCCACCGAGCCTGCTGGGCGCCTGGTCCCTCGGCGGCCGGGGCAACCGAGCTACCGCCGCGGCTGCCGCGTGGACGATCGATCGTCTCTACGGCGGGGTCGTGGCGCACTTCCGCCGCGAACTCGGACTGTCCCGGGTCTCCGCGCGGACCCTTCGCCGCCAGCGCACTCGTGCGGATTGGCCTGTTCTGCACGGCTATTCCCCCACCGTCCTTCCCCGTCCGGCCGACTGGCGGCCCGGCCTGCAGGTCACCGGCTACTGGTGGCCACCGAGCCCACCGGACTGGCAGCCACCCGCAGAGCTCGCCGAGTTCCTGGCTGCGGGCCCGCCCCCGGTGTTCGTGGGGCTGGGCAGCACCGTGGTGACCGCCAGCCGCGCTCAGGAACTCGCCGACATCATCTCCACGGCCTTGCGCGACGCCGGGGTACGGGGCGTCGTCCAGGCCGGGTGGGCCGGTCTGGACGTCACTGGTGCCGATGTCCTCACTATCGGCGAGGCACCCCATGACTGGTTGTTTCCCCAGATGGTTGCAGTCGCGCACCACTGCGGCGCCGGCACCACCGCTGCCGCCCTACGCGCAGGCGCCCCCAGCATCGCCGTGCCCGGACCGGTCGGCGATCAACCGTTCTGGGCTCAACGCTTGCACACCCTCGGCGCCGCCACCGCGCCGATAGCGCAGCGCTCCCTGACCGCCGAAACCCTCACCGCCGCCATCCGCACCACCCTCGACGACCCCACCCTGCGGGACACGGCGCGAACGCTCGCCGCCCGCATCAGCGGTGAAGACGGCACAGCTGCAGCGGTCGAGGTCATCGAACAACTCCTGCACACACCGCGTCGCTGAAAGGGATCTACCGACCGTGGCCGCAGAACAACTCATGGGCAACGCCCTACTCGCCGGGGCGATCGTTCTGGCCGGCGGAGCCATCGGCGCCGGCGTCGGCGACGGCATGGCCGGCGCCCAACTCATCGCCGGCGTCGCGCGCCAACCCGAAGCACTCCCGCGGCTCG
Organism: Mycobacterium sp. MBM; assembly: GCA_021648845.1. Classification (GTDB taxonomy): domain Bacteria; phylum Actinomycetota; class Actinomycetes; order Mycobacteriales; family Mycobacteriaceae; genus Mycobacterium. The sequence continues at coordinate 7,729 of JAKJHY010000028.1, read as the reverse complement.
CACGTCCCTCTACGGGTCAGCCCCACGTGCCTGTCCCAGTGGATCGCCGATGCGAAGTAGATCGGCGGCACCCGAGGTTGCACGGCAGAACCCGAGGCTAGGGGGTCGGTCCGCCACGGTGGAATCCATCGAACACCGGACCGCCGTGGCGTTTCAAAACACTTCCAACGGCTTCTCGCAGCGGCACTGGATCGCCAGCCGACGCAGCACGCAGCCCGCCGAGCAACGTGGACACATGTCGCGTGTGCTCAAGCTCGTCGAGTGTGGTGAGTTCGCGCCATAGCCACTTGCCGCTCCCGCCCCATCGTCGGTGTGCTGTCAGCACGAAGTTGGCTGTCGACTCCGCCAGTGCCGTCGCGACGGCGAGCATCTCGTCGTCGCTGCGTGGCGCGGTCATGTCCGCCAGCAGGTCAGTGATGACGTAACGCTGAGCTTCGAGTTCGGCGGCGGTTGCCGGAGGCGGACCCTCCATATCTATCCGGTGCAGTGACTCCTGGAGTCTGCGTCCAGAGCCGTCCCGGTCGAGAACAATGATCGAGGACCCCACCAGGCGCATCGTCGTCGGCCGCCGGCGGTCGCGATCAAGCTCGCAGAACCGGTTGAGTGAGGCCTCGGTCTGCACGAACAGCTCGACCGGCCACTCCGAAAACGTCTCCGAGGCACGGATGGGTGCCGGCGGGCCGGCCAGGAGCACGGTGATGTCGAGATCCGAGGTCGCGGTGCGCATACCGGCCGCGATACTTCCTCCCAACCAGGCGGCCCGTGCTTGCGGAAATCGATCCGCCACAAGTTTCTGCGCCACCGTCACCACCGTCCCCGGTTCTGCCACAGACTTAGTGTCACACCTTCGCAGGCGCAGCGACGAGCACGTCACAGTGAGCTGGGCTATGGCGTCGTTTCGGCGGAATCCACGCCTTCCCGATTGTTGCTGTGGTCACGGGTGTCGGCGGACATGACGGTCTGCAGAAGAAGTACCGCGATCGCCGTCGGACCCAACTTCGTGTCCACTGTTCTTCTTGGAGTCGGTCGCCCGTCCGGGAGTGCGGCTGCTGCCTGCTGCGTCCGTTTTCGGTTTCGTCAGATGATCCCTATCGTTTGAACGAAGTCGGGCTCTGCTTGGACCTGCAGAGATAGCACGTCCTTCGACGGAGTTGCTTGCCGATCTATTACTCGTTCCTCGACACACGACCAGTTGCGCTCTTTCGGCTCACCAACCTGGACAACACCCCAGCCCGCCCGCCGACTGCGCTACGCCATCCCCCAGCCGCGTCAACCCGAGTTGTCCGTAATGGCCTCGCCTACACCGTTCGCTGCGAGCGTCTTTGCCCCTGCCGAGACGACACCTTCGGCTGGCCAAACACCGGGTATGGAGAGCAGCGATTATTCGGTGCTACTGCGTGGGCGCTGGGTCGTTGACGGCGGCCGGGCACGCGAGCTTCAGTGCGTGACCTGTAGACATCGAATCCTGCAATCCACCAACATAGTTCCGGTCCGGAAAGCCGTTCGGCGGACTAGTCGGGCTTCCCCTGCTGACCCGGTCGAGGTTATCTGCGAGCTTTATCACCGTCGACCGCAATGTCGGACCCTCGATCGCCGCCGCTTCAACTCGGACCGCTCGGGCCGCGGCACCGACATCGGAAAGCAGGGTGGTGTCACCTGCCTTGGCCATGCTGAGCTGAATGCGGGGCAGCACGGTCATCCAGTGCCGCAGCGCCTGATCCACGTGCACGCAGTCGCCACTCAGCGGTGGCGGCTCGCTGCGGTACCCCCACACGACCATCGGGACGGCGATGACAAGGAACACGGGCAGTCCGATGAGAAATGTTATCTTCGCCCTCGACCAGTCCCGGATCCCCATCGGTGCAGCCTATTCCACCGCAAGACAGCGGAGATGCACCCAATGCAGTGCCCCCGATGGCACCCAGTACGCAAAGAAGTATTGCCGCCCAATTCGGCGGTACGCACCGCGCATAGTCCAGGACCTGCCCTAACGCGAGAAGGATGATGCCACGCCGAGCCGAAGTTTGGGATTCGATAACCAGCCTCGGTGCGCGGGCCCGATCACTGCGGACGCCCGCGCCACGATTGATGGCAACCGCTTGCGCCGAAGCAACGCCACCGAGTAGTTCTACCGATTCGCAGCACCCCCGGCCCGCGTAACGATGGAGGTATGTACCAGAACCTGCCCACCGAACGGGCTCGCGCGGTGACCCTGTCGGTCACAGCGATCGCCGCGATGACCATCGCCTACCTGCTGATGTTCACGGTCCTGCGAGACCCCAACGTGACCGACAAACTGATGAACGGCGTCGCACCGCCGGGGACCGATGTCACCGGCAACCGGACCGCGGTCATCGCCGGCATCCTCGCCGCGCTCGGCGGCTGGACGGCTGCGATCGCCAGCCGGCGGGGTGATACCAATCCTGCTGATGCTGCTGGCCTCGATGCCACTCGCGCCGATGACCCTTTTCACGCTGGTGCTGGCATTCGACGGCTGAGGTCGCGGGACCCAACCCTCATCCGAACGCCGAAAACTCACGGTGCCCAGGCTCGCCATTGCCGCGACGCCACGGCCTCCGCCCCCAGCATGTACGCGACGCTCCCGCCGAGACCTGCCTAACATCTCGCCGCCAGGTGATGACCTGGCGTCTCGCTCGGGGCGCCCCTACGGTCGAGCGAGGTCCCCCGGGTCCTCGCCTTACCCGAGATCATCGGGCGTCGCTCCAGTCGATGGGCGGGTGCAACCCGATCACACTATCGACGCTCGCAGGACTGCATCGAGCGCGGACTCCAGAAGTGCTTCCAGCTCTTCGGGTTTCGCGTCGCTAAGCGCGCGCATGGCAACAACCCGGCGCATCAGCAGCGTTCCGGCGATCAGCGACAACATCAATTCACCGCGTAGGCGACCAGCTGAATCGGGTATCTGACGCGCCAACCGCTGCCCTACATGGCGTTCCAGCGCGTCGCGAACGATCTCGGTGGCGCGCGCGTTCGACAACGAACGCAACATGATGAGGAACGGCGCGGGCGGTTCGACGTCGGGGTTCGTGCGCGCGACTACCTCGGCAGCCGTACGGGAGGCCACTAGCGCGGACTGCTCGGCGACAAAGACCGGCGGCGCAAACGAGATATCGACCGCTTCAACAAACAACTGTTCCTTGGATCCGAAGTAGCGATTCACCAGCATGGCGGTCACGCCGGCATCGCGGGCGATCTCCCGCACCCCTGCGCCGTCATAGCCGACGCGGGCGAAGTGACCGATCGCCGAGTTCAAAATCGCTTCACGGGTGGCGGCCGCGTTACGGCGGCGCGGCGGGGACGACGTCACGTCATCACGGTAGGGAACATTCGGCAGGGTGTCTACGTTTGTAGACTTAAGCGAAGTCTACGGCTGTAGATATGGAGTGATGATGGACAGGCCTCCGGGTGACATCCGCACAGCCGGCGACGTTGCGATGACCGCGCTGAACCCCCCACCACAACACGATAGGAATGCTCATGTCCGCTCAATCGAAAGTCGTCCTGGTATCCGGCGCATCTCGCGGCCTCGGCCGCGACATCGTCTCCGCCGCCTTGGCAGCTGGGCACAACGTCGTCGCCGGCGTCCGATCGACATCGGCACTGGCCGACTTGTTCGCCGAACATCCGCATCGGCTGACCGTGGTCGAACTCGACGTAACCGACGACGATCATGTCCGCACCGCGGTCGCGACGGCGGTGGAGCAGTTCGGCCGCATTGATGTCTTGGTCAACAACGCCGGCTACGCCAACATGGCCGCCATCGAAGACGTCGACTTCGACGATTTCACCACCCAGGTCGACACCAACTTCTACGGTGTAGTGCGCCTGACCAGAGCGGTGCTGCCGATCATGCGGGCACAACGATCAGGCCACATCGTCCAGGTGTCTTCGGTGGGTGGCCGCCTGACACGGCCCGGCCTGGCCGCCTACCAATCCGCTAAATGGGCGGTCACCGGGTTCTCCGGTGTCCTCGCTCAGGAGGTCGGCCTACTGGGCATCAAGGTCACGGTGCTCGAGCCGGGTGGGATGCGGACCGATTGGGCGGGTTCGTCGATGCGGGTCGATCCGGTGCGTGAGGAGTACGCCCCCACGGTAGGGGCGGCCGCTGCGATGAGCCGTACCGGCCATCTCGGTGCCAGCGACCCCGCCAATGTCGCGTCGCTGGTCCTGGAGATCATCGCCATGGCCGACCCGCCCGCACGGCTGCTCGTAGGCCCGGACGCCTACCGCTACGCCACGGCGGCCGGGCGAGACCTGCTGGCCGCCGACGAGAAGTGGGAGCCGCTCAGTGTGTCCACCGCGGCTGACGACGCCTCCGCCGACCAGCTGAACCCCCTGAGAGCCTAAATGCCTACATTCTGACCACGATTCGAGTGCCGTAGGGGGTCCGCGACGGTTACGCCCGGGCACTCGGATCTGACGGCTCATCCGATCGGGCTGGGCTGCCAAGGGCTACCGAGGGTGACCTCCGGGCCACCAATCCGAGGTTCAGCACCGAGCATCTGGGGCCCAACCTGGCACCGGTCGAGCAACTCAGAGCCATGGCCATTCAGAAGGGCCGCACCCGGGGACTCTTGCCTGGCGTGGCTGCTCAACCAGCCGCTGGACGCGGTGCCAATCCCCGGCACGAGGCGCGCGGCGGTCATGCAGGAGAACATCTCTGCCAACTAGCGTCGCGATCGGCGCCGACGAAACAACCCACTGGTCAAACGTGTTCGCCGCGGGACGCATCGCTGGCGAGCGTTACGCCGCAACGCGTTCGCGGACGATCGCCACCCAGGAGTCTCGCGGCGCGGGGTGCGGGTCACCGAGCCCGAATGCGAACCGCCTCGTCGAGTAGCATGTCCGCCAATCGTGCGGTCGCCGTTGTCATGCGATCTGCCGGTGGGGACGCCAAGAAGACCTGCCATACGGCTGCGGTCTGCAGTGCCACCGCCGTCAGATGGCTGAATCGACTCGCTTCGGAGATCGGCATGACCAACGCGACCGATGTGACCCGCGAAGTCTATGGACTTGTGGCAGAACATGTTCGACGTGCAACCGCACACGACTGACAACCGATCTCGATATGCGGGTCCGGACGGCGTGTCGCAAGCTCTCTGCGCACAAGCAACAGCGGCGCAGTCCCAAGCGAGAATTTGCAGTCAGCTCGCGTGTCGCTCAGCAGGTGGACCGCCTCGGCCTTCCGAGCCAACGATGCGGTGGTGATGAGGACTTTGGCTTGAGAGTCACGCGGCTCGTAACTGAGGGTGGTGTGGGCGCCACCGGGGTAGGGGCGCGGTGATGGGCTGCGGTGTGTGCGTGTTCATCGGGTCTCCATATCGCTCGAGTCGGTCAAGCCGACTCATGCGCGTCGTGTTATCCAAGCCGGAGGGCCTTGCCCGACTCGATCTGGGTGAGATTCGTCTTCTCGAACGGTGTCGGGACGCGGTCAGGCTTTGGTGTTCCATACCAAGGGCGTCTGCCGGATCCAAGCGCCATTTTCAACGGCATCGAGGAGGAACCCGGCAAAGTCGGCACGGTTGACTCGGACCCCCGGCTTGGCGGAGCCGGGCTCAGCCGCCCGCAGTGGACCTGCGGCCGGTTTATCACTCAGCGCGACAGCGCGGGCGAGCGTCCAATCTGCGTCGGAGGCATGGACGAGGCGGTCGAGAGCGTCGTGGTCTGCGAAGCCGACTTTGAGATTGGACAGCTTGATCGCCAGCTTCATGACCGGATTGAGCCGGTTCCAGTCGTCTCCGGCCCCCTGGGTGGAGGCCAGCACGATCCGGCGGATGCCTTGCTCGCCCATCACCGTCAGTGTGTCGCGCGCGGCGTCGGTCATGAACAACGGCGGACTGATGGGCTTGGCCCACGGGTTGTCGGACGCTCGGGCGTTGTTGAGGACGCTGATTACGGCGTCGGTTCCCTGGGCGGCCTTGCGCAGGTCGTCGATGTTCGTGGGCGTGCCCTCGACGAGCTCCACACCGGGCGGGACGTGGACGGCTTCGGGGCTGCGCAACAGTGCGCGGACGCGGTGGCCGCGGCTGGCGGCGCCGTGGAGTACGTGGATTCCGGTTCGGCCGCTCCCGCCGAGAACGAGCAGGTTGGTCATGAGGGCTCCTTGTGAAACGCGGTGGCATGGCTTCGCATGCGGCGGTGGTTCATGGCCGTGTCGGGACGGCGCAGTCGTCGGGACTGCAGGTTGGCGTGTCGCCGCTGGGGTCTACCGCGGTGATTGCGTGGGCCTCGTTCCACGCGGCCTGTAGGAACCCGAGTAGGGCGTCGCTGGCTTGTGCCCCCGGTACCGTGTAGCGGCCGTCGATGAGGAGGAACGGGACGCCGGCGGCTCCCAGGGACTGCGCGGCGCGAGCGTCGTCTTGGACGTGCTGGCGGTAGCGGCGTTCGATGAGTACTTCACGGGTCTGCTCACGGTCCAGACCGAGTTTGTCGGAAAGTCCGAGCAGGTCATCGAGAGCAAAAACTGGCTCTGCCCTACCGAAGTAAGCCCGGAAGAGCATGTCCCAGCCTTCGCGGTTCTTGCCCAACTCAGAGGCGTGGGCCAGGAACTCGTGGGCAAGGTCGGTGTTGCCGATCCGGTTGTCCAGCACTCGGTAGGGAGCCAGGCCCTCAGCCGCGGCCATCTTCTCGAGGTCCAGCGCACCGGCTTGCTTGGGATCAGCACCATACTTGGCCATCAGCGCCTCGCGGATACGGAGCGTGCGATCCTCAGGGAAGCCACTGCTCAGCGGGAATGAGCGGCGAACCACCGTGACCTGGTCGCTGTGCTCGAACCGTTGCCGCGCCCGGTCGAACCGGTAGCTGCCCAGGCCGCACCATGGACAGGTGATCTCTGACCAAACTTCGACCTTCATGCCGCTGACCTCAATTCATATCATTTGTGCGTAACACCATGATGCGGCAGAATCACAGGCGATACAAAAGGCACATCGGTGTGTGTAACGGAGAGGAATGGCCGGCATGCAGAACGGTGCCGCAACAGCGATGGCGGCGGCAGCAGGCCCTTGCGCGACAATCCCGGCCGACCACATGGCATTCATCCGGCAGGTACTCGACCGAGTCGGCGACAAGTGGAGCATGCTGATCATCGCCGTCCTGCAAAACGGCGCGCTGCGCTACACCGATCTACAACGCCGAATCCCCGGCATCTCCCAGCGCATGCTCACCCACACCTTGCGCCTACTCCTGCAAGACGGTCTGATCACCCGGACCGCGTACGCCGAGGTCCCACCACGCGTGGAGTACACCCTTGCCCCGCTCGGCCAGGGACTTAACGACATCGTCATGCAGCTGATCGGCTGGGCCGCCGATCACCACGACGAGATTCGCGACAACCGCTCCCGCGCTGAGACCGCCACGTCTCAATCCTGAAAACACTGATATCGAAACACCGATGCCATGATCGCGGGCTCGACCAGAACCCGATCCAAACCAAGCCGGCGCCGCACCACCCTGCCGGCCAGATCCTCCTGGTGCCGAAAGTCCTGTGACTTCTCACCTTTGCTGACCAGACGCGGCTCACTGAACTGGGGCGACGGGCTATGTCTCACTGCGTGACCATCGGGCTTCGTCCCACGTTCGTGACCAATGTTCAAGTCGGCCGTTCGTCGGCCCTCAGTCCCTCGACTGATCTGTATGGGTTCAGGACATCTTTGACCGTTCGTCATCGGGACATGGTTGACGAGCAACCCGCGCCTGCGACGGTCTC
>JAKJHY010000027.1 GCA_021648845.1 Mycobacterium sp. MBM | reverse complement strand
CTACGACGAACATGTTGCGTTCCCACCCCCTCTCCAGCTCGCGGCTTGACTTTTAACTTCGTGAGATGTCTTTCGTGATCGAACTACTCGGGTATCACAAGAAGAACGCCGAGGGCATCGAGTCCACGCTGACGGGTCTGGCCGAACGCTACGACACGCACTAGCGGGGGCTTCTCCCAGACCATCGCAGTGCGGCCGCCAGCATGCCGAGGTGCGGCGCGCACTGAACTCTGCCGACGAGGCGGTCCGCGCGCTACAGGACTCCCCCCTGGACCTGCGCAAGATCGAACGGGTCGAGCGCAGCCCGGCCGCGCAGTCGCTGGCCGAGGTTCACACGCGCGTGTTGTCGATGCTGACCCGCCGCGAGGTGGAGGTGCTGGGGCTGATGGCTGCTGGTCGCACCAACCAGCAGATCGCCGGCGAGCTCGTGATCACCGCGGGCGCGGTGAAGCCCGTCAAGCGGGTGTTACGAAAACTGCCGGCTGGTGTCCGGCGGTCCCGCTGATGCCGGTCGGGAAAGTTACCGAGGGTGTCATCACTTTGCCCTAATTATCGGATGCGTCAGTATCGCGGTCTCGGGTATCCGCGACCTGTCGATGCTCGGCGAGAACGCCGGCCCTGGTGTTCGTCAGCAAACGCTGACATCGCGGGTGGCCCGTGGTGGCGTCGCGAATTGCCCTGATCTGGGAATATTGCGAAATGAAATAGTGCGCCGGTTCCACAGTTTGTGGGACGTACGTGCCAAACGCTGACGCGGATACGACGCTCGCCATCCGAGCCGTCACGAATGATGCTGTGGGGCAGTGCCGTTAGTCGGTTCGACGGCGAGCTCGCCCGCGCGTTTGCCGGGCCACCGGCCCCGGATGTGTGCCGCCGATCACTTGACGCAAACCACCCACTTGTCAACTTACTTCTGAGTAAATTACCGGTCGTTCACAACTGTGTGCACATCAGAGGAGGATCCATGCACGCTGTACTGAGGCCGTACCTGGCAACCGGAGTCGCCGTTGTGGGTGCCGCGGCCATCGCGGTCGCCCCCATTCAGCCGGTCAACCCGATGCTCGCCGTTCCCGCGGTCCCGGCCATCTCGTCGCAGGCCGTCACCCTCACCGCGCAGGCCAATCCGATCGCGCTCTGGGCGGAGGTCTTCAGCGATGCCATCGCCAACGTCGGCGTGCTCGGCGAGGACGTGCTCTCCGACCCGGCGCCGGCGCTGCGTCAGCTCCTCAAGAATCAGCTCGGCTACCTGGGCACCGCGGTCGGTGCCGGCAAGTCGATCGTCGACGGGGCCGTTCAGTACCTGACGCCCAGCAACCCCTACAGCCTTCCCGCCGGCATCAACACGGCCGTCGGGCAGCTGAGATCGGGTCAGATCGCGGAAGCCTTCATCACCCTCTCCCAGACGCTGATCTCCACGCCCGTCGGAATGATCATCGGACTTCCGCTTGCCGCCTCGGGTCTTCTGGACGTTCCCGTGAAGGTGGCCCAGCACCTGACCGACGCGTTGTCAGCGGTGCTCTCGCTCAACGTCGCACTGCCGCTGCTATCGGCTGCGATGGGTCCGGCCGTCGGCGCCATCAACTCGCTCGGTGAGTCGGTGCAGGACGCCGTGCAAGCACTGGGCGGCGGTCGCCTCGTCGAGGCGATCACGGCGGTCGTCAACATTCCCGCGCAGCTGACCGCGGCAATCCTCAACGGCTACACCGATGTCAACAACACCACCACCGCCGGCTTGCTCACCTTCAGTGCCGATCCGCTCGGCGCCGGTCTGCTCCAGACACTGCTGGTGACCATACCGCGCGCCATCGCGACGGCGCTGGGTGCGACTCCGGCGCAGGACCCGCCGGCCGCCGGAGCCACCGCCGCCTCGGCACCGCTCGCCCCGGCCGCGCGTGTCGTCACCTTGACCGTGCCCGTCGACGAAACATCCTCGGCGCCAGAAGGTGTCGACGACTCGGCGGCCGGCGCCGAGTCGGCGCCCGTGACGCCCGGCCTGCCCGCGACGGACCCGGGGGCGACGTCGGTCGTCGCATCGGAGCCCGACGCCGAGACCGTCGCCGAGACCGAGACTGAAATAGTCGCGGCCGGCGAGACCGATCCCGATGCGGCCGTCGAGCCCGCCGAGAGTGTGGCTGAGGAGAGCGAAACCGATTCCACGGAAACCGAACTCGTGGAATCGGGCGCCCTTGAGACCGAGGCTGAAGCCGAGGTCGCTGCGGCCACCGGCTCGCGAGTGACCGGGGCGCTCCGCGGCCCCAAGACCGCAAAGGACGGCGCCCGCAGCGTCTCCGGCCCCAGGACGGCCAAGCGCGTTTCCGCACGCGGATAGCGCCCAGCAGCCGGCGGCGCAGAGCTTTGGTCCGGAGCTCTGCGCCGCCGGTCTACCTGGGGTCCAGCCCGGCCGCCCGGTACGCCGCGTCCACCAGGGACATGTTTGCGACCGCGTCCTCGACGCCGAACGGCAGCGCGGCACCGTGCTCGACATGCGCGGCGAAGGCCTCCAACTGATAGCTGTAGGACGGCCGGGTGCCGTGGTGCTCGACGGTGCTACGTCCGGCGGTACGCACGGTCAGCCGGTCGTCTTCGCCGGGTCGGATGAAATCGTGCACGAAGGCTTCGCCGGCCGTGCCGGAGATCGTCAGAGTGAACGAATAAGACTCGCCCACCATCGAATTGGTGGACAGCCCGCTCGCGCCGCCGGCGAACTCCAGCTCGACATCGCAGCGTGCATCGATCCCTGGGGAGTGCAGCGCGGCGCACGCACCGGTGATGGCCGGCTCACCGAGGCCGAGCCCGCCCAACGAACGCATGATGTGCAGGCCGTAACAGCCGAGGTCCATCAGCGCACCGCCGGCCAGATTCAGCGACCAACGCGGGTCGTCGTCGCCGGGTGTGGGCATCGCCATCGCGACCTCGACCCGTCTGATCTCACCGAGTTCACCGTCGGCGGCCAGCCGGAAGGCCCGCCGGGTCACCGGGTGGAAGAAGTAGTGAAACCCCTCCAGCACGGGCACACCGGCCGCGTTGGCGGCGCGTGCCACCGCGATCGCCTCGGTCTCGTTCCTCGCGAACGGCTTTTCGCTCAGCACCGGTTTCCCCGCCACGATGGCGGCGAGGTTCCACGGGGCGTGCAGCGCATTGGCCAGCGGGTTGTAGATGACGTCCACGTGCGGGTCGTCGATCACATCCTGGTAAGAGCCCAACACCCGCTCGACGCCGTACTTCTCGGCGAAGGCCTCGGCGCGACCGCGGTCCCGGGCCGCCACCGCGACCACCCGGTGACCGAGTTCGGTCGCGGGTGCGATGATCGCGTTCTCCGCGATCCGGGATGCGCCGAGCACCCCGATCCGCAAGCTCACGCAGTGACGCTGTTCAGGTAGGCGACGCTGGCTCGCACATCGGCCAGCGGCCCGTCACCGTCGGGCGCACCGTCGAGGATGGTGTCCTGTTCCATCACGAACCAGCCGTCGAAACCGTTGTCGCGCAGAATGCGAACGATGGCCTCGATATCGATGTCGCCGGTGCCCAGCGGCGTGTACATCCCCGCCTTCACGGCGTCGGTGTAGCTCAACTCGCCGGACTGCACCTTTGCCGCCAACGCGGCATCCACATCCTTGAGGTGGGTGTGCGCGATGCGTTGCGGTACAGCCTTGGCCAGCTCAAGAGGATCGGTGCCGCCGATGAGCAGGTGACCGGTGTCCAGGCACAGCGATATCGAGGATCCGGCCAGCACCCGGTCCACCTCGGCGCGGGTCTCCACCATCGTGCCGACGTGGGGGTGCAGGACAGCGAGCAGGCCTCGGTCGGCAACGATCCCGGCCAGCCTGTCCAGATTCGTGAGCAGGGTGGCCCACTGCGATTCGTCGAGCACCGGACGCGAATCGTAGCCGTCGGCGCCGGTGGCGGCGGCCAGTACCACCACGCCGGCACCTGCGGCCACCAACGAATCGAGTGGTCCGGCAAGGTCGTCGGTCGGGTCGTGGTCGGCCTTGTGCAGCACCACCGGGACGAAGCCGCCCACGCAGGCCAGTTCATGCTGCGCCAGCACGGATTTCAGTGATTCGGTGTCGGTGGGCAGGAATCCCTCCGGCCCGAGCTCGGTGGCGGTCAGCCCGACACCGCGCATCTCGGTGAGCACCCGGTCAGGCTCAAGCTGGAAGCCCCAACCGGGAACCTCGCACACGCCCCAGGAAATCGGCGCCCCGGCAAGTTTGATGCTCATGCGTTCTGTACCTTCCTTTCAACCGAGGTTTTGACCGACTCAAGTGTCACCGGGGCACCTCGACGCAGGGATTCGGTGGCCGCCTCGGCAAGCCACGCCACTTCGACGGCGTCGGCGACCGTGGCGCCCAGCACCGGTCCGCCCTTGGCGACCTCGACGAAAGCGGCCAACTCGGTGCGGAACGCCTCGGTGAATCGGTCCATGAAGAAGTTGTGTGCCGGACCGGTCGGGAAGTCCGCCGGGCCCGCGAGGCGCGGATCGGTATTGCCCAGCGGCACACCCTGATCCCACCCGGCCGCGACGCTGTCGGCGAAGCCGTGCACCTCCAGGCGGCAGTCGTAGCCGCGTGCGTTATAGCGGGCGTTGGAGATCACACCGAGGGCGCCGCCGTCGAACCGCACCACCACAGCGGCCGAATCGACATCGCCGTACTCGGCGAACAGCGGGTCGCCCTGGACGGTTCCGGTGGCGTACACCTCGACGGCGTTCTGCCCGGTGATCCACCGGACGATGTCGAAATCGTGGACGGCGCAATCGCGGAAGATGCCGCCCGAGCCCTTGATGTAGTCCATCGGCGGGGGAGCGGGATCCATCGTGGTGCTGCGCACCGTGTGCAGGCTGCCCAGCGTGCCCGCGTCGACGGCGCGCTTGGCGGCGGCGAAGGCGGCGTCGAAGCGGCGTTGATAGCCCACCTGGACCGGCACGCCGGAGCGGGTGATGATCTCGGCGACCCGCGCACTCTCGGCTGCGGTCGAGGCGATGGGCTTCTCACAGAATGTGGGGATACCGGCCTGTACGGCCGCCATCGTGAGCTCGGCATGCGCCGGGGTGGCCGCGGCCACCACCACGGCGTCGACCCCCGAGGACAGCAGTTCCTCGACGGAGCCGACGGCCTTGGCGCCGTGTTTGGCGGCCACCGAGGCCGTGACGTCGGCGCGTTCGTCGGTGATCACCAGCCCGTCGATGCCGTCCAGTCCGGCAAGGGTTTCGGTGTGGAATGCGCCGATGCGGCCCAGTCCGATCACGCCGATGGTGGTCATGGGGTTCTCCGTTCGTTCTGTGCGGTGAGTAGGTCATCGAGTGCTGTCGGGTCGAGTTCGCCGGCCAGCGCCTCCAGCACGGTGTCGACCTGACTGGGCGGCGCCAGCGTGCCGACGGGTTGGTCACGGTCCAGATTGGTGGGGAAGGCATGGCCCTCGGCCGTCGCGTTGACGATGTTGACGAGGTCGGCGGCCGGGCGGCCGGCCCGCTGCATCCGCAGCAGCACCGGGTACACCGCCTTGACCATGGCGGTGCGATCCAGTGATTCCATCGCGCGACCGAACGGCGATGAGACCTGTAGCAGGTTGGCCATCCGCCGGATATCGGCCGACGTGTTCTCGCCGGCACCGTGATACAGCGCCGGATTGAAGAACACCGCATCACCCTTGCGCAGTGGCACCTGCACGTGGTGCTCGGCGAAGAACTCGATGAATTCCGGCCGGTAGAAGGCGATGTAGCCGGCCTCGAACCGCTGTGAGTAGGGCAGCAGCATCGTCGGCCCGCTGGGCAACGGCATATCGCAATGCGCGACTGCGCCTTGGAGCGTGAGGACCGCCGACATCCGGTGCAGATGGGCGGGGTAGCGCGCCAACTGGTCGGTATCGACGAAACCCAGGTGGTAGTCCCGATGCGGAATCTGCGCGGCACCACCGGGATTGACGACGTTGATCTGGGAGGTGACCTGGTAGCGCGGGCCGAGCCAGGCCTGTGACACCAGCGCCAGGGTGTCCGCCGCGTAGTAATCGGCGAACACCGCGGGGGAATGCAGCGCGAGTTTCTGCGCGGCGTTCCAGACCCGGTCGTTGGCGCCGGCCTTGCCGAAATGATCGCCGGCGACGGCGCCGCCGGCGCGTTGCCCGGCGATGATGTCCTCGAATGCCGCCGATGCGCGGTCGAGGACATCGCCGTCGAATGCGCCCTCGAAGACCACGACGCCGGGCCCGTCGGAGAGCGCGCGGATCAGCTCGGCCTGCAGGGTCGTCCGGTCCGCGCCTGCAATGTCGGCCGCCGAATAGACCAATACGTTGCGTCGGACGTCGACGGCGTGCGGATAGTCGGCGAGGGCGGTCTCGCGCTGCACCTGACGACGGAACTCGGCCAGCTCGCAGGCAGATTCGGTGATCCAGCCGGCGCCGGACGCGGTGAGTGCAGCGGACATGACCGCTAGTCTTGCTGTGACATCGACCGCAATCAACAGCAAAAAACCGTCAAAAAGCCATCAGAACACGGGTGGGAGTCCGAGATGCACCGCTATAAGGTTCGCGAGATCGCCCAGCAGTGCGGTCTGAGCGAGGCGACGGTGGACCGAGTGCTCAACGACCGCCCGGGCGTCCGAGAGAACACCCGCGCGGAGGTGCTGCAGGCCATTGCGGATCTGGACAAACAACGCGCGCAGCTACGGCTCAACGGTCGCCGCTACCTCGTCGACGTGGTGATGCAGACCCCGCGGCGGTTCTCCGACGCGTTCCGATCCGCCGTGGAAGCTGAACTGCCCGCCTTCGCGCCGGCCGTGCCGAGAGCCCGATTTCATCTGTGGGAGTCTGGTTCGGCGGCTCAGACCGCGGACGCGCTGGCGCGCATCAAGGGCAGTCACGGGGTGATCCTCAAGGCACAGGACGAACCGGAGGTCGCCGAGGCGGTGAACGGGCTCGTCGCATCCGGGGTGCCGGTGGTCACCTATACCACCGACGTGGTCAACAGCGACCGGTGCGCCTACGTCGGGATCGATAATCACGGCGCCGGGCAGACGGCGGCGTTCCTGGTGGATCAGTGGCTCGGACAAGCCCCTTCCGGGGTGTTGATCACGTTGAGCCGCACGGTCTTTCGTGGTGAGGGAGAACGCGAGGTGGGTTTCCGGTCCGGGTTGCGCGGTTCCGGGCGGGCGATCGTCGAGGTCAGCGACAGCGACGGCATCGATGCCACCAACGAGCGGTTGGTGCTCGAGGCGCTCGAGCGTCATCCCGGGATCGAGGCCGTGTACTCGCCGGGCGGCGGTAATACCGCCACCGTGCGCGCCTTCGAGAAGCTCGGCCGAACCTGCAGAGTCTTCGTGGCCCACGATCTCGACGCCGACAACCGCAGGCTGCTGCGCGAGGGCAAGGTCTCGGTGGTACTGCACAACGATCTGCGCGCCGACGCGCGGCTGGCCATCCGGGTCATCTTGGCCCAGCATCGGGCCCTTCCCGACGAACCGGTACGGGCCACCCCGATTCAGGTCGTCACGCCCTACAACCTGCCCATATGACGATCGGCGCAGCATGGCCATTGCTGGGGAATCGCTGAATGCGGGCGGCGCCGACTACCATTTCCGCGCACGACCACGTCAGCATGTGCCGACGACAGGACAAACCACAAGTAGGGGAATTCGATTTGATGGCGCCAGAGTTGGTCCCGGGCGTGACGGTGCTGGGGAATCTGGCCATCGATGTCATCAACGGAGCCCCGCCGAGCCCGGGCGGGTGTGCCTCGTTTGCGGGGGTGGCGTTGGAGGCCGCACCCGGTACCGCGCACATCGTGGCGATGGGTGAGCAGGAGCACCACGAGCTCTTCGACCCGGTGCTGGAGCGGTTCGGTGACCTGGTGCGGCTGCTGCCGTCGGACCGCACCAGCGGGTTCAGCCTCGACTACGACGACACCGACCACCGCCACATGGCGGTGCAGGCGATCGGCCCGGTGTGGACACCCCGCGATATCGACGCCGACGACCCCCGCACCACCTGGATCCATCTGGCTCCGCTGCTGCGTACCGACTTTCCGGCCGAGACACTGGCGCATCTGGGGGCCCGCGGCCACCGCATCGCCTACGACGGGCAGGGCTTGGTGCGCGCCGACCGAGTCGGCCCGCTGGTGCTGGACCGGCATTTCTCGCCCGAGCTGCTGCGCCACCTCGATGTGCTGAAGCTGGCCGAGGACGAGGCCGTGATCGTGGCCGACGGCGCCTTCGACCTCGCGGCGGCCGAGGCGTTGGGGGTGCCGGAGATTCTGGTGACCTACGGATCCGAGGGGTGCGACATCTATCGGGACGGTGCCGTGGTGCGGGTGCCCGCGGCGTGGCGCGTGATGGACGTCCAGACGACGGGCGCCGGCGATATGTTCACCGCCTCGTATGTGGCGCACCGGGCGGCGGGTGCCGATCCGCGGCGCGCCGTGGAGATCGCCAGTGAGCTGGTGGCCAGGGAATTGCAGAAACGGGTGAAGGTCCCGTCGGCGCCGGCGTAACTCCTGGTTGAAACGATCCACTTGACACCCGTCAAGTTTGACGGGCACAGTGCTACTGCACGGTAACCGGATCCTTAGAGAATGACATTCTCTTAACGTGATGAAAACCACATCTCGACGGGAACTCGTCCTGCTTCACTGTCCTGAACAGGCAGTTCTTCGGGACGAAACCCGCGTGTCGCCGGCTCGCCTGGCATTGGTCACCCTAAGAGAAGTGCCATACTGGTTACCGGCAGTGACACCAAAAGTTTTGGACGCAAACGCCCGCGCGACCGATGCGTGACGCGCGCGGGTGTGAAAGGAAAGAAGTCGTGGGTCAGAACGGCAACGCGGGGACGCCCCGGCAGAAGCTGGAAAAGGTTGTGATCCGCTTCGCCGGTGACTCCGGTGACGGTATGCAGCTCACCGGTGACCGGTTCACCTCCGAGGCCGCACTGTTCGGCAACGACCTTGCGACACAGCCGAATTACCCCGCTGAGATCCGCGCACCACAGGGCACCCTGCCCGGCGTGTCGTCCTTCCAGATCCAGATCGCGGATTACGACATCCTGACCGCCGGTGACCGTCCCGATGTGCTCGTTGCGATGAATCCTGCCGCATTGAAGGCCAACGTGGGGGACCTCCCTCGTGGCGGCCTGATCATTGCCAACTCCGACGAGTTCACCAAGCGCAATCTTGCCAAGGTCGGCTACGACGCCAACCCGCTGGAAAACGATGAGCTGTCCGACTACGTCGTGCAGTCGGTGGCGATGACGACCCTCACACTCGGTGCCGTCGAAACGATCGGCGCCACCAAGAAGGACGGTCAGCGCGCCAAGAACATGTTCGCGCTCGGCCTGCTGTCGTGGATGTACGGCCGCGAGCTCGAGGCCAGTGAGGCCTTCATACGGGAAAAGTTCGCCCGCAAGCCCGAGATCGCCGAGGCCAACGTGCTGGCGCTCAAGGCCGGCTGGAACTACGGCGAGACCACCGAAGCCTTCGCCACCACCTACGAGGTTGCCCCCGCCAAGCTCAAGACCGGTGAATACCGGCAGATCTCCGGCAACACGGCGCTGGCCTACGGTGTCGTCGCGGCCGGGCAGCTCGCCGGCATCCAGGTGGTGCTGGGTACCTACCCCATCACCCCCGCCAGCGACATCCTGCACGAGCTGTCCAAGTACAAGCACTTCAACGTGATGACCTTCCAGGCCGAGGACGAGATCGCCGGGATCGGGGCGGCCATCGGCGCGTCCTATGGCGGTGCGCTCGGTGTCACCAGCACCTCGGGCCCCGGCGTCTCGCTGAAATCCGAGGCCATCGGCTTGGCCGTGATGACCGAACTGCCGTTGCTCGTCATCGATGTGCAGCGCGGCGGTCCGTCGACCGGCCTGCCCACCAAGACCGAGCAGGCCGACCTGCTGCAGGCGCTCTACGGCCGCAACGGTGAATCGCCGGTCGCCGTACTCGCCCCCTGCTCGCCCTCGGACTGCTTCGACATCGCGGTCGAGGCCGTGCGGATCGCGATCGGCTATCACACCCCGGTGATCATCCTGTCCGACGGCGCGATCGCCAACGGGTCGGAGCCGTGGCGTATCCCGGACATCACCGACTACCCGGCCATCGAGCACACATTCGCCAAATCGGGCGAGCCGTTCGAGCCCTACGCCCGTGACCCCGAGACGCTGGCCCGTCAGTTCGCCGTGCCCGGCACCCCCGGTCTCGAGCACCGCATCGGTGGTCTGGAAGCGGCCAACGGCTCGGGCAACATCTCCTATGAGCCCAAGAACCACGACCTGATGGTGCGGCTGCGCCAACTCAAGATCGACGGCATCACGGTGCCCGATCTGGAGGTCGACGATCCGACCGGTGACGCCGAGTTGCTGTTGCTGGGCTGGGGCAGCTCATACGGCCCGATCGGTGAGGCCTGCCGGCGCGCCCGGCGTAACGGGATCAAGGTCGCGCATGCCCAACTGCGCCACCTCAACCCGTTCCCGAAGAATCTCGAAGAGGTGCTGCGCCGCTACCCCAAGGTGGTGGTGCCGGAGATGAACCTCGGCCAGCTGGCGCTGCTGCTGCGCGGCAAGTACCTCGTGGATGTGCAGTCGGTGACCAAGGTGGAGGGTATGGCGTTCCTGGCCGACGAGGTCGAGGGCATCATCGACGCGGCGTTGGACGGCACGCTGCGCGAGAAGGAAACTGACAAGGCGAAATTCGCGCGGTTGGCCGCGGCCACCGTGGAATCAGTGGGAGCAGGAGCATGACCGACCTCGTTGGCTCTGATCTGGGCCTGACCGAAGCCCTCAGCAAGACGGCGCTGGTGCCGACCACGGACCAGCCGCAGAAGGGCAAAGACTTCACCAGCGACCAGGAGGTCCGCTGGTGCCCCGGATGCGGTGACTACGTCATCCTCAACACGATCCGCAACTTCCTGCCGGAACTGGGTCTGCGCCGCGAGAACATCGCGTTCGTCAGCGGTATCGGCTGCTCCAGCCGCTTCCCGTACTACCTGGAGACCTACGGGTTCCACTCCATCCACGGCCGTGCGCCGACCATCGCCACCGGGCTGGCGCTGGCGCGCGAGGACCTCTCGGTGTGGGTTGTCACCGGTGACGGCGACTCGCTGTCCATCGGCGGTAACCACCTCATCCACGCGCTGCGCCGCAACATCAACATCACGATCCTGTTGTTCAACAACCGGATCTATGGTCTGACCAAGGGGCAGTACTCGCCGACTTCCGAGGTCGGCAAGGTCACCAAGTCCACTCCGATGGGTTCGCTGGACTACCCGTTCAACCCGGTGTCGCTGGCGCTCGGCGCCGAGGCCACCTTCGTCGGGCGTGCCTTGGACTCCGACCGCAAGGGCCTGACGGAGGTGCTGCGCGGTGCCGCCCAGCATCGCGGTGCCGCACTGGTGGAGATCATGCAGGACTGCCCGATCTTCAACGACGGTTCCTTTGACGCGCTGCGCAAGGAAGGCGCGGAGGACCGGCTGATCAACATCACCCACGGCGAGCCGATCACCTTCGGCGCCGACGGTGAGTACGCCGTGGTCAAGTCGGGATTCGGCCTGGAGATCGCCAAGACCGCCGATGTGCCCGCGGACCAGATCGTGGTGCACGATGCCACCATCGACGATCCGGCTTACGCGTTCGCGCTGTCGCGGTTGAGTGAACAAAACCTCGAGCACATGGTGATGGGCATCTTCCGTCAGGTGAGCAAGCCGACCTACGACGACGCCGCACGCGCTCAGATCACCGCGGCCCGCGAGGCCAAGGCGCACGACACGGCCGCACTGCAATCGCTGCTTCGCGGTAAAGACACCTGGTCGGTGGATTAACCTGCTGGTGTGAACCCGCCCGTGCCGCCGGCCGCTGTAGTTCTGGCCGGCGGTGCCTCGAGGCGGATGGGGCGTGACAAGGCGACGCTCGTCGTCGAGGGACGCACCCTGGTGCAGCGCGTGGTCGATGTCGTCGCCGCACGCTGCGATCCGGTTTTCGTCGTTGCCGCGCCCGGGCAGGCGCTGCCCGAATTGCCCGCGCAGATCCTGCGCGACGAGATTCGCGGAGTGGGCCCGCTCCTGGCCACCGCGCGGGGGCTGCGCGCGGCTGCCGACGCCGGCCGGGAATGGGCATTCGTCTGCGCGGTGGACATGCCGCACCTGGATGTGCGTATCGTCGACGAGCTGGTGGGCTTGGCGGCATCTTCGGTGGCCGATGTCGTATTGCCCTGGGATGGGCGCGACCACTATCTGGCCGGCGTGTATCGGACCGCGCTGGCCGGCCGGGCCGATGACCTGGTGGCGGCCGGTGAGCGCAGCATGCGTGCCCTGGTGGATGCCGGCGACACCCAGCGCATCGTGATGTCACCGCGGCGCGAGCTGACCAACGTCAACACCCCACAGGACCTCGGCTGAGCTCCAGCGGTTCAGGTTCCTCAGCAAATGGCCAATTTGGTCACCATTATTCCGCAATTCCTTGGTTAGTCGCTTTATCCGCGTCGATAACGGAACAATAAGGTGTCGTCGAATGGCCTATTTCTGACGGTCGGCGTCGACGCTGTGGCCGACCGCGGTTCACCTGCGGCTGAAAGACCTTGTGCCATAGGCCATCTGAATGCGGGGATCACCGCGGCCGAAATCGGGAGCGGCCCCCGAATTCGGGCCGACGGGCGCGCAGGCTGGCGCGCAACAATGGTCTCCGACCGCGTTGGTGTGCCGGTGTCGGCGGTGCGCCGGGTAATCTCTCCCGCAGGGTGTGCGCCGGACGGCGTGCGTTCTGAAAGATGTTGCAAAATAGACTATTTGGAAAGAACCCGGCGGTCGGCGAAGTGAATGCTGCTGCGCCGTATACCGGTTGTATGGGTCTAGCACAGAATGTCAAACATGTTGATGTGAAGGTATTTTCGTCGCATCTCGTGCTGTTACTCGAGATTTCGGCCTATCAGCGAACACATCTGGCCGCGCAGGAGGGTATTTTTGGTGTCAAAGAACGACTTTCGGGTAACCCACCGACGTGGGCGCGCGACTGCGCGCTGCAGCGGTGGTGCACGTCACAAAAAGCCTGTGATCTGCCTCACCGAATATGCATCAACCTTGCATTCAGGGTTGACCGGTGAATTCGACGTTGACCAGCACTATCGCCCGATATGGGCGGCCGTGATCATCCCGTGATCTACCCGCGACACGTTCGACACCGAAGTGACTTCGCTCTGCGCATTTTGTACGTTCATTTTCAACTCCACAGACGGAGCAAATAATTTCACAAACAAGAACCTGCGTGTGAGTGGGCCGAAGGCGGGCTGAGATCCCCGCCGGGCGGCCGGATGGATCATCCGGCGAGGCGGTAATTGTCTCCCACTGTCGTGCCTGACCGAGATGGCACGCCCCAAAATTCTGCGCCTGTGCATTCAGGCATGTCGTCCGCGTTCGCGCGGGCGTTCTTTTGGCGCGCGCTTGGCGAGAGGATTGACGTTGAACAACATCCGCAAGACGTTCGGTATGGCCACCTTCGCCGGAGCGCTGGCAATTGCTCCGATGGCCCTGGCGGCCACCGCACATGCGGACTCCGTGAACTGGGATGCCGTTGCGGCCTGTGAGTCGGGCGGCAACTGGGCGATCAACACGGGTAACGGCTACTACGGTGGCCTGCAGTTCTCGATGGGAACGTGGCGCTCCAACGGCGGTTCGGGTGCACCGCACGCCGCCAGCCGGGAGGAGCAGATCCGGGTCGCCGAGAATGTGCTGGCGAGCCAGGGCATCGGCGCCTGGCCCACCTGCGGTGGCCGGGGATAACCCGACTATCAGACCAACGACAATGGCGCCGGGCTTTTGGCCCGGCGCCATTGTTTTCTCATGAACACCGTTGATATGCACCCGTCTCATAAGAAACTGATAAAACTTGCGCCCCCTGCGTAACGGGTGATGTCGGTCACCCGAAACACCGGATAACCGCGTCGCAAGAACGCTCCACCTTGGTTCGCGGCCCTCGTGTCACCGGTCGGGGAAGGACCGCCATGAAGAACCTCCGCAGCGCCATCAAGAACAGTGCCATCAAGAACATCGTCACAAAGAGCCTCTGGGTGGCCGCTGCCACCGGCGCGCTTTCCGCGGCACCGATGGCCATGTCGGCCACCGCAGCCGCCGACTCGGTCAACTGGGACGCCATCGCGCAGTGCGAATCGGGCGGCAACTGGGGTATCAACACCGGTAACGGTCACTACGGTGGCCTGCAGTTCAAGCAGGCCACCTGGAATGCCAACGGTGGTGTGGGCTCCCCGGCAGGAGCCTCGCGCGCCGAACAGATCCGGGTCGCCGAGAACGTCCTGCGTACCCAGGGTCTCGGTGCCTGGCCCAAGTGTGGGCCCCGCGGCGCCACGCCGGCCGTGTTCAGCACCCCGGGCGCCCAGACCCCCGCTCCGGCCGCAGTGGGCTGCCAGGCGATTCGCGGCGGCGCGGTGCTGGGCCTGTTCGACTTCCGCAAGATGTGCCAGGCCATGCAGACCGCCGTGACGGCGTTCCAGCCGCGCTGAGCTCAGCGCACCGGTAGCACGAAGGCCGATCGACCGGCCACCGAGGCCAGATAGCGGGCCAGTGCCGCTTCCGGGATCAGCGCGGTCGCCCGGCTGGCCAGCCCGCTGAGCGCAGCAGGCCGCACGTTGACGATGCGCCCCACGGTGCGGGATTCGCGGACCAGCCGCTGGACCCGGCTGCGCCGAATCTCCGCGAAACGCCGGAACGCGGTCGACAGGTCGCCACCCGCGTCGACGGTCAGGGCGGCGAGAATCGCCGCATCCTCCAGCCCCTGGCAGCCCCCCTGGCCCAGGTGCGGGCGCATCGGGTGAGCGGCATCGCCGACGATCACCGCGCGGTCGCGGGCCCAGGTTCGGGCGCCGCGGCGGTCGTAGAGGTCATTGCGCAGCACCGCGGCAGGATCGGTGCGTGCCAACAGGGCTGGTATCGGTTCGGGCCAGTTCCCGAAGACGCGCGACAGATGCGCGTGCTCTCCGCCCGCCGCGGCACCGCCCGGTGGCATCCGCTGGGTGGCGAACCAATACGTCTGTCCGGGCCCCATCGGCACATGCCCGACCTCAAGGCCGGGTCCCATCGTTTCCCCGGCGAGGTCGGGATCCATTGAGTAGGAGGCGATTCCGCGCCAGGCCGGATAGCCGGTGTAACGCCGGGGGAGGTCACCGTTGAGGTGGCGGGCCACCGCCGAGTCGACACCGTCGGCTCCCACCACCGCGTCCGCCACCGCGACGGTCCCATCGGACAACGCGACCCGGGCGCCGGTGGCCGAGACGTCCAGCGTGGTGGCGGCGAGGCCGTAGGTCACCGCGCCGGGCGGTAGGGCGCCGGCCAGGATCTCGGTGAGGGCAGCGCGGTGGATGATCACGAGCGGTTCGCCGAGCGCCTGCACGATCCGGTCGGGGGCCGGGCGCCGCAACCAGCGGCCGTCGTGCCAGCGCAGCGCGCCGGCGCTGACCCGGCCGCCGGCATCGCGCACCCGATCGCCCAGGCCCAGGATATCGAGGGCGGCCAACGCGTTGGGCCAGATGCTGATACCGGCACCGGTGACGGTATCGGTGCGTTGCTCGATCACGCTGACGTCATGCCCGGCCCGGTGCAATGCGACGGCCGTGGCGAGGCCGGCGATGCCCGCACCGACCACCAGGAAGCGTGCGGGCATACCGCAGACCATAGCGGTTGATGCGATCCGCACGTCAACAGGACGAGACAGTGAGGTCACATAGCCGAAACGCACATTTGGTTTCCTGGAGGGCAACCATGTCAACCACTGGTGTCCACGGAAGGGCTCATGCGACCTGACCTCGAGCTGACAAGTGTGCCCGGCTGGGCACTGACCCCCACCCGGCCCGGCGCCGACCTGTCCGGGCGGGCTTGGACCATCATCGCCCTCGATGCGCCCGGTGCGGCGATCGCGCGGGACTGGATCGACCAGATCTCGGCGGTGCAGAGCGATCCCGCGGTGCGCCTGCATCGCTTCGGCGGTGACATCTCACCCGATGACTGCGGCGGGGACACCGCGGCGGCGATCGAGGCGCTTACCGCGGACCTCGCCGTCGCCCGGGTCGGCTGGCGGTTGATGGTGGCCGGGCCGGCCGACGCCTGCCTGCGGCTGCGCGGGGTGGCCGGCGGTCTCGGCGTTGCCGACGACGAGATGACGGTGGCGTCCACCGTTGTCGATACGCGTTCGGTGCACTGTGTGCACTGTGGCGCCGTCACCCGGGCGTCGGTGCAACTGGAGCAGGTGCTGCCCTGCGCTTCGTGCGGGCGCAAGCTGGTGGTCTACCACCACGTCTCACGGCGCGCCGGAACACATCTGGGTTTCATGGTCGACGCCGAGACCCCTGCCGAGGTGGCGTCGTGAACACCCTCAAGCTGGTGGTCACCGGGATCGACGACACCGTCGGCGGCATCCGGACGCTCACCTTGACCGACCCCGACGGAAAGCCCTTGCCGTCATTCACCCCCGGCAGCCATATCGTCGTCGAGTGCGGCGGTGGCGGCCGAGCCAGCGCCAACGCCTATTCGCTGACCGGCGAGGGTAATTCGCCCTCAGCCTACGTGATCTCGGTACTGCGCTGCCCGGACGGTTCGGGCGGGTCGCGGTGGATCCACGACGAATTGACGCTCGGAGACACCGTCGCCGCCGGCCCGCCGCGCAGTGCCTTCGCCCCGGTGTTGCGGGCCCGCCGTCACCTGCTGGTCGCCGCGGGAATCGGGATCACCCCGATGGTGTCGCACCTGCGCAGTGCCCGGCTCTGGGGCCGTGACACGCGTGTGCTCTACATCCATCGGGAAGGGCGCGGGGCCTACGTCGATACGGTCGCCGAACTGGGTGAGCACGTCTCGATCCACACCGACCGGGCAGCCTTCTCGGCGGAACTGCTCACCGCCCTTGCCGATCAACCGTTCGGTACGCACCTCTACATCTGCGGGCCGGCCGCGTTCATCGACGACGTCACCGCTGCGGCGAGCGGGCTGGGATGGCCGGACAGTCGGATCCACCTGGAACACTTCGGATCCGAGGTGCTCGACCCCGGCGAGCCGTTCACCGCCCGGGTGGCATCGACCGGGGAGGAGTTCGTCGTCGACGCCGGTGTCTCGCTGCTCGACGAGCTGGAGCGCCGCGGCTTCGAGATACCGAATCTGTGCCGCCGCGGGGTATGTGGCGAATGCCGGCTCCCGGTGTCGGCGGGCACCATCACCCATCGTGACCTGTACCTGACCGAAGCCGACAAGCAGGCGGGCGACGCCCTGATGGCCTGCGTGTCGCGCGGCGGAGCCGACACCCTGGAGGTAGCGCTGTGATCTCGGCACCCGATCTCGTCCAGACCTTTCCATTTCCCTTCGCTGCCGACACCTACCGGTACAGCACCAATGTCGAGCCCGCGGGCTCGACGGTGCCGACGCCGGTCGGCCGGTGGGGCGAGCGGGTGGTCGATATCGACAGCGAGTACGAAACCGAACTGGCCGAGCGGGCAGCCATCTTGGCCGCCGACCCGACGCGCAGCGCGGTGCTACCGCACATGCGCCCCGCCTGCTGGGACACCATGCTCACGTTGATGCGTGAGCTCGCACGCGCCTATCCGGACAGCATGTCCCTGCGACGGCACGGTGCCGGCTGGCGCTGGAGCAACGGCAGATTGGGCATCGAGCAGGACTTCATCCTCGGTGACGAGACCACCCTGCCGGTCGAACCGCTGTCCTATATCGCCGGCCAGGTGCAAGAGGACATCGTCCTGCTCGACCAACGCGACGGCGATCTGTTCGGTGATGCCGGTGTGGTCACCTTCGCCGCCGACTGGTCATTCGGGTTCGATGTCGGCATGACGTTCCTGGAGATCCACGGGCCGGTGCCGCGGCTACGGGCCACCGGCGTGATCACCCGTGCCAGGGAGTTTCTCCTGCGACTACAACCGGGCGAAACCTACCGCCGCACCAACTGGACACTGACGATCGGTCGCCGCCTCGATGTTTCGACCGAGCTCTACCACGAGTGGGGCCCGGACCGCACCATGATCCACGACGTTTCCGACGAGGAGTTCGGGCGCCTGGTACACCTGCGGGTCGAGGTGCAGCACCTGATCCGGCTACCGGAGTCGGGTTCGATCTGCTTCCTGATCCGCACCTACATGCTGCCGCTGGCCGATGTCGCCGCCGTCGATTCCTGGCGGGTGCGGGCGGCTTCCGTACTGGCCGAGCTGCCCGAGGATATCGCCGACTACAAGGGCATCATCGGCTATCGCGACCGTGCGGTGCAGTGGTTGCTCGGCGCCGGGTGAGCGCTGGCTGCTGACACCGAAAAGCGATATCGCCCCGAATCCAGAGGATTCGGGGCGATATCGGTGCTGAACCGCGCTCAGTAGGCTGTCGGCTCTCCTTCAGCAGCCGGGCCCTTCTCGACCGGGGTGTGTTCGATGATCGCCTTGTAGGCGTGATTCTCGTGCTGGATCATTCTCACGAAGAATCCCACGAAGAGTGCCACGGCTAGAATGAAGAACAGCCAGGTGCCAAAGCTGTTGCCGCCGAATGTGAATACCACGCCCGGCTCGTCGTAACTGGTGATGGGACTGAACATTTACTTGACCTCCTCGGTCATGACCAGGACGGATCCGTTGACCTTCATGGCTGTCACCGGGATGCCCTCGGGGTAGGGCGTCGCGGGAACTTCCGAGAGGTCCAGGCCCTGCTCCTCGACCTCTGGCGGGATCCGCAGTAGCCCAGCCTTTTTCAGTCCTAGCGACAGCAGGTAGGCCGGAAGGAAGCCAAGTGCGGCAAAGGTGACCGCACCGATCAACTGACCCCAGAACGAGATCGACGGGTTGCCGTCGGTGTTGGGGTACCCGGCGAGGAAGATGCCCGCCATGATCAATGAGTAGAAGCCCATACCGCCGTGCACAGCGACCGCGCCCACGACGTCGTCGATCTTCATCTTGTCGAGCAGTTTGCCGATGAAGGGAACGAGGCCACCACCGACGAGTGCAATGACGAAGGTGAGTGCGGGGTGGTACAGATCCATCCCCGCCGCCACGGCGATGACACCGGCAAGGCCTCCGGAGATCGTCCAGAACGGCTCACCGCGTGACATCACATACGCGCCGATGATGCCGCCGACCATGCCCATCAGTGTGTTGAAGGCAAAGGCGCTCAACGTCGTCGGGCTCCCGTAGATCGTCGCGTAACCCGTGGGTCCGTAGATGACACATCCCATCAGGAAGCCGAAGAACCCGGTGAAGATCAGGAACAGTCCGACCATGGTCAACGGCAGGTTGTGCGGGCGGATCGTGACGGCGGTGCCGTCGGGGAGGAACCGACCGATGCGCGGACCCAGGTTGATCAGAATGCCCAGCGCCGCGAAGCCGGCGATCATGTGCACGCAACCGGCCGCGCCGACATCGTGGAAGCCCATCTGGGTGAGCATCCATCCCGCGCCGTGCCACCCCCATGACGCGCCGATGATCCACACCACCGAGCCGACGAACACGGTCAGGACCAGAAAGCCGCTGGTCCGAATGCGCTCCAGCACAGCACCGGACATAATCGAACCGGTGGTGGCAGCGAACAGCGCGAAGGCGCCCCAGAAGATACCGCTCGCGGAATCGGCGGTGTTGGGGCCCATGTTGTCGCTCCACGGCAGTGCCGCCTTGGCTGCATCGTTGAACTCGATGAAACCGGTGGGCATCGCGTTGTAGAGGAACCAGCCGACGAAGAAGAATGACGCCACGATGGTGGCGAAGGCCAGCAGGTTCTTCATCGCGGTGGCCAGCACGTTCTTCGAGCGTGACGCGCCTATCTCATAGGCGAGGAAGCCGGCGTGGATGAGCATCATCAACGCGATCGACATCCAATAGAAGAACTCGTTGTTGACTGCGGTCATGGACGCAATCGCGTCCTCGACTTCGGGTGTCAAGGGGGACCTCCGCCGCTCGGTGTGGGGATGGGGTGGGGAGCTCTGCGTTTATCCGCAGTAGCCGTGAGGTACTGACGGTGTACCGGATTGAAACTAGCTGCGGGAATGTGTCCCAGCGGTCAAGACGAGTTAAATCCGCGTGAAGAGGTTTTCCGCGCCGGCCGACGCCCCGAGTTTGTGATCGGTAGCGACCTTGTCCCGTCACTCTTCGGTCATGACTACATTTACCCGCCTCGGCCTCGGTCTGGCCGCCACCGCAGCTACGATCTCCATGCTGACCGGATGCTCCAAGATCGACGACATCAAGGCCATCACCGACGCCGCCACCACGGCCGTCGAGCAGCTCGGCGATACCGCAGGCGGACTCGCCCAGATCGCGGGCGATGACCCGGTGACCGCCGAAGGAATCGACAAGGCGCTCGGGGCGATCTCGCAGCAGGTGGGCGCAGACCCCATGCAGGTGGTCGAACTCGTCATCACCGGACAGGTGGTCACCGTGCAGGCCATCGACCCGGCCGCGCCGACCGAACTCAACGAGTGGACCTACACCGCAGGCCATGTCGGCGATCGGCGTCCGGTCGACTATGACGACGACACCGAGGCGCTGCGGCAGAATCTGTTCGCGGTGAGTGACGTGCCGGCCACCGCGATCATGGCCGCGGTCGACAATGCCATCGCGGCCAGCGGTGTCGCCGACGGCGAAGTGCAGTCCGTGGTCGTCAAGCGCAATTTGCCCTTCGCCGACGAACTGCAGATCCTGATCAATGTGCAGGGCGAGCGCAGCAACAAGCAGGTGCGCGCCGACGTCACCGGTCAGATCACCGACGTCCGGTAGGCCCAGGACGGCAGCCACCCGGGACGTCGATGCAGCGATAACGTGGTGCCATGACGCCGTTCCACGATCTGGATGACTATTTCGCGCTACCCAGGGTGGCGGGTCTGGCCGTGGCTCCCGACGGCAGCCGAGTGGTCACCACGGTCAGCGAACTCAACCATGACCGCACCGAGTACGTCACGGCCATATGGGAATTGGATCCACAGGGAATCGAGCCCGCGAGGCGGCTGACTCACGGTGTCAAGGGCGAGTCCGGGCCCGTCTTCACCGCCGGCGGTGACCTGTTGTTCGTCGCGGCGCGCCCGCGGGCCGGGGAGGATGACCCACCTGCGGCGCTGTGGCGACTGCCGGCCGCCGGCGGCGAGGCCGTCGAGGCGCTCGCGCTACCGGGCGGGGTGGCCGCGGTGCATACCGCGGCGCACGCCGCGCGGACCGTGGTCACCGCGTCGGTGCTGCCCGCAGCCACCGGCCTGGATGATGACAAGCGGCTGCGCGCGCTGCGCAAGGACAACAAGGTGTCAGCCATCCTGCACACCGGATATCCGGTGCGGCACTGGGATCACGACCTCGGCCCCGACCAGCCCCACCTTTTCGACGCCGACGGCCTGCGGGACCTGACCCCCGCCCCGGGTGGTGCCCTGCGCGATACGGCCCTCGATGTCAGTGCCGACGGCAGCTTCGTGGTCACCGCCTGGAACGCCGCAGCGCCCGCGGCTGCGCTGCGTGCACGCCTCGTCCGCATCGATATCGCGACCGGTCAACACACCACGGTCGCCGACGATCCCGGCGCCGACCTGGGACAGCCCGCGATCTCCCCGGACGGCACCCGCCTGGCGTTTCTGCGCGAAACCACCTCCACACCGACGCAGGCACCTCGGATCAGCTTGTGCTGCATGACCTTCGGCGAGCAGTGGGTGGAGCTCGGCGACTGGGATCGATGGCCGACGTCGGTGAGTTGGTCGGTCGACGGCAGCCAATTGGTCGTGACCGCAGACGAGGGCGGTCGCGGTCCCGTCTTCGTCGTCGACCCACAGTCGGCGACCGTCACCCGCCGGACCGCCGACGATTACACCTACAGCGATATTCAGCCGGCGCCCGGGGGAGTGATCTTCGCGGTGCGCAGCCACTACCTGACC
Source organism: Mycobacterium sp. MBM (assembly GCA_021648845.1). Classification (GTDB taxonomy): domain Bacteria; phylum Actinomycetota; class Actinomycetes; order Mycobacteriales; family Mycobacteriaceae; genus Mycobacterium. The sequence goes on along the minus strand of JAKJHY010000027.1, from coordinate 56,144 downwards.
CCGCCGCACCCGGTGCGAATCGATGCGGACGGGTCGGTCACGGCGCTGCCGTGTGTCGAGTTGCCGGAGCTTCCAGGCCGTCTGGAGGAGGTGACGGCCACCGCGGCCGACGGCACCACGATCCGGTCCTGGCTGGTGCTGCCCGATGCCCCGGGCGACGACGCGGCCACGCCCGCTCCGATGCTGCTGTGGATCCATGGCGGCCCGCTGGCCAGCTGGAACGCCTGGCACTGGCGGTGGAATCCATGGCTGCTGGCGGCCCGCGGCTACGCGGTGCTGCTGCCCGACCCGGCGCTGTCGACCGGCTACGGGCAGGCGTTCATCCAGCGTGGCTGGGGAGCGTGGGGTGCAGCGCCCTACACGGATCTGATGGCGGCCACCGACGCCGCGTGCGCGCACCCCGGTGTCGACGCGGCGCGCACCGCGGCGATGGGCGGATCCTTCGGCGGCTACATGGCGAACTGGATCGCCGGACACACCGATCGTTTCGACGCCATCGTCACCCATGCGAGCCTGTGGGCGCTGGATCAGTTCGGCCACACCACCGACGGTGCCTACTGGTGGGTGCGTGAGACGACCGCGCAGATGGCCCAGCTCAATTCGCCGCACCACCACGTGGCCAACATCCGAACCCCGATGCTGGTCATCCACGGCGACAAGGACTATCGCGTACCGATCGGCGAGGGCCTGCGGCTGTGGTACGAGCTGCTGAGCCGGTCCGGTCTGCCCGCCGACGACACCGGCCGCAGCGCGCACCGATTTCTGTACTACCCCAGCGAAGGGCACTGGATCGCGGCGCCGCAACACGCCAAGATCTGGTACCAGGTGGTGATCGCATTCCTGGATGCCCACCTGCTCGGCAGGGAGGTCGGCCCGCCGGACCTTCTCGGGTAACTTCGGGACACATGACCTCCTCGCAGCGCGAAGCCGACCGAGAATTCGACATCGTCCTCTACGGCGCCACCGGGTTCGCCGGCAAGCTCACCGCGCAGTACCTCGCCACGGCCGGGGCCGACGCGCGCATCGCACTGGCCGGGCGCTCACTGGTCAAGGTCCGCGAGGTGCGCGACACGCTCGGGCCAAAGGCGCAGTCCTGGCCGTTGATCGAGGCCGATACCGCCAAGCCGTCGACGCTGGCCGATATGGCGGCCCGCGCCCGGGTGGTCGTCACCACCGTCGGTCCGTACACGAAATACGGTCTGCCGCTGGTGCAGGCGTGTGTGGCGGCCGGCACCGACTATGCCGACCTCACCGGGGAGACGCTGTTCATCCGCGACAGCGCCGAACAGTTTCACAAACAAGCCCTCGACACCGGCTCGCGAATCGTGCATTCCTGCGGATTCGATTCCGTGCCATCGGATATCACGGTCTACGCGCTGTACGACAGGGTGCGTGCCGACGGCACCGGGGAACTGGCCGAGACCAACCTGGTGCTGCGTTCGTTTGCCGGTGGCGTCTCCGGGGGCACCGTCGCCTCGATGGTCGAATTCATGCGCACCGCCGCAGAGAATCCCCAACACCGCAGCGATCTGGAAGACCCGTACACGCTGAGCACCGATCGCGGCGCAGAGCCGGAGTTGGGTCACCAGTCCGACAATCCGTGGCGCCGCGGACGCGAGATCGCCCCCGAACTCGACGGTATCTGGACCGGGGCGTTCGCCATGGCGGCCCCCAACTCCCGCATCGTGCGACGCAGCAATGCCCTGCTGGACTGGGCCTACGGTCGCAGCTTTCGGTATGCCGAGCAGATGAGCATGGGTTCCTCGGTGCTCGCGCCGGTGGCCGCCGCGGTGGACACCGCGGTCAGCGCCGGCATGTTCGGCCTGGGGACCCGCTATCTCAACAAGGTGCCCGCGAGCCTGCTCGAGCGGGTACTGCCCAAGCCGGGGACGGGTCCGAGCGAACGCACTCGCGAAAAGGGCCACTACCGAGCCGAGACGTACACCACGACCACCACCGGCGCCCGCTACCGGGCCACCATCGCCCAACAGGGTGACCCCGGCTACAAGGCGACCGCGGTGCTGCTCGGGGAGTGTGGGCTCGCCCTGGCGCTGGACCGGGACCGGCTCTCGGATCTGCGCGGGGTGCTGACCCCGGCCGCGGCCATGGGGGAGGCCTTGCTGACCCGGCTGCCGGCCGCCGGGGTGACGCTGGAGACCGCTCGGCTCAGCTGATTCGGGGCCGCCTCGTCGGGCCTGTGCCGAACCCCTGTGGGCGCTGATCGAAAGGGTTAGGGTCCAGGTCAGGGGGTACCTGACATCGACAGAGGTGAGTGGGACATGGCCGGTCTGGATGAACTCTTCGCGCAAATTCCGGTACAGGACATCGCGGCGAAACTCGGTGCGGATCCGGGCGAGGTGAACAACGCCGTCCGGACGTTGGTGCCGGCACTGGTGGGTGGGCTTCAGGCCAACGTCGCGGCCGACGATATCGATTCCACCGAGCTGGAGGCCGCGGTCGGCGCACAGGCCGCGAGCGGATTGCTCGACGACGGGGTCAAGGTCGACGATGTCGATGCCGGTGCGGGCGACAAGATCGTCGCCGACATCTTCGGCGGCAACGACAGCAATTCGGTCGCCTCGGCGCTGGCGGGCACGGGTGCCGGCAGCGGTGATCTGATCAAGAAGCTGTTGCCGATCCTGGCGCCGATCGTGCTGGCCTATATCGGCAGGCAGTTCTCCGGCAACTCCGCCCCCGCGCAGTCGCAGTCCGCAGGCTCCGGGGGCGGGCTCGGCGATGTGCTCGGCAGCATCCTGGGCGGTTCCGGTGGCGGCGGGAACAATCCGCTGGGCAGCATCCTGGGCAGCGTTCTCGGCGGTGGCGGCCAGGGCGGCAATCAGGGCAATGTCATCGGGGACATTTTGGGTGGCCTGCTGGGTGGGAAGAAATAGCCCAGTGCGGTTTCCCTAGAATCGACGGGTGACCGACAGCCCGCGTGACCGTGCCGATGCCCTGCCCAAGTCCTGGGAGCCGAGCGCGGTAGAGAGCGAGCTGTACCAGGGGTGGGTGGACGCCGGGTACTTCACGGCCGATCCGGCCAGCGAGAAGCCGGCCTACTCGATCGTGTTGCCGCCACCGAATGTCACCGGCAGCCTGCACATGGGTCACGCGCTGGACCACACCCTGATGGACGCGTTGACCCGCCGCCGTCGCATGCAGGGATACGAGGTGCTGTGGCTGCCCGGGATGGACCATGCCGGTATCGCCACCCAGTCCGTGGTGGAGAAGCAACTCGCGGTCGGCGGCAAGACCAAAGAGGACTTCGGGCGCGAGCTGTTCATCGACAAGGTGTGGGACTGGAAGCGCGAGTCCGGTGGCACCATCGGTGCGCAGATGCGCCGCCTCGGCGACGGCGTCGACTGGAGCCGCGACCGGTTCACCATGGACGAGGGACTCTCCCGCGCGGTGCGGACCATTTTCAAGCGGCTCTACGACGCCGGCCTGATCTACCAGGCCGAGCGCCTGGTGAACTGGTCTCCGGTGTTGCAGACGGCCATCAGCGACCTGGAGGTCAAGTACTCCGACGTCGAGGGCGAACTGGTGTCGTTCCGGTACGGGTCGATGAACGATGACGAGCCGCACCTGGTGGTGGCCACCACCAGGTTGGAGACCATGCTGGGTGACACCGCCATCGCGGTGCATCCCGATGACGACCGCTACCGCGCGCTGGTCGGCCAGACATTGGCCCATCCATTCCTGGACCGGCAGATCATCGTGGTTGCCGATCACCACGTCGACCCCGAATTCGGCACCGGTGCAGTCAAAGTGACTCCCGCTCACGACCCGAACGACTTCGAGATCGGGCTTCGGCACAACCTGCCGATGCCCTCGATCCTGGACAAGGCCGGCGCCATCACCGGCACCGGGACCCGCTTCGACGGGATGGACCGGTTCGAGGCCCGGGTCGCGGTGCGTGAAGCACTGGCGGCCGAAGGACGCATCGTCGCGGAGAAGCGGCCCTACCTGCACAGCGTCGGCCACTCCGAACGCAGCGGCGAACCGATCGAGCCGCGGCTGAGCCTGCAATGGTGGGTGAAAGTGGAGTCGATGGCCAAGGCCGCCGGCGACGCGGTCCGCAACGGCGACACCGTGATCCATCCCGCAAGCCTGGAGCCGCGCTGGTTTGCCTGGGTGGACAACATGCACGACTGGTGCATTTCCCGCCAGTTGTGGTGGGGGCATCGCATCCCGATCTGGCACGGGCCCGACGGCCAGCAGGTGTGTCTCGGCCCGGATGAGAACCCGCCCGAGGGCTGGGTGCAGGATCCCGACGTGCTGGACACCTGGTTCTCCTCGGCGCTGTGGCCGTTCTCCACGATGGGCTGGCCGGAGCGCACACCCGAGCTCGAAAAGTTCTACCCCACCAGTGTTCTCGTCACCGGATACGACATCCTGTTCTTCTGGGTGGCGCGGATGATGATGTTCGGCACCTTCGTCGCCGGCGATGACGCCGTCCCCGCCGGAGCGGTTCCGTTCGAGAACGTCTTCCTGCACGGGCTGATCCGGGACGAGTTCGGCCGCAAGATGAGCAAGTCCAAGGGCAACGGTATCGACCCGCTGGACTGGGTGGAGAAATTCGGCGCGGACGCACTGCGCTTCACGCTGGCCCGCGGGGCCAGTCCCGGCGGGGACCTCTCGATCGGCGAGGATCACGCCCGGGCCTCACGAAACTTCGCCACCAAGATCTTCAACGCCACCAAATTCGCGCTGATGAACGGTGCGGCGCTCACGCCGCTGCCGGCGCCCAGCGAACTCACCGACGCCGACCGCTGGATCCTGGGCCGACTCGAAGAGGTTCGCGCCGAAGCGGATTCGGCCATGGAGAGCTACGAATTCAGTCGTGCCTGCGAGGCGATCTACCACTTCGCGTGGGACGAGTTCTGCGATTGGTACCTGGAGCTGGCCAAGGTGCAGTTCGGCCAGGTCGAACACGCTGCGTACACCGGGGTCGTGCTGGCCACGGTGCTCGACAGCCTGCTCAAGCTGCTGCACCCGGTGATGCCGTTCGTGACCGAGGTGTTGTGGAAGACGCTCACCGGCGGTGCGTCCGTGGTGATCGCCGAATGGCCGTCGCCGTCCGGGATTGCAGTGGATTCGGTTGCCACCCAGCGCATCACCGATATGCAGAAACTCGTCACCGAGGTGCGCCGCTTCCGCAGCGATCAGGGGCTCAACGATCGGCAGCGGGTTCCGGCCAAGGTGGTGGGTATCCAGGACGCGGACCTGGCGGCCCAGCTGCCGGCGATCGCCGCCCTGGCCTGGCTGACCGAGCCCGCGGACGGGTTCACCCCGTCGGCGGCCGTCGAGGTGCGCTTGACCGGCGGCACGGTCCTGGTCGAACTCGACACGTCGGGCACCGTCGACGTCGCCGCCGAACGCAAGCGGTTGGAGAAGGACCTGGCTGCTGCGCAGAAGGAACTCGCCCAAACCGCAGGCAAACTCGGCAACGAGGCCTTCCTGGCCAAGGCGCCGGAGGCCGTCGTCGACAAGATCAAGGCGCGTCAACAGCTGGCGGCCGAGGAGGTGGAGCGGATCACCGCCCGCCTGGGTGGCCTGTCGTGAATCCGGCGCGCACATGACCCAGCCCGCGCCGGACGAGATCGCGGCACTGCTACAGGTCGAGCATCTGCTCGATCAGCGCTGGCCGGAGACCAAGATCGAGCCCAGCACCGCGCGCATCGCCGCGCTGCTGGAACTGCTGGGCTCACCGCAGCGCAGCTATCCGGCGATCCACATCGCCGGCACCAACGGCAAGACCTCGGTGGCGCGCATCGTCGATGCATTGCTCACCGCGTTGCACCGGCGCACCGGGCGCACCGTCAGCCCGCACCTGCAGTCGGCGGTCGAGCGCATCTCGATCGACGGCAAGCCGATCACGCCGGCGCGGTACGTGGAGACCTACCGGGAGATCGAGCCGTTCATCGAGCTGGTGGACCGGCAGTCCGAAGAAGGGCGGCTCGGCGCCCCGGGACCCAAGCTGAGCAAGTTCGAGGTCCTCACCGCGATGGCGTTCGCCGCGTTCGCCGACGCCCCCGTCGACGTGGCGGTGGTGGAGACCGGGCTCGGCGGTCGCTGGGATGCCACCAATGTGATCGGCGCCCCGGTGGCGGTGATCACCCCGATCGGGCTGGACCACACCGACTACCTCGGTGACACGATCGCCGAGATCGCCGGGGAGAAGGCCGGGATCATCACCAAACAAGAAGACGACCTCGTGCCGATCGACACCGTCGCGATCATCGGCAAGCAGGTACCCGAGGCGATGGAGGTGTTGTTGGCCGAGGCCGTCCGCGCCGATGCCGCAGTGGCCCGCGAGGATTCGGAGTTCGCGGTCCTGGAACGCCAGGTGGCCATCGGCGGCCAGCTGCTGACCCTGCAGGGTCTCGGCGGGGTGTATCCGGACATGTTCTTGCCGCTGCACGGTGAGCACCAGGCGCACAACGCCGTGCTGGCACTGGCCGCGGTGGAGGCGTTCTTCGGTGCCGGCGCCGATCGCCAGCTCGATGTCGACGCGGTGCGCGCCGGGTTTGCCGCGGCGAGCAGCCCGGGCCGGCTGGAGCGGGTGCGCAGCGCGCCGACGGTCTTCATCGACGCCGCCCACAACCCGGCGGGGGCGGCGGCGCTGGCCCAGGCGTTGGCCGATGAGTTCGACTTCCGCTATCTGGTGGGCGTGGTGTCGGTGATGGCGGACAAGGATGTCGACGGCATCCTGGCGGCGCTGGAGCCGGCGTTCGACATGATCGTGGTCACCGACAACGGGTCACCGCGCGCGCTGGATGTCGAGACGCTCGCCGCGCGGGCCGAGGAACGCTTCGGACCCGAGCGGGTGGTGGCGGCCGCGGCGCTGCCCGATGCCATCGAGACCGCCACGGCTCTGGTCGAGGAGTCCGGCAACGACGGCGAAGGGTACTCGGGAAGCGGCATGGTCATCACCGGTTCGGTCGTCACGGCGGGCGCCGCGCGGACCCTGTTCGGGCGGGACCCGCAATGAGTGCCGGGCCGCAGGCCCCGCAGCCGGGGGATCCGTGGCGCAGTTTCCGCGGCATCATGGCGGCCGCGCTGATCCTGGAAGCCATCGTGGTGCTGCTGGCGCTCCCGGTCGTCGCGGCGGGGGAGAGCGGGTTGACCGCGCTCAGCGCGACGTTCCTGATCGGCATGGCGGTGGTGCTGGTGCTGATGTCCGGTGTGCAGGGCAGGCCGGGGATCATCTGGGTGAATCTCGGCGTCCAGGCGGTGTTCGTCGGCGGCGCGTTGATCCACGGTGCGATCGGCTTCATCGGTGTGGTGTTCGCCGGGGTGTGGGCGCTGATGATCTACCTGCGGGCAGAGGTCAAGCGCCGGCAGGACCGCGGGCAGCTGCCGTTTCAGCAGTCGGCTCCGCCGCCCGAGGAGGACTGACTCCGAGCCGCTCGTTACTGCCCGGTAGGCTGTGCGCCGTGACTGAGCGGACCCTCGTGTTGATCAAGCCTGACGGCGTACAGCGGCACCTGATCGGTGAGATCATCGGCCGGATCGAGCGCAAGGGGCTGACGTTTGCCGCTCTGGAACTCAAGGTCGTCTCCGAGGACCTGGCCCGGCAGCACTATGCCGAGCACGACGGGAAACCGTTCTTCGGTGCGCTGCTCGACTTCATCACCTCCGGGCCGGTCGTGGCCGCGGTCGTCGAGGGCCCGCGTGCCATCGCCGCGTTCCGTCAGATCGCCGGCGGCACCGATCCGGTGGAGAAGGCGACACCCGGCACCATCCGCGGTGACCTGGCCCTTGTCACTCAGGACAACCTGGTACACGGCTCCGACTCGCCCGAGTCGGCGGCCCGGGAAATCGCGCTCTGGTTCCCGGAGCTGACCGGCGCCTGACCCCATGTTCTGACCGCTTCGTCAGATTCCGGCGTGCGGTGTGGGATACTTGCCCCGGGAGACCGTCGCCACCACAGGGGTCGGTCACCCGGATGAAGACTTCGACGAGCGCGACCATCGTGTTAGCGGTGCGGCGCCAGAGCGTCCAGCCATCATTCAGCCAGGCGCCGAGTTCGTTCCTCGCGAACCGCTCGGGGCGAGACCATAACAAGTTCGGGAGAAGCTCCCCGGACCCATAGCGGAAGCCCTCGCGTGGCCGCGTCATTACGACGCGCCCGGGGGCTTGAGGAGAATTCGTGGCCGAAGATGCCCCTACCCAAGACCTATCGGAAAGCACCCAGAGCAGCGAGGAACTGCCGGCGAAACTGAGAGTCCATTCGCTGGCCCGCGTGCTGGGCACCACCAGTAAGCGCATCGTCGACGCACTGGCCGAGCTGGACGGTCGGGCGCGTAGTCCGCACTCCACGGTCGAGCGGGCCCAGGCCGAGCAGGTCCGTGACGTGCTCAATGCCGAGGCCGCCTCGTCCGCGGTCGAGGTCCCGGTGACCGAGACCGCCGCGGTCGAGGCGCCGGCCCCCGGCGCGCCCGCCGAACCCGCCGCGGTGGTTGAGGAACCCGAATCTCGCCTCATGCTGGAGGCACCGCCCGCTGCCGAGCCGGCCCCGGATGACGAGGCGTCCTCCGAGCCCGGCAGCCAGCCCGCTCCCTACCTACCGCTGTTCGTGGCGCCCCAGCCGGTGACGGCGTTCAAGGCGCGCCCGGTTCCCGCCGCAGACCAGCGCGACGATGACGACGACGCCGATGACAGCGCCGAGGAGACCGATGACGGCGCGGACGAGGACGACCAGTCCGAACGTCCGGCCGCGCGGCGGCGCCGTCGCGGCCGGCGGGGTCGGGGGCGTGGCCGCGGTGAGCAGAGCTCCGAGGACGACGAGCCCGGTGAGGACACCGGGTCCGAATCGGCCGACCAGACCGGCTCCGACGACGCCGACACCGAGGACACCGAGGACGCCGACACCGAGGACGGCGATTCCGAGGACGACGACAACGGTGAGGACGGGGCGGGTTCGGAGGCCGGCAGCCGCCGCCGTCGGCGCCGCCGACGGCGCAAGTCGGGTGCTGCGGACTCCGAGGACGCCGCGTCACCCGATGACCCGCCCAACACGGTCGTGCACGAGCGGGCGCCGCGGGAGAAGTCGGCGAAGGCCGGCCGCGACCCGGACGAGATCCAGGGCATCTCCGGTTCGACCCGGTTGGAAGCCAAACGTCAGCGCCGCCGTGACGGCCGGGACGCCGGACGCCGGCGACCGCCGATCCTGAGCGAGGCCGAGTTCCTGGCCCGCCGCGAAGCCGTCGAGCGCACCATGATCGTGCGCGACAAGATTCGCACCGAACCACCCCACGAGGGCGCCCGCTACACCCAGATCGCCGTTCTCGAGGACGGCGTGGTGGTCGAGCATTTCGTGACCTCTGCCGCTTCGGCGTCACTGGTCGGCAACATCTACCTCGGCATCGTGCAGAACGTGCTGCCCTCGATGGAGGCAGCGTTCGTCGATATCGGGCGCGGCCGCAACGGCGTGCTCTACGCCGGCGAGGTCAACTGGGAGGCCGCCGGCCTGGGCGGGGCGCAGCGCAAGATCGAGCAGGCGCTCAAGCCCGGCGACTACGTCGTCGTCCAGGTCAGCAAGGACCCGGTCGGCCACAAGGGGGCCCGGCTGACCACCCAGGTCTCGCTGGCCGGCCGTTACCTGGTGTACGTGCCCGGTGCGTCGTCGACCGGTATCAGTCGCAAACTGCCCGATACCGAGCGACAGCGGCTCAAGGAGATCCTGCGCGAGGTCGTCCCGGCCGGCGCCGGCGTGATAATCCGTACCGCCTCCGAGGGCGTCAAGGAAGACGACATCCGCTCCGATGTCAACCGCTTGCAGGAGCGCTGGGCGCAGATCGAGGCGCACGCCGCGGAGGTCACCGCGAAGAAGGCCGGCGCGGCCATCGCGCTCTACGAAGAGCCCGACGTGCTGGTCAAGGTGATCCGCGACTTGTTCAACGAGGACTTCTCCGGCCTCATCGTGTCCGGCGACGATGCCTGGAACACCATCAACGAATACGTGAATGCCGTTGCACCGGAGCTTGTTCCGCGGCTGACCAAATACGAGCCGAGCGCGCCGGACGGCCCGGACGTGTTTGCGGTGCACCGCATCGACGAACAGCTGGCCAAGGCGATGGACCGCAAGGTGTGGTTGCCCTCGGGCGGAACGCTGGTCATCGACCGCACCGAGGCGATGACCGTCGTCGATGTCAACACCGGCAAGTTCACCGGCTCCGGCGGCAACCTGGAGCAGACGGTCACCCGCAACAACCTGGAGGCCGCCGAGGAGACGGTGCGTCAGCTCCGGCTGCGCGATATCGGCGGGATCATCGTCATCGACTTCATCGACATGGTGCTGGAGTCCAACCGCGACCTGGTGCTGCGTCGTCTGACCGAGGCGCTGGCCCGCGACCGCACCCGACACCAGGTGTCCGAGGTGACCTCACTGGGCCTGGTGCAGCTGACCCGCAAGAAACTCGGCACCGGCTTGATCGAGGCGTTCTCCACGACCTGCACGCACTGCGCGGGCCGTGGAATCCACCTGCACGCCGATCCGGTGGACTCGGGTGCACCGTCCGGGAACGGCAACGGGCGCAAGTCCGATCAGGGCTCCGGTGGCGGTCGACGCAGCAAGCGCGGCAAGAAGGCGGCCAAGACCGAAGAGGTCGCCGACGACATCCAGATGGCGAAGGTGCCGGTGCACGCGGCCGGCGAGCACCCCATGTTCAAGGCGATGGCGGCCGGGCTGCACGGGTCAGAGGACGACGCGCCCGGCGCGGGCGACGGCCCCGACACCGAGGAGCCGACCGTCGATGCGGCAGACGCCGAGGACACCGAGGACACCGAGGACACCGAGGACGCGACCCCCGTCGGCGGTTTCGGCGACGAGTCCGACGAGTCCGATGAGGATGACGAATCCGACGAGGACGACGAATCCGATGAGGATGACCTGGACCTCGACGATGACGATGACGAAGCGGACGACGACGAGATCGAAGTCCTCGATGCCGACTCCGATGAAGACTCCGGTGACGGTGACGGTGACGAGGACTCCGACAGCGACGGCGAAGCGACCGCCCAGCAGCCGCCGGTCGCGGCCCCCCGGGGCCGGGTTCGTCGGCGGGCGGCCGCCCGCCCGGCAGGCCCGCCGGTCGGCTGAGACAGGGGCAAGCAGCCGGTTTGACCCTCTACCCGCTGGTCACGTACCCTTGACCAGTTGTCGCGGGGCTTGCAGCCGCAACTGCTGGCTCGGCCCGCACCCAAGACCCGCACGTGCATGATCCAATGTGCGCGCGCCCAGACGAACGAAGCAGAGGTAGATCCACGATGGCAGCCGATAACGCCACGTACGCAGTCGTCAAGACTGGCGGCAAGCAGTACAAGGTCGCCGTCGGGGACATTGTCAAGGTCGAGAAGATCGAGTCCGAGCCCGGTTCGTCGGTGTCTCTGCCGGTTGCCCTTGTCGTCAACGGTGCCACCGTGACCACCGCGGCCGACGATCTGGCCAAGGTCGCCGTCACCGGCGAGATCCTGGAGCACACCAAGGGCCCCAAGATCCGTATCCACAAGTTCAAGAACAAGACCGGCTATCACAAGCGCCAGGGCCACCGTCAGCAGCTGACGGTGCTCAAGGTCACCGGAATCAAGTAAGAACGGGAGCGAACAGACATGGCACATAAGAAGGGCGCTTCCAGCTCTCGCAACGGTCGCGATTCAGCCGCCCAGCGCCTCGGCGTCAAGCGCTTCGGCGGTCAGGTCGTCAAGGCCGGCGAGATCTTGGTGCGGCAGCGCGGTACTCACTTCCATCCCGGCGTGAACGTCGGCCGCGGTGGCGACGACACGCTGTTCGCCACGGCCCCGGGCGTCGTCGAATTCGGCGCCAAGCGCGGCCGCCGGACGGTCAACATCGTCCGACTCGTGCGCTCGGAAGCCTGATCAGCCGAGGACTTTCTGCGAACGTGAAGCTGCTGCGGGTTCTCTGAAGAAACTCGCAGCAGCTTTCGTTTTCCGGAAGGACTTATCCCATGCCCCGTTTCGTCGATCGCGTCGTCATCCACGCGCAGGCCGGCAACGGCGGGAACGGCTGCGCCTCGGTGCACCGCGAGAAGTTCAAACCCCTCGGCGGGCCCGACGGCGGCAATGGCGGTCGCGGCGGCTCGATCGTCTTGGTGGTGGACCCGCAGGTACATACCCTGCTGGACTTCCATTTCCATCCGCACGTCGTCGCGGCGTCCGGCAAGCCGGGCGCGGGCAGCAATCGCGACGGTGCGATCGGTGCCGACCTGGAGGTCCGGGTTCCCGACGGCACCGTGGTGCTCGACGAGGACGGCCGGATGATCGCCGACCTGGTCGGTGCGGGAACCCGTTTCGAGGCGGTGGCCGGTGGCCGGGGCGGGCTGGGCAATGCGGCGCTGGCCTCGCGGGCCCGCAAGGCTCCCGGTTTCGCACTGCTGGGGGAGAAGGGTCAGGCCCGCGACCTGACACTGGAGCTCAAGACCGTGGCCGATGTCGGTCTGGTCGGCTTCCCGTCGGCCGGCAAATCCTCACTGGTGTCGACCATCTCCGCGGCGAAACCCAAGATCGCCGACTATCCGTTCACCACCCTGGTGCCCAATCTGGGCGTGGTGTCGGCAGGGGAGCACACGTTCACCGTCGCTGACGTGCCTGGCCTGATCCCCGGCGCCTCCGCCGGCCGTGGTCTGGGCCTGGATTTCCTGCGCCATTTGGAACGGTGCGCCGTGCTGGTCCATGTGGTGGACTGCGCCACCATGGAACCCGGCCGTGACCCGATCTCCGATATCGAGGCGTTGGAGGCCGAGTTGGCCGCCTATCGGCCGACGCTGCAAGCTGATTCGGCGCTCGGTGACCTGGCTGAGCGCCCCCGCGCGGTGGTGCTGAACAAGATCGACGTGCCCGATGCCCGCGAGCTCGCCGAGTTCGTCCGCCAAGAGGTCGCCGAGAAGTTCGGCTGGCCCGTTCTGGAGATCTCCACGGTCAGCCGGGAAGGCCTACGCCCGCTGATCTTCGCGTTGTGGGACATGGTGGCGGCCTACCGTGCGGCCCAGCCGGAGGTGGCGCCGCGCCGACCCGTGATCCGCCCGATCGCCGTGGACGAGACCGGCTTCACCGTGACCCCGGACGGCCAAGGCGGTTTCGTGGTGCGTGGCACCCGGCCGGAGCGCTGGATCAACCAGACCGCGTTCGACAACGACGAGGCCGTCGGCTACCTCGGGGACCGGCTCGCCCGCCTCGGTGTCGAGGACGAGTTGCTCAAGCAGGGCGCCAAGCCCGGCTGCGCCGTCACCATCGGTGACGTCACCTTCGACTGGGAGCCGCAGACGCTGGCCGGCGTGGACACCCAAATGTCGGGCCGGGGAACCGATTTGCGTCTGGAACAGACCGACCGTGTCGGCGCGGCCGAACGTAAGGCGGCCCGCCGGGAGCGTCGTCTGCCCGACGTGGACGAGTCGTGAGCCTGCACCGGGAGGCGGTGCGGACGGCGCGCAGTGTCGTCGTCAAGATCGGCACCACCGCGCTGACCACACCCGCCGGTGACTTCGACGCGGGCCGGCTCGCCAGTCTGGTCGCGGCCATCGAAGGTCGGATGAAGGCCGGCTCGGATGTGGTGATCGTGTCCTCCGGGGCGATCGCCGCCGGGATCGAACCGCTCGGATTGAGCAGGCGGCCCACCGACCTGGCGACCAAACAGGCGGCCGCCAGCGTTGGGCAGGTGGCACTGGTCAATGCCTGGAGCGCGGCATTCGCGCGCTATGGGCGCACCGTCGGTCAGGTGCTGCTGACCGCGCACGATATCGCGATGCGGGTACAGCACAACAATGCCCAGCGCACGCTGCACCGACTGCGCGCACTGCACGCCGTGGCGATCGTCAACGAGAACGACACGGTGGCCACCAACGAGATCCGGTTCGGTGACAATGACCGGCTCTCGGCGCTGGTGGCGCACCTGGTGGGGGCCGACGCGCTGGTGTTGCTCTCCGATATCGACGGTCTCTACGACGGTGACCCGCGCAAGGCCACCGCCGACAAACCGGCCCGGTTCATCGCCGAGGTCGCCGCCGCCGGTGACCTCGACGGGGTGATCGCGGGGCGGGGCAGCAGTCTGGGCACCGGCGGGATGGCCTCGAAGCTGTCCTCGGCCCTGCTCGCCGCGGACGCCGGCGTTCCGGTGCTGCTGGCCGCCGCCGCCGACGCCGCGGCTGCCCTGCACGACGCGTCGGTGGGCACGGTGTTCGCTCCGAGCCCGGAGCGGATGTCCGCGCGGCGGTTCTGGGTCCGCTACGCGGCCGAGACCAGCGGGGTGCTGACCCTGGACGACGGCGCGGTCGACGCCGTGGTCATGGGACGGCGCTCGTTGTTGCCCGCCGGTATCACCGCGCTATCCGGCAAATTCCATGGCGATGATGTCGTCGAACTGCGCACCCCCTCCGGGCAGACCGTGGCCCGCGGTGTGGTGGCCTACGACGCGGTCGAGCTGTCCGCCATGATCGGCCGTTCGACCCGCGATCTACCGCCGGAACTGCGCCGCCCGGTCGTGCACGCCGACGACCTCGTCGCCACCTGATCGGGAACCGCCGGTACCGGCTTTTCACAGGTACCTGTGAAAAGTCAGCAAATATCCGTTGGCAAATTTGTCATCTTCAAAGAGTCATCGCCTGCAGTTTTGCGCCGATGCGGCGTGGACGCTCGCCATGATCACAATGGCCCAGCTTGGCGCCACTGCAGGCTAATGCTGACGCCGCGGAGAATATCGCGGTATGCTGCGGACCAATTAAGTGTCAGCAAAGGGGAAGCAGGGGGCATGACACGTCGATCGGTGCTCGCGGTGGGAGCCCATCCCGACGATATCGAGCTTGGCTGCGGGGGCGCCTTGGCGAAACATGTCGCGGCCGGCGACGAGGTGGCGATGCTGGTGGTGACCCGTGGCGAGGAGGGCCCCGGCCGGTCGGCGCAACGCGTGTCGGAACAACTGCGCGCCGCCGAGGTGTTGGGCGTGCACACCCTGCTGTGGGGCGAGGGCTTCCTGGATTGCCGGGTGTCATTGCAGGAGTTCGAGCTCGTGCACCTCATCGAGGACGCGATCGAACAGGTTTCGGCGACCGTCATCTACACGCACATGGCCAACGACAGTCATCAGGACCATCGGGTCGTCTCGCGGTGCACCATGGGCG
This sequence comes from Mycobacterium sp. MBM, assembly GCA_021648845.1. Lineage (GTDB taxonomy): Bacteria > Actinomycetota > Actinomycetes > Mycobacteriales > Mycobacteriaceae > Mycobacterium. The sequence goes on along the minus strand of JAKJHY010000027.1, from coordinate 41,010 downwards.
CGGCGCGCTGGGTGTCGACGATCATGGCCTACGGCGGGCCGTCGGCGGTCAGCTTCAATCCCACCTCGTTCATCGACATCTCCGATTCTCTGGACAAGAAGATCGAGGCACTGATGTGCCACGTGTCGCAGGCCGAGGCGAGTGAGAAGGTCAGCGCCTCATGGGTGCGCAGTTCGGCCGAGCACTACGGGTTCCTGTGTCGGCGGCCGTTCGCCGAGGGCTTTGAGCCGATTCGCCAGGTCGTCGACTTCTAAGCTGTGCCAACGTTTCTCGTGGTGGGTGCCGGTACCACCGGCATCGGGGCCGCGGTCCGGCTGACCGAACTGGGTATCGATCACCTCGTCGTGGACGCCGGGGACCGCTTGGGCGGGATGTCCGCTTCGGTCACCGACGACGCCGGATTCACCTGGGATCTGGGCGGCCATGTGCTGCACAGCCACTTCGCCGAGTTCGACCGGGCGGTGCAGGCCAGCGGGGTACGGCTCAACCACGTCACCCGCAACGGCTGGGTGTGGCTGCGCGGTGACGGTCCGCAGAGCCTGGTGCCGACACCGATCCAACAGCAGCTCACCGAACTCCCCACCGATCTGGACCCGGACGCTCCGGTCCGCCACCTCGGCGACTACTACCGCAACAACTTCGGCAGCAGGCTCTACGGCGAGTTCTTCGAGCCCTACAACCGCAAGATGTGGACGATGCCGCTGGAGCGCGTCGACCACGAATGGACATCGTTGCGCAGCGGTAGTGCAGCCCCCAATGTCCCCGTACTGGCGTTGGCCGGCGGCCCGCCGGCGCCGGCGTCGACATTCCCGTATCCGGTCGGGGGTACCGGGGCGCTGTGGCAGGCCGTACACGATCGGCTGATGACACCGGCTTCGGTGCGGCTGCGGACCCGGGTGCTCGATATCGATCCCCGAAATCGCACGGCCCGCCTCGACGACGGCAGCACCGTGGACTTCCGGTTCTGTATCAGCACCGCCCCGGTGACCGAGGCCCTGGGCTGGATCGGCTGGGCCGAGCGGGCGCAGACCCTGCACGCCAGCCGGGTGCACGCCGTCGGTCTGGGCTACCGCGGCCGGCCACCGGACACGCTGGCGGACAAGACCTGGTTGTACTGTCCGGCGGAATCGGTGCCGTGGTATCGCGCGACGATGCTGAGCAATTACGACCCGGCCAACGCCGGGCCCGGCCGCTGGAACATCCTGTGCGAGGTACCGGTTTTCGCCGACGAGCCACTGACGGCACAGGATGCGGTCGACGGTGTGCAGCGCTCCCTGCGGCTCCTCGGAGCCGATCCGGGCAGCGTCGTCAGCCGTTTCACCGACACCCTGCACTTCGGCTATCCGGTGCCCACGTTGGGGCGCGACCTGCTGCTGCGGGAAGCCGACGAACGGCTGCGCGGGTACGGCATCTACAGCCGGGGGCGGTTCGGCGGCTGGCGCTATGAGTCGTCCAACCAGGACTACGGTTACGTCCAGGGGCGCCAGGCGGTCGACAACGCGCTGTCCGGCACGCCGGAGGATGTCTACTGGCATCCGGAGCGCTTCTAGCGCCTAGCCGTCCAAATAGAGTGCGCCCCTGATGATCTCGGTCAGCGTATCGGCGAGCTCGGCATCGTAGGAAGCCGGCTGGAACGGCAGGTTCTGCTGGCAAACCCGCTCCACCATCCACACCAGGCTGCTGGCGGTGGTGGCTGCCGGTAGGGCGGAGCGGATGGAACCGTCGGCCTGGCCGGCTTCGATGACCCCGGTGAACTGCGCACAGATCCCGGTGAGCAGCTCACGATAGGTCGCGCCGACGGCGGCGTCGTAACCCGCCATCTCGTTGAGGGCGATCAGCACCGGTTGATGGCGACGGTAGCTGGCGATGAGACGGGCCATCGCCGACCGGATATCGGCGGGATCGCGGCGACCGGCCACCGCCCACCACCCGGCGGCGTCCTGGGTCAGGTCGCCGAAGACCTGGCGGGCCAGTCGGCGCAGCAGGTCGCCCTTGTCCTCGAAGTAGATGTAGAAGCTGGCCCGCGAGATCCCGGCGTCGGTGGCGAGCCGGTCCACGCTGAGCTCGGTGAAGCTGGTGCCGTCGGCCATCAGTCGGTCGGTCGCATCCAGCAGTTGGCGTTCGATCTGTTCGCGGCGCTGCTGGCGATTGGCCTGGGATTTGCGCGTCGCCCGGGTCACCGATGCCATGAGTCCAGCGTATCGGCCGGCACGCCATCTTGACTAGACACTATGTCTAGACTTATTGTCGCGAACATGTCTGTGTCACCGATCACATCCGCAGAGCGCACCTATGATCCGATCGACCTGTCCTCGCGGGCCTTTTGGTCCACCACCGCCGAGGACCGTGAGCGTGCGTTCGCCGAACTGCGTGCCGACCGGCCGGTGAGCTGGCATCCGCCGGTCCAGGACTCGTTGATGCCGGACCCGGCCGACCGCGGATACTGGGCGGTGACCCGGCACGCCGATGTCGTCGAGGTGAGCCGCAACAGCGAGGTGTTCCTGTCCGGGCAGGGCGTGCTGTTCGAGAACGTTCCGCAAGAACTGCTGGAGGCATCCCAGTCGTTCCTGGCGATGGACCCGCCGCGGCACACGGTGATCCGCAAGGTGGTGCACTCGGCGTTCACACCCCGACAGGTGCGCCGGATCGAGGACTCGATCAAGGCCAATGCCGCCGAGATCGTGGCCGAACTGCGCGCCGCGGGCAGCGGTGCGGACTTCGTGGACCTGTGTGCCAAGGAGCTGCCGATCCGCACATTGTCGGACATGGTCGGAATCCCGGAATCCGAGCGCCATCAGGTGGCCGCGGCCGCCGACGCGCTGGTGTCCTGGGGTGATCCGATCTACCTCGACGGCCGAAACCCGTTGGAGGTGCTGGTGACCAACCAGATGTACCTGCACCAGGTGGCGCTCGCGTTGGCCGCCGACCGGCGGCAGCATCCCGAGGATGATCTGTTCAGTGCGTTGGTGCACGCCGAGGTCGAGGGCTCGCGGCTGACCGATCCGGAAATCGCGGCGTTCTTCGTTCTGCTGGCCGTCGCCGGTAACGACACCACCCGCCAGACCACCAGCCACGCACTGAAGGCGCTGACCGACTTCGAGGATCAACGGGCCTGGCTGGCCGAGGATTTCGACGACCGGATCGGCCTGGCAGTCGAGGAGTTCGTCCGGTTCGCCACCCCGGTGATGACATTCCGGCGTACCGCGGCACGCGATTACGAGTTGGGCGGCCAGCAGATCGGTGCGGGGGAGAAGGTGGTGATGTTCTACTCGTCGGCCAACCGCGACGGTGCGGTGTTCGACCACCCCGAGCGTTTGGATCTGAGCCGGCACCCCAATCCGCACGTCGGGTTCGGCGGCGGGGGGCGGCACTTCTGCCTCGGCGCGCACGTCGCCCGCGCCCAGCTGCGGGCCATCTTCGCCGAGCTGCTGGGCCAGTTACCGGATATCGCGGCCGGGCAACCGTCGTATGTCGCGGGCAATTTCGTGCACGCAATCCGCGCGATGCCCTGCACGTTCTAGCGATCCCACCTCACAGGGCGACCGCGGTGAGCTCACCGGCCAGCAGGGTCAGCAGCTCCGAGCAGCCGGCCTCGACCTTCACGGTGGCCGATGCGTCGCCACGGGTCGGGCCGCGATTGACGATGGCGATCGGCTTCCCGGCGGCCGCCGCATGCCGGACGAACCGGTAGCCGGAGAAGACCGTCAGCGAGGAGCCCGCAACCAGCAGCGCATCGGCGTCATCGACCAGTGAAAATGCTTGCTGTACACGCTCTTTGGGTACGCTCTCGCCGAAGTACACGATATCGGGCTTCAGCATGCCGGCGCAGTGCGGACAGTCCAGGTAGCGGAAGCTGGACGTGTCGGTCACCACGGCGTCCGCATCGGGTGCGACCGCGATACCGCCCGGCTGTTCGGCGCGTTCGGCGAACCCGGGGTTGAGTGCTTCCAACTCCTCGGCCAAAGCCTCCCGAGACATCGTGTGACCGCAGTCCAGGCACACCACCTGGGCGTAGGTGCCGTGCAGGTTGACCACCGTGCGGCTACCGGCCTTGGAGTGCAGCAGGTCGACGTTCTGCGTGATCAAGCCCGACACCACACCGGCCGCCTCCATGCGCGCCAGCGCCCGGTGCCCGGCATTGGGTTGGGTCTCGTCCATGTGCCGCCACCCGAGATGATTACGGGCCCAGTAGCGCTGCCGGAACGTCGGGTCGGAGCGGAACTGGCCGATGGTCATCGGATTGCTCGGCGGGGAGTCCGGTCCGCGGTAGTCGGGAATCCCCGAATCGGTCGACATCCCGGCGCCGGTCAGGACCGCCACCCGGCGCCCGGCCAGCACGGCAACCAATTCCGGAGCATCCACCTCATCGAGGATAGGCGCGTGCGTGGCATGGTGGCCTGATGGTGCCGATGTCATCGGATGAACTGGCCGAGCGGCGCCGGCGCGCCGCCGCGGCCGCGCTGGATGCCGGCCGCGCACTCGGGTTGGCCGCCGAGCGCGCGACCGTTCTGCACGACGTTTTCTCGGTGGTGGTGCGGCTGGACCCGACCCCGGTGGTCGCCCGGATCCCGGTGGTGCTTCCGCCCGGCTACACGCCACCGCGACAACACGCCCGCCAGCTTCGTGAACTGGATGTGGCGGCCTGGCTGCACGCCCGTGGCGTGCCGGTGGTGGCGCCCAGCCCCGAGGTGGCGCGGGTGCCGGTCCGCCACGGCGGCTTTCCGATGACGTTCTGGGAGTTGGCCGACGTGGCGCCCGATCACCAGCCCTATTCGGGGGCTCCGATCGCCAAAAGCGCCGAACTGCATGCTGGGCTGTCCGGGTACCGTGCGCCACTACCGTTCCTCGCACCGTTCAACGAGGCGGGCCCGGGAATGTTCGCCGCACTGGAAGAATCCGACCTGCTCAGCGCCGCCGATATCGACACCGCGCGCGCCCAGTACGCATCGCTGCGGACGGTGCTGGCCGATCCGGCGGTGTTCGCCGCACGGTATCCCGCCGCTACCCTGCAGGCCGTACAGGGCGACGGTCCCTCGCACAACGTCATCCGCACCACCAGCGGAATCCGCTTCTCCGACTTCGAGGATGTGTCGCTCGGGCCCGTGGAATGGGATCTGGCGATGCTGGGCCCGGAAGCGGTCGCCGAGTACGACGATGCCGCGGCGGCGCTCGGGCTGCGGCGCACCGACCCACAGGTCCAGCGGCTCATGGACACCGCCCGTACCCTGCAGTTCATCGGCGCCGCGACGTTGGTCCCCCAGCTGCCGGTGCTGGCCGAAGGTCTGGCCCCGGTGATCGAGCAGTGGCGACAGGCACCCTAGACGGGACTGGGTGGTGTTTGCGCCCAATGCCAGAATGACCGGGTGGACTTCTACTCCGCCTACCGACACGGTTTCGTGCGGGTGGCCGCCTGCACCCACCACACGACACTGGCCGACCCGGCCGAGAATGCCGAATCGGTGCTCGCCATTGCCCGGGAATGCCATGACGAGGGCGTGGGGCTGGCGGTGTTCCCGGAGCTGACGCTGTGCGGCTACTCGATCGAGGACATCCTGCTGCAGGACACCCTGCTCGACGCCGTGGAGGATGCGGTCGCCGCGGTGGTGGCGGCGACATCGGATCTGCTGCCGGTACTGGTGATCGGCGCCCCGTTGCGGTACCGCAATCGGGTGTACAACACCGCCGTGGTGATTCACCGCGGCGCGGTGCTCGGCGTGGTGCCCAAGTCCTATCTACCGAACTACCGCGAGTTCTACGAGAGGCGTCAACTCGCCGCCGGCGACGATATCGACGGCGTCATCCGGCTCGGCCGCGCCGGGTCCGCCTCGGCAACAGTCGACGTCCCGTTCGGCCCGAACCTGTTGTTCGCGGCGACCGATCTGCCCGATTTCGTGCTGCACGTCGAGATCTGCGAGGACATGTGGGTTCCGGTGCCCCCCAGCGCGCAGGCCGCGTTGGCCGGGGCGACGGTGCTGGCCAATCTGTCGGGCAGCCCGATCACCATCGGCCGAGCCGACGAACGCAAGCTGCTCGCGAAGTCGGCGTCGTCGCGGTGCCTGGCCGCCTATGTCTATGCCGCAGCCGGAGAAGGTGAGTCGACCACCGACCTGGCCTGGGACGGCCAGACGATGATCTACGAGAACGGCGTCCTACTGGCCGAGTCCGAGCGATTCCCGAAAGGGGTGCGCCGCTCGGTCGCCGATGTGGACGTGTCGCTGTTGCGCGCCGAGCGGCTGCGGATGGGCAGTTTCGACGACAACGCCCGGCACTACCGCCTCACCGGGGATGCGTTCCGCACGATCGAGTTCACCCTCGATCCGCCCGACGGTGATATCGGATTGCGCCGGCAGGTCGAGCGCTTCCCCTTCGTGCCGTCCGATCCGACTCGCCTGCAGCAGGATTGCTATGAGGCGTACAACATCCAGGTCGCCGGCCTGGAGCAGCGGCTGCGGGCACTGAACTTCCCCAAGATCGTCATCGGCGTGTCCGGCGGGCTGGATTCCACCCACGCTCTCATCGTCGCCGCCCGCGCGATGGACCGGGAAGGGCGGCCGCGCAGCGATATCCTGGCGTTCACCATGCCCGGCTTCGCGACCGGCGACCGCACCAAGGGCAACGCGATCGCACTCGGCGCGGCCCTCGGTGTGACGTTCGCCGAGATCGATATCCGTGAGACGGCGCAGCTCATGCTCCGCGAGATGGACCACCCGTTCGGGCGTGGCGAGAAGGTGTATGACATCACCTTCGAAAATGTGCAGGCCGGGCTGCGCACCGATTATCTTTTCCGGCTGGCCAACCAGCGCGGCGGCATCGTGCTGGGTACCGGCGACCTGTCCGAGTTGGCGCTCGGCTGGTCGACGTACGGTGTCGGCGACCAGATGTCGCACTACAACGTCAACGGTGGCGTGCCGAAGACGCTGATCCAGCACCTGATCCGGTGGGTGATCTCGTCGGGGGAGTTCGAGGACAGCGTCTGCGAGGTCTTGCAGTCGGTGCTGGAGACCGAGATCACCCCGGAACTGGTACCCGCCGGCGAGGACGAAGAGATCCAGAGCAGCGAGGCCAAGGTGGGTCCCTATGTGCTGCAGGACTTCTCGCTGTTCCAGGTGCTGCGGTACGGATTCGGTCCGGCCAAGGTCGCGTTCCTGGCGTGGCATGCCTGGCGGGATGCCGAGCGCGGGCACTGGCCGATGGGTTACCCGCTGGACAAGCGGCCGGCCTTCTCGCTCGACGAGATCCGCAGCTGGCTCGCAGTGTTCGCGCAGCGGTTCTACTCTTTCTCGCAGTTCAAGCGGTCGGCACTGCCCAACGGTCCCAAGGTGTCTGCCGGCGGTGCGCTCTCACCGCGCGGTGACTGGCGCGCCCCGTCGGACATGTCCGCCCGAATCTGGCTGGAGCAGATCGAACGGGATATCCCGGAAGGCTAGCCAAAGCTCATGCGGCTGTCGGTGTCTCGGCCGTAGCCACGCGAGGCGGGTCGGGAGCGTCGGCGTGTGCCCGGGCGGCGGCGCGGACCACGAGCGCGAAACAGATCGTGATCGGGATGCCCGCACCGTCCATGCCACCGGCGATGATCGCGTCGGCAGCGGTGAATGCCGGTGGCACGATCATCGAGAACAGGGCGGCCGATACCGGTGCCGCGGCAAACCCCCACAACAGCCATCGCCATTGCCGCTCCCGCGCCGTGGCGCCCCGCCTGCGAGCACGGACAACGCCAAGTGTGGTGAGCGCGATCGCGATCCACAGCGGTACCAGGTGGAACGCGACCAAGGTGTGCGGTATCGGTTCGGGCAACCGCAGTGTCAAACCGGTGTACGCCAGCGAGCCGAGCAGCGCGATCGCCCCCGCGGCGCCATACCGCCATGCCGCCACCGGTGTGGTCGCAGCATCGGGCGGGGTCTGCTGGGCGAGCATGAACGCCAGCGCCGCGCCGCCGGGCGCGGCGACACCGAGGATCAGCGAGCCCACGCCGATATTGGTCAGCAGATCGTGCTGCGGGATCACCGGCTGGATGCCGATCCAGATGAACCGCAGCAGCGGCGCGGTCAGCATGAAGGCGATGCTGTAGGTCATCCAGGCCCGGTGGCTGATCACATCGCGCTTGCCAATCGCATACACGGCATACCACGCGCTGGCGAGCGTGCCCACGGCCAGGGCGCGCAGCTGAGTCTCGAATGCGGGGCCGATGAAGTGCTCTGCCGGCGGGGTCGCGTACAGGAATATCAGGGCGGTCAGCATGCTGACCGACATCAGTGCGAGGTAGGCCCGGCCGGTCCAGCGATGGACCGCAGGCCGCCGCTGCCGGAGCCGGGACGAAAACTGAAACAGGGCCAGCGTCAACGCCAATGCGCCCAACGTCGTGTGCACCAGCAACACCACCCGATGCTCGGCGTAGGCGTCCTGCCGCACCGACTGCACCGACCCCTCGGCCAGGGCATAGCCGGGGCCGTTGACAGCCGTGTTGACCCCGTCCTGCCAGCTGGTCGCCTCGGGGTGGAAGAGCGGCCAGGTGTAGTTCATGGCCAACGGGAGATAGAGAACAGCCACTGCTGCGGCGACGATGAAGAGTCCCCGCGACAGCACTGTCTGTTTGTGGTCGTTCATTTCAAGATCAGATCCTAGGTGGCGGGCGTCGACGTGTCGGTCGAATGTGCTGATCTTGATACGTTCGGCGGACGGCGAGCAGGTTCAGAGCCGGCCGTCGAGGCGCAGGTCGGGGTGCACCCAGTCCGGTGAGCGGCGCTCCTTGAACGCCAGGAAACCCTGCCGCGCCTCCGGGGCGCCGTAGCTGGCCTTCATGCCGATGCGGTCGAACAGCCCCAGATAGTTGTCCAGGCTCGACTTGACCACCGACCGCGCGCCCGGCGCGGTCCGGCAGACTTGGGCCAGTACCTCTTTCGCCTCGGCGAGCAGCTCGTCATGAGCCACCACCCTGGCCACCAGGCCCCACTCCAGCGCCTCCGCGGCGGTGAGCACCCGGCCCGTGAACATCAGATCGCGGGTGCGGACCACGCCGACCAGACGGGCGAGCATCTGGCTGTAATAGGTGTCGGCGATCCCGCGGAACAGCTCGGGCACCCGGAAGGTCGCCCGCTCACTGACCACGGCCATATCGCTGCACAGCGCGATCTGCAGGCCGCCACCCTGGGCCAGACCGTTGACCGCGGACACCACCGGCTTCACCGACTGACGCAACGCGTCGAAGGGCGTCACATCCGTCGACAACGCGGCGCCCCATGTCATCCAGTCATCGGAGCCGTCACCACCGCCCAAGTCCCCACCGGGAGCGAACACGTCGCCGGTGCCGGTGATCAGCAGGCCCGCCAGATCGGGATCGTTCTCGACCCGACTGACCGCGTAGCGGATACCGAAGTACATTGCCGGTGTCAGCGCGTTGCGCGCCGCGGGCCGGTCCAGGCGCACCACCGCGAAGGGACCCTGGCGCTCGAATGCCAGGTATGGGGTACCGAGCCAATCGCCCTCGGGCGGTCGCGCCGTCATGGCAGCCGACTATAACGGCAACTGTTGGCATTCCAGTTGAGTGCCGCCTCAGCCGCGCGCGTCCTCGATCGCCTCATCGTCGGGTGCGCAGTCGCCGGCACCGGGCACCAGCGTGGCCAGCGCACCCGCCGCGCACGCGCGGCGCAGTGCGTGCCCGGGGTCGCTGACCCAGCCCGCGGCAAGTACGCCCGCGAAGACATCTCCGGCACCGGTGGTGTCCACCGCCTCGACCGCCGGCGCCGGCACCCGGGTGTCGGCACCGGCGCTGCGGTGCACGGCCCCCTCGGCGCCGAGGGTGATGACCAGGTGCGGCACCGGCCACGTCCAGCGCTGCGCCTCGGATTCGTTGACGATGACGACATCGGACAGCTCGGCCAGCCGCGCCAAAGCGGCCGCATCGGCGCCGGCGGGGGAGGCGTTGAGCATGACGGTGGCACCGGCGTCGCGGGCGATGCGGGCCGCGGCCAGCGCGGTCTCGGTGGGGATCTCCAACTGCATGAGCAGCACATCGGCGCGGGCGATGAGCTCGCGCAGACGGGGCGAGCCGAGGCTGAGATGGCCGTTGGCCCCCGGTGCCACCACGATCACGTTCTCGGCCTGCGCGTCCACCAGGATGCTCGCGGTGCCACTGGGCACCGGAAGCGCGATGACCCCGCCGACATCGACATTGTTGGCCACCAGATGCGCCCGCAGTGCCGTTGCTGCGTCGTCTTCGCCGACCGCGGCCACCAGCACCACATCGGCGCCGGCCCGGGACGCCGCGATGGCCTGGTTTCCGCCCTTGCCTCCCGGGGTCCGGGTCATCGACGAGGCCAACACCGTGGCGCCCGGCGGGGGTAAGGACTCCACGGCGAACACCAGGTCCATGTTCACGCTGCCCACCACACATACGCGCGCCACGGGGCCACCGTAGTCACCGTCGGCGTCCCAGGGGCGAGATCGAGTTGAGGGTCGTGGGGCCGGCCGTTCAGGGGGAAATCGCAACCCTGTGTTCGATCTCGTCCCTGGGGTGACCACCCGGGACCCCACCGGGCTGGACCCGGGGATGCCCGATACCCTGGCTTAATGAGTGTGCAAGCACCTGCTTCCCCGGATCTGCGTCGGCAGGTCCACGACGCCGCGGCCGCCGCCCGCGCCGCATCCCGCGCGCTGGTCACGCTGAGCACCGTCGACAAGAATCGCGCGCTGCATGCCGCCGCCGACGCGGTGCTGGCGCACGCCCACGACATCCTGGCCGCCAACGGCGAGGATCTGGACGCCGCGCGCGCCGCCGGCACCGCCGAGGCGATGCTGGACCGGTTGGCCCTGAACCCGCAACGCATCGACGGCATCGCCGCCGGGCTGCGCCAGGTGGCCGGGCTGCCCGACCCGGTGGGTGAGGTGCTGCGCGGCAGCACCCTGCCCAACGGACTGGAGCTGCGCCAGCAGCGGGTGCCGCTCGGTGTGGTCGGCATCGTCTACGAGGGCCGCCCCAACGTCACCGTCGACGCCTTCGGCCTCACCCTGAAATCGGGTAACGCCGTGCTGCTGCGCGGTAGTTCCTCGGCGGCACGCTCGAACGCGGCCCTGGTGCGGGCCTTGCGTGAGGCGCTGGTCGCCGAGGGCCTGCCCGCCGATGCCGTGCAACTGCTGCCCAGCGCAGACCGCGCCAGCGTCACCCACCTGATCCAGGCCCGCGGACTCGTCGACGTCGTGATCCCGCGCGGCGGGGCCGGGCTGATCGACGCGGTGGTGCGCGACGCCACCGTCCCGACCATCGAAACCGGCGTCGGCAACTGCCACGTCTTCGTGCATGCCTCGGCCGATCTCGACGTGGCGGAGCGCATCCTGCTGAACGCCAAGACCCGCCGACCCAGCGTCTGCAACGCCGCCGAGACCCTGCTGGTGGACCGGTCGGCGGCCGAGACCGCCTTGCCGCGGCTGCTCAACGCACTGCAGGGCGCCGGGGTCACCGTCCACCTCGATCCCACCGACGAGGAGCTGCGCGCCGAGTTCCTGTCCATGGACATCGCCGTGCAGGTCGTCGACGGGGTCGACAGCGCCATCGCACACATCAACGAATACGGCACCGGCCACACCGAGGCCATCGTCACCACCGAACTCGCGGCCGCACAACGGTTCACCGAACAGGTCGACGCCGCCGCGGTGATGGTGAACGCTTCGACCGCCTTCACCGACGGGGAGCAGTTCGGCTTCGGTGCCGAGATCGGCATCTCCACCCAGAAACTGCACGCCCGGGGCCCGATGGGGTTGCCCGAACTGACCTCCACCAAATGGATCGTATGGGGCGACGGCCAGACCCGTCCCGCCTGACCGCGCAGCGAAAAGAGAACCTTGTGACCGTCCCCGCCCGCCCGGCCCCGCTGTTCACCGATATCGACGACGTCGCCGAGCGGCTCGCCGAAACCGGTTATCTGACCGACAAGGCCACGGCCACTGCCGTTTTCCTCGCCGACAGGCTCGGCAAGCCGCTGCTGGTCGAAGGCCCCGCCGGCGTCGGCAAGACCGAACTGGCCCGTGCGGTTGCCCAGACCACCGGATCGGAACTGGTGCGCCTGCAGTGCTATGAAGGCGTCGACGAGGCACGCGCGCTCTACGAGTGGAACCACGCCAAGCAGATCCTGCGGATCCAGGCCGGCACCGCCGGGACCGGTGACTGGGATCAGACCAAGACCGATGTGTTCAGCGAGGAGTTCCTGCTGAGCCGTCCGCTGCTGACCGCCATCCGGCGCACCGACCCGACCGTGCTACTCATCGACGAAACCGACAAGGCCGATATCGAGATCGAGGGCCTGCTGCTGGAGGTGCTCTCCGATTTCGCGGTGACGGTGCCCGAACTCGGCACCATCAAGGCCGAACGCGCGCCGTTCGTGCTGCTGACCTCCAATGCCACCCGTGAGCTGTCCGAGGCGCTCAAACGGCGATGCCTTTTCCTGCACATCGACTTCCCCGACCCCGACCTGGAGCGACGCATCTTGTTGTCCCGGGTGCCCGAACTGCCCGAGCGGATCGCCGCGGAGCTGGTGCGCATCATCGGGGTGCTGCGCGGAATGCAGCTCAAAAAGGTGCCGTCGGTGGCCGAGACCATCGACTGGGGGCGCACCGTATTGGCCCTCGGCATGGACACCATCGACGACGAACTGATCGCGGCGACGCTCGGCGTGGTGCTCAAACACCAGTCCGATCAGGTCAAGGCGGCCGGCGAGCTCAGGTTGAACTGATGGTGTCGCGCCGCACCCGCCCGCCGCAGCCGCTGGCGCCCAACGGGATTCCCGGGCACCTGGTCGAATTCGTGGAGGCGCTGCGCGGCGTGGGCATCGCGGTGGGACCGTCGGAGACGGTGGACGCCGGCCGGGTGATGACGGTGCTCGGACTGGGCGACCGGCAGGCCCTGCGCGAGGGCCTGGCCTGCGCGGTGCTGCGGCGTGCCGAGCACCGCGACACCTACGACGCGATGTTCGACCTGTGGTGGCCGGCCGCATACGGAGCGCGCACCGCCCTTGCCGACGATGAGGACGCCGAGGCCGGCCCGGACGCCATGGCACCCGAGGACATCGAGGCAATGCGTGCCGCGTTGGTCGACATGCTCGGGCCCGACGGTGATCTGGAGAACCTCGACGATCGGCTCGCGACCATGATCGCCCGGATCGTGGAGGCCTACGGCCGGTACAACTCCAGCCGCGGCCCGTCCTACTCCTCGTATCAGGCACTCAAGGCGATGGCGCTCGACGAACTGGAGGGGCGTCTGCTGGCCGGCCTGCTCGCACCCTACGGCGAAGAGCCCACGCCGACCCAAGAGGAGATCGCCAAAGCGATGGCGGCGCAGCGGGTTTCGCAGCTGCGTCGGATGGTGGAGGCCGAGACCAAGCGGCGCACCGCCGAACAGCTGGGCCGCGATCACGTGCAGATGTACGGGATTCCGCAGTTGGCCGAGAACGTGGAGTTCCTGCGTGCTTCCGGCGAACAGCTGCGTCAGATGCGAAAGACCGTGCAGCCGCTGGCCAGGACCCTGGCGACCCGGCTGGCCGCCAAGCGTCGGCGCTCGCGCGCCGGCCAGATCGACTTGCGCAAGACGCTGCGCAAGTCGATGTCCACCGGTGGGGTGCCGATCGACGTCGTGCTCAAGAAGCCGCACCCGGCGCGACCGGAGCTGGTGGTGCTCTGTGACGTCTCCGGCTCGGTGGCCGGGTTCAGCCACTTCACTCTGATGCTGGTGTCCGCGCTGCGCCAGCAGTTCTCCCGGGTCCGCGTCTTCGCCTTCATCGACACCACCGACGAGGTGTCCCACATGTTCGGCCCGGAGGCCGACCTCGCCGTGGCAGTGCAGCGCATCACCCGCGAGGCCGGTGTGTACACCCGCGACGGTCATTCCGACTACGGGCATGCGTTCGTGTCCTTCGCGCAGAACTTCCCCAATGTCTTGTCTCCGCGCTCCTCGCTGCTGATCCTCGGTGATGCCCGCAACAACTATCGCAACCCCGAGACCGAGCTGCTCACCAGAATGGTGAACGCCAGCAGGCATGCGCACTGGCTCAATCCCGAGCCCAGGCATCTGTGGGGCAGCGGTGACTCCGCCGTGCCGCGGTACGCAGATCTGATCCCGATGCACGAGTGCCGGTCGGCCAAGCAGCTCGCCACGGTGATCGACGCGCTGCTGCCGGTCTGAACCCGGTCGGCACCGTCGAGCTCCCCGGAACACTGCCGTAAGCTGGCTCTTCGTGGCAGCACGGCGCAGGTTGGGAGTGATGGGTGGGACGTTCGACCCCGTGCACCACGGCCACCTGGTCGCCGCCAGCGAGGTCGCCGACCAGTTCGATCTGGACGAGGTCGTATTCGTGCCGACCGGGCAGCCCTGGCAGAAGCGTGACCGCCACGTCACCGCGGCCGAGGATCGCTACCTGATGACGGTGATCGCCACCGCGGCCAATCCGCGCTTCTCGGTCAGTAGGGTCGACATCGACCGGGGCGGGGCCACCTACACCACCGATACGCTGCGCGATCTCGCCGCCCAGAACCCGGACACCGACCTGTATTTCATCACCGGCGCCGACGCGCTGGCCTCGATCCTGTCCTGGCAGAACTGGGAGGAGCTGTTCTCCCTGGCCCGTTTCGTCGGGGTGAGCAGGCCTGGCTACGCGCTCGACGGCGAGCACATCGCCGCGGCCATGCAGGAGCTGCCCGAAGACGCCCTGACCCTGGTGGAGGTGCCCGCTCTGGCCATCTCGTCGAGTGACTGCCGGTTGCGTGCCCAGCAGTCCCGGCCCATCTGGTACCTGGTGCCCGACGGGGTCGTGCAATACGTGTCCAAACGCAACCTCTACCCCGCATCGGCGGGGCAGAGCGCAGCGACCGGGGGCAACGAACAGGAGGCTCGTTCATGACCGCCACCCCAGAAGCCGTCGACATGGCCACCGTCGCGGCGCGTGCCGCCGCGGCCAAGCTCGGCAATGACGTCCTGGTGATCGACGTGTCCGAACAGCTGGTCATCACCGACTGCTTCGTGATCGCCTCGGCATCCAACGAACGCCAGGTCAACGCGATCGTCGACGAGATCGAGGACAAGATGCGGGCGGCCGGGCACAAGCCGGCCCGCCGCGAGGGCACCCGCGAAGGGCGCTGGACGCTGCTGGACTATGTCGACATCGTGGTGCATGTCCAGCACGCCGACGAGCGCGAGTTCTACGCGCTGGAGCGGCTGTGGCGGGACTGCCCGGTGGTCCCGGTGGATCTGGGTGACGCTGACGCACCGCAGGATGCCACGTGAGCGTGCGCCGGCTGGTGCTGTTGCGGCACGGCCAGACGGAGTGGAACGCCGGAAGTCGGATGCAGGGCCAGTTGGACACCGATCTGACCGACCTGGGCCGCGAGCAGGCCGGGGCGGCGGCCGAGGTGCTGGCCAAACGCCAGCCTCTGGTCATTGTGTCCTCGGATCTGCGGCGCGCCCTGGATACCGCCACCGCGCTGGGGGAGCGTTCCGGTGTGCGGGTCGCGGTCGACGAGCGTCTGCGCGAGACGCACTTGGGCGACTGGCAGGGCCTGACCCATCTGGAGGTCGACGATGCGGCACCGGGGGCCCGGTTGGCCTGGCGAGACGATGCCCGGTGGGCGCCGCACGGCGGGGAGAGCCGAGTCGACGTGGCCGAGCGCAGCGTCCCGCTGGTCAACGAGATCCTTGCCGCCCAGCCAGATTGGGGCCGTGACCAGTCCGACCGCCCAGTCGTGTTGGTGGCCCACGGCGGTTTGATCGCCGCGCTGACCGCGGCGCTGCTGAACCTGCCGGTGGACAACTGGCCGGCCCTGGGCGGGATGGGCAACGCCAGCTGGGCCCAGCTGTCCGGCCACGATGTCGGGGATGAAATCAAGTGGCGTCTGGACGTGTGGAACGCCTCGGCGCAGGTGGCCAACGATGTCCTCTGAGGTGGTTCGCCGCAAGACCTTGTTGGTCTTCTGCGATTCGCTGTCCTACTACGGGCCGACCGGCGGGCTACCCGCTGACGATCCCCGAATCTGGCCCAATCTCGTTGCCGAACAACTCGGTTGGGATGTCGAGCTGATCGGGCGGATCGGCTGGACCTGCCGCGACGTATGGTGGGCAGCGACCCAGGATCCACGTTCCTGGGCGGCGCTGCCGCGCGCCGGTGCGGTGATATTCGCGACCTGCGGCATGGATTCACTGCCGTCGCCGCTGCCGACGGCGTTACGGGAACTGATCCGCTATGTGCGACCCCCATTCCTGCGGCGTTGGGCCCGCGACGGTTACGGTTGGTTACAGCCGCGGCTGTCACCGATCGCGCGTCCGGCGCTGCCCCCGCATCTGACCGTCGAATACCTTGAAATGACCAGGGCGGCACTCGATTTCAACCGGCCCGGACTTCCGGTGGTGGCCACCATCCCGTCGGTGCACATCGCCGAGACGTACGGCAGGTCCCATCGGTGGCGCGCCCCGATCGTCACGGCGATCACCGAGTGGGCCGACGAGCATCGGGTGCCCGTCGTCGACCTGAAGGCCGCCGTCGGTGACGAGGTCATGAGCGGGCGCGGCAATCCCGACGGCATTCACTGGAATTTCGAGGCGCACGCCGCGGTCGCCGATCTGATGCTCAAAGGACTCGCCGAAGCCGGCGCCTACCAACCGGATACCTCCGGACGGTCATGACGGTCCAGGTGGTGACGGACTCGTCGGCACGGTTGAGCGACGATGAGCGCGCGCGTTGGTCGATCCGCGTGGTCCCGCTGCATGTGCTGGTCGACGATCTCGACCTGCGCGACGGTGTCGACGAGATTCCCAACGACGTGTTCGAGCGCAGCCAGGCGACGACCGCAGGCGCCTCGCCGGCCGATCTGGCCCGGGCTTACCGGGAGGCCCTGGCCGCAAGTGACGGTGACGGCGTTGTCGCAGTGCATCTGTCGGCCGCGTTGTCCAGCACGTTCAGTTCGGCCGCGGCGGCCGCCCGGGAGTTCGGTTCGGCTGTTCGGGTGGTGAACACCCGGTCGGCCGCGATGGGGGTCGGGGCGGTCGCGCTGGCCGCGGCCCGTGTCGCCGAGGCCGGTGCCGAACTCGACGCCGTGGAGGCCGCGGCCCGCGCGGCCGTGCCACGCGGGCATGTGTTCATCGTCGTACACCGACTGGACAATTTGCGTCGCAGTGGGCGCATCGGCACCGCCGCGTCATGGTTGGCCACCGCGCTGTCGGTGAAGCCACTGCTGCGGTTGGATGTCGACGGCCGGCTGGTTCTGGCGCAGCGGGTCCGCACGGTCTCCAAAGCCCATGCCGCCATGGTCGATTCGATTGCAGAGGTGGTGGGCGAGCAGTCGGCCTCGATCACGGTGCATCACGTGGACAATCACGATGCGGCCGCCGAACTGGGTGCGGCGCTGACCGCCCGGCTCCCGCAGTTGGAGTCGCTGACGGTCCGCGATATGGGCGCGGTGCTGGCGGTGCATGTGGGTGCCGGAGCGGTGGGGGCGTGCGTCACCCTGGCCGAGTGATCAGCCGGCGAAGCGACCGGTGATCGGCGGCAGATCCTTCAGCGTGGCGATGCCGGGTGCGGCGGCGACCACCGCGGGCACGGCGTTGGTGACCGGCATCGCGGTGTAGATCATGCCCAGTCCCATGAAGCCGGGTTCGGTCCAGTCCTTGGGCGGCAGGCAGTGCAGCACGGTGCGCATATTGGGCAGCCCGAATACCTGGATGACATGGCCGTGCTCAAGAGGTTTGGGCGGCGTGACATGGTCACCCATCGTCCAGTTGAATCCGACGCTGACGACGTTGCGGTCACCCACCCAGCCCCGGTGGTAGCCGAGTACGCTGCCCACGGTGCCCTTGGGGATCGTCATGAAGCCGAGGTCGGAATCGCCGGTGGCTGCGGTGAACGTGACATCGAATGTCATCCGGTCCAGCGTGGCGCCGATAGCGTCGGCCATCATCGCCGCCGATTCGGCGAACACCTCGCTTTCCCGGCGAACGCTCTCGGCCAGCCCCGGAGTGTCGGGGTCTTGCGAAAAGCCCATGGCGGTCTGGGTTTCCGCGGACTCGTAGGTCGAGCAGTCCACCGACTCGGTGATCCGGATCTCGTCGACCCGCTCGCACGAGCCGGAGAGCACCATACCGATCATGTTGGTCATGCCGGGGTGTGCGCCGCTGCCGAAGATGGTCGAATTGCCGTTCGTGCAGGCCTGTTCGATGCGATCCAGATCCGCGGGTGTCTGCTTGCCGCCGGTGATCCATGCTGCGCTCGAGCAGACGTTGACGCCGGCCTCGAGTAGAGCGACCAGTTCGTCGATGCTGGGCCACAGCGGGTTGTAACAACAGGCATCGGGTTTCAGGGCGATCAGTTCGTCGATGTCGTTGGTGGCCTTGATCCCGGTCGGGACGGGCCACCCGGCGAGTTCGGCGGCATCGCGGCCGACCTTGTCGGCGCCGTGGGCGTAGACACCGACGAGTTCCATATCGTCGCGCCCGATGATCGCGTGTAGCGATCGGGTGCCGATGTTGCCGGTGGTCCACTGGATGACGCGGAGGGGATCGCTCATGGCAGTGAACAGTATTAGAAAGGTGTGCACGGATGTAACCCGGGTCACAGTGTGGCGGGTGCGGCACCTGACCGTTACGATACGAAACGTGCCGTACCTAAACCCCGCGGTGGCCGATGTGCGTCGCGGCGGCCGCCCCCGCGACGGCGCGAGGGAGACCGAGATCCTCGCCATCACCTATGCGCTGCTGACCGAGGTCGGCTACGACGGGATCACCTTCGAGGAGGTGGCCCGCCGGGCCGGCGCCTCCAAGGCCACCCTCTACCGGCGCTGGAAATCCAAGCGCGAGATGGTGACTGCCGCGCTGAAAGCCGTCCCGGCGCGCCGGGACGGGCCCGACGAGATCGATACCGGCAGTCTGCGCGGTGACCTGTTGGCCTTGTGTCGCAGGCTGCTGACCACCATGGTCTCGACCGACGGGCAGACCGCGCTGCTGCTGCTGCAGGCCGGTCTGGAAGACCCGGCGCTCTGCGAGGAGATCGAACGCACCGCCGGTCCCACCGGGGCACGGTTGCCGGCGGGCGTCATCGCGGCCGCGGCGCGGCGCGGCGAACTGCCGCATGCCGTCGACCCGTTCGCGTTCGAGGAGGTCGCCGGCGCGGTCCTGCTGTTGCGGCGGCTGAACGGCCTGACCACCGACGACGCGTACCTGGAAGCGCTCGTCGACTCGATCCTGTTGCCCGCGCTGCGCGCGGCGCCGGTCCAGGTACCGCTACCGGCCGGCATCTTCTCCGGCCATCCCGATCACGCAAAGGAAACCCCGTGACCGCCATGACCATCGACGGATTCCGCTACTGCACCCAGGCGGGCGAGGGCGGTGTTCAGATCAACGTCGGAGTGGCCGGCGCCGGTCCGGCAATCGTTCTGCTGCATGGTTTTCCGCAGACGCACTACATGTGGCGGCGGGTCGCGCGGGAGTTGGCCGGCGAGTTCACCGTCATCGTCCCCGATCTACGCGGATACGGCGAAAGCGGAAAGCCGGCGCACGCCGGGCCCGATACCTACTCCAAACGCACCATGGCGCGCGATGTGATGCGTGCCGCGGCAGCGCTGGGACATCATCGGTTCGGTCTGGTGGGACACGACCGCGGGGCGCTGGTCGCGGTCCGCGCCGGGCTCGATCAGCCCGAGCTCGTCCAGTTCCTCGGCATCCTCGACGTGCTGCCGACCTTGGACACCTGGGATGTGCTGCACGGGGTGAACGCCAAGGTGGCCTGGCATCTCTACCTGATGGCACAACCGGTAGGCCTGCCGGAGAAGATGATCAAGGCGGTGGCCGCGGAGTTCTTCGCGTCCTTCCTGGACGCCTGGGACACCGACGGATCCACCTTCGACCCCGCGGTCCGTCGGCACTACATCGACAGCTCGGTGGCGGCCGTGGATTCGATCGTCGCCGACTACCGCGCCAGCGCGGGCATCGACCTGGACATGGATCGCGCCGATCGAGACGCAGGCAGGCAACTGCAGATGCCGGTCGGTGTCATCTCGCAGGACTGGGGTGCGCAACTGGGCTTCGACGCCGCCGCGATCTGGGCGGCGTGGGCGCCGGACTTGCGCTACGAGCCCATCGAAGCCGGCCACTTCATGGCCGAGGAGAAGCCTGCCGAGATCGCCCGGTTCATCCGGGGACTCGCCGCGCGTTGCCGGTGAGCACCTGGCACGGCACCCCTCGGGATGGGTGGTCCGGTTGTCCCCAATGCCGCATTCATCCACAACCGGGGCCCGGCCCCGGCCGTTGCGCGGCGAGCGGGTCGGCGCGGGTGCCTACCGTCAGGCCATGGACACCGAATCGCCGGCGCAGCGTCTGACACGGCGTATCGGCGCCGACCGTGAACGGGGACCCGACGCGCCGGCGGAAGAATCGGACACCGTGCTGGCACGATGGCTGCCAGAACCGGACGAACATCCCGCCCGCGACTGGATCGGCGCGGTGCGCGCCGATCCGGGACGCGCCGGCGTGATCGCGCTGCTCGGAGTCGGGATCATCGCCGTGCTGGTGACGGTGTTCACCGTGATGCGGGACTCCCCGCCGCCGGTTTCGGCGGCCAATCTCCCTGCCGTGCAGATGGTTTCCGGATCACCCAGCGTCCCGGCCGGTGCCACCACCGGGCCGCCGTTGCCGCCGGACGGCCCGGTGGTGGTCAGCGTCGTCGGTCTGGTCAACACACCCGGGTTGGTGACCCTGACGACGGGGGACCGGATCGCCGATGCCCTCGAGGCGGCCGGCGGTGCGATGGATGGCGCCGACCTGGTCGGGCTGAACCTGGCCCGGCAGGTGGTCGACGGCGAACAGATCATCGTCGGGCTGGCCGCACCGCCGGGCTCGCCGTCACCGATGGGCAGCTCGGTGAGTTCGGCGACGCCACCCGAACAGCCATCGCCCGCGGCACCGAACGCGACCGCCGCACCCGGGGCCCCGGTCAACCTGAACACCGCGACCGCCGAACAGCTCGACGCCTTGCCCGGGATCGGCCCGGTCACGGCCGCCGCGATCATCGCCTGGCGTACCGCCAACGGACAGTTCACCAGCGTCGACCAGTTGAGCGAGGTGGACGGTATCGGACCGGCACGCCTGGACAAGCTGCGTGACCTGGTCGATGTGTGAACCCCGACGAGCGGCACGTCGATATCCGCCTGGTGCCGGCGGCGCTCACTAGCTGGATGGTGACCGCTGCCGGGATCTGCTGGTCGCCTTGGGTATTGGCCGCGACCGCGGTCGGGGCCGTGGGGGTGACGGCGGTGGCCGGCCGGTGGTGTGCCGGACGCGGGATCCGGCTGGGGGCGGCCGGCGTGGCCGCGGTCGCGGTGATCGGTACGGCGTTCGGCATGTCGATCGGGATACGCGCCCACGAGGCGCGACACCATCCGATCACTGCTCGGCACGGAAGCGTCGCCACGGTCGGTGTGGTTGCGACCGAGTCGCCGCGGTCATTGGGCCAGGGGCGCATCATGTTCCGGGCCGGGCTGCGCGACCTGGACGGCGCCGCGATGTCCGGCATGGTGCTGGTCTTCGCCCCGGTCACCGACTTCGCCGAGCTGAGCGTGGGCCGCCCGGCCAGCTTCCGGGCGCGCATCGCGCGCCCGCTACGCCCGGATCTCAGCGTCGCCGTGCTCACCGCTATCGGCGAGCCGACCCTCGGCGCCGTCCCGGCGGTGCGCCGGCTGTCCGGGCGGATTCGTACCGACTTCGCCGAGGCCGCGCGGGAGGTTTTACCCGCCGAGCAGTCCGCGATGCTGCCCGCCCTGGTGCTCGGCGATATGTCGGCGGTCACGGCGACGACAGCGGACGATTTCAAGATTGCCGGCCTGACACATCTGACCGCGGTCTCGGGTGCCAACGTCACCATCGTCTGCGGTACCGCACTGCTGTCGGCGGCCCTGGTGGGTCCGCGTTGGGCGGCCCTGCTGGCCCTGGCGGTGCTGATCGGGTTCGTCATCGTCGTGGAACCGTCGGCCAGTGTGCTGCGCGCCGCCGTGATGGGCGGTATCGCGCTGCTGGCGGTGCTGACGCATCGACGTCGGCAGGCGATTCCGGTGCTCTCGGCCAGCGTCATCGCCCTGATGGCGGTGACACCGCAACTCGCCGTCGACGCCGGGTTCGCGCTGTCGGTGACCGCGACCGCTGCGCTGGTGGTCATCGCGCCGCGCTGGACGGCACGGCTGGTGGCCCGCGGCTGGCCCGAACCGGTGGCCGCCGCGGCGAGCATCGCGCTGGCCGCCCAGCTCGTCACCGCCCCGCTGATCGCCGGCATCTCGGGCCGGTTCGGGGTGCTGGCGGTGCTCGCCAATCTGCTTGTCGCCGCGGTCATCCCGCCGATCACGGTGATCGGCACCGCGGCGGCGGCGCTGTCGGCGTTCCTGCCTGCGCCGGCAGGCATGCTGATCCGGTTCACCGGACCCGAACTCTGGTGGCTGCTGACGGTGGCTGACCGCATCGCCGCGGTGCCCGGAGCCTCGATCTCGATCCCGTCCGGAGTCGTCGGTATGGCCCTCGTCGCGGGGGTGACGGCCGCGCTCATGCTGAGCTGGCGTTCGCCGCGGGGCCGGGCGGTGTGCGCCGCCGCGGCCTGCGGTGTGCTGGCCTGGACCCTGTCCGGGATTGTCGGCGCGACGTGAAACGATCGTGGCGTGACGGACACCGCGGAATTGCACTTGGTTCTCGGCGACGAGGAACTGCTTGTCGAGCGCGCGGTGGCCGCGGTGCTGAAGGCCGCACGAAAGAAGGCCGGCTCATCCGATGTCCCGGTGGACCGATTGCGCGCCGGCGAGGTCAGCACCAGCGAGCTCGCCGAGCTGTTGAGCCCGTCGCTGTTCGCCGACGAGCGCGTCGTGGTGTTGGAGGCCGCCGGGGAGGCCGGCAAGGAGGCCGCGGCCCTGATCGTGAGTTCGGCGGCCGACCTGCCGCCGGGAACCCAGTTGGTGGTGGTGCACTCCGGCGGGGGCCGCGCCAAGGCGATGGCCGATCAGCTCAAGAAGCTCGGTGCGCAGGTGCACATGTGCGCCAAGATCGCCAAGCCCGCCGAGCGGGCGGACTTCGTGCGCCGCGAGTTCCGGTCTTTGAAGGTCAAGGTCGACGATGACACCGTCTCGGCGATCCTCGACGCCGTCGGCTCCGATATCCGGGAGTTGGCCGCGGTCTGCTCGCAGCTCGTCGCCGATACCGACGGCACCGTCGACGCCGCCGCGGTGCGCCAATACCACCAGGGCAAGGCCGAGGTGAAGGGATTTGATATCGCCGACAAGGCCGTCCTCGGCGACGCGCCCGGTGCGGCGGAGGCGTTGCGCTGGGCGATGCTCAGCGGTGAACCGCATGTGGTGCTCGCCGATGCGCTGGCCGAGGCGGTGCACACCATCGCCCGGGTGGGTCCGCTGCAGGGCGACCCCTACCGGCTGGCCGGAGAGCTGGGCATGCCGCCGTGGCGGGTGCAGAAGGCGCAGAAGCAGTCGCGGCGCTGGTCACGCGACCGGGTGGCCGAGGCGCTGCGGGTGGTGGCGGCGCTGAACGCCGATGTCAAGGGCGCCGCGGCGGATGCGGACTACGCACTGGAGGCCGCGGTGCGCAAGGTCGCCGAGCTCGCCACCGACGGGTGAGTGTCAGCCAACCCGGACACGCAAAAACCCGCGCGTGACCGGAATGGGTCAGCGCGCGGGTATGCGGCAGAAGTCAGAGCTTGTTGACGGCGAGCGTCAGTGCGGACTTCTTGTTCGCGGCCTGGTTCTTGTGGATGACGCCCGCGCTGGCCGCCTTGTCCAGCTTGCGGTTGGTCGCGACCAGCAGCTCGCCGGCCTTGTCCTTCTCGCCGGCGTCGATGGCCTCGCGCAGTCCGCGCACAGCCGTACGCAGCGACGACTTGACGGACTGGTTGCGCAGTCGACGGCGCTCGTTGGTCTTGATGCGCTTTTCCTGCGACTTGATGTTGGCCACGCGTGTAGTTCCTTCGTAAAACGTCGGTTGGTGTACGTCTTGGACGCCCGGCTGTGCAAACGCGGCTGGGCAGCGGTTGTCCAGGTTACCAGCGTGGGGGCGATTCCCCCAAAGTGGAGTGGCTGGCCTGCCGAAACGCCAGACTTGCGGCAGCATGGCAACGGTGAGCCTACGAACCCTGCCGAATGAGACCGCCCGCCCGTCGCGTTCAGGGTCGCGCGCGGTCAAACGCCAGGCCGGCATTTTCGACGGCTACGAGAATCTGGGCAGATACTCGGCGGCCTTCGATGAGATGTTCGACGCCGAAGGCAACGTCCGCGGACCCTACAAGGGCATTTTCGCTGAACTCTCGCCGTCGGACGCCTCCGAGTTGGCCGCGCGGTCCGAGGCCCTCGGCCGCGCCTTCATCGACCAGGGCATCACATTCTCGCTGTCCGGCCAGGAACGCCCGTTTCCGCTGGACCTGGTGCCCCGCGTCATCTCCGCGGCCGAATGGTCCAGGCTGGAAAAGGGCATCGCGCAGCGGGTCAAGGCGCTGGAGATGTACCTCGACGATATCTACGGCGAGCAGGAGATCCTGCGCGATGGGGTGATCCCGCGCCGGCTGGTCACCTCCTGCGAGCACTTCCACCGCGAGGCCGTCGGCATCGTGCCGCCCAACGGGGTGCGCATCCACGTCGCGGGGATCGACCTGGTCCGCGACGACCAGGGCACCTTCCGGGTGCTCGAGGACAACCTGCGTTCGCCGTCGGGGGTGTCCTACGTGATGGAGAACCGCCGCACCATGGCGCGGGTGTTCCCGAACCTGTTCGCCTCGCACCGGGTGCGGGCCGTGGGCGACTACTCCTCGCACCTGCTGCGGGCGCTGCGCAAGGCGGCGGCCACCAACGAGGCCGACCCCACCGTGGTGGTGCTCACCCCCGGCGTCTACAACTCGGCCTATTTCGAACATTCGCTGCTGGCCCGGCAGATGGGGGTCGAACTGGTCGAGGGCCGGGATCTGTTCTGTCGCGACAACACGGTGTACATGCGCACCACCGAGGGGGAACGGCAGGTCGACGTCATCTACCGGCGCATCGACGACGAGTATCTGGATCCGATGCAGTTCCGGCCCGACTCGGTGCTCGGCGTCGCCGGGGTGCTCAACGCGGCACGGGCCGGCAATGTGGTGATTTCCAGCGCGGTCGGCAACGGTGTCGGCGACGACAAGCTCGTGTACACCTATGTGCCGACCATCGTGGAGTACTACCTCGGTGAGAAGCCGTTGCTGGCCAATGTCGACACCTTCCGCTGCTGGCTCGACGACGAGCGCGAGGAAGTGCTCGACCGGGTCGATGAACTGGTGATCAAACCGGTGGAGGGCTCCGGTGGCTACGGCATCGTGTTCGGTCCGGACGCCAACGAGAAGGAACTGGCGACCATCAGCAAGAAGATCCGCGCCGACCCGCGGGGCTGGATCGCCCAGCCGGTGGTGCAGCTGTCGACGGTGCCCACCCAGATCGACGACTGTCTGGCCCCGCGCCATGTGGACCTGCGGCCGTTCGCGGTCAACGACGGCGACGAGGTGTGGGTGCTGCCCGGCGGGTTGACCAGGGTCGCGCTACCGGAGGGCTCGTTGGTGGTGAACTCCAGCCAGGGTGGTGGCTCCAAGGACACCTGGGTGCTGGCCTCCCGCAGTTCGGCGGCCGACCGCGAATTGGCTGCCGCGGAGGTGGTCCGCTCGCTGCCGGACGCCGCGAAGCCCGGCACGCCGTCGGTGGCCGAAAAGCTTTCCCGTAACGGCAAGGCCGGCCGGGAAGTCAAAGGCGAGCAGACCCAACAGCAGCAGACCCGTGACGGCCGGGCGTCCTCGGGCCAGCATGAACAACAGCAACAGCAACAGGCGGTGGTGCACTGATGTTGGCGCGCAACGCGGAATCGCTGTACTGGATCGGGCGCTATGTCGAGCGCGCCGATGACACCGCCCGCATCCTCGATGTGGTGGTGCATCAACTGCTGGAGGACTCCAGCGTCGACCCCGACCAGACCTCGCGGGTGCTGCTGCAGGTGCTCGATATCGAACCGCCGGAGCAAGAGCTGGACGTGTGGTCGCTGACCGATCTGGTCGCCTTCGGCAAGGACACCAAGGGCGGCTGCTCGATCGTCGAATCTATCACCGCGGCTCGTGAAAATGCCCGCGGTGCACGCGAAGTCACGTCGACCGAGATGTGGGAGTGCCTCAACACCACCTATAACGCCCTGCCCGAGCGGGAGCGGGCGGCGCGCCGGCTCGGCCCGCACGAGTTCCTGGGGTACGTGGAGGGGCGGGCGGCGATGTTCGCCGGGCTGGCCGATTCGACGTTGTCGCGCGACGACGGCTACCGCTTCATGGTGCTGGGCCGCGCGATCGAACGCGTGGATATGACGGTGCGCATGTTGCTGTCGCGGGTCGGTGACAGCGGGTCCTCGCCGGCTTGGGTCACCGTGCTGCGTTCGGCCGGCGCGCACGACACCTACCTGCGCACCTACCGCGGCGTGCTGGATGCCAGCAGGGTCGTCGAATTCATGCTGCTGGACCGGCTTTTCCCGAGGTCGATCTTCTATTCGTTGCGACTGGCCGAGCACAGTCTCGACGAACTGCTACACCGCAGGCACAACCGGGTCGGGTCGACCGCCGAGGCGCAGCGACTGCTCGGCCGAGCGCGCAGCGAACTGGAGTTCCTCCCGCCCGGTGCGCTGCTGGAGTCGCTGGAAGACCAGCTCGCGGCGTTGCAGCAGACCTGTATCGAGGTCGGGGACGCCTTGGCATTGCAGTACTTTCACTCGGCGCCGTGGGTCGCGTGGACCGACGCGGGACGCGCGGGCGGCACGGTCATCGAAGAGGGGGAAATCTGATGTGGCGCATGCGGGTTGTCCATGCAACGGGCTACGCCTACAAGTCCCCGGTCACCGCGTCGTTCAACGAGGCCCGGTTGACGCCGCGGTCGGATTCGCGCCAGAACGTGATCCTCAACCGGGTGGAGACCATCCCGGCGACTCGCCAGTACCGGTACGTCGACTACTGGGGTACGGCGGTGACGACCTTCGATCTGCACGCGCCGCATGCCGAGCTGGAGGTGACCGCATCGTCGGTGGTGGAGACCGAGAAGCCGGCGGCGCCGGCGTCCACGGTGACGTGGGCCGACCTGGAATCCGCGGCGGTGATCGATCGTTTCGACGAGTTGCTGACCCCGACCACCTACACCCCGGTCAGCAAGCGCATCCAGCGGGTCGGCCGTCGGATCGCCAAGTATCACGAGCCACAGGACGCCGTCATCGAGGCGGCGCGCTGGGTGCACGGCGAGCTCAACTATGTCCCGGGCACCACCGGGGTGCACTCATCGGGTCTCGACGCGTTGCGTGAAGGCAAGGGCGTTTGCCAGGACTTTGCGCATTTGACGCTGATCCTGTTGCGCGGCATGGGTATTCCGGCCCGCTACGTATCGGGTTACCTGCATCCCAAACGCTCGGCCAAGGTGGGTGACACCATCGAGGGCCAGAGTCATGCCTGGATCCAGGCCTGGACGGGGGATTGGTGGCACTACGACCCCACCAACGACAAGGCGATCAA
The DNA here is from genome assembly GCA_021648845.1 of Mycobacterium sp. MBM. Taxonomy (GTDB): domain Bacteria; phylum Actinomycetota; class Actinomycetes; order Mycobacteriales; family Mycobacteriaceae; genus Mycobacterium. Next base: position 13,462 of record JAKJHY010000027.1, on the reverse strand, counting down.
CGAGCAGTACATCAGCGTGGGAGTGGGACGCGACTACGCGGATGTGACACCGCTGAAGGGCATCTACTCCGGCGAGGGTTCCACCGATCTCGACGTGGTCGTGGAGATCACCCGGCTGGCGTGACGCGCCGAATCACGGCACCAGCGATCGGACGCCGTCGAGCAGTCTGACGGCGTCGGCCACGTCGCCCGCCCGGGCGCGGGACAGCGCGCCAAGCACGCCGGCCCGCAGCGCATCGGCGAATGCTGCCGGTGCGCAAGCGAACTCCCCGGCATCGACGGCACGCGTCACCGCGGCGTGCAAGCCCTGCCCGAGTCTGCTCAGGTGTTGGTCGGTCAGTGCCCGGATGCGTGGATCGGCGTTGACCGGATTCTGCATCGTCTCCACCACCAGGCACCCGGCCGGTCCCATCGGGCCGCGCAGCCAGTCCTCGATGCTGTCGAAAAAGCTGCGCAGGTCGGCCACCCCGTCGACGCCGCGCTCCAAGGGGGCGAACAGGGCTGACGCGTGCGCACCGTAACTGGCCAGCACGGCTTGCAGGATATCGGCCTTGTTTCCGAACGACCGGAACAGCGTGGAGGACGACAGCCCGGTGGCGGTGAGCATCTCCTCCTGGGTCGCGCCGTCGTATCCCTTGCGCCAGAACAGAACCAGCAGCTGGTCGAGTGCATGCTGGCGATCGAACATGGCGGGGCGCCCTGGTCGCCGGTTGCCGCCTGCGGTGGACGTTGACATTTGGAGTGATTCTACTCAATACTGGCCCGAAGGGAAATGGAGTCGTTCCACTCAATATGACAGGGGTGTGATGTGCTGAACATCGGGGATACGGTGACCGCGCGGACGCTGACGACCATCGACGGTGCAGATGTGGCGATTCCGGCACACGATGCCGTCGTGCACCTCCAGTTCCGGCGCTTCGCGGGCTGCCCGATCTGCAGTCTGCACCTGCGCGAGTTCGCGCGACGCCATCAAGAGATCGCCGATGCCGGGGTGCGGGAGATCGTGTTGTTTCATTCCGCTGCCGAACAACTGCGCACCTACCAAGCCGACCTGCCGTTTGCCGTTGTCGCGGATCCGCACCGGGATGTCTACGCGGACTTCGGTGTCGGGTCCTCGCCGGCCGCGGTGCTGCACCCGCGCGCCTTTCTGGCGGCGGCGCGCGGACTGCGCCGCACCGGACTCAAGGGCGCGCTCTCGCCGGGCGAAGACCACACCGGCCGGCCGGCCGATTTCCTCATCGCCCCCGATGGCACCGTGCGTGCCCGCAAATACGGCGTGCACGCCGACGATCAGTGGTCGGTCGACGAGCTGCTTGCACTCGTCGCGTCGGCGTGAGACGGCTCAGCCCAACGATGCCCGCTGAGCGCGGCGGTCCGCGTCACGGAGTCTTCCCGCAGACACCGGGGTGAACCAACACCCGATGCAGGTCGTCACCGAGCTCGATCTGGCGGTCGAACACCTTCGCCGCCAAGGCCCGCCACCCGTCGTAGTCACCGCGCGCGGGGGCCGGCACGTAATGGGTGAGGATCAGGATGCCGACGCCGGCCCGAGCGGCGGTATCGGCGGCCTGCTCGACCGTCGAATGGTAGTCGCAGATATCGCGGATCCGTTGCAACGGCAACGCCTCGACCAGATCGTGGCGGATCGCGGTGTGCACCAACGCGCCTGCGCCCGCGGCGAGTGTGTCCAGGCTCTCGCAGGGCACCGTGTCACCGGCCAGCACAACCGATGCACCGTCGTGTTCGATGCGGAAACCGATGGTCGGTGCCACCGGCCGGTGGTCGGTCGGCGCGGCGAGTATGCGCACCGATTCGTGATCCCAGACCACTCCCTCGGTGTACTCGTGCACCTGCACCGCCGGCGGTTCGGTGAGATCGGCATGGTGGGCGATGCGGTAGTCGATATCGTGACCGAATGCCTTGAGCGTGGCGTCCACCACATCCGCCGTGCCCGGGGGCCCGATGATCGGCAACGGCGCCGGGTTCGGGGTGAAGGTACTGATCCAGCGGGTGATGATCACGTCGCCCAGATCGGCGATGTGGTCACTGTGCAGATGCGTCAGCAGCAGGGCGGTCAGGGCGTTCGCACCGGAACCCGCGGCCGCCAGGCGCTGGAGCACGCCGCGTCCGCAGTCGACGAGAAACGTCTGGCCGCCGGCGCGGATCAGGGTCGACGGGCCGGCCCGATCGGGGTCGGGAAGGGGGCTGCCGGTACCCAGGAGCGTCACCTCGATCATGGCTCACATGATCGCGCGAATCGGCGCGGGTTGCGCACAATCGGCCAAAAGGCGGCCGACACCACGTAATCTGGAAGTGTGTTCGGGATCACATTCCCACATGTGCGGAGGGTGTCATGCGTATCGCCGACGTGTTGAAAGCCAAGGGTGCCACCGTCGCGACGATCACCCCGGAGACTTCGGTGGCCGTCCTGCTCGCCGGCCTGGTCGACCGCAATATCGGCGCGATGGTGGTCGTCGGCCCGGACGGACCGGTGGGCATCGTGTCCGAACGCGATGTGGTGCACAAGCTGCGTGACCTCGGAGCCGACCTGCTGGACCGGCCCGTCGGCGAGATCATGACCAAACATCTGGTGTTCTGCTCGCCGGAGGACTCGGTGGACAGCCTCAGTGCGGCGATGACCCACAACCGGGTTCGGCACATCCCAGTTCTCAAGGACGGTCGGTTGGCCGGCATCGTGAGCATCGGGGACGTGGTCAAGACCCGGATGCAGGAACTGGAATCCACCCGGGAGCAGTTGCAGGCGTACATCACGCAAGGCTGAATGGATGCCGTGAGCAACACCGACGATGTCGTGGTGCGCCCCGCCCGGCGCGCCGACACCCCCGCGCTGTCACAGGTGCTCGGCCGCGCATTCCTCGATGATCCGGTGATGACCTGGCTGTTGCCCGACGCGCAGGCTCGGCGGCGCAAGCTGCCCAAGCTGTTCGCAGCACTGACCCGCCATCACCACCTGGCGCACGGTGGTGTCGAGGTCGCCTCGGTGGGGACGACCATCGGCGCCGCGGCACTGTGGGATCCGCCGGGCAAGTGGCGGCACACCACCGTCGAGGAACTGCGGGCCGCGCCCAGCATGCTGCTGACCTTCGGCACCGCGGTGCGTCGCGGCATGCGGATCACCGAACTCATGAAACACGAGCACCCCGAGGAGCCGCACTGGTATCTGGGGGTGATCGGCAGCGATCCGCAGGTGCGCGGCGCCGGCCTCGGGCACGCCCTGATGCGGTCCCGGCTGGACCGTTGCGACGCCGAATTCGCACCGGCGTATCTGGAATCGAGCAACCCCGACAACATCGGCTACTACCAGCGATTCGGTTTCGAGGTCACCGCGGAGATAGCGCTCCCCGACGGAGGTCCGATCATGTACCCGATGTGGCGGCCTGCACGATGAACCGTCCACGGTAGAGTGCGGATGCTGACCTGCAGGGGAATCCGGTGAGAATCCGGAGCTGACGCGCAACGGTATGGAGACTGCTCTCCAAGCCCGAATGCCTGCGGTCGGTTGACCGTCGACGGCTCCGCGCTTGGGCCCTGCACCGAAGGAAGTCACCGCCGTGCGTGCATTCATCACGCTTGTGTCCCTCTTGCTCCTCGTGACCGCGTGTAGCCGAACCGAGACGCCGGCGCCTGCACGGTCTCCGGCCGAGCACCCGGACGCCACCAGTTACCCATTGACGCTGCAGAACTGTGGTGTGGAGGTCACCTTCGAGCACGCGCCGCAGCGCGCGGTGTCGCTGTATCAGGCCTCCACCGAGATCCTGCTCGCGCTCGGGCTGGCCGACCGGATGGTGGGCACCTCGACATGGTTCGACCCGGTACTTCCCGACCTGGCGGCCGACAACGACCGGGTGCCCCGGCTCGCGGACAACGACCCGAGCCTGGAGGCCGTGCTCGATCTGGCTCCCGACATCATCACCTCGGCCAGTGCGCACACCTTCACCCCGGCGGTCGTCGGTGAACGCACTCGGCTCGCGGAACTCGGGATCCCCACCTACCAGTCGCCCTCGGTGTGCACCGACGCCGAGGTGGACGGTGAGACGGTGACCCGCACCGCGCCGCTGGAAATGGACACGCTGTTTCGTGAGATCAGCGAACTGGCGCAGATTTTCGATGTCCAGGACCGCGGTGCGAAGCTGGTGAGCGACCTGCGGCAGCGCCTGGCCGACGCTCCGGCCATCCCGCAGCAGGGTGCCACCGTTGCCTTTTGGTTTTCCGGGCTGCGCACCCCGTATCTGGCCGGATGTTGTTCGGCTCCAGGGCTCTACGCCAGAGAGGTCGGCGCCATCAACGTGTTCGCCGACGCCAAGGAAGACTGGCCGGAGGTCAGCTGGGAGGTGCTGGCCGATCGCGACCCCGACATCCTGGTATTGGCCGACCTCAGCCGCAAACGCGTCGACGGCGACGCGCTCGACACCAAAATCGCTTTTCTGGAGTCCAATCCGGTGACCCGCAATATGACGGCCGTGCGGGAGAAGCGCTACGTCGTGCTGACCGGCTCGGAGCTGGATCCCGGTATCCGGCAGGTCGACGCCGTCGAGAAGATGGCCGCCGGCTTCGCACACGCCGGGCAGCCCCGATGATGGGGCGCCGGATCGTGGTCGTGCTCTCGGCGTTGACGCTCAGCGCGTGCGGTCAGTCGGTTGTCGCCACGGAAAGTGACACGGCGGTAGCGGGTTTCCCGATCACGGTGCACAACTGCGGTCGTGACGTGGTGATCGACGCGCCGCCGCAGCGGGCGGTATCGCTGAACCAGGGTTCCACCGAGATCCTGTTGTCCCTCGGTTTGGCCGACCGGATGGTCGGCACCGCGACATGGACGGACCCGGTGCGCGAGAACCTCGCCGAGGCCAACGCCAGGGTGCCGCAGCTGGCGGTCAACAAACCGTCGTTGGAGACCGTTCTGGCCGCCGAGCCAGATTTCGTGACTGCGTCGTTCGCGGGAACCCTTGGCCCCGGTGGCGTCGCCGACCGCGATCAGTTCGCCTCCCTCGGGGTACCGACCTACCTGGCGCCCAGCGATTGCGTGGGCAAGGTGTCCGTCAACGCCGACGGCGCCCGCACTGAACCGTTCACCATGGACGCGATCTACGGTGAAATCAGAGATCTGGCACGCATATTCGATGTCACCGAACGCGGCGCGGACCTCATCGCCGAGTTGGAACAGCGGATGCAGGGCAATCGGATGCAGGTCGACGCCGACCTGGCGTATTGGTTCTCCGATATCCGAGCCCCGTATTTCGGCGGCTGCTGCGGCTCACCGGGCGTCATCACCGACACCGTCGGGGCGCGCAACATCTTCCTCGACACCACCGAGGAGTGGCCACAGGTGAGCTGGGAAGTGATCGCCGACCGTGACCCGGACGTGCTCGTGCTCGCCGACCTGAGCCGGCGCACCATCGACGGTGACGCACTCGCAGCCAAAATCGACTTCCTGGAATCGAATTCGGTGACCTCGCGGCTGACCGCCGTGCAGCAGCGGCGCTACATCGTGGTCAACGGTGCCGACCTGAATCCCTCGATCCGCACCGTCGACGGTGCCGAGAAGGTGGCCGACGGCCTGCGTCGGCTCGGATTCGCTTCCGGCAGTTGACGGTGCGGACACGTTCACTGGCCGTCCTGTGGGTGCTGGGACTTGCACTGCTGGTGGTCTCGGCCGCGGTGGCCATCACGATCGGCCCGGCGGCACTGTCGGTGCGCGATGTGTACGGGATCGTCGCCGAGCATCTGGGTGCCGGCCCGTCGGGCGCCACCCGGATCCAGGACGGCATCGTCTGGCAGCTGCGGTTGCCACGGGTGCTGCTGGCCGGGGTGTGCGGTGCCGGGCTGGCCCTGTGCGGGGCGATCCTGCAATCGCTGCTGCGCAACCCACTTGCCGATCCGTTCGTGCTGGGCGTTTCCTCTGGTGCGTCGACCGGGGCGGTACTGATCGCCGTGCTCGGGGTGGGTGCGGGCACCCTGACGTTGTCCGGTGGCGCATTCGTCGGAGCCGTGCTGTCCTTCGGCGTGGTCCTGCTGTTGGCACATGCCGCCGGGGGTGGCACCGATCGCGTCGTGCTGGCCGGAGTGGCTGCCACGCAACTGTTCTCGGCGCTGACGTCGTTCATCGTGTTGTCCTCGGCCGATGCCGAGCAGACCCGCGGGGTGCTGTTCTGGCTGCTCGGTTCGCTGGCCGGGGTCACCTGGAACGATGTCGCGGTGTGTGCGCTGGTCGTCGGTGCCGGGTTGGTGTGCTGCCTGGCCTACGCCCGCGCGCTGGACGCCTTCGCCTTCGGTGACGACGCCGCCGCCACGCTGGGCGTGTCGGTGCGGCAGGCCCGGATCGTGCTGCTGGTGGTGACCGCGCTGATCACCGCGGCACTGGTCAGCGCCGCCGGGGCGATCGGTTTCGTCGGGCTGGTGCTGCCGCACGCGGCGCGGTTCGTGGTGGGTCCCGCGCACGTGCGTCTGCTCCCGACGGTGGCCGTTTTCGGCGCGGTGTTCATGGTGTGGGTCGACACATTGGCCCGCACCGTGTTCGCCCCGCAGGAGCTGCCCACCGGCGTGGTGACCGCCCTGCTGGGCGTCCCGGCGTTCGCGCTGATCCTGCTGCGGCGCAGGGGGGTACCGGCATGACGCTGCGCGCCGACCGGGTCGGCTGGACGCGGTCCGGTCGCCTTGTGCTCGACGGCGTCACGGTCGAGCCGGCGTCCGGCACCACGGTCGGGTTGCTGGGACCGAACGGCTCCGGCAAATCCTCACTGCTGAATCTGTTGGCCGGGGTGCACCGGCCGAGTACCGGGACGGTGGGCCTGGACGGTGAGCCGCTGGCGCGGATGCCGCGGCGCCGGCTGGCCCGCCGGGTGGCGATGGTCGCCCAGCACGCCGACACCGAACTGCACATCACGGTCCGCGATGTGGTGCGGCTGGGCCGCATCCCGTACACCGGCGTCATCGGCTCCGATCCCGAGGGGGCGGCGGTGCTCGATGCCGCGCTGGCCGCCACCGGGCTGGCCGACATGACCGAGCGCTTGTGGCACACGTTGTCCGGTGGGGAGCGTCAGCGCGTGCAGATCGCCAGGGCGTTGGCGCAGGACCCCGATCATTTGCTGCTGGACGAGCCGACCAATCATCTCGATATCGCCCACCAACTGGAGATCCTGGCGCTGGTGCGCGGTCTGCCGGTCACGGCCGTGGTGGCCCTGCACGACCTGAACCTGGCCGCAATGTTCTGTGACCACATCGTGGTGCTCTCGGGCGGCAGGATCGTGGCCGCCGGCACCCCCGTCCAGGTGCTCACCGAGGAACTCATCGGCACCGTGTACGGGGTGCGCTGCCGGGTCAGCGTCGAGGACGGCTTGCCGCACGTGCGGTTCGCGCACCGTTGAACGCGCGAGCGTGCGCGGACTCCGGTGAATCCGCGGCGTGTTTGCCCGCTGACACGCACGCTCGCGGAGAATTGGGGTCAGCTCCAGGAGAACTCGGCCCGCAGCCGCGTGGCCACCACTTCGAAGCGGTCGCGGTCCAGGATCGCGCCTTCGCGGCGGATACCGTCCTCGGGCACGTCGAGCACCCGGTCCAGTCGCACCCAGGACGGCCGTCCGTCGTAGTCCCAGCTGCCGGTCCCGATCCCGACCCAGGCGTCGTCCTGGGCGTGGTGCTCCTGGCTGGACAGCATCAGCCCGAGCAGGGTGCGCTGATCGCGGCCGACGACCAGGACCGGTCGATCCTTACCGCGGGTCGGGTCGTCCTCGTAGACCACCCAGGTCCACACGATCTCACCCGGATCGGCCCGGCCGTCCAGGTCGGGCGCGTAGAAGATGCGCCGCGCCCGCTGCGCGGTGGGCACGCTGGCCCGCGTCACCGGGCGCCCGGTGGTGAGGGCGGCCGGCGACGGGGCGGCCTGCCCGGCAAGGGCCTCCATACCGATCTTGAGGCCCTGCTGGATGACCCGCTCCGGCTTCGGAAGCTGGCGGATGAGCTTCGGGGCCTCGTTGAAGACGATGTTCTCGGCGAATTTTTGGAACGCCTTCCATTGCGACGCCATACCGGCCAAGCATAGTCAGAAACGGGTGCGGCCCGATTGTGTCGAGCGGGGTGCAAGTCGATACCCTTGGAGCACACGATCGCGCCAGGACCAGGAGATTCCCAATCAGCACTTTCGCCGACAAGACGTTCACCGACCCGGCGCAGATACGGAACTTCAGCATCATCGCCCATATCGACCACGGCAAATCGACGCTGGCCGACCGGATGCTGGGGATCACCGGTGTCGTCGCCGACCGCGATATGCGGGCCCAGTACCTGGACCGGATGGACATCGAGCGCGAACGCGGTATCACCATCAAGGCGCAGAACGTGCGACTGCCCTGGACGGTGGACGGTGAAGAGTTCGTCCTGCACCTGATCGACACGCCCGGCCACGTCGACTTCACCTACGAGGTGTCCCGCGCGTTGGAGGCCTGTGAGGGCGCGGTGCTGCTGGTCGACGCTGCCCAGGGCATCGAGGCGCAGACGCTGGCGAACCTGTACCTGGCGCTGGACCGGGATCTCACGATCATCCCGGTGCTCAACAAGATCGACTTGCCGGCCGCCGACCCGGACCGCTACGCCGCCGAGATCGCCCACATCATCGGCTGCGAACCCGAGGATGTGCTGCGGGTGTCGGGCAAGACCGGGGCCGGGGTGAGCGAGTTGCTCGACGAGGTGGTGCGCAAGATCCCGGCGCCGACCGGCGACCCGGACGCCCCCACCCGGGCGATGATCTTCGACTCCGTCTACGACATCTACCGCGGCGTGGTCACCTATGTCCGCGTGGTGGACGGCAAGATCGTCCCGCGCGAGAAGATCGCGATGATGTCCACCGGCGCCACCCACGAACTGCTCGAGGTCGGCATCGTGTCCCCGGAGCCCAAGGCGTCGGTCGGCCTGGGCGTCGGCGAGGTGGGTTATCTCATCACCGGTGTGAAGGATGTCCGCCAGTCCAAGGTCGGCGATACCGTCACCACCGCCCGCAAGGGCGCCACCGAGGCCCTGACCGGCTACCGGGAGCCCAAACCGATGGTCTACTCCGGCCTGTACCCGGTGGACGGCTCGGACTACCCGAATCTGCGCGAAGCACTGGACAAGCTGCAGCTCAACGACGCCGCGCTGACCTATGAGCCGGAGACCTCGGTGGCGCTGGGCTTCGGCTTCCGCTGCGGGTTCCTCGGGCTGCTGCACATGGAGATCACCCGCGAACGCCTCGAGCGCGAGTTCAATCTCGACCTGATCTCCACCTCGCCCAACGTGGTGTACCGGGTGGTCAAGGAAGACAACAGCGAGATGGTGGTGACCAACCCGTCGATCTGGCCGGAGGGCAAGGTGCGTGCGGTCTACGAGCCGGTGGTGAAGACGACCGTGATCGCGCCGAGTGAGTTCATCGGCACCATCATGGAGCTCTGCCAGGCGCGCCGCGGTGAGCTCGGCGGGATGGACTATCTGTCCCCGGAGCGCGTCGAACTGCGCTACACGATGCCGCTCGGTGAGATCATCTTCGACTTCTTCGACTCGCTGAAATCACGCACCCGCGGATACGCCAGCCTCGACTACGAGGAGGCCGGTGAGCAGGAGGCCGACCTGGTGAAGGTCGACATCCTGCTGCAGGGTGAGGCCGTCGACGCGTTCAGCGCCATCGTGCACAAGGACGGGGCGGCCGCCTACGGCAACAAGATGACCACCAAACTCAAGGAACTGATTCCGCGCCAGCAGTTCGAGGTGCCGATCCAGGCGGCCATCGGATCGCGGATCATTGCCCGAGAGAACATCCGGGCCATCCGCAAGGATGTGCTGTCCAAGTGCTACGGCGGTGACATCACCCGCAAGCGCAAGCTGCTGGAGAAGCAGAAAGAGGGCAAGAAGCGGATGAAGACCATCGGCCGGGTGGAGGTGCCGCAGGAGGCCTTCGTCGCGGCGTTGTCGACCGATGCGGTCGGGGACAAAGCCAAGAAGTAGCGAGCCGGGTCGGCGTGGCCGCCACCGCGTCGATCGGCCTTGCCGCGTAGCAACGAGGTTTTCACGGTGCGTTCACTGCGCTGGTTCTGTGCGATCTCCTGATCCGCATACTTTGCCTGCGTGGCAACTTCGAAGACGTCGACACAGGCTTCGACCCCGGCAACCGAGTTCCTCGGCGAGGACCGCAACTGGCACCTTTCGTTCGGGCTGATGCTCGCGGTCGCTTTCGGTGCGTTCACCTGGTGGTCCTTTGGGTACGTGGATAGTTCCGCGGACAAGGTGATCCTGATCGTGGCTACGGTGTTGGGCCTGTTCATGGCCTTCAACATCGGTGGCAACGATGTGGCGAACTCCTTCGGGACCAGCGTCGGCGCCGGCACGCTGACCATGAAGCAGGCTCTGCTGGTGGCGGCGGTCTTCGAGGTCAGCGGGGCGGTGATCGCCGGTGGCGAGGTCACCGACACCATCCGCAGCGGGATCGTCGATCTGTCGGTCGTCCAGGTCTCGCCCATGGACTTCGTGTTCATCATGATGGCGGCACTGTTCGCCGCGGCCAGCTGGTTGCTGTTTGCCACCAGGATGGGCTACCCGGTGTCCACCACACACTCGATCATCGGCGGCATCGTCGGTGCCGCACTGATGCTCGGCTTCGTCAGCGGCCAGGGCGGCTCCTCCCTGGACATGGTGCAGTGGGATCAGATCGGGCAGATCGCCATCTCATGGGTCCTGTCGCCGGTACTCGGCGGTGTGGTCGCCTACCTGCTGTACGGCACCATCAAGCGGAACATCCTGACCTACAACGATCAGGCCGATCAGCGACTGCAGGCCATCCGAAAGGAACGTATCGAACACCGCAACCGGCACAAGGAAGCGTTCGAGCGGCTCAGTGAGATCCAGCAGATCGCCTATACCGGTGCGCTGGCCCGCGATGCCGTCGCCGCCAACAGAGGTGACTTCGAGAAGGACGAACTTGAGTCCGAGTACTACCGGGAACTGCACGAAATTGACGAGCAGGCCAGGTCGTTCGACGCCTACAAGGCGATGCAGAACTGGGTACCGCTGCTGGCTGCTTTCGGCGCGATGATCATCTCGGCGATGCTGCTGTTCAAGGGCCTCAAGAACATGGACCTTGGGCTGACCACCCTGAACAACATCTTCATCATGGGGATGATCGGTGCGGCGGTGTGGATGGCGACCTTCATCTTCGCCAAGACCCTCAAGGGCGAATCGCTGCCCCGGTCGACGTTCTTGATGTTCAGCTGGATGCAGGTGTTCACCGCCTCGGGTTTTGCGTTCAGCCACGGCAGCAACGACATCGCCAACGCGATTGGGCCGTTCGCGGCGATCCTGGACGTGCTGCGCACCGGCGAGGTCGGCAGTGAGGCCGCCGTCCCCGCCGCGGCAATGCTCACCTTCGGTGTCGCTCTGGTCGCCGGGTTGTGGTTCATCGGGCGGCGGGTCATCGCCACCGTGGGCACCAATCTGACCCAGATGCATCCGGCGTCCGGTTTCTCGGCCGAACTCTCGGCGGCCGCGGTGGTGATGGGTGCCTCCATCTTGGGCCTTCCGGTGTCCAGCACGCACATCCTGATCGGAGCGGTGCTGGGTGTCGGCATGGTCAACCACTCCACCAACTGGGGCCTGATGAGGCCGATCGCGTTGGCGTGGGTCATCACCCTGCCGGCCGCGGGCATCCTGGGTGCTGTCGGAGTGGTGGGCCTTCGGGCGGTCCTCTGACTGCCGTGGGGACCTACCCACGTCAGGCGCTCGATACACGGCGGGAGCCAGTCGTTCGCGGGCGCCGCCGACCGACGCGGCGGGCGACAAAGCCAAGAAGTGACTCCCGGCGCGCCATCGGTCACAATGACGCGGTGAACAGTGCCGCAGTATCACCGCGCCTGCGGTATGCCCGTCATGCTCTTGTCGCCGCATCGATCGGATGCGCGCTGCTGACCGGCTGTTCGGCCACCGTCACCGGCCAGGCCGTCCGGGACCAGAACGCGGCTCCTGTGGACGCGCCGCCGTTGAAGGAGAGCCAGCTCGACGATGTGCTGCTGCCCATCGGCGAGATCAACGACATCATGGGTTCGGACACCATGGAGGTCACCGGCGAACTCGACCAGATGGTGGACCATTCCGGCGATGTGTCCGAACCGGACTGCCTCGGGTCCATATTCGGTGCCGAGCAACCGGTCTACGGGGATAGTGGCTACACCGCGGTCCGTGACCAGGTGTCCCGCGAGCCCGATGAGGACAACGCGCACTGGGTGGAACAGACCGCGGTGCTCTACCCGTCGGCGGACAAGGCGCAGCGGTTCTTCGACAACGCCCGGTCCAGCTGGGATGCCTGCGCGGGCACCTCGATCGATATCGACGACGGCACCGACACCTACACCTGGCAGATCGAGGATCTGACCGCCACCGACAACCTGCTGACCCAGATCACCACCCAGGACGACGCCGGCGGCTGGGAGTGCCAGCATGCACTCTCGGCGGTCACCAATGTGGTCGTGGAAGCCTGGGCGTGCAGCTACGGGGCCGGCGACGAGGCCGCCGATATCGCGGCCAAGATGGTCGACAACGCCGTCTCGTAACGGCCCCGACGGTGCAGTCGTGACGGCGGCCTAGGGTGAGCGGGTGAGCGAGCAGGACCGCGCCCGCTGGGATGCGGCGTACACCGAACGTGGGGTCGTGGCGCTGACACCGGCGCTGCCCGCCGTGTTCGACGGTCACGACGACCTGTTCCCGCGCCGCGGCGCCGCATTGGAGATCGCCTGCGGCACAGGCGGTGCCGCGGTGTGGCTGGCGCAACGTGGTCTGCACGTGTGCGCCGTAGACATCTCCGAGACCGCCATCGATGCGGCCCGGAGATTGGCCGAACAACACGGTGTCACAGTGCATTTCGAGGCCGTTGATCTCGACGGTGGGTTACCGCCCGGTGATCCGGTGGATCTTGTGGTGTGCCACAAGTTCCGCGATCCCGCCCTCTACCCGGCGCTGGCCGCGAGGCTTCGGCCCGGTGGGCTGTTGGCGATCTGCGTGCTCAGCGAGGTCGGTGCCACCCCCGGTCGGTTCCGGGCTGCCGCCGGTGAACTGCGCCGCGCGTTCGCCGGTCTCCAGGAACTCGCCGCGGGGGAGGGCGACGGGCAGGCCTGGATGCTCGCCCGCCGCCGCTGACGGTGTGCGGCCTACGCGCGCATTTCTGATGAGTCAACGTGTCGGTGGGGGATGGCATAATCGCACACATGTTCGAAGGGTCGACGGTTGTGACGCACCTGGATGCCGCGCGTGACCAGTTGCGTGCCGAGCGCACCGCGGTGGCGGCGAAGATCGTGGCGGCGGGGCGGTTCGCGCTGGCCCGGATGGCCGAGCTGGGCAATGGGTTCGAGGACCTGATTGTCGATGACTGGGAGCTGGCCGCGGCCGAGCTGGGTGCCGAACTGGGGATCAGCCGGGGCCGGGCCTGCACCCTGAT
>JAKJHY010000026.1 GCA_021648845.1 Mycobacterium sp. MBM | reverse complement strand
ATCCCGGTCGGACAACTACCCGCCCGACTCGACGAACTCGACCCCGCCCGCCCCACCGTCGTCTACTGCGCCGGCGGGTACCGCTCCTCGGTCGCGGCAAGCCTGTTGCGGCAAAACGGATTCACCGACGTCAGCGACATCCTCGGCGGCTACAACGCCTGGGAAGAAACACACCAAAACGCCTGAGCTGAAAGAAAGAACCGATCACCATGACCACGACCAAGCATCACATCCTGATCATCGGCGGCGGCACCGCCGGCATCTCGGTCGCCGCTCGACTGCTGCGCAAGGGCCACACCGATGTCGCCGTCCTGGAACCCTCCAACAAGCACTACTACCAGCCGCTGTGGACACTCGTCGGCGCAGGCCAGGCGAAGGCGTCGACGACCGAACGGTCCGAAGACTCGGTGATGCCCAAGCAGGCGACCTGGATCAAGAACGCAGCCGCCGCCGTCGACCCCGACAACAACACGGTCACCTGTACCGACGGGGCGGTCTACGAGTACGACGTACTCGTGGTGTGCCCCGGTATCCAACTGGACTGGGACCGGACCGAGGGGTTGAGCGATGCGCTCGGCAGGAACGGGGTGTCCTCGAACTACCGGTTCGACCTCGCCCCACGCACATGGGAGTTCATTCGCAATATGCGTTCTGGCAGTGCGGTATTCATGATGCCATCGGGGCCGATCAAATGTGCCGGCGCGCCGCAGAAGATCGCCTACCTCGCCGCCGACCACTGGCGCAGGCAAGGTGTACTCAAGGATATCGACGTGCACCTGGTGGTACCGACGCCGCGGCTGTTCGGTATCCCGGCCATTGCCGACAGCCTGGAAGCGGTCGCCGCCGACTACGGCATCACCGTGCACACCAATGCCGAGGTGACCTCCGTGGACGCCGGCTCCCGCAAGGTGCGGGTGTCGGGTGTGGACAGCGGGTCCGACAGCATGCTGCCCTACGACGTGCTGCACGCCGTGCCCCGACAATCCGCACCGGACTGGATCAAGTCCAGCCCGCTGTCCACTGGTGATGCCAACGGGTACGTCGAGATCGACAAGCACACCATGCAGCACGTGCGCCATCGGAATGTGTTCAGCCTGGGCGATGCCGGGTCCTCACCGAATTCCAAAACCGGTGCCGCGATCCGCAAGCAAGCGCCGGTGGTGGTGGACAACATCGAGTCGTATCTGGCGGGCCGGCCGCTGACCGCGAAGTACAACGGATACGGTTCGTGCCCGCTCGTGACGTCCTCGCACGACATGCTGCTGGCGGAATTCGACTACGACCTCAACCTGCAACCGTCGTTCCCGCTGCTGGACCCGACCAAGCCGCACCGCAGCTACTGGTACCTGAAGAAATACGGTCTGCCGTTCATGTACTGGAACCTGATGCTCAAGGGCTTGGCCTGATGACGCGCCGTGAGGTGAACTCTTCGTGAACTCACCTCACGGTGTGCGTGGCACACCCCGCTTCACCCACCTACCCGTCGAGGCGTCCGTGACCTGGTAACGCTCGCTGTTTTCCCGTCGATAAGCGAGTACACAACGCCAGATGCTGACATTTCGCCGAGATGCCGGGATCGAGCGAGCAAACTAGGCTCGTCGCGACCCGCAGACCGGGTCCGATGATGTGTGGGATGCACACACGAGACGGGAGTTGGGGCCGAGGGTGAAGACGGTACTTGGACTGTCCGTGACATCGGCGGGTGTCGGCTGGGTCCTGACTGACGGCACGAAGGCCGGAGGACGGCCGGTGGACGACGACGAGTTCGTCGTCCACGACCTCGACGAACTCATCGCACGTTGTCTCGCGGCGGTCCGAGGCGCCCAGGCCATCGCCACCAGCAGCGGCCGGTCGATCTCTGCGATCGGCGTCTGCTGCAGCGACGATGTCACCGACCAGGTGGGAGCGTTGCTCGCGGAGTTGCGCACCGCCGGCTTCGGCGATGTGCGTTCGGTGCGACAGATCGTCCCGACGCCCCGCGGCGACAGCGAACATGCGATGACCGAGCGCCCGGAACGCCACGGTCTGTGTGGTCTGCTCGGGGATCTGCTCGGCGACGGGGGTGAGGAATCCGAGACCGAGGACATCGCCGATTTCGTCGACCACGACGTGACGGCGGGCCCCCAGGCCGCCCAGCGGCCCGCGTACTCGGCCGCGCAGGCCGTGCTGACCAACGCCGTGCCGCCCGAGCCGGCCGCACCCGCCCGCACGCCCCGCAGGTTCGGTGTGCCCAGGCCGACGGTCCCGGCGTGGGCGCCACCGCGCCCCGGTGCGCGGGTGATGACGATGGCCGCCGCGGCTGCTGTTGCCGCGGTGATCGCCGTGGTGGCGGTCGGATCGCAGTTCGTCGGGGCGCGCGCCGGACAACCGGGGGAGGCCGCCCTCGCGGGGCGTACCTCGGCATCGATAGCCGAGACCACCGCGATGGTGCCGTCGGCGCCACCTGCCGTGCAACCGTTGGCGGTCACGCCCGCGCCGGCCCCGGTCGTCGACGAGGTGATCACCGCACCGGTGCAACTGGCGTTACCGCAACCCGAGCCGGTCGCGCAGCCGCCCGCCGCGGTCGAACCGCCGGTCAGCGCGGTGCCGTTGACTGTCCCGCAGCTGCCCGAGACCGTGGCCGAAGCGCCGGTGCCGCCGGCCGCGGATCCCGCGGTGCCGGTCGCGGCACCACTACCCGTTGATCCCGCGGCGCCGGTTGCCCCGCCGGAGGTGCTGCCCCCGCCGCCACCACCACCGCCGCCGCCGTTCTGGCTGCTACCGCCATTCGCGCCGGCTCCGCCGCCGCCTGTCCCGGCCGAGCAGCTGCCGCCGCCGGTGGCAGCAGAGCCGGTGCCGGCGCCCGCACCCGCGGTCAACCCGGTGTTCGGCGCATTGCCCTGATCTTCGGGTCAGACCCGGGCGGGCATGCTGTCCCAGCCGCGCACCACCGACGAGGACGAGAACTCCGCGTTGTCGAGGTCGACCTCCCAGTCGGGGAAGCGATTCAGGATCTCCTCCAACGCAATTCGGCCCTCGATGCGTGCAAGTGCGTTGCCAAGGCAGTAGTGGGCCCCCACCCCGAAGCTGAGGTGCTGACGAGGTCCACGGGTGATGTCGAACTCCTCGGAGTCGGCGCCGAAACGAGACTCGTCGCGGTTCGCGGCGCCGATGAGCAAGATGATCGCACTGCCCTGGGGCACGGTGGCGTCCTGGAATTCGGCGTCGCGGGTGACATAGCGCGCGGCCTGCAGCGCCGGCGGTTCGTACCGAAGGATCTCCTCGATCGCGCCCGGAATCAGGGATCGGTCGGTGACCAGCTTGCGGCGCTGGTCGGGATGCTCGGAAAGCAGTTTGCCCGCCCACCCGATCAGGCGGGTCGTGGTCTCCGAGCCGGCGACGGCGACCACGGACATGAACAGCAGCAATTCCTCGCGGCGTAGCTTGCGGACGGTGCCGGTCTGGTCGGTGAAGTCGGCGTTGAGCAGCTCGGTGGTCAGATCGTCGGCCGGATGGGCGATCCGCCAGTCGACGAATTCGGCGAAGAACTCCCCGTCGGTGATGGGACCGTCCGGGTTGTCGGTCATCTGGGCGCCACGCTCGGTGCGCACGTGCTTCTCCCCGTCCGCAAGTACACGATTCTGGTAGTCCTCGGGGATGCCGAACAGCGCGCTCACCACGCGCAGCGGCATGACTGCCCCGAGATCCTTGACGAAGTCCAGCCGGTCCCCGCCGACCAGGGGGTCCAGGCATTGCGTCGTGAACGCGCGCACCTTGTCCTCCAGCGCGTTGATCTTGCGCGGCGTGAACGCGCGGGAGAGCAGGTTGCGGTGGATATCGTGGATCGGCGGGTCTTCGAAGATCAGTGTGCCCGCCGGGATGTCGATACCGGCCTTGATGATCTCCAGCACCGCGCCCCGGGCTGAGCTGAACGTGGCGTGGTCCACCAGCGCGCGGTTGACATCCTCGAATCGGCTCACGGCATAGAAGTCGTGCGCGTCGTTGTAGTAGAGCGGCGCTTCATGGCGCAGACGTTTGAACATCGGGTACGGGTCCGCGTTGAGGGCCGCATCCCACGGGTCGTAATACATCTTCTCGGTGGCGTTGGTGGTCATCCTAGAAGCTCAATCCGTTCTTCTCGAAATGCGCTGCCAGCGCCCGCATGTAGGAATCCCCGTGAAACGGTCCGCGCGCCCCGATCGCGGCCTCCAGGAACGGCCCGTATTCCTCGTCGTTGACGTAGGTGGACCAATGGGTGATCTGAGCGTCCTCGTTGGTGTCGACGAAGCTGATGGAGTAGAAGCCCATGACCTCGCCGTTGTGGATGTTGGTGCCCTGCCAGCGGTAGCGCATGACGAATCCGTTCTCGGCGGGCCAGACGTGAAAGTCGACCGGCTTCCAGTCCGGGAAGGTGATGCCGTATGCCTTGGCCTCGACGGTTGCCGCGGTATCCCAATGGGTGGCAACGTCTTTGAGGACCAATTCCTGATCGGCGACGAAGTAGGGGGAGGTATAGACCGCGTCCTCGGTGAACTCCCATTCGTCGTAACTCTCGCCCGCGGCGACCTTCTGCAATACGTACTTGTCGCGGTAGCTCTCGGCCATCCGGCGATGCTTGGCGATGCGGTCTTCCAGGTTCATCAATGTCCCTCTTTCGTGGTCGGCCTCGTCGGTGGCAGCTCTGCGCTGCCTGGTTTGGCCTGTAATCCCCAGGTGCCGAAGGCCATCGCGGTCAGAGTGTAGGTGCCGACCAGGAAGATGACCTCCATCGCGGCGTGTTCGCCGAGCGCCTCGACCAGGCGCTGCCACGTCGGCCACTGCGCCTTGCCGTCGTCGATCATCTCGTCGACGGCGTCGAGCACCAGCCGGTCGTGGCCGTCGAACGCGTTGTTGCCTTCGATCAGCGCGGTCACATCGTCGCCGGTGACACCGACCGCGGCACCCATCCGGACGTGCTGACCCCACTCGAAGGCCGACCGGTGCCGCAGTGCGACCCGCAGGATGATCAGTTCCCGCAGTCGGCCCGGTAGTTCTCCGCGGTGCAGCAGGAAACCGTTGAACTGCAGGAACAACCGGGACATGCCGGGGTGGCGGGCCAGCACCCCGATGATGTCGAAATTCAGCGGGTCATAGGGCTCGCCGGACCCGGCCCGGGGAACCTTGTCGGCGGGCAGGCCGAGCAGTGCACCGAACGCCGCATACTCGGCGTCACCCCACTGCTCGGCGGTCAGCGGTGCCAGCTGGGGTCGGGCTTGGCTCACGCAGGAAACTCCATCTGCAGGTAGACGTCAAGGCCGACGATGCGGCCGCCGTCATCGAAGCCGTAGACCGACAGCGTGTTCACCACGCTGCGGAAGTCGCCCACCACACTGCGCTCTTCGAGTTCCAGGAACACCAGATTGCCGTGCTCGGTCACGCGTTTGAAGGTGCACTCCCATTCGGAGGTCGACGCCCAACCGGTCAGGAACTCGAGGTAGCCGGCCCAGTCCATCTCGTCCTTGAACGGACCGACGCGGTGGAAGTTCGCAGTGTCGACCAACTCGGCCAGCGAGTCCCAGCCGGACGCGTCGAACCCGGGTCGCTTGGCCTCGGCGACCATTCGGCCGGTGATATCTGCGTACTCCAGGACGGCTCTGCTGAGGCCGGTATGCGCGGTGAGGATCTCGGCCAGGTCGGGCATCAGACGGCCGCCAGGTAACGATCGATGACAGAGTGATAGTGCGCGATGACCACTTCTTCGTTGACCAGCGCCATATGGTCCAGTCGGGTATTGCGCAGGCCGGTCTGCTGGCGCGGCATCTGTTCGTAGTCCTGTTGCAGCGCTTCGAAATACTTGAAGCTGCCCGGCTCTTGGACGTCGACGAGGTCCGCTGCGAACGCGCCGCGGTGCTCGTCGGGTAACCACATGAAGCTGGTGATGTGCCAGATGCAGCGGTTGGGGTCACCGTCCGGGTGCGGGGTGGACATGATGACGGTGGCCTCGCCGGCCCGGATGGTCATGAAGAAGTTGGGAAACAGCACCCAGCCATGGTTGTCGCTCATCTGCGCATCGGTGAGTCCGTCGACGTCCAGGCCGTCGTGCGACAAGGTGTCGCGGGTGGCCTGCTGCAGCAGGGTGCGTCCGGTGACACCGTCGGGGAACCGCAGGGTGCCGTCCGCGGTGCGGTGTTCGTCCACCAACTCGGTGAAGCGGGGGAGCACCCGCACCACCCCAGGGAAGGTCTCGGGCAGTTCCATGATGCCCTCGACCTGTTTCTCCGGTCCCATACCCTCGACATGGGCGACCTCGAACGGGGCGACGGCGATGCTGTGTTGGTCCAGGAAGCGGTACTTGACCTTGCTGGGGTCGATGACCAGTACCCGCAGCAGTTGGGGGTGGATCCCGGAGACGTGATAGCCCTCCTCGAACGCGTCCATCACCACCTTCCAGTTGCAATCCAGTGCTTCCCGGACATTCAGCACAGTCGTCATCTGCTCGAGGTGATACGGCTCCAGGATGCGGATGACGTCCTCGCCCAGGAACTCGCGCAGCGGTGCGGCGTTCGGGTCGGGATTGAGGAAGACAAAGCCGGCGAAGGTGTCCACCGGGACCTCGAGCAAGCCGTACTCGTCCTTGTCGATCTCGGGCTTGGAGCAGCCGCGTAGCTTGCCCTGTTGGTCGTAGGACCACAGGTGGTATCGGCAGACGATGCGTTGCTTGGCGTGGCCCTGGCCGCTGAACAGCGGATTGCCGCGATGTCGGCAGGCGTTCACGAAACCCCTTATGAGGCCGTCATTTCCGCGCATCACGACGAAGGACTGGTCGAAGATCCGGTACTCCAGGTAATCGCCGGTCTCCTGCACGTCGTCGACGCGACCGACGACCTGCCAGACCCGCATCCAGATCGCGTATCGCTCTCTGCGCACGAAATCCGGGGAAGTGTAGCGGTCGGTCGGGATGTGCATCCGGAACAGTGCGCTGGCGTCGTCAGGGCTGAGGCCCTCGGCGTCGACCCATTCACCGGGCCGTGCGGATCGTGCGGAATCGATGGGCATCGAGGATTCCCTCCTGCGGGTGGATGTTCGCGAAGACGGTGTCGGGCGCTGTGACGACAGTCACGACAATACAGAGATGTATCTTAGATACAAGGGTGTATCTGAGGCGGATATTTGCGAGAATGCCCTCATGACCGAGCGCTGGACCAGGGAACGGCGCATGGAGCAGACCCGCACGGTGTTGCTCGATGCGGCCGAGGGAGTATTCGCCAGCCGGGGATATGCCGGTTCGCTAGAGGACATCGCTGACGCTGCCGGGTACACCCGAGGTGCGATCTATGCGCAGTTCGGCGGCAAAGATGAACTTTTTCTCGCGGTGATCGAACGGCATCGCCAGCGCTTCCTGGACGGTTTCGCCGATGTCATGGCGTCCTTAGATCGGCTCGCCGATGTCGATGTCGAGGGATTCGCCGAGCGGTGGCGACTGTTGAGCGGCGCCGACGCGCAGCGGGCGGCGGCGTTGAACTACGAGTTCACGCTGTTTTTGCTGCGTAACCCCGATGCCCGTGACCGGGTGGCCGCCCAGCGCAGGGAAACGGTCCAGTCGTTGGCCGAATACATCGCCAAAGGTGTTGCTCGCCTTGGTGGTTCGTTGAAGATGCCGGCACAGTCACTGGCGCGGGTGTTGCTGGCCACCAATGACGGCGTGACCCTGGCCAGCCATCTGGACGGGCAGGATCTCTACCGGACATTCCTGCAGTTGGTGTTCTCCAGCGTGGGCCCGCCTGACGAGCTGACGCGGTGATGCTGTCCAGGCATCCGCAGCTACGTCGACCAACCGGCGGCCGAATGTCTCAGCCGGAGCGGGCGAGTGCCTCGCGCGCCGAGTGGAGTGACTGCAGGGTGCGGGTCCGTGCGTCGCCCATTCCGACGATGCAATCGACCGTCAACGGGGCAAGGACATGTGTCAGGCCGTGGCCCTCGTGGCCGAAGAAGCCGGCCAGCTCGAGCATCACGGCGCCGTGGACGAGGCTCCAGAGCCTGCCGGCGACGCTCAGTTCGTCATCGTCGCGGATGCGGCCCGATGCGATCATCCGGTGGACGGTATGCCGCAGTGCCTCGAAGGATTCCGCCCACTCGGCACGGTCGGTGGCGCTCCCGGTGCTGGTGACATCGGCACGCTGACCGACCACCGATGCCGGGGATGTCGTGCCGAAGATCAGCTGGTAGCGCGCTGGGTCTGCGAGTGCGAACGCCCGATAGGCCGCACCCATGACGAAGAAGTCGCAGACCGGGTCGTCGGTCTCGCCGGTTTCGGTAAGGGCCCGGGTGAACCGCGCGAATGCCTCATTGGCAAGTGCGTCGATCACGCCGGTCATGCCGCCGAAGTGAGTGTAGACGGCCATCGTCGAGGTGCCGACCTCGGCGGCGAGGCTACGAACGCTCAGTGACGGCAGACCGTCGCGCTCCAGTACGCGCATGCCGCCCTCGATCAACCGCTTCCTGACGTCGCTCACCCTTGCAAGCTTGCCATAACACTGTTATAACGAAGAGATCAATAACGGTGTTATGGAGGGTTCGTCATGACCAACCGCTATCTGGAGGGGCCGTTCGCCCCGATCGAGGAAGAGGTCACCCTGACCGACCTCGAGGTGTCCGGCACGATCCCGGAGTATCTGGATGGCCGCTACCTGCGCAACGGTCCGAACCCGATCGGTGAGATCGATCCCGAGTTGTACCACTGGTTCATCGGCGACGGCATGGTGCATGGCCTACGTCTTCGCGACGGCAGGGCCGAGTGGTACCGCAACCGGTGGGTGCGCAGCCCGCACGTGACCCGCATGCTCGGTGAGCCGCGGCGCACCGGGCACACCGGGGTCTCCGCGCTCGGCGCCAACACCAACGTGATCGGGCATGCCGGCAAGACGATCGCGTTGGTCGAAGGCGGCATCGCCAACTACGAACTGACCGACGAACTCGACACGGTCGGGCCATGTGACTTCGACGGCACGATCACCGGCGGATACACCGCACACCCGAAACGAGATCCAGACACCGGGGAGCTGCACGCGGTGTCCTACAGCATGTTTCGCGGCAACACCGTCCAATACTCGGTGATCGGCGTCGACGGCCGGGCGCGGCGCACCGTCGACATTGAGGTCACGGGCAGCCCGATGATGCACGATTTCTCGCTGACCGAGCGACACGTCGTGTTCTATGACCTACCGGTCACCTTCGACAATCGCCAGGCCGCGGAGATGACGGTGCCCCGCGGACTCCGGCTGCCGGCACGGCTGTTGTTGTCCGCGTTGATCGGTCGCATCCGGATCCCCGACCCGATCAGCGCGCGGACGCCGTCCGGGATGAGCGCCGACCGTCGGTTCCCGTACTCGTGGAACCCGCGCTACCCCGCCAGGGTCGGGGTGATGCCGCGCGACGGTGGCAGTGCCGACGTGCGGTGGTTCGATGTCGAACCCTGCTACGTGTTCCACCCGATGAACGCCTACGACGACGGCGATATGGTCGTGCTCGACGTGATCCGTCATCCAAAAATGTTCGACACCGACCAGCTCGGACCCAACGAGGGCACTCCGACACTGGATCGCTGGACGGTCGACCTCGCCGACGGGAAGGTGCGGGAGTCGCGGATCGACGATCGTAGCCAGGAGTTCCCGCGCGTCGATGAGCGGCTCGTCGGCAAACGGCACCGCTACGGTTACGCGCCCGCGGTCGGCGAGGGCGCGGGCGGAACCGGGACCCTGCTCAAGCACGACCTCGTCGGCGGCAACAGCCAGGCACGGTCTTTCGGTGCGGACGCGGCGTTGGGCGAGTTCGTGTTCCACCCGTGCGCGCCGGACGCCGACGAAGACGACGGGGTGTTGATGGGCTACGTCTACGACCGGTGCACCGACCGCAGTGAGCTGGCGATCCTGGATGCCCGGACGCTGGAATCGGTGGCCGCGGTCAAACTACCGCACCGGGTGCCGGCCGGCTTCCACGGCAACTGGGTGCCGACGGGGCGCGCCTGATCCGGTACTGGGTCAGCTCGCGGGCACGGCCTCACCACAGGCGATCGCCTTGGCCCAGCGGTAGTCGGCCTTACCGGCGGGGGAGCGGACGATCTTCTGGTGGCGGATGAAGGCCTTCGGAATCTTGTATCGCGCCACAGATTTCCCGCATACCTCGGCCAATTCGTCGTCGCTGGCGCTGGCACCCTCGGCCAGCTGAACCACGGCCACGACCTCCGACCCCCAGCGTTCCGACGGCCGGCCCACCACCACGACGTCGTAGACGGCGGGGTGTGCGGCGATGGCGCGTTCCACCTCTTCGACGAAGATCTTCTCGCCGCCGGAGTTGATGGTGACCGAATCGCGGCCGAGCAGTTCGATCCTGCCGTCGTGCAACACGTTTGCCCGGTCACCCGGTACCGACCAGCGCACCCCATCGATGGTGGGGAAGGTGCGGGCCGTCTTGTCCGGGTCACCCAGGTAGCCCAGCGGGATCAGGTCGCGCCGGGCCAGCCAGCCGCCCCCCTCGCCGGGCGCGAGCACCCGACTGAAGTCCTCGGCGACCACCGCGGTATCGGACTGCGCATCGAAGACAGCGGCCGTGGTCGCGCCGCCCGCGGTGGAGAAGGTACTCAGCTGCGCACCCGATTCGGAGGCGCCGACGGCGTCGAGCAACATCACGTGCGGCAGGGCGGCGAGGATCCGTTCCCGTACGGTCGGCGACAGCGCCGCGCCACCGTTGGTGATGGTGAGCAACCCGGACAGGTCGTAGTCGCCCTTCTCGATCTCCTCCACCAGCGGACGGGCCACCGCATCGCCGACCACCGGGATCGTCAAGACCCGCTCGCGCTCGGCCAGCCGCAGCACGTCCGCCGGCCGCAACCGTTCGACATCATCGGGGATGACCAGGCGCCCGCCCATCGTGATCGCGTTGTAGGCCGCCCACTGTGCGGCGCCGTGCATGAACGGCGGAATCATCAGCATCGACAAGGCGCCGGCCCCGGCACGCGCCTTCTCGGCGAGCTCCTCGTAGGACGCCAGCGCCTGCGGGCTACCGAACGGCCGCCCACCCATCGAGGACAGGAAAATATCGTGCTGGCGCCACAACACACCCTTGGGCATCCCGGTGGTGCCGCCGGTGTACAGGATGTACAGGTCGTCTCCGGACACCTCGGGGAGTCCGCCGGCGGGAGCCGGGGTGGCCAGGGCGGACTCGTAGTCCACGGCGCCGGGCAGTAGCGCGTTGCCTGATTCATCGGACACCTGGATCAGCGCCTGCAGCTGCGGGACGCGGTCTCGGATCGCGGCGACGCGCGGTGCAAACTCAGCGCTGTAGACCAGCGCGCGGGCCTTCGAGTCGTTGAGCAGGTAGACGAGCTCTTCCTCGACGTAGCGGTAGCTGACGTTGAACGGCGCGACCCTGGCGCGGTAGGCGCCGATCATCGATTCCAGGTACTGGTTGCCGTTGCGCAGGTAGATGCCCAGATGGTCCTGGCCGGATTCGTGTCCGCCGAGGGAGTCGCGTTCGGTGTGGCAGCCGAGCCCGGCCGCGGTCAGGAAGTGCGCGAACCCATCGACCCTGGCATCGAACTCCGCGTAGCTGAACCGGCGATCCCGCCAGACCAGGAAGGTTTGGTCGCCGATGGCCTCGGCCACCGTGCCGAATACCGACGACAGGTTGAAGGTCACATCGCTCATGACATCAGACCATACATTGAGCGGGCATGCGTATGGTCGAGATTGTGGGGGGAGGTCAGGCCGGGAAGAAGCCGTCGCCGGTCAGCACCCCGGGCTGCCAGCCCCGCGCGCCCAGACAGAGCATCGGGCGGCCATCGGGTGTCTGCGCGGCGCCCTTGGCCACCGAGCACGGTGCGCCGACCTCCTGAACGCCGTGCAGTGGATAGGAAATGGTCCAGAAGCCGGTGTAGACGGGCGGCCACTGATTGGGGATCCAGCTGCATTTCATCGCCTGACCACCGCGGCCGCGGCCGAACGTGAACAGCTGGGTGTTCTCACATGGGGCGCCGAGCGCGGCGTGATAGTTCATCCCGGGCACATCGGTCGGGTAGCGGCCCGACTCGTCATCGGCAGCGGCGGGCACGGCCGAGGCCAGCGTTGCAGCCGCGATCGCCGCAGCAACCGCCAGTTCACGAATCATGTCCCACCCTTTGCCAGGTCTTCCCCGTACCGCGGCAGAGTTTAGTGCCGTGAGCCGCTCACGCGGGGTTATTCGGGCGCGTCGAGCACACTGACCGCGATCCCGTAGGGCAGGAAACGAACGCGCCGGGACGGGTCGGTGTTGTTCTTGTTCGCGCGCAGCGCGTCCAGTTCGCTGGGATAGACCTCTTCGATATGGGCCCCGCCCGCCGCGTCGACCGTGTAGATCGCCCACACCCCGTCGCCGGTGTCACCGGTGGTCTCGGGCCGGGCCGGCTGCGCCTGGCTGGTGAACTGATCGATCAGGGTCGACCATCCCGCGCGCTTCCCGAATCGATCGAGCGCATCGCGCAGGCCTTCGCCGGCCTCGCGGGCGAGCCTGTCAAACTCTTCTGGGTCGATACCGAACGGCCCGTTCTGGCTCATCGCCGTCCTCCTTCACACCGGGGTGGTAACCAAGGATATGTCCACAACACGAAGTGCGGTTCTGGCGACGGTGGAGCGTTCGCCGGCGGCCGCCGGGGCGCACGACCGGGCCGCCTGGACCGGACTCTTCACCGACGACGCCACGATCGAGGATCCGGTCGGTTCTCACCCTCATATCGGGCGCGCGGCGATCGAGCGGTTCTACGACACCTTCATCGGGCCGCGCGACATCACCTTCGACCGCGCCATCGATATCGTCCATGGCCGCACGGTGCTGCGCGATCTGGTGCTCGACGTTCGGATGGGTGCCGCCGTGACGATGCACATCCCGGCGATCCTGCGCTACGACGTGGCGGGGCCCGAGCACGGCCCAGCCGAGGAGCTGCGTATCGCCTCGCTGCAGGCGTACTGGGAGCTACCGGCGATGGCCTGGCGGTTCGCCCGCAACGGGCCCGTAGCGCTGCCGGCCTCGCTACAGCTGGCCCGCGCCATGCTCACCAATCAGGGAATCGCAGGAACGGCCGGGTTCCTGTCCGGGGTGGCCGGGGCGGGTGCGCGCGGCAAACGTCAGATCGCGCAGCTGATCGACGATGCGTGCGCAGGTAACGAGGTCGCGGTGAAGCGTGCACTGGGCGCCGTCGATCTCAGGTCCGGTGACGATGAACGGCTCAAACCGACCGAACTCGTCGCGGCGCTGGCCGGTGCCCGCAGGCGCACCACGCTGGTGGCGGGGCCGCACGTCGCCCTCAGCGTCACCGGGCCCGGCGGCGAGGCCGTGTTGATCGCCGATGTGTCGGGGCGGCCCAGCCGGTTACAGCGGCTGCGCTTGTTCGCCGAACAGGCATAGAAAGCCCGGCCGGGGCAATGCATCCAGCCGGTGTCGTGAGACGGTGATAAGCACCATGGACAGTTCTTTCCCCGGGCCTGCCGGCGACGACGCGCCGCAGTATCTGAGATATGAGGAGTTCGGCCGCCGCTTCTTCGAGGTGGCGGTCTCGGAGAAGCGCGTCGCGGATGCGATCGGGGCGATCGCCGGCGAGGAATTCGAGATGGGCCCGATGGGACAGGGCCCCGGAGGGATCGCCAAGGTCACCGCGCGAGTGCGGATCCAGGCGCCCCGGGTCACCCGGCATGTCGGCTCGAGCATCACGTTCGACATCCGCATCCCGCTGGAGATCAACATGGTGATCGACCTGCGGATCGACCGGCCACGGTTCATGGTGTTCGGCGAAATCGCGTTGCAGGCGACTGCCCGGGCGGCGGCCCCGCTACTGCTGATCATCGACGTGGACAAACCGGGACCGCGGGATATCAGCATCCACGTCACCTCAGGCACGCTGCGGGCCGAGGCGCTGCGGGTACTGGCCGGCATCGATGCCGAGATCAAACGGTTCATCGCCGCGCACGTGGTGGGCGAGATCGACAGCCCAGGAGCGCGCCAGGCCCGGATCATCGACATCGCCGCCCAGATCGAGTCGGGCTGGGCCGGGATGTGAGCACCGTAGAATCGCCAACCATGCGCCGTATCTCGATGAGCCTGTTGTCCACCCTGACCGCGGCGACCGCCGCGCTCGTCGGCGCCGCGCCGGCCGGCGCCGACTCCCTGACGGACAGCTTCCTCAATGCCGTCGACCAGGCCGGCGTGACCGCTCCGACCGCGGTGGACACCGCGGCGCTGGGACAGTCGGTCTGCCCGATGTTGGCCGAGCCCGGTCAGGACGCCGCCAACGTCGCGGCCCGCGTCGCCGATACCGCCGGTATGCCACTGGGTCCCGCCACCATGTTCACCGGAATCGCCATCTCGATGTTCTGCCCGGCCGCCGTGGCCGGTATCGGTGACGGCAAGGTGTTCGGAATCGACCTACTGGGCTTGTGAGCGCCGCGCCGACACCGGTGCCAGCTCCGGGTGGCGCGCCACCCGGTCGTGTCCGGCGCCCCGGCCGCGCAGGTGGCGCCAGATCCACGGCATGAACATGTTCTGGGTCCACAGCAGCTGCGAGTAGACCCGCGACCGCAAGGGCTGCTCCGCAGGCACGCCGGCACGCGGTGACGCCCAGTCGTGGTTGCTGCCAGGCAAACCCAGCGCTTCGGCGGCCGCCGCGGCGAACAGCAGGTGGCCGGTGCGGGAGCCGTGTACACGGTCGGGGCTCCAGATCTCCGGGTCGGTCATGGAGTCCGCGTGGTAGAGATCGACGAGCCGGAAGTCGTGATCTGCCGCCGCGGCCCGGATCACCTCGTTGATCTGCAGTACCCGGGCAACCAGCAGCCGACCGGCGGGCAGGATGCGGGTGATGTCGGGGAACGTGGTGGTGACCACAGTCGCGCCGCACGCGGCCAGCCGCCGGTGCAACTCGTCGAGATCGGCGAGAGCGGCGCCGAACTTGCGGCCGGGGCGGGTGACGTCGTTCATTCCGACGCACACCGTGATCAGATCTGGTTGCATCGACAAGGCTTGGGGCAGCTGTTCATCGAGCACATCGCGAACCCGCTTGCCCCTGACAGCAAGGTTGGCGTACCGCAGACCGGGGGAGTGCAGGTCGATCATCCTGGCCAGGCGATCGGCGAAGCCGATCAGGGCTCCGGAATCATCGACGTCCCAGAGGCCTTCGGTCTGGCTGTCGCCGACGGCGACATATCTGCGGTACCGGTGTTCGGCCACGGTGCAGACTGTAATGGGCTCAACGGGATCCGTGCCGGGCGCTGTGGCGACGGACACACCGTGTCGTCAGCCGCCGCCCAGGAAGATCCATGTCTGGCCGGGCCGCAACGGTGCCAGTCCCGGCGGCACACCGGCCACCCGGGACCGCGCCATCGGGGCGGCGCCCAGCCGGCCCACATCGACGATGGCCGGCTCGCCGGCCTGCTCGACGACGGTGTCCTGACCCCGGTCCGGGCCTTCCGGGGCGGCGTCCGCCGGAGTGGCCAATGCGATCGACGTACCGGCCAGCGCCGCTCCGAGCGCGGTAACCAGGTATGCGCGTTCGCGCGGGATGCTCACACCTCTTGCCCTCATGGCCCACTGCCTTCTTTCGCTGCTCTGCCGGGTTCAACCGAGTTAGGTGACACTAAATTCCGTCGTGCGCGAAGACTTGACACCGGGCGTTCATCCCGGATTAGCCTGCGATATGCCGCGATTGAGCGCAGGACTGTTGGTGTACCGCGTCATCGACGGCATTCCGGAGGTGTTGATCGGTCATCCGGGCGGTCCGTTCTGGGCCCGCAAGGACGCGGGGGCGTGGACGATCCCCAAAGGTGAGTACGACGACACCGAGGATCCGTGGACGGCGGCGCGCCGGGAGTTCGCCGAGGAGGTCGGCCTGCGTGCGCCGGACGGCCAGCCGATTGCGTTCGAACCGCTGCGCCAGCCCAGCGGAAAGATGGTCACGGTGTTCGCGGTCGAGGCCGATCTGGATGTCCGGGACGCGGTGAGCAACACCTTCACCATGGAATGGCCCAGAGGATCCGGCGTGTTCCGGGAGTACCCGGAGCTGGACCGCGTTGCCTGGTTCAGTGTGGTGGACGCGCGGGACAAGTTGCTCAAAGGCCAACGGCCACTGCTGGATCTACTGCTGCAGCAGATCGGCCGTGGCGGCTAGCTCACGGCAACCCGTTGCTCTGCAGGATCTGCTCGCGGCACTCCCGGCGGGTCTGCCCGGTCTGCTGCATGCACACCCGCACCGGCGATTCCTCGGCAACCGGTAGCGGGTCCTCGGTGGGATCGGTGGTCACCGTCGGGATAGGCACCGCGCCCGGCGTCAGCGACCAAATGGTGGCATTGGTGTCCTGTAGCGTCGCGCAGTAGGCAGCAGCCCCGTCGGCCGTCGTCGCGGTGCTGCCCACCGGCAGGCAGTCCGCCCCGATGACCACTGGCGCCGTCGCGGCCGTCGCCGCCGTCGTGGACGTGGCTGATGTCGCTGATGTCACTGACGTGGTGGTTGCCGGTGGCGTGGTGGTCGCCGGGGCGGCCGATGACGAGGTCGGGGTAGCGCTCGGGCGCTCCTCGTCGGCGCGGTTGAGCTCGAACACCGCCGCGCCGACGGCGGCACACAACAACACGGCGAGAACCGAGGCGACGATCAACAGCGCGCGCGGTTTGGGCGGTGCGGCCGGCGACGCGACCGTGGCGGCCTGGGTCATACCGAGGGTGTCGCCCTCTAGTTGATGGCCGAGTGCCCGCGCGAAGTCGGCGCACCGTTCGAACCGGTCGGCGGGATCCTTGGCCAGCGCCTTGGCGAAGACCGCGTCCAGGTGGGCCAGCTCGGGGCGGCGGTCCCCGATGGCCGGGGGGAGCGCGGAAAGGTGCTGACTGATGACGACCGCCGGGTTGGAGTTGTGGAACGGCGGCCGGCCGGTGAGCAGCTCGTAGGCGGTGGCGGCCAGCGCATATTGGTCGGCGCGCCCGTCCACGGCGTTCCCCATCAGCTGTTCGGGTGCGGCGTAGGACACCGTGCCCACCGTCATGTTGGTTGCGGTGAGTCCGCTGACATCATCGGACCACCGGGCAATGCCGAAGTCGGCCAGCAGGATCCGGCGATCGGCGGCCTGCGTGTCGGACAGCAGGATGTTGGCCGGCTTGACGTCGCGGTGCAGCAGACCGCGTTGATGCGCGTAGTCGAGCGCATCGGCCACCGCGGTGACGATTTCCTGGACGTAGGTCGCGGGCAGCCCGTGCGGATGGTGCTCGCGCATGAACCGCGCGGTGTCGGTGCCCGGCACGTAGTCCATCGCGATCCACAGTTGGCCGTCGTGCTCGCCGCGATCGTGCACGCCGACGATATGCGGATGCCACAGCGTCGCCGCGATATCGGCTTCGCGTTCGAACCGCTGCCGGTACTCGTCATCGGCCGAGACCCCGGCGCGCAGAACCTTCAGCGCATCCTGGCGGGGAAGGCGAGGGTGCTGGGCGAGGTAGACCTCACCCATCCCGCCGGTGCCCAGGCACCGGACAACGGTGTACCCGGCAAAGTTCGCTCCAACCGCCAATGGCATGGGCGAATATTAGACGGCGGACTCAGCCCGCCGGCGGAGGCACAGGTGCGGGCGAGGTCGGAACCCCTGCACCCGGCCCGGGGACCGGGGTGGGTGTCACGGTGGTGATGCCGTTGGCGCCGATGGTGCGCCCGCCGGGACCGGAACCGCTCGACCGGTTCAGGCCGGCCTCGTCGAAGGCCGCCTGGGTGCAGTTCAGCATCAGCTGTACGCGCCCGTTGCTGGTGAACTTCTGCTTCTCCACGACGCACAGGCTCTGCTGCATATCGCTGCCCACGGCGCCGCCGAAGGTGGCCTTCATACCGGCGCCGGCCAGAATCTGAACCGCGCGGCCGTAGGGTTCGCCGACGACGTTGTACGGGCTCTCCGCAGCCGGATCCGAGCTGGCGGTGCCGGCAGTGATCAGTCCCGCCAGTGCTGCGGCGCTGGTGCCGAGCCCCAAGGCGATCAGTTTCTTGTTCACATGCCCTCCGGGTGTTGCGGTGCGGTGCGAACATATCGCAGAACCACACCTGTAGAAACTCCAGTCACGTTTCCATCGTCCGTACCTGGGTTTTCATTACTTGCGCCAGTGCGTTGGCCCGAGGGTCGCCGAAGATGTCCTCGATACCCAGCCGTCGGCCGTCCGGTCCGGCCAGCGGTACCCGCCAGTTCGGATACTCGTCGGTGGTGCCCGGCTGATTCTGGGCCCGCACATCGCCGACCGCGTCGGGCAGCGCCAAGGCCAGCAGCTTGGACGGGGTCCGGCCCAGGTAGGCGTACAGGCCGCGGACGATCTCGTCGATATCGGGATCCGCGCCGACGAGCCCGAGCCGCTGCAGCTCCGCCAGCCACGCCGCCTGCTCGGCCCGGTCGGCGGCGAGCTCCTCCTCGGCCGACCGCGTCAGCAGGCCCAACTCCTCGCGCAACCGGATGTGCTCACCGGCCAGATAACCGGCCGTTGGCGGCAGATCATGAGTGGTCACCGAGGACAGACACGCCTCCCGCCACCGGTCGGCGGGCAGCGGCTTGTCCGCCTGACCCCATTCCCGGTCCCGCTCGAACCACAGGATGGAGGTACCGAACAGTCCGCGGGCGCTCAGGTAGTCACGCACCCACGGCTCGACGGTGCCCAGGTCCTCGCCGACCACGACCGCACCGGCACGCATCGCCTCCAGCGCCACGATGCCGATCAGCGCGTCGTGGTCATAGCGCACATAGGTGCCCTCGGTCGGTGCGGCGCCCTCGGGTATCCACCACAGCCGGAACAGCCCGATGATGTGGTCGATGCGGACCCCACCGGCGTGCCGCAGCACCGCCTGCACCAGAGCGCGGAACGGCGCGTACCCGGACTTCTCCAGCTGATCGGGTCGCCACGGCGGCTGCGACCAGTTCTGGCCGAGCTGGTTGTACTCGTCCGGCGGCGCACCGGCGCTGACACCGAGTGCCAGTACGTCCTGCAGAGCCCAGGCATCGGCGCCGTCGGGGTCCACCCCGACCGCCAGGTCGTGCATGATGCCCAGCGACATGCCGGCCTGTATCGCGGTGGCCTGCGCGGCAGTCAACTGGTCATCGAGCAACCACTGCAGCCAGCGATGGAAGTCCACGGCCTCGGCATGTCCGGCGGCGAACTCGGCGACCGCCGGGCCGTCCGGATGGGTCAGCGGCGCGGGCCAGCGGTGCCAGTCGGAGCCGTGCACCTCGGCCAGCGCGCACCAGGTGGCGAAGTCGTCGAGGCTGCGTCCCTCACGATCCCGGAAGGCGGCATAGGCCACCTCGCGTCCCGCCGAACGCGGGACCCGGTACAGCTGCTTGAGGGCGGCCCTCTTGACCTTCCAGGCGGCGTCACGGTCGATTCCGTCGTGGCGGCGTGCGCGGGCCGCGAGGTCGGCGCGGGCCTTGCGAAGCGGCCCGCGTTTGCGCAGGTGGGCGTATTCGGGGACGGCCTCCACCCGCAGGTAGAGCGGGTTGACGAATCGACGTGAGGTGGGCAGGTAGGGCGAGGGTTCCATCGGGGCGACCGGGGCGGCGGCGTGCAGCGGGTTCACCAGGATGAACCCCGCGCAGTATCGGGCCGCCGACCAGACCGCCAGATCGGTCAAATCGGTGAGATCGCCTGTGCCCCAAGAGTTTTTGGAAGTGACGCTGTATAGCTGGGCGGCCAGGCCCCACTGCCGGGTGGCCGGCGCGGCCAGCGTGGCGGGGGAGACGATCAGGGTGGTGCTGATATCGAGCTGGCCGGCCTGGGCGTGCAGCCGGTGGTATCCCGGCGGCAGATCCGCGGGCAGTTCGAAGGTGGCCTCCCCGATCAGCCTGCCATCCAGTTCGTAGGGTGGGCGGTTGTTTTCGAGCTGCCGCAGCCCGGTACGCACCGATCCGTCCTCCAGCCGGATCCACAGTCCGACCGGATCGCCATGGGTGACGTGCACCCAGAACGACGACGCGGTGCCCGAGCGCGCCACGACCGTGGGGGGCAGCGTGAAACCCCAGTGCTCACGGTCATGGTTGCGGCCGGCCTCGTCGCGTTCGGTCTCGTCGGCCGCCGGCACGCCGAGCGCCGCCAGCACCCCGATCAGGGTGTGCTCCGGGACCGGAACGGTGCGACCTCGCCAATCGACGAACTCGGTCGCCACCCCGTACAGCCGTGCGAGGTCGGCAAGTTCGGTCATGCCCGCAATCTTGCCGGATTCGTCGGCGCATCGCTGTCCGCACAGCGACCAGTACTGTCGGCGGGCATGGTTCCCGGACGGATCGACACCGTGCGGGACCGGCGGGCCAGGATCGCGGTGAGCGCCCTGTTCTTCACCAACGGAGCGGTGTTCGCGAACCTGTTGCCCCGATACCCCGAGATCAAGACCGATCTGGCGCTGACCAATGCCGCCTACGGTGCCGTCGCGGCGGCCTTCCCGGCCGGCGCGCTGGTCGCCGGGCTCGCCGCGGGCATGATCATCCGCCGGTTCGGCTCGGCGCGCGCCGCGGTCAGCTCGACCGTGCTGTTGGCCGTACTGCTCGTGGTCGCCGGGTATGCGAGCGGCCCTGCGGTGCTGGCGGCCGCCCTTTTCCTGGGTGGGGCCTGCGATGCGGTCACCGATGTGGCCCAGAACGCGCACGGTCTGCGGGTCCAGCAGCGCTACGGGCGGTCCATCATCAATGCGCTGCACGCGGTGTGGGCCGGCGGTGCCATCCTCGGCGGACTGATGGGCGCGGGCGCCATCGCGCTGGGTATCGACCGGGGGCCCCACCTTGCCATCTCGGCGGCGATGTTCGCGGCGGTGGCGCTAACCGCGTATCCGTTCCTGCTGCCCGGGCCCGATCG
Organism: Mycobacterium sp. MBM; assembly: GCA_021648845.1. Lineage (GTDB taxonomy): Bacteria > Actinomycetota > Actinomycetes > Mycobacteriales > Mycobacteriaceae > Mycobacterium. The sequence continues at coordinate 59,943 of JAKJHY010000026.1, read as the reverse complement.
CGTCGAGGACGGCACATCACCGACCGGGACGCGGTTTCGCGCGGGTCCTGCCGTCTACGCCGTGCTGGCGGCACTGATCGCGATGGCCATCGCCGGTGCGGTGATCGAGGATGCCGGGAGCACCTGGGCCACCCTCTACATGCGCGACGGTGTCGGGGCGCCGCCCGCGGTCGCGGTCTCGGGTTACGTGGCGCTGATGGGCGCCATGTTCATCGGCAGGCTGACCGGCGATCGACTGGTGGACCGGTTCGGGGAAAGGGCGGTGACGTTGTCCGGAGGTCTGGTCATCGCCGCCGGTATGGGTGCGGCGTTGGCCGTTCCGAGCGTGCCGGGGACCATCGCCGGATTCGCGGCGGTGGGTCTGGGGGTGGCCACCCTGGTGCCGGCCGCCATGCACGGCGCCGATCGGCTGCCAGGGCTGCGGCCGGGCACCGGGCTGACCGCGGTGGCCTGGTTGATGCGCCTCGGGTTCGTGGCATCCCCACCGGTGGTCGGCCTGATCGCCGACGCCGCCGGGCTGCGGTCCGGCCTGCTGCTGGTCCCGGCCGCGGGGCTGCTGGTCGCCATGCTGGCGAGCTTTCCCGGTGTGCTCGGTGGGCCCAATGCCGCTAGTGGGACAGGCCGGCCATCTCGATCGTGAGCACCCCGGCGATGATCAACCCGATGCCGGCCAGCATCCGCCAGGTCAGCGGATCGCGGAACAGCAGTCGCGCGGCGATAGCCACCAGTGCCACCCCGCACGCCGTCCAGATGCCATAGGCAACCCCGACCGGCATGCCCAGCGACAGCGACAGCCACAACAGATAAAAGGACACCAGATATCCGGCGGCCACCGGAACGATCCAGCTGCGGCGGCGGAACCCGTCGGAGGCGCGCAGTGCCAACGTCGCCAGCACTTCCATCCCGATCGCCCCGGCCAGCGCCAGCCACATCACGGCAGCACCTCGGCGGCGCGCTCGTGCGAACCGAGCTCGACGAGGAGCACCCCGGCGATGATCAGCGCGATACCGGCCGCCAACGGCCAGGTGAAGGCCTCCCCGAAGATCACCGCGGCAGCGACGGCGGTGACCGCGGTGCCGATGGCGCCCCAGATGCCGTAGGCCACCCCGATCGGCATGCCGGCCCGCAGCACCGCGGCCATCAGGATGAAGGACGCGATGTATCCGGTGACCACGACGGCCAGCCAGGCCCAGTGGTCCTGGGAGGCGCGCAAGGACAGGGTGCCGGTGACTTCGGTGGCGATCGCCGCGCTGAGCAGCCCCCACTTTCGCATCGCGGCAGCCTAGCCGCGTTCGGCCTGGGGCGGTCTGTCGGGGCTCGCAGAATCCAGTCGGGGTGGGGCCAGGTCCGCACACTGTGTGGAACGCATGCGTACCGTGGAAGGACGGAAGGTAGGACACAACATGAACGACCCGCTCATTGTCGATACCGGCAACGGACCCGTGCGCGGTATCAGCGACGGCATCGTCTCGGCCTGGCTCGGTATCCGATACGCCGCGCCGCCGCGCGGTGCGCTCCGGTGGCGCAGACCGCAACCGCCACAGCCCTGGACCGAACCGGCCGATGCCAGTGTGGTCGGACCGGTGTGCCCGCAGCCGACCGATCCCCGGATCCCGCTCGACCTGGGTGCGCCGCAGGGCGAGGACTGCTTGACCCTGAACATCTGGGTGCCTTGTGCGGGCGAGCGCAGCGACGGGGAATGTACGGGCGAGCGCAGCGACGGGGAATGTACGGGCGAGCGCAGCGACGGGGAATGTGCGGGCGGGGCCGCCGCCAAGCCCGTCCTGGTGTGGGTGCACGGCGGCGCCTACGTCCTGGGCTCGGCCGCGCAGCCGCTCTATCACGGCCGGGAACTGGCCATCGGCGATGACGTCGTCGTGGTGACGGTCAACTACCGCCTCGGGGCATTCGGATTCTTGGATCTGTCCGACTGCGGCGACGGTTTCGACACCAACAATGGGCTGCGCGATGTGCTCTTCGCGCTGCAGTGGGTGCGGGACAATATCGCCGCCTTCGGCGGTGACCCCGACCGCGTCACCCTGTTCGGTGAATCCGCCGGCGGCGGCATCGTGACCACCCTGTTGGCCAGTCCGGCCGCAGCCGGCCTCTTCCATCGGGCCATTGCCCAGAGTTCACCGGTCACCTCGGTGTACGACCAGAGCCGGGGCCGGCGGATCGCGCGCGACTTCCTCACCGAACTCGGCCTGTCGCACAGCGATGCCGGCCAGCTGCCGAACCTGCCCGTGCCGGCCTTGGTCGCCGCGTCCAAACACCTGTTCAACGATGTCCCGCAACGGGCGCCGGGGACTCTGGCGTTCGTCCCGATCGTGGACGGGGACCTGGTGCCCGACTATCCGGTGCAGCTGGCGCGAGCCGGTCGCACGCTGGAGGTCCCGCTGATCATCGGGACCAACGAGCACGAGGCCGCATTGTTCCGCTGGATGCGCTCGCCGTTGCTGCCGATCACCCCGCAGGCGATCACGGACATGTTCACCGCAATCGCCGCCGAGCAGCCGGGTCTGCAGATCCCGAGCCAGGACGAGATCGGCGCCGTGTACCGCGGACGTGGGAAAAAGCCCGGGATGGGGGTGGCCCGCGATGTCGGCTTCCGGATGCCGTCGATCTGGTTCGCCGAGGGCCACAACCGAATCGCGCCGGTGTACCTCTACCGGTTCGACTGGGCAACCCCGATGTTGCGGGCGCTGCGCCTGGGCGGGGCGCACGCCACCGAACTGCCCTATGTTTGGGGCAACCTGGTCGCCGGACCGAAGGACCCGACGTTCAAGCTGGGCGGAATGGCGACCGGCAAGGCGGTATCGCGTCGCATGCGGGCTCGGTGGTGCCACTTTGCCGCCGGTGGCGAGCCCGACGCCGGACCGGCCGATGTGCGCTGGCGTCCGTATCGCGACGACGACCGCGCGACCCTGCTGATCGGTGCCGACGATGTGCTGGCCGATGACCCCGACCATGTGCAGCGTGCGACATGGGGCAGCGAAGTGCTCAGTTTCCGATGACCAGGTTGGGTGTCCGCAGCTCGGCGTCGAGCGCCGATTCCGGGGTTTAGGCTCACGCCATGGATGCGCTGCTGAGCGTGCTGGACGCGCTGCCGCCGCAGATGCGTGACCCGGTGCTGTTCGCGATCCCGTTTTTCCTGCTGCTGCTGGTGCTGGAGTGGACCGCCGCGCGAAAGTTGGTGCACCTGGAATCGGGCGACCGCACCCCGGCCGGGGCCTATCACCGCCGCGACGCCTGGACGAGCCTGTCGATGGGTTTGGTCTCGGTGGCCACCACCGCAGCCTGGAAGCTGCTGGCGCTGTTCGGTTATGCCGCGCTCTACGCCTATGTGGCGCCCTGGCAGCTGCCCGCGGATCAGTGGTACACGTGGGTGATCGCGCTCGTCGGCGTCGATCTGCTCTTCTACGCCTACCACCGGGTCGCGCACCGGGTCCGGTTGGTCTGGGCGACGCATCAGGCACATCACTCCAGCCAGTACTTCAACTTCGCCACCGCCCTGCGGCAGAAGTGGAACAACAGCGGCGAGATCCTGATGTGGATTCCGTTGCCGCTGCTCGGTGTGCCACCCTGGATGGTGTTCGCCAGCTTCTCGGTGAACCTGATCTACCAGTTCTGGGTGCACACCGAGCGCATCGACAAGCTCTGGCGGCCAATCGAATTCGTCTTCAACACGCCCTCGCACCACCGGGTGCACCACGGGATGGATCCGGAATACCTGGACAAGAACTACGGCGGCATCCTCATCCTGTGGGATCGCATCTTCGGCACCTACCGGGACGAGACGTTCCGCCCGCACTACGGGCTGACCAAGCAGGTGGACACGTTCAACATCTGGACGCTGCAAACCCACGAGTACGTCGCGATCGGCCGTGACATCCGCGCGGCGAAACGCTGGCGGGACAAGCTCGGTTACACGTTCGGTCCGCCCGGCTGGGCGCCGCGGGAGGCGGAGCAGCCGGCACCCAGCGGCGCAGCCTGAAGAGGCTACGCACCGGCCGCCGACCCCGTAGTCTCGTTCTGTGAAGACCGTCTTCGACGCCCCCGTCGACCCCGCGCTGGTCGAACATTCGCTTGCGGCAACCGCATTCGCGCCGATGTGGCTCGACATCCCTCGTCCCGAATATGCCGCCCTGGTCGGGGTGACGCGCTGCGACCTGTTGGTGATCGGCGGCGGTTACACCGGACTGTGGGCGGCGTTGCACGCCGCCGAGCGCAACCCCGGCCGGCGGATCGTGTTGATCGAGGCGAACCGCATCGGCTGGGCGGCTTCCGGGCGCAACGGAGGGTTCGTCGATGCCAGCCTGACGCACGGGGCCGAGAACGGGCGGTCCCGCTGGCCGGCCGAGTTCGACACGCTGCAGGCGATGGGCATGGAGAACCTGGACGGGATGGCCGCCGATATCGAGCGCCTCGATCTGGACGTGCAGTGGCAGCGGACCGGCATGTTGTCCGTGGCCACCGAACCCCATCAGGTCGACTGGCTCGCCGAATCGGCGGCGGCGGGGGAGGGCCGGTATCTGGACGAGGAGCAGGTGCGCGCGGAGGTGGCCTCGCCGACCTACCGCGCGGGACTCTTCGAGCCCGACAGCTGCGCCATCGTGCACCCGGCGAAGCTGGCGATCGAATTGGCGCGCGCCTGCCGGGAGGCCGGCGTGCAGATACACGAGCACACCCGCGCGGACTCGATACAGGCATCGGGCGACGGTCTTCGGGTGGGCGCCGAGACCGCCATCGTGCACGCCGCACAGGTGGTGCTGGCGACCAATGTGTATCCGAGCCTGCTCCGGCGGAACCGGTGGTACACGGTGCCGGTCTACGACTACGTGCTGGCGACCGAACCGTTGACGGCCGAGCAGCTCGCACGCATCGGTTGGGTCAACCGGCAGGGGGTCGGTGACTGCGCGAACCAATTCCATTACTACCGACTGACCGCCGACAATCGGATCGTCTGGGGCGGCTATGACGCCATCTACCATTTCGGTCGGCGGGTGGACGCGGTCTACGAGGACCGGCAGCAGACGTACCGGCGGCTGGCCGCCCACTTCTTCATCACATTCCCGCAGCTCGACGACATCACCTTCAGCCACCGCTGGGCCGGGGCCATCGACACCAACACCCGATTCTGCGCGCACTGGGGCACCGCCCATGGTGGCCGGGTCGCCTATGTCAACGGTTTCACCGGTCTTGGGGTCGGGGCCACCCGGTTCGCCGCCGATGTCTGTCTTGACCTTCTCGATGGCAAACCCACGGCGCGCACCGAGCTGGAGATGGTGCGCAAGAAGCCGCTGCCGTTTCCCCCGGAGCCGGTCGCGAGCGCCGGGATCCAGGCCACCCGCTGGTCGCTGGATCGCGCCGATCACTGCGCAGGCAAACGCAATGTGCTGTTGAAGAGCCTGGACAAGTTGGGCCTCGGGTTCGACTCCTGAACCCTCGGGGGCCGGTCGGGTGCCGCCGATCCTGTCGATCCCGCGCTCGCGGTGGTGCACGTGTGACACGCGACTCGTTATGAGACCTGTGGTGTAACGAGATCTATTCGTTATCCGATTCATTCCACAGCACCCCGGTAGCGTCGATTCCTGTGTGGGGTGGAGGATCGGAGGGCTCGATGCGCGCACGCCAGTTCCTGGGAATGTTGGTTGCGGCGCCGGCCGCGGTGATGGCGCTGGCCGTCGCCCCCGTGGCGACCGCCGAACCCGGTGTGACCGTCTACCCGGGAATGGAGATCCGGCAGGGCAGCACGCTGTGCACGCTGGGATTCGTCGACCCGGAGGCGCGCGCCGCCTTCACGGCCGGGCACTGCCGCGGTGACGGGCCGGTCACCGACAAGGCCGGCCGTGTCATCGGGGCGATGGCCCTGTTCGACGACAACACCCCCGATGGCGCCACCGTGACCGGTGATCATCAGATCGCCGACTGGGGTGCCATCGCCCTGGCCGACGATGTCGAGATCAACCCGTTGCTTCCCGGCGGACGTCCGCTGGTGATCGATGAGGCGCACGCGGTGAGCGGGCCCGGGCAGCAGGTATGTCACTTCGGCGTCATCACCGGCGAGAGCTGCGGCACGGTGGCCGTGGTCAACAACGGCTGGTTCACCATGGGTAACGGGGTGGTCAGTCAGAAGGGTGACTCCGGTGGTCCGGTCTACACGCTGACCCCGGATGGCCGGGCGGCGATCGTCGGTCTGTTCAACAGCACCTGGGGTGGGGCGCCGACCGCGGTGTCGTGGGAGTCGACCGGTCAGCGAATCCGTGAGGCTGTCGCCACTCAGCCGGCCAGCTCGAACACCGGTATCGAGGCGGCGATCGCCTTCACCTCGGAGTCGGTGGACGCCGGTGTCAACCCGCCCGAGTGACCCTTGATCTCCCAGTACCACCTGTCCAGGTAGCGACGGATCAACTCCGGCTTGGCCTCGTCGGGGATCTCCCGCACGCCGACCCGGCGCCGATGCCAGCGCGGTCCCGTCTCGACGCTCCCGGCGGCGCGGGCGTTGCGAACCCACTGGGTGTTCCCGCGCGGTGAGACGACGTAGTCGTGTCCGTCGACGGTGAGCACGTTGACCACCACCGAACGCCACTCGCCCGTGACGCGGCCCCGTACCCGCAGGGCCCGGCTGCCGGCGATGCCGATGCCGAGTTCGGCGAGCTGTCGGATGGCTGCGTTGAAGGCTCGCGTGGCCGTGCCCGGCCGGTCGTAGCGCATGGTCATGTCATCTCCTCGAAATAGAGAGCGGTGCTCTCTTTTTGACGATGCCATACCGGGCGTCGGTAATCAAGAGCAGTGATCTCGTTTCTGGCACACTGGGCCGATGGGTAAGCGGCAACAGGCGCGCGACCGGATCGAGGCGCAGATCACCGAGGTGGGCCGGCGTCATCTGGTGACCGACGGCGCGGCGGGGTTGTCGTTGCGGGCCATCGCCCGCGAGCTCGGGCTGGTGTCCTCGGCGGTGTACCGCTACGTCGCCAGTCGTGACGACCTGTTGACGCTGCTGCTCGTCGACGCCTATACCGAACTTGCCGACGCAGTGGATGTCGCCGCCGAGCAGGTCTCGGGGAACTGGTCGGCGCGACTGATGGCGATGGCGCACGCCGCCCGTGATTGGGCCGTCGCACAACCCGCGCGGTGGGCCCTGCTCTACGGCAGTCCGGTACCCGGCTACCGCGCACCGGCCGAGCTGACGGTCGGACCCGGCACCCGGGTGGTCGGTTCGTTGTTCGCGGTCGTCGCCGACGGCATCCGCGCCGGCGCCATACCCGATCCCCGACGCAGCGCGCCGCAGCCGCTGGCCGGCGATCTGGACAGGGTGCGTGCGGAGTTCGGCTTCGCCGGCGGCGATCCGGTGCTGCTGCAATGCTTCCTGGTGTGGGCGGCATTGGTGGGCGCTATCAGCCTGGAGGTGTTCGGCCAGTATGGCCCCGACACCCTCACCGAACCGGCACTGATCTTCGACGGACAGATCCGGTTGCTCGTGCAGATGCTCGTCTCGCCCAACGCCGGCACTTGGCCGGAAGCCGGTCCAAACTAGAACACGTTCTAGCCATCGTGGCGCAGTGGCGATATCCTCACTGGCGATGCCGAATCAGACACCTGTCCAGGTTGCCTGGGTCACCCGTGACATCGACGCCACCGAGCGGATGCTCAGCGCGCTGCTCGGGGCCCGGAAGTGGACACGTATGCCCGGCGTCCATTTCGGTCCGCACGCCTGCACCCTGCGCGGTGAGCCCGCCGATTTCACCGCCGACATCTCGCTCAGCTACGCCGGTGAGATGCAGCTCGAGCTGATCGCACCGATCGGCGGCGAGAGCATCTACACCGAGTTCCTGGCCGCCTCCGGACCCGGCCTGCACCACGTCTGCATGGCGGCCGCCGACGACGCCGCCTTCGACACCGCCGTGCGCGCTGCCGAGGCGTCGGGCGCGCCGGTCGTCATGCAGGGCGTGATGCCCGGTGGGATGCGCTTCGCCTACGTCAGCGCGCCCGATGCCGGTGTGCCATTCATCGAGATCGCCTACATCCCGCCCGACATCCAGGCGGTCTTCGACCACATCAAGAACGAACAGCAGTGACCGCGCCCACCAGGAGAAACTTGTGACACTCGAACAGATTCCGGACACCTGCACGGCCGCCGATGTAGCTGACTGGTCCGACGACGTCGACGTCGTGGTCGTCGGTTTCGGCATCGCCGGGGGGTGCGCGGCGGTGTCTGCCGCCGCGGCCGGCGCCCGGGTGCTGGTACTGGAGCGCGCCGCGGCCGCCGGCGGGACCACCTCGATGGCCGGCGGGCACTTCTATCTCGGTGGCGGTACCGCCGTGCAACAGGCCACCGGTCATCCCGATTCCGCCGACGAGATGTACAAGTATCTGGTCGCGGTCACCGAGGACGCCGAACTGGACAAGATCCGTGCCTACTGTGACGGCAGTGTCGAACACTTCAATTGGCTTGAGGCGCTGGGATTCCAGTTCGAGCGCAGCTACTACCCGGGCAAGGTGGTGGTGCCGCCGGGTACCGAGGGGCTGTCCTACACCGGCAACGAAAAGGTGTGGCCGTTCAACGAGCAGGCCGTGCCGGCACCGCGCGGGCATTCCGTGCCGGTGCCCGGCGAACTCGGCGGCGCGGCCATGGTCATCGACCTGCTGCTCAAACGCGCCGCCGAGCTCGGCGTGCAGATCCGATACGAGACCGGGGCCACCAATCTCGTCGTGGGTGCCGACGGGGCCGTCATCGGGGTGAAATGGAAACACTTCACCGAAACCGGGGCCGTCAAGGCGAAGTCGGTGGTCATCGCGGCCGGTGGCTTCGCGATGAACCCGGACATGGTCGCCAAGTACACCCCCGCGCTCGGCCAGGAACGCAAGACCAAACACCACGGCATGGTGGCGCCCTACATCTTGGGTAATCCCAACGACGACGGTCTGGGGATTCGGCTCGGGGTGTCCGCCGGGGGTGTGGCAAAGAACCTCGACCAGTTGTTCATCACCGCGGCGGCGTACCCGCCGGAGATCCTGCTCACCGGCATCATCGTCAACAAGGACGGGCAGCGTTTCGTCGCCGAGGACTCCTACCATTCGCGCACATCGGCTTTCGTCCTCGAACAACCGGACCAGGCGGCGTATCTCATCGTCGACGAGGCACACATGCAGATGCCGGAGATGCCGCTGATCAAGTTCATCGACGGATGGGAGACGGTCGCCGAGATGGAGTCCGCGCTCGGCATCCCCGCCGGCAAGTTGGCCGCGACGCTGGACCGGTACAACGAGAACGCAGCCCGTGGAATCGATCCCGACTTCCACAAGCAACCCGAATACCTGGCGGCGCAGGACCACGGGCCATGGGCGGCGTTCGACCTCACCCTCGGGGTGGCGATGTACTCGGGTTTCACCATGGGCGGCTTGACGGTGTCGCTCGACGGCGAGGTGCTCCGTGCCGACGGCAGCCCGGTGGCCGGCCTCTACGCCGCGGGGGCGTGTGCCTCCAACATCGCCCGCGACGGCAAGGGCTACGCCAGCGGGGTGCAGCTGGGCGAGGGGTCGTTCTTCGGGCGACGGGCAGGCGCGCACGCAGCCCGGCGGTAGTCGTCGCCGAATCCGACCTCGATGGCGCTACCGAACCGGATTCTCGCCATCGAGTTCGGATTCGGCCGCTATGTCGTCGGCGACCTCGCCGAGAACCCACCGACCGCCACCGAGCAGATGCAGGTGCCGTTCATGGTGCTGACCGACGGTGCTGCGGTGGGTCACGCTGACCAGGATGGTGTCCGGAAGCTCCCGGCGCACAAGGTCATACATGCTGTACTCCAGGCCCTCGTCCAGCGCCGAGGTGGCCTCGTCGAAGAACACCACCCGCGGTTTGGTCAGCAGCACCCGGGCAAAAGCGATCCGCTGCTGCTCACCCGGCGAGAGCACCTTGGCCCAGTCAGCCACCTCGGCAAGGCGTTTCGCGCACTGCGGCAGCGACACCTTGTCCAGCGCGACCTGCAACTCGGCGTCGGAGAGCACATCGGGGCCCTTCGGATAGGACACCACGGCGCGCAGATCACCCAGCGGCACATACGGCATCTGGGATAGGAACATGGTCTCGTTGCTGCCGTCCGGGCACCGCAACGTTCCGGTGGTGTAGGGCCACAACTGGGCGAGGCTGCGCAGCAGAGTGGTCTTGCCGGTGCCGGACTGGCCGGTGATGATCAGGGTGTCACCGGGCTGCATCTGCAGGTTCAGATCCTCGATCAGGACTTCGCCGGTGGGGGTCTGCACGTCGATGTCGACGAGCTCGACCGGGCAGCTGCCGCACGGCTGCACGGTCAGCTCGGGAAGGGCGCGACCCTCCTCGTTGGCGATCACCAGACCGTGCAGACGGATGATCGAGGCCCGCCAACCGGCGAACGCGTCATAGGAGTTACGGAAGAACGACAGTGAATCCTGGATGTTGCCGAACGCCGAGGAGGTTTGCGAGACATCGCCGAGCTGGATGTTGCCGGTGAACAGTCGCGGCGCCTGGATGATCCAGGGCAGCGGGTTGATGATCTGGCTGATGGTGAGGTTCCAGCCGTAGAACCCGACGGACCGATTGATGAAGCGCTGGTAGTTCGCGACGATCGGTGCGAACCGCTTGCGCAACTGCACGCCCTCGGCGGCCTCACCGCGGTAGAACGCCACCGACTCCGAGGCGTCGCGCAGGCGGACCAGGGCGTAGCGGAACGCGGCGTTGAACTTCTCGTTGTCGAAGCTCAACCGGATGATCGGGCGGCCGATCCAGAACGCGATGATCGTGGCGATGAAGACGTAGACGAAGGCGATCACGAACATCGCCCGCGGCAACGTCACCCCGAAGAGGGTCAGGTCCCCGGACAGATTCCACAGGATGAGAGCGAACGAGATGACCGACACGATGGCGTCGATGGCGCCGAACAACAAGGTGGATCCGCTGGTGTTGTTCGGGGTGTTGGGCAGCGGACCCACATTCGTGGTGAAGATGTCGATATCGGCCTGGATACGCTGGTCCGGGTTGTCGATGGTGTCATCGATGAAACGGCTGCGGTAGTAGGCCTTGCCGTCCAGCCAGTCGCCCGTCAACCGAGCGGTCAGCCAGGTCCGCCAGGCAAGCATGAAGCGCTGCATCATGAACAGGTCGAGCATCACCCGAGCGACATGGAACGTCGCCAACAGGGCGAACATCCACAGCGCCGCCCAGAAGCCGTCGACACCGGACTGCCGGATCGCCTCATCGCCGCTGGACAACCCCTGCACCGCGACCTGAGCGCCGGTCATCATGTCGTTGCCCTGGTAACTGAACAACACGCTGAGGCGCACACCGGAGATCACCGACAGCAGCAGAGCGCCGAGCCACAGCCAGACCTTCACCGACTCACGGCCGGTGAAGTAGGCCCCGGTGATGCGCCAGAACTGGCGGCCCCAGGTGGTGAACCTCGCGAGCAGGACGAGCACCACCAACGTGCCCACGGCAGACATGGCCCACGCCTTGGCGATCCATATCAGCGAGGTGCCGACCTCGCTGCCCCAGTCGAGCGACGTGGTGAACATTTCCATGCGGGCAAGGTACCTCTAGATCCTGTTGGGAGGGGGTTGGAGGGCGGTTGCGGTGGAACCGGCGCCGCCCGCGGCCGCCGATCGGTGCGCGCGGACGGCGCTGCTGCCGCCGTATCGCTGCCGCGTACCGTATGAATGTGGCTGTGAGTTTTAAGACATCGAAGGCATCCAAATCCGGCGGGTTGAGCAACCGGTTCTGGAAGTTGCTCGGCGCGAGCACCGACAAGGACCAGGCGCGCTCGATGACCCAGGTGCGGGCCTCGGCCAAGTTCGACGAGAAGGCCGCCGGCCTCGACGATGAGCAGCTGCGCAAGGCCGCCGGCCTACTGAACCTCGAAGATCTCGCCGAATCCAGCGATATCCCGCAGTTCCTGGCGATCGTGCGGGAGGCGGCGGAACGGTCGATCTCGTTGCGGCCGTTCGATGTCCAGCTACTCGGCGCGCTGCGGATGCTGGCCGGTGACGTAGTGGAGATGGCCACCGGTGAAGGTAAGACGCTGGCCGGGGCCATCGCCGCCGCCGGTTACGCGATCGGCGGGCGCAGCGTGCACGTCATCTCCGTCAACGATTATCTGGCCCGCCGCGACGCCGAATGGATGGGTCCGCTGCTGGAGGCGCTGGGCCTGACGGTCGGGTGGATCACCGCCGAAGCGACCCCCGAGCAGCGACGTGCCGCCTACGCCTGCGATGTCACCTACGGCTCGGTCAACGAGATCGGTTTCGACGTCCTGCGCGATCAGCTGGTGATCTCGGTGGACGACCTGGTCTCACCCACCCCGGATGTGGCCCTGATCGACGAGGCCGATTCGGTGCTGGTCGACGAGGCGTTGGTGCCGCTGGTGCTGGCCGGCACCTCGCACCGCGAGTCCCCGCGGCTGGAGATCATCCGGATGGTCGGCGAGCTGCGCGAGGGCACCGACTACGAGACCGACGCCGACCGGCGCAATGTGCAGCTCACCGATGCCGGCGCCCGCAGGCTGGAGGCGGCGCTCGGCGGGATCGACCTGTACTCGGAGGAACACGTCGGCTCCACGCTCACCGAGATCAACGTCGCGTTGCACGCTCACGTGCTGCTGGAACGCGATGTGCACTACATCGTCCGCGATGACGCGGTACACCTGATCAACGCCTCGCGTGGGCGCATCGCCTCACTGCAACGGTGGCCCGACGGGCTGCAGGCCGCGGTCGAGGCCAAGGAGGGCATCGACATCACCGAGACCGGTGAGGTGCTCGACACCATCACCGTGCAGGCGCTCATCAACCGCTACCCGCGGGTGTGCGGGATGACCGGTACCGCGCTGGCCGCCGGTGAGCAGCTGCGACAGTTCTACAAGCTGGGGGTCTCGCCGATCCCGCCGAACAAGCCCAATGTGCGCGAGGACGAGTCGGACCGGGTGTACATCACCGTGGCCGCCAAGAACGACGCCATCGTCGAGCACATCGCCGAGGTGCACGCGACATCGCAGCCCATCCTGGTCGGCACCCGTGATGTGGCCGAGTCCGAGGAACTGCACGAACGCCTCGTCAAGGCGGGTATCCCGGCCGTGGTGCTCAACGCCAAGAACGACGCCGAGGAAGCGGCGGTGATCGCCGAAGCCGGCGCGCAGGGCCGGGTCACGGTGTCCACCCAGATGGCCGGGCGCGGTACCGATATCCGGCTCGGCGGATCTGACGAAGCGCAGCACGACGAGGTGGCCGCGTTGGGTGGGCTGCACGTCATCGGGACCGGCCGGCACTACACCGAACGGCTGGACAACCAGCTGCGTGGGCGTGCCGGGCGCCAGGGCGACCCGGGCTCCTCGGTGTTCTTCTCCAGCTGGGAGGACGACGTCGTGGTGTCGTTCCTGGAGCCGAACAAGCTGCCGTTGCAGACCGACGAGGACGGCAAGGTGACCAGTAACAAGGCGGCCGCCCTGCTCGATCATGCGCAGCGGGTGGCCGAGGGGAAAACCCTGGACCTACATGCCAACACCTGGCGGTACAACCAGTTGACCGCGCAGCAGCGGGCCATCCTGGTCGACCGCCGCGACACCCTGCTGCGCACCTCGACGGCGCGCGAGGAGCTGCAGGAGCGGTCACCGAAGCGTTATGAGCAGATCGCGGAGACGGTCTCCGAGGAGCGCCTCGACGAGATCTGCCGGCTGATCATGCTCTATCACCTGGACCGCGGCTGGGCCGATCACCTGGCTTACCTGGCCGATATCCGGGAGAGCATCAGCTTGCGCGCGCTCGGCAACCAGAGTCCGCTCGACGAGTTCCACCGGATGGCGGTCGACGCGTTCGCCTCGCTGGCCGCCGATGCCATCGAGGCCGCACAGCAGACCTTCGACACCGCCAATATCGTCGGCGGCGAGACCGGGCTGGATCTGACCCGACTGGCGCGCCCGACCTCGACGTGGACGTACATGATCCATGACGATCCGCTGGCCGACAACGTGATGTCGGCGCTGAGCTTGCCGGGTGTGTTCCGCTAGGTTGGCCGGTATGCAGCCCGGGGCGAGCGGAGCGACGGGAGATCAGACCGGGGCGAGCGGAGCGACGGGAGATCAGACCGGGGCGAGCGGAGCGATGGGGGATCGCGTGCTCACCATCCCCAACGCGCTGAGCGTGCTGCGTCTGCTGCTGCTGCCGGTTTTCGGCTACCTGCTGTTCAGCGGCGCCGTGGGCTGGGCGGTCGCCGTGCTGATGTTCAGTGGATTCTCCGACTGGGCCGACGGCAAGATCGCCCGGCTGGTCGCCGACCAGTCCTCGCGGCTCGGTGAGCTGCTGGATCCGGCCGTCGATCGCATCTACATGGTGGTGATCCCGGTGGTGTTGGCCGCCGCCGGCGTGCTGCCGTGGTGGTTCGTGGTCGTATTGATCGGCCGGGATGTGGTGCTGGCCGCCACGCTGCCGGTGTTGCGCAGCCGCGGACTCACCGCGCTGCCGGTCACCTACATCGGCAAGGCCGCCACGTTCGCGCTGATGTCCGGCCTGCCACTGGTACTGCTGGGGCAGTTCGACGCATTGTGGAGTCGGGTCATCCTGGCCTGCGGTTGGGCGTTCCTGATCTGGGGCATGGCGCTGTACCTGTGGTCGGCGGTGCTGTATCTGGCGCAGGTGGGGCTGGTGATCAGGCGGCTGCCGCGTATCGCCGTGGCGCACCGAGGAGCAGCGGGCGATGGGTGACCCCACGAGCTCACTGGGCGGCTTCAACCCCGAGGCCGGCCTCAACCATCACGAAAAGGATGCGCCGCAACGCCTTCCGGTCCCCTCACTGCTGCGTTCGCTGCTTTCCGAGCATCTCGATCCGGGTTATGCGGCGGCCGCCTCGGCCCGGCATGACCGGCCCGCCGGCCGGTGGCGCACCGCCGGCTGGTCCTTGCTGGCCGGCTTGACCGTCGCGGCGGTGTTCGCCGCGGCGGCCTCCCAGGCGCAGTCGGTGGCACCGGTGAACCGGCAGACCCAACTCGTGCTGACCGATAGCGTGCGAGCCGGTGAGGTCCGCACCGACGCCGTCGAGGCGACGCGCGACGAATTGGCCACCGAGGTGGAGGCCGAGCGCCGGAGTCGCCTTGCCGGTGGCGAGCGGGGACGCACCCTGCTGGCCGCGCTCGACCGGGCGGAGTTCTCGGCCGCTGTCACGCCGGCGATCGGGCCCGGGTTGGAGATCACCGTCACCGATCCGGGGGTGTCCCGCGACCTGACCGATGTGTCCAAACAGCGGGTGGCCGGCAGCAGGCAGGCGATCCTGGACCGCGATCTGCAACTGGTGGTCAACTCGCTGTGGGTCGGGGGAGCCGAGGCGATCTCGGTGGGTGGGGTGCGGATCGGTGCAGGGGTGACCATCAGGCAGGCCGGCGGCGGCATCCTGGTCGACAACCGGCCGATCACCAGCCCGTACGCGATCGTCGCGCTCGGGCCGCCGCATGCGATGCAGGATGTGTTCAACCGCAGTCCCGGGATGCAGCGGCTCACGCTGTTGCAGCAGTCCTACGGCGTCGGGGTTACGGTCAGTACCGGCGAGGCCCTCAGCGTGCCAGGGGGGTCGGTACGCGAGATCCGTTTCGCCAGAGAGTTGCCGCGTTGAGGGCTGGGACGGAGTTGACGGAGCAGTGAGGTTGATCGAGTAGTGAAGTTGATCGAACGATGATCGGAATCGCCGCACTGATCGTCGGCATCGCGCTGGGGCTGGTGTTTCATCCCAGCGTGCCCGAGGCCATCCAGCCGTATCTGCCGATCGCCGTGGTTGCGGCGCTGGACGCCGTGTTCGGCGGCCTGCGTGCCTACCTGGAGGGGATCTTCGACTCGAAGGTCTTCGTGGTGTCATTCGTCTTCAATGTGTTGGTCGCCGCTCTCATCGTCTACGTCGGCGACCAGCTCGGTGTCGGCACCCAGTTGTCCACCGCGATCATCGTGGTGCTCGGCATCCGCATCTTCGGTAACGCGGCCGCGTTGCGCCGCAGGTTGTTCGGGGCGTAGATGGCTGAGCACGCCGAATCCGGGCATCCCGAGCACGGCCGCCACGAGCTGCCCGACGATGCGGTCGCGGTGGGTCGCCGTACCCGGTCCCAGTGGATCTTCGGAGCCTTGGGGGTGGTGTTGTGCGTCCTGCTCGGCATCGCGATCGTGACCCAGGTTCGTCAGACCGGCTCGGGTGACTCGCTGGAGACCGCACGCCCTGCCGACCTGCTGGTGCTGCTGGACTCGCTGCAGCAGCGGGAGGCCGCACTGAACACCGAGGTCGCTGATCTGCAGCAGACCTTGAATTCCCTGCAGGCATCCGGCAGCAGCGACCAGGCGGCCATCGAGAACGCCCAGGCCCGGCTCGCAGCACTGTCCATTCTGATCGGCACGGTCGCGGCCGTCGGGCCGGGTGTGACGATCGCCATCCAGGACAATGCGCGCGGCGTGTCGCCGGAGACGATGCTCGACGTGATCAACGAGCTGCGCGCTGCGGGCGCGGAGGCCATGGAGATCCGCGGCGCCGGCGGGCAGCCGGTCCGGGTGGGTGTGGATACCTGGGTGATCGGTGCGCCCGGCGCGCTGGTCGTCGACGGAACGACTCTCGGCTCGCCGTATTCGGTTCTGGCGATTGGCGATCCGCCGACCCTGGCGGCCGCGATGAACATTCCCGGTGGTGCGATGGACAGCGTCAAACGGGTGGGTGGTGCGATGACCGTGACCCAGTCCGAGTCGGTCGAGGTGACCGCCTTGCGGCAACCGAAACCTCGCCAATACGCTCAGCCCGTCAAATAGTGCGTTCGAGTACCGCCGCCGAAGGAGCCCCGTGAGCGAGATCCCGTCCGATCTGCAGTACACCGCCGAGCACGAATGGGTGCGGCGCACCGGCGAGGACACCGTGCGGGTCGGTATCACCGACTACGCGCAGGCGGCTCTCGGCGATGTGGTGTTCGTGCAGTTGCCCGACGTGGGTGCCACGGTCGCCGCCGGCGAGGCGTTCGGCGAGGTGGAATCCACCAAATCGCTGTCGGACCTGTACGCCCCGGTCACGGCCAAAGTTGTTGCCGTCAACGGGGAACTCGAGAGCAGTCCGGAGCTGGTCAACTCCGATCCCTACGGGGCCGGCTGGCTGGTCGAATTGCAGACCGAGACCGCTGCGCCGGCCGGTCCGCTGCCCGATCTCCTGGACGCGGAAGGCTACCGCGGGATTCTTCCCGACTAGGTGTTGTTAGGGTTTTCCGGATCGGTTGATCAGCGACAAGCGTGAGCACGTCGGCGTGACCGGATCCGGCGGTGGTGGACCCAATGGCCAGCCCGGCGCGGTACGGTCGTCGTAAGACGTACCAAGGTCGGACGGGCGGGCGGATGGCCCCATCCGGCCGCCGGACAAGCACGCCACAGCAGCCAGTAGAGGAGCAGCGGGTGACGGAAAACAGCAACTTTCAGGCCGACCAGTCCGACGAAGTCACGGTGGAGACGACCTCGGTTTTCCGCGCTGATTTCCTCAACGAACTGGATGCCCCGGCCACTACCGGCACCGAGAGCTCGGTGTCCGGTGTCGAGGGACTGCCTGCGGGCTCGGCGCTTCTGGTCGTCAAGCGCGGCCCCAACGCGGGTTCGCGCTTCCTGCTCGACCAGGCCACCACCTCGGCCGGTCGGCACCCGGACAGCGATATCTTCCTCGACGATGTCACCGTGAGCCGCCGACACGCCGAGTTCCGGCTGGAGGCCGGCGAGTTCCAGGTCGTCGACGTCGGCAGCCTCAACGGCACCTACGTCAACCGCGAGCCGGTGGACTCCGCCGTGCTGGCCAACGGCGACGAAGTGCAGATCGGCAAGTTCCGCCTGGTGTTCCTGACCGGGCCGAAGAACGACGACGCAGGCTGACTGCGGAGCGCACCCGCGAGGACTAGATGACCCAGGCCGAACCGGCGCCCGCCGGGATGTCCATCGGAGCGGTGCTGGACGTGCTGCGCCCGGACTTCCCGGACGTCACGATCTCCAAGATCCGGTTCCTGGAGGCCGAGGGTCTGGTCACCCCGCAGCGTTCAGCCGCCGGCTACCGCCGGTTCACTGCCTACGATTGTGCGCGGCTGCGGTTCGTGCTGACCGCCCAGCGGGACCAGTATCTGCCGCTGAAGGTCATCAAGGCCCAGTTGGATGCACAGCCCGACGGTGAGTTGCCCACTCTCGGCTCCGCCTACACCGTGCCGCGACTGGTACAGATCACCGGCGAGCGCGATGCGGACACCGATGGCGCGGGCACGTCGGCGGTGGCACCGGCACAGGTTCGGTTCAGCCGTGAGGATCTGCTGTCCCGCTCGGGTGTGGACGGCCCGCTGCTGGCGGCGCTGGTCGCGGCCGGCGTCATCAAGCCGGGCCCGGGCGGGTTGTTCGACGAACATTCGGTCACCATCGCCCAGTGCGCGCGGGCGTTGGCCGACTACGGTGTCGAGCCGCGGCATCTACGGGCCTTTCGCTCGGCGGCCGACCGGCAGTCCGACCTGATCGCGCAGATTGCCGGGCCGGTGGACAAGTCGCGCCGCGCGGGTTCCCGCGACCGTGCAGATGATCTGGCCCGTGAGGTGGCGGCTCTGGCGATCACCCTGCACACGTCGCTGATCAAGTCCGCAGTGCGAGACGTTCTCGATCGTTGAGGACTAGACTTTGCCTGGACGGCTTCGTAGCGGAGGGCAGGCGCTGATGGGTGAGGTTCGGGTAGTCGGAATTCGCGTGGAACAGCCCCAGAATCAGCCTGTGCTGTTGCTGCGCGAGTCCAACGGCGACCGTTACCTGCCGATCTGGATCGGTCAGGCCGAGGCTGCCGCCATCGCGCAAGAACAGCAGGGTGTCGAGGCGCCGCGCCCGCTCACCCATGACCTCATCAGAGATCTGATTGCCGCGCTGGGCCATTCGCTCAAAGAGGTGCGCATCGTCGACCTGCAGGAGGGCACGTTCTACGCCGACCTGATCTTCGACCGCGATATCAAGGTCTCGGCGCGTCCCTCGGATTCGGTGGCCATCGCGCTGCGCGTCGGGGTGCCGATCTTCGTGGAGGAAGCCGTGTTGGCCGAGGCCGGGCTGCTGATCCCGGACGAGACCGACGAGGACGCCGACGGGCCGGTCCGCGAGGACGAGGTGGAGAAGTTCAAGGAGTTCCTCGACAGCGTGTCACCCGACGATTTCAAGGCGACCTGACGGGGCCGGGCCCGGATGGCGGTCAAGATCACGGATGCGTCTCGTGAGGTCGACACGCGCGTCGAGTGTGACCCGGACGGCAGACGGACGGCCATAATTTTGATTGACGACGAGCAGTAGCAGCAATGTGTTGAGCGTATGCTCGACACATTCGAACTCGGACGTGACGCGGTTGGGTCACGGGCCCGGGGGCGACGGCGAGAGGATGGACTGTGGGCGACACGCCACATCAGGGGGAGTTGGATCTGTCTTCGGCCGGCGGTGCCACACCGCCCGTGAGCAGCGCACCCGGCGAACCCGTGCAGGGCGGTCTCTTCCCGGATGATTCCATCCCGGACGAATTGGTCGGATATCGCGGGCCCAGCGCCTGCCAGATCGCCGGCATCACCTACCGCCAGCTGGACTACTGGGCGCGCACCTCGCTGGTCGTACCGTCGATCCGCGGTGCCGCCGGATCGGGCAGCCAACGGCTGTACTCGTTCAAGGACGTCCTGGTCCTCAAGATTGTCAAACGCCTCCTCGACACCGGTATCTCGCTGCACAACATCCGCGTCGCAGTGGATCACCTGCGTCAGCGCGGTGTGCAGGACCTCGCCAACATCACGCTGTTCTCCGACGGGACCACGGTGTACGAGTGCACCTCCGCCGAAGAGGTCGTCGATCTGCTGCAGGGCGGGCAGGGCGTGTTCGGGATCGCCGTGTCGGGTGCCATGCGGGAGCTGACCGGGGCGATCGCCGACTTCCCGGGCGAACGGGCCGACGGCGGCGAGTCGATCGCCGCGCCGGAGGACGAATTGGCGTCGCGGCGCAAGACGCGCGACCGCAAGATCGGCTGACACCGAGGACAGAGAGGGCCGCCGCGGCGGCCCTTTTTGCTGTGCGCGTCCGATGACGTCAAGCTCACGTGTGGGCCCGGTGCCTGCCGACGCCCTCCATCCACGTTTTCGGACCGTACCTGTCGGCTGAGCAGCGGATACCCCGGTGCGCGGTGGCGAAGTTAAGCTGCGACGGAGGACGTGAGCGCACCGATCGGGGGGGATGTGCCGAAAGACCTGCGTTATGCACTGGTGCTGAACGGTGGTGTGAGCCTTGCGGTTTGGATGGGTGGTGTAGCTCACGAGCTGAATTCTGTGCGGCTGGCCTCCGAACTCACACCGAAGGGCTCGACCTCGCGTGTGCTCCGAGCGTGGCGCAGAATCCTCGACGAGATCGATGCCACGGTCATGATCGACATCATTGCCGGCACCAGCGCCGGCGGGCTCAATGGCGCAGTGCTGGCGACTGCCATCGCCCGCGGCGCCGATCTTCCCGATATGCGCGCGATGTGGAAAGAGGTGGCGTCGCTGAGCGAGGGGCGACTGACGCGCGCCGACTCGGCGGGATGTCAGTCGATCTTGGACGGTGGCTATTTCCACGACCAGGTGGTCGGCACGCTGGCCGACATCACACCGGCGCCCGGTATCCAGGCCCGGCCATGCGCACTGGTGCTGACGGCTACCGCGCTCAACAGCCCCCCGACGGAGCTACTTCTCGAGGATGGCGCCGTCATGCGGACCGTCGATGGCAGGCGGCTGTACCGATTCCGGCGAGAGCCTGCCGAGGAAGTGGGCCCAGGCACGGATGGCCACGCCCCGACCCGCAACGACTTCGACGATTTCCCAGAGGCCCTGGCGTTGGGAGCGCGGGCCTCGGCCTCGTTTCCGGTGGCCTTCGAGCCGGTATGGGAGAGCGCGGAGCTGTCGGCATTACGCATCGGCGCGGACGACGGGGTTGAGGATGCGTGTTGGCTGGCCGATGGCGGGCTGCTCGACAATGCGCCTTTCGAACCGGCATTGCGTGATCTCGTCGAGTCGTGCTCGGTCCGCGCCGTGGAGCGGACCGTTCTCTACATTACCCCGGGAGTTCCCCGGCAACGCAGCGATGGTGGACCCCGGATACCGCCCAAATTGACCACCACCGCGGGGTGGGTCTTCGCGGCGATGAGAGAGCCCGACGAGCGGCTGGACCGAGATGCGTTGAGCGACATATTCGGACGGATGGCGCTCTACGAGGCCGAACCGTTCATCCTGCTGAGGGATTACCTTTCCGACCCGGACCGCGTCAGCCTGCAGCAGCGTACGGAGTGGCACGCCGCGGCGACTGTCTTGTTCAGTCACTACCTACGAAACCGGGCCATTGCCGAGAAGAAGTCACGGCTGGCGCGTTCCGGGCTCAACGTGTCCCCGCTCGCGCCCCCGGACACACAGGGCGGCGCGGTACCCACCGACGGGCCCGGCATGCCGTCGTCGATGGAGGCATCGACCGACGGGGTGTGGCGCTGGGGGGTGCCCGCCGCGGCGCGGGTTCTCCGGTGGTGGGCTCTCGCGCTGTCCGATATCGCTGTGGCAGCAACCGACGGTGTCGACTTAGACGCGCTCGTTGAGGTGGCCGACTCCGCACGGGCGCAGGCCGAGGAGCTGTGGTCGACACTGGTGGCGTCAACTTCCGGGGACCAATCCCCGATGACCGAGGAAATGCAACAAGCCGCTCTCCGCGATTTCTACGGTTCGCCCGGCGGGGCGGCGCGGCGCCTTCATGAGCTGATCGACGGCACTGCCGACGCCTTCTCCGCACATTTTTCCGGGGTCACCGGATCCGAGCTCATTCAGCTCGCGCTCGATCTGGAGGTCATCAGTGGCGTATTCGGTTGGACGGCAAGCGAGTTCAACGCTCCCAGGCTGCACTACCAGAACCTGACACCGGCCGCGCCGTCACTTGTCGACGTCGGAGCCGTCCAGGGCAAGATGGATTGGTACCAGAAGAAGCTCTATGGCGAGCGGTGGGGCCATTTCGGTGCGTTCTCGAGCCCCGAGGCCAGGGAGCACGACTGGCTCTGGGGGCGAATCGACGGAGCCAGCCAGCTCAGTACTCGGCTGTTGAAGCACGCAAGAGTGCCGAAATCGGTTCGCGAGTCGCTGCAGAAGGAGCTGCTGGAGGCCATTCTCGAGTCCGAAAACCGCACCCACTCCGATGTCGTCGACGGCGCGCACGCCGTCTACACAGCGAGCCCGCAGGCGCTGCTGGCGACGATGTATCGATCAGACGGTGGGAGGTCGATCCAGTCGTTGCTGAGGACCATCTGCGACCTGGTCAACCCCGGTGGCGGCGCTGCGAAGGTGGCGCGCTGGGTCTGGATTGCGCTCGCTCCGGAGTGGCCGCCGCGGGAGGGACCGAAAGAGACGTTGCGGGTCCGTATCCTCGGCCGCTGCCTGCGCCTACTGGTTCGCCGCACCCGACGGCGGTTCATCGCGCTGGCCGTGGGAGACGACACCACGGCACCCCCGGCGCTGCTGCGTGGCGATATCGGCGCCGCCGAAGCCCTCAGGCAACGCACCGCCGAAGCGCAACCCGCCGACCCGAGCCCAGCCGCGACCGCGCCAGCTGGGCTCGAGCGGTAGAATCGGCACCGCATCGCCCGTGCGCGGGAGAGCTCCGTGACGGCCAGTCACGGGCGCCGAAGGAGCAATACCTCTCCGTCAACCTCTCAGGCACCCAGGACCGCGCACGGCCACGATGCCTCTGGAAAGCGGTGCTGCGTGCACCCGCCCATGGGGAAAGGCCGGTACGGCTGAATCTCTCAGGCGCCCCGACAGAGGGAGAGGGACTGGCTGTGTGCGCCCTCGACCAGGGGAGATCTCGTGTCTGTTGACCATTCCGGCTTTGTCGGCCGCCATATCGGGCCCGACGCCGATGCCATCGCCACCATGCTGGGCGTCATCGGTGTGGGCTCGCTCGATGAGTTGGCCGAAAAAGCGTTGCCGGCGGGCATCCTGGACGCGGTGGACGGCAACGGTCTGGCACCCGGGCTGGAACACCTGCCGCCGGCCGCGACCGAGGAGGAGGCGCTCGCCGAACTGCGCGCGCTGGCCGACTCCAACACCGTCGCCGTCTCGATGATCGGCCAGGGCTATTTCGACACGCTGACCCCGCCGGTCCTCAAGCGCAACATCCTGGAGAACCCCGCCTGGTACACGGCCTACACGCCGTACCAGCCCGAGATCAGCCAGGGCCGGCTGGAGGCGCTGCTGAACTTCCAGACCATGGTCAGCGATCTGACCGGGCTCGATGTGGCGAACGCCTCCATGCTCGACGAGGGCACCGCCGCCGCAGAGGCGATGACGTTGATGCATCGCGCGGTCAAGGGGCCGTCGAACCGTCTGGTGGTCGATGCCGACGTGTACGCCCAGACCGCGGCGGTGATCGCCACCCGCGCCGAGCCACTCGGCATCGAGATCGTGACCGCCGACCTGCGTGACGGCCTGCCCGACGGCGACTTCTTCGGCGTCATCGTCCAGCTGCCCGGCGCGAGCGGACGCGTGCACGACTGGAGCGCGCTGGTCGAGCAGGCCCATGAGCGTGGCGCGCTGGTCGCGGTCGGCGCCGACCTGCTGGCCGCCACCCTGATCACCCCGCCCGGTGACTTCGGCGCCGACGTCGCCTTCGGCACCACCCAGCGTTTCGGTGTGCCGATGGGATTCGGCGGCCCGCACGCCGGCTACCTGGCCGTGCACACCAAGCATGCCCGCCAGCTGCCGGGGCGGCTGGTCGGGGTCTCGCTCGACGCCGACGGCACGCCGGCCTACCGGCTGAGCCTGCAGACCCGCGAACAGCACATCCGCCGGGACAAGGCGACCAGCAATATCTGCACCGCGCAGGTGCTGTTGGCCGTGATGGCCGCCATGTACGCCAGCTACCACGGTGGGGCCGGATTGACGGCGATCGCCCGCCGGGTGCACGGCCAGGCCGAGAAGATCGGTGCGGCCCTGGGCGATTCGCTGGTGCACCAGACGTTCTTCGACACCGTGCTGGCGCACGTGCCCGGCCGTGCGGATGATGTCGTGGCGGCCGCCAAATCCGCCGGTATCAACCTGTGGCGCGTCGACGCCGACCACGTGTCGGTGGCCTGTGACGAGGCCACCACCGACGCGCATGTCGCGGCCGTGCTGGCGGCGTTCGCGGTGACGCCCGCCCAGCCCGCCGGCGTCGATATCGCCACCCGGACATCGGAATTCCTGACCCACCCGGCGTTTCACCTGTACCGCACCGAGACCTCGATGATGCGGTACCTGCGCTCGCTGGCCGATAAGGACATTGCGCTGGACCGCAGCATGATCCCGCTGGGTTCGTGCACGATGAAGCTCAACGCGGCCGCCGAGATGGAGCCGATCACCTGGCCGGAGTTCGCCGCGCAGCATCCGTTCGCCCCGGCATCGGACAATCCGGGGCTGCGCCGGCTGATCGCCGACCTGCAGACCTGGCTGACCGGGATCACCGGCTACGACGAGATCTCGTTGCAGCCCAACGCCGGCTCGCAGGGGGAGTACGCCGGGCTGCTCGCCATCCAGGCTTACCACCGGGCCAACGGCCAGACCGAACGTGACGTCTGCCTGATCCCGTCCAGTGCGCACGGCACCAACGCCGCCTCGGCGGCGCTGGTCGGGATGCGGGTGGTGGTGGTGAAATGCCGCGCCAATGGTGACGTCGACCTGGATGACCTGCGCGCCAAGGTGTCCGAGCATGCCGAGCGTCTGGCCGCGCTGATGATCACCTACCCGTCGGCGCACGGGGTGTACGAGCACGACGTCGCCGACATCTGTGCCGCGGTGCATGATGCGGGCGGTCAGGTCTATGTCGACGGTGCCAACCTCAACGCGCTGGTCGGCCTGGCCCGGCCGGGCCGCTTCGGCGGCGACGTCAGCCATCTGAACCTGCACAAGACGTTCTGCATCCCGCACGGCGGCGGCGGCCCGGGTGTCGGGCCGGTGGCGGTGCGCAGCCACCTGGCGCCGTATCTGCCCGGCCATCCGCTGGCCGACGAACTCGGCGACCGCTACACGGTGTCGGCCGCCCCGTACGGGTCGGCGTCCATCCTGCCGATCACCTGGACCTACATCCGGATGATGGGCGGGGCCGGATTGCGGGCGGCGTCACTGACCGCGATCGCCTCGGCGAACTATGTGGCCCGCCGCCTCGACGAGTACTTCCCGGTGCTCTATACCGGTGAGAACGGCATGGTCGCCCATGAGTGCATCCTCGACCTCAACGGCATCACAAAGGCGACCGGCGTCACCGTCGACGATGTGGCGAAGCGGTTGGCGGACTTCGGTTTCCACGCGCCGACCATGAGCTTCCCGGTGGCCGGCACGCTGATGGTGGAGCCCACCGAGAGTGAGAGCCTGGCCGAGGTCGACGCGTTCTGCGATGCGATGATCGCCATCAAGGCCGAAATCGACAGGGTCGGCACGGGGGAATGGCCGGTCGAGGACAATCCGCTGCGCGGCGCCCCGCACACCGCGGACTCGCTGCTGGTCGAGAAGTGGGAGCATCCGTACACCCGCGAGCAGGCCGCCTACCCACTGGGCAAGGGTTTCCGGCCGAAGGTGTGGCCGCCGGTGCGCCGGATCGACGCCGCCTACGGGGACCGCAATCTGGTCTGTTCGTGCCCGCCGGTGGAGGCCTTCGCCTAACCTGACCCGGTGCTACCCGCAGATGTGCAGACCTGGGCCGATGGCGGCCGCTTCCTGAACACCTCGGCCGGTTCGCTGTTCGTCCGGTCCGCGCCCGGTACGGGGCCGACGGTCCTTCTGCTGCACGGGTTTCCGTCGAGCTCCTTCGACTACCGCAACGTGGTCGGCGCACTGGGCGGGCGGCCATGGGTGACGATGGATTTCCTGGGCTTCGGTCTGTCGGACAAGCCTCGGTGGGCAACAGCGCAGCGACCAGGGAATCGGCGCAGTCCGTACCGGTACAGCCTGCTGGAGCAGGCCGACCTGGTGCAGGAGGTGTTGGCGCAGACCACCACCGGACCGGTCTCGATGGTCGCCCACGATATGGGCACCTCGGTGGCCACTGAGCTGCTGGCCCGCGATGTCGACGGGCAGTTGCCCTTCGATTTGCGTTCGGCCGTGTTGACCAACGGCAGTGTCATCCTGGAACGGGCCAGTCTGCGCCCCTCGCAGAAGGTGCTGCGCGGACCGCTGGGCCCCGTGCTGTCCCGGCTGACCGGCCGGGCCGGATTCGTGCGTGGCTTCGGCCGGCTGTTCAGTGCCGCGCACCCGCTGACGCCGCAGGAGGCGCAGGCGCAGTGGGCCCTGCTGTCGCACAACGACGGTCACCGCATCATGCACCTGTTGTGCGCATATCTCGACGAGCGGGTACGTTATGCCGCGCGCTGGCACGGGGCGATCAGTACGTGGCAGAAACCGCTGGGATTCTTGTGGGGACTGCAGGATCCGGTGGCGACGGTCAATGTCCTGGCCGGTCTGTGTGAACTGCGCCCGGCGGCCCCGGTGGTCGAGTTGGCCGATGTCGGGCACTATCCGCAGGTGGAGGTTCCGGAATTGTTCGGCTGGGAGGCGCTCGGTCTGCTTCAGCTGTGAGCGGTAGCTTGGGCCACATGGATCGGCTGTGGCAGCGCATCTTCGGTCGCCCGACGACGGTGCCCGTGCTGCGGTTCGATCATGGTCGGCGGCGGTGGGTCACCGACCGTGGCACCGGCGAGCGCTGCGACGTCCACCGCTTGGTGGTGAGCACATACAACATCTGGTTCAACGAGGAGCACGCCGATCAGCGTCACGGCGCCATCGCCGACCTGCTGTCCCGGGAAACCCCCGATATCATGGTCTTTCAAGAGGTCACG
Organism: Mycobacterium sp. MBM; assembly: GCA_021648845.1. Classification (GTDB taxonomy): domain Bacteria; phylum Actinomycetota; class Actinomycetes; order Mycobacteriales; family Mycobacteriaceae; genus Mycobacterium. Next base: position 33,068 of record JAKJHY010000026.1, on the reverse strand, counting down.
CCCGCCGCCCGCACGCTGTTCCTGCAACAGCCGTGGATCCGGGAGCATTACCGCAGTGCGGCGATCGTCGGCGGGCGCCGCGGTAATTACGGTATGCTGCTGCTGTCCCGCGTCCCCGTCGACCGCGTCACCTACACCCGGCTACCCACCCGGTTGTCACGCGGATACCTGACCGCGCAGCTCACCGTCGACGGCGAGCGGCTGATCGTGGTCGGCGTCCACCTCGAAAGCGGAAAGGCCTCGGCGCCGCTGCGCGCCCGCCAACTCGGGCTGATCTGCGGATCCGTGCGGAACGCCGAGAACGCGGTGGTGCTGGGTGATTTCAACATCCGCGATCGCGAGGCCGGCATCATCGACACGGCCTATCGGGACGTCTGGCCGATGCTTCGTCCCGGCGAACCCGGATACACCGAGGACACCACGATCAACCACATGCGGTTCGACATGAAGGACAAGCACCGCCACGTCCGGTTCGACCGGGTCTTGCTCAAAGGGGAGCGCTGGACCCCGGAGTCGATCGAGCTGTTGGGGCGCGAGCCGATCTCGCCGGCAATGCCGCGGGTGTTCCCCTCCGACCACTTCGGGGTGCTCTGCGCGCTGCGCCGGAACTGACGGGCTCAGGCCACGAACGCGGCCACCGCGTCTGCCAGACCGGGATCGTTCGGGCCGGGCACATTGCGGTATTGGCCGCCGCTCGCCCGCGCCACCTCTTCCCACGTCGACCGGTCCGGATCGTCGCCCACGTCGATGACGTTCACCGCCACCGGGCGCTGAGGGTCCACCGCGCCCTGGATATAGGAGATCAGTCCGGGGCCGTCCAGGCTGCGGTCGGTGTGCGGGCCCGAAGTGACCACCAGCACCGAATTCGGTTCGCCGGCGCGGAAGTTGGCCAGTGCCTCGGCATAGACGAGTCGCAGCGTGGTGAAGGACACCGCCCCGCTCGCTGAGCCGCCCTGGGACTGCAGGCTCGAACCCAGCGCCGCCGACCGCGGGGTGCCGCCGACATCGTCACCGAGCGGACCGGTGGTGATCGCCGAACGACCGGCCACACCGTCGAAGGTCCACAATCCCACCGCCGCTGCGGGGGGCAGTTGCTGCAGTCGATCGTTGAGTGTATTGGCGACATCGGTCAGTCCGGGCGTCGCCTGCCCCAGCATCACCGTGACGGTGCCCCCCTGGGCGGGTGCGGTCAGCTGGGCCGCCAGCGCCGCGCGGGACGCTGGATCGCCGACCGAAAGCGGTTGCGCGAGCGCGGGGAAATCGGTGACCGGACTGCTCGGCGGGGCGACCCCCTCGACGCGGAAGCCGGCCTTGGCGAGCTCGGCGAGTTGCTCGGGTTTGCGCATGAACCGGTCGAACTCGCTTGCCGCGGTGAGCTGTTCCTTGGACAGCCAATCACCGCTGAGCAGCACCGCGGGGAAGTCGGCGACCGCGGCCGGTCCCGACGGGGTCCAGGCGCTGAGCACGCTGGCCGCGTCGGGCAAATCGGCACCGCGCTGGACGAGCTTCTGTTCGGTGGTGGCGACGGCGTGCACGGGCGCGGTCGCCGGGTCGGCCGCGTCGACGAGAGCATCGAGCGCGGTCGAGGCCGCGGTGTCGGCCAACTCGGGTTGCCCGGCGAGCAGCCGCAGCGCGGCTCCCGCGCCGGCAGAACTCGGCGCGCCGGCGGGCGCCGACGCGGCGGCCACCGCCTCTGCGGCCAGATAGGCGGCATCGCTGTTGTCGGTGAGCGGCAGGGACAATTTGAGTGCGCCCCAGCCCGGCAGGTTGAGTCCGTCCAACGCGGCCGGATCGCTCTGCAATCCCGGCAGGCCCGACCAGCTCTGCTGGCCCAGTGCGGCTTTGAGCTCGGGCCGGACGGCGAGCACGATGGGCGAGCTCACCAGCGGGCGGCTGTCGATGACGGTCTTGCCGCCACTGGCGGTTTCCAGCCGTGCTGCCGACATCGAACTGGCCGGTATCCACAGTGCCGGGCGCTCGCCCAGATCACCGGGCCAGGTCTCGCCGAAACCGTTGATCACCGCGGTGGAGTCCGCGGCCTTGACCGCCACCTGCACACAGCGGTCACCCACCGGGTCCGCGGTCTCGCTGTACTGCTTGGCGAGGGCGCCGACCTGATCGGCGATCGCCGGATCGGCGACGACCGCTACGGTCACCTCACCTTCCACGCAGCGATCCGCCGAGGCCTGACTGCGGTTGGACAGCGCATCACCGAAGAAGCGCCACAGGATGACAACGCCGACCACCACGACGACGGTGACGAGCGCACCGATGACGACCGGGCTGACCTTGCGCCGGCCGGGCGTCACCGCGCGGTGACTGCCCGTCCACTCACCGCTGTCGTAGGTGCGTTGGCGGCCGGTGACCGAGAACGCCTGGGTGGGTTGGTCTTCGTCGGCAACGGCGGGGAACCCGCGCGGTGCCGGCGGGGGCTCGTCATAGCCGGGACCGGCGTCATGGTCGCCGTAGCCGGGACCGGCGTCATGGTCGCCGTAGCCGGGACCGGCGTCATGGTCGCCGTAACCGGCGTCGCCGGTGTCGCCATAGCCGGAACCGGCCGCATCGTCGTCGTAGCGGTAGTCGTCGGGACCGTATTCGCCTGCGTCGGCACCGAAGTCACCGAAACCGGAGCCGCTCCCGGCGGCGTCCGACCCGTAACCGGCGTCCGGCCCCTGGGGGGTCCGGTCGCCGGTGTCGTCGGGGTCGGGAATGCTGTGCCTGCCCATCCCTACCCTCTTAGCTCGTCGTGTCGAATGCCCCGCCGAAGTCTAGTCACTGGCCCGCGGCACGCGCCTTGAACTCGCGGCGGCGGCGGTGCAGGATCGGCTCGGTGTAGCCGCTGGGCTGCCGGGTCCCGGACAGGATCAGCTCCTGGGCCGCCTGGAAGGCGATGCTGGCCTCCGGGTCGGGGGCCATCGGCAGGTAGTCGGGGTCACCGGCGTTCTGCTCGTCGACGACCGCGGCCATCCGGCGCAGGCTGGCCTTGACATCGGCTTCGGTGATGACGCCGTGATGCAGCCAGTTCGCCAACAGCTGGCTGGAGATGCGCAGGGTGGCACGGTCTTCCATCAGCGCCACATTGTGGATATCGGGCACCTTGGAGCAGCCGACGCCGGCGTCGACCCAGCGCACCACGTAACCCAGGATGGACTGGCAGTTGTTGTCGACTTCCTCGTGGATCTCGTCGGGGGACCAGGCCAGCTCGCCGGCCAACGGGATGGTCAGCAGTTCGTCGACGGTGGCGCGCGTCTTGCCCGCGAGTTCGGCCTGGACCGCGGCCACGTCGACCTGGTGGTAGTGCATGGCGTGCAGGGTGGCCGCCGTCGGGGAGGGCACCCACGCGGTGGTGGCGCCGGCCCGGGGCTGGCCGATCTTCTGCTCGACCATATCGGCCATCAGGTCGGTCATCGCCCACATGCCCTTGCCGATCTGGGCGCGCCCGGACAGCCCGGTGGCCAGGCCGACATCGACGTTGTTGTCCTCGTAGGCCTTGATCCAGGGCTGCGATTTCATGGCGCCCTTACGGATCATCGGGCCGGCCTCCATCGAAGTGTGGATCTCGTCGCCGGTGCGGTCCAGGAAGCCGGTGTTGATGAACACCACCCGGTCGGCGGCGGCCTTGATACACGCCTTCAGGTTCAGCGTGGTGCGGCGCTCCTCGTCCATGATGCCGACCTTCAGCGTGGCCTGCGGCAGGCCGAGGACGTCTTCCACCCGGCTGAACAGCTCACAGGTGAACGCGACCTCGTCGGGGCCGTGCATCTTGGGCTTGACGATGTAGACCGAGCCGGTCCGCGAATTGCGGTAGGGGCCGTTCTGCTCACCCTCCTTGAGACCGTGGATGGCGATCAGGCCGGTGAACAGGGCGTCCTGGATGCCCTCGGGGACTTCGGGTCCGTCGGCGCCGTCATTGTCGAAGACGATGGCGTCGTTGGTCATCAGATGCCCGACATTGCGGACGAACAGCAGGCTGCGCCCCGGCAATGTCAGCTCACCCTCGCCGTCCGGGGTGGTGAACACCCGGTCCGGGTTCAGCACCCGGGTGAAGGACTTGCCGCCCTTGCTGACCTCTTCGGCCAGATCACCGCGGTTGAGGCCGAGCCAGTTGCGGTAACCGAGCACCTTGTCCTCGGCGTCGACGGCGGCCACCGAGTCCTCGAAGTCCATGATGGTGGTGATCGCCGACTCCAGCACGACATCCTTGATGCCGGCCCTGTCGGTCGCCCCGACCGGCGAGGACGGGTCGATGAGGATCTCGATGTGCAGGCCGTTGTGCTCGAGCAGCACCGACCAGGACGCCGAGCCCAGCTCGCCGGTGTAGCCGACGAATGCCGACGGATCGGCCAGGGCCGGCACGAGCCGCCCGTCATCGATCTTGACCTCGGTGATGTCGGCCCAGGAACCCTCGGCGAGCGGCACCGCCTCGTCGAGGAAGGCGCGGGCGTAGGCGATGACCTTGTCACCGCGGATCTTGTTGTACGAGCCGCCGGCCTCGGCGCCGCCCTCATCGGAGATGACGTCGGTGCCGTACAGCGCGTCGTACAGCGATCCCCAGCGGGCGTTGGCGGCGTTGAGCGCGAACCGGGCGTTGAGGATGGGCACCACCAGCTGCGGGCCGGCGGTGCTGGTGATCTCGGCGTCCACACCGGAGGTGGTGACGGTGAAATCGTCCGGTTGCGCGGTCAGGTAACCGATATCGGTGAGGAACTGCTTGTACTCGGCGGCGTCGAAGGGCCCGATGACGCGGGCGCGGTGCCACTTGTCGATCTGTGCCTGCAGGTCATCGCGGCGCGCCAGGAGATCCTGGTTCGCGGGTGTGAGGTCGGTGACCACCTTGTCCACACCGGCCCAGAAGCTGTCGGGATCCAGCCCGGTGCCGGGCAGCGCTTCGGTCGTGATGAAGTCGTGCAGAACCTTGGCAACCCGCAGGTTTCCCACCGTCACGCGCTCGGTCATGTTTCCTCCCTTAGCAGTCGGCCTAGTTTACCCGCCGGTAACTACCGGTGATCGCGCGGCGGACCGTGTGAGCAGCAGGTCACACCGGCGAGCCAATTCCGCGCGCAGCGGCGCGGCTCGTTCGGCGATGTCCTGCTGCGCCTTGACGTACTCGGCGCGGCCGGCTGCGGTCTCGATGGTAATCGGCTCGAAACCATAGCCGGTCAGGTCGTATGGGCTGGCACACATATCGACGACGCGGGCGTCGGCGGCCAATTCCAGGCAGTCCATCACCAGCTCCGAGGGCACCAGGGGGCCCAACTTGTAGGCCCATTTGTAGCAGTCCATCGCCGCGTGAATGCAGCCCGGCTGCTCGTTGAGCGGCTGGGTATCGCGGCGCAACTGCTCACCGTTGAGTGCTACCGCGGCCGGAGTGAAGAATCTGAATGCGTCGAAATGGCTGCATCGCAACGGCATCGAGTCGACCACTGCATCGGTGCCGGACGCCCCGAGCCGCAGCGGCAGCTGAGCGTGGCGTACCTGCGGTGAGCGGTACACCATCGCCCACTCGTGCAGCCCGAAACAGTTGAAACGGGCCGGCCGCTGCGCGGTGCGGGACAGCAGATCGGCGACGAACGCGACGGTGCCACGCCGGCGGGCCAGCGTGTCGTCGGTTACCGCGACGGTGTCGCCGCTGCGCCGGTAGCCGGTTCGGGCGGCGAAGCGGTCGGCTCCAGGTCCTTGCAGGGCGACGCCGAAACCCGGGTGCCAGCGGCGCAGCTGGCGTGGACGAAGGCTGTAATAGGTGAACAGGAAGTCCCACACCGGGTGCGGTTCGCCGCGCTGTGCCCGCTGCAGGTGCGGGCCGATGAACCGCTGCACCCGCTGCCGGTGCGCGGATTCGCGGGCCAGCCAGTCCGCTTCGGGCAGCACCGTCACCATCAGATCCGGTGTGTCCCGTCGCGCACGGTGCCGACCAGGTCCTCCACCAGGTCTTCCAGGGTCACCATCGCGGTGATCCGGCCCCCGTCGGTGACCAGTGCGAGATGACTCTTGTTGCGCCGCAACCGGGTCAGCGCATCGGGTAGCGGCAGCGTCGAGGGCATCTGGATCAGCGGTCGCACCATCGAGGAGTCCAGCATCGTGCGGTCCTCGTTGAGCACCGGCAGCACATCCTTGATGTGCAGGTAGCCCAGATAGCTGCCGTCGGCGTTGGCGACCGGGAACCGGGAGTACCCGGTCTCCGACAGTGCCTGTTCGACGGCGGCGATGGTGGGGCCCGACCCCGGCGCGGCGGCCGGCACCGCGTGGATGCGGTCCAGTGGGATGGCCAGGTCCGCCACACAACGGTCGCGGATCTGCAGCGCACGGGTCAAGCGGGTGTGCTCTTCGCGGTCCAACAGACCTTCGGACAGCGATTCGGCGATCATGTCGGACAGTTCGACGGTGGAGACCGTGACGTCGAGTTCGTCCTTGGGTTCCACCCGCATCGCCCGCAGCGTGGTGTTGGCGGCCCAGTTGTAGAACGCGATGAGTGGGCGCGCCGCGCGGATATAGATCAGGTATGGCGGCACCAGCAGCATCGCGGTGGTCTCCGGCCCGGCGATGGCGATGTTCTTCGGCACCATTTCGCCCAGCAGCACGTGCAGCGTCACCACGATCGCCAGCGCCACGATGAACGACACGGTGTGCAAGACGGCGTCGCCGACACCGAGCAGGGCGAACGGCTTCTCCAGCAGGTGGGCGACGGCGGGCTCGCCGACCCGGCCGAGCAGGATCGAGCAGATCGTGATGCCCAGCTGCGCGCCGGCCAGCATGAGGGAAAGGTTTTCCGCGGCGCGCATCACCGTCACGGCCTGCTTCTTGCCCTGCTCGGCGAGCGCCTCGAGGCGGTCACGCCGGGCCGAGATCAACGCGAACTCGGCGCCCACGAAGAAGGCGTTGGCACCCAGCAGCAGCACGGTCAGCGCGACCGCGAACAGGTCACCGCTCATCGGTGCGCTCCGTCGGTTCGCCGGTGGGCTCGGTCTTCACGAGCTCCAGCAGGTCGATGCGGCGGCCGTCCATCTTCAGGATCCGGGCCTGCCAGTGCACGGGGTCCTCCCCGGGTTTGTCCGGGTCGAATTCGGTCAGCTCCACGGTTTCGCCGACCTCGGGGATATGCCCGAGTTTTTCCAGGACCAGGCCCCCGATCGTTTCGTAATCGCCTTCGGGCGCCCGGAACGGCGTCTCGGAATCGACCTCGTCGATGCGCAGCAGCCCGGAAACCTCCCAGCCGGCCCGGCTCTGCACGACATCCGGGGTGGCGTCGTCGTGCTCGTCGCGCACATCGCCGACGATCTCCTCGATGAGGTCCTCGAAGGTGACCATCCCGGCGGTACCGCCGTACTCGTCGACGACCATGGCGGTCTGGATGCCGTTGCCGCGGATCTGGGTCATCACGGCGTCGCCGTCCAGGGTGGAGGGCACGGTCGGTACCGGCACCGCCAGCCGGGACAGCGGGGTGCTGGCCCGCCGCTCCGGGGGTACCTCGAAAACCTGCTTGACGTGCACCATGCCGACGGTCTGGTCGAGGTCGCCGTCGACGATGGGGAATCTGGAGTAGCCGGTGCGGACCGCGGCGGCCAACAGGTCGGCCACGGTGTCCTCGAGTTCCAGCGATTCGATCTTCGACCGCGGGGTCATCAGCTCCTCGGCGGAGCGGTCCCCGAACTGCAGTGAGCGGTCGACCAGGACGGCGGTGTCGGCGTCCAGCGCACCGCTGCGTGCCGAGGTGCGCACGAGCGATACCAGTTCCTGCGGGGATCGTGCCGAGCGCAACTCCTCGGCCGGTTCGATGCCCATCCGGCGCAGGATCCAGTTGGCGGTGCCGTTGGTGGCCTTGATCACCGGGGTGAACAGCGTCGAGAAGTACCACTGCGGTGCGGCGGCGAACCGTGCGGTGGGCAGCGGTTTGGCGACGGCGAGATTCTTGGGGACCAGTTCACCGAAGATCATCGAGACCGAGGTGGCGATCAGCAGCGCCAGCGCCAGTGCGATCGGGCTTACCCAGGCGGCCGGGATGCGCAGTGCGGTCAGCGGTGTGTAGAGCAGCCGGGCGACCACGGGTTCGGCCAGATAACCGGTGGCCAGGGTGGTGATGGAGATCCCGAGCTGGGCTCCGGACAGTTGGAAGCTCAACGTGCGGTGCGCCTTGAGCACGAACTGGTCGCGTCGCCCCCCGGCGCGGGCGTTGGACTCGACGATGCTTCGTTCCAGCGCGGTCAGGGCGAACTCGGCCGCCACGAACAGCGCGGTTCCCGCCGTCAGCAGGATGAACGCCAGCAGGCTGAGGATCGTCATGGTGAGGTTCATCGGATGCCCACCGGGGGCGTGCCGGGCCTTCCGCCCGGCCGGCTACTGGACGGCTCGGGATCAGCGGGGTCGCTGTGCGGGGCCGGCGTGCCGAGCGGAATCCCCGCGCCCACTTGAGAACCGTGGGCTTCCACGGGTGCCTGTGGCACGGAGTCCCTCTCTGGTCATGATCGACGGAATTCGATCCATGGTAGCCGCCCGCGCCGGGCGGGCGGAATCACCAACCGGTCGGCAGCGGATGCCCCTCGGCGAACCCGGCGGCCGACTGGACGCCCAGCACCACCTTCTCGTGCAGTTCGGGCAGCGTGGCCGCCCCGACGTAGGTGCAGGTGCTGCGCACCCCCGAGGTGATGTGGTCCAGCAGGTCCTCGACACCGCCGCGCGCCGCGTCCAGGGCCATCCGGGAGCTGGAGATGCCCTCCTCGAACAGCGCCTTGCGGGCCCGGTCGAAGGCGCTGTCGGCGGCGGTGCGGGCGGCGACAGCGCGTTTGGATGCCATCCCGTAGCTCTCCTTGAACGGCTGGCCGTCCCGGTCGCGCAGCAGGTCGCCCGGCGATTCGTAGGTGCCGGCGAACCATGAGCCGATCATCACGTTCGACGCGCCCGCCGCCAGCGCCAGTGCCACATCACGCGGATGGCGCACCCCGCCGTCGGCCCATACGTGTCCACCGAGATCCCTTGCTGCAGCGGCGCATTCGACGACGGCGGAGAACTGTGGGCGTCCGACGCCGGTCATCATGCGGGTGGTGCACATCGCGCCGGGGCCGACGCCCACCTTCACGATGGAGGCGCCCGCGCCGATCAGGTCACGGGTGCCTTCGGCCGACACCACGTTCCCGGCGGCGATCGGCAGGCCGAGATCGAGTGAGGCGACCGCGGCGATGGCGTCGAGCATCTTGGCCTGATGGCCGTGGGCGGTGTCGATGACGAGCAGATCCGCGCCGGCCTCGGCCAGGCCGCGGGCCTTGGCGCCGACGTCGCCGTTGATGCCGACCGCGGCCGCGATCCGCAGTCGTCCCAACGTGTCGACGGCGGGGGTGTAGATGCCGGCACGGATGGCGCCGGTGCGGGTCAACACGCCGGCGAGTTCGCCCTTTCCGTCGGTGAGCACGGCGACATCGATCGGGGCGTGTTCGAGCAGGTCGAATACCTTGCGGGGGTCGGTGCCGACGGGTGCGGTGACGAAATCGGCGAGGGCGATGTCGCGGACGCGAGCGAAGCGGTCCACCCCGATGCAGGAGGCCTCGGTGACGACGCCGATCGGGCGGCCCTCGAACACGACCACCGCCGCGCCGTGCGCGCGCTTGTGGATCAGTGCGGTCGCATCCGACACCGAGTCGTCGGGGCCCAGGATGACCGGGGTGTCGACGACCAGATCGCGGCTCTTGACGAAGTCGACGGTGTGCGCCACCACCGACAGCGGCAGGTCCTGGGGCAGTACCACGAGTCCGCCCCGGCGGGCCACGGTCTCGGCCATCCGCCGTCCGGCGACCGCGGTCATGTTCGCCACCACCACCGGGATCGTGGTGCCCGACCCGTCGACCGTCGAGAGGTCCACGTCGAAACGGGACGCCACCTCGGAGCGTCCGGGCACGACGAAGACGTCGTTGTAGGTCAGGTCGTAGGGCGGGGTATGGCCGTTGAGGAACTGCACATCGGTGAGTCTAGTGGGCGCAGGTCACCCCGCGAGCGGACGCAGATGGCCGCCGTTGCGGCGCAGATCCGGTCCGCTCACGGCTGCTCTGGGTGAGCGGATCAGGCCTGCACCTCGCTGCGGTCACCGCTCCACAGGGTGTGGAAGCGTTTGTCGCGGTCGGTGTCGATCCGGCCATAGGTGTGTGCGCCGAAGAAATCGCGTAGCCCCTGGGTCAACGCGGCGGGCAGTCGTTCGGTGCGCAGTCCGTCGTAGTAGGACAGCGCGGAGCTGAAGCCGGGGATCGGGATGCCGAGCTCGGTCGCCTTCACCACGACGCGGCGCCAGCTGTCGATGGCGGCTTCGATGGCGTCGCGGAAGTACGGGTCGACGATCAGCGTCGGAAGGTTCGGATCGTTGTCGAAGGCATCGGTGATCCGGTTGAGAAACTTGGCCCGGATGATGCAGCCGCCGCGCCAGATCCGCGCCATATCGCCCGGGGTGATGTTCCAGTCGTATTCGGCGCTGCCGGCCTGGATCTGGTTGAAGCCCTGCGCGTAGGCGATGATCTTCGAGGCGTACAGCGCCTGGCGGATATCTTCGGTGAATTGCGCGGTATCGCTGGGCTTTTCGCCGAGCGCCCCGGAGGCCAGGCCGGTGGTTGCGGTGCGCTGGTCGACCGAACCGGACAGCGCGCGGGCGAACACCGCCTCGGCGATGCCGGTGACGGGTACGCCGAGATCCAGGGCGGACTTGACCGTCCAGCGGCCGGTGCCCTTCTGCTCGGCCTCATCCAGGATCAGGTCGACCAAGGGTTTGCCGGTCTTGGCGTCGACCTGCTTGAGCACCTCTGCGGTGATCTCGATCAGGTAGCTGTCCAGATCGCCTTTGTTCCACTCGGCGAAGACGTCGGCGATATCGGCGGCCGCGAGTCCCAGCCCGTCGCGCAGCAACTGGTAGGCCTCGCCGATGAGCTGCATATCGGAGTATTCGATGCCGTTGTGCACCATCTTGACGAAGTGGCCCGCGCCGTCGGGGCCGATATGGGTGCAGCAGGGCACACCGTCGACGTGCGCGGAGATCTCCTCCAGCAGCGGGCCCAGGGACACATAGGACTCGGCCGGGCCACCCGGCATGATCGACGGGCCGTTGAGCGCGCCCTCCTCGCCGCCGGAGATACCGGCCCCGACGAAGTGCAGCCCGCGCTCGCGGATCGCCTTCTCGCGACGGATCGTATCGGTGTAGAGCGCGTTACCGCCGTCGATGATGATGTCGCCCGGCTCCATGGCGTCGGCGAGCTCGTTGATGACGGCGTCGGTCGGGTCGCCGGCCTTGACCATGATCAACACCCGGCGCGGTTTCTCCAGCGCGTCGAGGAATTCCGCGATCGTCTCGCTGCGGACGAAGTTTCCGTCGGAGCCGTGCTCGGCCAGCAGTGCATCGGTCTTGGCGATCGATCGGTTGTGCAGCGCAACGGTGTAACCGTGGCGGGCGAAGTTGCGGGCGATATTGGATCCCATGACCGCGAGGCCGGTGACCCCGATCTGTGCCTTGCCGGTGTTGCCGGAATTGGTCATGCGGCAGCCTTTCGTGTCGTCTACGTCGTCGATGGTCGGATCGCCGCCCGTGCGCTAGTGACTGAACAGGCGGTGCAGCTCGGTGAGCCAGGGAAGTGCCAGCGCCACCGTGGGGATGATCAGGATCGCGGCGGCGGCGGTGTAGGCCGCCACTGCCAAGGCAAGACTATTGCCCTCTCCGCAGAGCCGCTGCACGCGCACCACCGTGGTGGGGCCGCCGGCGGCCAGCGCACCCGACGGGGTGTGCCCGCCGGCGCAGGCCACCAGCGCGCGGGCCAGGGGAGTGGGGCCGGCAACCCGGACGGCGGCGTCGTCGGCGAGCAGTTCGATGAGCAGCCGCACCGCGTCGAGCGCGTTACCGCTGCGGACGAAGCGCGGAAACGCCGCGTGCACGGCGGTGAACATCTCCAGCACCAAATCGTGACGGGCGCGAAGATGGGCGCGTTCGTGGCTGAGGATGGCGGAGATCTCGGGTTCCGACAGCGTGGTCAGGGCGCCTTCGCTCACGACGACGCGGCTGCGCACGCCGGGCAGGCAGTAGGCCATCGGCTGGGCGACGCCCAGGATGCGCAGTCCGCTGGGCCGTCGGGCGGGGGTGGGCACTTGGTCGCGCGCCTTGCCGACCAGGTCGAGGACCATGCGGTGGTGGGCGCGACGGCGCCGGGTGGCGATGGCCACCAGCACGACCGCGACGACAAGCCGTGCGCCGATCATCAGGGTGAGCGTGAAGACCACCACGTACAGCGCCCACAGCGGCCAGCCGAGGACGGCGATCTCGCTGGTCAGGGTGGCGGTGGGGCGGCCGTCGGGGCCGGGCACGAACAGCCGGCTGGCGATGGCGAGGCCGGCCGAGAATGCCGACAGCACCGCGGCCAGGGCGATGGCCTGCCACAGCACGATCGCCGCGCGCGGCGCGCGTAGGGGCCAGGAGGCGCGGGCGAGAAGCGCGGGAACCGGACCGACGAGCGCCAGCGCGACGATGGAGAAGGCCAGCGCGGACACGTCGACAGTGTCCCTCAGCCGGTACCGGAATTACCAGCCGGCGGCCCAACCCGGTGTTTGGCCTCGAGTTCGGCCAGTGCGCGGCGCAGCGCATCGGCTTCGTCGGCGCCCACGCGTTCGACGAAGTGCACCAGCGCGGCCTCCCGGCTGCCGGAGTCGGATACCTGGTCGAGCGCGTCGACCATCAATCCGGCGACGAGCTCGTCGCGGCCATGGGTGGGTGCGTAGCGGTGGGCCCGGTCATCGCGATGCTGGACGACGAGGTTCTTCTTCGCCAGTCGCTGCAAGACCGTCATGATCGTGGTGTAGGCGAGGTCGCGGCGCGCAGCGAGAGCCTCGTGGACCTGGCGCACCGTTTGCGGTTCGCGCGAGGTCCAGAGGTGGTCCATCACTTCGCGCTCGAGTTCCCCGAGCCGCGTCAACTTGGCCATGTTCTGTTCACTCTCCTGAGCAATGAATTCAGGGTACTACGCCTTACTACCGTGCGTCGTATCCCATCGACGGTCCGTGCCGTTGGCTTGGAGCCACACTCGTCCGCGCCGGTCACGACCCCTTTTCGAGGTATCTGTGAGTCCAGTCACAGGTACTGGTCCGGTTGGCGTTGATGACTATAGTAAGGCTAACCTAACCGAAGAAGGAGGTGCTGATGACGGTCGTGGTCGACGATCCGCTGATCGCACGCATGTCGATTAGGCGGGCACTGCCGCTGCACGAATCCAGCCGGCGTCTGCGGGAGCTCTATCCCGAATGTCCGCGGGTTTACGGCGTGGCGGTGATGGGTGATCTGTCCAGGCGGCGCTGGTGGCCGTTGATCGAGGTGATGACCACCGATCGCCTGCGCACCATGTTCGACGCCGCCGTTGCCGAAACGGATAGCCGCGCCGCGGTGGCCCAGCAGCTCGCCGCGACGCTGTCGCATGTGGTGATCGGGCGAGTGGTGCCGCTGGTCGCGCTGGAAGGGCGGGCTTGGGATACCGGCCTGGAGAACCTCTGGGTGCATGTCGATTCCGAGGGGGCCATCGATTGGGTGGGCGTGGTCGACCCGACGCTGCGTGCCCTGCCCGATGATCCGCACCTGGTGCAACGCTGCACGGTGGGCGCGGTGCGCACCACCCGCGACGGCATCGTGGCGCTGCCGAGCGAGGCGGCGCTGACGACGTGGGTGGCCCATCGCAGTCATCGGGCGCTGGCGCCACTGTTCGCCAAGCTCTACCAGATCAGCGACGGCGCGATCTCCATCGCGTCGATGTGGAACATCGTGGGGGCGGCCGTCGTGGGCGCGTCGACACAGGTGCCCCTGCTGGCCGGCTCCAGTGAGCTGACGAGCATGTGCCGCGGCCAGGCGATCCTCGATGCGCTGGTCGGTTTCGGGCTGCCGGTTCGCGGGCCGAGCAGAACCGCCGCCACGAAGGTCTTGCTAAATTAGGCAAGCCTTGCCTATCATCTAGATGCGAGGCTAACGGACCGAGCCGGAGTCCTGAGGGCTGCAGAGACCCCCGGTCCACTCGAAGGAAGGGCCCCACGCAGTACGCGTGGGGCCCTTCCGCATTCGCTCCCGCGACGGTGTAGACACTGATCTCGTGAGCGCATCTCTACCGCCCGGCCTCGGCGCCGGCTTCGACAGCGAACTGGGACTGCAGTACCTGGACGTCACCCCCGACGGTGGCCGCGCCCGACTGGAGATCACCGACAAGGTGAAGCAGCCGTGGGGGATCGTCCACGGCGGTGTCTACTGCGCCATCGTGGAAAGCCTCGCCAGCGTCAGCGGGCACGTCTGGCTCACCGAGCACGGCGGTGGCGGGACCGTCGTCGGGGTGAACAACAACACCGATTTCCTCCGCGCGATCACATCCGGCACGGTGACCGCGGTGTCGACACCGATCCACCGCGGCCGCCGCCAGCAGCTGTGGCTGATCACCATCACCGACGAGGATGACCGCACCGTGGCGCGCGGTCAGGTCCGGCTGCAGAACGTCCCGCAATGACGGCGAGCGCTGCTGATTCGTCCGCGGCGTGGCAGTATCGCGCACTATGCGTTTAACGCCGCATGAACAAGAGCGGTTACTCATCTCCTATGCCGCCGACCTGGCCCGCCGCCGGCAGGACCGCGGCCTGCGACTGAACCATCCCGAGGCGGTCGCGCTCATCACCGACCACATCCTGGAGGGCGCGCGCGACGGACGCACAGTGTCCGAACTGATGGTCAGCGGCCGCGATGTGCTGACCCGCGAGCAGGTCATGGACGGGGTGCCCGAGATGCTCCACGACGTCCAGGTCGAGGCGACCTTCCCCGACGGGACCAAACTCGTCACCGTCCACCATCCGATTCCGTGACAGGGGTGTGGCATGTACCCAGGTGAGATCGTCTTCGGTGACGGCGATATCGGGCTCAGCCAGGACGCGCCGCGCATCTCACTCGAGGTGGTCAACACCGGTGACCGGCCGGTGCAAGTAGGCAGTCATGTGCACCTTCCGCAAGCGAATTCGGCGCTGGAATTCGACCGTGCCGCCGCCCACGGCCACCGCCTGGACATCCCCGCGGGTACCGCGGTGCGCTTCGAACCCGGCATCCCCCAGCACGTTTCACTGGTTGCGCTGAGCGGCACGCGGGAGGTGCACGGGCTCTCCCTGAATCCGCCCGGCAGATTGGACGCGCCGCAGTGACCTACCTCTCCCGCGACCGCTACGCCGCGCTGTACGGGCCCACCGCCGGCGACCGGATCAGGCTGGCCGACACCGATCTGTTCATCGAGATCACCGAGGACCGCAGCGGCGGGCCGGGGCTGGCCGGCGACGAGGCCGTGTTCGGCGGCGGCAAGGTGCTCCGCGAATCGATGGGGCAGAGCCGGGCCACCCGGGCAGACGGCGCACCCGACACCGTCATCACCGGCGCGGTCATCCTCGACTACTGGGGAATCATCAAGGCCGATATCGGGATCCGCGATGGGCGCATCGTGGCGATCGGCAAGGCCGGCAACCCCGACATCATGTCCGGCGTGCACCCGGACCTGGTGGTCGGCCCGTCCACCGAGATCATCTCCGGTAACGGCCGCATCGTCACCGCGGGTGCCATCGACTGCCACGTCCACCTGATCTGTCCGCAGATCATGGAGGAGGCCCTCGGCGGCGGGATCACCACCATCATCGCCGGCGGAACCGGACCCGCCGAGGGCAGCAAGGCCACGACCGTGACACCCGGTTCCTGGCACCTGGGGCGGATGCTGGAAGCGCTCGACGGATGGCCGCTCAACATCGCGTTGCTGGGTAAGGGCAACACCGTCAGCCACGAGGCAATGTGGGAGCAATTGCGCGGTGGTGCAGCCGGATTCAAGCTGCACGAGGACTGGGGCACGACGCCCGCCGCGATCGACGCCTGCCTGACCGTGGCCGAAGCCGCGGGCGTACAGGCCAATATCCACACCGACACGCTCAACGAGATGGGTTTCGTCGAGGACACCCTGGCCGCGGTCAAGGGCCGCTCCATCCACGCATATCACACCGAGGGCGCCGGCGGTGGGCATGCGCCCGACATCATCACCGTCGCCGGCGAACCCAACGTGCTGCCGAGTTCGACGAATCCGACCCGTCCGCACACCGTGAACACACTCGACGAGCATCTGGACATGTTGATGGTGTGCCACCACCTCAACCCCAAGATCCCCGAAGACCTTGCCTTCGCCGAAAGCAGGATCCGTCCCTCGACCATCGCCGCGGAGGATCTGCTGCACGATATCGGCGCGATCTCGATGATCGGCAGTGACGCCCAGGCGATGGGACGTATCGGCGAGGTGGTGCTGCGTACCTGGCAGACCGCGCACGTCATGAAGCGCCGCAGGGGATTTATGGACGGCGACGTTCGGGCCGACAACACCCGGGCCCGTCGGTACGTCGCGAAGTACACCATCTGCCCGGCGGTGGCCCACGGCATGGACAGCGAGATCGGATCGGTGGAGGTCGGCAAGCTCGCCGACCTGGTGCTGTGGGAACCGGCCTTCTTCGGTGTCCGGCCGCACGCCGTCATCAAGGGCGGCATGATCGCCTGGGCCGCCATGGGCGATGCCAACGCCTCCATCCCGACCCCGCAGCCGGTGCTGCCCCGGCCGATGTTCGGTGCCGCGCCGGCCGCTGCGGCGGCCACGTCGGTCCACTTCGTGGCTCCGCAGGCGGTCGAGGACGGTCTGGCCGACCGGCTCGACATCACGCGCAAGCTGCTGGCGGTGAGCAATGTTCGCCGGGTGGGCAAGGCACAGATGCCGCTGAACGACGCGCTGCCCCGTATCGAGGTGGACGCCGACACCTTCACCGTGCGCATCGACGGCGAGGTCTGGCAGGAGCAGCCCGCGGCCGAACTGCCGATGGCGCAACGCTACTTCTTGTTCTGATGCTGGCCACCCTGCTCACCCTGGCGGATTCCCGGCTGCCCACCGGCGGTCACGTGCACTCCGGCGGAATCGAAGAGGCGATCACCACCGGACGGGTCACCGGCGTCGCCACGCTGCGTGCCTACCTGTGTCGCCGCATCCGCAGCCAGGGTCTGGTCAGTGCGTCGCTGGCCGCAGCGGTGCACACCGGCAGCCTGCCGATCGATGTCGCCGATGCCGAAACCGACGCCCGCACACCATCCCCGGCGGCCCGAGTCGCGTCGCGGGCACAGGGCCGCGGGCTGCTGCGGTTGGCCAAGCGGGTGTGGCCCGAACACGCCTGGGCTGCTTTGGGTTCCAAGCCACACCTGGCGGTGGCCGCCGGGGCGGTGGGGGTGGCCGGTGCGGTGGCCCCCGAGCACACCGCGCTGTCGGTGGTGTACACCACCATGACCGGATCGGCCACGGCCGCGCAGCGGCTGCTCGCATTGGATCCTGCCGATGTGGCGGCCTTGACCTTCGAACTGGCCGGGCTGTGCGAGCAGACCGCGGCGCTGGCCCTCAACGAGATCGCCGACCTCTCCGATCCGCTGCTCGACGTGCTTGCCGAAGGGCATGCTGCGCGCGAGCGGCCGTTGTTCTTCTCCTGAAGCGATCAGTCGATTCGAAAGGTCACGATATGCCACCACATTTCATCGACGGCGAGCCCCACAGCCATGCCGAGCGGCCCAAGCGGGTGCGCCGGCCGGGGGAGCCGCTGCGCATCGGGGTGGGCGGCCCGGTCGGCTCCGGTAAGACCGCACTGGTGGCGGCGCTGTGTCGTCAGTTGCGCGACGAAATCTCGCTGGCGGTACTCACCAACGACATCTACACCACCGAGGACGCCGACTTCCTACGCAGGCATGCCGTGCTGCCCGACGAGCGGATTGCCGCGGTGCAGACCGGGGGCTGCCCACACACCGCGATCCGCGACGACATCACGGCCAACCTCGATGCCATCGACGACCTGATCGCCGCCAACGCCGGCTTGGACCTGATCCTGGTCGAATCCGGTGGTGACAACCTGACCGCGACGTTTTCCTCCGGCCTGATCGACGTGCAGATCTTCGTGGTCGACGTGGCCGGCGGCGACAAGGTGCCGCGCAAGGGTGGTCCCGGCGTGACCTACTCGGATCTGTTGGTGATCAACAAGACCGATCTCGCTCCGCTGGTCGGAGCCGACCTTGACGTGATGCGCCGGGACTCCACCACGGTGCGCGGCGACCGGCCGTTCGTGCTGATCTCGCTCACCGACGACCCGACCGCCGGTCCGGTGCTGCAGTGGGTGCACGAGCAGCTCCAGGTTCCGGTCACGTCCTAGATGCGTTCGGACGTCCTGTTGGTGGCCCGTCCCGGGCGGAGCCCACATATCGAGTGCACGGGCGGGCTGGCTGCGCGTCACACCGAACCCGATGTGGTGCACCTGCTTTCGGCGGCCGCGACACCGCTGGGCGGGGATGTCATCGCGGTGCGCGTCGTGGTGGAGGCTGGAGCGCGGCTGCGGGTTCGCAGTGCGGCCGCCAGCGTCGTGCTGCCAGGGGCGGCAAGCCTGGTGTCACATAGTTCATGGGAGCTCGAGGTCGCCGGCGACCTCGATCTGGCGCCGCAACCCTCCGTCATCGCCGGTGGCGCACGTCACCACAGCAGCACCAGGCTGCGGGTGGGGGAGGCAGCCTCGGTCCGGCTGCGCGAAAGTGTGCAGATCGGCAGAACCGGTGAGGAGCATGGGTTCTGGACCTCGGCGCTGCATGCGGACGTGGACCGCCACCCACTGCTGCGTCATCGGGTGGAACTGGGTGCCGGATCGGTCGCCGATGACGAATTGGGCGCCCCGAGGGCATGCGTCAGCGAACTGCGTTATCCGGAAACGGGATTCGACGGCGCCGGCACTGTCCTGGAGTTGGCCGGTGGCGGCAGCCTGTCGACCTGGCAGGGCCGGCGACTGAGCGGCTAACTGGCCGCCTTCTCGCCTTCCTGTGCCGCGGCCGCGATCTCCTGAAGCTCCTCGATCCGGGTTCGCGCGTAGGCCTGTTGCTCGGTGATGGTCAGCTGACCACGCTGCCGGCTCAGGAACGTCACCGCCCACGAGAGCAACGTGGCGATCTTGGTCTTGAACCCGACCAGGTAGATGAGGTGCAGCCCCAACCAGGCGAGCCAGGCGAAGAACCCGCTGAACTCGATCTTGTTCTTCTCGCCGAGCGGGATCTGCGCCACGGCATTCCACTTCGACACCGTGGCCATCGAGCCCTTGTCGAAATACTTGAACGGCACTCGGGGCTTGGGCTTGGTCCCGTGGGCCCGAGCGGCGGCCTCGTTCTTGAGGATCGCGGCGACATACTTGCCGCCCTGGATGGCGCCCTGGGCCATACCGGGCACGCCCTCGACCGCGGCCATATCGCCGATGACGAACACGTTCGGGTGACCGGGGATCGACAGATCGGGGTTCACGATGACCCGTCCGGCACGGTCGATCTCGGTCTCGGATTGTGCCGCGAGATCCTTACCCAGCGGGCTGGCCTGCACACCGGCCGACCACACCTTGCAGGCCGATTCGATCCGCCGCAGGCTGCCGTCCTTGTCCTTGACGGTGATTCCGTTGCGGTCGACGTCGGTCACCATGGCGTTGAGCTGGATTTCGACGCCCATCTTCTCCAGTCGCTCCTTGGCCTTGGCGCCGAGCTTTTCGCCCATCGGCGGCAATAC
The DNA here is from genome assembly GCA_021648845.1 of Mycobacterium sp. MBM. Lineage (GTDB taxonomy): Bacteria > Actinomycetota > Actinomycetes > Mycobacteriales > Mycobacteriaceae > Mycobacterium. The sequence continues at coordinate 13,464 of JAKJHY010000026.1, read as the reverse complement.
CGCCGGCGCGGCGTCGAGCAGGATGACGTGTGCCTCGGTGGGGTCGATGTGGCGGAAGCTGCCCTTGAGTGTCTGGTCGGACAGCTCCTGGATCTGGCCGGCCATCTCGACACCGGTGGGCCCGGCGCCGACGACGACGAAGGTCAGCAGCTTCTTGCGGCGCTCGGGATCGCTGGAGCGTTCGGCCTGCTCGAAGGCGCCGAGGATGCGGCCGCGCAGTTCGAGCGCGTCATCGATGGTCTTCATACCCGGCGCCCACTCCGCGAAGTGGTCGTTGCCGAAGTAGGACTGACCGGCACCGGCGGCCAGGATCAGGGTGTCGTAGGGGGTGCTGTAGGTGTGCCCGAGCAGGATCGAGTCGACGGTCTGCTTTTCCAGGTTGATGTGGGTCACGTCGCCGAGCAGCACCTGGGCGTTGTCCTGCTTGCGCAGGATCAGCCGGGTGGGCGGGGCGATCTCGCCTTCGGAGATGATGCCGGTGGCCACTTGGTAGAGCAGCGGTTGGAACAGGTGGTGGGTGGTGCGGGCGATCAACTTGACGTCGACGTCGGCACGTTTGAGCGCCTGCGCGGCGTTCAGCCCACCGAAACCCGAACCGACGATCACTACCTGGTGCCGATCCGATGCCGTAGCTCCGGGGTGGCTCATCTGCGCTCCTAGCGAAGTACTTTGTTAATACAACCCTAGGGTAGTCGGTGGCCATCCCACCAGCGCGGTGAGATGGCGCACCGACGGCCAGAGTTCACCCGGGTTACCCCGAGATCACCGGTGCCAGCGCCTCGGCCACCGCGGTCACGCCGCCGGGCACATAGCCGCCCATCGTCACCGGGCTGAGGATCACACCGTCGACGCCCACGTCGTAAACCTTCTCCTTGACCTGTTCGGCCACCTGTTCGGCGGTGCCGAATACCGCCTGCTGCTTGAAATCGTCGGGAATCATGTCGGCGCTCCACTGCTCGCCGATCAGGGCGACGACCAGCATGCTGGTTTCCAGGGTCGCCGGGTCGCGGTCGATTTCCTCGCACCGCTGCCGGACCACGTCGAGCTTGCGGGGCAGCTCGTCGAAGCCGGCGATGATGTTGAGATGGTCGAAGTGCCGTGCCGCCAGCGGGATGGTCTTCTTCTCGCCGCTGCCACCGATCATCAGCGGAATGTGGTCGCGGAAACGGGGATTGGCGAAGGCTTCCTGAGTCTTGTAGTAGGCGCCGTCGAAGGTGACGCGCTCACCTTTGAGCATCGGCACGATGATCTGCAGGGCCTCGTCCAGCTTCTTGAAGCGGTCGGTGAAGGTGCCGAACTCGAATCCGAGGCTGTCGTGCTCGAGCTCGAACCATCCGGTGCCGATGCCGAGGATGGCGCGGCCCTGGCTGATCACGTCCAGCGTGGTGATGGCCTTGGTCAGCACCGTGGGATTGCGGTAGGTGTTGCCGGTGACCAGGGTGCCCAGCTGGACCCGCTCGGTGGCATTGGCCAGTGCGCCCAGGGCGGTATAGGCCTCCAGCATCGGCTCTTCGGGAGCGCCGAGACCGGGCAGTTGGTAGAAGTGGTCCATCAGGAAAACCGAGTCGAAGCCGGCGGATTCGGCTTCTTGGGCTTGCGCGATGACGGTCGGGAACAGTTCCGAGACGCCGGTGCCGTAGGAGAAGTTGGGGATCTGGAGTCCGAGTCGAATGGCCATGGGCTCACGTAACCACAATTAAGCGGAGCGGTCACCCCGTTTTAGCTCGGGGCGAACGCGGGAATATCTCAGCCGAAGTTGGCGAGCGCGCCCTGACTGACATGCAGCGTCTCGCCGGTGATGTGCCGGGCGGCCGACGTCGTGAGAAACATTGCAAGACGGGTGATCTCGTCCGCGGCGCTGCGCGACGAGCCGGAAATGCCGTCATACCCAGGTTCGGCGCTGCGGCCGGCGGCGACCAGGTTGATGGTGATGCCACGGATGCCGAAGTGGGCGGCCTGACCCGAGGTCCAGTTCGACAACGCCGCCTTGATGGCGGCCTCGGCGCTGCCCTCGGTGGGGTTGGATGGCATCACGTTGATGATCGAGCCGCCCGAGCTGAGCTGGTCGCCGAGCACCGATACCGTCAGGACCGCGGACAACACCACGCTGTCCAGCGCGTGTCGCCACGCCGATGCGCGCTGGGACAAGGTGTGCGTGCGCGGGTCGCCGGCGTCCCAGCGCGGGGCCGGCACGTTGACGATCCCGTCCAGGTGCTGAGGAAAGGCGCCACGGGCCGCCTCCAGGCTGGCCGGGTCGTTGTTGTCGAACACCACGTAGTCCACGTCGAGTTCCTTCGCGGCGACTTCCAGCTCGGCGCGCTGGGCGCCGGCGATCACCACGTTGTTGCCCGCGTCGCGGAATCCCCGCGCGATGACGCGCCCCAGTTCGGTATCGCCACCGGTGACGAGCAACTCCATGGGACCTCCTTGGGTTCAGCGCTGAAGCCAGCGAGTTGCGTTTATGTTACTGGACAGTAGCTAGCTGGGGGAAATCTGACGCGCCCGAGGCGCACCGGATCGTCGGCCATCGGTAACGGATCGCGGGGCCGCCGCGACACATGGTGCAGAACTCGCACCGTCGGCGTCGGCGCCACACCCGGACGCCAGCGGTGCCCTCGCCGTGCGCGCAGAATCCAGCAAAGTCAGTCGCGGTCGTCTGTGTGGAGTTTGTTTGGTGCCAGCAACCTCTCAGTTTTCTGCTTAATGAGCAACTCACACTTGCGTCACGGCCGTAACACGGTAGTTTCTTCACCATGGATCTGTCGGACGTGAATTCCTCACACCGCAAGCGGCGTTCCAAGCGCGTCGCGGGCGCTGCGGCCGTCGCGTCGGTGGCCGTCGGGGCGGCTTTGGCCCTCCCGGTCGCGGTGTCGCACGCGGAGCCGGTGCCGCCCTCCCCGGCACCCGCCCCCGCTGAACCGACACCGGCACCGCCGCCACCACCTCCGCCAGGTGCCCCCGCGCCGGCGCCCCCGGCGCCGCTGCCCCCGGGTGTGCCGCCCCCGCCGCCCGATCCCAACGCGCCTCCGGTCGACCCGAACGCGCCGCCACCGCCCCCCGCGCCCGAGCCGAACCGGGTCAACAACGCTCCGGGCGGTTTCAGTTACCTGCTACCCGAGGGCTGGAAGGTCGCCGACGCCACTCAGCTGTCCTACGGCCAGGCGCTGCTGACGAAGATCCCGCCGCCCGGCGCCGAGCAGCCGCCGAACGACACCAGCGTGCTGCTCGGCCGGCTCGATATGAAGCTCTTCGCCGGCTCGGAGGCCGATAACGCCAAGGCGGCCGCGCGGTTGGCCTCGGATATGGGCGAGTTCTTCATGCCGTTCCCCGGGACCCGGCTCAACCAGGAGACCACGCCGCTGACCGCGGGTGATCTCACCGGCAGCGCGTCCTACTACGAGGTGAAGTTCACCGATACCAGCAAGCCGACCGGACAGATCTGGGCCGGTGTGGTGGGTGCCCCGACCGCGACCACACGCGGGCAGCGGGCACCGGAACGCTGGTTCGTGGTGTGGTTGGGCACGGCCAACAATCCGGTGGACAAGGGCGCCGCGGTGGCGTTGGCGCAGTCCATCCGGCCGTGGAGTCCGCCGCCGCCTCCTCCGCCGCCGGACCCGAACGCCCCGCCGCCTCCGCCGGATCCGAACGCCCCGCCACCGGACCCGAATGCGCCGCCGCCGCGGCCCGGTGTCGGTGTGCCGGTGCCGGTCGATCCGAACAGTGCCCCCGGGATGCTGCCGGCGTAAACGTCGCCTCGGCGCAAGGTCGCCCTGAGCAGTCCGCCGTGCATATATGTGCACGGTGCGGCTCTCAGGGCGACATTTTGTCGGCGTGCCGGGCGATGGCCGATCGTGGCTGTTTCGTCGGCGTGATCGTTACCTTGAGCTGGTAATCCAGAGACTGAGGGCCGGCCGGCCGTGGCGGGCCCGGGGAGGACGTCTCATGGGCACCATCATCGGAACCATCATCTTCGGCGCAGTGATCGGTGTGCTGGCGCGACTGGTCATACCCGGTAAGCAATCGATCGGATGGCTCATTACGGTTGTGCTGGGTGTAGCCGGTGCCCTCATCGGTTATTGGGTCTGGGGCCTGATAGCCAGCGAGGGGAACACCGACACGGGCGGTATCGACTGGATCAGGTGGGCCATCAGCATCGCCGCTGCGGCGGTGTTGACTCTCGGTTACACCGCAGCCACCAAGAAATAGGTCGAGCCGTTGAGTACCGCCGCACAGCTCTATCTGGCATTGGCGCCACCGGCCGCAGTCACCTGGTTGAGCTATCTCGTCATCGGGGGGATCGCGGGTTGGCTGGCCGGCAAGTTGGTTCCCAGCATCGACACGGGAATTCTGCTCAATATCCTCATCGGCGTCGTCGGCGGCTATGTCGGTGGTTTTCTGCTCAGCTTCTTCCTCGACACCGCGGGTGGGGGCTGGTGGTTCACGTTGTTCACCGCGGTACTGGGGTCGGTGATCCTGCTGTGGATCGTCGGGTTGGTGACCAAGAAGTCCTGACTCGGGCGCGCGTCGGCCGACGGCCGGTCAGGTCGACGCGTGCCACACCAGGGCGGCCGCCAACGCGCCCATACCGTTGAGCGACCAGTGCAGTGCGATGGGCGCGATTAGGCTGCCGCTGCGGCGGCGCAGCCAGGTGAACACGAAACCGGCGGCGGCGGTGGCGATCACGGCTCCGATGACACCGGCAACCATCCCGAACACGCCGCCGCCCAGGATGCGGGAGAAGCCGACATTGCCGCTGGTGAGTCCGAAGGAACTCGCGATATGCCAGAGGCCGAACAACAGTGAGCCGGCGGCCGCCACCCCCCGGAAGCCCCACGCCCGGTCGAGGGCGCCGTGCAGCACGCCCCGAAAGGCGAGCTCCTCGGGTATCACGGTCTGCAGCGGGATGATGACCATCGACGCGATCACCGCGCCCGACAGCGTCGCGTAGTGGTTGTTCATGAACATCGGGCGCGTCCAGGGCAGCAGCGCACCGATGGCGATGACCGCCAGCACGATCCCGACCACGGCGGCGGCATAGCCGGCACCCGAGCGCCACTGTTCGCGGCCCAGACCGAGTTCGGACCAGCCCAGCCCGCGGGAACGGACCAGCGCCACCAGACCGACCGCTGCCGCGGGAACGATCACGACGTTGGCCCACGGCGTGGTGAAATGCGCCACCAGATTGGTGAGTGCCAGCACCACCACAACGACGGCGATATCGGCGTAGACGCGGAAATGGTGCAGTGCCGACAACTGCCCAACCAGCGGATGGGCAGGCATTTCCATCGGTGGGGCCACCGCGCCGGCGTCAGACATCGACTGCAAGTGTACGTGGCGTGGTTGTCTACCTAAGTTAGCGAACTGACACGCTAAGGTGTCGTGCGTGCTGAGGATGACGCGGTGACGGCCGAGCTGCCCCTGCTCGGCGGGGTACGGGTGCTGGACCTGGCAGGCGCCGACGCCGCGGCGATCACCCGGTTGCTGGCCGACCTGGGCGCCGACGTGCTCAAGATCGAGATGCCCGGCGCCGACGACGCGCGCCACGCCACGCCCCTGGTGGCCGGCACCAGCGTGCCGTTCACCCTGGACAACGCGAACAAGCGCGCCACGGTTCTGAACCCCGCCGAGGCGACGGACCGAACCCGGTTCGACGAACTGGTGGCCGGCGCCGACATCCTGGTCGCCGGGGCCGGCGACGCGACCCGGGCGTTCGGCGCATCCTGCGCCGAGCTTGCCGACCGTCATCCCGAACTGGTGGCACTGTCGGTCACCGATTTCGGGAGCGAGGGCCCCTACCGATCCTGGCAGGGCACCGACGCGGTGTTCTACGCGATGTCGACCGCGCTGTCGCGGTCCGGGCCGGCCACCGGCACGCCGGTGCTGCCCCCGATCGGCATCGCCTCGGCGACCGCGGCCGCGCAGGCGGCCTGGGCGGTGCTGGCCGCCTACTACCACCGGCTGCGCCACGGTCACGGTGACTACATCGACTTCTCCCGATTCGAGGCCGTGGTGCAGGCGCTCGACCCGCCCTTCGGTTCCCAGGGGCAGGCCGCCTCCGGGCTGAAACGCTCCGGCGGATGGCGTGGACGCCCCCGTAACCAACAGATCTACCCCACCTTCCCGTGTCGGGACGGGTTCGTGCGCATCTGTCTGCTCTCGGCCCGGCAGTGGCGGGGAATGCGGGCCTGGCTCGGGGAGCCCGAGGAATTCAGCGGCCCCGAATTCGATTCGATCGCCGCACGATTCGCCGCATCCAAGGAGCTGAACGCGGCGATAGCGGCCCTGTTCGTGTCCGAGCGCATGCAGGACCTGGTGGCGGCGGGACAAGCGCGCGGGGTGCCGATCGCCGCGGTGCAGACGCCCGCCGAGGCGTTGGCCAGCGAGCATTTTCGTGCCGTCGGTGCGCTGACACCGATGCCGGTCGACGGCGGCGCCGTCACGGTGCCGGTCGGCCCGTTCGTCATCGACGGTACCCACCGCGGGATGGTCGCACCGGTGGCCGAGGGTGCCGCGCCGGAGTGGCTCGGACCGACCAACCGGCTCGGGCGGCCCCGCAAGGACGGGACGCGCCCCTTCGAGGGGCTGCGAATCCTGGATCTGGGGGTGATCGTCGCCGGCGGTGAACTCGGCCGCTTGTTCGCCGATCTGGGAGCCAGGGTGGTGAAGGTGGAGAGCGCGACCTACCCGGACGGGTTGCGCCAGACCGCGCCGGGGCAGGCGATGAGCACGTCCTGGGCGCTGACGCACCGCAACGAGCTGAGCTTCGGTGTCGATCTGCGCCACCCGAAGGGCACCGAGATCTTCGGCAGGCTGGTCGGCAGGGCGGACGCGGTATTCGCCAACTTCAAACCGGGAACGCTTGGCGCACTGGGCTTCTCCTTCGAGGCGCTGCGGGCGATCAACCCCACGCTGGTACTCGCGGAAAGCAGTGCCTTCGGAGATGCCGGCCCGTGGAGCGACCGGATGGGCTATGGCCCTCTGGTGCGTGCGAGCACCGGTATCACGCGACTGTGGCGGGGCGCGGACAAGGAACAGTCCGCGCAGTTTTTCGATGCCACCACGATCTTCCCGGACCATGTCGCCGCCAGGATCACCGCGATCGCCACCCTGGCCGCGCTGATCCGCAGGGAACGCACCGGAACCGGCGCCCACGTGCATATTTCGCAAGCCGAGGTCGCGGTGAACCAGCTGGCGGTGGAGTACGTCGTCGAGGCTGCCGCACAGGCCGGCCTGCCGATCACCGAGGATCCAGCCGTGCACGCGGTGTGTCCGTGTGCCGGCGAGGACGAATGGTGCGTCGTCTCGGTGCGCGACGAGTCCGACCGCGCGGCGCTCGCCGCCCTCATCGGCATCGACCTACCCGCCGACGGGAAAGCGTTGACCGCCGTCCTCGGCGCGTACACCGCCGACCGCGACAAGCACATCGTCACCGAACAGCTACAGGCCGCCGGCATCCCGGCCGGACCGATGAACCGGCCGGGCGATGTGCTCGACGATGTCCAGCTACAGTTCCGGTCGCTGTACCGCGATCTGGAGCATCCGCTCTTCGACGAGCCGATGCCCAGCGAGACCGGCCCGGCGCCCTACCGCCGCATTCCGCCCGGTGAACTGCGGCCGGCGCCGGTGGCAGGCGAGCACACCCGCGATATCACCCACCGGGCACTGGGCCTGGACAACGCCGAAATCGACCGGCTCATCGCACAGAACGTGCTGTTCGAAACCAGCATCGACCGGAGGAGCGCACCATGAGCACCGCATCAGTCTTCATCGCCGGCCGGTTCCGCGACGCGGCGGACAGCGTCGCCGTGATCGAGGCCGCCACCGAGGAACAACTCGGATTGGGCGCGGCAGCAACGGAATCTGAAATCGACGACGCCGTGGTGGCGGCCCGCGAGGCGCTGCCGGGCTGGCGGTCGACACCGGCAGGTGACCGCGCCGCGGTGCTCCGGCGGATGGCCGATGCGCTGCAGCAGCGGGCCGCCGGCACGCTGGAATTGTGCAGCCGCGAGAACGGTATGCCCATTCGACTGTCCAAGGGCGCCAACGGGATGTTCCCGGCGGTCCTGTTGCGTTACTACGCCGACCTGCTGGACCACACCGAGCAGGAAGAGGTACGTCCGGCGGCGATCGGACACACCCTCGTGCGGCGCGAACCGGTCGGCGTCGTCGCCGCCATCACCCCGTGGAACTATCCGCAGGCGCTGGCCATCATGAAGATCGCGCCCGCGCTGGCCGCGGGATGCACCATGGTGCTCAAGGCAGCACCCGAAACTGCGTTGGACGCCTTGATCTTCGCCGAGGCGGCGCAGGAGGCGGGCCTGCCCGCCGGTGTCCTCAATGTCCTGGCCGGCGGGGCGCAGGCCGGTGCGTACCTGGTCGCGCATCCCGGTGTGGACAAGGTGGCCTTCACCGGGTCGACGACGGCCGGACGTGTCATCGCCGAGACCTGCGGTCGGCTGCTGCGCCCGGTCACCCTGGAACTGGGCGGCAAATCGGCCGCCATCATCCTCGACGACGCGGATCTGGACGCCACCGTCAAGGGGCTGCGGTCGGCGTCGTTCGTCAACAACGGTCAGACCTGTCACCTGAGCTCGCGGATCCTGGCGCCGCGGTCGCGCTACACCGAGGTGGTCGACGCGGTCGCCGCGCTGGCCGACGGCCTGGTGGTGGGCGATCCGTTGCAGAAATCCACCGATATCGGGCCGCTGGTCAGCCGCCGCCAGCAGCAGCGTGTCCTCGAGTACATCGACGTCGGCAGAGCAGAGGCGAAGCTTGTCGCGGGCGGCTCTGTTCCGGCCGGCCAGCCGCGCGGATGGTTCGTGGCCCCAACGGTGTTCGCCGATGTGGACAATTCCTCGCGGATCGCCCAGGAGGAGATCTTCGGACCGGTGCTGACGGTGATCCCGTACGGCACCGACCAGGAGGCCGTCGCGATCGCCAACGACAGCGAGTTCGGGCTGGGCGGCACCGTGTGGTCGCCGGATGTGGACCGCGCCACCGAGATCGCCCGCGCGGTGCACACCGGAACCATCGGCATCAACGAGTACCAACTGGATGTCAACGCGCCGTTCGGCGGTGTGAAGGCCAGCGGGCTGGGTCGCGAGCTCGGCCCGGAGGGGCTGGCCGCCTATCAAACGCTCAAATCGATCTACCGGGTCGGACCGGCCTGATCTGGCGCGAGCGGGCGTGTCTGCTGGCCGACACGCCCCGTGCGCCCATAGTTTCCGCACGCTCGTGGAGAGGAACCACACTGTGACCATCGACCCCAGGACCCCGGTGCTCGTCGGGTACGGACAAGTCAACCAACGCGAAGAAAGCGCGACGACCGAACCCGTCGACCTGATGGAGGCTGCCGCCCGCGCGGCCGCGGACCAGCGGGTACTCGCCGCGGTGGACGCGGTGCGGGTGGTCAATCTGCTGTCCTGGCGTTACCGGGATCCGGGCCTGCTGCTGGCGCAGCGTATCGGCGCCGACAAGGCCGCGACCCGGTACACCCCGATCGGCGGTAACGTGCCGCAGTCGCTGGTCAACCAGGCCTGCCTCGACATCCAGCGGGGACAGCACGAGGTGGTGCTGATCACCGGCGGTGAGACCTGGCGATCGCGAACGCGGTTGCGTGCTCGCGGCGAGAAGCTCGTCGGTACCAAGCAGGACGAATCGGTGCCGCTGGCGCCGGGTTCCGAGGACGAGTTCGCGCTCGCCGGTCCGGCCGAGCTGCGGATCCAGCTGGACCGGCCGTCCTTCGTGTACCCGATGTTCGAGCAGGCCCTGCGCATCGCTTCCGGTGCGACGCTGCAGGAGCACCAGCAGCGCATCGGTGCGCTGTGGTCGCGGTTCAGTGCGGTCGCTGCGGACAATCCGCACGCCTGGAGCCGGGAAGCGCTGTCCGCGCAGGAGATCGCTGTCCCCGGTCCGAAGAACCGGATGATCAGCGCCCCGTACACCAAGTTGATGAACTCCAACAACATGGTCGATCAGGGCGCGGCGCTGATCCTGACGTCGGTGCAGAAGGCGGAGGACCTCCAGATCCCCAGGGAGAAATGGGTTTTCCCTCATGCCGGAACGGACGCGCACGATACCTACGAGATCAGCCACCGCGCCGAATTCCACAAGTCACCGGCCATCCGCCTCGGGGGCCGCCGCGCCCTGGAGCTTGCCGGGCTGGGCGTCGACGAGATCGACCTGGTCGACGTCTACTCCTGCTTTCCGTCCGCAGTGCAGGTCGCGGCCAACGAATTGGGCTTGGCCCTCGACGATCCGCGGCGCCCGCTGACCGTCACCGGTGGCCTGACCTTCGCGGGCGGCCCGTGGAACAACTACGTCACCCATTCCATTGCCACCATGGCCGAGCGCCTGGTCGCCGAACCCGGTGCCGTCGGACTGATCACCGCCAACGGCGGGTACCTGACCAAGCACAGTTTCGGGGTCTACAGCACGCGGCTGCCCAGCGACGGATTCCGTTGGGAGGATGTGCAATCCAGCGTGGATGCCGAGCCGACGCGGTCTGCCGAGGTCGAGTGGGAAGGTGTGGGCACCGTGGAGACCTGGACCACGCCGTTCGATCGCGAAGGCGCACCGGAGAAGGCCTTCCTGGCGGTCCGCACACCGGCGGACACACGCGCGCTGGCGGTGCTCGACGATCGATCCGAGGCGGCGGCCAGTGTCACCGAGGACATCGCCGGTGCCAAGGTCACCGTGCGCGCCGACGGGACCGCCACGCTGTCCTGATCCGGACGGCGGGGCTCAGATGAGTTCGCGCAGAGGCACTTCGGGGTCGGCCAACCGTCCGGCATCGGTGGGCTTCCCGGCGCGGATCAACGCCTTGATGTCGTCGAGTCCTTCCCAGATGTTGACGTTCATCCCGGCCAGCACCCGGCCGGCCTGATCGACCCAGAAGGCGGTGAACTCACGGTCGTCGGTGTCCCCGCGGAACACCACCGAGTCGTACTCCGGGGCATACCCTACGTACTCCATCCCGAGGTCGTACTGGTCGGTGAAGAAGTACGGCAATTCCTGATAGCTGGCCGGTTCGCCGAGCATGCCGGTCGCCGCGACCGCGGGTTGCTTGAGCGCGTTCGCCCAGTGTTCGGTGCGGATCCGGCAGCCGAACAGCGGGTGGCGGGCCGCGGCGATATCACCCACGGCGTAGATATCGTCATCGCTGGTCTTGAGGGCTTCGTCCACCGCCACCCCGCCTTCGGCGAGTTCCAGGCCGGCCGCCTCGGCGAGTTCGACATTCGGCTGCGCGCCTACCGCGAGCAGCACCGTGTCCGCCGGCACCGTCGACCCGTCGCCCAGACGCACACCGGTGACCGCCCCGGCGTCGGTGGCGATGCCGTCGACCTGGGTGTCCAGCAGCAGGTTCACCCCGTGCTCGGTGTGTAGCGCTGTGAAGATGCCGGCGACCTCGGGCCCCAGCGAACCCAACGGCGTGGCGGCGGATTCCACGACGGTCACCTCGGCCCCCCGCTCGCGGGCGGCGGCGGCCACCTCCAAACCGATCCAGCCCGCGCCGACGATGGCCAGTCTGGTGTGCGACGTCAGGGTCTGCAGCAGCGAGCTCGCATCATCGATCGTGCGTAGCACGCGAACGCCGTCGGCGTCGGCGCCGGGGAGGTCGACGCGTCGGGCACGGGATCCGGTGGCCAACAAGAGTTTGTCGTAGTGCTCGTGGCGGCCGCTATCGAAACCGACGGAATGTCCTGCCCGATCGATGATGTCAACCCCGGTGCCCAACCGAAGGTCGATATTGTGCTCTCGGTACCACGACTGCGGGTGCACGGTGAAATCGTCGAGCGTCTTTTTCCCCGCCAGGAAGTCCTTGGACAGCGGCGGGCGTTCATAGGGCAGCTGCTTTTCGTCGCCAAAAATGACGACGCGACCGGAAAATCCGTTCTTCCGCAGCGCTTCTGCCGCTTTGGCTGCGGCGAGACCCGCTCCGACGATGACGAAGGTGGGCATGGTGTTGCCTTTCGTTCTGTGCTACGCGGTCAGGCGGTCGTGCAGCTCGCTGTCGAGTGACACCCGGGTCAACGCCGCGGCGAGCCGGGCGCAGCGTCGGGGAGCCAGCGCGCCGAGTTCGTCCGTGGCGCCGGGCAGGCCGAGGTCATGTGCGGCGCGCAGCGCCCGTCGGTCGAAGAACGGTCGCACCCAGGTCCAGGTGTCCTGGACCTCGCGCAGGAAGATGTCGGCGCCGGTGGTGCCGATTCCCTTGAACTCCTGCAGTGTTCGGTGTGCGGCGCGGATATCGCCGTCGGCCTCCGCCGCCAGTGTGCGCAGGTCACCGGAGTAGCGGTCCCGGACCCGCTCGGCCAGCGCGATCATCCGGTCGGCCGAACTCTCGTCGTACCGCGCGTAGCCGGCGCGGCCGAACGCGTCGATCATGGTCCGTCGCTGCGCGCGCAGCACCGCAGCGGGCGTCCGCAACCCGGCGCGCTGCAGCTCGCGGGCGGCGGCCACGGCCACCTCGGCGCCGATCGGCTTGCTGGCGAGCATGCACAGTGACAGCAACTGGAACAGCGGTGCCGGGGTGTTCTTCAGCGTGATCCCGGCGTGCTCGGCGTAGGTGTCCCCGGCGGTGTCGAGCAGCCGTTCCACGGTGTCCTGGTAGGCGGCCATACGGGCTAGGTACCCGTGACCGTGCCGGACAAACGTCGGGCTATTTCGGTGGCAGCGTGGCGACGTGCCGCAGGCCGCGATCCACCCAGGACTCCAGGCGGCGGCGGGTGGTCACGCCCTCGGCGCAGACTCGAACCCAGCCCCGAGCCGGTCGGCCGGCCATCACCATCGGTTCGGTGTGCGCGCGTTGCAGCAACGTATCGGTGTCCTCAGCAGGCACCCGCACCATGATTCCGCCCTGCCCGGAGACGCAGACCGCCATGTGGCCGTGCACCAGGAACGCCAACCCTCCGAACATGCGCTTCTCGTCCACCCCGGCGGTGGTGGCGAGTAGTTCACGAACCCGCTCGGCGAGATCCACGTCGTAGGCCATCGGGTCAGTCCAAGTCGATGCGGATGGTGAGCAGGTCGCTGCCCATCATGCGGACCACGGCGCTGTTGAGTTGGGGGAGCTGCGCCAGCCGGGCGATGGGATCATCGGAGGGCAGCAGGTGCGCGGTGCCGTTGCGCCATCGACCCCGGATGCGGATCCGCACAGCGGGATTCGCCTTGATGTTCTGCACGTAGTGGGAGTGTTCACCGTGCTCGGACACCATCCAGAACTGGTCGTCGATGACCCGGCCGCCCACGGCGGTGCGCCGCGGCAGCCCGGATTTGCGGCCGACCGTCTCCAGCATGGTCACCGGTAGTTTCCGGCCGACCGGGTTGATCGCGAGCCGCTGCACCGTGTGCACGACCTTGCGTTTGAGCGCCATTCGCCGAGTCTAGGTGTCGTGACCTGAGAGGTTGTTGACGGCGCGCCTGCTTGAAATGGGGAGGACCTCCTGACGGAGTGGATGTGTCTGG
>JAKJHY010000025.1 GCA_021648845.1 Mycobacterium sp. MBM | reverse complement strand
AGAGCAATACCCGGCGCTACATGCCGACCAGCGTGAAGGCGTATTCACCCCGAATGAATACGACCCCTGCGCCGGTAGGTTCGGTAACGGCGGTTCGGGTGGCGTCGGTCGGTGGGGGCGTCCGAGCCTTGGGATCGTCATCACCGCTGCCTAGCGTTCAAGCCGTGATGGGTATCCACAAGCTCACTGCGGGAACCGGATACCTGTATCTGGTTCGGCAGGTGGCTGCCCACGACCGCACCCACTCCGGGCCTGAATCGCTCGGGGATTACTACTCGTCGAAGGGCGAGACTCCGGGGCGGTGGGCCGGACGTGGCCTCGCCGGCTTGGCGGCCGGGATGGAGCACCGGGTCTACACCGACCAGGGCGCAGAGCAATGGAACGTCGAAGCCGGGTCCGAAGTCACCGAGGACCAGATGAAGAACCTGTTCGGTCTCGGCGTCCACCCCAATGCGACCCCGCTGGCACGGCACCTGATCGCCGAAGGAGCCAGCCGCAACGGTGCCCTCGCCGCCGTCAAACTCGGGCGCCCGTTCCATGTCAACGCCGGGGAAACCCCGCTGCAGCAACGGCTTGCGGTCGCTTTCCGTGACCACAACGTCAGCCTCGGCAAGCACTGGAACGCCGCCATTGACGAGGAACAGCGGGCCGCTATGCGCACGCGCATAGCGACCGAGATGTTCGAAGAAGAACACGGCCGACCGCCCGCCGATGAACGGGAACTGACCGGATACATCGCCCGCGGAACCCGCCAACTCACCACCTCGGTGGCCGGCTACGACATGACCTACACCCCGGTCAAAAGCGTCTCCGCGCTCTACGCACTAGCGCCGCTGCACATCGCAGAGATCATCGAAAAGTGCCACACCCGAGCCGTTGAGGACGCCCAGGACTACCTGCAAGACCATGCCGCCTACACCCGCATCGGCGCTCAAGGCATCGCACAGGTCGACACCGACGGCTTCATTGCAGCGCACTTCCTGCACCGCGATACCCGCGCTTCTGACCCCGGCCTGCATACCCACGTCGCGGTCTCCAACAAGGTCCGCGCCCGCGGCACCGACGGCATCTGGCGCTGGTACGCCCTCGACGGCCGACCTCTCTACGCCTCCACGGTCGCGGCCTCGGAGTTGTACAACACCCGACTGGAGGCATACCTGGGCGCCGAACTTGGGATGCAGTTCGCCGCGCGCGGCCACACCCCAGAAGGCAAGCGGGAAGTCCGCGAGGTCGTCGGCGTCAGCCCAGAACTGATCGAGTTGTGGTCGTCGCGACGCGCCGCGATCGACGCCGAATACGCCGTGCTGGCCAAGAAGTTCCAAACCGAGCATGGCCGCGAACCCACCACACCAGAGTCCATCGCGCTGTTCCAGCAGGCCAACTTGGCGACCCGCGCCGCCAAGCACGAACCGCGGTCGCTGGCCGAACAACGGCAGGAATGGCGAGCCCAAGCCATCGGACTACTAGGCGACGAGCAATCGCTCAACGCGATGCTAGGACGCTGCCTCGGCGGGGCTGCCCGCACCGCGGCACCAATCACCTCGGAGTGGATGACCACTCAGGCGCAGCGCGTCATCGCCACCGTTTCACAGTCCCGCTCCACCTGGCAGCGCACCCACGTCCTGGCCGAGGCGCTGCGCGTCATTCGGTCAAGCGGGCATGCCAACACCGAAGGACTGGCCGCCCAGATCGCAGACCTCGCGCTGTCTGAGCCACTGAGCGTGCGGCACGCCAGCAGCCCCGACACCGACCTCGGTGAACCAGATGTACTGCGCCGTCGAGACGGATCAAGCGTCTACCGCTTGGCCGGCAGCCAGACCTACACCAGCGCCGAAATCCTCGCCGCCGAACAACGCATCCTGGCCGCTGCCACCCTCACCGATGGCCGCCGCGTCGATTCCACCGACGTCGAAATGGCCCTACTATCCCAAGCCGCACACCGCCGCGAACTCAACGCCGGGCAGGCCGAGCTGGTCCGCCAGATGGCCAGCCGCGGTCAGCGAGTGATGCTGGCACTGGCGCCCGCAGGTGCTGGCAAAACCACCGCGATGGCCGCCCTCGCACGGGCATGGGAGGACTCCGGCGGCACAGTTATCGGCCTCTCCCCGAGCGCCAGCGCCGCCCAAATCCTGCGTGCCGAAATCGACATCGACGTGGCCGACACCGTCGACAAATTCAACTGGCTGCACACCAACCCGCACGCGGACGCAAGCGATCCGGCCCGCGAATGGTTCGACCGCATCGACGAGAACACCCTGCTGGTCATCGACGAAGCAGGCAAGGCCGGCACCCTTGCCCTGGACTCCGTGATCGCCGCAGCGCTGGCCCGAGGAGCCAGCGTCCGACTCATCGGAGACGACAAACAACTCGCATCCATCAGCGCGGGCGGGGTGCTGCGCGACCTCGCCCACAGCAGCGGCGCGATCACTCTTTCCCAAGTCATGCGGTTCGCCTCGCCCTCCGAAGCCCAGGCCGGACTCGCGCTGCGCGAGGGAGATCCGTCGGGCATCGCCTTCTACATCGACCACCAACGCGTCCACGTAGGCACCGACGCCATGGCCCTCGACATGGCCTTTGAGGCATGGCGCGAAGACAACGATCAGGGACAGCACTCCCTGCTCTTGGCGCCCACCCATGATCTGGTCAGTGAACTCAATGAGCGAGCTCGCCTGCACCGGCTCACCTCACTTGGCGAGGATGTGCCCACCGTGGAAGCGCAACTGGCCAGCGGGGCACGCGCCAGCGTCGGAGACATCGTGTTCACCAAAAAGAACGCCCGGATGCTCACCGTCGGCACCAACGACTTCGTCCGCAACGGCTATCGCTGGGAAGTGACGGCCGTCGACACCGACGGCTCCCTGACCGTCACGCACCTCGAATCCGGCATTCATCGCCATCTGCCAGCGGCCTACGTGCGCGCCCACGTCACCCTCGGCTACGCCGCCACCATCGACAGCGCACAGGGCGCCACCGCCCGACACCGTTGCCACACTGTCGGCTCAGACCGGCTCAGCCGCCAGCAGATCTACACCGCTTTGTCGCGCGGTGTGCAGGAAAACCACATCTACTTCTCGACCGCTGAGAACGATCCGCACCGCATCCTCACCCCCAAAGCCACCCACCCCGACACCGCGGTCGACGTACTGACCCGTGCCCTGGCCCGAGACGCCGCACAGGTGTCGGCCACCTCTTTGGCCCGCGAAACCGCAGACCCGCGCCGCCGTTTGGCCGCCGCTACCCAGATGTACGGTCACGCCGTCGGCGCAGCCGCCGAGCAACTGCTCACACCCACCGAGCACGCCGCGCTGGACCGCCGCGCCGAGGAAATCCTGCCCGGCCTGACCACAGCGACGGCCTGGCCGGTGCTGCGTCAGCACCTGTCGTTGATCGCCGCCAACGGCTACAACCCGCTCAAGCGGCTCGCCGCCGTGGTCAACGCCGGGGACTTCGGCGACGCTTCGGACCCGGCCGCAGTCATCGACTGGCGACTCGATCCGTCGGGCGCCCACTCCGGAGGAACCGGCCCGCTGCCCTGGCTTGCCGCTATCCCCTCACGACTGCGCGACGACCCACATTGGGGTCCCTATCTGAGCCGCCGGGCCGAACTGGTACGCGAACTCGACACCGCGGTGCGGGCCGAAGCCGCCGCATGGACGCCGGCCACCGCCCCCCGATGGGCACGCCCCATCGTCGGCGCCGACACCGCGCTCGCTGCCGATCTCGCGGTCTTCCGCGCCTCGGTCGACGTCGATGACGCCGACACCCGCATCACCGGCACCGAGCAATACCCCGCCCGACTACGCGCTGCCCAGCGCCGTCTGGAGAACCGCTGCGCTGCAGTGATCGGCGCCAACGACAACCACCGCCGCTACAACAAACTGGTCGACTCGATCGACCCGCGCCTCCGTACTGACCCGTTCTGGCCCCAGTTGGCCAGCCATCTCGCGCAGGCATCCCGCACCGGGGTGGACATCAAACAACTGCTCCTCAAGGCCACCGCCGAGCGGCCCCTGCCCGACGAACTGCCCGCCGCCGCCCTGTGGTGGCGGCTGTGCGGAACGCTGTCGCCGGCCTTCTTGGAGACCGCGAACAACGGCCTGCGACCGGACTGGCTGCCCGATCTGCACACCGTATTCGGAAGCGCGCTGGCCGAGACCATCGCCGCCGACCCCGCCTTCCCCGCGCTCGTAACGGCGATCGCCATCGCTGATCCTCAGCGCTGGCAACCCCTCGACCTGCTCCACGTCGCCGCCGAACACCTAGCCGATGCCGATGCCGCACTGAGCCACCACATTCGCCCCGACGAGTACGCGCGGCTGCTGACCTATTCGATCGATCTGTTCACCACCGACAACCCCTACGACCACGACATCCCCACACCAGAGCACCCGCCACTGACCGACGAGGAATACGAAGAACTCCAACACCGCCACCCCGACCCGCAGCGCCCCCACCCGACCATCGAACCGTTGGTGCTCACCGACGCGCTGTCGGATTCCGACGTGCTCGCCGCCGCCCTCGGCTTCCACGACGATCTGCCCACCGACCCCTACGAGGACACCTGGCTGGCCCCGCCCGACGACCACTCTGTGGTGGCAGACGAGGACTACTACGAGCTCGATTTCGATTCCTTAAGCACCACCCGGCCTGCCCCGGCCGCCGCGCTGGCCGCCGCCCAAGCCGACGTGCGGGCCTTGCGCGAGCAATACAACGACGCCGTCACCGCCTACGAAACTCTCACCGCCCAAGTGCAGTCCACCGCCGGAGGACCCGCCGTGGAGGCCGCCAAAGACACGATCGCGGAGATGCGGTTGCGCGCCGACGCCGACCGCCCCTACCTGGCAGCAGTCGAAGCTGTGCTCGACCGTTGGCACGACGACGACGAGGCATACACGACCAACTTGGCCCTGATCGAGGCCGCCCAACAGGACTACGACCGGTTGCGCAGCGCCGAGGACAGCGACCCCCTCGACGTGGCCTCAGCGGCGCAGTACCTCAATTTCCTCACGACCGTGGCGCTGCCCACGCAGACCCCGGCAGAACGGTGGCATTCGGCTTTGCGTGAGGCCACCGAGCAGCGCGCGGCCGCCGCCGGCGGTGCTGAGAACATCGTCACCCACGCGGACGTCGACGCGCTGATCGCCGAACGCCGCGCCGAAGACAACCGGCTCGTCAGCACCCGCCGCGCCGAACTACGCCGCCTACTCGATCAACTGATGGACGCCGAATCCGCCGCCGCCCACGCCTTCGCCCACGCCCAAACCCGCACCGCCGAACACATCATCGAACAACTCCCGACCATCACCACCGAACTTCGAGTGCTCGCCGCCGCAGGCCACAACACCTTCCAAGCACCTTTGCGCCTCGACCCGACGTCGCTGTCCAAACTCTCCCCCATCCCAGCGGCGGCCCTGACCGCGGTGGCCGCCAACCCATTCGCCATCACTCCCGTGACCGCCACCGACCGCGCCGAAGTGCTCCCCCAGCTGGCCATCCTGGAGGCTGCCGCGGCCGCCCAAGACCGCCGCATCGTCTGGGGTGCCCCCGCCCGAGTCCTCGACGACCCGACCGACTGCGCACTGCACCCCGAGGCGATCGATGCCAGCACACTTCGCCTGGACCCGGCGACTACCGCATCCGGCACGATCGTCGTCATCGATCACGCCCAACACATGACCCCCACCGACATCTGTGAACTCGCAGAAGCCGCGCAGAACGCCGACGCCCGTCTCATCCTCATCGACACCGACCCTCGGGCCTGGTCGACCGCACCCTCGGCACCTTTGCTGCGGCTCCTCAACAAAGACCTGCCCTGGGCACGCACCCTCAGCGCCACACAAACCGGCACTATCCGCCACACCCCATCACAGGCCCCCGACCTCCAGGCCGCCCTCACCCAGGCCAACAACCTCCCCTCCGACCAGCTCACAACCGAAATCACCGTTGCCCTGCGGGAATACAAACAGATCATCCACCGTCACCGCACCGCCCACGGGGTAAGCGACCGGTTGCGAAGTATGGAGTTCCGCAGTGCGCACTCGATCGACCGGCAGGCGGAATAGCTTTCCACCGATTCACCCTCGGCGGTTATGCGCCGCGCCGGCGCTCCGGTGAAAATCAGAGCCGTGCTGTCATTCGATGACTTCACGCTGCGCATGACCACACCGGCCAGTCAGGCCGCGTGACCGAAACTGTCACCTACTCGTGCAGCAGACCCAGTAGCTTAGCTACGGGATAGTTAGGCCAAGGACGAAATCGCTGGTTTCATCAAGGAACCCACACCTCGCTCCGCTGAGGAATCGAGCTGGTCTTCGGGTGTCGTACCGAGGCAACCCTCAACGATCGGAACACTGTTGCACGAGTTCACCTTCGGCAATGCCCGCCAGCTCGCCCCTAGTCCTAATGGTCGTCGTGCTGAGATGGAAGCGCCTCGCCAAACAGGACGTCGGCGTCGCGCCAGCACTCTTTCGCTTTAGCGTTTGATAGTTGTTCTTCGTACTGGAACCCGGCACGGGTGAGGCCACGTACCCGTGCATCCGCCGCCTTCTGTGCCAATGCACTCCTGGGTTGATCGGACTTCGGGTTTGCATAGAACTTTCCATCCCTGAGAAGGTCTCCAACCACGTCCAGGCTGACTCCGAGATGCTCGGATATCTGCATTCTTGTCGCACCACCGGCCTGGAGCTCAACAGCAGTACGACAACGCTCCAGGCGATCGGATCGCGATTGCGAGTTGGCTTGATTCTGGCCATTGGTATTGGCGTCGGTCCTCGATTTCCTCTTCCTACCAATCGTGGCCGGACGGGGCGGAAGGGTAGTCGCCGTCTGCCATTCGATTTGGGGTGGAAGCCACTTCGCGAAGATAGCGTGCAGGTCCGGCAACTCGGCCTCAGTGACGGTCACGATGGGGATCTGGTATTTGGCGGCTAAGTCGATCTTGCGTTGCGCCTTAGCCATGTATACCGGGTCGGCGGTGAAGCCAAGGGCTTCGACGTATGTGCCGTCGGAAAGTCGCCAGTCTGCGCGATAACCGTCGCGGTTGATCTCGGCGTCAAAAGGATAGTGCGGTTCGATGTCGTGTGAGATCCCGTGATCGTAGAAGAAGTCGTCAATTTGGCGTTCGAGGAGAGAGCGACAGATGTGGCCGTCCTTTGCCATTACAGTGACGCCGCGGCTCGTTCGCAAACCGTCCGCAAGGAGTCCCGCTTGGCCAAGCCAATCCGTCCAAGAGTAAACCTTTCGCTCCCCGCCGGCCACGGCGAAACCGCGTCTGGCTGTGAGCATTCGGCACAGCATCAGTAGGTCGGCATTGGGCCCGTCTTTGGGCAGCTTGCGGAGCTGAGCTTGCGCTGGGGCACCGCCGAACTCGATAACAGCAAGCTGATTGAGTGACCATATGACCGCCGGGTGCCAGGCTTCGTTGAAGCCGAGATCGACGAAGAGACCCGATCGGGCGTCGTCAACGCAGTCGAGGCAGTACGGCGAAGGTTCTGCGTACGGGTTTAGGGCTTCGCCGCACAGACGACACGGTGTCTCATCGGATTCGTCGCCGACAGTGTAGGTGTCGATGAGACCCATTGGCAGTTGTGGATCATCAGGAGGACGCTGCTCCAACGGAGTGGACGATAAAATTGTGTGGCTGATCGTCGAATTACGCGATCGCACCTCCTCCCTCGCACGCCAACCGGCCTCAATATGGTGGGCCCAATCTTCAGGAAGTAGGGCTCGCACCTCGGGCCGTAGCTTCCTAGCGGTCGGTGGATACTCCACTCGCGCAATCAGATCCTGGCCGAAGAACTGATCTGGATCACGAGGGTGGTCGCCTAGCAACACTGTGCGCGGAACATACCCGGCGCGGCGAAGTAGCCCCTGGATCGGAGCGTCCAGCTCGGCGGCGAAGACGTGCAGCTCACTTTGCTCGACGTCAAAGCCGGCCAGAATCGGCTCAACGTTCAATCCCGCGATCCTGCCG
The DNA here is from genome assembly GCA_021648845.1 of Mycobacterium sp. MBM. Classification (GTDB taxonomy): domain Bacteria; phylum Actinomycetota; class Actinomycetes; order Mycobacteriales; family Mycobacteriaceae; genus Mycobacterium. The sequence goes on along the minus strand of JAKJHY010000025.1, from coordinate 76,003 downwards.
ACCCACACCACATAGATCCATCCGCTCGAATCTGGATGGAGGGATGCGTTCAACCATCCTGGCGCAGGGTCGAACGGAAGCGCGATTCCTTCACGAGTCAGCGCCTCAATCACCGCGGGCCTGTCGAATTCGCTTCCGACCATCACCAGGTCGGGATTGGTCCTGACGACTCCAACGCAGCCACCGTGCTCGTTGACGACCCTAGTGGCGAATTCCTGGCGTCTGCGCACCTGCAGGCTGGTGTGACGATTGCTGTCCGTATGGGTGACAACCTCGTCTTTCAGGCGTTTCATGAGTTCGCTACGCAAGTCCTGAAGCCAACGGCGTTTGGGTGTCAAGGGTTCGGGCCGACGGGCCGTAGACAGCCAGCCGCGGTTGGGGTCCGCAGCATCGAATCCGTATCCGCGCGTCTCGTGTTCGGAGAGGAAGGTCGCGATCGCTCCAGCCATGATCTGAGCCTTCGGCAGATCAAGTTGGAGGTCCGGGACACGATACGAGATATCCCAGTCGTCCTCGTCCTCCTCGTCGTCGAAGTCCGCAGGGTCCGTGTCTCTCGACATCGTTGCGGTGAAGCGTACTTCGCGGTCCTTCGACAATGCAGCGAGTCTCGCAACCAGGTCCGTGCGGCCGCCGCTATCCATTCCCCAGCTACGGATCGTGTGTCGGTAGAGGTAGCCCAAGCAGCGGTCTTCCGCGTCGCCGCCCATCGCGTTCGGTAAGGCGATGGACACCGCATCGGCGTCATACGGGTTATCCGGCCTCGGTATGAGGGCCAGCGAGACCGAAATCGTGCCGAAACGTTTACCCTGCGCTGCATACGATGCGTCAGCGAACTCCACTAAGCGGCGGGCGTAAATATTGTGGGAATCCTCGCCTCGGATCCGTGCCCATGAGACACCCTCCGGGTTGAGAGACCCAGCGGGTGGCAGGGTGACTCTGTCACCGACCAATTCGATGGCGTAGACCATCCTGTTCCTCCATGTTAGCCCAGCCGGGATACAAGTCAGCGAGCACCAGCAGCCCACCGCGTTAGGCAATATATTGCCGTGCCCCGACGACCCGCCCCAAAGGTGACTGCCGCCGTGGCAGAGCAACGCCACGGCAAGTATCTGGCGAGTCATCCGACAGCCCGCTAACGGTCCCGAATCCTGACCAGCCGAGAGCGCAGCACAGGAAACTGCATGCCGCCAGCTAGCGCGACCGAATGTATTCCCACTCCACTTTCCGTGGACCCCGGTTGATGGAGCGCACACTGCCCTGGTGGGCAAGGCTTTTCAGATGCCGGTAGATCCCGGCGCCGGAATCCTGGGAACTGCGTGGTCGGCGTATGATGTGCCAGCTGCCGTGGCATTCAACCACTTCCATGGTGCGCTTAGGACGTGGAGCTAGACAGACCAGTTCGCAGCCGAGGTCTAATCGTTCGGTGTGCCACGGCAGCATCCTGGCCAGCGCTGCGGTGCTGATCGGCCTTTCAGCAGCGCGTAACAGTTCCAGCAGTTGAGCGCGGAGATGAAAGGTCTCGGCTCTGGTCACAACGCTTCCCTCTTGGATTCGCCGTCGTCGGGGTGGGAACCGCTACCACCGTTGTCCGTGGCAGCGTTCAACGCGGCGCCGGGGCGGGGCTGGCGACGGTCGTCGATGCTTTGCCGCGCCGGGATCAGCAACGCCAATCCGCGCCGAACGCTGCCGTCCTTGCGCTTGCCGGTGGGAGTGCTCAGTGCCCGCAGCCACGCGCCGGGGCTGGGCTTGTCGTAGTCAACGAGTGCAGCCAACGCCACCACCAGCGCCATCAACTCGTAACGGTCGGTCTGTTGCATGGTGTGCCACAACTCATCTGGGCTCAGATCGTGCACGTCACCGACGACAGCGAGCGCTTTGCGGTACAGCTGCTGGCATTCGTTGATCCGGCTGTCACTGAGTGAAAACACCAGCGGCAACGTGCCCTCCCCCAGCAGGTGCCGCAAGTGCGCGGCTACCGTCGAGCCTTCCAGTAGCAGTCCCGCCCGCACTACCGCCTGGTCGGTCCAGAAGTCGTGCGGCCGGCCGTAGGGATCGGTGTCGCGCCAGCCGTCGGAGACGAACTCCTCGCGATGGCGGTGCAGGACTGTCTGCACCCTGCGGTCGGGCACGCCGTAGAACCTGGCGACATCGTCTCGGTGGTGGGGACGGGGACGATGCTGCGGGGCGACATCATCGAGTACCCCCACGATCTGACTGAGTGCATTGCGCTTGCGGCGGTCCCGTTCGCGCTGGTGATATTCGGCTTGTTGCCGGCGATCGGCCTCAGTGCGTAGCGCGGTTCGGCCCAGGCTATTGGTGGTGTCGTAGTCCATCATTGCCGTCCTCCTTGCGCCTCGCGGTACACCTTCGGATTGACCAATGCAGACCACGACACCGGTTGCAGCCCAACGAACCCCCGCGCGCCATCTCGCCAGGGTCGGCGGGCCAGGCGTGCGGGCGACTCGAATACCCAGTGGTACAGCTGTTGTGTCTTGCGGGTGTTGCCCCACGGGGAGCAACAGCCGCGAGCGCGGTGGACATCGACGAGCACCGCAGCCCCCAGCCACCCCTGCTGGGCGGCGTGGAAGTCCATGGAACGTAATCCTTTACGGGTGCCGATCTCGACGCCGGCGAGGTCGAGCCTGGCCCCGGAGTAGATCAGGACGGGGCCGCGGTAGGCGGTGGTGTCGGTGCGGTTCTCGACGTTCTTCCCGCCGGCTTCCTCGGGCACCATCAGCATCGACGCCCACGGCCGCCGCAGGGTGAGACCCATCGTGTGCCCTGGTAGGGCCAGTGGATCGGAGGGCGCTTGGAGGTAGTCGCACAACACCTGCTGAATGCCGCTGCCCGGCGTGTCTCTGCAGGAACACCGGGTGTGGTCGGTGCCGCCGCCGCCGTGGCGGTGAAGGCCCCGCAGTGTGTCGCTGCGCCCGGCCAGACGCACTGCGAACAACGCTGTTGCCGCCCAGCTCTGCCGTTCGATAGTTGCGGTGCTGTCCGACGAGTTGTCGAAGAACTCGGCAGCGTCCAGATCGTGGGCGATCTGCCGAAACGTCGCGGCGTGGTCAAAGCTCAGCGGTGCCCGCTCGTCGTGCGGCAGCGCGATCTGCGGGGCGGCAATCATGGCGGTCATCGGGAATCCCCCATGGCCGCAGTCAGTGTGGTGTGGCTCGCCCGGCGGTGCGCCGAGATCAGGTCGGCCAGTTCGATGATGTGCCTGCCCTCCATCGAGGCCAGCAGGTTGGCCAGGGTGGCAGCCGTCGTGGCTACGCACCGCCGACTGGGGCGAAACGGAGTCACACGGGCAGCGCCCGGTGTGATGGCGTCAAAGCCGGCCGCGCCTACGTTGGTGATCTGCCATCCGTAGTCATCGGTCAGCGTCAGTGCTGCCCAATACGCCTGGCGAACCGGAGCGCACGGCTGGGCCTGGCCCGTCGGTAAGAGCCATGCCGTGCGTGCATCGTCTGGGTGTGCCTTGCGTGCTGGCATGTGCAGCCGCAGTTTGGCGGTGATCAAGCGCTCCGCGGCCGTGCGCTCGGCTATCTCTAGACGCCCCAGGTGAGCCAAGAGTCGACCCACATGCAGTGGCAACGAGGGGTCACCGAAGCCGTACGCGCGGGCGTCGATGACGTGCTGCTGTCCCGCTTCGTCGCGGCCGGACCACCCGTGCGGGCCGAACTGCTCCACTGTCCAGCCATGATGGGTCAGTCGTGACATCGCCCAGTACACGCGCTCTGAGATGCCGTGGCTGCAGTGCCCCGCAGGCGGCTGGACGCGTCGTGCCCCTAATGGGGTTGAGGCGCCGTCGCCGTCTGCGATGCGCCGCTTGGCGGTGTGCTTCACATTGGCCTCCTTCTCTTACCGTTGTGGGGGCTGCTCGCGGCGCCCTGCTGTGGGTGGCGGCTGCTGGTCCTCGTCTCGACCGCGGTCCGACAGCGGGGTGCTTGCGGCCGTATTTCCAGCCGGTGGGCTCGTTGCGGATCTGCCCGTGCGGCCGGAGGCAGGAGCTGATCCTGCTGACTGCCCAGGCGGCGGCGGTGGTGGCGGCGCGGGTCGACGTCCTGCGGTGCTGTCGTCACTTTTGCTGCGACGGTCAGAAACAGCCTTGGCTGTCAGTGCCGCCCCGGCGACGACCGGGGCGGCCGGCCCCGCCAGCGCCGATGCGCCGGCGGTCCCAGCTACACCCGCCGTCCCGGCCGCCCCAGCACCAGCCCCTGCTGCTGGCGCCGCGGCCGCCGCGCGGGCACCGACGGCCCCCGCGCCACTGCTCACACCAGATGCGGTGCTCGCCGGGACCGCGCTGCTGGCGGGGGTCGCCGCTGGCGGCGCGACGGTGCGCGCACCACCAGCGCCGGGACCCGATCCTGGGCCGCGCGATCCGGCACTGGCGGGCGTCGGGGGATGCGGTCGGCGTCCAGGCCCTGACCCAGGCCCACGGCTACCGACGTCGGAGTTTTGACCAGAACTCGGCAGTCCGGTGTCATCGCGCATCATCCGGCGCATGTCGCGGGCATTGCCCCGCATTGCCGCAGCCTGCCCGGCAGGTCCCATCCCGAACTGGAATGACCGTTTGGCGATCGTCATCGGGCCGGGAAGCCCGGAATCGCCGAAGCCGCGTAGCAGCGCGCGGAATCCGAACACCGCCGCTGCGGTGATCAGCAGCATCACGATCATCTTCATGATCGGATGGCCGATATCCATACCCGGCATGGTGTTGCCGGTGACATGGGACATGATCACCAGCACGACACCGAAAGCCGCTGTGGCAAACATCATCTCCACGCCGTGCACCAGCAGTTTGAGCGCGGTGCGCTTGGCGTACTGACGTTGCGGTCCCGGAGCGACGGCTACTGCCGCGGCGGGGACGAGCACCAACACGTTCCAGAAGGTGAGAAACCCGATGCGGATCACTTCGCAGCCCATGTAGCACAGCAGCAGCAACAGCACCAAGACGATGCAGTTCATGAAAAACATCAATCCGACTGTTTCGCCGCTGAGTTGGCGTGCATGCACCACCGCTTCCATCCGGCCGCATTGCTCCATCGCCTGCACCGGCCCGCTGGCGGCTCCGGCGATCGCAGCAGAGGTCCCCTCGATGCCGCTGCCTCTGTTCAGGGCGGCATTCCAGGCCGCCGCGCAGCCGGAGTAGTTGTCGATGACCTCCCCGAAGTTGGCGATCTGGATGGGGTGGCGAACCAACACGGTGGCCATCCATTGGGTCAACGCCGTGGTCTGGGCATCGATGTTGCCGCCGGCCAGCGACCCGTTGTTGCCCACTCCCAAGGAAATCTGGAACCCGAGGGAACGGCCAACGGCTAGCAAGCCCTCCTCGCCCACCAACTCCTTAACCGGGTCACGCAGGAACAAGGCGATCAGCAGGATCACCAGAAATCCGCTGCCCATCACCGCCGCCCCGGTGCCGAAACCCCGGCTATAGCAGAGCATCCCGCCGACGAACAAGCAGATGACCAGGGCCAGCGGGATGATCTGGAAGGTTTGCACGAAATGGCCGATCGCCGCGGCCACGGGGGCGGCAAGCGCACCCAGCCAGCCCAGCCACACCGACCCCAACGCGAACTTGATGAACCAGATCCCCAGGGCGCAGACCGTTACCAGGAATCCGCAGCACAGCCCCAGCAGAGTCGCTAACTGGCTGTAGGTCAACGCAATCTGGACACGGTCAGCGAGGCCGGGCACCCACGACGAGGGGTCCAGCATGCTCATGTCGCTGCCCTGCTCGCGAACGGCATCGAGCATGGAGACAGTGCCGATGAAGTACGACCCGATGGGCTGACCGGTGGTGTCGGTGATCCCGGTCCATCCCACGGCATTGGTGAATCCTGCTGCGCTGGCCTGAGGCGCAGTCACCAGCGCGACGAGCGCCCCGGCCCACAGGAGTTGGGTCATCAGCCATGCCCGGCGAAGGCCGGGATGGGTGTAACGCCAGGCGCAGTAGGCGGTCAGCATGGGAGATGTACTCCCGCAGTGTCATCGAGTCCTCGGGTGTCAAATGCCTGCACGCGCTCTTGCTGCACCGGGGGCAGCATGTCTACCAGCCCGGCCCGGCCGAACTCGTCAATGAGATAGGCATACCCGTGCCCTTCGACGGTGCGAAGATCGAGCACTTCGGGGTACTCGTCGGGGTCGATGCCGATGGCCTTGAACTCTGTCCGCGCCTGGTCCCGCTCAATGGGCTTGAACGGTGTGATGATCCGCGACGGCAAGTCCTTTGTCGGAATGCCGTGGAAGTGCTCCACATGCTGGGAGATCGCGATCAGGCCGTAACGCTCCTTGCGGCCCTGGGTGATCAAACGAACCGCGTCCTCCTGCCCGACCGGCGAGGAGAAGTAGGTCCGCGCTTCTTCAGCGACAAACCAACCGAATCCTCCCGGTCGGCGGTGCGGCCCGGTGTATGCCTCACGGGTCAGCGCGGCGATCATCCCGTAGATCGCAAACCCGGCCCGCGCCCGAGCACTCTGACGGCGGTACTGGTGCAGGTCCTCGGTTTGCGCCGTCGTCGGCAACTCCAACTCGGAGGTCAACCAGACAACGGCATCCCTTTCGGCGATCGGCGGCACAGGCAGCGACTCGTCGAACATTGCCCGCAGGTAGTCGATGTTCGCCCACATGTCGAGCTTGGCGGTCAAATCGGCGTACTCACGGGCCTGCTGTCCGCGCAGACTGTTCAGGTACCGGACCAAGGCGCCGAGGCTCTCAGCCACCCGTTGATCTGGACGCAGCAAGAACCGCAGTTGCCGGGCGACTTCGGCGTCCGGTTCGACACCCATCATCGGCAGCAGGTGGTCCAGCGTGCGTTCCACTGCAATCTCGCGCCGGAAGATCCGCAGACCGTCCATCGACACGTCCCCGCGGGTCGGATTGATGTAGACGACCCGATCCCCAAGATGGGCAAGGGCCGGCTCCCACTCCCGGTTGGTGCCGGGATCGACAATCGAGCATTGGCTGTTGCGGGCCAGCAACTCGGTCACGATCCGCTTGGCGCCCTGTGACTTCCCGCCGCCGGGTGGACCGAAGAACAGCACCCCTGGTGCGCCCCGGCGGTGTGCGACACCTTCGGGGTCCAGCAACACCGGGCTGGGACGGCGGGTGGCCATGTTCCGCGCGAACAGGATTCCGGTGTCGTTGCCCAATTCGTTGGACACCAGTGGTGAGAACCGTGCCCACTCGGTGGTGGTGGTCGGCTGGTCGAATTGACTCCGGGGGCTGCGTTCCTCGCTGCCGGGAATGCCCGTCTGCCACAGCGCCACCTGTGCGCTGCCACGCCACCGACTCAACGTGGTGTCGAGCTCCTCGGCGAAATGCGTCTGCAACTGATGTGCAGCGCGGTCGAGTGCGTCTCGTGTCGCTGCACCGACGGCCACTACCGTGGCGGCGCTGACCTCCCGTTCCAACTTGCTGGCCCGCAGTTTGGCGTTGTACTCCTCGCCGGCGGCGTACCGCTCGGCCAGATCAGAGTTGCTGGCTCGCGCGGACCCACGCTGGAACGCCTGGTCATCGAGATTGCGCTGAGCACGGTCGATCTGGTTCAACGCTCGCTCAGCCGCGCGTGTGCTCACGTGCTGAAACCAGTCGACCTCGACCTCGGAATCGACCTCGACGTCGTAGAGGGACAGAAGATACTCGGCCCGTGGGTATACCAGGCCCGCTCGCGGTAGCTGCGCCACGGCGAGCATGCTCTGATAGCTCGCGGGTTGCTTGGGCCGCCGAATCACCAGAAGGGGCGCCAACGACGGCAGCAGCCGCCGCCACCAGCTGCGGTGGTCACGACGAGACATCTGATCACCGCCGTCGAAGTCGGCAGGCATCAGCGAGGCAAAGTCGGTGCTGGTCAGCCGATCCGGGCCGCCTGGCTCATGCGGGAACGGTTCGGAGAGTGCGCCCAGCGACCAGCGACGTCGGTACCACCAATGGATCTGGCGGGGGGTGGCGGGGCGTGCATTGAACTGGCGGGGAATCTTCGTCAGGAGCTTGTCGACCATCTCGCGATAACCGGCCAGCGACTGCGGGTCGTCAGGATCGCGCCCTGCCACCACCGTCGCCATCTTGGCCAGACCGCCCACCCCACTGCGGCCCTCCATCCCGGCATCGACAGGGATACGCAGTCCGAAGACCTGCTCGTAGAAGGGCTCAATCTGCACGAAGTGCTCCCAATCCCGCACTTCCTGAATCCAGTTGGGATAGCGCTCGTACCCGGAGAGCATGCGCCGCAACAACTGTCGCGGATTGATACGCACGTTGGCGCCCCACAGCAGCATCCCCGAGGGAAGCTGACGGACCAGGGGGCGGTGTCCTCGGGAGACAGCGTCCTTGAGTGCGTAGGACATCATGCCGCCCGGTTGCCCGTCGACAATGAACTCGGCGTAGACACCGCCGGGGGTGAAGATGAGGTTGTCGATGACCTCCTCGGGCGGCGAGAGCCACGCGTCGCGACGCCCGTCGACGGCGGCGGTATGGCGGTTGCGGACCAGGCCCTCCAGCAGCCACATGATCCGATAGAACGGACTGGGCCGCGACACGGGAACCTGGCGAGCCAGCACGGTCAGTCCGGCGGTGATCGCCGCCCCGAACAGGAAGACCGCGACCGCATGCCCGGATTCCAGCCAGTGGCGGGTCGCCCACACGGTGGCCGCAGAGCCGACCAGGAAGGTGGCCCCGTCCCAGATGCGCCACGGCGCAAACCACAGCCGGGTGTTGTCGTCGATGTGCGACAGATAGATGGGGAAATCGCGCACATCGGCGTAGACCCGCGCCCGGCGTGGTTTATCTGCGTCGTCGGCCACCATGACTCCTTGCTGGGGTTGTTGCGGTCGCTCAGCCGAACTGGCCGGAAGTGATTCCGCCGCCGTGCTTGTCGACGGTGCTCTTGATGCTCACCGCAAGCCCGACCCCGCCGAGGATGATGGCCGCAATGGCGATGCCTCCGAGCACGCGGCCGGCGGCGGCACCGAAGCCGCGCGTGAGCGAAAACGCCCCGGCGACACCGCCGACGGCGATGGCGATGATCGCCAACGGAATCTGCGCGGACTGCCACAGCGAGGGAATGGCGGTGAACAAGTCACCGGCTGCCAGGGTGGTTACGGTCATGATGCGTTCCTTCCGGGTGTACTGATGAGAGGGGTTAATTCGGGGTTTGTGCGCTGCGCCAGTCGGTGGCGACAGTGACCGGTACCAGGGCGTCGTCGGTGGACACTGCGGGAGCGAAGTCGATGGCCGCCACCAACCACCGACCGCCAACGCCGGTCAAGGTCAGCGGGTAACTCAGCTCACTGGGCGCGTACTGCGATGTCACTGCGGTGACAGCCGCCAGCACGCGCACGGTCTGCCCGTCTGCGGGGGCTGTCGGCGGCGGCGTGACAGCGGTGATTCCCGAGATCGTCACGCTCTCATAGGCTCCGGCAACGCCCAGCAGCTTCGATTCGGCAGTGACGTAGCGCTCCACCGACCCGTTGCCGGTCAGGTACGCGGTGAGGAATCCGGCGGCCACGGTGTAAGCCGGGTCCGATTCACTGAGGGTGGTCGGGTAGCTCAGGGGCAGATCCGCGCCAGCACCGGGACCGCTGATCCGCGCTGGCAACGACGCTGCCCGCGGCCCAAACCGCGACCACAGCACCGGCACCCGGTACAGCGCCCTTTGCGGGCTGGCCGATTCATACGGGCGTTGGGTCACCCCCACCACCACCGAGAAGACCTCGGCGTCGGCGTCCTTGCCGGCGGTGCCCGCAAACGTCACTGCGACCACGGTGGGGGTGTTGATCACCACTGCCGGAGTGGAGGGAAGTTGCAGATTCCCTTTGGGGACCGAGACGAACTGATCCAAACTGTGGGCATCGGACTGGCTTGCGGTCAGCCACACCGACACGTAGTCCTGAGCGAATGCACTGACCACCGCCGACTTGTTGACCACTTCCCGAGAAGGGGTGACGAGATCCGGCGGCGAGCCAAACAAGAACTGCCACACCAGGTTTAGTCCTGCCAGCGCGGCCAGACCGATCGCCAGCGGTTTGATGACCGCGGTGGCGGTGTGTTTGCCCCGTTGGATGCGGCGCTGCCAGATCCTGCTCATCTGCATATCGAGATTCCTCGCTGTTACAGCGGCTCGTGGCCGATGACCTTCAAACTCTTGATCGCGAACGCGGCATCGACAGGGTCGGACTCCGGGTGCCCACCCATCGAGTCGGCAGGCAGCGGGGCCAGCGACAACGGCGGTGTGGGGGCAGCGAACCCCCCGGCGGTTGTCGTCGGTGACGCTCCGGCCTCGGGCTGAGCCGGTGGCCGGGAGGTCTGCCGGATCAGGATCTTGATCTTGGAGGCCAGGACCCGCTTGATCGGCTGAACGGCTTCACCGTGAACGTTCTTGGTTTCCTGAGTCACCAGCGTCGAGTCGGTGTCGTTGAACAGATACTGCACGGTGGTGACCACGCGATACTGCCCCCACTGCGACACTCCGCTGGCATCTTTGCCCACCCAGCCGGGAGTCAAGGAAATCGCGGTGATCATGTAGGTCTTCGACAGGTCGATCTCGATCACCTGTCCGTCGGCCCCACCGCGCACACAGACAAACGCGCTGTGCGGATCAGCCCCGGCCATCGTCTGCGCCGAAGTCGACCCCGCTGCGCAGGACTTCGCGGCATCGGCGGTGTACGGAAGGGGCCGGTCGGAGGTGTCTGCCACCGCAGGTTTCGCCGGCGCCGGCCGTGAGGGCGGCAGATCGCCAGGCTCGGTGACCGATGCGGCAGTCGGACGCGCGGCCGGCTCATCGGAACCGTAAACCGTGACCGCACCGACGATCGCCACCAACACCGCCACCAGCCCCGCCGCCGCAAAGCCCATCGCGATCTTGCCGTCGAACCGGCGCGGCCGTTCCAGCTCGCCGCGGTCCTCGTCACCATCGACCGGAGCTACCAGGTCACGCGGGAACCCCTCGGCCACGCCCATCGGATCGGCGTAATCATCGAACGGGTCATCCCCGTCCTGCTCGTCCTCGTCGTAGAGATCCTCGCCCAGTTCCTCGTCACCGTAGAAGTCATCTACCTCGGCGTCGTCGTCAACCTCATGGTCGGCCTGGGCGCCCTCGGGAGGCTCGAAGCCGGGGGCATCAGGGTAGAGACCATCAGCATCCCCCGGCGTCTGCAGTTGAAGCGTCCACTCCTCATTGGTCATCGTCATCGCGGCCTCCGCTGAGGATCGACACCGTGATGCAGGGTGGCCGCCGCCCGCGGGCTTATCCGACGCCGCTGCCCCCGCCACGACCGCCCCACTGGGTCCTGTTGCGGTGCGCCTGCACGGCCGCGAGCGGCGGGCCGCGGTGCCCCCACCAACGTGGCCGGCCACAGGTGCGATCCGCCCACCGCGACGACGCTGGACGGCGAAGTGGTGTTCACGGGTAAAGCAATCGAGACACCCCCGCCGCCCCCTGCCGCAGCCGGACCAGGGACGCCATCCCGGCGGCCCAGCCTGTTCACAGACACGCGCAGCAACACCCCAATTAGCAAGAGCCCAAACACAACACCCAGGTAGAGCGTTGCGGACTCCCCCAAGAAGGAGACAACTGCCAGTCCCGGCGCTACGCTGTCCAACATGTTTCTCATCGTGACAGACCAGACACAGAAAGACAACACGTAAACAAATGTTGTTCAAGCCGGGTGTTGACCGATACGACGAGCTGCGCCGCGAGTGGATCGCGGAGCACTCCGGAATCTTCACGATGCAGATCCGCCGAGCCGAGCTGCTCAACCGACGAATTCGCCGCCGCCACCGCGAGACCGCTGGAGCCCGCCCCAACCCCTATGACGATCACGCCACCCACCCACTGCTGAGCAGGGGCGCCAAGACCGTCGAGGCCAAACTAGAGCTGGGCATCGTGGTCTTGGCGGCGCTCGCCGCGCCCCTCGGCTGGGCGGTCGGCAGATTCCTCTACCAGCGCATCGAGACCCTGATCCCCGACCGCCTACGCTCCTACCCAGTACCGGCGCTGCTCATCGCCGCCGCAGTCCTCGGCGCCTTGACCACCGTGCTCTACAACCCAGGCCCCAGCCTGAGCAGCGCAATCTTGGCGCCCTGGCTGATGGCCCAGATCCCCGCAGCCGCGCTCACCGCCGGGATCTACGGCATTCTCAACGGCTGGCTGGCCATCGACGGCTCCACCGAGTGGTGGCCACTGACGCCGCCACCGCCGTCCGTAGACCTGCCTGCGCAACTGCTACCTGACGACCTCACCGCACCCTCGCTGTTCGACACCGAAACGGTCGCAGAACCCATCGAACTGACCCCCTTGGGCGCCGGACCTACTCGCTCACTCCCCCGATCCTCGGCGTTGCTCCTCACGGCCCTGGTGCTTAACGTGCTGGGCATCATCTGGACAACGGCAGCCGTCGGGGTCGGAGTCAAGACCACCGTCTCGGAGGCGCTGACTCCCTCAAGCACCATCGGCTTGCGCTACCACCCGAGTTAAGTCGCTCTAGCCACGCTTGGACCAGTCGGTGCTTTGACCTGGGGTTCTTGCGGGGCTTAGTGCCCATTCTGCGCCCTAAGCTGGGCCGGTAGCCTCGGTTGGAGGTGTTGATTCGGCGGGTGCGCACGGGTCCGGGTGCTACCGCTGTGCAGATCGCCGGGTCCGTGGACGGCCCGTCTTCGTATCGTGCGGCATGTGGGTTCTGCCCGCGGTAATGCCAAGCTTGGCCTCTGATGGACGAAGTCCGGCGGCTGTTCCGCTTCCCACCATCCCATGTGTCCCCATCGTCCCTTCCGGCCCGAGCTCGGGACACAGGACTTCTTGAACCTCCCCAGTCCCACAGGAACGCGCCAGCTCAACGAGCTGCGGCCATTGACGCCGCCACCCCGCCCCCCGTCGAACGCTTGTTTCGGAAGTCCAGCCATATGGACCGCCTTTCGAACAGCGTTCTGCTAAGAATGCACGAAGCTTTCTGTGGCACGGTGAAAGAAAAATGGAAGAGGTGGGTTGTGTCAGCAGCCACTTGGCATGTCCGCTGTCGTCGCGCTGCTGCGGCCGCCACAGCGATCGGATTGCTCGTAGCCGGGTGTTCGTCTTCTTCGGATGAGCCGGTGCCGCCAGCGACTGCTGCGCAGTCTTCAGAACAACCACAAAGTGAGACCGCCGGTGTTGATCCGTCCCCTGTTGTGCCAGTTCAAACCGTCCGGTCTGGACTCGTCGTAGAGACTCGGAATGATCAACGCGTGACGATCGGGTTTGTCGACCCCCAAACAGGTAACTACTCCAAACATGCCGTATTCGAAAATGTTGATTTTTACAAAGACGAAACACTGCTCGATAGCCACGATATTCGGCTAGCTCCAGATTTATTAAGGTACGCAGTTACGCGAAAGAACTCGAATACTGTGGGATGGGTGAACGAAGATGGCTCGTTCACCGATGTGACACCAGAGGGCGTGCCCTCGGGGCCCTTCGATGGGCCTGCGCCCGCCTACCAAGCAATCGGTTTTGATGGCGCCGGGAACTTCTACTTCACCGAACAAAGGGACCTTGATGTCGCCTGGTACGTGGTCAAGGCAAGTGACGGGTCACGTGTGGCCGCGGCAGAGCCTCTCGACCCCCCTGGCAACCTAAAGGGCAAGCGAACGTCCGACATCGCACGGAACGGCGCTGGCGAACTATACGCCCGGAAATGGAGTTGCGGAAAGAATCGAGGCCCCTACATTTCACTCGACCGGGCTGCCCTCATTCCCGATATGCGCAATGACTACACGGACCGGACCCTGATAGTTCGGAAGGTGGACGAGGAGGGATGCGGCGTTGGCACTCCCGCAGATAAAGTTTCACTGCTGCCGGAAGCAAACGAATCAAGAATTTCAAATCCTGTTGGGAGCCCAGACGGGCAGCATGTCGCATTTAGGCGAAACGTATCCGAGCTGTGGATCACCGATAGCAATGGCGGTGGCGCCCCAAGAGAAGTCGAGCTGAATGGAATTGACCTCGATGAAAGCACCACGCTCGTCGGTTGGACGTAGATCAAAACCTCGGTCAAGAAACTCGCGTACTGCCAATCCGCTTAACCGCCGCTCCGTAAAGTCCGTCTAGACGAGCTATGGGGCCCTGGCGGCACAGATCGGGGCTACGTGCTCCCGCAGGACCGATCCGAGGTGCCGGGCGTGTCCGAAAGGAGGAGGCGCTGGACCGCCTCAGGCTCGCCGCCGAAGCCCGCTCGAAAGCGGACGCAAATCACCGGTGTGGCAGGACAGTGACGGTGCGTTCGGCGATAACGTCGGGTTGTCCTTCTTGACTTACAGTCACGGTCACGGTGTAGTCGCCGGGCGCCTTGGCTTTGACGAAGGTGCCGGCGTTGTAGGAGTCGCAGTTCGAAGTAGCTTTGGTTTCGGAAGTACCGGGACCGGAGATGCGCACGGTCGACGTGCAGCCGGATCGGACCTGGTCTGGCCCCGAGAAGGATTTCCAAAAGACCTGGATGCTTTTGGCGCCGGTGTTATCGGCGCGGTAGGTGTCGCCTTCGACCCGGTCGTACGCCCAGGTCGACACCTCGACCCGGTCGATGACCGACCCTGGCGCCGCTGGTACGGAAGTCTGCGGGGCGGGGGTTGGTGTAGAGCTGCGCAGCCGGAAGTCCTTCACCGAGGTCCTAGACGCCTCATCAAGTCCACCGGCAACCAGATCCCCGAGTTGTTGGGGCAATTCGGTGAGCACAGCGACGGCGACGCTGAGGCGGTGCAGCGCCTCCTTTCGGACGTTGCTGCCGCCTTGAGCTTCGGCATGTGTGACAAGGCACTGACTGATATCACCGATCATGTTGACGACTTCGCCGTAGGTGATCTTGGGGCCGACGTCGGTGGCGTTGTCAGCAGTGGCAAAACAGTCCCATGTGCCGGGAATGTGCTCAAAACGCTTCAGGTCGATATTGAGCATGCTCATACCAGACAACAGGCTTTTCGCGAGGATGCCCTGCGGCTGCGGGGTCATCCGGATATCTCCTTCGGTGACACCGCGGTTGAGGATGAACCGTCCGGCGGAGCGGCCGGCCAGTACCCCCCTGTTGGTAGATGTCAGGCCAGCAGTGATTGTTCCGGCTGAGTCGGCCATGCTCATAGTCTGGGTGACGATCCATTCGCCGCCGATGGTCTCTGGCGCCACCGTGATTGCGTAGAACGCTCCGGTGGCGTTCTCGAAGTCAATGCCGATCGCACCGTCGACGTTCACCAGACATCCGGCGACTGCGCCGGGACGCACAGCGGTCAAAACATAGTCGGTGCCGTCGAGGTTCAGCTCACTTTTGTTGCGGCACGGTGACTTCGACTCCCCGCGGACCATCTCGCCGAAGACGCGACCGACCCCGTCTTCGATCACCTTCAGTACGTCAATCACACTGACCCAGAATGCGGTCAGGTGAGTGACTTCTGCGGTGACTGTCTTTGTGGCCGGATCCCACGTGGCGGGGAACATATCCTGCTGATTCGGATCATTGGTGGATCTCGACTCTACGACAGGTACCGCGGTGGAGGTCATTTTCGCGGCGAGATCGGGTCGGTCGCTCAGATCGAACTGCAACCGCACCGGGGCGCTGGGCTGCGTTGCTCCCTGGTCGAGCTCCACGCTGAGTGGAGTGGTCAACACCGTGAGCGCCTCGCCCGGCTCAGCCTCGATACCAGCAGGGGTGAGAGTGAGTTGCCGCCCAAGGTCGCCCCCCTCGGGCGAAACATCCACGCGCACTCCATCGACCACCACCGACCCCGCATGTTCACCATGAGATACAGATGTGGTCGGGGGCGGTGCACTTGTTGACGGCTGTTCACCAGTCAGGAACGCGCACGAGGATAGGAGCACGGCGGCCACGCCGACCACCGAGACAAGCCAACTACGCTCAGTCACCCTCGCCCTCCTCATCCCCGGTGTACTGGTCCAAGCCCCTGTGACCCTTGAATCATCTTGCAAGGAAATCATTCTGGGACTCTCGCGTGCGGCTCGTACTTTGGTGGCACACCTGGGTAGCGACTGTGGTCGCGCTGGTCCAACGGGATCTCGAATGTGCGGCGATCAACCGCAGTAGTTCTCGGGGTTGCTGCGGCATTCCCTCATCACATCGCGCGGGTCGCCGATCTTCACCACTTTCGATGCTCGACCACCCGGCAAGACCCAGTCAGACCACGGATTGGCCGGATCAACCGGGTACGCACCGGGATACTGCGCCGCCCGTTGGACCACGGGCGTGCCGCCAACGAACTGCGACGGACTTGTAGAGCAGGTGAGGCCAACGCCAATCTTCATGTGGGGCCGAAGGTCCTCGCACAGCTCATGGACAGTGATCGTTTCCGCTGCTGCCGCGCCAGGCGCTAACAGCAGGCCACCAACCGCCATGCCGCTCACTGCGATAGCGACTAGCACTGTACGAATCATTGGATCCCCCCATGGATCTGCTTGAAGTGTCTGCAGCGGCGTTGCTCTGCTATAGCTGGAAGTGAATCTAGCAGCCGACCGACCGCGCCGGACGTCCATTTGCAACTCGCATCTACCTGGGCGTTGGACTCCACGGCGCAGAACCTCGTTTGTGCGCCCCGGTATCTAGGTGAGTTCGCCGCGCGAGGCCTGGCACTTCCCATCTCGTGGTCAGGTCACCCACCCGGCCACATGCGAGATCGTCGTAGCACGGCTACTCGCCGGTACCCATCTTCCGCAGTTCGGCGGCGGTCATCGAACCCATTGACTGCCCGGCTGCGCTGACCACATCTACACGCTGGACGACCTGGCGCAGCCAGAGGCCCTCGTCATCGTCGAACGCCACCGGGATGCCGAACAGTTCCGCGTGATTGTCGTAGGGGCTCAGCTCAAGAACTACGGGAGGGGCATCCATCACCACCGTTACTACCCCACCGTTGACCGACACATCAGTGACCGCTTCGGCGAGCATCACCCCTGCTGCGGCCCGCTCATCGATGTACTCCTGGAATGCCAGTTGAACCTCAGCCTGAGTCGGATCTGGACGGGCAGCAGGGGCCGGCTCGGGCGCGGCTGCCGGGGGCGGGTCCTGCGCGGTGGATGCCCCAGCGGGAGCAGCGGGGCAGTCCAGCATGAACTTGAAGCTGTTGTCCGCGATGGACGCGCCCTGCTCGGCAGCGGTGATCACACCGAACTCGTCGGACTTGATCACGCCAGCCTTCATGGTGTTGCCGACCATGTAGTCGCACTGCGCCACGATCCGCCAGTTGGCGCGGTCGAAGATCCCCCGCTCGCGGTTGACACCGTCAACGATGTGCTGACCGAGATCGACCGCGTCGACCTTGATCCCGTTCTTCTCCTCGGCGAACGAGATCGGAGACGGGATCACGACGGGCGCCTTGACCACCTGCGGGGCCTCGGCTTCCTTGGCCGGGGCAGCGTCACTGTTGCTGTCACTCTTTTTGTCGTCGCCGCCGCACGCCCCGCTGAGCGCAATTAGGACCACGAATGCGGCGGCGCCGCCGCCGACCCACTTGTAGACCTTCTTCTTCTCCTCGGGGGACTTCGCGGCCCAGTCGGCCTTAGCCTGCTCCATGCGCTCTTCGCGGGCTGCCTTCTTCGCATCCTCGGCGGCGAGCTTTTCTTCCGCTGCCCGCTGGGCTTTCAGATTCTTCAGCGCTTTGCGTTCGCGACGCCCCACGGAAAATCCCCCTGTGTGTCCAGTGACCGTTTTTCTGACCATAGCCTCAGTGGCTGACGCGCGTCAGCCATACCTCGTTCAGCGCGGTGTTCTTAGGACAGTCGCCCCCGTCGATGCCTGCCTGCGCCAACTACTCTCGTCGATTCAATGAATCAGGACGCTGGTGGTGCTATATCTAGGACGACTCGCTCCGGGGATATCCAGACCGTCGGGGCATCGGGATAGGGGCTCGCGGTGTCCGACTTCTTATTCGTTCTTTTTTTGGTGTTTTTGGCCGTTGTCGCTGTTGCAGCGGTGGCGGTAGCTGGGCTGGTGATATTCGGCTTTGTGAAGGGGGAAGGGCGCTGGCCGGGCTTCTCGGCGAAGCTATTTACGAGGGCTCCAGGTTCGACGGCGCCGGCATCGAGTAGCGCACCTGGTCGCAGACCCGCTCAACCGCCGGGTCGAAAGCCGAAGCCGTCAGTGAATCCGCCAGGATCGGGCAAGTTGCCTGCTGCGGTGACGCCGCCGGTTCGGTGGACCGCAGCCCGTGGTTGGCCGTGGATCGCCGGGGCCGGTGTCGTTGTCGGAGTAGCCGGCACGGCTGCTGCGACCGCTATCGCCGGCGGGTGCGGAGCGCCTGATCACGGTGCCGAGGGAACCGCGCGGCAGTTTTCGGCTGCCGAACAGAGTTACCTGCGAAGCGTCAAGGCGTGGTCTGGCGGGTCCGACGAATGGCCGTCAGACGAGGTCCTGGTTGATCAAGGTCATACGATATGCAGTCACCTCAAAGCGCACCCAGGCCTGATGACAGAAGCAGCGATCTTGTCGGCAGGTCTGGAAGTGAGGACCGCACTGGCTAACCATCAGGTGCGGACGGCGATTGTGGAGCTATGCCC
Source organism: Mycobacterium sp. MBM (assembly GCA_021648845.1). Taxonomy (GTDB): domain Bacteria; phylum Actinomycetota; class Actinomycetes; order Mycobacteriales; family Mycobacteriaceae; genus Mycobacterium. The sequence goes on along the minus strand of JAKJHY010000025.1, from coordinate 57,483 downwards.
CGGCCAGCGGCATCGCATCGGGTGAGCGTCATCGACTCCGTAATGATCAGCAATTCTAAAGTGTGGCCCGGTCTCGGGGGGCCGCCTCCAAAGGTGTTGCGCACCAGCCTGTAATAGCCGCCATTCTCCATTTTGAGATGGCCCGCGGTGACGAAGCCTATAGCTCTACGTCGTTGCGGTGGTCGGCCCACAGTCTCCGAAGTCGGTTTGCCGCACGCGAATAGTGTTCTTCAGCAACGCGATCTGTTGTACCACTCCGTTGGAGAATCTGACGGATGGCCTGGTCGTAGTAGTGCAGAAACACCGACCAGTCCGGAATCTCGACGGATGTGCCCACACCACCCCTGACGAGCAGGCGAGCGTGTTCCCGAGTTGGTGGCAGCAGTTCCTGCCACCTTAGTGTGGCTCCCAGGTCGCTGCTGAGGTTCTTGTGGGCATCGGCCTGCCCGAGGCTTTGACTGCGCCGGTTGGTCAGCCCCGACCAGTTCTCGGCGGCGGTCAGTAGTTCTTCCTCGCGGGCGCCGAACATGATCACCGAGGCGCCGAAAATGTCGCGCAACTCGTTGGCGTACGTGGGGCCGTAGACGGTGTCCAGCGACGAGGATGCCTGAACTGCGGCCATAAAGTTGATCCCGAGGCCACGGCCTTCACCGACGATCCTACGCAGCGACGGAATCGGTGCGGTGTTGGGCAACTCATCAACGATGATCAGTAGTCGATGCATCGGTTCACGCGCGGAAGTCTTCTCACGCCAGCGTCGCACCAGAGAATCCAGCAAGGTCACCGCAGACCCCGCCACGGTGCCATCTGCCGGCGCGAGCACGTACAGCGTGGCCTGTGGGTCATCGAGGAATTCGGGGGTGAAGGCTTCGGCGCCGGGTCGTTTCACCAAAGAGGTCCGCAGCCACGGTGTGATCGCCTTGCGCATAGTGATGGCGACCGAATCCCGCTGCCGCGGATCCATTTCCATGATCCGCAACATGCCCATCGACAGGGTTGGGTACTCGTGGCAAATCGCGGCGGCCTGTGCCCACCCCGGTTCAGCGGTGTTCTCCGGGTCGATATTGTCCACCCCAGTCAAAACCCAGTCCATACCCTTGTTGTTGCCCTGGGGACTGGCCGCATACAAGAACGCCGCCAGCGGCCCGGCGGCCTGGGATTCCCACACGCCGCCGTCGGAGACCTGGTCCGCGCCTGAGCCCAACCCCACCGTCGACATCTGCATGATCGTTTCGGCCACAGTCAAGGCTTCATAGGGGCTGTCGATGGTCACCGTCGGGTCATAGGTGTTGGCGACAATGCCGTCCGGGTAGACCGGGGATTTCAGGGGCCGCAAATCAAGCAATGCCCGCGGCCCCCAACGCCGTTGCATCACGTTTTGCATCAGGTCGTCCTTTGAGGAGACCACGACCGCCGGCCCGCCCCACAACACCGCGGCCGGTGCCAGAATCCGACGCGACTTTCCGGTGTCCGAGGGTGCCGAGACCAGCACCATCGGGGCACTGCGCGGCACGTACAGTTCCTCCCCGGACCTCGGTGCCCGCCGCCGAGCAAACCCGCAGTAGGTGGTGGGCGTCGGGGTAAACGCCGGGGCCGCGCTCACCGCGGAACTAGCCACAACGCTGCTCCCACTGATCCTCGGTCGCGTCCAGCGCGTCCAAGGCGGTACGCACCGCTGCGAGGATCGAATTCCTATGGCGTGGTGCCGCTGTCAGCATCTCCACGACCGATTGCCCTGACATGGTGGCTGCTACGGAGCATCTCAGCGCTGCCTGCGCCCAACCGGGCGTCTGCACATCTTCCGGATCGGTGTTGTCGACGGCTACGCGTACCCACTGGATGCCCCGGTCGTTTCCGCGCGGGGACGCGGCGAACAACAGCGCGGCAAGGGGACTCACTGCCTGGACGTCCCAGATACTCGCCGGACGGTCCCGACCAAGTCCCTGCTTGCCCACTCGCAGGAGCGATTCGGCCTGCACGATCGCCGCATACTCACAATCCACGTAACGGGTCGGATCGTCCCCTGACATCATGACTGCATGCTGCCAGAAAGCGCATAATCAATCAACACGTCGACATATGCTGCACGCCCGTCCGGACTGCGACTACCGTCCGCCCTATGGATGCGTGCCTGATGTGGGCCTGACACCGCACCCTCTCATCAGAGAATGCACGCGGGGTGTTCTTAATGGGGTCTGCTGCACGATTGGTGACGTCTGAGCTGGCTTGTCTCAGGTGACCGACACGAACCGCAAGCTGATTCAGAGGCCATCAAGCAGGGCATGGCTCGGGGCGAAGGCCAGGCCGCGATGGTGAAACGCATCCGCAAGGTGATCAACAACCCCGTGCGTGCCGAGATGATTGCACAGACCGAGGCGGTCAATGCGTATCAGTCGGGATTGATGAACTTTGGTATCGACCGACGTATCGGCATCGTGCAGCGGACCCATGGTCTGTCTTCTCGCCTCGCCGAAGCTGTGGCGGTTGGAGGCTGGACGCATGGGGAGGGTTATTCACTGCGTGCGGGGAGGCGGGTTAAATTAGGCTGGCATCTGCACATGGATGTGTATGACGGTTGCTCCTCGACACATCGCTTGTTCTAGACAAAGGGGTGGGAAGTTCATGGTTCTGTGCAGGCTGGTCGGGATGTCGTCCGCTGTGTTGGCGGCTGTGCTACTGGCGAGTTGCTCGGGGGCGCCGTCGCTTACCGATGGCGTCGGCGGGGCCGCTTCCGATGTGGTTGCTAACGCTCTTGCGAAGCCAGACATTACGAACTTGACCAGCGACATGTTTCTGACCGAGCAAGAGTTTCCCGTCGAGGGCGAATACCGCTGGCTTCACGAGGTACGCAGGGTTGAGAATGCGCCCATGGGTCGTAATGCGGCCGATCCGACCGCTGACGAAAGGTGTCCGTGGGCGGGCGCGATGTCCGTGGGGCAGATTGCAGTCACCAATGACAAGTCGGGGAACTTTACGGCTAGTCCGGCTACATTCAAGCTTGACGTTGCGGCCTTTGATCCACCTCAGGATTGCAGGACATTCTGGGAAGACAACTTTATGGGTATTGATGTAGCCCGAGAGCAACGCAAGATCGACATCCCTGGTGCGTCTGATCTTCTTGTGGGTGCGTACAATTCGCGTAGTTTCGGGGGAGTCGGGTTCGTCCGCGGCACCATGATTGGCATCCAGGTCTCTCGTGATGGGCCGGGTGAAGTGACAAAGGAGCAAGTGGTCTCGATCTATAGAAAACAGGCTGAAAAGCTCGCTGGATTCTGATCGAGTTTCCCTCTGGATGTGAAGATCAAGCCCGTCGCAGCGGTCTCAGCGAAGGGAACATCCGTCGAACAGCTCAAAGCTCATGGGTGTCAGCTAAGCCGGGCACCTACGGCGCTTTGGCGTGACGTTGTGCCTCTGCCTCAGCCAGCCAGTCGGCGGCACGCGCGGTGCGCATGTTCGGCGGGAGTGCTTGTTGGTGGCCGTAATGGACGTCCTCGGCGGTCAACAGTGTCAGCACATCGGCGTCGAGTTCAGCACCGAGGTTGGGGTCGTTGAGATCGGCCCCGCTCAACCCGAGTGAACTGACGATGCGACTGTTGCGGTTCAGTTGTGCCTTTTCGACCACGGTGCGCACGAACCGGCCGTTGCCCAAGGCGTCGATGACGCGAATGATGTCGCCCTCGCTGCTGGTGATCTGGGTGTTGTAGTACTCGCCGAACTTCTGCTGTACCGCCACCAGCGCCTCGGGGGCGAATTTGTCGCTATCGGCACCGGCGATAGCTTCCATGATCGCGACGAGTTGGTCGGGGTTGTACGAGGTGTATTCGATGATGGTCGAAAACCGTGACCGCAAGCCGTCATTGGCTGCTAGCACGCGTTGGCTGGCCATCGGGTAGCCGGCGGCGATGACGACCATTTCGTCGCGGTGGTTCTCCATGAACGGCACCAAGGTGCTGATGATCGCCTGACCGAACGGGTCTCCGGTTCCGTATCCGCTGTGGATCAGGTCGCCGAACTCGTCGATGAAGACTGTGGCGCCAATACCCTTTTCGAGCTGTTCTCGGGTGTTGTTCTCCGTGTCGCCGACGTGGCGGCCGACCAGTTTGTCTCGCCGGGTCTCGTAGACGGCGGGGTCGCGCAGCAGCCCTAATCCGCAGAAGATGTGGGCGATCACTCGCGCCGAGACGGTCTTTCCTACTCCTGGTGGCCCCATCATGAGCAGGTGCCGCGATACCGGCGAGGTCGGCAGCCCCTTGCGCTCGCGTAGCACCCGCGCGATCGAGTCGTGACGTAGCTCAGAGATCCGAGCTTTGACCTCATCGAGGCCGACCATGGCCTCCAATTCTGCTTCGGCTTCTGCCAATAGCGACTGCGCCGAGCGGGCCGACTCTTGGGCGGCCCGTTCTTCGGGGCTGGTCTCCGTCTCCGGATCCCAGCGGTCGGTACGCGTGTCGATGGTCTGCGGGTCGGTGATCTGCAAACTGAAGGTGGGATCAGACAAGGCAGTTTGAGCGCGCTCAAAGTTGGGCCACTGCACCCGGATGTTGGTCAGGGCTGTTCGTGCTTCCTCGGCCTGGCCCAGATGGCGTAGGACCAGCGCTCGGCAGAACAGTGCATCCCGGTTCAAGTCGTCGCTGGCTTGTTGAGCGCTGGGCCGCAACCCGCCGGCAGCGTCGTCAGCGGGCGGATTCACCACCCGATCCACTGCCTCTAGAGCCCGGTCGCTGAGGCCGAGGCTGGCGGCCGCCCAGGCTTCCTGCAGGCTCGCGGCCCGCCGAAGATGGGGGTCGCTGTGCCAGTGACCACAGCTGCTGACCGCAACAAGGACATCGGGCCACCGCCGGGTCGCGATGGCCAGGCACGCCCGGACATAGGCCACGGCGGGAACTTCGGCCGGCAGCGTGGCCAGCACGTCGTCGGTTCCTTGATAGTCCTGCTTCTGGAGCAGGGCGGCGGCGTAGGCCAGCCGCGCGGTGGTCGCGTCGATGATCGGCAGACGCACGTAGTCGATGTCGAAATAGGCACCGAGGTCGGCGGGCCGGTGTTGTATCCGGTTGAGGCCCTGACCGAGCCGGTCGGCATGCGCGGCGAGCTTTTGCAGCACTTGAACCGAGCGCTCTCCGGTGGCGTAGCGACCCAACCACGCATCAGCAAGCTCAGGGTCGTCGCCGGTCGCCAACACAAACACCTGCGCAGCCCGATCCGGTGCACTGTGGAACACCTTCATCGCAGCCTGCAATGCCTGCAGTGAGCGCTCATCAATCATGGCTGCATCACTCCCGCGTGCAGGTGGGTCAGGAACTGTGCTTCGTTACGCGGACGCATCACAGACAGTCGCACGCCGCGCACTGCCGGCGTGCCGACCACCAGCTCATCCGGGGATTCCTGCACGATTGTCACGTCCGCATCGGGGTCGACGGGGCCCAGGGTGACCAAGCTGTGGCCACGTTCGCCAGCAGTCAGTGCCAGCCCCTCTCCGTCGGCCACGATGACCGTCGGCGGTCGGACAGGGTCGCGATCGCTGGCCAGGCTGATCCGGTAATCGTTGTCGCACAACGGTTGCCACACGGCGGGACGGTCGGTGTGGATCAGGATCACCGCGCCAGCAGCGCTGGTGCGCAGCAGCAAGGGAATCGCTACGGACAGATCAGCGCTCAGTGAGACACGGGTTGCTCGCAACGGGTCGGTCAGCGGCATGAGGAAGGGCACTCCGGTGACGGTCATCCCGAACAGCGGCCCGGACGGACCCACCGGAATTTTCAGGTCAGCGCCGTCGCCGAGTAGTCGTGGGGACATCTCCAACCGCAATGCGCGATCACCGAGCGGCAGGGAAGCGAGCAGTGAGTCGAATGCCTGCCCGGAGACCGGTTGCAGAGCCAGCAGAGGTGGATTCGGCATCGGGATGTCGGTGTGGAACCGGACCAGTCCAGCGACGCGGGTGCGACCGGTCGTATCACCAAACAGTCGCACCGTGGTGACGGTCCGGTGTGCCCGCACGGTCCACAGGTCGTTGATCAATTTGGTGTTCAAGTCACGCCCGGCGATGCGGTAGGTGGTGACGTAGTCGGCGTCAGCGTCAAGGTTCGACCAGTTTTCCTGCACGCGGTCCAGGTCGGTGCTGTTGAGCAACGCTTCGATGGTCGCCCGCAGTTGTAGCTCGGTGCTCGTGACTGCGCGGCATCCACTGCGCAACACCGCTTGGCGCACCCGCTCGGTTGCGGCGGCGGCCGCCGCGGCGGCATCGCCGCGGTAGAGCATCGCTGCCAGGCATGCCTGCGGGCACAGCCGCAGCACCAGCCACGTCCGACGGTCACCGACGGCGGCCCTGTCGCCGACGATCTCGGCGTACTTGGGGGTGTAGCCGCCATCACCGGCAACGCGGCTACCCACCTGTACGACATCGACCGAGTGCAACTCCAGGCCGGCGAACTGCCGCAGACGCGACTCGATGGCCTGCAACGGGATGGTGTCCACCGTCTCCGCGCCGGCCGGGACCAGCACGGTCGGTGAAAACGGGCGCCCATGCAGGGCGATCATCGTCACTGCGTACTGGCCATCCCAGATCATCCCGATCGGCCCGGCACCGGGCATGTCGACGGTGAAGGTCTCGGGGATGCGCGCACGGTCCCCGCGGGCACCTTCGAAGCGGCGGAAGTACCCGAACCGGATTGCCCGGACCAGCCACCCGGCCGCGGTCGCGCCGTTGTAGCTGACGGTCGCCGCCAGCAGTACCGCGAGCAAGACCACCGGCACCACCCACCAGGGCACTGGTGAGGCGATGGCCAGGATCGTTGCGGCGATCAGTTCGGCCACCACCACCAGCTTCAATCGGAGATCGAGGCGCCAGCGCCGCATCACATCAGTGAATCCAGCGGTCGGGCCGGGGATTTGGTCATCGAGCACGGTCACGTTGCGCCCCTATTGTCCTCGTCGCGATTTGGACATCGATGTCACGAGCAGCACCACGGCAAGCGCGATCAACAATGCGGCACTGCCGGCCACCGCCATGATCATCGGGCGATGATCCGGTGGGGGTGGGGGCAGTGGTGGCCCCAGCGGTCGTGTCAGGTTCTCCGGGGCTACAGGGATCTCGGGTACGTCGAAGTTCAAGGCCGCCAGCGGGTCGATCACCCCATAACCGACCCGGTTATCAACCACCGCTGCCGGGGAGTGCGCGGTCTGCTTGATGCGGTTGATCACCTGCGCAGCAGGCAGATTCGGATACTTCGCGCGCACCAGCGCCGCCAGCCCCGAGACGTAGGCGGCGGCAAAGCTGGTGCCGCTCATGGGTTTGAGCGTCGCGGTCTGCGGATCGAACGTGGCGTTGATGATCGCCCCCTCGGGGTTGACTGCCTCCACGAAAAGTCCGGGTGCAGCAACCCCTACCCACGGCCCTGCCAGGCTCAGGTCGCCGCCTTGCTCGGTGACCGCGGGCTGGCCCTGGTCATCAGTCGCGCTCACCGACAGCACATAGTCGGAAAACCACGACGGTGTGCTGATCGTGACGACCCCGCCCCAGTTACGGGGGTCCTTGACGTTGGTGGCGTCAATGTTCGGGTTCTGCGAACACCCCGCGCCCGTCGGCATCCCCGCGCTGGCGGCATTGACGTTGCCGGCCGCCGCTACCAACACGACGTCTTTCTCCACCGCGGCATAGCGCACTGCGGCTCCCAGCGTCGTTTGGTCGACCGGCTTATGGACCGGTACGCACGACACAATCGACATGTTGATGACACGGGCTCCCGCGTTGGCGGCATGCACGATCGCTCGAGCCAACGTGCTGACGGTGCCTGCGCGGGCGTCATCCTCGTTGGCGCCGCGCTCGCGGGCGAACATGCCCGAGGACTGCCTAATGGAGATCAGTTCGGCGTCTGGGGCGACCCCGACGAGCGCGTCGCCCTCGGCAGGACTGGCCCCGATGATGCTGGCCACCACGCTGCCGTGGGTGTCGCAGTCAGACAGTCCGTCACCGCCCATGACGTAGTCACCGCCGCCGCGCAAATGCGGTAACCGCGGTGATGGCCACACTCCGGTGTCGATCAGAGCCACGCTGACCCCAGCGCCTCGCCCCGCCGACTTCCACAGTTCGGGCAGATTCATGAACGCTTGCGCCGCCGGTACTGCTGCGACGTCGGTGCCCGGCAGCAGCCCGTTGCCAGGACATTCGTAGCGCTGCTTCATCGGCTCGTCGGGACCGGGTTGGCCGTCCGCTGGAACGGCGGTCGGATCGATCGCCGGCGGCGTGATCGCGGCCGCGGTGCCCGAAGGCCACACCACCGCCAACATCAACGCCGCCCCGGCGACTCCCAAGCGCCGGCCCAGACCCACGGGCCTCATCAGATGTTCCTCGCCAAGGACAACAGATTCAGCAGCCACACCGCCAGCGGCGGGACCGCGACGATCAGCAGATACTCACACCACTCGATGATCTTGCGGAACACCGGCGAGAACACCCGTGAGGGAACCACAGCCGCGGCGATGACCCCGGCGATGCCGATGCACAGCAGCACTGCGGCTGCCCCGTAGGCGGCCTCCGGCCCCGGCCAGGCCAGTGCATATTTCACCGTCGTGATCGTCACCATCAGGACGGCAGCGGCCACGACGGTGATCGCCTGCCCACGCGCGGCAAATGCCCGGCCCCGCAGCAGTAGCACGGTCGCTAAGACACCGACAAACACCGTCGCCAACCACCAACGCCCCTGGCCGGGATCGACCACGAAGAACGAGGCTCCCACGAAAAACACCGCCACCGCCAACAACAGCGCACTGAGGTACGTATTGGCTGCGGCCGCGCCCCTGCGCAGCGCCTCGACGCTGGGCGTCCCCTGGTGCTCGGCGGCCACCAGCGCTTCCTTGGCGATCGCGTCGGCGTTGTCGAAGGTGTCCTTGCCGGTGACCGTCGGGAACGGCGGCACCGGGATACCAGCCATCCGTGCCGCGATCTTGGGTGCCCCGGTGAGCACGAACAGGGCCAGCACCATCACTGCGACGGACATGTTCTGCAGCGTCGCTCCAGTCAGGGCATGGATGACGGCCAGCACCGCCAGTCCCGTTCCGACGACCACGATCGTGGCCATCGCGCCGCGCGGCGCGGGGCTGATTCGCCACAACAGGGCGGCCAGGACTGTCGCCACCACCGCGGCGAAAGCGACGTGCCAGGTCCCGATATCGCCGGGGGCCGCCATCAGCGCTGCTGCCGGACACGCGATCAACGCCCCCGGCAGCCACAACGCATTGGCCGTCACGGCATCTCGTTGCCGAGACCAGACCAGAGCCCCTCCGATGATCAGCAAGACTCCCACGGCGAGCGCACTGACCGCCGGAATCAGGTTCCAGTCATGGCCCGCGCTGCGATTCCGCGACCAGGCCAGCATCAGCAGGGCGATCGTCGTGGCCACCGTGGAGGCGATGATCACCCCGGCGACCAGCCGCGCGGTGGCCGCAGTCACGACGGGGGTCCGTGCCTTGTTGAGCACCGCGACCGCCGAGGACGGCGATTCGATCACCGGGGTGAACTCCACCTCGGAATCGACCACTTCGAGCACCAGGAGGTCGCCATCGACGACGCCCTGCTGGCTGAGCGTTTGTGTGCGATTAAGGGGACGGCCGTCGATGTGGGTGAGGTTCACCAGACCAGGGCTGACCATGCCGGTCTCATCGGGCTCGCGTAACCCGTCGTCGCCGCCGTCCTCGTTGGCCTGCAAACGACGCACCAGCGCATCGACCACCGCCGCCACCGGAGAGCTTGCCGGTAACGTCACATCCTTCTGGCGGCCTTCGAACAGCACCGCCACTCTGACCTGCTCGGCCAGCCGGACCTTACTGCTCGGAACTGCCCCGTGCGCACCGCGTTCGGTTGTTGCGGTCATCGCCACCCCTCGCCTTGGTCGGGCCATTGCGGTCGGTAACCGGGATCTTTGTCGGCCGCGCCGGCGAACCCGTCCACCACTGAGGCCGCGGTCTCGATGAATGCCCGTCGCGTCGCGGGGGCCAGGCGATTGAAGTCGATCGCTGTGGCGTCGCTGAGGTGCGGGTCATAAGGGATGTCATGCACCGCGCGTACCACGCGTTCGAACCCTTCGTGCAGATTGCGCACAGCCTTGGTCGGAGTGATCTTGTTGACATTGCTGATCACCATGACCGCTGAGTTCACCAGGCCCGGATAGCCATGCGCGATAAGCCAATTCAGAGTCTGTTGCGCCGCCTCGGCGCCGTCGTAACGGGTGGTTGAGGCCACCACCACCGCATCGGCCATCGACAGCACCGCGGCGGTGATGTCATCGCGCATCTGGTTGCCACAGTCCAGCAAGGCCACCGGGTACTGCCGGGCCAATCGCTGCCAGGCCATCGTCAACTCACGGCCGGTGAGGACCGCGTCGCCGGGGTCGCCGGCGAGCACTTCCAGCCCTGAGGTGGAATCCATGCCCAGGTGATGCCGGAAGTCACTGTAGGAATGCAGGTTCGGGTCGGCGAGCAGTGTTCGCCAGGTCCCAGTGCTGGGTTCGTCTATCCGCTTCGCCAGGTTGCCCGACGCCGGGTTGGCGTCGATAGCGACGACCTTGTCGCTGCGGTAATGCGCCAGCGCCGCACCGATGCCAAGGGTGGTCGTTGTCTTTGACACCCCACCTTTTTGCTGCAGCACCGCGATCACGTAGGTGCCCCGCAGGTTGACCTTCAACCGCCGGCGCAGGTCGTTCCACTCGCGCTCGCTGGCACCCGGCCCGAGGTTAATGCGGGTGGTCTTGTAAAGCCTTCTGCGCCAGCCTGTTTCCGGCGACTGCTTGTACGGACGTACTAGATCGGCTTGTCGGACTTGCGCCTGCATCGGGCCGACGGACTCGCCACCACGAGCAGGCCACGACGGTGTTTCCGGCGGACGCGGAGACCAGGCCGGCGGCGGTGTCGGAGCCGCCGGGTGTGCGCTGGGCGGCGGCCCCGCCGCCGGATACCCAGGAGGTGGACCCGGTGGTGCCGGGTAGCCGGGCACCGGCGGCCCCGGCGGCGGATATCCAGGCTGCGATGGGGGGAAAGTCCCCGGATATTGCGGCGCGGACATGGCTCCCATCGCGTGCCTGCCGCCGCTGTCTGCGTCGGCCGCCGGCTGAGGCGTTTCAGGCCAGCCTGGCGGCGGGGTGGCCGCCGGGGGCGGCGGAGGTGGTGTTTCCGGCCAGCTCGCTGCCGTGGTGGCACCTGGTGGCGGCGGTGCGGGCGTGTCCGGCCAGTCCGCTGGGGTGGCAGTGGGGTCCCCGGCGACGGGCATCCGTGGATCGGTGTGTGGGTCGTTGTGCTCGGCGGCGCCGGCGTCGGTCAGACGCTCGCCGCTCGGCTGGGACTCGGGGGGAATGCTTGCGGCATCAGCACCCGGTGCTGGATGTTCCTCCGGTTGCAGGTATCGGCTGTAAAAGTCGTTGTCGCTCACGGTGACTCGTTCCCCTTGCGCCTCACGGCCTACCTCCTAGCACTGCCTGCTGCCGTACATATCATACATACTAATGCAGTTCAGACACATATGTTGTACACCCAAATTGTTTGACTTTGGTGTGCGGTAATCGATGTCATCATTCCTTGAGTGGGGTCAGCCACCTTCGCGGGAGCGCCGCTACGGGCGTTGAGGTGCTGAATCGCCCCAGTTGCGGAAGCCCACCATCGACAACACCGCGGCGACCGCGGACTTGATTGCCGGGGTCGTGCCCGGCGTGATTAACGTCCACCACGAACCGTTGTCGCTGCGCACAGGCCCAGTTAGCACCCGGCCCTGCGAGGTATCGGTGACGGTGGCCGCGGTCCTGCTCACTTGGATCTGCCCGGACTCATCGGGGGTCATCGCGGTAATCGACAGTTCCATGATCGGGTTGTCAGCAGCAGCGGTGATCACTCGATACTGGTCACTGTCCATTCCGAGGTCGCCGAACACCACCGCTGCGCTGTGTTCGCCACGGGCGACCTTGCCCAGTCCATCGAGCAGGCCCGCGGTCGGCACCGTCACTGTATCGAACTGTGCGGGCTCGATCGCCGCACCGCACACTGGCAGGAGCCGATCGATCAAACTCGACACCGTCGCGGCGTGCCCCAGGTACTCGATGGTGATGTCATCGACGTGTTGCATGGCAGAGACGGTGATGTCCCCGCGCCGGGCGATGGCGACGCGCAAATGATTCTCGCCGCGTCGAATGAGGCAGGCCAGCACCAGATCTGGTGCTCCCAGCGTCTCCAGCCACATCCGGACTTGGGGATGTACGGCATCGCCGAACACTAGGCCTTTGTCGCGCAGAATGGCCACGCCGGGATGTCCCCAGGGTCGTTCAGCTGGATCTCCGGTGTCGGTGAACGGCCTGGTTACCAGCACCGAGGGCATCCGCTCCACGCCGCACAGTGCTTGCAGAAGCCACAGCGCATCTCGGGTCAACTCCACCGACGTGGCTGGTTGCGGACCGGCCACCGTTGGTGCCGGCCGGTTCACGAATGTCGGTCGCACCGCTATACCCCGCCTTCTATGTCGACCACTTCCCCACTACCCCGTCACGGCGACGGCCCGGCCCTGCCAGTTGGTGCAGGACCGGGCCGTCGTCGAGCCACGGGGCCTCTCTGGCGTACGCGCCACAGAGTCCTAGACGTACTGCGACCGGATCGCCGCGTCCTTCTGGACCATCCCATCGAGGCCCATCCCCAGTGCCACTTCGGCATTCTTGAGCTTCTCGGCCAAGCCCTCGACGTAGGTCATGACGCGGGTGTAGTCGTCCTGAAAGCCCTCGCCGCCGCCGCCGCGGAAGTGCTCGGCGGCCCTGGCCTTGAGCATCATTGCGTCCCCGTGGACCTCCTGGGTCAGCACGGAGCACTGAGCCAGCATGCTCTTGCACTCCTCAACGATGGGAACGTTGTACTGGATGGTCATATCGTGCTCGCTTTCTCGTCTGTGTAGCTCAGGTCAGCTGGTGCTGGTCACACCGGCATGGTGTCGATGCTGGACAGGTAGCCAGCGGCGTCTTCGTCGCCGGCGGTCAGGTGTGCCGCCGAGGTGTTCATCTTCTCGCTGTGCTCGCCCTGCATCATGGCCTGCTGGTTGCCGTAGGTCTGCAGGTCCTCGCCGGCCCGCTGCAGCGCCATGCGGCCCTTGCCTTGCATGCCGGTGGAGGCGTGCTCCAGCATCGAGCCGAGCTGCTGCACCATCGACCGCAGCCGCTCCTCCTTCTCCGACAGCGCCGAAGAATCGCCGTGCATGGAGTCGACATCACCAAAGATATCCATTCGAAATTCCTTCCAGATTGGTTCGTTTCCCCCCGCCCCGGAGCGCCGGATTGGGATTACTGCTCAGCGTTGGCGGTCTCCCGCTCGCCTGTCACACCGGCGCCTCCTTGCCTCCGGGACCGGCGGCCTGGGAAAGGCCCCCTCCCCCGGTAATCACCGGCATGGCATCGGGCGATCGGAACAGATCGGCAGCAGAGGCCAGAACCTGGCTGGAATCGGTCTGCGCCGTCTTGTTCTCGTTGTTGTTCTGAGCTCCAGCAGCGGCCGCGCCGTGAGCCATGGGCGCCATCATGCCGCCCATACCGCCACCGGCTGATGCCGGAACGGTGGTCGCCTGGGCGCGAACCTCGCTGAATCGCGAAGTGGCCTCCCCGCCCACCGATCCCGCGGCACTGACCGCTGAGGACCAGGAACCGGGGCTGCGCAATGCGGAGGCCGCAGAAAGGGTGCCCGCACCGCCAAGGCCACCGCCACCCCCGCCGCCGGCCAACGACGCATTTACCGCACCCCCGGCCAGGGGCGTTGCGGTCACCCAGTCAGAACCCCCGCCGACGGCATCGAGGCCCGCGTCGGGATTCAAGTCGGTTGCAGAGGCCAGCGACCCGAGCTGGCCGAGCATCTGCTGGGGCAGCTCGGTCACGCTCTTGAGCGGACCTCCACTGCCGGCCGACTGCATCACCGACATCGGCACCTGCCCAATCGCCGGAAGGATGCTCGTCAGCTGTTGGAACATGCCCTCCATCGGGAGACCAGCTTCGGCAGCCGTCTTCTCCAAGGACTCCGGTGAACCGCCCCCGGATCCGCTCACCGTCGACGGTGGCGGGGGCGGCAAGGGCGGCACTGTCTGCAGTGGCACCGATCCGGCTTCGTAGGCGTACTTGCTGGACACGCCCTGAACCCACATGCGCCCGTAGTCGGCGCGGTTCGCCAGAATCAGGGGGGTCAGCATGCCCAGGAAGTTGGCGCCGTTGAGCGCGACGTGTTCGGACTGGTTCAGCGCGACCTCGCCTGGCTGCGGCGTGCTGAACTTTGCTGTTTCAAACGCCGCAGCGGTCGCATCCACCGCGATGCCCGCTTCGGCGATCATCGCGCCCACCGAACCCAACCAGGCCAAGTGCGGCAGGTGCGCCAAGCGGGCAATCTCGCCGCTGAGCGACGGCCAGCTCGCCGCCATGGCCCCCTCGACCGCGACGTGGCCGCCGAGCATCCCGATGATCGCCCCGGCCAGCGCCTGCAGGTTGGCACCGGAGGCAAAAAACGTCGAGGCTCCAGGGCCAAGCCAGAATTGGGCCGAGGTCAACTCGGGCGGTTCGGCTTGATAAGCCCCCGGCGGCATAGCGTCAACCTGTCTTTCTTAGATGACCGAGTCGATCACGGCGCCAGCTGCGGCGTCGCTGACCGTGGTCATCACCCCGGCACTGCTATTGGCCAGGCCGTAAAGCGCCTGCTGCGCGGACGCCGAGGCCAGGATGGCTGTCACCTCGGCGCAGTAGGCCCTGATCTTGGCGGCGTTCACGATCGAGATGTCATCGAGGCCCGGCTCCACGACGGCCGCGCTCGCCGCAGCTTGGCCGGTGTGACCGGCGGCCTCCGACGACAGCGCGGCAGTGGCAGCTGCCGCGGCGGCGACCCCGCCGGGCTCCAAGAAAATCGACAAAGCCGACATTGCGTTACTCCTTCTGTTCCCCGCTACTGCAGACTAATACACATTTAGTCAGTAGGTAAACACCTGCTGCACACTTTTTGGTTGTTGGGTGTGTGTTGGCTGCGTGTTTGCTCTGCTACTCCACCACGGAGTGCCGACGTTGTCACTAAGTTCACCATGAATCGTCCCCATGGTCCTGGTGAGATTCCCGCGCTGGCGGCAGCGACACCTGCATTAGTTGCCGTCCCAGCTTGCGATACACCAGTTCACCGCGTCCAGGTGCCCGCGGTGCGGCGCGGATCTTGTCCACGATGGCCCCGTCGGCGGGGCTGCCGTCCAGGATCAAAACTCCCGCCCCCGCACGGTCCATGGCGACCACCATTTTGTTGTGGGCACTGGTTGCCATCCATCCGGAGATGTTGAGGCTGGCCAGGATGTGGACGCCCATTTGCCTGCCGCGCTCGATCACTGGCTCCAACGCGGGCATCAGCCGTGACTGCGTGGTGGAACCGGGCGCATTGAACAGGTTGAGGTCGTCGATCACGATGAAGTAGCGGGGGCCGCTGAAGCGCCATTGCGCCCGCTCCAACGCGGTGGCGTTCTCGGGTGGGCGACGATGTGTGGTGAACCGCTGAGCGATGCTCGCCGCGATAGCGCCGACGTCGGCCGACGGGTTATCCACGTGCACTGCCAGATAGGGCGCGTCGATGTAAGCGGCCAACTTCAGATCGGGGTCGAAGGCAATGATCTTGGCCTGTTCGGGGGTGAAGGTCTGCTGGATCGCTGTCACCAGCGTGCGCATCACCGTGGTGCGGCCCGAACCACTACTGCCCACCACATAGAAGTTGGGCGCTGCGGTCAGATCCACTCCGATCGTGTCCAGCGCGATCTCACCGACACCTAGCTTCAGTGTGCCCGCTGGCACCTCGCCAAGCTGGTCAAATGCCAGTTCGGTGGGCAGTTCAGGCAGCGGCAGGGCCGCAGGAACGCCTTGCTGTTGCCACGACTGCGCGATCAACCCGCAGGTGGTTTCCACCGCGGACTGCTCGTACGTTTGCGCAGCCGAGGAGTTGGCATAGGTCGCAGTGGCCACAGGTGCACTCATCAAGAAGTGCAGCCCACCCTGCTTGAGCCCGCGGCCAGGCTGGTCGGGGACCGTCTTGGCCCGTTCCCGATCGCCCATCTCCGATTCGCGGTAATCGGTCATCCGCAGCTCGATGCGAGTGCCGAACTTGCTATTGAGGTTGTAGGGCAAGCTGATCCACTGATCATTGGTGATCAGCAGGTGGACCCCGTAGTTCAGCGCTGAGGACGCACCCAGTTCGCTGATCCGGGAGTACAGGTCCTGGTCTCTGATCTTGAGCGCCGACAGGTTGTCCACAATCAAAAAGATGTCGCCGTGGTCATCCTCGGGAACCTCGCCAGGTTTGCCGGCGAACTTGCGGGCGCGGAACTCGGCCAGATCGATCCCGGCCAGTTCCCAACTGCGAACTCGGGCGGTAAGCAACCGTTCGACCTCGCTGATGATCCGCGTGATCCGTTCCTCGTTGCCTTGCCCGGCGATGCCGCTGACATGCGGCAGCATTGACATGCTCTGCAGCTTGCCGCCACCAAGATCGATCCCGTAGAACTGCACACGTTGAGGGCTATGCGAGACCGCAAGGTTGACCATAAGCGTCTGCAGCGCAGTCGATTTGCCGCTCTGCGTCGCCCCGATGATGGCGGCGTTGCCCTTACTTCCCGACAGGTCGACGCTGAGCAACTTCTGACTGTGGTCGAACGGGTCGTCCTCTCGGGCGTAGGGAACGACCAACCCGGAATCGGGTGAGACATCAAGCCAGTCCCGTCCCCAGAACTCCTGGGCCACATCATCGACAGCCAGTACCGGGGTCTCGTCCAAAGGCGGCAGATACAACTGGTGCATCGCGCGGGTGGTACGGCCCGCAGCGGCGAGCCGCTCGACCAGTACCGACACCACGGTGTCGGCGTCCACGCTCATCTGTTCAGCGGAGATCTCCTCGCCAGCACTATCTTGCGGATCTTCCCCGACCTCGATGTCCAGCGGTAACGGCTGAATCGCGGCGCTGAACGGCCGAGGATCGATGTACTGGCCGGCCTGCCGCCGCCGCTGCTGCTTTCCCGCCACCGGGGGGATGAAGGGTGCTGACACGTAGTACGACCGAAACAGGGTGTGCTCATCGTCGAAGACCAGAAAGCCGGTGCCCTCCGGTGCGCCCTTGAGGTCCTCGTAGGCACGGGTGGAGTTGATCGCCGCACGTGATTGGCTGGCGTCTTTGACCTTCAAACCGATCGAGTACGTCTGCTGGGCGATCATGCCGGCCATCCGACCAGTCTCCACGCGCTGCGAGGCGTTGAGGATATGCATCCACAGACCGCGCCCCTTCCGCGCCACGACATCAAATGTCTCGGCCACCTTCGGGCGAATCCGCAGCAGTTCGCTGAACTCGTCCAACACGATCAGCAAGGTCCCCAACGGCGGCAGATCGGGACGGGTGGTGGCCCGTGCACGCTCATAATCGCGGACGTCCTTGTAGCCCGCTTGACTGAGAAGTGTTTCCCGCCGGGCGGTCTCACCATTGATCATGTCTTCGAACCGGTCGAGCCGCGCGGTGGATCCGGCCAAGTTCGACACCACTCCTTGGCAGTGCGGAAGCGCAGCGAGTTTCATCATCGCCGTCTCGCCCTTGAAGTCGCCCAAGATCATCTGCAATGTCTCAGGCGGGTGCAGCATCGCAATCCCCAAGCAGAACGACACCAGAGTCTCCGACTTGCCTGACCCCGTGGCCCCGGTCAGCATGCCGTGCGGCCCCATGCCGCCCTCGGCGCCTTCCTTGAGGTCTAGCCACACCGTTTTACCGGTCGTGGGATTCTTCCCCAAAGGAGCGCGCAGTCGGCTTGTCACAGTCTGCTGAGACCACAGCGCGTGCGGATCCCACACGCGGGCATCCTCAATCTGAAACAAGTCCAGGAAATCTTGTCCCGCCCGCGCGTCGGCGGCACGTTCGGCCACGAACCGGGTCGCGGCATCCTCGGGCTCCCAGGCGGCCACCGCACGGGCCAACACCTCAGCCTCCACCAACGGCATGACGTCCGGTGCGGCCGCGAACGCAAGGCCGGCTTCAACCACCGGCGATACCCGAACCATCTAGACAACCTCCCTGGCCCGCAGCAGATTTCCGACGGCATCGAACTTCATCGCGGTGGCTGAGGTCGCCAGCGGCGAGTAGTAGTCATTGGTGGCCTCCAGCACCGCCACCCCGGCGAAACCGGAGCTCCCCAACAGTGGAGCGCAGTTGGCGCCGGGCATGTCCACCACGATCACCCAATGGTCATCAGCGCGGGGTTGACCCTCCATCGGCGGTGACCACAGGGAGCGGCTGCGCCACTGCTCGCCGAAGCGTTCCATGAACTCCCCTACATCGCTGTAGATCATCCGCGCCGGCCCGCACGCATCGACCAACTCAGGGTCAGCAATGTGCGGCCACCACTTGGCCCAATCCCAGGCCGCTGGGTCATCGGTAATGACCGCCAGGCGCACCACGTCGGGACCGTGAAACACGCACAATTGGCAGACCAGTGCCCGCAACGTGCCCTGCACCAGCGGCCGTTGGTCCTCCTCGGCAAAGAAGGCCCACCCGATCTGGTCGAAAAGATGCAGCGGACGGCCAACATCGTGCACAACGTTCTGTTCCAACAAGAAATCTCGCGCAGCAATCGCCGTCGAGGTTTCTCGGTACTCCGGCGGCGGAACCTTCTGCGGCGGGTTGATGATGGTGTTGAGCCCGGTCATACCCCGCCCGATCCGCACATGGCCGAAGTTCCGGTCGGTGGGACGTCTCTCCCACATGCGCCCGGTGCCCACCACAGTAAGCAGTGACCCGTTGCACGGGTCGGGATGGTGGTAGGAGATTTCTGCAGCCTGCTCCTTGGCTCCGACTGCCACCTCGTCGCGCAATTCATCCAAATTGCGTAGATAGTCCACCCTGGTCTGGTTGAGCGCGGCCGGCTTGGTCTTCTCATTCGCCCCGCTACCTCGATTACGCATCATCATCAACAGCGAGAACGCCATGAGCGGCATGAAGATCATGCCGCCCAATCCGATCGAGCGGGCACCGGTGCGAATCATGATGACCAGCAACACGATCACCGCGACGACAAAGACCAGCACCCACACCCAGACCGGCGGTCGAGGCTGCGGCGGCCGGGAGATTTCCCCGATCTCGGGCATCGTAACGGTACGTGTCGGCAGCATCGGTGCCGGCGGTTTCTCCTTGTCGAAACCCTTCTTTGTCATTGCCCTGCGCCTTTCTCCCGCATCGGTGCGGCTGCTGGGTTGGCCGCCAACGTGTCGTGCTCGACCATCGCGGCTTGCCGCGACAACGCTGGTCCCGCCGGAAGCCAGCGAACCACCGCCCACGGGGCGGGGGTGGGCGTCGAGTCCTTGATGCCCAACGCCGAACGCGGATCTTGTTGTTTATCTGAGGTCTCGATACCGAAGCGCACCCCGCTCTGGCCGATCCACCACAGCGACTCACTGCGCTTGGAGTCCGGTTCGACACCGGTGACCTGAACGAAGTTCGCGCTTTGCCGCCCCAGGTACACCTCGTCGGCGGACTGTTGGCCCGATCGCGCCGAGACCATCTTGATCACTCGCGACTCATCGCCTTGCGGGATCGGCAACCGCCGCCCCGAAACGGTGGTCACCGTGGCCTGCGGTGCCCCGGAATCCTTGCGCCACAGCACGCAGGTGACCGGTTCGGCGGCCTTGTCCAACAGTTTGATCGGCCCGTTGGGATACATCGTGATGTCGAACCCGACGGCCTGCGGAGCAGCGGTGACCACCGGGGCGGGCACATCGAGAACCTTGCCTTTCCCCGACACGTTTGCGTTATGCAACATCAGCGCGACGGTTTCGGGAATCAGTTGCAGGCCCGCCGGCAACGCCACGAAGAATTGGTCGGTACCGGCTGCGGATTGGGACTTGATCACCGATCCCGACACCACCGGCAGCGCCGTCGAGGCGTATCCGACTGGACCGCCTGGCGAGGGGACATCGGGAACTCGCAGCGGAGCCGTGGGAATCAACGCCTCATACAGCGCCCGTGACATCGGCGTAGGTCGCAGATTGCCCGCCTGCAACCCCAACGCGAGCATGACTGGCTTGTCGGCCAAGTCGAGCATGGACCGATGCCCGTCGGTCACCAAGAAGTTGTTGCCGCCGTAGAACATCAGCACCGCCTCCGGGGAGTGCATCTCGTGGGCCCATTCACCCAACTCCGGCAACCCGGTCAACGCGGTCACCCGAGGAACAACGAGCCTTCCCGGCGTGCCGACGGTGTCGCACAATCCCCACCCGGTCTCGGTCGGGGTATGCGCCACCAGATCGTTGGGGGCTCCCGCGATCCCGACGGTCGGACCAATCGGGCGCTGCTCGATCTGCGCCATCGGCACCAGCGTCGGGGACGCGTCCTGGCCGAGGATCAGCCGCGCCGAGGCGAGGTTCAGCGCCGGGTGCATGGTGCCGTTGACATCGACGTAGAGGGCGCCGCTGCCGCGATCAGCCACCAGCTTGGCGTTGCCGATTTGCCCGGCCGGACGCAGCCAGGCCAACACGAAGCACACTCCCAGCGCCAAGGCTCCGATCACCACTCCGACTGTGGCCGCCGCACCGTAGTTCTTCGATGGATCGTGGACCAGCCGAACCGAGTGGCGGGCCACTGCCACCGCCATCCGATGCCACAGAAACCGCCAGGCAGCGACCTGTTCCAGGGACGCGTACGTCAGACCGGTGCCACCGCGGCGGCGCTCGGCCCGGTGGCTGTTTTCCGACTCCTGCACAGTTAGAACCCCCCTCCCAAGGACACCACATGGACGTGGTCGAAGTGATTCTGGGTCGCGTCGCCACGGTCAGCCATCATCGTGGAGCTGCCGTCGGGCTGGATCGTCTGCTGACGCCAGATGATGTGATCCAACCCCAGCGGCTTCTGATGACGGATCAGAAAGTTCACCACTCGATTCCCCAGTTCACGGCCCTGGGGGGTATCCCAGTTCGGGATCATCACATCCAAGGCCAATCCGTTCGGATGCCATTTGAGCGAATCCGGCCGCACCCCACCGATTTCCCTGATCTCGGGAAAAGCGTTCGAGATCGCGCGGTTCATCAACTTGGTGTACTTCTGCAGGCCCTTCTCGTCGGCCTTCCCCGCCCCAGCGGTATCCAGGGCTGCGGTCGCGGCCGAGGCGAGTTTGGTGGTGCCGCTGCCGGTATCGCTGAACTTGGCGGCTTGGGTGAAGGGTGCGGTCAGGCCGGACAAGCCGGACAGTGGGGAGCCGAATCCGGGCATTCCGCCACCACCGGCTGGCATCCCACCGCCCATCGGCATCCCGCCGCCCATCGGCATGGCGCCCAGCGGGTTGGCGGGCATCCCCGCCGGCCGGGTCAGGCCAGCGACATCTCCGTACCCGGCGGCGTTGGCATTCGCGGCCGCGGCATGGGTCCCCGCCTCGCCGCTGCCGGTTTCCACCGTGCCGCGCGTCTCCTCCAACCGAGTCTTGATCGCCGCGATCAGCGCTCGCTTGCCCTCCGGAGTGCCGGTGCTCAACCCCAGAGCGTGCACATCGGCCACCGCTTGACCGATGATCGCCTCCATGTTCACCCGGCCCCCCGCAGCCGAGGCCACCGACGCGTCGAGTTCGGCGCGACCGGTGTCATCGAGGCTGCTCAACGCTGCGGTGGCGTTATTGGCCTGCGAGGCGGCGTCCTGCTGGCCGTCAGCGGCCTGGCCCTCACCCGGAGTGATCGTCGGCGGCGGCACCGGAGCCAACGGCGGCACCGGCAACAACACCCCGACCCCGGTCCCGAACCCATCCCGCGCCTGCCCCATCACACCCCCGGCCGCACGCACAAACCCCTCCACCGACATGTCAGTGGGCCTTCGGCAGGGTCAGCATTGGTCACACGCCCTCATACTCAGTCAGCGGTGGGCGCCGAGGTAGGCGACCCCGTCTTGCCAGCTGCGGCAGTCGGATCGAACCATCCCAAGAAATCAGGGCCAGAACTCACACTCTCCAACGGTTGCACCTGCCCGGACACCAACACCTTGCCGCTGCCCAACGCCATCACCATGTGGTCCTTCCACATGCCCACATCACCGGCCTTGAGCTGGGTGGGCGGGACCGGTTCGGTCACCGGCGTGCCCGCCGGCGGCAACGCCACACCAGCGGCCTGCTGCCATGCCTCAGCCACCGGGGTGCCGTTGAGGGCCGCCCGCACCGCCGCCGCACCTTGCGCTGTGCGAGCTTCGGTCACCGATTCATCAGGCAACTGCACATCGGTGGACTTGGCCGGCGGCTCCAGCGTCTCGGCTTGCTGCCCCGACTGGTCTGCAGCAGCGGCCTGAGTCTGCGCCGCTTCATCGTCCTCAGCCGCTGCGGCATCGCCCGCGTCCTCGGCAGCCGCATCACCATCAGGACCGCCGTGCTCATCCTTGAGTTCGGGACCCTCGGCATCGTCTGGGCCATGAGCGTCGTCGTCTTTGAGCTCCAGCGGTTCCACCGGCTCCTGCTCACCAAGACCAGACAAACCCGCCGCCAACGGCTCAATCAGGCCCGACGGCAACCCACCGCCACCGAAACCGGGGAGCCCACCCCCGCCGCCACCAAAGCCAGGTAAGCCGCCGCCCAGCGGCATGCCGCCGCCCATCGGCATACCCATGCCCAGACCCGGTTGACCAAGTATCCCCGCTGGCGTCGTCGCGGCTTCCTCAGCGGAATCATCTTCTACCGCAGCATCATTGCCGCTCGCGGCGCCGTGATCGTGCGAGCCTCCCCCATCGACAGGGGTGCCCACACCGCCGTAGTTATTGCCATTCTGTTCAGCCTCAGCAGCCTTGTCCTCGGAATCCGCAGCGGCCTTCTCGATGATGTCCTTGGCCTCCTCAAGGCGTGTCTTGATGAACTCCATCAACGCCTTCTGGCCCTCCACGGTGTACAGCGAACCGTCGGCCTTCATCTCGGTGATCTTGGCGTTCACATCGGCGCGAATATCCTCAAGCTCCTTGCGCCCGGCCTCCCCGGCAGCGGCCACGTCTTCAACGCTGATCCCGGCGTTGTCGAGTTCGACCAACTGCTCCAGCATCTCGCCCATCCGCCGGGCTTCCTCTTTGGCGGCCTCGGCCGCCGGCCCTTCGGCCTCCGCTGGCGGCGCTGGCGGAGGCGGCGGGCTATCAGCCCCGCCCGACTGTCCTGGTCCCGAGGAAGCCGGCAACGACGGCACCGTCAGCAACGGACCGAGCCGGATGATTCCACCGATGGCGTTCGAGATAACCGTCTCGACGGCTTTGCCGACAATGTCCCACGACATGCAACTACTCCTCGTAGCTAGAAGGCCAATGCACGCTCGGCGGCAGCTACCGCGTCAAGCGTCGGATACGTCCCCTCGATACCCAGGTTGGCCAGGTAGCGATCGTGTGCCACCGCGGCCACCTTGCGGACCCGGTTATTCAGCGTCACCGCATCCCAATTGCGTGCCTCGGGCTTCAAAACCACGCCACACACGAACCCAAGTGCGTTAACTTGCACAAACACGGTGCGCTTCGCCGAGATCGCCGTTGCTGCAACCCGCGCGGCGAGATCGTCGACCGTCTCAGCTCCTGACGCCTGTTGCTCAGTCACGGTTCCCCTTCCACACCGACACCCAAGTCACCCGACCCGCGTGTTGATAGACACAATATACATGATGAGTCAGTCCGTGGCGCACTTCGTGAACACTTCAGGCAATTTGCTGCGGGTTTGGTGTGGTTAGAGGGTCTCAGATCCGGTGTCACCTTCTCATCCGCGCTGTCATTTCATGCTCGGATGTGGCGTTTGCCCAGTTCAGGGGCCGCAGCCTTTGGTACTGCCTCGAGGAAACGACCCGACTCCGCGACGGAATCCGCATGACAGCACTTGAGGCACATCCACGCAGTCCTGGCCACGACGTCGCGAAGTGACGCCCAGCCCGAGCACCTACTGGGTGGCGGGTGCGCTGGGGAAGTACACCGTCCTCGCAGCGTGCCAGTACCCCCTCGGCCGCAATCGGCCATCTCTGGGAACGGGCTCACCTCTGCTGCTGGGGCGGTGCCAACACGGCATCGACAACGTGGCCGAAGCCGGCGATCTTCGCGCAGTACACGATGTCGGGGAGCGACGGGGGTTGCTCCCGCCAACACCGGAGTAATTCGATCATCAGACCTGCGCGGTAGAAGTGCGCGTAGACCTGGCGTGAAGCCTGCGATACCTCCGAATCGTCAGCGTCGAGTACCGCCCCGGCCATACTCGGGTGCAAAACCGCTGAGTTGTGGCGCTGCAGCACGTTGTGATGATGGGCATCCCAGTCCACGGCTGTCCTACTGCGCAACGGCTCCAACACATGATCGACGTCGTACTGCTCGATCAACCGGACCTGGCCGTGCACGCCCGTCATTGGACTGTGAGTCGCGGCCGCGGCAGCCAAGACGCCCTCGGTGATCGTCCCGGCAGCCTGCAAACCCAGCCCCTGCTGGAGCACGGTTTGCACCTTCTGCCAGGCCGGCACATCCACCGTCATCAACCGATGCACGTAACCGCCGCCGACGCCCGGAGCTTCTCCCGGAGTATGCAGAATGTCCACGGCACGAACAGTCTCGAATTCCGGCCAGCCCGCCGGACGGGCAACTCCCAACTCCGTCGTCACCAATGCAGACCAACGTGCGCCCGGAACGTGCCGAGACAGTTCCTCGGCGTGAGCCGCCAACACCGCCGTCGGCTGCTCAACCCCCATGAACCGGCTCGCCCAGCTCTGCGGCAACAACTCATCAAAGACCGCCAGATGCGCCGAGTTGGGAATGAAGACTCCCGGCGGCACATACGCGCCGCCCCCTGCACTCGATGCAATTGACACCGAAGGCCCCGACGGCAGGTGCACCACCGACACTGCCCACTGCACGAAACCGCCATTGAGCAAGTCCTCACGGACTTCAGTGCCGCGCACCAATCCGTCCAAAACCCGTCGCGCCAGCACCAATTCAGCGCTGGGCTCCGCTTCCGGCAAGACTGCGCCAACACCTGCCCCGGAACTGCCAGCCACCAGCGGCGCCCCGCCACCACCACCCTGCTGAGACGGCTGGGCGACCGGCGGCGGCGCAGACTGAGCGGCAGACGGCACCGTGCCCGCGCCAGCCGGCGGCACCGCCGCACCGCCCCCGCCGGGTGGCACGTAGGGAGCCAACCCGCCGCCGCCACCGGCCGGTGGCACCATCGGTGCCATGCCGCCACCACCACCGCCTACATGAGGTGGAGCGCTCGGTGCAGGCGCCGTCGTCGCCTGAGCGGGAACCACCGGACCCTGCGGGCCTGGCGCCCCAACAGAAGCCACCGAAGGATGCTGCGCAGCGAATTTCTCCAACGGTGGAGTTGAGGTCGGAGAGACAGCACCGGAGGCACCCATACCTGATGCCAGACCCGACTGAAAGCTGCTCGCAGCACTCGACAACGGACTACTACTGCTAAATGCCTCCGACATCGACGACGCCGGAGCCGTCGCCGCATCCTTCAACGAATTCCCGCCTAGCGCGTTCAGGCCCGACGGCATCTGCGGCGGCCGTATCGCGCCCAGGCCGCTCCCCGCAGACGATGCTCCCGAGGTCGGCATGCCGGGTGAACCGGTCGTCGGTGCACCTAAAACGGGCGACATTGCAGCTACTGCGGGATCGGGAACAGTTTGAGCAGGAGCCTCCGTTATGGGCGCATCAGCTTGCCCAGTGCTCTCTATGTCGGGTGTGCTCCCGTCCAGCATTGACGCCTCAGAGATGTTCTTATCCACTTGCCCTGACGCGGATTCGTCTGGCGTGTTTGCCTTCTCCTCGGCACCCGTGTCTTCCTTTTCGGTAGTTCGTTCGTCCTTTTGGGTCTTGTGATCGACTGGAGTGGCTGAGCCATCTTCTACGGGTCCGGGCAAGGGGGCCGGTGCGCTGGCGATGTCTCCGAGTGCGGTGCTGAAGACGGTCGCGGCCTCTGCTTTGTACGGAGCAACAGAAAACGCCGCCTTGCTCTTTTGTGCGCTCTCCCAGGCTTCTTGGGCAGCATCACCGATGCGTGCGAGGTCCATTTTGAGGCCGACCACGGTGCTCTTGTAGGACTCGGCGGTGACGGCTGTGGACTCAAGTTGGTCAGAGGCGTCGTAGGCGTGGTTGCGCATCTTCTTGAGACGTTGAACCCGCGCGATGCCACTTTGCCCTTCTAAGAGGTCGGGGCTATTGGTGACCTTCTGGTGCAGGGTCTCACCGTAGGTGGAAAAGCGTGTAGCGGCGGCCCGTTGTTCCTCGGCGACGTCCTGAATGGACGTCTCGCTGATGTCAGGCCAATACTCACCGATCGCCATCTCAGCGGCGGCCCCGGTCGGCCGCTGAAGGTCTCCTGGATTTCCTACTGCAGCCACGTCGTCTCCGCGCTACCCGTCATCCTGCGCCGAGCTCGCAGACTTCCCAGGCCCGGTCATATGCGGCCTGTGCGGCCTGCCTATCGTCGTCAGGGGGCTCGGCTAGACCCCTTTCCCTGACACCGCCGAAGACTGCCATACGGGCGTAGTAGGCGGACACAACATCTGAAATTGCTTGCCGCACCGGCTGGCTCGCCCCTGCGTATTCCTCTAACGACGCCTGCAAAGCAGCCGCCGCAGGCAGAATGTCCATCGCATTGTCGTACGGCTTTGGAATCGCACTGTTGACGATGGCGTAGCGTGTGCACAGCGCGACGTCTTGGGCGTGACCACTGGCGCCAGTATCTGTCGCAGTGCCCGGAGTCGGAGCGGGCGGTGCCGCCATGGAAGTATCCGGCGCGGATGAGTTGGCGACGACCGTTCCCACCGCGGCACCAATCCCAGCGGAGAGCAGTGCGGTAGCGGCTATGGCAGCAATGAGTACACCGCGTCGCTGTGCTGGTGGTGGAGGGGCGACTCCGTATGAGGGGAGCGGTTGGTAGTGCGTCCCTTCAACGGCGGGCTGGTAGCCCGACCCGTATGCTGGCCCCCCGCCGGGCCCGGTGGTGATGGGGTGGCTCATCGTTATCTCCTGGGTCTGGGGTGTGGTCTAGAGCCTACTGCTGGAGCGCGACACCCTGGCTGAAACGCCGCTCATACCGAATAGACGGGAGGGCCGGCCACGGAGGCAGCGATATCGGCGCCGTTCTGTTCATCCTGGGCCTCCGTCGTTGCAGCACAGGTCGAGTCGGTGGCCGCGGTCTGGCTCGCGAGCTCCGCGGCCTGGCTTTCCCAGAGAGCCCGTTGGGCCGGCCAGGGACTCATGGCTGCAGTGATGGCCACGCACACCGCGTTAGGCGCGACACCGGAGGCCGTAGCCGCCGCCCCGACCATCGTGCCTGCTGTGGAGGCGACAACGCTGGCGGCTTCGGCAACGGTATTCGCACCGTCAGCGGCCAGTTGCTGCGGCTTCACCTCGATGTTGTCGGCTGACTGGCCCGAGGAGGAAGGTACTGCTGGCATTTCTATTGTCTCCGTTCGCTGTTCGGGCTCTTGAGCGCCTTGGCGAGTTGGTCGGCCACGGGGTGCTTGAGCAGTTCCGGTGAGGCGATCTTGGCGCATTCGGCGAACAGTTTTTCGGAGATGGCGTCGATGCCGTCAGCGGCCCGGCGAGCGTTAGAGGCCAGTGCGTCGCTGATCTGCTCGTTGAGTTCCTGGATGGTCAGTTCTTGTTGGAGCCCTTCGCGAACATCGAGGTCGATGAGACGGCCTCGGGAGTCGTGGACGACGATGATGTCGTCATCGTCGCCGGTGCTGGACAGGAACGCGTCAGTTTCTTCGTCCCATGCATAGATCGCGTCGAGCATCTTGTTCAGCGGTGCTAATGCCGCTTCAGCGGCCTGATTAATCGGTGTCGCCATCGGTCTCCTCCTGAGTCTTGGTCGACTTCCGCCGCCCAGGACGCTTCCGCACTTGTTCCAACTCCCCGAACACCGGTTCAGTGTTGACGTGTTCGCGATGTACGACACGCTTGTCGGGGTGCAGGTCTGTATCTCGCTCGCCAGAGTTGTTGGCGCCCATGCCGCCCATCATCGGCGGGATCATGCCGCCCATCGGCCCGCCAACGCGGCCTGTCGCCGCTGCTCCTGCTGAGGGGGGCGGGGCGGTGGCAGCGGGGGCAGGAACGCCTGCACCGGGTGCCGCGGCCGACACTGAGCTTGACGGACCGCCGGCGGGCAGCCCGCCCGCGCCACCTCCCCCGCCGCTGCTGGCCGGCGTCGTGCCCCATTCGTCGGGGCTGAGATCATCAAAGCCCATGTCCTGCGGGGTCCCCATGTCTGTGCCACCGGTACCAGGGAGGCCTCCCATGCCCGGAATACTTGAAAGTCCTGACAGCGCCGATAACGGGGACCCTCCCCCGCCGCCGGGCATCATGCCCGACGCCGCTTGTCCCACCGTGCCCAGGATGCTGCCCAGGACCGCACCGGCGGTCCCGGCGGTGGCATCGGAAGCCGGCGCCATCGCGCGGCTAGCCGCGGCCGGATCGCTGGGAGATGCACCGTCCAGGGCGGCGACTTCTCCTGGTGAGGGCGCAGACGAATCGGTTTCGGCGTTCATGGCCGAGTCGCCGTCGGTCCCTGCCTTGTTGGCCGCGGGACCTTCCGTGATCTTCTCGATCTGTTCTGGCTGGTCGTCCTGCTGCTGATCGTCGGCTTCGTCAGTGGACTCTTTGGGCTGCTCGGGGTTTTCGCCCCCCGGTGCTTCTCCAACGATCGGCGGTGGTGCGGGCGGTGGCGCGGGAACGGTGCCCGTATCGACATTGGCTGCCGTGGCATAGCTGGTCTGTGCGGCCAGGGCTTCAGCCTGCGCTGTGGACATGTTGGTCTTCGCGATGACCAACGGTTCACTGACGGTTCCAGCGCTGGCATTGAACTTTTGCAGGGCTGCCTGGTACTCGCGGCGCAGTGTCTGAAATGTCTCCGGTGTCGGTGTCGCGGTCCTGGCGTTATCGACGGTGTTCGCCGCCGAGTCTGCCGATGTAGCCAGCGTTTTGGCGTAGCTTGCCGCATCGGTCAGCCACGACGCATGAGTAGCGAGATTGCGCCCGGCCGGTTGATCCCCGTTGTTCCAGTTCGCATCGACACCTCGTGCGGCCCGTTCGGTTTCGCCGGCTTGCTTCTCTAACTCGCTTGCGGCGGTGCGGAACTGGGTGGCCAACGTTCGTAGTGGCTCCGAGCCCGGGCCGCCATGGATGAATGACGCCCATGTTTCTGCTGGCATCGCTGCCGGAACCGCAGGCACCGCAGGAGCCACCGGAAGCGGTGGTGTTTGTGTACCGGCGGTGGGAAGCACGGGAGCTGGCGAGGATTGCGGTGCCTGCCCATAGCTGGCAATCACCGCGGCGGCCTCGGAGTCGCCTTGATCTAGCCCCACACCGGTCGCCGAGACTGCCAGCCCGCCGGCCACCCGGTGTGCCACCGACTGGGCGACGAGCAACTCCAACGTTGTGGCCCACGCAGTAAACGAGGCGGCCACCGCCGTCGACACTTCGTCGGGGGCTGCTGGCTGGCAGCCCGTGCACGACGGAGGATGGCTGGCCGCGTCATCGGCCAGGTCGCGGCCGTGGGCAACCAGGGCGGTGGGATCGAACGAAATGTCAACCATGTCAACCCTGTCCCGCGTCCGTCACCACGCCGATACCCAATGCACGATGTCAGATTTGTACTGCTGCGTCGATAGCGCGGGCGGTGTCGTCGTCGGCCATCTCAAACCCACTGCGGTGGTTGCGCAACTTCTGCGCGTGAGCGCGGTATTGAGCGATGACCCGCTCGTAGCCGAGGGCACGCTCGGTCGTCTCGAACGCCTTGGCCTGAATGAACGCCGCATAGATCGGCCCCAACTGGGTGCTCAGTTGCGCCATATCGGGTTGGGTCGAGGCCACGTACTGCTCCAACTCCTCGGCGTAGCGGTCGTAGCGGTCAGCCAGCGCTGCCGCAGCCTGGGGGTCCAAGCTGATCTTCTGGGTGCTGCTCATCGCTTCGCCTCTCCTGAAC
This sequence comes from Mycobacterium sp. MBM, assembly GCA_021648845.1. Taxonomy (GTDB): domain Bacteria; phylum Actinomycetota; class Actinomycetes; order Mycobacteriales; family Mycobacteriaceae; genus Mycobacterium. The sequence continues at coordinate 27,527 of JAKJHY010000025.1, read as the reverse complement.
CGTGCGTGTATGTGCTTAAAGTGTTCACGAACTGCTCTATTGTGTACTGTACGTCCCATCGGACGCAAGGAACCACGTGAGAAGTTCTTACAGCGCGAGAAGTAACTACAGGGTATGTCGCCTTCGGATCGAAAGGGCGTTCAAGCATCCAAATGCCACATCTCCAGCGCAGGACCTACAAACGAAACTGGGCGCAGGGCAGCTGGGCGCAGGGCAGAGAGCCCGCCCGGACAGCGATCACAGGCTCGCCCACCGCGACCGGCGGATCAGAGCTTCGTCGGGCCTGTGGTGGCGGAGGTACGGGACGTGTCCGATGTGCTAACCCGGGACGCGCATCCCGGCAGGTCACACGGGACGTCAGTGCGCTGCTCGGAACTCGACTCGCTGTGTCAGCTGACGACCCGCGGCTTAGCTGCCAGACACCGCCGACGTCACACGTTTCCAGGCGTACCCGCGCGGTGAAATTCGGGCCGCAGGGCCGCCCCGCAGCTTGTTTGTTGCCGTCGGCTGACACGACGCGCAGGAGCCTGCAAAGCCGGGCGAGGAACTGGAAGGAAGGCCATTGATGGGCATCCGCTCGACAAACAAGGGGCATGACCAGCGTGTCTGACCGGTTTAACCGGCATCTCGTGACAAACTCGGCGTCAACACGAGCGTAAGGAGACAGACCTAGCACTTCACTGACGCGTCAGGCGCTGCACCGCAGCCTACGACGAAGCAGGGTCAGAAACCGGAAATCCCCGCCGAAGCGGGGATATCCGAACCTGAACTGAAGCGCCAACTTCCGTTCAGAGACCCGTAACAACCGAATTGCCTGAGACCGATTTTGGGGCCAGCCACGCAAGGCTGGCTCCAGGATAGAGGACGCCCTTGTGAGCCGCAATGAACGACATCCCAATGCAACGTTGGCGGGTGCAGAACGGCCGAAGCAGCCCTGCCCGCACCCTTGTTCCGCGACCAGCCCGTGACAACGGCGGTATCCCCCGCCGGTCGCACGCGGCCGGCCTGCGCACCGGAGGTCGTGTGGAATCGGCTCGCACGACTCCTGGCTGCGCCTGGTCGCAACCGGATGCGTCTGTGGAACCCTGATACGGGGAAGTTCAGCGACACAACCAAACACTGCGAGCGACTGCCGAGCCGGCCAGCCGCTGTCTACCTCTACTCGCAGCGCCGTACCCAGACTCTGTGGTTGGACTTCGATGCCAAGCTGCATGGGCCCGCGGCCGTGGCCGCGGACGTGGCCCGCGCCGCCGAATGGCTCACTGACTGCGGCGGCGTCGTAGTCACCGACCGATCCAGCAGCGGTGGCCGACACCTGATCTGCCCACTAGCCATCGGCACCTCAGCGTCACTTGACGAAATGAAACACCTAGTGCGGCTTCTGGCTGCCCGGCTCCCCACACTCGACATCACCCCGAACACCAACGCCGACACAGGCTGCATGACGCCGCCAGGATCTCCATGCCGAGAAGGTGGCTACCGTCAGCTCGACGGAACCCTGGAGGCGGCGGTCGAGGCCTTGACCACACGCTCCGATCCCGAACTGCTCCCGCGCTTGCTCATGCTCCTCGGCGCTCTCAATCCTCCCGCCCGTCAGCGCTCTGCCAGCACGACCGACTCCCCGGAAACCACGACCGAATACACCGTCGGCGCCGGCGAAGACCGACGCATCAGCGGCCAGTATGTCCGCCACGATCCACTCCCCGCCGACGTCGCCGCCTATGCCACCCACGGAACGATCAACCCCGCGCGACTCACATGGCAGTCCAATCACGAGGCTCGACAATCGGTGGTCGTTAACGCCATCGCCCGCGGCCACAGCCTCGCCACCCTGCGCGAAATGATCGCCCCCGACGGACCCTGGAGCCGAGGACTCGGAGCCGCCTACCACCGCTACAACCACCGCAGCGACCAAGCCCTCGAACGCGACGTCGCCAAAGCATTCCACTGGTTGATCACCAACGTCTTAAAGTCATCTCCCCCGCGGCACAAGACTAAGAACACACCGGGGGGGTACATACCAGGACCGCGTGGGCCGAAGGATCTGCGGGACTGGCTCGCCAATGCAACGGCGTGGGCCGATCGAGAGTTCGCCGGCAAAAGGTACCGCTGGACAGTGCACGCAGTGCTGCAGAGCATGGCTTTCTACGCCGTGCTCGCCGGAGAACACCGATCAGGGACGTGGTTGGTCGGGGTCGGCGGCAGAACCCTTTCACTGAGCTGCGGGCTCCTGAGCGAAGACACTGTCTGGCGGGTACTTGCTGACCTTCGGGAAAGGCCCGGAGCGCCCCTAGTGCTGGCCAGACAACACATCGGCACTGAGGCCGACGTGTACGCGCTGACGATGCAGAACCGCGTAACCAACGATCCTGCAGACGCGGAACGGGTACGCATTGAACCAGTGCACGACGCGTGGATTGTTCTGGGGCACCACCTGCGCCGCATCTACGAACTGGTCGCCCACCACGGGCTGACCAACAAAGCCGACATCTACGCGGCGGCCGCGGTCGCCAGGGCCACCGGTGATGCCATGGTGCTCGACCTGGAAGTAGCCGGCCTGCTCAAACGCACCGGACGCGGGACGGTTGCGCGGGGCCCCGTCGAACTGGACAGCATCGCCCAGGGCCACCACCTGGACGAGGCCCGGACGGTTCGCCTACAGCGACATCAGGCCGAACGCGCAGCATGGAGAAACTGGCTCGACGAGCGCGAACAAGTCCGTAACGGGGCACCCCACCCCGGGGGCCGAGAGACATTGGTTGAACACGGCCGCTCGACGGGGCTCGACGAACCCACCGAACGTGCTTACCTGCACCTCACGATGTCAACTGGTCCCCCACCGATGGACGACATCGACATCGAGCGAGAAGCGATCGAGATGATCGCGGAGTTGCTGGGCGGACGGATCCTGACGGCCTAACCGTCAGACCCTGATCTTTCGATATCGCGTCTCAGGACGCTTTGACCGACCCCAAGATCTCGCCGTTCTTCTCGCAGTACTCGTGAGCCTGCTTGATCAGATCAGCGACAAAGGGTTCGAGTAGCACGGCGACCTTGACGCCCTGAGCCTCGGCGAACTTCGTCAACGCCTTGTGATCGAGGTCGCTGACCCGCTTGGCCACCATCTTGTCGCGGGCCCGTGTCTCGTTGTGTCGCCAGTTTCTCCGACGACGCGGCGTCGTAGCAGTGTCGGGCATGTCCGACATGTGCACACTCCGTTCAATATCGCGATATCGTGTGGCGAACCCACTCTGAACAGGTATTACACGATCTCTATAACAGGATATCAGTAACATAGATCCTGTAACAGGAATCCTGTAATAGCATGTCAGGCGTGTCGCTGTACGCCCGCTCCGAGAGAGTTCAGGAACTCTCCCGGGTAGTGTTCGGCCAGAAACACAGGCTCGCCGTCATGGCCGCGATCGCGCAGAGCGATGGCCTGGTCAATCCCAGTGACCTCGCCGTGGAGCTCGGATTCGCCGCACAAAGCGCGATCCAGCAGCCACTCAAAGACCTCACCGCTGCCGGCCTAATCACCCGTCAGGACGGCATGGGCCGCGTCTACTACCGGCGAAACCCGCACAAACTCTGGGACGCGGCGATTGAATTGCTCGGCCAAGCACTCGCCGCCGACATGGGCTCGGAAACCGTCGAACACTGACACGGCGTGCCGCGCCAACCCCGATCAGCGCAATCCGCGGGCCTCTAAACAACCGGTCCGACATGGCTCGCACAGGCATCGAGCCCGCCGGTCCTCGACATTTGCTGGTGGCCGCTGGGTTCACCGAGCTTTGGCGTCCTTCTTCCCCGGGAGGAACGCGTTGAGGACCGGGGCAATCCACGTCGACCGCGTATCGAAACCCAAGGTCTTTCCGATTTGATCGATGACCGCCTCCTGCTCCGGTGTAGGGCTGAACGAGATCTGCGTACTCCCACCGCCCAGGTAACGCACGGCGGACGGGTCAGCCGGGAACAAGTCGTTCACCGGAGCCGTGCTGTATCGCGACTCCTCGATGATCTGGGCAAGTTTGTCGGACTTGTGCATCGCACTGATTGCCTCCAACACCACCTGCAAATTCGTCGCCTTGTTGTCGTGCCGGTACTTCTCGAACCGTTTCTTGACCCCGGCCGTTACGTATACAGCCGAGGCCGGCTTGGTCCGCGTCCGAGGTCGACCCGGCTTGCGCGTGGTCGGCGTGGGCGACACCGATCGAACTGGTGCAACGATCGCCGGCGCCACCTGCGCCCCCGGCAGCGAATCAGGCTCGGATGCAGGCTCGCCGGGCTCCGGCCCAGCTTCGGATGCCGAAGCATCGTCGAGAAGCCCGGACAACCCAGCCCCGCGCTCAGGTAAGACCACGAGGTCTCCAAGATCTTCGGTCGGCAGCTCCTGGCGAGTCAGCTTGTTGTTCACGGCCACATCCCCTTCTCGATCATCTGCGCGCGAATCTGCGAACCGCGCGTGAGAATTTCCTTTGTCAGTTTTGCGAAGTCCTCAGCAACCGGACGCGTGGTGGTGCTGACCACTGCGGTGTTCTCGGCTGTCCCCTTCTTCAAGTCCCAGTGCTTCGGGTTGTTGGCGATCTCTTTCTCCAACTCGTGCGCCAGGCGGCCATACTTAGGCACCTGTTGCCCTACCGCCTCACTGTGCCGAATGAACGACTTCAACATGACATCGTCCGCCATCTGGCCAAGGTCACGTGACACGTTCTCCCTCGTCTCCCTGCGGATCGCCTTGGCGTTGGTGCCCGAAGCGAACACGAAGCAGCCCAGCAGGATCAAGTACGGATTGTGCTCACGCATGGCACGCAGGTCCCCGGCCAACTCGCGCAGACCCGTGCGTGACAGATCGTCGGTCTTCATAGGAACGCAGACAAAACGGGTCGCGCACAGCGCGAGTTGGAGCAGTAACTGGCTCTCAGGTGGAGAGTCGATAATGATCAACTGGTACTGATCACTGATCTGTTGCAGAGCCAACGCAAGCGACATCAAAACTTGCTTAGCGGTCTGCGGATGTCCCATCTCGGCAGCTAGTACCGGCGTAATCCGCCGAACAAACGGCCCTCCTGGGATCACATCAAGATTGGGCCGCACGTCGCGAACAGGAGTCAGCGCCGCGCCAGCTGTGATCGCACTGAACAAGTTGCGGCCCTGATCATTGCCCTCGGTAGCGGCGAAGCCAAGCACGTTCGCCACGTTGCCCTGCCCATTGAGGTCAACTAGAAGTGTTCGCGCTCCGTCGGAGGCAACAAGCGCCGCAGCGTGAGTAGAACACGTTGTCTTCCCGACGCCTCCCTTCCCATTTCCGAACAAGTACACCTTGCCCAAACGCCGCCAATCGACCGCGGGTTCTACGCGGCCAGGTTCATTCCAAGCGGCTACGCTGCTAGTCATGCGGACGCCTCATTCTGCGAGTATCGGGGGTGCTGCGCGCCTACTGAACGGCACCGTAGAAGGTGCCAGGCAGCACACGCGCTCATGGTGCACAAAGTCTAAGGCGCACGATGCGACATCCCAGCCCTTGTGGACCGCGCTTCGACGCACGACGCCGGCCCAGGCTGCCAATCAATGCCCAGCCGTGGTCTCAGCTGAGGTCTCCCGCAGCAAACGCGACGTCGGCCCGCGTGGTACATCTGATGTCTACGCCAGCGCACCCACGCATCGAAGCCTGAGCAAGCGGAACGCTGCGGATGCACGCCGGTCATTCCACCCCGATTTACGCCCGCAGATCGGCATCCGCGCCCACCCGCAGCCGTGTACGGAGTGCGCGGCGTCGCGTTACCCGGAGGCGCACCTTCGCAGAAAGTCCACGTCACACCGCGTCTGCTATCTGTTCGCAGGCTCTGCGGCTTACCGGACCCAATACCTGACTCAATACCTGGCCATATATGGAGGACCAGGTATTGGACGGTACGTTGCCCACCGCCGCGTACATCGGTTCGGTGCCGATCGATTCATGCGTATGCAGGCACCTTGCGGGTGGAGTTGTGGTCGACCACAGCTATCACGCGTCATGCTGCGTGGTGAATGCGATTGGCGACACAAGGCCGGATACGGTGCCATGAAATATTCATTTCCGCATACGGCGTGTCGCGTGCGTCGACGTTCTTGGTGCCGTCCGTCGCAGTGGGTTGTGGGCTACGGCGCTCGCAATACGGGTTCGCGTCATGAGCCGGGGTTGTCACGTAGGTCGATGCATGCCTGGGCGCGAGCGGTATACCCAATGTGTGCCCCAGCAGGCGATACGGTTCGACCGGATGTTGCGCGCAGGGCGTTGCCATTAACGGAGTCACGAGTACGGGTCCATGTGGCGTGAGAAATTCGTCTACGAACGCGGTTGCTTGTCTTTCGACAAACTGGGCGCGACACAGATGTGTCTAGCCCAGGGCCAGCCTCATACCGAATTCTGGTGAGTGCGGTCGCAGCGGTATAACGAACCGTGCGACGCGACACGAGACATGGGATGTGGCGCGGAATGGTGAGCACCGCCGCAGGCCTAATGGGACGCATTAGCTATTGCCGTTGTATTGATGGCTGGTGGAGCGGGGGAGTGGTTCGGCGTGAGAAGTGCCCCGAAAGTTCCCCCACCAGGCCCCTTTGCCGGGAGTGGGCACGCCTCGGGACTGCCGAAACACGAAAACGCGTCCTGGTTTCGCCGTAGCGGCCTCGATGACCCGTCCACGCACCTGACCATCGCCCATTGCGCTGTTCGAGCCTGTGCGTCGCGACCAGGCTGATTTAGCAGGTCACAGACCGGCGCACGTCGTCAAGACCGTCGCCACAGGGCGAGATTCTGATCCGTTACACAGAACGATCAAGGCTTGCGCGATGTTGACCTATATGTATGCGTGTCATGCATGTAATATCTGGGGGCACCAGGGGAGACGTCCCTGCTGAGCAGCGCACCCGAGGAGGCGATCATCGCGGCCGTTGAGCCCGGCGAGGAGTCCCACGGGCATCCCGACCTGAAACGCTTGTCCCAGCAGATGCAAGTGCGTCTGCAGGAACTCGGGTTCAGTCTGCTCGCTGCCTCTAAGTTGGGAATCCTATCCCGCTCAACGCTGACTAGTCTGCGTGACGCTGATCGTGTCCCCAACTTGCAAACCTTGGACAAGCTCGACGATCTGCTGGTCTGGGAACCGGGATCTTCGCGGGCCGTCCTGGACGGGGGCACTGCGGTACCCCGCGAGCAGGGGGTGTATCGCCACCTGCCCAAGGCCCAGCCCGACGAGGCCGAAAGCGCCGGCGACTCTGGTGCCACGCTGGAGACTTTGTTCGATCCCAATGAAGACCCCAAGGACTGGGATTACGAGGGGCTGGTGTCGGCCATCGAGCGCCGGCTGCGGGAACTGAACATGACCAAGTCCAAGTTCGCGGCCATCGGTGGACCGGGGCGTTCGACCCTGGCGACACTGGGCCGGCGCGGCTACGTGCCCACCGCGGACACTTTGGATCGCATCGACCGCTTCCTGATGTGGGAACGCGGTTCGGCCCTCACGGTGCTGCGCGGGGGATCGCCGGTGCGTATCGGCGCGGCCGTGGCGCATCCGGCATTGGTGCCGCTCAACGCCGTCCGTGACGGGCTCAAGGCCGTCAAGATCAGACTCAACCGCCAGGCCCAGAGCGTGGCGCAACTGCAATCCGACGTTGACGAGGCATTGAGCCGTGTCAACGTCGCGATCGCAGAGGTAGGGGACCCAGCTCGCCGCCAGGCACTGGCCCCAGTTTCGGGCAGCCCGACCGAGGGCGATGCCGCAGGTAAGGGAGAAATCCATGACTAGCGGTTTCGCGGTAGGGGAGCGCCTGCTATGCCCGACAACAAAGAGCAGCCGGATCTGTTCAGCGTCCAGACATCGGAGAATGATGGCCGTGAGCCAATGGATGCGCGAGGCGGTGGAGACCGCCTACCGTCAACTCGGACTGCCGACGCGATGGACACCAGAGCAGACCGAGACGTTCCTCAACCTCGTGACCGAACGCCTCGACGAGAAGGCCACGCACCTGTCGATGGACCTGGCCGAGGACGCGATCGTGCGGTGGCGGGGGAGTCATCACAACGCCGAACCCGATCACGAAACGACGGTGGGCCTGCACCAGAGCGCGTTGCAGAACGCCCGAGAAGCGATCGTGCGGCAGGAACTCTACGCACTGATTCCGCAGCCGGCCGAGGACGAGGAACCAGCCAGCACACCGCCGCGGCCCGAGGTCAACTGGGAGGACCGCTGGAGGGACGTGCGGTACCGGGCCGAACCCAACGAAGCAATCGAGGATCTGGCCAGGACCCTGTGGCCTCAGCGCTCACCGATGTTCCGGGTCAAGGCCGCCTACCTTCTCGCGACACGGGCCGAGGAAGGCCGCCCCGTGCCGACCAGCCCGCAACACCACCTGGTGCCCCGCCTCACACCACAGGTGGAGGAAGAACTCCGAGCCGACGGGTACCCACCCGAGTAAACGGCAAGAAGAAGGGCCGCCAGCGCAACGAACTCGAAGACCCGCAGCTGGCCCTGTTCGCCGAGGACGCCTTCGACCTCCCCACCGACCCGCGGGTCATCGATCCCGGCGGTGCGCCGCTACCCGCGCTGCAACGGCCCGGCCGCGAGGACACCCCACCGGCCGAGCAAGCCGAGCCCCCGCCGGCCACCGAGCCAGCACCGCACACCCCGCCCGCGGCCGCCGCGCCCCAACCAAGCGCGGCGGCCACGGCCGCACCAACCATTGCCCCCGCCCCAGCCGTTGAGGCCACTGGCGAGGTCGGCCAACCCCCCGCGGCACCTGCCGTCGAGCACCCCGCGACCGCTGAACCCGAACACCTATCCGCAGCGCCGCCGGTCGCCGTCGATTTCCGGCCGGGCACCGACATTCGCGTGCCCTCGGGGGCTAAAGCCCGACTCCTGGCCAACATCGCCGTCATCGACACCGTGGCTCGTCTGCAACAAGAGGCCCGCCCCGCGACCACCGCCGAGCAGGAAACCCTGGCCACCTGGTCGGGGTGGGGAGCGGTTGCCGATGTCTTCGACACCCGCAAGGACACCTACCAGTCCGAACGCGAATACCTCCAGGAAGCCCTCGGCCCGCGCGATTATCGGGCAGCTTCGGCCAGCACTCTCAACGCCCACTACACCGACCCGGCCATCGCCGAACGCATGTGGAAAGCCCTGCAACACGCGGGATTCCAAGACGGACGGGTGTTAGAGCCAGGCTGCGGCGCCGGCACCTTCATCGGACTGGCGCCCCAGAGCGCCCAGATGGTCGGGGTCGAGAAAGACCCGATCAGCGCCGCCGTGGCGGCCTACCTGTATCCGTCGGCGCAGGTCCGCTCCGAAGGATTCGAAACCACCAACGTTCCCAATGGCAGCTTCGCAGCCGTCATCGGCAACGTCCCGTTCGGCGACTTCGCACTGCGGGACCCGGCCTACAACCCGAAGCGGTTGTCTATCCATAACCACTTCATCGTCAAATCCCTGGACCTGACTGCCCCCGGCGGCTACGTCGTGGTGCTCACCAGCCGCTTCACCCTCGACAACGTCGATTCGAAGGCTCGCAACGAAATCGCCGCCCGCGCCGACCTTCTCGGTGCCGTCCGATTGCCCACCAGCGCATTCCGCCGAGTCGCCGGCACCGAGGTCGTCACCGACATCCTCGTGCTGCGCCGCCGTGAAGCCAGCCGCGAGATCGAGGCCGGAACAGACACCTGGTTGCAGGTCGCGGACATGGACCTGCTCGGCGACGATGGTCAGTGGACCTCACTGCCGGTCAACACCTACTTCCATCAGCATCCCGAGCACATGCTCGGCACGCCGATGATCGGCCACGGCATCCACGGCAGCACCACCTTGCAGGTCCGCACGCTCGACCCTTCGGCGGTGCCCAACCAGGTCGCCCAGGCCCTGCGCGGCATCATCGACACCGCCGTCGAGCAAGGCCGCGGGCTGACCGCCCGAGCCGAAACCCTCACCGAGGTCAGCGAAGTCAGCTTCGACCCCGGATTGTTGACCAAGGCCACCGCCGGCCAACCACCGGCCTACGGCACGCTGCGATTCAACACCGAAGCTGACCGCTTCGAATCCTGGAACCGCGACGCCTGGGTCGAATCCAAGGTCTACGCCAGCCGCAAAGACGAAACCATCAAACTGCTGGCGCTGCGCGATGCCGCCAACGCGGTGGTCGCCTCCCAGCGCAACGGCTTGCCGCCGGAGGAACGCGAGCAACTGCGCGGCCAACTCAACCGGCTCTACGACGCCTACGTGAAACGCCACGGCCCGATCCAGCGGTTCAAATGGAGCACGCCGGGGGAGATCACCCAGGCCAAACACGACGACAAGCTCGCCAAGAAGATCGAAGCGTGGCGCAAAAAGAACCCCGAGGCCACCCGCGTCCCCGAGGAACTCATCGAGCAGTGGGACCAAGAAGCCTGGGAAACCCCCAACCCCTACAAACTGCGGCCCCACATCGTCACCGCCCTGCGCAACGACCCGTCTTGGACCACCGTGCTGGCCCTGGAGTCCTACGACGAGCAGACCAAGGACGTCCGCAAGGCACCGATCTTCTCCGTCGACCTGCTCGGCCCGCCCACCGTCCGTGACCGCGCCGAGACCGCCGAGGAAGCCCTGGCCATCAGCCTCGACCAACACGGCGGGGTAGACCTCAACCACATCGCCACCCTGCTGGGCTCCGACACCGACACCGCCCGCGAACACCTCCGCGGCCTGGTATTCCCCTCCCTGCGCGACCCCGAGGTGCTGATCCCGGCCACCACCGCCTTGTCGGGCAACGTCCGAAAGCAACTCCGCGAGGCCACCCAGGCCGCACAAACCGATCCGCGCTACCACGAATACGTCGAGGCACTGCAGAAGGTGCAGCCGGTCGATCGCCAACCCAGCCAGATCACCGCCCGTCCCGGATCACCGTGGATCGAGGCCCGCTACGTCGCACAGTTCGCCCAGGAAACCTTCAAACCTTCCGAGCATAAGATTCCCCGCATCAAGGTCGATCACATCCACGGCGTCTGGACCATCGACTGTCCCGCCTACGACCGCAGCCACGCGAGCATGTTTGAAACCTGGGGCACCCGCTACGACAACCGTGACGCTATCGACCTGCTCGAAATGCTGTGCAACAACAAAGAAATCGTTGTCAAATACACTGCCGAAGAAGCCGAGCTCACCGGACGAACCGGTGTCAACCGCGACGCCACCGTCGCCGCCCAGGCCAAAGCCGCCAAGATCACCGAGGCGTTCCAGCAGTGGGTCTTCGCCGACGACACCCGCCGCGACGAACTCGTCGCCGTCTACAACGAGCGCTTCAACAGTCTGCGCGCACCCAAGTACAGCGGCGCAGCATTGACGCTGCCCGGCCTGTCCCACAACTTCGAACCCCACCCCTACCAACGCGACGCCGTGGCACGGATCATCGCAGAACCCAATGTGCTGCTCGACCACGTCGTCGGCGCCGGAAAATCCGGAACCATGTTCATGGCCGCGATGGAACTCCGGCGACTGGGCCTGGCCCGCCAGCCCTGGATCGTCGTGCCCAACCACATCATCGAGCAGGTCGGGAAAGAGGCCAAGTGGTGGTATCCCAGCGCTGAAATCCTGCTCGGTGCACCAGGAACCGACGCCGAAGGCCGCCGCCGATTCGTCGCGCAGTCCGCGACGTCCGACTGGGACATGGTCATCGCCCCGCAATCGCTGTTCGAAGCAATCCCGGTCGGGCCCGAGGCCCAGCGCGACTACATCGAACGGGAATGCGAGATCCTGCGCGAGGCACTCAACGGGATCACCGACGACACCACCCCCGCCAGCGTCAAACGTCTCGAAAAAGCCTTGCAGCGATACGAAACCAAACTCCAAGACCTCACCGACCAAGCCAGAAAAGACACCGGCTTGCGTTTCGAGAACACCGGCTGCGACTACCTTTTCATCGACGAAGCCCACATGTTCAAAAACCGCACCCGGCTCTCGGCGGTCAAGGAACTCGCCTGCCCCGACGGGTCCAAACGCGCTGACGACCTCGCCATGAAGATGGACATGCTGCGCCAGCGCCGCCGCGAGGACGCAATTGCCGCCGGCCGCCAGCCCACCCCCACCGACGAACGCGTCGCCACCTTCGCCACCGGCACCCCGGTTGCCAACAGCCTCGGCGAAATGTACGTCATGCAACGCTATCTGCGCCCCGACCTGCTCGATGACGCCGGAGTGTTCCACCTCAACGACTGGGGAGCGGCATTCACCTCCACCGTCAACACCGTCGAGGTCAACGCCACCGGCACCCAACTCAGACCAGTCACCCGCGTCGGCAAATTCTGCAACCTGCAAGAACTGCTGCGCCTGTCCTCAGTGTTCACCGACGTCATCACCCGCGACCAAGTACTCGACCAAGCCCAGGTCAGCCTGCCCGAGCTCACCGACGGCAAACGCACCATCGTCCAAATCCCTGCCGATCAAGAACTCAAAGACTTCATCACCGACCTCGGCTACCGGGCCAGCAACATCGACCCCAAGAACATGGCCCGCGACAACATCCTCAAGATCAGCAACGACGGCCGCGAAGCCAGCCTCGACCCCCGCATGGTCAACCTCCCCGCCCCAGCGCACTCACGCACCGCAGCCGTAGCCGAGCAAATCATGGCCGTACACAACGCCAACGCTGACCGCATCTACAAAGACCCCCAGCACGGCCACGACATGCCCAACCCCGGCGCACTGCAAATCGTGTTCTGCGACCGAGGAACACCCACGAAAAAGGCCGGCAAACCCAAAGACAGCTTCACCATCTACACCGCCATCCGAGACGAACTCATCGACCGCGGAATGCCCGCCGAGAAGATCCGCTTCATCCACGACGCGGAAAAACCCGAAGACCGACTGCGACTGTTCGATGAATGCAACCGCGGCCTGGTCTCGGTCCTGTTCGGCTCCACCGAAAAGATGGGCACCGGCACCAACGTTCAAACCCGCGCCGTCGCCCTACACCACGTCGATGTTCCCTGGCGACCGGCCGATCTGGAACAACGCGAAGGCCGCATCATCCGGCAAGGCAACCAAAACAGCGAGGTCAGCATCTTCAACTACGTCGTTGAAGGCTCCTACGACACCGTGATGTGGCAAAAGATCGAAGCCAAATCACTGTTCATCGAACAGGTCAAACGCGACGACATCGCCGTGGACGAAGTCGAAGACATCGGTGGGGGAGACATGAGCGTGGCCGCCGCCGAAACCAAAGCCATCGCCACCGGCGACCCACGCTACGTGCGACAAGTCCAACTCCAAGACGAAATCGAACACCTCGCGGCCCTGGAACGCTCCCACCACGAAACCCTCGCCAGCCGCGACCGAGAAATCACCACCAACCAACGCCAACTCGGCATCGTCGCCGCCGACATCGAAGCCCTGGCGCCGGTGGCCGACGCTGTCGCCGCCCGCGACCCCGAGGCCAAACCCACCATCGTCGTCGAAGGACGAACCCACAAGGAACGCAAAGACTCAGCCGAAGCGTTCGCCACCGTCTGCCGCAACACCTACCACGCCATGAAGAACGCCCCCGGCTACGAAACACGGCCGTTGAACGTCGCGATCGACGGCATCGCTCTGATCGCCCGCCGCGACCACATCAACTCCAAACTATGGATCAAAGCCGACGTCCCCTCAGCCGAAATCGACGTCACCGTAATGGATCTGCACGGCACCGTAAGCACCCTCGATGACAGCGGCAGCGCCAAAGCCCGAGGACTTCTCACCCGCGTAGAAAACCTCTACAAAGACCTGCCGGCCCACCACCAACGACTGCAACGCCACCACGACCAGCTCACCGCCGAGATCGAAGACCTCCAAGACACCACCGTCGAGGACTTCGACCGCGGCGACGAACTCGCCGCCAAACGCGAGCAACTGTCCACCTTGACCACCCTGCTGCGCCTAGAAGCCGAATCCGAAGAAGCCAAAGCCAAAGCCGCCGAAGCGCAACACCGCATGCACGCCGCCGGCCGACAACCCGGCTGGTCACTACACCTCAACCCAACCCCATTCCTCCTCGAGGAATCCGGCTTCGACACCCCCGAGCAATACCGGTTCGCCCAAAAGATCGCCGAACGAGCCCGCGCCGCCGACTACCTCGCCAGCCAGGAACACAGCGACACCGACGCCCACCGCGACAACGACGAAGGACTGGTCCGGTGAACACCGCGCCGCGCCGCAGCCCCGACCCGTGGTGGCGCTACGCCCAAGACTGCGCCACCGCACTCAACCAGGGCATCGAACCACCCGTGATCCCCACCCACGGCCCCCTTCTCAAAGCCAACGAAGTCACCCGCCTCAGCGCCCCGGCCTACTACAGCCGCCTCGCCAGCGGTGACGGCAACTACGACCGCGCCAACGCCCCCTTCTTCGTCAACCCCATCCTCATGGGCGGCGCCATGGCCACCCAAGGCGCGATCAACCGCCACCGACGCCGCCACGCCGACCGCGACGCCCACCCCACCTGGCGCAACCATCGCGAAGTCGCCGTCCTCACCACCAACCTGCGCCTCATGTGCAGCCGCCCCGACGGCGGCTACGTGTCCTTCTGGTACCAAGACCTCACCGAGTTCTACCCCGACCCCGACACCCGAACCCTCACCATGGCCTTCGACGAAGACCACACCGCACCACTTCGACTCAACGGCCCCGCAGTACCCGGCATCAGCCTCTGGGCAACCCACGCCCTCTACGGCCCCGCCTGGCGCGAACACCCCAAACTCGCCGCCCTCATCCGGACCGACCAAACCCACACCCAGTCGCACCCCGAACGAACCCAAGCCCCCCCCGACACGGGCCTCACCGACGAACAACAACGCTGGTGGGCCCAACACCAGCACCGGGCACACAATGCCCGCAGCGCCGATGGACCAGACCTGAACTTGTAGGGATGAGCTCAACGATTAGCCGGGCGCACGGGAAGTAGACCATTGCGCAGACTCCGGGGGAACACCGAATACGACTCCAGCCCATGCGATTTCGCGAACGTCAGCACCGCCAGCAGCCCACCCTCGACCCCGGCCAATGAGACAGCGCAGCCTCACCAGGATTCAAGCCGATGAAACGTTGTTCAATCAGGTCGGTCCGGCTGCGCGTTTCCGTCGGCCGGGTGTGCCAATGTTGTGCGGTGAGGGGGTCGGGGAGCAGATTGACGAAATCCGGCGCTAAGGGGCAATCGCCGAGCGACCTTGCGCTGTAGGTGATTTCATGTCGTCGTGACTGATGAGGGCGGCTATGGCCGGTTCGGTGCGTTGTCTCGGCAGGAGCTGGAGCGTTACTGCTACTTGGATGACGAGGACCGGCGGCTGATCGCTGCGCGGCGGCGCGACTACAACCGTCTGGGGTTCGCGGTGCAGGTGGTGACGGTGCGTCACCTGGGAATGTTCCTGGCTGATCCGCTGGATGTCCCGCCCGCGTTGATCGAGTATCTGGCCGAGCAGTTGGAGATCTCCGATCCGTCGATGGTGAAGCGGTACACCGATCGGGAGAAGACCAAGCTCGAACACGCCTGGGAAATCCAGCAGGTGTACGGACTCAAGCCGTTCGGCGAGATGGAGTCGGAGCTCACGTCGTGGATCGTCGACCAGGCGTGGATGACCGGCGACGGACCGAAGGCGATCTTCGGCGACGCAGTGACATGGCTGCGGAAGCGTCAGGCGCTGCTGCCGGGGATCACCACGTTGGAGCGGCTGATCGGCGACGGCCGCAACGCGGCGGACGCCCGGTTGTGGCGCCAGCTCGGCGAGCAGCTGACCTCGGAGTCCGCGTCTGCCTTGTTGCGGCTGCTGGAGGTTCCTGCGGAGGGCGGGCAGAAGGTCAGCGAGCTGGAGCGGCTGCGCAAGGGCGTGTTCAAGGCGTCGTCGAAGGGGATGCTCGCGGCGCTGCGCAGGGTTGTCGACCTGCAAGCGGTCGGGGTGGACAGCATCGACGTGAGGGCGATCCCGCCGCGTCGGTTGACGGGGTTGGCGACCTACGGGTTGGCGAGCAAGGCCGCCGCGCTGCGGCGGCTGCCCACGCGTGAGCAGCGCTTGGCGGTGCTGGCCGCGACGGTCGTTGTGTTGAGCGCGCGGGCGGTCGACGACGTGTTGGAGACCTTCGACATGTTGATGACGACGAAGCTTCTGTCCAAGGCCGAGCGGGAGTCTCGCGAGGAGAAGCTGCGTCGCTATCCGAGGGTGTCACGCAACGCAGGCAAGCTCGCGGCAGCGGTGAAGGTGCTGCTGGAGATGGTCGAGGTCAACCAGGACGTCGGGCTGGGCGTGGTGTTGGACATGATCGAGAAGACCGTCACCCGGGCCGAGTTGCGGCACGCGGTCCAGGCGGTCGACGAGCTGGTGCCCGCCGACGACGCGGAGCTGGATGGGCAGCGGTTGATCGAGTTGGCCGGCAAGTTCGCCACGGTCCGCCCGTTCCTGTCGATGCTGATGGACACGATCGAGTTCGGCGCGACCAGTGACGGCGCCGCCGTCCTGGCGGCAATGAAGACCCTCGCCGAGCTGCTGACATCCAGGTCGTCGGGCAAGATCCCGGCAAACCTGCTGGACGCCCGCAAGGTCGACCACGACTTGATCGTCGGCGCGTGGAAGCGCTTGATCTACACGCCGGGCCGACCGGAGGGCACCGTCGACCGGAACTCCTACACGATCTGCGTGTTGGAACAGTTCCACCGACACCTCAAGCACCGCAGCATCTTCGCGGTGCGTTCGTCGCGGTGGCGCGACCCGCGGGCGCACCTGCTGGCAGGCGAAGCCTGGGAGGCTGCGCGTGACGCCGGCATGAACGCGCTGGGCCTGCCCGCCGCGCCGACGCAGCTGCTGACCGATCACGCGACGGCGTTGGAGACCGCTTATCGGGAGTTGGCCGCACGGCTGGGCGAGGACACCCCAGCCAGCATCGACGCCGACGGCAAACTGCACGTCGCCGCGCTGGACGCCAAGGCCGAGCCCGCGTCGCTGGTCGACCTGCGCCGCCGGGTGGAGGCGATGATCCCGCGTGTGGACCTGCCGGAACTGGTCACGGAGGTGATGAGCTGGCATCCCGGTTTCACCGAGGCGTTCACCCACACCTCGGGCAACGAGGCCCGCGTCGCCGACCTCGGCTTGTCGGTGGCGGCCGTGCTCTGTTCCTATGCGATGAACGTCGGGTTCAAACCGGTGACAACGCCTGGTGTCGACGCCCTGACCAGGGATCGGCTGCTGCACGTCGACCAGTGCTACGTGCGGGCCGAGACCATCGAGGCGGCCAACGCCGTGCTGGTCGACGCCCAGGCCGACATCCCCCTGGCCCAAGCGTGGGGCGGCGGGCTGGTCGCCTCGGTGGACGGGATGCGGTTCGTGGTGCCCGTGCGCACCCATAACGCCCGCCCGAACCCGAAGTACTTCGGCCGGAAACTGGGCATCACCTGGTTGAACATGCTCAACGACCAGTCCGCCGGGCTGGCAGGCAAGGTGCTGCGCGGAACACCTCGCGATTCGCTGCACACCATCGACGTGATCGTGTCCCAGCACGGCGGGCGGATTCCGGAGGTCATCATCACCGACACCGGGTCGTATTCCGACATCGTGTTCGGACTGCTGCATCTGATCGGCCGCCAGTACCGGCCGCAGCTGGCGAACCTGCCCGATCAGCGGTTGTGGCGCATCGACGCCCGAGCCGACTACGGGCCGCTGGACAAGGCGGCGCGCGGGGTGATCGACACCGCCAAGATCGCCGCGCACTGGGAGGACATGTGCCGGATCGCGGTGTCGATCCACTCCGGTGAGGTGTCGGCGCACGAGGTCACCAGGATGATCTCCCGCGACGGGCAGCCGACCGCGTTGGGCCAGGCCATCGCCCATTTCGGGCGGATCTTCAAGACCCTGCACATCCTGCGCCTGGCCGACGACGAACCTTACCGGCGCGAGGGCAAGGCCCAGTCCAATCTCGTCGAGGGTCGTCACGACCTGGCGCGCACGATCTATCACGGCCGCAAGGGCGAGATGACCCGCGCCTACTACGAGGGCATGGAAGACCAGCTCTCGGCGCTGGGATTGGTGCTCAATTGCGTCGTCGTGTGGAACACCGTCTACGAGAACCGCGCCCTCGCCGCGCTGCGAGCCGGCGGATACCCGGTGCTCGACACCGATGTCGAGCGATTGTCGGCGTTCGTGCGCGCCCACATCGGCATCGACGGGCACTACAGCTTCCACCTGCCCGACCCCAGCGGAGTTCACCGACCGCTGCGCGACCCGGACGCCGACGACGACGAGTAGCGCGAGTCGAAGGGTGGCGGATGACCGCTCAGGACCTGACGACGCATGTCGGCGGAAGTCTCTCCTGAGCCGCGAAACAGGCCACGGCCTGCACCTCTACCTCCGACCTGACCCAACAAACTACCGCTAGATTACGGTCACGGAGAGCGTCAGTTTGTCGCTGTGCGGCACGCCCGTCCGGTCGAGGAAGTCACACATGTCATCGATCATCGGCTGCATGAGCAGCTGCCCCAGCTGACGAACCATCAGCCCGATGACCTGTGAGGACTCGGATCGCCGTGTCGAGGTCTTGCCCGAATAGCGGAGTTTGGAGATCTCTCTGCGACTCAGGTCGGTCAGCCGCTCGAGTAACTCGCTCTTTCCCTGCGGATCGAGCACAGCGCGCCGGATGTAGTTCACCACCGTCGGATGCGTCGCGAGCATGTGCCGCACCGCCTCGTCTCGAGCGGCGGCGACCTGCGCTGGGGCGCCCTCGTCCGGCACAGAGGCGATCGCCAGAGCGTAATAGTCGACGACCAGTTGCTCGACGGCGACGCGTAGCCCGTCCTTGGTCTTGAAGTGGTGCTGCACCAATCCCACGGCGACCCCGGCGGCGGCGGCGACGGCGCGCATCGAGACGCGATCCTCGCCGCGCTCGGCGTAGAGGTCGAGCGCGGCGTTGCGAATGCGGGCCTTCGCGGTGAGGTCCTCGTCACTGGCGCGGGGGTCGGTCACAGAAATTGCCTCCTATCAGGGAAAAAAGCATACACCCTTGACATTAGACAGTACATGCGCATTAATGGCTATACATCAGTATAGTCAAAAAGGGGTTGATGATGTCGCAGTCGAGTTCGCTGCAGGGCGTGCAGGTGGTGTCGCTCGCGATCAATCTGCCGGGCCCGCTCGCCGCCGCGCGGCTACGGGCGCTGGGCGCCACCGTCACCAAGATCGAACCGCCGGCCGGCGACCCGCTGCGGGCCGTGGCGCCGACGTGGTACGACGAGCTCACTGTGGGCCAGCGGGTCGTGACCCTCGACCTCAAGGACCCCGCTGATCGGGCGGTGGCGGCGCGCGAGCTGTCGCGTGCCGACCTGATGCTCACCGCCATGCGCCCCTCGGCGCTGGTCAAGCTCGGCCTGGACGAGTTGACCGCGGCGAATCCGCACCTGTCGCATATCGAGATCGTCGGGCACGACGGGATCGCGGCGGAGCAGCCCGGCCATGACCTGACGTACCAGGCCCTGCACGGCACTCTCCAGCCGCCGACGATGCCGACCGTCCCGGTGGCCGACCTGCTCGGCGCCGAGCGCGCCGTGTCCGCGGCCCTGCTCGCCCTGCGCGTGGCCGCGGAGTCCGGCGTGGGACACCGCGAGCGGGTCGTCCTCGAACAGGCGGCCGCCGACGCCGGCGCCGCAGTTCGGCACGGTCTGATGGGAGCGGGCGCGCCGCTCGGCGGGGCGCATCCCGGTTACCGGATCTACTCCAGCTCCGACGGCCACGTCGCGCTGGCCGCGCTCGAGCCGCACTTCTGGGAGCGCGCCCGCGCCGGTCTCGGTGTCGAGGGCACCCAGGAGGAGCTCGAGCAGACGTTTCTTTCCAAGCCGACGCGCGAATGGGAGGAGGTCGCGAAGCGCCTCGACATTCCCCTGATCGGAATCCGCGATTCGGCACCCCGTAATTCAGCACAAGGAGCTTTGTCATGAGTGTTCGCGAGGCCGTTATCGTCGGCGCGGTCCGGACCCCGGTCGGCCGTCGCGGAGGGATCCTCAGCGCATGGCATCCGGTGGACCTGCTCGGGCAGACGCTGCGGGAGCTTGTGGCCCGCGCCGGCGTCGACCCCGCCGCGATCGAGGACGTCATCACCGGCTGCGTCATCCAGCACGATGTCCAGTCGGGCAATCTCGGCCGCCACGCGGTGCTCGCCGCCGGGCTGCCCGAGTCGGTCCCCGCGGTGACGATCGACCGCCAGTGCGGTTCAGGGCAGCAGGCGGTCAGCTTCGCCGCCCAGGCGGTGATGGCGGGTTCCCACGACCTGGTGATCGCCTGCGGCGTCGAGTCGATGTCACGGGTGCCGATGCCTCCGGCGTTCCTGCCCGGCGCGCCGCTCGGCCCGCAGTACAGCCCGCGCGAACTCGACCGCTACGACGGTGGGCTGATGGCGCAGGGCCCGTCGTCGGAGCTGATGAACGAGAGGTTCGACCTGAGCCGAGCGGCGTTGGACGCGTTCAGCGCTCGCAGCCACGAGCGGGCGCACGCCGCGACGCGGGCCGGGAAGTTCCGCGACCAGATGGTGCCGATCACCGCCGACCCCGACGACCCGACCGGTCCGGTCATCGACTCGGACGAGGGCATCCGCGAGCACATCGACCCCGCCAAGATGGCGAGCCTGAAAGCCGTGTTCGGCGCCGACGGGCGGACCACGGCGGCCAACTCCTCGCAGATCAGCGACGGCGCGGCCGCGCTGCTGATCGCCGACCGCGAGTACGCCGAGCGCAACGGCCTCATCCCACGCGCCCGGTTCCGCGCGCTGTCGGTCGCCGCCGCCGACCCGATCATCCAGTTCACCGCGATCCTCGACGCCGCCCACAAGGCGCTCGGCCGAAGCGGGTTGGCCGTCGAGGAGATCGACCTGTTCGAGGTCAACGAGGCCTTCGCCGGTGTGCCGCTGATCTTCCAACGGGAATTCGGCGTCCCGGACGACAAGCTGAACGTCAACGGCGGCTCCGTCGCCCTCGGCCACCCGCTGGGCTCGACCGGAGCCCGGATGCTCACCGACCTGCTCTGCGAACTCGAACGCTCCGGCAAGAGGTTCGGCTTGCAGACCGTCTGCGAGGCCACCGGCACCGCGAACGCCACCATCATCGAACGCATCTGAGGACGTCATGAGCCACGAGATCGTGAGGGGCCTGCCCTCCACCCACGGCGACCACTATCAACTCAACACCACCACCATCATCCGGCACGCCGCGCGCACCTATCCCGAGCAGGAGATCGTGTACCGCACCGCGGACGGCGGCTGGGACCGGTACACCTACGCCGATGCCTACGCGCGAATCCAACGAAGTGCCAATGCACTTCGCTCGATCGGCGTCGGGCCGGGCGATGTGGTCGGGATCCTCGACTGGAACAGCAAGCGGCACTACGAGCTGTACTGGGCGATTCCCGGCCTCGCTGCCGTGATGTTGCAGATGAACCTGCGTTTGGCGCCAGAGGATCTCGCTTACGTCACCGGACACAGTGATGCATCGGTGGTCCTCATCGACGAGTCGCTGCTTCCGGTTGCCGAGGCGCTGGCACCGCATACGCCGAACGTGAAGACGTGGGTGGTGATGACCGATAAGCCGCTGGCCGACATCACCACCACGCTCCCGCACGCGGTGCACTGGGAGGACCTGCTCGCGGACGCCGGCCCGGAGATCGACTGGCCGGTCATCGACGAAACCTCCTCCTACAGCGCGTGTTACACCACCGGCACCACCGGCAGGCCCAAGGGCATCTACTACTCGCATCGCGGCATCTACCTGCACACCCTCGCCGAGGTCGCCGGACTCGGGATGAGCAGCGACGATGCCGTCATGCTCATCACGCCGATGTTCCACGGCCAGGGCTGGGGCCTACCCCAGGCGGCCGCCTACAGTGCCGCAAAAATCGTGCTGCCCGGTCGCTACATCGCCGAGGACACATCCGTCCTCGTGGACGCGATGATCGCGGAGCAAGTCACCGTCGCAAACGGTGCGCCGGCGATCTTCCAGCCCATGATGAACTACATCAAGACGCTTGCGGTCGCACCGGACTTCTCCCGCGCGCGGCTGCTGTCCGGTGCCACCGAGCCGCCGCTGTCGCTGATGCGCGACTTCCACGACATCACTGGAGCCGACGTCATCCACGCCTACGGCGCCACCGAGACCACCCCTCTGGTCGCGGTGAACCGGGGACTGAAGCCCTCGCTGCGCGGTGTGATCTCGGACGAGGAGAAGTGGGATCTCAAGCGTAAGCAGGGTTTGCCGGTCAACGGCATCGACATCCGGATCGTCGACGCGGAAGGCAACGATCTCCCGCACGACGGCACGAGTCAGGGTGAAGTGCTGCTGCGCGGACCGTGGATCATCGAGCGCTATCACAAGCTCGACGACGACGCCGACAAGTTCCTCGACGGGTATTGGCGTAGCGGCGATGTCGGGACCATCGACCCGAATGGTTACTTGAAGATCACCGACCGGATCAAGGACGTGGTCAAGTCGGGTGGCGAATGGATTTCCTCCATCGACATGGAGAACGCACTCGTTGCCCATCCGAAGATCGCCGAGGCGGCCGTCATCGGCGTCCCGCACCCGAAGTGGCAGGAGCGTCCAGTAGCACTCGTCGTGACGACCGACGGGCAGGAACTTCCACTGTCGGAGATCCACGAATTGCTCGCCGATGCATTCGCCAAATGGCAATTGCCCGAGACCGTCCTGTATCTGGACCAGCTGCCCCGCACCAGCGTCGGCAAGCTCGACAAGAAGGCCATGCGCGCCGCGCACACCAACGTCTACGAGGACGTCCGATGAACCCCGACAACGCCCCGCTACGCACGGCCCGCGACAGCCACCTCCTGATCCTGGAGATCAACCGGCCCAAGGCTCGCAACAGTCTGAACGAGGCGGTGCTCACCGCCTTGAACACCGAGCTCGTCGCGGCTCGGCACGACGACGAGATCCGTGCCATCGTGCTCACCGGCGCCGGCGGGATCTTCTGCGCCGGAGCCGACATCACCAATTTCGACGCCATTCGCGACCAGTCGCTGCTCGGCGATCGAGCCGCGCTGGGCGGCACCATCTGGGCCGACCTGGGCCGATTCCCGAAGCCGGTCCTCGCTGCGGTCGAGGGCCTCGCACTCGGCGGCGGCTGCGAGTTGGCGCTTGCCTGCGACATCGTCATCGCCGGCGAATCCGCCAAGTTCGGTGTCCCGGAGGTGAAGCTCGGCGTGATCCCGGGCGGCGGCGGAACCCAGCGCCTGATTCAGGCCGTCGGCAAGTCCAAGGCGATGGCCCTACTGCTCACCGGCGACTTCCTGTCCGCACAGCGGGCGTGCGCGGCCGGCATCGTCGCCGAGACCGTCCCGGACGGCACCGCCCTCGAAGCGGCGGTCGCCATGGCGCAGCGGATCGCCGCCAACTCACCGCTCGCGGTGGCGCTGGCCAAGGATGCCGCCCTCCAGGCCCTGGAAACCTCTCTGGCGCAAGGACTCGAGCACGAGAAGCGCAACTTTCACGTTGCCATCCATTCCGCCGACAGCCGCGAGGGCCAGGCCGCGTTCCTCGCCAAGCGCGCCCCCGAATTCACCGGAAAGTAGGACCGATCATGAGCGAGCTGTTCCCCGATTACCGCTCCCCGTGGGAGACCGACGATCAGGCGCTGCTGCGTAAGCACGCCGCCGAGTTCTTCCGCAAGGAAGCCACCCCGAACCAGGACCGTTGGGCCGCGCAGCACCAGGTCGACCGCGAGTTCTGGACCAAGGCCGGCGCCGCGGGACTGCTGTGCCTCGACATCGCCGAAGAATACGGCGGCGGGGGCGGCAACTTCGGCCACGAGGCGATCGTGCAGCAGGAGATCGCCTACGCCCACGACACCGCGTTCGGCTTCGCCGTGCACTCGACGATCGTCGCGCACTACATCGCCGCCTATGCCACCGAGGACCAGAAGAAGCGCTGGCTATCGAAATGTGCGAGCGGTGAGAGCGTCCTCGCCATTGCGATGACCGAACCCGGCACCGGCTCGGACCTGCAGGCCGTACGGACCACCGCGGTTCGCGACGGCGGCCACTACGTGATCAACGGCTCGAAGACGTTCATCTCGAACGCGTCGCACTGCGACCTGCTCGTCATCGTCGCCAAAACGGACCCGAGCCAAGGTTCCAAGGGTATCTCGCTGCTCGTCGCGGAGACGGAGAATCTTCCGGGGTTCGAGCGTGGGCGGGTGCTGGACAAGATCGGCCAGCACGGCCAGGACACCCGCGAGTTGTCGTTCACCGACATGCGGGTGCCGGCAGCGAATCTGCTCGGCGGCGTCGAGGGGCAGGGCTTCTACCAGCTGATGGGTCAGCTGCAGCGTGAGCGGCTGATCCTCGGTGTCGGCGGTGTCGCGGTGGCCGAGGCCGCGGTGGCGGAGAGCATCAGGTACGCCAAGGAACGTCACGCCTTCGGCAAGCCGATCCTGAACTTCCAGAACACGAAGTTCGTACTCGCCGAGTGCAAGACCGACGTGCTGGCCGGCAAGACCCTGATGGACCACTGCATCCAGCGTCACCTCGACGGCACCCTCGACGCGGCGACCGCGTCGATGGCCAAGCTGTGGGGCAGCGACAAGCAGTGCGAGATCGTCGACCGCTGCCTGCAGGTCTTCGGTGGCTACGGCTACATGATGGAGTACCCGATCGCGCAGATGTACGCCGCTTCCCGCGTGCAGAAGATCTACGGCGGCACCAACGAGATCATGAAGGAACTCATCGGCCGCGCCTTATGAGGTTGACCTTCGCGCAGTGACACCACTGCGTCAGTCACACCTCACTTTGTCAAAAACCCGATGTTCTCAACCTATTTCGTCAGGAGTATTCATGCATATCACCGGAACCAACGCACTCGTCACCGGCGGAGCCTCGGGCCTCGGACTGGCCACCGTCACCGCCCTCGCCAAGTCGGGCGCCCGGGTAATCGCCGTCGACCTGCCCACCGCGAACACGGATGCGCTGGCTGCTCTCGGCGACACCGTGGAATTCGCTCCGGCGGATGTCACCGACGAGGCCGCGGTCACCGAGGCGGTCGAGCGCGCCAACGCGGAGTCCTCACTGCGAATCACCGTGAACTGCGCCGGCATCGGCAACGCCGTCAAGACCGTCGGTAAGAACGGACCGTTCCCGCTGGCCGAATTCGAGAAGATCGTCAAGGTCAACCTGACCGGAACCTTCAACGTCATCCGCCTCGCCGCGCACGCGATGTCGCAGAACGAGCCCGTCGACGGCGAGCGCGGCGTGATCGTCAACACCGCCTCGGTCGCGGCCTTCGACGGGCAGATCGGACAGGCCGCGTACTCGGCATCGAAGGGCGGGATCGTCGGCGCCACCCTGCCGATCGCCCGCGACCTGGCGTCGCTGCTGATCCGGGTGAACACCATCGCGCCCGGCCTGTTCAAGACCCCGCTGCTGGGCACGCTGCCCGAGGCGGCTCAGATTTCGCTGGGACAGCAGGTGCCGCACCCGAACCGGCTCGGCGACCCCGCCGAGTACGCGCAGCTGGTCGAGGCGATCGTGACCAACCCGATGCTCAACGGCGAAACCATCCGCCTCGACGGCGCGATCCGCATGGCGCCGCGGTGAAACCCGTCGGCGTGCAGGTGGGATCGCACCATGAGCACACACGCCTTGTATACGCCGAGGACCTGGGCATCGGCCAGCGTTTCGACTTGGGCTCACACACGGTGACCGAGGCCGAACTCGTCGACTTCGCCACCCACTGGGATCCCCAGTGGTTTCACATCGACCGGGCGGCGGCGCAGGACGGCCAGTTCGGTGGCCTGATCGCCAGTGGAATCCACACGTTGGCGATCCTGCAACACCACGACGCCGTCCATATCCGATACGGCCTGACCGAAGCCGCGCTCCCGCGCGCTCATCTCCCACGGCTGTTCCAACCCCGGCGAGGTCTCGCGCGACCTCACGGCCCTACTCTCGGCCGTGCCCCCGCCGGATCCGACAAACACCACGACCACGCACGCCCGGCAGCGGCTATGAGTTCCCGGACGCGGAAGACCACACCCATCGACGGTGCCGCACTTGATTGGTCTCTTTCGGCCCCCCTCGAGCAGATGCGCTCGGGCCGAACAGTCAAGGTGCTGAACAAGATACGCAGACACGCGCCGGAACTCGTCACCGTCAGCTACTGAGAGATTCAGCGGGAGCGCCGCCGCGCAGCGGGATCGGTCTCGGCCTGCCAGCGCCCCAGCGCCTCGGCGGAGACCTTCGCGTATTTGACCAGGCTGCGCACCGAGGTGTGTCCGCTCAACGCCATCAGCATCGGCGTGGAAGCGCCCTTCTCTGCGGCGTGGGTCAGTCGCGAGTGCCGCAGCTGGTGCAGCGTGAACGGTCCGCGTCGCATCCCTTCGGTGTGCTCCTCGAGGAGCGTCGCGGCGCGGCGGTAGGAAAGTCGGGCGCGGCCGGTCGAGTTGTCGGTGTCGGTCTTGGCGACCGACGGCTTGGCTTTGCGGTCGGTCAGGAACAGCGGCCCGGACTTCCGTCCGGCGATCAGCCGGGGCAGCGGCCGTGCGGTGCCGGTCTGCCAATAGATCACCTCGCGGGCGCCGCCCTTGCGGGTGACCGTGGCGCATCGGTTCACGGTGTCCAGGTCCTCGATGTCGAGATTCAGGATCTCCTCCGCCCGCGCGGCGGACTCATACAGCATCGACCAGAACACCCGCTCGCGCAGGGCCGCGTCCATGCCCAGCAGCTCCGCAACCTCGGCGGCGGTCATCGCCTTGCTGTTGTCCGGCGCACTCGGCCGCGCCCGCAGGCGCGACACCGGATCGCCGGTCAGCCACTGTTGATCGCGTCAGTAGGCGCACGCCGCCGACACCGCGGTCAGCCGGAGGTTGTAGGTCTTGGGGGCCTTGTCGCCCCACACGTAGTCGAACCACCCCGACACCCGATCCGGGTTCAACAACCCGACATCGCCGTCCGCGCCGAAGTCGCGCACCATCCGATCCAACGCCGAGGCGTAGGCGCGGCGGGTGTTCACCGCCGCGATCGTGCCCAGAAAGGTCCGCGTCGCGTCCGCCAGCCGGATCCCGGCGGCCCGCGCCGGTAGCGAGCTCACCGATCCCACCCCGACCGCCCTTCAGCACTACGGCAGATAGTTTCCGGAGTCGCCCATCTCCGGAACGACCATCGCGGCAGGACGACTCACGAGTTACGGCAGATAGTACGCTACTATCTGCCGTAAATCCTTAGCGCCGGATTTCGAGAATCTGCTCCCCGACCCCCAAGAAGGACTGGGCGGCGATCGCCAAGGATCTCAAATTGGTCTACACCGCGGCAAGCGAGTCGGCGGCGTTGGATGCATTCGTCGCGTTCAGCGAGACCTGGGGCCAGCGCTACCCGGCGATCGTCAAGCTGTGGGACAACGCGTGGGCCGAGTTCGTGCCATTCCTGGCCTTCGACAAGGAAATCCGCGGCGTGAGAGAAATAGTCAAATCCTGTGGATCGAGGGTCGTCAGGCGACCTCGGACACTGGGGTGTCGGGCGATGGTTCCGGGG
>JAKJHY010000024.1 GCA_021648845.1 Mycobacterium sp. MBM | reverse complement strand
TCACCCGCCAAAAAGCCATCACCACCCGCTGGCTAGACCCCTCCCACGGCGGCATCAACCTCGGCTTCCCCGAAAACTCCTAACTCACTTCCCGCGAGCGTGCGTGTCTGCTGGCCGACACAGCGTGTCCCGCCGGAGTTCACGCACGCTCGCCGGGAATCCCGTTGCCTGCCGACGACAATTTCAGTGAAAGATGGACCCATGACGACCACCCATGGCACC
Organism: Mycobacterium sp. MBM; assembly: GCA_021648845.1. Taxonomy (GTDB): domain Bacteria; phylum Actinomycetota; class Actinomycetes; order Mycobacteriales; family Mycobacteriaceae; genus Mycobacterium. The sequence goes on along the minus strand of JAKJHY010000024.1, from coordinate 87,967 downwards.
GAGACCCTGCCCAACGGCTTGTCGGTCGACGCCGCCCGCGCCGAATCCGCCCGCACCTACGAACTGGACCGCGCGCACGTCTTCCACTCCTGGTCGGCCCAGGCACAGATCAAGCCGATGACCATCGTGGCCTCGGACGGCTCCTACGTCTGGGACGGCGACGGCAACAAGCTGCTCGACTTCTCGGGCCAGCTGGTCTTCACCAATATCGGCCACCAGCATCCGAAGGTTGTGGCCGCCATCCAAGCCCAGGCCGCCAAGCTCTGCACGATAGCGCCGCAGCATGCCAACGATGCGCGCTCGGAAGCGGCCCGCCTGATCGCCGAGCGCACTCCGGGCACCTTGAACAAAATCTTCTTCACCAATGGCGGCGCCGATGCCGTCGAGCACGCCGTGCGGATGGCCCGGTTGCACACCGGCCGGTACAAGGTGCTGTCGCGCTACCGCTCCTACCACGGCGGCACCGATACCGCGATCAACCTGACCGGCGACCCGCGCCGCTACCCGAACGACTACGCCAGCGGCGGTGTCGTTCACTTCAACGGTCCGTTCTTGTACCGCAGTTCGTTCCATGCCGAGAATGAGCAACAGGAGTCCGAGCGCGCGTTGGAGTACCTCGACCGCCTCATTCAGCATGAGGGCGCGTCGTCGTTCGCCGCGATCATTCTCGAGTCGGTGCCCGGCACCGCGGGCATCATGGTGCCGCCGCCCGGGTACATGGCCGGTGTACGGGAGATCTGCGACAAGTACGGCATCGTGATGATCGCCGACGAGGTGATGGCCGGGTTCGGCCGCACCGGGGAATGGTTCGCGATCCAGAACTTCGGCGTGACACCGGATCTCATCACGTTCGCCAAGGGCGTCACGTCCGGTTACGTTCCACTGGGCGGCGTGGCGATCAGCGAGGAGATCGCCGCCACCTTCGCCGACCGCGCCTACCCGGGCGGCCTGACCTACTCCGGGCACCCGCTGGCCTGCGCTGCTGCCGTGGCCACCATCAACGCGATGGAGGACGAGGGCATGGTGGCCAACGCCAAGCGTGTCGGGTCCGATGTGCTCGGCCCCGGTCTGCGCGCGCTGGCCGCCAAGCATCGTTGTGTCGGCGAGGTTCGCGGCCTAGGGGTGTTCTGGGCCGTCGAGCTGGTCGCCGATCAGCAGACCCGGGAACCTTTGGCGCCCTACGGCGGTTCGAGCCCCGCAATGAACGCCGTGATCGCGGCCTGCAAGGCCGGCGGCCTGCTGCCGTTCGCGAACTTCAACCGCATTCACGCGGTCCCGGCCTGCAACATCACCGATGACGAGGTGCGCGAGGGCCTGGCGATCCTCGACACCGCATTGGACGCCGCCGACTCCGCCCTCTAGTTCACCGAAATGCGCGTTATGGTCGTGACTCGCACCGTGTTCACGACCATTACGCGTATTTCGCGCCTGTGTCAGCCCAGCAGGTAGTCGCGCAGACGCGCTCGCGCATCCTCGGGAAGCGGTAGCGGCCCGTCGTCGCCGAGCATGACCAGGACCGTGTCGCACAGGCCGACGCAGGTCTCCCCGACGAACAATGCGGTGGACACCACATACGATGTCCGGCCCAGGCGCCCGATGCCCAGGCCGGTCTCGATCCGGGCGGGCCAGTGGACCTCCGCCAGGAAGTGCACCATATTGTTGGCCGTCACCAGCCGAATGGTCCGGACCGCGGGATCATAGATGCCGGGGAAGATGCGTTCGTTGAACTCCGCTCGGGCGTTCTCGTGCATCGACTCCAGGGCCAGATTGTTCACATGCCCGTTGGCATCCATATCGCCATAGCGCGCGAGGGCGAGCCCCGTGACCGGGTACAGCGCCTTCGACAGCCGGGCCGGATGCGGTCGCTCGGTGGCCGGAACGAGGGCAATTTCAGATGTCATGACGGCGCAAGTACATCACGGAAGTACATTGGCGGGCATGGTCGACCTGCACCCCGCGGTCGCGGTCCTCGCTCCGCTCCTGGGCACCTGGACCGGATCCGGCACCGGCGAATACCCCACTATCGCGACATTCGGCTACTCGGAGACGCTCACCTTCGGTCACCTCGGCAAGCCGTTCCTGACCTACTCCCAGCGCACCGCCGCGGCCGATGACGGCCGGCCGCTGCACGCCGAGACCGGGTATCTCAGGGTGCCCGGACCGGGCCGGGTGGAGTGGCTTCTCGCCCATCCCACCGGCATCGTCGAGGTACTGGAGGGCACCCTGGACATCGGCGCCGATGCAACCGTGACCATGCAACTCACCGCCAGCATCGGGCGCTCCGCCTCGGCCAAGGAGGTCACCGCCCTGACCCGCAGCATCACCGTGAGCGGTGACCGCCTGAGCTACACGGTGCGGATGGCGGCGGTCGGGCAACCGTTGCAGCACCATCTCGCGGCCGAACTGCGAAAGGAACAACCGTGACCGACGACCGCCGCATCCGTGTGCCCACCGATCTGGAGGCCGTCACCGATCGCGCCGAGGAAGATCATTCCGAGGTTGATTCCGTTGCCGTGGAGCGCATCTGGGATGCTGCGCGGCACTGGTACGCCGCCGGCATGCAGCCGGCCATCCAGGTGTGCCTGCGCCGCAACGGAAAGGTGATCCTCGATCGCGCCATCGGCCACGGCTGGGGCAACGGACCCGCCGATCCCGTTGATGCCGACAAAATCCCGGTCCGCACCAGCACCCCGTTCTGCGTGTACTCCGCGGCCAAGGCGATCACCACCACGGTCACCCACATGCTGGTCGAACGCGGCGCCTTCTCGCTGGATGACCGGGTGTGTGACTATCTGCCGAATTACACCAGCCACGGCAAGGACCGCACCACCATTCGTCATGTGGTGACTCACAGTGCGGGCATCCCGTTCGCGACCGGCCCGAGGCCGGACCTCAAGCGGATGGACGACAGCGAGTACGCCCGCGAGATGCTGGGCCGGATGAAGCCGGTCTATCGGCCCGGCCTGGTGCACATCTACCACGGTGTGACGTGGGGTCCGCTGATGCGCGAGATCATCTCGGCGGCAACGGGACACAGCATCCGCGACATCCTCGCCGAGCAGATCCTTGACCCGCTGGGATTCCGCTGGACCAATTACGGCGTTGCGCCCGAGGATGTCCCACTGGTCGCCCCGAGCCACGTCACCGGTAAGCCGCTGCCCGCCCCGATCGCCAAGGCGTTCAAGACCGCGGTGGGCGGTACCCCGCAACAGATCATTCCGTTCTCGAATACACGTGAATTCCTGACCGGCGTCGTCCCGTCGTCGAACACCGTGTCCAACGCCCATGAGCTGTCCCGGTTCGCCGAGATTCTCTGCCGCGGAGGCGAACTTGACGGCGTGCGGGTGCTGTCGCCGGAAACGTTGCGCGCCGCCACCAAGGAAGCCCGACGGCTGCGCCCGGACCTGGCGACCGGGCTGGCGCCGATGCGCTGGGGCACCGGATACATGCTCGGGTCCAAGCGGTTCGGGCCGTTCGGGCGTGACGCAGCCGGTGCATTCGGGCACACCGGGTTGACCGATATCGCCATGTGGGCGGACCCGCAGCGCGCACTGTCGGTGGCGGTCATCAGCAGCGGCAAGCCGAGCGGGCACCCGGAGGCCAAACGCTATCCGGCACTGCTGAACACGATCAACGCGCAGATCCCGCGCATCGCCTGAGCGGTGTCCGGTCTGTTGTCAGATCTCCAACGCTGCGTTCGCCGAGTCGAGGTGTTCCACCGTGGTGAAGACCAGTTCGGTGTCGCCGACATTCTCGATATCGTGCAGCAGGTATTCACCGGCCGCGAAGCTGAAATGCCGAGTCTCACCGGCGGCGTAGGACACGTCGCGGGTGGTGCCATCGGAGGTGTGCTGGCGGCTGCGGCCGGCGTTGACCGCCGTCCAGAAGTAGTCCAGCACATGACGGTGGGCGTGCCAGCGCCCACCGGGTGCCAGCCGGATCTCCCACACCCGGACCCGCTCGTTGTGGCTCAGCAACCGGGAGCCGACGTGACCGTCATGGGAGTACGTGTCGAATTCGGCGCGCAGGTCCGCGCTCCAGCCCTCGAAGTCGGTGCCGACCAAGGTGCCGGCCAGTGGGGCATCGGTGAGGAAATCGTGCGTGCTTGTCATGTCTTCTCCTTGTGGGTCTCAGTGGCCGGGGCCGTAGAGGCCGAACCGGTTGTCGGGGTCGCCAGGCACCCAGGTGCAGTCCACTTGCGAGCGGGTGCCCATCTCCTTGACCCGGCGCATCAGGCTGTGCGCCAGTTCCAGTTGCCCGGGCTCCCATTTGGCGAGTGCTTCGGCGATATCGGCGCTGTCCGAGAGGGCGTCGTACAGTGACCAGGCATTCGCCGCCGCCTTGGCGGTGCCTGCTGCGGCATGCGGGCGCGCGGCACTGGCCGCATCACCGATGAGGGCGACCCGCCCGGTCACCATCTGTCGGGCCTGCACATCGTAGACCGCTTGTAGGTAGGGCTGCTCGGTGCGCAGCACCACCTCGGCCGCCGCCGGCGCCAGCAGTTCCGTCGCCGCCGATCGCATCTCGTCGATGAACCGGTCCTGTACCTGCCCCGGGTGCAGGGAGACCCCCGCCAGGAAACCCCGCTTGTCGGTCATCAGCTCATCGAGCTGATGACCCTCGGCGACGTTGCGGTACCAGACATAGTTCAGCAGGCGTTCCCCCACATCGAGGCCACCGTCGCCGGACGGGATCGGGTACACGTTGATGTGGGTGTGCGGTGCGACGCTGTAGCTGATCGCATCGTGCAGCAGCTCGAAGGTCGCTGCGCTGACCTGGTTTTCGGGGACGGTGCCACGCCAGCCGACATAGCCCGAATACTCCAGGGTGGATTCGGGTGAGATTCTGCGCCGGCTCGGCGAACTGATGCCGTCGGCAAACACCACCAGATCGGCCCGCTCGCGCCGGCCCGAGGTGAACCGCACCTCGACACCGTCGGCATCTTGGTCATAGCCGGCCGCGTACGCACCCAGGTGGTAGTGCGCCGAACCGAAGTCGGACAGCAGCGCACGATAGAAGGTGCCCCAGGACGTGTAGCTCCACGGCGCCGGGTCACGGTGCAGAACCTCGTTGTCCCGGCCCAGGTACTGCACGAAATGGGTTGATGTGCTGACGTTCTCCGGATGCTGGTCACTGCACTCGACGAACCACCGCAGAGTGTCGGGCTGCAGCACGATTCCGCCGCCCCGGCCGTCCAGCGATGTCGGGGTGCGTTCGTACACGTCGACGTCGAAACCCAGCCTGCGCAGCAGTAGCGCCGTGGTCAGCCCGCCGATCGAGCCGCCGATCACCAGTGCCCGATGCCCGGCCCAGTTCTTGTTCGCCTCGCTCATGCTGTCTCTCCTGCCGTGTCGAGCCCGAGGAACGCCCGGGCGTTGGTCTCCAGTGCGGTGTCCTCGACCCCGGCCGCGCGCGGGAGCCACAGCGGGTCATGGGTTCCCATGTCGAACGGATAGTCGCTTCCGCACATCAGATGGGTGGGATCGGACTGGGCGCGTAGCAGATCCAGCGCGGCCACGTCGTGAGTCAGCGTGTCGAACCACAGGTCGGCGAACGCTTCCCGCGGGGGCCGGCTGTCCCCAGCACGCACATCCGCGCGCCGATTCCAGCCGTGCTGCCAACGGCCGACGATCGCCGGGGCACACCCGCCGCCGTGCACCAGCACGATCCGCAGCGTGGGCAGCGCGTCGAGCACACCGCCGAGGGTCAGCGCTGCGGCCGCCGTCGCGGACTCCACCGGGTTCCCGATCAGGTTCGCCAGGTAGTACGACGACCATTCCGGGCGCGGCAGCTGCATCGGGTGCACCAGAACAGCCATGTCGTTCTCTGCCGCGGCGGTGAGGATCTCACGCATCGGGTCGACATCTAAGGAGGTGGTGCCGAGCACCGGAGGTACCGCTATACCGCGGATTGCCGATGCAGCGGCCATGGCCTCGATCTGTTTACGGGCGGCGGCCGGGTCGTGCAACGTCACCAGTCCCAGACCGAGCAGCCTGTCCGGGTGATCGCGGCACACCTTTTCGAGTGCACCGTTGAACTCGCCGACGAAATCGTCGACGCCGTCGGCGTGGGTGACGGGGAACGCGAACGGTGGCGCCGACAGTACCCGCGAGCCCAGGCCTGCCGCATCGGTGTCGGCAAGCACCCGGGTCACATCGCTCATCCCGCTGGTCGCTATGGACAGCGGCAGTTCACCCAGGAACAGCTGTCCGGCACGATCCTGCATCGGAGGCACCGGTGACCCGGGTGCAAGCCCGAACAGCTGCTGCGGCAACCAGTGTGCGTGCACATCGATGGGCCCTGGACGCACAGTCACGAGGCCACGCCCATCGCTTCGAGCGCCTCGAACCGCGCCAGCACTTCGGCCTGCAGCACCGCGACGGCCGGGTCGGATGCCCGGCGAGGCCGGGGCAGGTCCACGTCGATCACCTCGTGCACACGCCCGCCGGGGGCCAGCACCACGATGCGGTCGGACAGCTGCACCGCCTCGGTCACATCGTGGGTTACGAACATCACCGTTCGGCGGGACTCCAGCCAGATGCGTTCCAGGTGTTCGCGCAGGGTACGCGAGGTCATTGCGTCGAGGTGGCTGAACGGTTCGTCCATCAGCAAGACATCGGGTTCGACGGCGAAGGCCCGCGCGATGCCGATACGCTGCTGCTGTCCGCCCGAAAGCTGAGCGGGAAACCGGTTGGCGCAGTGACTGAGCCCTACCAGATCGAGGTAGTGCTCGGCGCGCTGCTGCCAGCCGTCACGCTCGTGCTGGACGAAGCCCAGGTTGGCCATCACGGTGCGCCACGGCAACAGCCGGGGGTCCTGGAAGACGTAGCCGACGCGAGCGTCGCGCCCGCCCGACCGCAGCCGCACGGAGCCCAAGGTGTGCGTCTCGATACCCGAGACGATGTTGAGTAGCGTGGTCTTGCCGCTGCCCGACGGCCCGACGACCGAGACGAAGGTCTCGCCGGTGATGGTCAGGTCGATACCGTCGATCACACGGGTGACGTCGCCGCGCCGGTCGGTGAATTCCTTTACCAGGTTCTGGATTTCGATGGAGGCCATGATGTCGCTCTCTTTCTAGGCGTTGCGCCAGCGGGTCGCGTAGCGCTCGATGGGGCCGAGGATGAGCAGGTCGGCGATGACCAGCAGCAGGATGAACACCAGCACCCAGGCCAGGAAGCCGTCGAGCTGGTTGGCGTCGTACCAGTAGCGCGACCGCCACCCGACACCGGAGGTGGATCCGAACCACTCCGCGAGCAGCAGCCCGTTCCAGGCGCTCATGATCGCGAAACGCACTGCGGCCACCGTGGATCCGGCGACCGCGGGTGCGACGATCTCGCGTAGCACCCGGGTTCGGGACACCCCGAACGCCCGTGCCATCATGATCAGGTCGGCCGGCACCGCCCTGGTGGCCTTGGCGATGTTGACGACGACGAACGGCACTCCGGAGAGGAACACTGTGACCACCGGCGTCAGCCAGCCGAACCCGAACCACATGGTGGTCAGCAGCGCCCAGATCACCGCCGGAATGGCCAGGGCCGCCGCATTCAGGTCGGAGAAGGCCAGATCGGCGATCTTGGACAGTCCCATCAGGACGCCGATCACCGCGCCTACCACCAGGGCGGCGGCGAGTCCGAGCAGAAACCGGTTCATGCTGATGGCCAGGTTTCCCCAGAGTTCGCCGATGGCGGCTTCGGATCCGAGTCTGCCGATGGTTTCGGCCAGCGAGGGCACTCGGTTTCCGAAGATCACCGCGAGCTGCCAGGCCCCGATGATCGTCGTCAGGGCTGCGAGAACGGCTGCGGCGGAAATGCTCTGACTGCGGATCCGGTGCTGCCAGGAGACGAGGGTGGTCATGCGATTTCCTTCCGCCATGCGAAGAAGCGGTCTTCCAGATGAGCCAGGCCGCGCTCGATGAGTACCATCGCGATGATGAACAGCGCGGTCCAAGCGAGCATGTCGTCGACCTGGAACTCCTGGTAGGCCTTGCGAATCATGAATCCGACACCGCTGCTGGCACCGAACACCTCGGTCAGCGCCTCGACCTTCCATGCCATCGCGAATCCGTAACGCACACCGGCGAATACGAAGGTCGTCACTGCCGGCAGGTAGAGGTGGCGCACGATGTCGGAGCGCCGGCGTTCGAAGGCGTGACACATCGCCAGCAGGTTGCCGTCGACCGACCGCACCCCCTCGGCCACGTTCATCGCGATGAACGGGGTGGCCACCAGGGCGGAAACCACTATCGGCCCTCCGGCGCCCACGCCGAAGATCAGCAGGCCGAATACCGCGTAGGTCAGCCCGGGCATGTTGCCCAGCACGAACAGCGGCAGCGAGAAGTAGGCCGTCATGAACCTCGATCGGCCCATGGCGAATCCGATGACCAGCCCCGCCACCATGGCGATCGCGAAGCCGACGGCGATCTTGCCGATGCTTGCCGCGAAGTTCGTCACCGCCTCACCCGAGACGATGATGGCGAGCACCCGGTCGGCGACGTTTGCGGGTTGAGGCAGGATCGGGTCGTTGACGATAACCGCGGCCAGCGCCCACACGCCGATCGCGCCGATGAGCGCCAACCCGGAGACCAGCCAGCGGCGGCTGACCCAGGGCCGGTGCACGGCTCCTCGTGGCGGCGCGTCGCGCGGATCACGCTGAGCCGGCCGGGCCGTGACGGTCTGTGTCACTGGTGGACTCCTTCTGCTGGCAGGAACTGCGGGTCTGTGATGCCGTCGCCGATCACATCGGTGGCGCGCATCAGGTCGAAGATCGAGCTCTCGTCGTCGGCCCACTTCTGGTCGAAGCGAACCTCGTCGACCACCCAGTCATGCTCGGCCACATAGTTCTTCATGAACTCGATGTCCTCGGGGGTGGAGACGGCGAAGTGCTGTGGGTAGCGTTCGATCATCACGTCACGGTGCTGCTGCCATTCCCGCAGTCCCCGGTCCCACAGATCCAGGAAGGCCGACACCTCGCCGGGATGGCCGTCGACCCAGTCCTTGCGGGCGACGAACACATTGCCCATCGGGCCGTCGTGGCCCGGTGCGTTGAATTCGGCGAACAGGTCCGCCGAGGACTTGCCGTCATAGAGCGGCCGTACCGCGCCGCTGCGCAGCTCACGTGCGGACAGGTCCGGATAGCAGATGCATGCATCGATTTCGCCGCGCGCCAACAGGTTTGACAGGTTCTGGATGTCGGCGACGACGACGTCGAAGTCGCCGTCGAGCAGCTTCATATCGTGCATCTGCTTGACCAACGCGCTCCACACCAGCGTGCCCGACACCGTGGTGAAGACCCCGAGGCGGCGGCCGCGCAGGTCCTCCAGGGACCGGGCGGGATCATCGGTGCGGACCAGGATGCGGCTGCGCTCGGCGTTGTAGCGCCCGATGATGACGGTCTCGCGCTGGGTCTGTTCCTCCAGGGCGGGCACCTCGAAGGACGCCGTCGAGATGATGTCGGCGTGTCCGCCGGCGAAGAGGCCGAACTCGTCCCAGGTGGCGCTGGTCTCGATGGTGTAGCCGGTGTCGCGCTGCCACTGCTCGACGATGCCGGCGTCGTGCATGTAGTCCCAGATCGGGTCCGGGGCGAAGGTGAAGCGGATGACGCTGTCCTGGGCGGACCGCGATGACGCGGGCCCGCCAAGCCCTGCCGAGCAGGCCGTGGCCAGTGCCAGGATGGCGGCGGCCATCAGGGCCACCAGAGCTTTGGCAGTTCTGCGCATCGGCACTCTCCTCGAACGGGTTGTTGTGACGGTGATCACGAGACCCACGATGCTCGGGATACAACCGGTCAGGCAATGTCACTGAACACACACTTATGCTGGTTTTTATGTCTGTGCAGACACACCCCGCCGGTGACCCGACGCTGGAACGCTGGCTCCACGCGCTGGCCGGTATCGGTGAGGCGGTCGGCGGGGATGAGCCCGTCGCCCAATTGCTGGACCGGGTGGCGCGCACCGCGTGCACGCTGCTCGGCTATGACTTCTGCGCGGTGTTCCTACCCGACGACGCCCGTGCGGCGCTGACCATCGTCGGTTCGCACGGTCTGTCCGGCGACTACATCGCGCAGGTCAATGCCGACCGGCCGATCCTGCTGGACGTCGACGGCGAGCAGGAAGCGCCGACCAGCATCGCGTTCCGCACCGGCGAGGTGGTGACCCTGGAGGACATCGAGTTGGTACCCGAGTTCAGCTGGGGCGGGGTGGCCCACGAACAGGGCTACCGGGCGCTGATCTCGGTGCCGCTTCGCCGGGGCGGCGCGATCATCGGGGCGCTCAACGGATACCGCACCGGCCCGCACAACTTCGATGCCGCCGAGGTCAGCCTCGTCACGACGCTGGCCACGCAGGTGGCGATCGCGCTCGGTACCGCTCAACTGCGGGCCCAGGAGCAGTCCACCATCAGGGAACTCCGCCGCGCCGAAGAGGTGCACGGGCTGCTGATGGCCACCGCGCTGCGCGGCGAGGGCGTCGCGGGGGTGGCCGATGCACTGACCGAGTTGCTGGGCCGCGCCGTGTTGATCGACGAGGTTCACGGCGGCGAGCTCAGCCCCGGCGTGACCCTTGTCGACGACCATTGGGAATCCGGAGTGGTCCTCGACGGCACGGTGGTAGCCCGAATACAGGTCGCCGGCGAGCACGTGTTGTCTGCGCTCGATGTCCGTGCCGTGGAACATGCCGCGGTGGTGGCCGCGCTGGAATTGCTGCGGGCCCGCACCGCGGCAGAGGTGGAACAGCGGTTGCGCGGTTCGCTGATCGCCGATCTGCTGACCGCGGATGTCACCGATGCCCTGGCCACGAGCTCGCTGTTGGAGCGGGCACGCCGTCTCGGCTGGGACCTGTCCGGCAGCCAGACGCTGATCACCATCCGGTGGCCGGAAGCCGAACGGGCCGAGCGGATTCTGGCGACCACCGACCGGTTCGCCGCCGATACCAGCCCCAGACCGCTGGCCGCGTTGTACCGCGGCGATCTGGTGCTGGTGTGCTCCTCGGAGTCACACTCGGAGGCCGCCGATCTGGCCGGCAGGCTCGTCGGCACCCTGTCGGCATCCGGCGCCGCCGAGTTCACCGTGGCAGCGGTCTCCGCCACGGGCACGGTGACCGATCTGCCGGATGCCTACCGAACCCTCTGCGGTGCCATGAATCTCGCGTCGGACACCCGGTCGTCGACAGTGATCGACATGGCCGATGTGACCATCGATCATCTGCTGCTGCAGCTCGACGACCCGCAGCGGTTGCGGGTGTTCGCACGAGCCGTGCTGGGTCCCGTGCTCGACTACGACCGGAGCCGGCAGACCGAACTCATCCACACCGCGCGCGTGCACCTGGAGCACAGCCTGGACCGCCGGGCCACCGCGAATACACTTCACCTGCATCCCAATACCGTTGCCCAGCGGATCAGACGCCTGGAAGAGCTCACCGGGCTGCAGTTGTCGCGACCGCGGGACCTGCTTCGGCTCACGTCGGCCCTGACGGTCGCCCAGGTCGCGGCTCTCCGATAGTTTCAGGCCCGCGTCGAGGCCCGTACCAGCAGCCGCAGCAGCACCTGCGCGATCGCGGCGAGGGGTAGCTTCACCAACGGGAACGACGCCGTCGAGCCGATGGTGTATTCGATGTGGGTGCTGGTGCCGGCTTCGGTCAGCCGCACCTCGCCGGTGTAGCCGGGAAACGGGGTGCCCGAGAGCGCCTTGTAGCCGAACAGATGCGGTGCATCGAAGGTCACCACCTCTTCGACGATGTCCGGCCCGGGGCCCGGGGTGCTGATCCGCCGGACCGCGCCCAGCCCGTTCGGGTCGGGGGTACCGGGCTTGCCGAGGGTGACCTTGACACCCGGCCCCCAGCCGGCCATGCCGACGTGATCGGTCAGGGTGGCCCACACCGTGTCGATAGGGACGTTGACGGTGGCGTTCGCTGTGACGTGCATGAACCACATCCTGCCCCACCGGTTGGTAGACCCACCTACGTGACGTCGATCACTCTTGCCTATGGTGGCCAGATGAGCGCGAAAGCCGACGCGGACCGGGTCGCCGACCTGGCCCGGCAGGTCGTGGCCGACCACGACCCGAAGAAGGTTCCGATCCCCGAGTTCCTCACCGCAAGCTACGACGCCGGTCTGGCCTGGGTGCATTTCCCGGTGGGGCTCGGCGGCTTGGGGGTCTCCCGCGGGCTGCAGGCCGTCGCGGACGGCATCCTGCAGGGCGCCGGCGGGCCGATGCCACTGGGCCTCAACCCGATGGGGTACGGGATGGCCGCCCCGACGGTGCGCGAACATGCACAGTCCGAGGACCTGAAGCGGTTCTGGCTGCGGCCGCTGGCGAGCACCGAAGACATCTGGTGTCAGTTGTTCTCCGAGCCCGGCGCCGGCTCCGACTTGGCCGGGTTGGCGACCTCGGCCGTCCGCGACGGTGACGACTGGGTGATCAACGGGCAGAAGGTGTGGACCAGCCTGGCGCATCGGGCGCGGTGGGGCCTGCTGCTGGCGCGCACCAATCCCGATGTGCCCAAGCACAAGGGGCTCACCTATTTCGTGCTCGACATGCACGCCCCGGGCGTCGAGACGCGGCCGCTGCGCCAGCTCACCGGGCAGGCCGAGTTCAACGAGGTCTACATCACCGATGCCCGGATCCCCGACGCGCACCGGCTCGGCGAGGTCGGCAACGGCTGGGGTGTGGCGATGACGACGCTGATGAACGAGCGCAGTGCACTCGGCGGCAGCGGTTCGCGGCGCGGGTCGGGCACGATCGCCGAGGCCGTCGGGTTGTGGTCGTCCCGCCCGGACCTGCAGACCCCGGTGCTACGCGACCGGCTCACCCAGCTATGGCTGCGCTCGGAGGCCCAGCGGCTGACCGCGCAGCGTTCCCGTGCGACCGCCACCGTCGGCGGGCCCGGGCCGGAGGGTTCGATCGGCAAGCTGGTCGGCGCAGAACTGAACCAGCACATCTACACCTGGTGCATGGATCTACTTGGCGCCGAGGGCATTCTGTACCACGGGTACGGACTTCACGACAGTGACGATGACACGGATTGGCGGGGTCCCATCCAGCAGCGCTTCCTGCGCAGCAAGGCCAACACCATCGAGGGCGGAACATCGGAAGTGATGCGCAACATCCTGGCCGAACGGATCCTGGGTCTGCCCGGCGATCTGCGGGCTGATGCCGGTATGCCGTGGAAGGAGATCCCCCGTGGCTGAGGAGTTTACGGATCAGCCCGACAAGGTGGCTGAGGAGTTTACGGATCAGCCCGACAAGGTGGCTGAGGAGTTTACGGATCAGCCCGACAACACGGCTGAGTTCGTGTTCACCGGCGAGCAGGCCCAGCTCCGGGATGCGGTGCGCAAGTTCAGCGCCGAGCACTTCGGCGAGGCCAAGGCCCGCATTCAGATGGAATCCGAGCCACGCTTCGACCGGACGGTCTGGCAACGCCTGGGATCCGAGCTCGGCGTGCTGGGCCTGTCGGTACCCGAGTCCGATGGTGGCGTCGGAGGCACCCTGGTCGATCAGGCCATCGCGGTGGAGGAACTCGGTGCGGCGCTGGCCACCGGCCCCTTGTTCGGTACGGTCTACCTGGCGATCCCGGCGCTGGTCGCCGCATCCCCGGGCCCGGCGCGCGATCAGCTGCTCGGCGAACTGGTGGAGGGCACCCGCACGGCGGCCTTCGCAGTCCCGGACCGGGCCGGCGCCTTCGACCCCGCCGCCGTCACCGTCACCGGAACCGAGCGGCTGACCGGACGGGTCGAACGCATCGTGGATGCCGACGGCGCCGACGAATTGCTGGTCGCTGCAATGGGTCCCGACGGTGTGGCGTTGTACGCCGTCGATACGGACGGTCCCGGTGTGCGGCGTACCCCATTGGTCACCCTCGACCTGACCCGGCCCCAGGCCGATATCGAGCTGTCCGACGCCCCGGCCCGGCTGGTGGCCGGGCCCGGTGAGGCCGACCGGGTGATCACCCACGCCCTGCAGATCGGCTCGGCACTGCTAGCCGTCGAACAGGTCGGCGCCGCACAGCATCTGCTGACTCTGTCGGTCGAGTACGCCAAGTCGCGGCTGCAGTTCGGCCGCCCGATCGGCTCCTTCCAGGCGGTCAAGCACCGCCTTGCCGAGGGCATGGTCGATCTGGAGCATGCCCGCTCGGCGGCGTATCACGCGGTGTGGGCGCTGAGCGACGGGTCCGACGACCCCGCCCTCGCGGCGAGCATCGCACAGGCTCTGGCGTCCACGGCGTTCTCCCGGATCGCCGCCGACACCATCCAGGTGCACGGCGGTATCGGATTCACCTGGGAACACCAGGCACATCTGTACTTGAAGCGCGCCGCCACCGATGCGGCGTTGTTGGGCAGCGCCGAGGCGCACCGGGACCGGGTGGCCCGGATGGTGCTCGACGCCGCGGAGGCGAAGCCGCCGCGGGTGGCTACCGGATAGTCAGGCTATCGCGCCGGCGTCCTTGAGCTCCTCGATCCGGTCCCAGTCCAGCCCGATCTCCATCAGCACCAGCTCGGTGTGCTCGGAGGCTTGCGGCGCCCGGGTGGTCTGCAGCGGTTCACGGTTGAACTGCACCGGCCCACGCACCACCTTGAACGGTCGGCCGTCGGCGCCTTCGACCTCGGTGACCATATCGTTGGCCAGCGCCTGCTCGTCGCTGCCCAGATCCACCAGGCTCTGGAACGGCGCCCACTGGCCCTTCATGGTCTTGAGGTGTTGGCGCCAGTAGTCGAACGGTCTGCTGCGGATCGACGCGGTGATCAGTTCGACAGCGGCGGAAGCGTTCTCGATCAACGGCAGCACATCGCAGAAGCGCGGGTCATCGGCGAGCTCCGGCAGTCCCAGGTGTTCGAACGCGTCCCTGATGTACCCGGTGGGGCTGACGATGCACAGGTTGATGGTCCCGCCGTCGGAGGTCAGGTAGTTTCCGAGGAACGGGTTGACGGTCGGGCCAACGGAATTGGGCATCACCGAGCGCATCGTCTCGCCGGTCTCCAACCCCTGAGTGACGCTGGCGCCGGCCGCCCACCAGGCGGTGCTCAACAGAGACACATCGATCTCGGAGGTCTCCCCGGTCCGTTCCCGGTGGAACAGTGCCGCCGAGATCCCCCCGGCGATGTTCATCCCGCCGATCGAGTCACCGAAGGCCGGAATGCCCTGCGCAAGTGCGCCGCCGAGTTCTTCGGGGGTCAGTGCGTGGCCGACGCCGCTGCGTGTCCAGAACGCGGTGCCGTCGAAGCCGCCGGTGTCACGTTCGGCGCCCTTGTCACCGTAGGCGCTGCCGCGGGCGTAGATGATGTCCGGATTGACCGCGCGAATGTGCTCGACGTCGAATTTGTTCTTCTGCCGCTGGGCGGGCAGGTAGTTGGTCAGGAACACGTCGGCGGTCTTGGCGATCTCGTAGAGCACCTGTTGCCCACCCGGGGTGGACACGTCGATGCCGACGCTGCGCTTGCCGCGGTTGGGGTGCTCGATCAACGGATGCCTGTTGGGGTCGAGCGCGAAACCGCCCATGTTGATGAACCCGCGCTGGGTGTCACCGCGCACCGGGTGCTCGACCTTGATCACATCGGCGCCCCAATCGGCGAGAATCGCCCCGGCCGCCGGGACGAAGGTGAACTGCGCGACCTCCAGGACGCGGACGCCCGCCATGACCTTGCTCATATCGGCGACCGTACCGTATCGGCGACGGTATAGACCTGCGCGATTCGGGAAGACTTGAGCCGTTGTCAGGCGATGCATCTAACCGAAGGAGAACGCGAATATGACCATCGGCATCATCATCGGATCCATCCGCGAGGGCCGCGCCGGCTCCGCCGTCGCGCAGTGGGTCGCCAAGCACGCGGCGCAGCGGGATGCCACGCAGTTCGAGATCATCGATCTCAAGGACTTCGACGTCCCGCTGCTGACGGCGGCGGTGCCGCCCGCCGCGGCGAACCGTGAGTACGACTCGGAGAGCGTGCGGCGGTGGAGTCACGCGATCGACGCCTGCGAGGGCTTCATCCTCGTAACGCCCGAGTACAACCACGGTGTGCCCGGCGCGTTGAAGAACGCCGTCGACACCCTGGGGCCGGAGTGGTTCGGTAAGACCGTCGGGTTCGTGTCCTACGGCGCCGACGGCGGTGTGCGGGCCGTCGAGCAGTGGCGCCAGATCGTGGCGAACTTCCAGATGCTCGACGTCCGGGCCCAGGTCTCGCTGTCGCTGTTCCAGGAGTTCGGCGACGACGGGTTCGTACCGCACCACCGCCGTGCCGGTGAACTCGACACCCTGCTGGATCAGCTGATCAGTCTGACCGCACGCCTCGGTATATCCCCCGCTTGACGATCCACGGTTGCAGGACGTTGCGCACCGACCAGGCCGGGAACCGGATCGCCTGGCCGGACGGGGCGAACACCTCCAGGCCGTCGGCCTGGGCCCCGAGCACCGATCCCCAGCGGGCCTTCGGCGGCGTGTAGGCCCGCATGGGTTTGCCGTCGGCGAAGGCCGCGATGTTGCGGGCCAGGAGCCCGTCGGCGCGGCTGCGCGCCGACGCCCGCAGCGGGTCGGTGGCGGCGACATCGCCGATCGCGAAGATCTCAGGATGCCCGGGGGCCTGCAGCTGCGGCGTCACCCGCACGAATCCGCCGGCGTCAAGCAGTTCGGCGGGCAGCCACCCGGTGTTGGGACGTACCCGGCCGATGGCCCACAGCACCGCGTCGGCGGTCACCGGCGGCTGCCCGCTCGCCCAGTGCACCGGCGCGGTGGTGATGTCGTCGTGATCGTCGGGAACGATCGCCCGATGCCCCGGGTGCAGTGCCACCCGCGACGCCCGCAGCCGGGTTTCGACGCGCTGCCACACCCGGCGGTGATGCTGGGGTAACGCGCGGTCACCGGGGTAGTACAGACCGACAGCGGTGCCGGGCAGCGCGGTCGCGAGGTTGGCCGCCGCGCTCACCGCTGCGGCCCCTCCCCCGATCACCGCGATCGACGTGGCGGCGGCCAGCCGCCGGTGCACCGCCTGCAGGTCCGCGTCGATCTCGGCGGCGGACTGCAGGTGCGGCCGGCGCCAGAATCCGTTGGTGACGCCGGTGGAGATGACCAGGATGTCGTAGGGCACCTGCTCGACGGCGCCGGCACGGTCGACAGCGACGGTCCGGGCGGCCATGTCGAGTCCGGTCAGGGTGCCGTGCACGGTGTGCACCCGGTCCAGCCCGCGGAAGCGGTCGAAGCCGGTCCAATAGTCGCGGGCCCACTCGTGCGGACGGGCCACCCGCACCCCGAGTTCCTGCCCACTGAGCAGTCCGGGCTTGGCCGAGATTCCGGTGACCTGGAAACGCTTCGCCAACTTGAGCGCCGTGAGCACCCCGGTGTCGCCGAGCCCGGCGATGACAACACGTTGCATAGCTCTCTTTCTATACGCCGAAACAGCATTCCAGAGGGCAAACTGCGAGTGGACTCCTTCTGGAATGCTGTTTCGGCGGGAGGCGGCTAACTGATCGCGGCGATCGCCTTGTAGATGCGCTGCTCGCTGACCGGCCGCTGAGTGCCCAGCTGCTGAGCCCACAAGCTGACTCGCAATTCCTCGATCTGCCAACCGATATCGACAATATCGGGTCCGGCCGCACGAGCCGGCGACAGCGCGCGCCGCAGATCCTCGTAGGCGTCCTCCACGGCATGCACCCGGTCCATCCGCTCCCGGTCGGCACCCAGCCCGTGCGGTAACCGCTCCAGCCGGCGCCCGATCGCCAACAGATAGCGGGTCAGATCCGCCAGCCGGGTGGCACCGGTGGCGGTGACGAATCCCTTGGCCAGCAGCCGATCCAGCTGGCCACGGATATCGGCGACGGCGTCGGCCTGCGTTGCCGGGGGAGGGTCCGGCATCGCGACCTGCGCCTCGTGCGCCGCGGCCAAGACCTTGGCTACCCGCGCGGCGATATCGGCGGTCGCCGCGGGCAGACTCTTGGCCACCTGCCCCGCCAGTGCATCGAAATCCGCTTTGTTCCAGACGATATCGCGAGACAGCACATCGACGGCGGCATCGGCGCAATCCTCCAGCAGCGCAGCCAGCGTGCCGTCGGGGTTCGCGTTCAACACGAGCCGGGTCCGGGTGTCGAGTCCACGCTCCACCGCCTTGACCGGTGAGGGTGCCGTCAACCGCAGCAGCCGACGCACGCCGGCGCGCATCGTCGCCGACTGTTCGGCCTGGCTGGCGAACACCCGCACGTCCACCGTGGCCCCGGCGTCGACGAAAGCGGGGAATCCGCGCACCGTGTGCGCACCGCTGCGCTGTTCGATGGTGCGCGGCAGCTCGGTCAGATCGGCGGGCCAGGATGTCAGACCGGTGCGCTGCCACGTACCGGCGACCGCGTCGGCGACGGCGCGCTGCACCGGTGCCGCCAGCCGATCCTGCAGCCCAGCAAGGTCTTTGCCGCGGGCCACCTCGGTGCCGTCGGTAGCCTCGACGGCGAAGGTGACCCGCAGGTGGTCGGGAACCTTGCTCAGATCGAACGCCTCCAGCGGCACGACCACACCGCTGCGTCGGCGCAACTCCCGCTGGATCTCGATCAGCAGGGATCCGGTGCCCGGATTCAGGTCGTCGAGGATGGCGCGCGCAGTATCCGGCGCGGGCACGAAGTTGCGGCGCAGCTCCTTGGGCAGCGACTTGATCAGTGCCGTCACCAGTTCCTCCCGCAACGCGGGGACCTGCCAGGCGAACCCGTCGCCGCCGATCCGGGTGAGCACCTCGACCGGGATGTGCACCGTCACACCGTCATCGGCAGCACCCGGCTCGAACCGGTAGCTCAACGGCAGCGCCAGGTCCTCGGTGTGCCAGGTGTTGGGATGCTCGTCGGCGGCATCGGCGCGCAGCAATTCGGTGCGGGTGAACGTCAGCAGGTCAGGCGTCTTGTGCCGCTGCTTCTTCCACCATGCGTCAAAGTGCCTGGCCGACACCACTTCCGCAGGGATGCGGGCGTCGTAGAGAGCGAACACCTCCTCGTCGCCGATCAGCAGATCACGCCGGCGCGCCCGCTCCTCGATCTCCTCAAGCTCGGCGCGCAACCGAGCGTTGTCGGCGAAGAAGTGATGGCGGGTCTGCCAGTCCCCCTCGACCAGCGCGTGCCGAATGAACAGGTCGCGCGCCACCTCCGGGTCGATCCGCCCGTAGTTGACCGTCCGACGCGGCACCAGCGGCAGCCCGTAGAGCGTCACCCGTTCAAAAGCCAGCACCGCCCCGCGCTGCGTATTCCAGTGCGGCTCACTGTACGTGCGCTGCACGAGATGGCCGGCCATCCGTTCGACGGACTCCGGGTCGATGCGGGCGGCGGTGCGGCCGAACAGCCGGCTGGTCTCCACCAGATCGGCCACCACGACCCAGCGCGGCGGCTTCTTGGACAGCACCGATCCCGGGGCCAGCACGAACTTGGTGTTCCGCGCACCCGCGTATTCGCGGGAGTCCCCTTCCCGCAGCCCGATATGGGACAGCAGGCCGGCCGCGAGTGCGGCATGCACGCGCGCCGGGTCGGCATCCTCGCCCGATTCCCGGATACCCAGGTCACCTGCGATACTGCGTAGCTGGCCGGCCAGGTCCTGCCATTCCCGGATCCGCAGGTAGTGCAGGAATTCGTCCCGGCACATCCGGCGGAAGGCACTGCCGGAACGCTCTTTGCGCTGTTCGCGCAGATAACGCCACAGGTTCAGGTAGGAGATGAAATCCGAGTGCTCGTCGGCGAACCGGGCATGCTTCTGCCGGGCGGCCTCTTCGCGGTCCACCGGGCGTTCACGCGGGTCCGGGATGGACAGCGCGGCCGCGAGCACCAGCACCTCGCGTACGCAGTTCTCGTCTTCGGCGGCCAGGATCATCCGGCCGATGCGCGGGTCCAGCGGCAGCCGGGCCAGCCGCCGGCCCACCTCGGTCAGGGCACCGGCGCCGGCTGAATTGCCGCCTCCGGCAGCGGTGTCGAAGGCCCCGAGTTCCTGCAGCAGCTGTACGCCGTCGCGGATGCTGCGCGCGTCGGGCGGGTCCAGAAACGGAAAGTCCTCGATGGCACCGAGTTTCAATGCCGCCATCTGCAGGATCACCGCGGCGAGATTGGTGCGCAGGATCTCCGGGTCGGTGTAGCGGGGCCGGGACTCGAAGTCCTGCTCCGAGTACAACCGGATGCACACACCGGGGGCGGTGCGACCCGACCGCCCCGCCCGTTGCGCGGCCGAGGCCTGCGAGATCGGTTCGATGGGCAGTCGCTGCACCTTGGTGCGCCGGCTGTACCGGGAGATCCGTGCGGTTCCCGGGTCGACGACGTAACGGATGCCGGGGACCGTCAGGGACGTTTCGGCGACGTTGGTGGCCAAGACGATTCGCCTGCGTGCCGCGCTGGTCTGGAAAACCTTCTGCTGTTCGGCGGTGGACAACCGGGCATACAGCGGGAGCACTTCGGTGCCCTGATCCACCAGGGGGCGCAGCGCATCCGCCGTGTCTCGGATCTCGCGTTCGCCGGACAGGAAGACCAGCACATCGCCGGGTGGTTCGGCCTCCAACTCGGCGATGGCGTCCACGATGGCCTCCGTCACGTCCCGCACTTCGGACGAGCCGCTTGCGCGAAGACGGGCAACCTCGGTGCGGACGATCTCGTGATCGGGGTCGTCCGGGTCCTCGTCGTTTGGGGCGCTCACCGGTACTTCCAGTGGCCGGTACCGGATCTCCACCGGATACGTCCGCCCCGACACCTCCACGATGGGGGCACCGCCGAAGTGGTCGGCGAACCGCTCGGGCTCGATGGTCGCCGAGGTGACGATCACCTTGAGGTCGGGCCGGCGGGGCAGCAACTCACGCAGGTAGCCGAGCAGGAAGTCGATGTTGAGGCTGCGCTCGTGCGCCTCGTCGAGGATCAGGGTGTCGTAGCGCAGCAGCCGGCGGTCGCGTTGGATCTCGGCGAGCAGGATGCCGTCGGTCATCAGTTTGATCAGCGTCGAGTCGCTGGCCTGATCGGTGAACCGCACGGTGTAGCCGACCGTGGCCCCGAGCGGCGTGCCGAGTTCGTCGGCGATGCGCTGGGCCACCGTGCGCGCCGCCAGCCGGCGCGGCTGGGTGTGCCCGATGGTGCCGCGAATCCCCCGGCCGAGGTCCAGGCAGATCTTGGGTAGCTGGGTGGTCTTGCCCGACCCGGTGGCCCCGGCGACGACCACCACCTGGTTGTTGGTGATGGCGTCGGCCAACTCGGCGCGGCTGTCGGTGACCGGGAGATCGGGGTAGCTGATCTCGGGAACGGCGGCCTGCCGGGTGAGCACGAGCGCCTCGGCGGCGGCGAACTGCTCGATCAGCGAATCCGGCGGATCGCCGCGGAGTCCCTTGAGCCGGCGGCCGAGCCGGGACGCATCGCGGTAGGTCAGGCCGTCCAGACGGGCATGGAGCTCACGGACGGACATTTACCCAAGGATAGGCGGTTGACCGCCACCCCCGCCCGGGTGCACGCTCGAGGTCTGGGAGGTGTCCATGAACGACTACTTCGGCACCATGCTTCGCGACTGCCTCGACGTCGGGAGCCGCTCCAGCCCGCAGATCGCCCGTTCGGACTTCCCGGCCCTGCTCACCGACGATGTCCGGCTGCACGTCATCGCCGGCCGGGTGGCCGCCGCCGAGTGGGCACATGCCGAGGCGCATGCCCCGGTGCGGGTCTGCGCCACCCATATCGTCGCCACCGAGCACGGCCTGCTCTACGCGGCGACGGTGACCGCCGGGCACCGGGGCCCCTGGCATTACCTGGCGGTGCCGCACTCGCTGTTCGATCGACTCGCCGACCGGGTACACGACGGGCCACCGCCGGGCGGGACGGCCGCCGCGGTGGATTGCCGACTGGACCACGATCTGGCCTCGATGTGGCAGTTCGAGTCCGCGTTACGCCGCATGCTCGACGACTACCCGGCCTACGAGCTGGAGCTCTCCGGCGTCCAGTAGTCGAGCATCGCGGCGAAGGTGTCGAACGCGGGGCGGGACGGGCCGTAGGCGGCCTCGAAATGCACGCTCAACGGGAATCCGAGTTCGCCGACGCCGTCGATCACCCGTTTGTACAGGTCGAGCATCTCGTGGCGCTTGGCATCGGGGTCCAGCGGGGCCAGTCTGCTGACGAATTCCTGTTCGGCGGCGACGGCCGCGTTGCCCGGGTCCTGGATCAGCCAGTTGAGCAGTCCGACCTTGGACTCCATCTTGGGCACGAATCCGAAGGACAGCAGGATCTCGGGGCGATGCTCGGTGGTGTGCGCGAATTCGGTGAGGAAGTCGACGATGGCATCGGAGTAGAGCAGCTGGGTCATGCCATAGGTGGCGCCCTGGTCGCATTTGAAGTTGAACCGGCCCTGCTCACCGTCGCGGGTGGGGATCAGGATCACTCCACGGTTGGGGACCAGCGCCTCGAACACGGACAGTGCGTCGGTGGGGGCCACCCCGCCGCCCTCACCGTCCTTCAATGTGCGCGGCACCCCGACGAACGCGATCCCGTCGAAGTTCGCCGCGTTCAGCGCGGTGAGTCTGGCGCGCAGCGCCGGTTCGTCGAGGAAGGACGTGACCTGGGTGCACAGCCCGCGCAGGCCGGGCAGTTCGGGTTGGATCAGCGACCAGTACTCCAAGACATCCATCTTGGGTTTCATCTCGATGGGACGATCATCGTCCTCGTCGATCATCCCGGGGATCATGATGTGGCCGATGTCGACGCCCGTCTCCTGCGACAACGTGCGAACCTTGATGGCCTCTTCGATGGCGTACTGCGCCCCCCGCTCCACATTCGGTGGGACGAGTTCGAGCGCGACGGTGTTGAGCGGCACGAACGACACCTTATTGAGTCCCGCCTCGTGGTAAACCTCGGGCATGGCTGAACGCGTCACATTTCCCAGTGCGACCGGCCCCGCCCTCGCCGGTCTGATCGACCTTCCCGAGGGCCGAGTGCGTGGTTGGGGCGTCTTCTCGCACGGTTTCACCCTCGGCAAGGACTCGCCGGCCGCCGCGCGGATCTGCAAGCAACTCGCCGCCGACGGTATCGGGATGCTGCGCTTCGACGCGCTCGGCCTCGGCGGTTCCGAGGGCGACTGGGGTGACGGATCGTTCACCTGCAAGGTCAACGATGTCATCGCGGCCTGCCGTTTCATGACCGACCGCGGCACACCCGCCGACCTGCTGGTCGGCCACTCGTGGGGCGGCGCGGCGGTGCTGGCCTGCGCGCGTGACTGTGCCGGGGTGCGGGCGGTGGTCACGGTGGGTGCACCGTTCGACCCGACCCATGTCGAGCACCAGTACGACGCCTGCCTGGATCAGGTGTTCGCCGAGGGCAGCGGGCAGTGGATGGTTGGCGGCCGGACCCTCACGCTCAAACGAGCGTTCGTCGAGGATGTGCGGCGCGCCAAGCTGGACGACAAGATCAGCGGCCTGCGGCTCCCGCTGTTGATCCTGCATTCGCCGACGGACAACACCGTGGGCATCGAGAACGCCAGCGAGATCTTCCAGACCGCTCGGCACCCGCGCAGCTTCGTCTCTCTGGAGGGTTCGCAGCATCTGCTCACCGGTCCCGGTCAGGCGACCCGTGCCGGTCGCATCATCGGTGCGTGGGCGGACGCCTACCTGCGCTGATCATCTCGGCGCGGGGCACCACCTTGACGCGTTCGCGGCCCTGCTCGGCGCCGAGGGCAACCTCATGGGCGTCCAGGCGTTCCCATTCGGCCCAGGTGGTGTAATCCACCCCGTTGTCCGAGAGGCTCGCCAGGATGGCGTCCGGATCGCCGACCTCCGGTGGGATGAGGCCGGGCAGGTCGGCCAGCAGGCTGGCGATCGTCTCGGCCGCATCGGATTTGGTGTGGCCGATCAAACCGATCGGGCCGCGCTTGATCCATCCGGTGACGTAGGTGGCGTCGATCACCGTCCAGTCCGAGTCCAGCACCCGGCCCGCGTCGTTGGGCACCACACCGGCGTCGTGGTCGAACGGCAGATCGGCCAGGTGTGCGGACATATAGCCGACTGCGCGGTAGACGGCCTGCACCGGCCAGTCAGTGAATTCCCCTGTCCCCCTGACAGTTCCGTCGCCGATCAACTCGGTGCGTTCGGTGCGCAACCCCTCGACGGCATCGGTGCCCAGCACGGCGACCGGAGACTGACATAGGTGGATGTGAATACGGTGCGGTGCGCCGGTGGGCTCGCGGTCCATGTATTTCATCATGGTGTCGACGACGAGCTTGATCGATTTGGTCGAGTTGATGGCCTTCTGACTGGCCTCGTCGATCTCGAAACCTTGTGGGTGCACGATGACGTCCACGCTCGGGGAGTGCGACAGCTCGCGGAACTCCATGGGCGAGAACTTGATCTGAGCCGGGCCCCGCCGGGCGAAGACGTGGATATCGGTCGCCTTGTTCAGCGCGAGACCCCGATAGACGTTGCCGGCAATCTCGGTACCGAGCTGCTCGTCGGCGGGTTTTGCCAGCATTCGGGCGATGTCGAGGGCCACGTTGCCCGCGCCGAGCACGGCCACCTCGCGGGCCTGCAACGGCCAGGTCGGTGCCACGTCGGGGTGCCCGTCGTACCACGAGACGAAATCCGCCGCACCGTAGCTGCCGGGCAGGTCGATGCCGGGGATGTCCAGTGGGCGGTCGCGCCGCGCACCGGTGGAGAAGATGACGGCGTCGTAGTGGCGGCGCAGCTCGGCCAGCGAGAGATCGGTGCCGTAGTGCACGTTGCCGATGAACCTGATCGCGGGGCGGGACAGCACCCGGCGCAGCGCCTTGATGATCTCCTTGATCCGGGGGTGGTCGGGCGCCACGCCGTAGCGGACCAAGCCGTAGGGTGCCGGCAACCGATCGAAGAGGTCGACTGTGGCAGCATCGTACTCGCTGGTCAGGATGTCGGAGGCATAAATACCGGCCGGACCGGCTCCGATGACCGCAACCCGGATCTTGCGCATGAACACCTCACTCACTAATAGGTAAGGTCACCCTAACTTGGTACGCGCGTACCGCAAGGCCTACCTCCGCCCCGCGCGGTAGCGTGGACCCGTGAACGCCATGCCCGCGGCCTTCATCGGACACGGCAGCCCGATGAACGCCCTGGAATCCAACCGCTATACCGCGACGTGGCGGACCCTCGGCCAGTCGGTGCCGCGCCCGCGGGCGATCCTGGTGATCAGTGCGCACTGGTACATCAACGCCACCGCCGTGACTGCGATGGCGCGGCCCCGCACCATCCACGATTTCTACGGTTTCCCGCCCGAGCTATACGGGGTGGACTATCCCGCACCGGGGCTGCCCGACCTGGTCGACGAAATCGCCGAGATCGTGGCGCCGACCTGGATCGGCGCCGACCAAGACAGCTGGGGTATCGACCACGGCACGTGGTCCGTGCTCGCGCACGCCTTCCCGAACGCCGACATCCCGGTGGTGCAGCTGTCCATCAACGCCGAGCAGTCCCTGGACTACCACCTGGAGTTGGGGGCCCGGCTCGCCCCACTGAGGCACCGCGGCATCCTGGTGCTCGGCAGCGGCAATATCGTGCACAATCTCCATAACATGTCCGCCGAGTTTCCGGACAGCGGATTCGACTGGGCCATCCGCTTCGACGACGCCGCACGCGAGTTGCTCACCACGGCGCCCGCCGATGTGCTCAAGCTCCGCGAACACCCGGACTTCGGCGCGGCGGTGCCGACAGCCGACCATTTCATCCCGATGCTGTACTTCGCCGGACTGGCCGCGCAGACACCGGCCGCGCTGCTGGTGCGCGGCTTCACCTACGGCTCGCTGTCGATGACGTCCTACACGCTCTGATCCCGCAAGGCCCGCACCGCAGGCGCCGTCGACCCCGGTAACAGCGAGCGTGGGTCGCTCGGGCGGCATACATCGACCACCACGCCATCGGCGAAGCGGTAGGGCTGCGCCGCGATCATTCCGACGAGTTGTCTTCGCAGGCGCGACATCTCGGCACGGACGGTGACCACCCGGGTACGGTCACCGTACAGGTCGAGGGCCAGTTCCGGGGCGCGGCGGCCCTCGGGGTGGGTGGCGAGCACCAACAGGATCTCGGCATGGCGCGGCGAAATATCCCGCCGCCAGGTGCCCGACTGCCCCACCATGGACAGACTCGGCGCACTGTGGTTGCGCAGGTCCAGCGTGGCGCGTCCGGCGGGTCCGTCGGGGTCCAGCTCCGCGACCGGGCGCACCAGCCAACCACCCGACAACGGCTCCAGCTCACAAGAACCGAGCGCTGGTATCCATGCCCGCCCAGCACCGGCATTCTGCGGCAACAGGATTCGATTGTGAGGCGGCAGTGAATCCACCGCAGCCACCCAACCCTCCGAGTCGACCGCCAGCGCCGGGGAGCCCAGCCGCGCAAGCATGGGCGCCGCCACCGCCCGCAGCTGGTTCAACGAGCGTTCGTGGACTTCCCGCAGCCGGGATTCCGCCAGCCGAGCCACCAGATCCACCAGGGCGATCGTGGTCGGGTGCACCGTGGAGGCCGGCCCGGAGACATCGACGGCGCCGATCACGTGCCCGGTGCGCGGATCCCTGATCGGGGCACCCGCGCACGTCCAGGTGTGATGACTGCGCAGGAAATGCTCGGCCGAGAAGATCTGCACCGCGCGCCGGGACACCAGAGCGGTGCCGATCGCATTGGTGCCCACCGCCGGCTCACCCCAGTTCGCGCCCTCCACGAAACCCAGCCGGTCGGCCTGGGTGAGCACCCGCGGGGTGCCCGAGCGCCAGAGCACCCGACCGCGCGCATCCGCCACCACCAGGATGTTGCTGCCGTCGGCGATCACCGATTCCAGGCCGCGGGAAATGTCGTCGAGCACCGCCGTCAAGCCCGAGGATTGCCGCAGCAGGTCCAGTCCGCTGCGGTCCACCTCCGGCGGCTCATGATGCTCCGGGTCAATCCCGCTGCCCAGCAGACGATTCCATGAGTCCGCGATCACCGCGCGTGGCCTCGCCGGTGCGCGGGAACCGGCCATCGTGGCGTCGTACACCTCGGAGAGCAACATGGCGTACCGACGCGGGTCGTCACCGACTGCGACCGCGGGCTCGGGGATCGATGAGCCGGCCATTGCCTCGATTGTGCTCCCCGTCACACGTCCTGTCACGTGCGGGTCACCGGTACACCATGCCTCCGTCGATCAGGCCGGCCTGTCCGGTCATGTAGTCGGCTCCCGGACCCGCCAGGTAACCGACGAACCCGGCGACATCCTCCGGCGTCTCCGGCCTGCCCAGCGCGATCGTCGCGGAGAACTTCTCGAACGTCTCTCCCACCGCGGCACCCGTGAGTTCGGCAAATCGCTTGTCGATCTCGACCCACATATCGGTCCCGACTACGCCGGGGCAGTACGCATTCACGGTGATGCCGTCCCCGGCGTGCTCCTTGGCCGCCGCCTGGGTGAGCGCACGGACCGCGAACTTGGTGGCACTGTAGGGGCCGAGCATGGCGAAGCCCTCGTGGCCCGCGATGGAGGAGGCGTTGATGATCTTGCCGCGGGTCCCCGACTGTCGGAATTTGGCCACCGCGGCCTGGATTCCCCACAGCACCCCGTCGACGTTGACGGCCCACAGTTTCGACAACTGTTCGGGAGTCACCTCGGCGATGGGGCCGACCAGGGCGATGCCGGCATTGTTGACCATGATGTCGAATCCGCCGAGGGCGCTGGCCGCATGCTCGACGGCATCGAAGACTGCGGTGCGATCCGACACGTCGGCAACGAAGATCGTCGCTTTCGAACCGATTTCGGTGATCTCATCGCAGACCTCGGCGAGCGCATCGGCATCGGTGTCCACCAGAGCAACGTCGGCACCCTGGCCTGCGAGTTCGTGGGCGATACCGCGGCCGATACCGCGGCCCGCGCCGGTCACCAATGCCACCTTGCCGAGCAGGGGGGCGGGGATCGAGCGTGTCATGATTGTTCCTCTCATTTGGCTGGATCGACCAGAACCTTCATCTTGGCTCCGGCATGCAGCGCCTCGAAGCCTTCGTCGACGACATCGTCGATGCCGATGGCGGTCACCCACCCGGTGGTGTCATAGGCACCCCGACCCATCAGATCGATGACTGCCTCGAAATCGGCTGCGGTGTAACACAGTGAGCCCTGGATCCGGGATTCGTTCATCACCACGTTCAGCAGCGGGGTCGTCAACGGCTTCTCGTAAATCGCAACGCTGACCATGGCCTTGCGCGCGCCGACACAGGCCAGCGCGGTCTCCACCGCGGGGGCCACCCCGGCGGCGTCATACACGGCGCCGGCACCCCGGCCGCTGGTGTGCTCGGCGATGAAGGAAGCCACATCGATCGTCGTCGGATCGAGGGTGCGGGCACCCAGCGCCTCGATGGCGGCGCGGCGCGTCTCGGACGGCTCCACGACAAATGTGTCCTCGATACCCTTGCCGCGCAGCGCGAACCACAACCCGATTCCGATCGGACCCGCACCGAATACCATGGCGGTGTCGCCGGGGCTTGCGTCGCCGAGCGTCGCCGCGTGATAGGCCACCGACATCGGCTCGACCAGGGCACCCAACTCCAGGGACACGGTGTCGGGCAGCTTGTGCAGCATGTCGGTGGGCACCACGGTGTACTCGGCCATCCCGCCGTCGGACATCAGTCCGTGGAATCCGATCTGGGCGCAGATGTTGTAGTTGCCGACCTGACATGGCCCGCACTTTCCACAGCGGTAGATCGGTTCGATGGCCACGCGGTCCCCTTCGGCCCACCCGTGGACGCCGGCACCGAGTGCGGTGATGGTTCCGGAGAACTCGTGTCCCATCACCACCGGCAACTGTTGTCCGGTCAACGGGTGCGGTTCGGTCGGCACGAAGATCGGCCCCGCATAGTATTCGTGCAGATCGGTGCCGCATATGCCGTTGAATCCGACCCGCACCTTGACGGTGCCCGGCCCCGGTTCAGGCTCGGGTACCTCCGTCACGTCCACCTTGTTCGGCCCGTAGTACACAGCTGCTTTCATGCCCCAAGTTGTATGTGAGCTGGCGCACAGTGCGAAAGAGTTGCAGGGGGTTGCAGGCCTTGCGCGGCTGCGCGGCGCGGGTGTGTGCTGGCTCACATGACACAGATCGTCGATCTTCCCGTGACCCCGACCGCCCACATGTCGCCCCAGGAACGTATGGCCGCCTGGCTCGCCGGGTTCGAAACGGCGCTGGCCGCCCGCGATATCCAGCGGGTCACCGGCATGTTCGCCGTCGACAGCTTCTGGCGCGACCTGGTGTCGTTCACCTGGAACCTCAAGACCATGGAGGGCCGCGACGCCATCGGCGACATGTTGGGTGAACGGTTGGCCGGCACCGACCCGTCCGGATTCCGCACCCGCGAACCCGCCACCGACGACGGCGACGGTGTGGTCTCGGCGTTCATCGAGTTCGAGACCGCAGTGGGGCGCGGCACCGGGCACCTTCGCCTCAGACGCAGTGACGACGGAACCGACACCGGTTGGACCCTGCTGACCGCCATGCAGGAACTCAAGGGTCACGAGGAGCGCAAGGGACCGACCCGGGTACTCGGTGCGGTGCACGGATCCGACCCGGACACCCGCTCGTGGGCGGAGCGCAAGGCCGACGAGGACCGCGCCCTCGGCTATTCCGAACAACCCTACATCTTGGTCATCGGCGGCGGGCAGGGCGGAATCGCGTTGGGCGCCAGGCTACGTCAGCTCGGAGTGCCGGCCATCGTGGTCGACAAGCACGAGCGTCCGGGCGATCAGTGGCGCAAGCGGTACAAGTCGCTGTGCCTGCACGACCCGGTGTGGTACGACCACCTGCCCTACCTGCCGTTCCCGCAGAACTGGCCGGTTTTCGCGCCGAAGGACAAGATCGGCGACTGGCTGGAGTTCTACACCAAGGTCATGGAGGTGCCGTACTGGTCCAAAACCACCTGCCTGTCCGCGGCATTCGACGAGTCCGAACAGCGCTGGACCGTCGAGGTGGACCGCGACGGCGAGCGGCTCACCCTGTACCCCACCCAACTGGTGCTGGCCACCGGCATGTCCGGCAAGCCCAATGTGCCGACGTTCCCCGGCCAGGACGTATTCGCCGGGGACCAGCACCATTCCAGCCATCACCCTGGGCCGGATCAGTACGTCGGCAAGCGCGCCGTGGTCATCGGATCCAACAACTCCGCCCACGACATCTGCAAGGCGCTGGTGGAGAACGGCGTCGACGTCACCATGGTGCAGCGTTCATCGACACACATCGTCAAATCCGACTCGCTGATGGACCTCGGTCTCGGCGACCTGTATTCCGAGCGCGCCCTGGCGGCCGGAATGACCACCGAGAAGGCGGATCTGACGTTCGCCTCATTGCCCTATCGGATCATGCACCAGTTCCAGATCCCGATCTATGACGCAATCCGGGAACGGGACAAGGATTTCTACGACCGCCTGGAAGCCGCCGGCTTCGACCTGGACTGGGGCGATGACGGTTCCGGGCTTTTCATGAAGTACCTGCGCCGGGGCTCCGGCTACTACATCGACGTCGGCGCCTGCGATCTGATCGCCGATGGCAGCATCAAACTCGCCCACGGGGACGTCTCACACCTGACCTCCGACAGCGTGGTGTTGACCGACGGGACCGAACTGCCCGCCGATGTCGTGGTGTACGCGACCGGGTTCGGTTCGATGAACGGCTGGGCCGCAGACCTGATCGGCCAGGACGTCGCCGACCGGGTCGGGAAGGTGTGGGGTCTGGGCAGCGACACCACCAAGGACCCCGGACCGTGGGAAGGTGAGCAACGCAATATGTGGAAGCCCACCCAGCAGCCCAATCTATGGTTTCACGGCGGCAATCTCCATCAGTCCCGGCACTATTCGCTGTATCTGGCACTGCAGCTCAAGGCCCGCTACGAAAAGCTGCCGACACCGGTGTACGGGCTGCAGGAGGTCCACCACCTGTCCTGAGTCAGCATCCGCCGTCGACGATGCGGTTCGGGCGGCCCGCATCGTCGACGGCGATGTCGACGACACCGCCCGACAGCGTGACCCGCAGCGTCCGTAGCCCGGTCCACTGGATACCGTTCAGCGACACCACATCGGCGTTCACGCAGCCCAGGTCGTGCTCCCGGGAGAGCAGGCCCGCGCGGGTGTGTAGGCGGAGTTCCCACACCGGATCGGGGGCGACGACGGCGCTGCCGCTGTACACCACCAGTTCCAGTGTGCCGTCGGCGGATTCCAGGCGCGACTCGGTACTCAGGTCCGGCTGGAACACCGAGGCGAACCAGCCGGTGAAACCGATCCCGGCGGCACCCAGCACACAGACCGCGACGCCGAACCAGCGGGCGACCGGTCGGCGCAGCCCCAGCCCGCAGGCCAATGCCAGTGCCAGACCACCGGTGACCCCGAACGGCAACGGGTGAAACAGATACGGACGCAGCAGGTAATAGCGATAGAGCACGATCCCACCGAGAGCCGCCGCGCACAGCAGCGCCCCGGCCAGGGTCAGTAGCGCGACCGCGGTCCCCCGATGCTTGTGCACCGGGTCAATCTATCGGGTCACCACACCCAGACGGACATGTCGTCGGGTGGGTAGTTCATGCAGACGGCGGTGGAGTGGGCGACCACGCCCTTGTTGTTGAAGAAGATCTTGGCCCAGTTGGGCCAGTTCCAGGCCAGCTGCTCGTAGAAGGCGTTGGTGGCGGTGTCTTCGGAGTATTGGCGCCGGCCGGCGTAGTCCATGGAGAAGAACCAGTGGATGCGGTCCTGCACGGCGCGGTGGACTTCGGGGGATTTGTTGTTGTAGTCGATCATGTAGCGCTCGTAGTAGACCGGGTCGGTGTCGCGGGTGGCGGCCAGGATCTGCTCGGCGGTGCACGGGGTGTGCAGGATCTTGCGCGGGATCGGGTAGTCCTCGGTCGCGTCGGCGCCGGCCACCGGGGCCAGGGTAAGTGCAGCGGCGGCCGCGAGTCCGGCCAGTGTGAGCTTCTTCATGGGTGCTCCTTCTACTGGGTGAGCAGGACGCGTTTGTCGGGGCAGTAGTAGTTCATGGCCGCGCCGAGGAATTGGTAGACCTGTTCGGTGCTGGTGCCGCGCAGCAGTTGGTCGGAGACGAACTTCGCGGAGTCCTGCGCGGTGACGTCGACGCCGCGGTCGAGGCGTTTGCAGGCGATCTTGCCGATCCAGGCGTTGAAGTCCTTCTGCCCGTAGATCCCGTAGGTGTGTAGTTCCCTGGCGAAGTCGCTGTCCGGATCGGCCTGCGCGGGCGCGGCGAACGTGAGTACCGCCGCACCTGCGATCAGCACCGCGGTCGAGATCTTCTTCAGCATCATGAACTCGTTTCCTGCGAGGACCCACCGGCCGCAACGGGCTCCGGCTTGGGCCACGGTACGGGCTGGGGTCGCTTGCGCACGATGGTCGGCCACCAGAACCATTTACCCAGCAGTGCCGCGATGGACGGCGTCATGAACGCCCGGATCACCAGGGTGTCGAACAACAGACCCAGACCGATCGTGGTGCCCACCTGCCCGATCACCGTCAGCTCGCTGACCGCCATCGAGATCATGGTGAAGGCGAACACCAGGCCCGCGGCCGTCACCACCGAGCCGCTACCACCCATGGCCCGGATGATGCCGGTGTTCAGGCCCGCATGGATTTCTTCCTTCAGTCGCGCGACCAACAACAGGTTGTAGTCCGCGCCGACGGCCAACAGGATGATCACCGCCATCGGGAGCACCATCCAGTGCAGCGGGATGCCGATCAGGTGTTGCCAGATGAGCACCGAAATGCCGAAGGCCGATCCCAGCGATATCACCACCGTGCCGACGATGACCGCGGCCGCGACGATACTGCGGGTGATGATCAGCATGATGATGAAAATCAGCCCGATGGAGGCGATTCCGGCGATGATCAGATCCCAGTTGGCGCCGTCCTGCATGTCCTTGAAGGTCGCCGCGGTACCGCCCAGATAGATCTTGGAACCCTCCAGCGGGGTGCCCTTGATGGCCTCCTTGGCGGCCAACTTGATCGCCTCGATGCGCTGGATACCCTGCGGGCTCAACGGATCACCGTCATGGCTGATGATGAACCGGACCGCGTGCCCGTCGGGGGACAGGAAGTTCTTCATCCCGCGCTTGAAGTCCTCGTTCTCGAAGGTCTCCGGCGGCAGGTAGAACGAGTCATCGTTCTGCGCCGCGTCGAAGGCCTCACCCATGGCCGACGAATTGTCCTGCATCGCCGACATCTGATCCTGGATGCCCTTCTGAGTCTGATACATGGTCAGCATGTAGGTGCGCATGTTCTTCATCGTCGCGATCATCGACGGCATCAGCGCGACCATCTGCGGCATCAACGCGTTGAGCCGCTCCATATCCGGGATGAGGTCCTGGATTCCGTCGGTCATCACGTCGATCCCGTCGAGGGTGTCGAAGATCGAGCGCAGCGCCCAGCAACCGGGAATGTTGTAGCAGTGCGGTTCCCAGTAGAAGTAGTTGCGCAGCGGCCGGAAGAAATCGTCGAAATTGGAGATATTGTCCCGCAATTCGGCGATATCGAGACTCATGTCCTTCATCTTGGTGACCATCGAGTTCGTCACCGCCGCCATCTGCACGGTGATGGCGTTCATCTTCTCCATGTTGGTGATGGTCGTCAGCATGTCATCGGCCTGCTTGAGCATGTCGGCCATCATGTCCTGCTGGTACTTCTCGTTCATTTTCTGCGTGGTGCCCTGCATGCTGATCTGGAACGGGATCGAGGTGTGCTC
The DNA here is from genome assembly GCA_021648845.1 of Mycobacterium sp. MBM. Classification (GTDB taxonomy): domain Bacteria; phylum Actinomycetota; class Actinomycetes; order Mycobacteriales; family Mycobacteriaceae; genus Mycobacterium. Next base: position 54,315 of record JAKJHY010000024.1, on the reverse strand, counting down.
GATCGGGGTGCCCTGCGGGCGGGTGATGGCCTGCACACGGCCCACACCTTCGGTCCGGAAGATCGCCTTGGCGATCTTGTCGATCACCAGGAAGTCCGCGGAGTTGCGCAGATCGTGATCGCTCTCCACCAGCAGTAGTTCCGGGTTCATCCGGGCCTGCGAGAAATGCCGGTCCGCGGCCGCGTATCCCTCGTTCGCCGGCAGATCCGCGGGCAGATACTCACGGTCGTTGTAGTTCGTGTGATAGCCCGGCAACGCCAGCAGCCCGACCATGGTGATGGCAATGGTGGTGACCAGGATGGGCCCCGGCCAACGCACCACGGCCGCACCGATCTTGCGCCAGCCGCGGGTGCGCATGGCGCGCTTGGGCTCCAGCACCTTCCCGAACTTGGTGGCCACCGTGACGATCGCCGGGCCCAGAGTCAGGGCGGTAAACACCACGGTGATCATGCCGACCGCCAGCGGGATGCCCAGCGTCACGAAGTACGGCAAGTTCGTGAAGTGCAGACAGAAGGTGGCTCCGGCGATGGTCAGGCCCGACCCGAGCACGACGTGCGCGGTGCCATGAAACATCGTGTAATACGCGGATTCCCGGTCTTCGCCCTCGGCGCGGGCCTCCTGATATCGCCCCAGCAGAAAAATCGCATAGTCGGTGGACGCCGCGATCGCCAGGGTCACCAGCAGACTGGTGGCGAAGGTGGAGAGACCGATGATCTCGTGATAGCCCAGGAACGCCACCACCCCGCGTCCGGCCAGCAGGCTCAGCACCACCATGAAGATGGTGATGAGCATCGTGAGGAACGAACGGTAGATCAACAGCAGCATCACGATGATGACCGTGAAGGTCAGCGCCTCGATCATCCTGAGGCTGCGGTCGCCGGCGATCTGCTGATCCGCCTGCAGCGCAGCGGGTCCGGTGACGAAAACCTTCAGCCCCGGCGGGGTCTGCATCCCGTAGACGATGTCCTGGACGGCCTCGATCGACTCGTTGGCCAGCGCCTCGCCTTGGTTACCCGCGGTATACACCTGCACATAGGTGGACTGACCATCCGCGCTCTGGGCACCGGACGCGGTCAGCGGATCACCCCAGAAATCCTGGATGTGCTGGACGTGTACCGGGTCCTGCTCCAGCTTGGCGATCATCTCTTTGTAGAAATCGCGATCGGCTTCGTCGAGTTTGTGGTCGGCTTCCAGCACGATCATGATCGAGCTGTCCGAGGTGAACTCCTCGAACACCGAACCGACCCGCTTGGTGGCGATCACCGACGGCGCGTTCGACGGGCTCATCGACACCGAGCGCATCTGCCCGACCGTCTCCAGCTGCGGCACCGAGACGTTGAAGAACCCGATGATCACCACCCAGCCGATGATGATCGGCAGGGCGAGCGTGCGAATCCATTTGGCGATGCCGCCGCGGTGCTGGGGGGTGGCCACCGGGATGGCGTCGGTGGCCGGCTCGCTGCGCTCGCTCATGCAATACCGTCGATTCGCTCGCTGCGCTCGCTCATGCGCTCTTGACCAGACAGTAGGTGTGGGCGCCGACCCCGTCGACGGTGCGTTCGTCCTTCACCTCGTCATCGACGGTGATCCGACACGACAACGTGGCACCGTCGGTCTGCCCGGAGATGGTCGGGAACACCGAAGGCGCGGTCGTGCTCAGCGTGATCTCCCACGGTAGGGTCACATTGTCGGCACGCACCGGGCGGGCATCGAGATCCATATAGTTGACGTTCGCGGTGGCGCCGGGCTCACCCCACACCTCGTACTTGACCACCTTCGGGTCGAACGGCTCGGTGTCATCGGATGCACTGTTCTCCGTCGAGACATACCCCGGACCCGTCCCGAAGAAGGTGCGCACCCGCATCACGGTGAACGTCGCGACCAGCACCACCGCCACGATGACCAGGGGGATCCACACCCGCTTGAGCACGTTCACCGCTTGGACGCCATATCGCTACTCGGCCTTTCAGATAGCCCCGCTAACCGACTGCGGCCAGGTTAGCCATACGGCTAAGCTAGTACAAGTCGTGCGGCTAGAAAATGTGATGCGGACAACTGACTGACCGCATGACAGGCTGCGACATGTCACAGTGTCCGGGATGTCATGCGGTGACACCGGTCGCCGGGAAGGAACGAGGACGATGGCCAAGCCGGTATCGCAGCGTGGGTTCGCGCGCGAGCGGGTGATCGAGGCCGCGTTGTCCCTCTTCGCCGAACGCGGCGTCAACGGCACGTCCCTGCAGATGATCGCCGACCATCTGGGAGTTCGGAAGGCCGCGGTCTACTACCAGTTCCACACCAAGGACGACATCGTGCTGGCGGTGTTGGGCCCGGTCTTCGACGATATGTCACGCCTGGTGCGCATCGCGGAATCCATCTCCTCCCCCGATTCCCGCCGCGACGCCACGATCAGCGGTTTCGTCGAACTCGCGGTGCGCCATCGCCGGATCGGTTCGTTGTTCTACGGCGATCCGGCGGTGATCTCACTGGTGCAGACGCATCAGGAATTCCAGGAGATCGCCGATAACCTGCGCGAGCTGCTCGTCGGCGGAACCCACGATATCGGGACCCGGGTCGCCATCGCGATGATCACCGCGGGGGTGTTCGGTAGCACCGCCGAGCCCCACCTGCAGGATGTTTCCGACGCCGACCTGCACCGGGTGCTACTCGACTGCGCCCAGAGCCTGCTGAAGTCACCGCATTCAGCCGACGCCGCCCACCTCGGCGGGTAGCGGGGGCGGCAACGGCGTCGTGGACGTCCGCGTCGTGACGGTCGCGGTCACGGTCGTCGTGGTGGGGACCTCGCTGACGTCGTCGACGGTGTGCACATCGAGCAGCGGTTCATCCCGGAGCACCTCGTCACCGTCGCTCACCACCAGCGACTCGGTGGTCACGGTGTAGGACAGTCCGCCGTTCTCGGCGACATAACCGTCGCCGGTCGCGGCGGCGGGCAGCACCAGTCGGGCACCGTCACGAACCCGCACCCCGCGGTATTGATAGCTGCCATCGGCCTGCTCGCAGATCGCGATGCGCGACGTCTCGGTGCTGCCGAAGATGACGGCGGTGGCCGGCGACGCGCAGCGTGCGGTCGATTCCAGATAACCCTGGCTGTCGGATTCCGGTGCGGCATCCGCGGAAGCCGACAGCACCAGCACGGTGGCTCCCGCCGCGGCGGCCACGGCCAGCCCGGCGGCCAGACGACGCGACGGATGTGCGGTGGGAGATCCGGTAGAAGACATCGATCCCAGCTGACCACGACCGACGCGCGTTTGGCCACCGGTGATGCCGACCCGTGATGATTTCGCGCCCTTCGTGCAGTCTGTCCCGTATGACCGCACGCACTGCACTCATCACCGGAGGCGCACGCGGGCAGGGCCGCGCGCACGCGATCGCACTCGCCCGGTCGGGCGCCGACATCGTGTTCTGCGATGTGGCAGCCCCGATCGATGAGGTGGACTACGAACTGCCCACCCCGGCCGACGTGCAGGAGACGGTCCGCGCCGTCGAAGCGACCGGCAGGCGATGTGTCGCGCTCACCGCCGACGTCCGCGACTTGAGCGCCATGCAGACCGTCGCCGATACCACCTTCGACACGTTCGGCAGCCTCGACATCGTCGTCGCGAACGCCGGGATCGCCAGCGGTTCCCCACTCGCGTCCATGTCCGAGCAGCGCTGGCGCACCATGATCGATGTCAACCTCACAGGTGTCTTCAACACCTTCCGCGCGGTGCTGCCGCGGTTGATCGAGCAGGGCACCGGTGGACGGCTCATCGCCACCGCCTCCAGCGTCGCGACGACAGGTGCCCGCGACGCCGCGCACTACGCCGCGGCCAAGGCCGGTGTCGTCGCGCTGGTGCGCTCGCTGTCCTACGAGGTCGCCGAACATGGCATCACCGTCAATGCCCTGCTGCCCTCCGGCGTGGACACCCCGATGATCCACAATCCGATGACCTACCGGACCATCCGGCCCGACGTGGCCGACCCGGGTCGGGCCGATGTCGAGGAGATCTTCGCCAAGGGCCGCCCACGGCCCGGCCTGCTGGAACCTGAGGATGTCGCCAACGCGGTGCTCTATCTGGTATCCGATCAGGGACGCCTACGCTCGGGTGACACCATCACGCTGTCCAACGGATTGGACTGAGCGGCAGCGCTGTTACGGGTCGCCGTACTCGTCGAACCAGTAGGCCAGTTTGCCCCGACGGCTGACGGCGCGCAGCCGTGCCTCGGCGGCGGCCCGCACCTTGCTCGTGGTGACGATCAGCAGTTCGTCACCGGTGGCCAACCGGGTATCCGGCAGCGGAACGAACGTGTGCCCGTCCCTGATGATCAGCGTGATGACGGCCGGGTCGGGCAATCGGAGCTCCAGAATCGTCACGTTGTGCAGACGTGACGGCGCTTGCACCTTCATGGTGAGCAGTTCGGCATCGAGAATGTCCAGCGGCGCGGCCTCCACCTGGATCTCGCGGGTGGCCTCACCACCGGTCAGCCCCAGCAGACGCGCCATCCGGCGCAGGCTCGGCGCCTGAATCAACGTGAAGATCACCACCAGAACGAACACAATGTTGAGCAACCGTGCGCTGCCGGGCACACCGGCCACGATGGGGAACGTCGCCAACACGATGGGCACCGCGCCGCGCAGGCCGGCCCAGGACAGAAAAAGCTGCTCGCGCAACGCGATACGGAACCCGACCAGTGACACCGCCACCGACACCGGTCGCGCGACCAGAAGCAGGATCGTCCCCACAATGATCGCCGGCACGAAGTCGCGGGACAGTTCGCTCGGGTCGACGAGCAGACCGAGCAGCACGAACAGCCCGATCTGCGCGAGCCAGCCGAGCCCTTCGGCGAAGGACCGGGTCGCCGAGCGGTGCGGCAGGCCCGAGTTGGCGAGCACCACCGCCGAAAGATAGGCGGCCAGGAATCCGCTGCCGTGCAGGCTGCCCGCGGCGGCGAACGCCACAACCCCCAGCCCGAAGGTGGCGATCGGGTACAGACCCGATGCCGGCAGCGCGATACGCCGCAAGGTGAGCGCACCGAGAAACCCCACGGCCACCCCGATCACGGCGCCGGCCACCAATTCGAAGACAATCTCGCCGAGGGTGCCGGCCGGTTCGAACACGAACGGCACCACGCTGAACAGCAACACCAGGATCACCGCGGGTGCGTCGTTGAAACCGGACTCCGCCTCCAGCAGACCGGCCAGCCGCCGAGGCAGCGGTAGCACCCGCAGTACCGAGAACACCGCCGCGGCATCGGTCGAGGACACGATCGCCCCGAGCAGCAACGCCAGCTGCCAGTTGAAGCCGAGCAGGAAGTGCGCTGCGGCGGCGGTGACCAGCGTGCTCACCACCACGCCGACGGTCGCCAAGGCCGCGGCCGGGGCGAGCACCTTGCGGATATCGGAGAACCGGGTGGTCAAACCACCTTCGACGAGGATGACCGCCAGCGCGGCGGTACACACGTTGCGGGCCACTTCGACACTGTCGAATTCCAGGCCCAACCCGTCCTCGCCGAGCACCACCCCGACCAGCAGAAAGAACAACAGGGCCGGAAAGCCGACCCGTGTCGCCACCCGGGTACCGATGATGCTCGCGAGCAGCACGAGGCCACCGATCAGCATCGCCAGGTAGAGCTGGTGCAAGGTCATGGGGTTAAGTCAAGATAGCCGGGTGGCAGTGCGCAAGATGCGGATCGGCATAGCGGGCGCCGGCAACGTCGGCCGCTCCGTCGCGCGGGAACTGCTGGACTACGGCCACAAGGTGCTGCTGATCGAACGGGAGCGGCGGCGTTTCGAACCTAATACGGTCGAGGGCGCGGACTGGTTGCTCGCCGATGCCTGCGAGCTGTCGGCGCTGCAGGAGGCCGGTGCCCAGACCTGTGATGTGGTGATTGCCGCAACCGGCGACGACAAGGCCAACCTCGTCGTCGGGTTGCTCGCCAAGACCGAGTTCGGCGTGCCGCGGGTGGTGGCGCGCATCAACGATGTGGACAATCAGTGGCTGTTCAGCCAGGCCTGGGGTATCGACGTCGCGGTGTCGACGCCGGGTGCGCTGGCCGCCGGCATCGAGGGCGCCATCGACGTCGGCCATCTGGTGCGGTTGATGGGCCTGCGCGAGGGCCACGTCAGCCTGACCAAACTCACGCTGCCCGAGGATAATTGGCTTGTCGGCCAGCGGGTCGATCAACTGGAACTCCCGTCGAACACCGCACTGGTGACATTGCTGCGCGGTGATGCTGTCCTGATCCCGAAACCCGGGGACATCTTCGCCACCGGTGACGAGCTGCTGCTGATCGGCGGCGTGGAAACGTAGCGGCCGTCGATCTCAACTGCCGGGTGGCCATCTCGACGACCCCGCCGTGGGCTCACGTATGCTCGGACCCCAATGGCAAGTAGTTGATACCGAGGGGCGCCACCGAGTGCTGAAGTTGATCTCATCGCATACCGAAACCGCGTCGACCGCCGTCACCCCAGGAGTGTGGCCGTGTCCTCGTTGAGTTTCGATGGTCGGGTCGCCGTGGTGACCGGTGCGGGTGGCGGACTCGGACGCTGCCATGCGCTCGAATTCGCCCGGCGCGGAGCCCATGTGGTTGTCAACGATGTGGGGGCCGCCGTCGACGGGACGGGACCGGCGACCTCGGCGGCACAGGCCGTCGTCGACGAGATCACCGCGGCCGGCGGTTCGGCGGTGGCCAACACCGATTCGGTGGCCACCGAGGAAGGCGGCAGGGGCATCATCGACACGGCAACAGGTGCCTTCGGCCGGGTGGATGTCCTGATCAACAATGCCGGCATCCTGCGCGACGCGGCGTTCAAGAACATCACCGCCGACCAGGTCGACGCAGTGCTCGACGTGCATCTGCGGGGCGCGTTCAACGTTACCCGCGCGGCGTGGCCGGTGTTCCGCGAGCAGGATTACGGCCGCATCGTCATGACGACCTCGGGATCGGGCCTGTTCGGGACATTCGGTCAGTCCAACTACGGCGCCGCCAAGACCGGCCTCGTCGGATTGATGAACGTACTGGCGATCGAAGGGCAACGCAACAATATTCGGGTCAACGCCATCTCGCCGATCGCCAAGACCCGGATGACCGAGAACACCATGACCGAACTGGTGAAGGATCTCGCCCCGGAGGATGTCACTCCGGTGGTGGTGTATCTGGCACATGAGACCTGCGAACGCACCGCCAACATCTACCGGGTCGGCGGCAAGCACGTGTCACGGGTGTTCATCGCCGAGACCGCCGGCGCGGATCTCGACGCGCAGACCGCGGAGGCCTTCGCCGCGCAGATCGATGCGATCGACGATCCCGGGTCCTACACCATCCGCGGCGGGCCGGAACGGACATAGCGTCGATGCCGAGAACCATGCATGTGACATGCCCAGCATGCAAAGCGCAACCCTTTGGTGCACTGACATTTTCGGATATTCTTTGTCATCGACGATGACGGCCGGGACTGCCTCACGGCATCATGTCATCGTCACGTATCGACATGGTCGGCGGAGAGGGTGTGCCCCGCGCCTTGCTCGACCACCCGGCTGAGCAGCGCTCGCAGCTGTTCCTGCTCCACACGGCTGAGCACACCGAAAATATCGTCGTGCGCCGCGACGGCTTCACTGACCACCACGGCAGCGACTTCTCGACCCTCGTCGGTCAGGAATGCCCGTAGTACCCGGCCGTGTCGGGGATCCCGTTTGCGCTCCACCAGGCCACGTTTCTGCAGGGCGGCAAGGGCAGACTGCACACCCTGTGGGCTGATCAGCAGGCGCCTGGCAAGTTCAGCCCCGGACAGCCCGGCCGCAGTGGTGAGCTGGCGCAGCACCCCGATCTGAGCGGTGCTGACCCCATGCGGTTTGACGGCGTCGTTGACCGAGGTGAGCGAGAAGTAGAAAGCCTGTTTGAGCAGCCACAAGATATTGTCGGTGAGTTCAACACCGTTCTCGTCGCCCATCTTCGACTGCCTTCTGCTCGCGCATGACCAGCACGCGCTGCGCGGCCGTGATTTTGACCGGACACGTCGCCCGCTACGGCGATGATATCGACATGCCGGCCCGGGACAGGACGTCGCATCGGCGCCGCCCCGATCCGACCTGCGAATTCTGTTGGCAACACGGAACTCACGCCGGCCCGGCGTACGAGTAGGTCGGAATGACTCGATCCTGAGCTGCCATGGCAGGCTGAGGGGCACGATGGCCCTTGAACCGCACTCCGATGACCCCGACGACCTGCTCGCTGCGTTCAGCGAATGGGCGACCGCCGGCGGTACGACTCTCTACCCGGCACAGGAAGAGGCGCTGATCGAACTGGTCAGCGGCGCCAATGTCATCCTGGCCACCCCGACGGGTTCGGGTAAGTCGCTGGTCGCCACCGGCGCGGTCTACGCCGCCCTGGCCACCAACCGCGTCAGCTTCTACACCGCACCGATCAAGGCCCTGGTCAGCGAGAAGTTCTTCGCACTGTGCGAGGTGTTCGGCGCGGCCAATGTCGGCATGCTCACCGGTGACGCCGCGGTCAACGCCGACGCTCCGATCATCGCCTGCACCGCGGAGATCCTCGCCAACATTGCGTTGCGCGAGGGCGCCGACGCCGACATCGGCCTGGTGGTGATGGACGAGTTCCATTTCTACGGCGACCCGGACCGCGGCTGGGCCTGGCAGGTGCCCCTGCTCGAGCTACCGCACGCCCAGTTCCTGTTGATGTCGGCCACGCTCGGCGATGTGACGTTCCTGCGCGAGGACCTCACCCGCCGGACCGGTCGGGAAACTGCGCTGGTCACCGGCACACAACGCCCGGTGCCGCTGTTCTACTCGTATGCCACCACCGCGATGCACGAGACCATCGCCGACCTGCTGGACACCAAACAGGCGCCGATCTACGTCGTGCACTTCACCCAGGCGTCGGCACTGGAACGAGCGCAGGCCCTGATGAGCGTCAACGTCAGCACCAAGGAGGAAAAGGCCGCCATCGCCGAGATGATCGGCGCCTTCCGCTTTTCCACAGCCTTCGGCAGTACGCTGTCCCGTCTGGTCCGGCACGGCATCGGCGTGCACCACGCCGGGATGCTGCCCAAGTATCGCCGCCTGGTCGAACAACTCGCGCAGGCGGGCCTGTTGAAGGTCATCTGCGGCACCGACACCCTCGGCGTCGGCATCAACGTCCCGATCCGCACCGTGGTGTTCTCGGCACTGTCCAAGTACGACGGCGTGCGCACCCGGCTGCTCAATGCCCGCGAGTTCCATCAGATCGCCGGCCGGGCCGGCCGGGCCGGTTACGACACCGCGGGCACCGTGGTGGTGCAGGCGCCCGACCACGAGGTGGAGAACCTCAAACAGTTCGCCAAGGTGGCTGACGACCCGAAGAAGCGCCGGAAACTGGTGCGCCGCAAGGTCCCCGAGGGCATGGTGCCGTGGAGCGAGAAGACCATGACCCGCCTGGTCGAGGCCACCCCGGAACCCTTGACCAGCAATATGAAGGTGACGACCGCGATGATTCTCGACGTCGTCGACCGGCCAGGGGATCCCTTCATCGCCATGCGACGTCTGCTGACTGACAACCACGAGCCACGCAAACGGCAACTTCGGTTGATCCGCGAGGCGGTGGGTATCGCGCGCTCGCTGCTGCAGGCCGGGGTCCTGGAACGGTTACCCGAACCCGAGCCAGACGGCCGGCGGTACCGGCTCACCGTCGACCTGCCGCCCGACTTTGCCCTCAACCAGCCGCTGTCGACCTTCGCCCTGGCGGCCGTCGACACCCTCGACGAGACATCGGAAACCTATGCACTGGATGTGGTTTCGGTCATCGAGGCGACGCTGGAGGATCCGCGCCAGATCCTGGCCGCCCAGCTGAAGAAGGCCCGCGGCGAGGCCGTGGCGGCCATGAAGGCCGAGGGGATCGAGTACGACGAGCGGATGGAGCTGCTCGACGAGGTGACCTACCCCAAACCACTGCAGGAACTGCTCGGCCACGCCTTCGCGGTGTATCTGCAGACCAACCCGTGGGCGGCGGACGGGCAGCTGTCACCGAAGTCGGTGGTGCGCGAGATGTGGGAACGCGCCATGACCTTCCGCGAGTACGTCAGCCAGTACGGCCTGACCCGCTCCGAAGGCGCGGTGCTGCGCTATCTGTCGGACGCGTACAAGGCGCTACGGTCGGGGGTGCCCGCCGCAGCCCGCACCGAGGAACTCAACGATATCGTCGAGTGGATCGGCGAGCTTGTCCGACAGGTTGATTCGAGCCTGCTCGACGAATGGGAGCAGTTGACCAGCCCCGATCAGCCGCACGATGTGCCGGTGGCCGTACCGGCTCGGCCGCGGCCGCTGACCGGCAACGAACGGGCGTTCACCGCAATGGTGCGCAACGCCCTGTTCCGCCGAGTGGAGCTGTTCGCACGTCGCCGCTGGGCCGACCTCGGCGAGCTGGACGGTGGCTCCGGCTGGCCCGCCCAGCGTTGGCAGGAGGTCGGCGAGGAGTACTTCGACGAGCATGCCGATGTCGGCACCGGCGCGGATGCACGCGGCCCGGCACTGTTGATGATCGACCGCCAGCCCGGCGTGTGGCAGGTACGCCAGATTCTGGATGACCCGGCCGGGGACCACGATTGGGCGATTGTGGCCGAGGTGGATCTGGCGGCCTCCGACGAGGAAGGCGCCGCGGTGCTGCGACTGCTCGACGCCGGACGCACGGACTGACGCTCGAACGATGACCCACCACACACCCGGAAGGAACACCTCATGCGAATCACCCTGACCAGCGTCATGGTCGACGACCAGGACAAGGCGCTGCGCTTCTACACCGAGACCCTCGGCTTCCGGATCAAGCACGATGTCCCGATGGGCGAGGCCCGTTGGGTCACCGTGGTATCCCCCGACGACCCCGAGGGCACCCAATTGGTGCTCGAGCCCGACGGCCATCCGGCGGCAAGACCATTCAAGGACGCCTTGGTGCACGACGGAATCCCTTTCACCGCCTTCGACGTCGACAATGTGGGCGCCGAATTCGATCGACTGAGCGCGCTGGGCGTGCGGTTCACCCAGCAGCCCACCGAGATGGGTCCGGTGGTGACCGCGGTGTTCGATGACACCTGCGGCAACCTCATCCAGATCCAGTCAGCCTCCTGATCGTGTCGATCTCATGGGGCCGGTAGGGGCGCCCGTCGGCGAACGCCAGATCATGAAACCACTCCCTCGGGGGTTTCAGGTAGGGCCTGTCCCAGGAATCCCACGGCAGCCAGGTCTGGGTCTTGCCGGCGAACAGGCCCCACGTGTACGCGCCGACGTGACGGCGTTTGGCCACCGGTAGCACCCCTTCGATGGTGCTTCCCTCGGTGCGAGCCAGATACTCGGTGCACATGATGGGCCGACCCCACGGCTGGAGTTCGTCGATGCGGGCCTCGAAACCGGCCGGGTTGTCGTAGCTGTGGAAGGAGAGCACATCGGCCAGCTCGAGCTGAATGGCCGCCATCTCACTGCGCCGTGACGCATCCCCCCATTCGCCCTCCCAGACACCGGTGGTCAACGGCTGAACCGGGTCCACCGTCCGCGCCCAGCGAAAGACCTGCGGCAATAGATCGGCGACGAGTTCGGGTTTGTCGTCGCGCTCCACCGTCTTGTAGACCGCCGCCGGATTGTCGGGTTCGTTCCACAGATCCCAGCCCAGCACGCGCTGGTCGTTGCGGAATTGGGTCAGGATGCGCACCACGTATTCCTGGAGGACCTGGCGGTAGCGCCGGTCGTCGAGCCGCTCGGCACCCGGGCTTTGCACCCACCCGGAGTTGTGGATGCCCGGCCGGGGCGCACGTTGCGGCCCGCTTCTGGGCAGTGGATCCCAGCACGAGTCGAAAAGCACCAGCAGCGGCTTGATGTCGTGCCGGGCCGCGATATCGACGAAGTGCCCGAGCCGTTGCTGAAAGCCGACGCGATCCTGGGTCCAGAGTTGATCGTGCAGGAAAACCCGCACCGTGTTCATTCCCATGGCTCGGGCCATCCGCAGCTCGCCGTCGATGCGCTGCGGGTCGAAGGTGCCCCGCTGAAACATCTCCAGCTGATTGATCGCGTTCGACGTGATGTAGTTCGCGCCGACCAGCCACCCCTGCCCCCGGAACCAGCGATGGGCGCGGTCGTTGGACCATCGGCCGGCCACTGCGACGGCCCGCGGAGCGTTGGTCAGTGACAGCGCGGCGACGGCGGGTGGCGCAAGCAACGGAAGTTTGAGAAGTGTTCTGCGGCGCACCGACTGCCTGTGGTCAATTCCGTTGGTGTGTCCCAGATCACGTACCAAGTTGTCCTCGATTTCGTAGACGTCATCGACATCGACCCCCGGACAGATGTCACGGTACCCGCATCGGGTGACGACTACAGAACCCCAGCTCAGCGCTATGGGGTGAGGACGACCTTCACCGCACCATCGGCCTTGCGCTGGAAGATGTCATATGCGTGCGGCGCCTCGTCCAGGGGCAGTGTGTGGGTGGCAAAACCGTCCACCCCGAGCGGATCCTCGTCGGTCAGCAACGGCAGGATCTCGGGCACCCACTTCTTGACGTTCGCCTGACCCATCCGGATCTGCACCTGCTTGTCGAACAAGGTGAGCATCGGCAAGGGGTCCGCCATACCGCCGTAGACACCGATGAGGGATATGGTGCCGCCGCGCCGCACGATATCGATGGCCGAGTACAGCGCATCGAGTCGGTCCACGCCGGCCTTCTCCATGAACGGCTTGGCCAGAAAGTCCGGCAGGAACCCGGTGAGTTGCTGTGCCGCCTTGGTGATCGGCGAACCGTGCGCCTCCATGCCGACGGCGTCGATGACCGAATCGGTGCCGCGGCCGCCGGTCAGCTCGCGGATGACATCCCCGATGGGGTTCTCCTGGATACCGAGGTCGATGGTGCGTATCCCGCGGTCCTGTGCCCGTTTGAGCCGGGCGGGCACCCGGTCGACCGCGATCACGTCGTAGCCGAGATGGGCGGCAATGCGGGCCGCCATATCGCCGATCGGACCCAGCCCCAGCACGGTGACCGATCCGCCGTCGGGGATTGCCGCGTAGGCCACCGCCTGCCACGCGGTGGGCAGCACATCGGAGAGGTAGACGAAGCGGGAGTCCGGCGGACCGTCGGGCACCTTGATGTGGGTAAACTGCGCCTGCGGCACCCGCAGTAACTCCGCCTGCCCGCCCGGCACGCTGCCGTAGAGCTCCGAGTATCCGAAAAGTGCTGCGCCCATGCCCTGTTCACGTACCTGGGTGGTCTCACATTGGGTGTACAGGTCGCGACTACACATGAAGCAACCGCCGCACGAGATTTGGAACGGGATGACAACCCGGTCCCCCACCGCCAAATTGCCGATGCCGGAACCCACCTCGCGCACGATCCCCATCGGCTCGTGGCCGAGTATGTCGCCGGGCTTCATGAACGCGCCCAGCACCTCATAGAGATGAAGATCAGAGCCGCAGATATTCGTCGAGGTCACCTCGATGATCGCGTCGGTGGGTTCCTCGATCTTCGGATCGGGCACCTGCTCTACTCGGACATCGCGTTTACCCTGCCAGGTGACTGCTCTCATTGCTGCGCAATACCCTCCCGCTAGTCGGGCGAACCCTCGCTGTCGTCGAAGAAAGCCCAGCCGTTGCCGGACTGCACCTCCATGCGCCAGCCGAGTTCGGAGTTGTCGGCCTTGGAGTCGACGAACCAGGCATGCGCATCTTCGGCGCTCGCAATGTCTTTGGTGTCGACGACATCGCCGTGCGGATTGATAACTCGGTAAGTTGCCATGCCCCCAGCGTTTCCCGTTTCTCCGGTGTCTAATCCTCGTTTTGGCGCACTGCGTTTCGGGTACTCGGCCGAGACCGCGACAAGGAGGTTCACCGATGAGCGGTCCCGAACCGGACAAGAGCGAATCCGCCGTCGAAGACGATCCCCATGTCGCCGCGTCCCGCGCGGACACCGAGGACGGCGGATCGTATGTCGGCCGCACAGGTTCCGATGACGACTTCGATGCCGGGCAGACCGGCGCTGAGGCTCGACAGCAGGGCAACTAGGCGCGCTCGAGATCGACGACGAGCGGGCGATGATCCGACAGGGATGCGATAGGGACCGCATAGTGCCGTACCCGCAACTCCGGGTCGTCGGTGAGGATGTGGTCGATCTGGCGGGTCGGCTCGCTCGCGGGAAAGGTCGGGCCACTGGCCAGCGCGCGCATCTTCGTCCACCGAGCGGCCGCTGACGGCGTCAGGTTGAGGTCGCCGGCCAGGATGTGCGGGCCGGGTGCGTCGTTGAGGGCGCGCATGACCCGCCGCAGTTGTCGCCGGTTGCGGCTGGGCACAAACGACAAATGCGTATTGGCAACCGACATCTCTCCCAGCGGGGTCTTCAGCTGGGCGATCACGGCCGCCCTCGGCTCCTTGTCGATGATGATGGCCCGTGGTGGCAGCCGCAGAACCTGCCAGCTGATGGCCGGATAACGCGAAAGCAGCGCGATCCCATAGGCGGCCGTTCCCGGCTGCTCCTCGCCGGTGGCGGCCATCCATGTCGCACCGGGAGTGCCGGTGACCGCCGCGACGAACCGGTGCGAGACAGCACCCATCGCCTCGGCAGCGACAGCGGTCAAGTCGGCACGGCCCGATCGCTGTTGTTCGAGGTCCACCTCTTGCAGCGCCAGTACATCTGGATCGAGTTCACGCACGCAGTCCGCCAAGCGTTCCGGGTGCACACCGTCGCCGACGGTGCGGCCGTGCAGGATGTTGAAGGTCGCGATGCGCATGTACCAGGTGTACCCGGCTACCTCACGGCAGCAACCGGCATCAGTGGTTGCGCAGCGTGCTGATCAGCTTGTCCTTGGTCAAGTCGGAGTATCCCGTGATCCCGAGTTCCTTCGCCCGCTTCTTGAGGTCCGAGACCGTCCAATCCTCGTATGACCCCGACTCGCCGCCCTTGCGCCCGACCGCGGACTTTCCACGTGCTGCGGCCGCGTTGGATATGCGCGCCGCCTTTTCCTTGGACGCGCCCTCGTCACGCAGGTCTTGGTACATCTTCTCGTTCTTGATCGACGAATTGGGCATCGCCATCACCTCCGCTACATCGTGTGCCCGGGCGGGGCCGGGTCGAAACCCGAGCAGTCCTGGTGCACAAGTACGTGCTGGGCTAAGGCTTCGAAGCGGTCCTGGCCCGTTCCCGGATGGACGCGACCACACCGCCGTCGTTGAGGATGTCGGTGCCGGTGAGGTACCCGGCCTTGTCACTGACGCAGAAGGCGAACAACTCGGCCATCTCCTCGGGCCTGCCCCACCGCGGTACGGCCGCATCCGCGACAAGCGCGCCGGCGCCGCCGGCCTCTTCGAGCCGGCCCATCTCGGTGTCGACCGAGCCCGGGGACACCGAAACGATCCGCAGCCCTCGGCCGTTGAAGCGTTCAGCCTGTGCGCTGCTGTACCACTTGACGAAGTGCTTGCTGATTCCATAGGCGATACCCGAGCGTTGCTGCTCGCCGGCGATATCGCAACCGGCCAGTGTGGCGGCCAGGAACGCTGCGGGATCGGTGAGCGCCAACGGGAACGCGGCGACGGGGACCAGTTCCTCGGGCAGGATGTGGGCGGCCATCGAGGCGACGTTGACGATCGCGGCACCGGCGCCCACCGTCGCGTAGAACGCCTCGTTGACATTGACCGTCCCGATCGTGTTCGTCCGCATCACGTACTCGGCATCACCCATGGCCGGGCTCACTCCGGCGGTATGCACGACCGCAGTCACGGTGCCGAGTCCACGCGCGGCACCGAACAAGTTGTCGACGGCCGCGCGATCGGTGACATCACAGTTCACCGCGGACGCACTGATACCGAGCTCCCCGAGTGTCGAAGACGCCCGGTCGAGGCGGTCCTGGCGGACATCGCACAGCACCACCGTGTGGTCTCGGCCGATGATCTTGGCCGTCTCCACACCCATCCCACCAGCACCACCTGTGATTACCGTCACGCTGCTCATGCGTCGACGCTATACGAAGACTGGCTATCAATCCTTACGGGGGGCTGGCGTCCCGCAGAATCTGTTGCAGTTTGTCCAGGGGGTCGCCCTGACCGGGGTTGAGGCGTCGCTCCCGCGCCGCGTCCGGTGCGCTACCCGGCACCGGAGCAGCCGAATCCGGAACCGGCGGTGCGGGTGGCGGCGGGGGTGGAGGCGCCGTCACGACGGCGATCTTGGCCTCGATGCGGGCGACGGAATCGGCGTCGAAACACCCCGCCGGGGCACCAGCGATGACATCGGTGGCGGCCCGGTAGTGATCGACCGCTGCGGGCGCCTCGAACCGTGCTGCGGCGGCGTCGCCCCGAGACTCCCGCACCAGCGCAAGGTTGGTCCGTACCGAACACGATTCGTCCGAGTCGGTGCGTTCCAGTGCAGACGCGAATTCACGATCCGCCTCATCGAGCCGGTTCCGCAGCACCGCGAGGGTCCCGGCAGCGAAATCGGCCCGTGCCGGTTCGATGACGTTGAGGACCCGTAGCGTATCGACGTCGCCGGACAGCGCAGCGATGTCGGCCGTCGCGAAGTGCTGCACCGCGGCGTGCCCGGTCACCACCACCGACACCATCTTGGCCACCACGATGAGCACCAGCACGACCACCGGTGCGGAGTAGATCAGCAGCCGCCGCCTCAAATTCATCGGCGCATCGCCACCCGGTCCAGTCGGGTGCGTCGCAGGTGCCGCAGCGCGTGGTAGAACTCGATCAGCACCAGCACCGCAGCCACCCCGCCCAGCACCCAGTACAACTCGAATCCCTGTGCCGGCCCGCCGTTTTCCACACGCTGACCGGCCTCCCCCGCGTCGGGGACGGCCTGGTCCACCGATGCGATGTCGGCACGTGGCCGGTAGGTCACCCCGAGCTGGTCGGCCACCGCTTGCAGCCCCGGCGTGCCGCCGGCGCCGTAGCCGAACACCGCGCCACCGTCCACCGCGCCGGCCGGAACCTGGAATTCGCGTTGTGGCGCTGCGGAATCCGGCGCACCCGCGCCGAAGTAGAACACCAGGTTGGGCGCCTTCGGGTATCGCTGCACGGCGCCGATCAGCTGGTAGCGCAATACCGTGCTGGCGGCGCCGGCATTGGTCATGACCTCGGCGTTCGCCGGATACGCCGACAGCGCCGCGATCAGCGCGCGCAGGCTCCAGGAGTCCGCCGACAGCGGCCAGTCCAGCGCGGGGCGGGCATCGAAGCTGATCACCGAGAACCGGGCGTCGGGATACCGGTCGATCACCGTGGCCATATCGTCGCGCGCCACCGCCAAGTGGGGTGCCATCGCCGCGGAACGATCCACGATCAGGAATACGCTGGGTTCCAGCTCACCGGCGATCCTGGTGACCGACGGTTCATTGCCACCGATCGTCGGCCGCAGGACCGCGATGAGCAGCAGCACGGCGGCGAGCACCAGCCCGGACCTGCGGAGCGTCATCGGCGTACCAGCCACGGCCAGGCAAGCATCGTGACCACCGCCGCCAGCGCCACGATCAGCAAAAGCTCCGGTGTCTCCGCAGAGGGCACCGAGGCACCGCCGGCGCTTGCTTGCGCCGCCGGGGGGTGGCGGCGGATCTCGCCGGGGTCGGCGGCGATACGACCGCCGGTCTGGCGTGCGAGTTCGGCGGGCAGTCCGGTGCTCTCGGCGATGACGTTGACCTGCACCCCTGCTGCGTTCGCCATATCGCGGACCTGCTGCGCGGTGAACAATGGGCGACCGCTGCCCAACGCGGCCGGTCCGACGTAGATCATCGAACGCCGCACCGGCGCTGCGCTGTCGAAGCCGGGGAACCCGGTCAGACAGACCGCGAGGAGGTCTTCGACGGTGGCGGCGTAGTCGGTGTAGGTCACCGACGACACCAGCCGTTGCGGTTGCGCGTAGCTGGCGAAGCGGCCGGCCGCATACTGATAGTCCCGCGTGATCGGTATGAGCCGGCGGTCGGGCGAGGTCAGACCGATCCTCTCGGTGCCGAATTCGCGTGCCGCCGAGGCGAAGTATCGCAAGGTGGCATTGACGGCCGGGTCCCCGGATGGGGCGCCCGCGCAGACCATGATGTCCTCCGGCTGCTCGGCGGCGGCCGCCCGGGTCGGTGCGGGCAGCCCGGTCGGGCGCGCCACCGCCAGCACGGCCGCGACGAAGGCCAGCAGTAGTAGGGCCACCACCGTGACGGCTTCGATGGTGTGCCGGCGGGCGGCGCGCGCGTACTCCGGGAGTCCGGTCAACCGGCCGGTGTTGGCCAACGGCCGCAACAGGTCTGCACGGTCCCGGCGCGGCGAGAGCAACGCGGCCGCGATGCACGCCGCCAGCAGGAGGCAGCCGGCGATCGGGACACCCCACCACATCAGGTCCATCCGCGCACCAGATCCTCGGCGGCGTCGCTCACAGTCTGTATGTCGACGCCGGAACGGGAGTTGAACTGCGCATCTTCGACCTCGGCGAGTACCGTTGCCGCCGGCGCGAGCACGCCCCCGGCGATCGTCGGAATATGGGGCACCTGAACATATTCTGCGCGCACCCCGGTGACGTGGTGCAGGAAGCGACGGACATGCCCGCCGAGTGCGGCAGCGGCCTCGGGCGCGGTCAACTCGCCGGCGCGGTGGCGGCGCCGGATGGTCTGGATGGCTCCGAGCGCGCGTCGTCGCTGCAGTGCGACGCGAGCCGCCCCGATCACCGCGGGCTGACCGGGTGTGCGTCCGGCAGCGGTGAACCAGAACACCCCGGCATACCAGCACGCGGTCGCGACGACGAGTGCCGCCGCAATCCACAGCCACATCGAGGAGTACGGCATCGGCCCGATGAGGTCGCCCAGCAGGTCATCCGGCACGCGCATACACTTTCGTCATCGCCGCCAGCGCGGGCATGATGGCGCTGCTGGCCCCGATTCGTGCGTGCGGGATGCGCTGCGCAGTAAGATAATCCGACATCGCCCGCCGGCGCTGTTCTTCGGAGCGGCGATAGGCCGCGAGGACCTGCTCGCCGAGGATGTCCGGACCCAGCAGTATCCTGCCGTCGCTCACGTCATAGCCGAGTCCGGCGGGGTCCGCGCCGATCGCGGGCATGTCGGTGACCATGGCCCACAGCACGTCGTGGCGTGCGGTCAAGGGCGTCACCACTTTGCGCAGGCGCCCGTTGATCTCCGGCTCATCCGAGACGATCACGACGAGCATCGGGTGCCGGTAGTGGCGGGCCACCCATTGCAGCTGCGTCACGATATCGCTGACGCCGGGGTCGGCGCCCGTCTGCTGGGCATAGCGATGCAGAATGCGCTCGATGTGGGTCTCGCCGCGGCGCAGCCTGATGTCGACACTGCCGCGTTGGTCACCGGCGACCATGCCGATCTCATCGGATCGGGGCAGCGTGATGAGTCCGATCGCGCCGATGATATGAGCGGCGACTTCGCTTTTCGTTTCACCGGAGGGGGCGAGGGCGGTAGCGTTTCGTCCGGTGTCCGCGACGATCAGGATCTTGTGGTGCTTTTCGGAGACGAACTGCTTGATCAGCGTGTGCCCGGATCGGGCGGACGCCTTCCAGTCGATATCCCGAACATCGTCGCCCGGCACGTAGGGACGTAACTCGTCGAATTCCATGCTGCGGGTGTGCACCAGTGCATAGCGGCCGCCGGCCAGCAGGCCCGCAGCGTCCCGGGATATGTACGCTCTCGCGGCGTCCAGATATTTGCCCATACCGATCTCACGGCACCGGAACTGTCTGGAGGACTGCGTCGATCACGACATCGGGGGTGATCCGCGCGCTGGCCGCCTCGAAGCCGAGGACCAGACGGTGCCGCAGGACCCGGTGGGCGAGCCGCGCGATATCGTCGGGCAGGACGTGGTTGCGTCCTCGCAGTACCGCCAAAGCCCTTGCGGTGCGGCAGAATGCAATGGTCGCGCGTGGGCTCGCCCCGTATTCGATGAGCCGTGCGAGGTTCGCGGGCAGGTGCCGTTCGGGGTCGCGGGTCACGGCCACCAGTCGGCTGGCGTACTCGACCAGGGTCCGGTCCATGTGCACCTCGCGCACGAGCGCCTGGGCACGGCGCACGTCCCCGGCGCGGACCACCGCATCGGCCTGGTGCTCGCGGTCATAGAGTCCCGCATCCATCCGGTCGATGATCGCCAGTTCCTCCTCGACCGTGGGGTAGCCCACGACGTCCTTGAGCATGAAGCGGTCGGTCTGCGCTTCAGAGAGGGGGTAGGTGCCCTCCTGATCGACTGGGTTCTGGGTCGCGATGACCAGAAACGGTTCGGGGATCGGGTATTCGACGCCGGCGATCGTCGTCTGTCGTTCCTCCATCGCTTCGAGCATCGCGCTCTGGGTCTTGGCGCTGGAGCGGTTGATTTCGTCGAGCAGCACGATGTTGGCGTGCACGGGACCGAGTTGGGTGGCAAAGGTGTTGCTGGCCGCTTCGTAGATCTGTGTCCCGATGATGTCGCTGGGCAGCAGGTCCGGCGTGCATTGGATGCGCCGGAAGCTGCCGTCGATGGCCTCGGCCACGACCCGGGCGGCTGTCGTCTTGGCCAGTCCAGGAACGCTCTCGATGAGCAGATGTCCGCCGGCGAGCAGGACGAGCAGCATGGATTCCCGCAGGTGGACCTGCCCCACCACCTTCGCCGAGTACGCGGTCGCCACCGCGCCGACAATGTCGTTGATGTGGGCATCGGTGGCCTGATCGGTCTGCAGGCGCGGTGCTGTCATGGGTCCTTCCGATTCGGTCTACTGCCGCACCGGGATACCCGCATTTTCCTGAAGCGAAGCAGGCGGGGCGCGGGCACCCTCTCCCTGCTTCCGAGCCGCCGCCGTTCAGTCCGACTTCGGGCTGCTGACCGTGAGCCGGATCTGGGAGGCCGGACTGGGGACGGCGGGAAGAACCTGCGCCGGCTGGGCATGCTGACCGGCGTCTGCAATCTGCTTCGGGCAAGGCAGGAATGCCGGGGGCCGGCGAGCACTCACCGGCAAAATTTGTATGTGCTAAACATATATGTGCCGCCGACCCCCTTCGACCAGCTGGATGACCTGCTCACCCGGATCCACGTCGCGCGGCAACGCCCCTCCTGGCGGCGGCGGCTTCTCGACGGCGCCGACCCGGTGACCAACGTGTCGACCTTGCGAACACTGCGCGCGGTCGAACATCACCAGCACGATGGCGGCGGCGCTTCGGTCGGCGATGTCGCGGATTACCTGGCCGTCGAACATTCCACCGCCAGCCGCATGGTGTCGGCGGTGGTCGCGGCGGGGCTCATCACGAAATCATCGGCCGCCGATGATCAGCGCCGCAGTGTGCTCGTACTCACCGATATCGGCGTCAAGGCCCTCGCCGTAGTGACCCACCGACGGCGCGAGTTGGTAGCCGAGACAGTCACCGAGTGGGACACCGCGGACATCGACCGGTTGATCACCTTGCTCGGTCGCCTCACCACGGAATTCGAAGCGGCGGCGACTCGGTGAGCACCGTCGCTATGCGGCCGCGCGGCGCGCTGGGGCTGATGTTCGACCCGGTCTTCGGCGCGCTGTTCTGGGGCAAGATGTTCTCCGTCGTCGCCGTGTGGACGCACAGCATCATCGCCGCGGTGGTGATGTACGAGGCGACCGGTTCGGCCCTGATGGTCGGTTTGGTGGGCGTCGTGCAATTCGGGCCCCAGCTCATCCTCAGTCCGATCAGCGGGAAATGGGCCGACAGCGGCAACCCGGGCAGACAGATATTGCTGGGGCGCCTGCTGTGCGTGGCCGGGTCGGGTTCGGTGGCGACCTGGATGTTCGTCGCGCCCGCGCTGCACGGCGTCGCTGCTGCCGTCCCGGTGCTGCTCGGCTCGACGTTGGTCGGGTTCGGGTTCGTCGTCGGCGGGCCGGCCATGCAATCGATCGTGCCGGACCTCATTCGCGACGGCGAACTCTCCACCGCCATGGCGCTCAACAGCATCCCGATGACGATCGGCCGCATCCTCGGCCCCGCCGCAGGTGCGTATCTGGCGGCCCACTTCGGCGCGGCCACCGGTTTCGCGGTCAGCGCCGGTCTCCACGTGATCTTCGCGATCTTCCTGGTGATGGTGCAGCTACCGGCCCCGCCGCGGCGGGTGTCGGGCGCCGACTACCGGGTGCGGGCAGCACTGAAGTACGTCTGGCGCGACCGCCCGCTGTTCCTCGCACTCGTTGCGGTCGCCACCGTCGGCATCGCGGCCGATCCATCCATCACCTTGGCGCCGTCACTGGCGGACACCCTCGGCGGGGACACCACCCTCGTCGGCACCCTCTCCGCGGTGTTCGGCATCGGCGCCGCCGCGGGAATGGCCGCACTCGCGCTGATGCGAGGCCGCATGGCCTCCGCCCGGGTCTCGACGCTTGGGCTCACGGGGCTGGGACTCGGCTGCGCGGTGCTGGCCGGCAGTGTCACCCCGGCACTGGCCCTGGCCGGTTTCGCGCTGGCCGGGCTGGGCTTCGGCTGGGCGCTCACCGGGCTGAGCACCGTAGTCCAGGAACGTGCGCCGCAGGATTTGCGGGGCCGGATCATGGCGCTGTGGCTGGTCGGCTTCCTGGGGTCCCGCCCCATTGCCGCCGCTCTGCTCGGCGGCACCGCCGACCTGACGAATGTGCAGGTGGCGTTCGCGGTGGCCGCAGTGCTCACGCTTTCGGTGGCACTTCTGTGCCGTCCGTCCAAGCTCTCCGGTGAGCTGCCTCGAGACTGAATCGTTGCCGAGGTTTGCCCCTTCTGTCACATGGGTAACTTTGATCACAGCGCCGTTCAATTGGGCGCCGACCTGAAACGCGACAAGAGAGCCGAATGGATCATCAGAATGAACACCGTCCTGTACTTCAGCGCCAATGGCACCGCATACGAAACCCGCGCCTATAGCACCGCCGATATCACCCGGCTGGTACACGACCAAGGCCTGCAATCACTGACCAGCGCCGACCGGCAATTCGACTTCTGGTTCAGCCCGTCCACCCGCGGATGCCAGCGCCGCGTGAACCGGAGCGCTACCGAATTGCTCCTTGCCACCACCAACCTCGACGCCAAGACGGTCCCGCTACTCCGCGGCGCGGTC
This sequence comes from Mycobacterium sp. MBM, assembly GCA_021648845.1. Classification (GTDB taxonomy): domain Bacteria; phylum Actinomycetota; class Actinomycetes; order Mycobacteriales; family Mycobacteriaceae; genus Mycobacterium. The sequence goes on along the minus strand of JAKJHY010000024.1, from coordinate 31,287 downwards.
GTGATCGCCACCCACGACTCCGACGGTGACCTCGACGGTCTCAGCTGGCAACAACTCGACCTGCTGGCCGCGCGCAGCCGCACGCTGACCAAACGCGATGACCGGACCCTCACGCGGCGCATCGTTCGTGCCGAACGGCACCTACGCCGGTCCGCTCAACCCGTCGCCGCACACCGCACAGCCGCACCGCACGCCTACTCGCGCTGAGTCAGCAGGCCGGCGACCGACGCTCGGCGATGGCGGCGAGCCGTCGCAAGCACTCCCGGTTACGTGGGATCGCCGCGGTGAGCGCCAATCGCCGCGGCATCCACCCCAGCGGGAAGCCCACCGGTACCTCCGCCATGGTGATGCGGCAGCCGCCGTCGGCGGTGTCGGAAAGCCGAATGGTGACCCGGGCCTTGCCGAACGGCCGACCCGTCGCGAGCAACACCAGCTCACGCATGGGCACGCACGCCTCGACCACGGTCTGATCATCGAGCAGCAGGGGCCAGATCCCGATCGAATGGTCGATGGCGCTGGCCGCCTCGGGCCAGCGCGGATCCACCGCCCGCATTCGGCTGTTGCCGACCACCCACTGGGAGTATGTCCAGCCGTCGGCGATGACCGCCCACACCTGCGGCCGAGACGCCGCGGTGCGGCGCTCGACCGTCAAGATGCTGGCGACCTCGTCCTGGTGCGTCATCGGTACTCCTTTTCCGGCGCTCAACAGCCATGGGGTTCATCTCGCGATACCCGCGCAGGGCGGTCACCGAACAGGTCGTTCAGAGCCTGCCGAGGCCCGGACGCCGTTGCGCGCGTCATGGGTCGGCAAACTGCCTGATCGGGCGCCTTTGCCGACCGGCGCACGTACCACCGTGAGCACCGGGGTAAAATTGGCACGCAAAGTGGGTTCAGGTCGATGCCCATCCGGTGCTGTTTCTTGTGGAGCCGTGATGACGACCGACCGCGTTGATGCCTACCTCGAGCGTTCGAGCATCGACACCACCGATGTGGACCTCATACAGAAGCATCTCGAGCAGGCCTACTCGGCTCGATTGTCCATCGCCCCGGCCGGCGAGGCAGGCAACGGATGCTCGTGCGCCCACTCACGGATCGATACCGGCGGCTTCGCCATCGAGGAGATCACCCACCACGGCAACGCAGTACTCCGTACCGACCGGATGCCCGCCGTCGTCGCGGTGTTCGTGCAGAGCGGCCGGGTCGAGGTTGACCACGGCAGGCTCAATGCCACCGCCGGACCCGGGCAGTGGCTGCTGGTGTCGAACGGGGTGGGCGGTGTTCAGCTGCGGTCCTCGCACGCCGTCCTGCGTTCGGTGGTGGTATCGCGGACCCTGCTGACCGAGGTCGCGGCGATGGACACCGACACGTCCACGGCGCCACGGTTCACCGCGCTCACCCCAGCGACCGCGGCTGCGGGGCACATACTGGCCGAAACCGAACGGTTTCTACATCGGGTGCTGAACGCTGCACCCGAGCAGCCGGAACACCGTCTGTTACTGACTGCTGCGGGCCGGCTGCTGGCCAGCGCCATCTTGACGGCCTTCCCCAACGATCTGCCGGCCGCCGGCAAGGCCGAGCGACCCGGCGACGCCTACCCGGCCTTGCTGCGCCAGGCCGTCGAGTTCATCCAGGACAACGCGGCGCATGACGTCGGCGTGGGAGACGTGGCATCGGCGCTGTATTTGTCGCCGCGCACGGTGCAGTACATGTTCCGCAGGCATCTGGACACGACGCCCACGGCCTACCTGCGCGAGGTCCGACTGACTCGGGCCCGCGAGGAGCTGATCGCCAGCGACCGCAGCATCACCACCGTGGCTGCCACCGCGGCACGCTGGGGTTTCGCCCACACCGGCCGCTTCGCGGTGCTGTACCGACGCACCTTCGGGGAGAGCCCGCACGAGACGCTGCGCCGGTGACCTGCGCCACACTCGTGCGTTTGCTGGATGACCAAAGTCGGATTCTGGACTCGGACCACGAGTACCGTGGGAGCAGGTTGAACAGCAGCCGAGACCGTCGCGATCGATGGGAGGTTGCCATGACCGACATGCTCACCACCGGAACCCGGGCACGGCGGGGTTCGGCGGGTCTGGAACTCGCGACCGAATGGCGCGATATCGACCTTGCGGTGATCACGGTGATCGGCGATGTGGACGCGGCCAACACCGGCCAACTCCTCGATTACACCCTGAGCAAGGTGCTGCTCTGCCGCAGGATGATCCTCGACCTCAGTCGGGTCGGGTTCTTCGCCAGTGCCGGCTACGGGATGCTCAAGACACTCGAGACACGGTGCGCGATGGCCGATATCGAGTTCACGGTGATGGCTGGGACACCGGTCGACCGCACGCTGCACATCTGCCGCCGGGCCGACCAGCAGGTGATCTGACATCCGGGTGAAGGTCAGGAATTCGGCAGCGCCCTGGGACGTGTCGCCGAGCCTGCCCGGCCGGTTACCGGCCGTATAGGAAGTGGTGTTCGCCGGTGCTACCGCCGGCGGGAGTCGAGATGGTCTGCACCGCACCCATATCCGGTGTGATGGCCGCTGCAGCCATTTCTTGATTGGTGGTGATGGCACCGATCGCGATGATGGCTGCGGCGCCGAGCAGTGCGAATCCGGCTGCGAACTGGTGCCCGATGCTCTTCATGTCGTAATCTCCTGTGCCGCTCGAATTTTGGATTTCCCGGCCGGAGCTGTCCGGCCATGACTCAACAATGCCGGTCAGCGGCCCGCCGGGGTGTCGGGCAACCGGCCCCCGCAGCGGAGGAATTCCACGTCCCCCGATCGGGGGAATGACGCTTCTGTGTCAGAATCAGCTGCGATGACTGCGCTTGCCGGCCGTGGCGCCGAGTGCCGGGTCCTCGATGAACTGCTGGCATCGGTCCGGGCAGGCGGCAGCGGCGTCCGGGTCCTGCTCGGTGAGGCCGGCATCGGAAAGTCATCGCTCCTGCACTACGTGCGCTGCTCCGCATCCGACTTGCGAGTGCTCGGCGCCACCGGTATCGAGTCAGATGTCGAACTGCCCTTCGCCGGGCTGCAACAGGCGTGCGCGCCGGTCGTCGACCTGCGCAACACCCTGCCGACGCCGCAGCGCAACGCGCTGGCGGTTGCCTTCGGTCTCAGTGACGGCGCGACCACACCCGACCGTTTCCTTGTCGGTCTCGCCGTGGCCGGGCTGCTGGCAGCGGCCGCGGCCGAAAGACCCGCTGTGCTCATCGTCGACGACATCCAATGGCTGGACACCGTCTCGGCGCACACCTTGTTCTTCGTGGCACGAAGGCTGCCTGAGCGTGTCGGCCTGGTGTTGGCGCTGCGGACGCCCATCGACGGCATCGCCGGGCTACCGGCCATGGCGGTTGCCGGTCTCGACGACGAAGACGCCCGCACGCTGTTGGAGACGGCGTTCCCCGGACGCTTGGATCCCGCCGTCCGCGATCGCATCATCGCCGAGGCGCGGGGCAATCCGCTCGCGCTCCTGGCGATCACGAAGGACCTGAGTGCCGTGGAACTCGCCGGTGGCTACCAGCGGCCGGACAAGCGCCCGGTCATTGCCGAGATCGAGGACCGCTATCAGTCGACCCTCGGGTCGCTGTCGACCGCTGCCCGCCGCCTGCTGGTGCTCGCCGCCTCCGAACCCGTCGGTGACCCGCTGCTGCTGCAGCGGGCGATGCAGCATCTCGGTCTGCCGTCGGATGCGGCAACCGCAGCCCAGGACGCCGGCCTGATCACCATCGACACCCGAGTGCAGTTCCAGCATCCCCTCGCCCGCAGCGTCGTCTATCGCTCGGCGCCCCTGGAAGAACGGCGCGCAGTGCACGCGGCGTTGGCGGCGTGCACCGACCCGGAGGTCGATCCCGACCGGCGTGCCTGGCACCGGGCGCTGGCCGCCGGCCCGGTCGATGCGCAGGTGGCCGACGAACTGGAGGCATCCGCACGCCGCGCCCGGCTCCGCGGCGGGACCGCGGCCGCAGCCGCCTTCCTCACTCGGGCAGTCGAATTGACGCCCGACCCCGCCCGACGAGGCACTCGGGCACTGGCGGCCGCGGAAGCGCATCGCGAGGTGGCCTCCTTCGACGCGGCACAGCAGTTGCTGGCGGCGGCCGAACTCTGTCCGCTGACGGCACTGCAGCGTGCCCGGCTGGCACAGTTGCGGACCCGCCTGTCCTTCGTGTCGGCCCGTGCCCGCGGTGACGCCCAAGCACTGGCCGATGCTGTCGACGGATTTACCTCCGTGGCAGCACAATTGGAGGTGTTGGACACCGCACTCGCCACCGAGGCCTATCTGGAGGCCATGAGCGCGGCGATGTACCTCGGCCGGCACGGCGACGACAAGGCCGTTCAGATCGCCACGGCGGCCCGCCGTGCCTTCATCGACACGCCCGCCACCCGCCCCCTCGATGATGTCACCCACGCATTGGCCGATCGTCTGGCGCTGGGAGCCGACGTCGCGATGCCGGGCGTGATGCGTGCTGTGGAGACGCTCAAGCGTGCGGGACGCGACGCGGTGGGCGGACAGACCAACCGATGGTTCTGGCTCGGCTTTCCGATCGTGCACGAATCGCTCATCCACGAGGCCTGGGACGATCAGGGATGGCATGACATCGCCGCCAACGCCATGCATCTGGCCACCGAGAGCGGGGCGCTCGCATTGCTTCCGTCGGCACTGATGGCACGGGCCGGCGCGGCCGTGGAGGGCGGGGACCTGGATGCAGCCCAGGCATCCGTCGCCGAGGCCAACGAGACCGCGATCGCCACCGGCTACACGCCGTTGAAGTACCACCGGCTGCTGCTGTCGGCGTGGCGCGGTGATGATGCCGAGGCCACGCGGCTGATCAATTCCGCCCTCAAGGCCGGGATGTCCCGCGGTGAGGGCCGCATCGCCGGCCTGGCTCATTTCAGCAGCGCGATCCTGCACAACGGCCACGGCCGTTATCGGCAGGCGCGCGACGCTGCGCTGCACGCTGCTGAGTACGAAGATCTGGGTTTCTTCGGTGAAATGCTCCTCGAACTGATCGAAGCCGCCGTCCGGGCCGACGACCCCGACAGCGCGGCCGAGGCCATGCACCGGTTGCAGAGCCGCACCCTTGCCTGTGGCAGCCCGCGTGCGCTCGGCTCATTGGCCCGATCGCGGGCCCTGCTGGCCAACGGTGCCGCAGCCGAGGCCCTGTTCGTGGAAGCACTCGACCAATTCGGCCGTACCCGTCAGGCGATGCAGACCGCTCGGACACACCTACTCTATGGCGAGTGGTTACGCAGGCACCGCTCCCCCACACAAGCGCGCGAGCAGCTGCGCACCGCGTTTGTCGCACTGCAGCAGATGGGTGCCACGGCATTCGCCGAACGCGCCCGCCGCGAACTCCAAGCCGCCGGCGCCAAGACCCGCAAACAGCCCGCAGCCCCCGGCGATGCGCTCACCGCGCAGGAGCATCAAATCGCGCGGCTGGCCGGGCACGGACTGACCAACCAGGAGATCGCCGGCCAGTTGTTCATCAGCGCTCACACCGTCGAGTACCACCTGCGGAAGGTGTTCGCCAAGCTGGGTATCCGGTCACGGCGCGAGCTTCGGACGATCTTCACCGAATGACCACGTTCTCCGCGACGTCGTTGCGGGGAACCGTGATGTTGTTGGCGGCGAAGTCTGGGTCTGCGTAGCCGATGCACAGCCCGCACACGATGGTCAGTTCGTCGGGTATGTCCAGATGCTCGCGCGCGATATCGGGGTACAACGCCGTGGATACTTGCACGCAGCTGTCGATCCCACGCTCGGTCAGCGCCAGCAGCAGCGTCTGCAGGTACATCCCCACCCCCAGGGCGTCCGCAAGACCGAGATCACGGTGCATGCACACCATCCCGGCCACCGGGGCACCGAAGAAATCGAAGTTGCGCAGCCGCGCAGCCCAGCGACCCTCGGCATCATCGCGCGCCACCCCCATCGCACCGTAGACCAGCGCACCGAGTTCCCGGCGAAGACCGGCGAAGCCGTCCGGGAGGCCCAGGTTGTCTGGTGGTTTGCGGCGGACCTCCGCCGACAACGCCGCCGCGAGCGCGTCGCGTCGGTGTCCGGTGGCCAGGTACAGCCGCCACGGCTGAACATTGGAGTTCGACGGCGCACGCATCGCCAGGGTGAGCGCCTCGTCGAGCAAGTCACCGGGAACCGGCTTGTCGGACAGGAATTTCCGCGTTGAATGCCGGCGGTTGACCAGTTCGGTGAGTGTGTTCATCGGGCACTCAGCCAGGTGGCAAGGCTCATCGTGCCGCGCTCGGCGTCGTCACCGGCGACCAGACTGTCTCGGGTGACCGGCGCACCGAAGTAGGTGGCCCCTGGGTCGACGGTCACCGGGAGAGTCCTGCCCTGGTGGCCCAATACCAGGGCAGCCAGCTCGGCGAAGGTGAGCTTGTCGGGGCCACCGAAATCGTGCACACCGTCAAGTGGTGCACCGGTGGCGAGCCGGGCGATCACGGCAGCCACTTCGTCTGCGGCGACCGGCTGAATGAGCGCGTCGGGCGCACATACCTTGCCGTCGGCTATCAGCGATTCGGTGATCAGCTCGGCGAATTCGTGGAACTGGGTGGCGCGCACAATCGTGTAGGGCAGGCCCGATGCCGCAACCGTATTCTCTTGCAGCACCTTGCCTTGCACATACCCGCCGCCCGGCACAGTGTCGATGCCGACGATGGACAGCACGACGTGATGCCCGATGCCGGCCCGCTTCGCCGCGCAGGTCAGATTCGATGATGTGGCTGTGAAGAAGGCCAGTGCCGCGTCATCGTCCATCGATGGTGAGTTCAGTACGTCGATGAGGACGTCGGCGCCATGCAGTGCCTCGTCAAGACCCGAACCGAGCGCCGCGTCGACGCCGGACGACCGGGACGCCGCGACGACCTCATGACCGTGAGCGGTCAACAGCGGGACCAGCAGGTGGCCGATCTGTCCGGTGGCTCCGAGAATGGTGATGTTCATTTCCTGGTCTCCTGAGAAGTGTGGTCCTGGCTGTCCAGCCACCGATCGAAGGTGAGCCGGCCCGCCAGGCTGTCAGCGCTGCCGCGCAGGGTCCCGGCGCGGGCCGCGCGCCAATACTTTCCGGGCAACGCGACGCTGATCGGTCTGCGGGTGATCCCGTCGTGAGCGAAGATCTGCCGGACCATGCCGAGCAATGTTTCGTTCTGCGGTCCGACGAAGTCCGGCACCCGCCGGGCAGGCCCGCGCTCGGCCAGGTCGACAAGCCGCTCGGCGACCTCGCGGGCCGCGACCGGCCGCAGCAGCATCTTCGGCACCAGCGCGATCGGCCCGACGGTGCCCTGCGCCAGGGCCTGTGCGGCGAATTCGTGGAACTGGGTGGCCCGCTGCAGCGTCCACGGGATATCACCGGAGCACACCAACTGTTCCTGCACCAACTTGCCCGCGCTGTATCCGGTGTTGAGTCCGTCGATCCCGACGATCGAGAGCGCCACATGGTGGCCGACACCGGCCACCCGCTCCGCGGCCAGGAGGTTGCGGGTGGCCGCCGAAAAGAACGTCACTGCGGGAGCGGTCTTCATGATCGTCTGGTTCGACACATCGATGACGGCGTCGGCGCCGTCCATCGCCGCGGCGAGCCCCGCTCCGGTGGTCACATCATGACCGGCGGCCCGGGACAACGCGACCACGGCATGGCCGCGACGGCCGGCTTCGGTCATCACATGGGTGCCGACATTGCCGGTCGCGCCGGCGATCACGATTCTCACGACGGGCTCTCGGAGACGCGCCGGCCGCGCCGGGCTTCGATTTCTCCCTCGTCGACGAGGACGAACATCTCTTGGTTCGGCGCGCACAACATGGTGACCAGGAAACGCAGCGGGACATCGTCGCGGAAGTTGGCGTCCGAGTAGTGGATGACATCTCCGCCGGGCTCCCAGAAGGCTTCGCCCGCCTTGATGACGCGAGGTGCCTCGCCTTCGAGTTCAAAGAGCATCTCGCCCTCGAGGACGTACCCGAAACATGGGCCGCCGGGGTGGCGGTGCGGCGGAGCGCCAGGATCCCCGGGGCCCCATTCGATGATCGCGGTCATCGCATGGGCATCTGCGGGGATGGACGGTGGCCGCACCCCCTGGATGATCCGCATCGCCGTGCTGAGTTTTTCCAGTGCTTCGGACATTGTTGCTCCTCTCGTGGCGGCTCATTCCTGCTGCCACGAGATTCGCATCGCATTGGGGGTCCCCGAATCACGGAAAACCCGTAGTCCCCGACGCGACGGGACTACGGGTTTTCGCCGGCACGGCGGGACTAGTCGACCCCATCCTCCGGTTCGTCGGTGGGCAGCGCCTGGGCGCCGGGCGTGGCGGGAGCCAGTACCTCGGCTTCGTCGGCCTGCACGTCGGCGGGTTTCGGATCCTGGGACGTCATCGCACGCTCCTCATCGGTTGTGGTCACCTGTCGGGGACCCTGTTACCCGGGGAGGTGGCCACCCAATCAGCGGCGGTGGTAGTAGCCGTGGTGGTGGCGACGGCTCAGGCTGCTGACGCCGGCCTGCGATCCCTGGTTCGGGTGACTGGCGGCGGCCTGGCTGGTGGTGGGTCCGTAGGTGTTCGCCGCGGTGGCCTGGGCGTGGCTGGTGGTGGCGGCACCCACCGCGATGATGGCCGGCGCCGCCGCGACGGCCAATCCGGTGGCGATCCGACGAGTCATTGCGTTCATGTCGTAATCCTCTGTGTTGCTGGGGCTTCGATGAGTTCAGCATGCCGCCCGCAACAGGCCTCGTCCGTCGACCGACCGGCCCTCAGACCGGGTGAACCCGCTGTCCCCCGATCGGGGGAAGGCTCAGCTTGTGGTCAGCAGGATGTACTGGGCCGCCATCTGTTGATGGGCCGCCGGCAACGACTCCGCATTGACCTCGACGGCGTAGCGCCCCGCCGCGGCGACACAGTAGAACGCTTTGCCGCGCGCCGAGCAGTGGCTGTCCGGAAGAGCAGGAACCGGATCGGCCGGGGCCGCCCCTTGAGCGGTGACCTCCTTGCTGAAGGATCCGACCACCATGGACGCCAGTCCGGGGCTCTTGGCCTCGTAGACGTTGGCCAGCGCCATCGCCACGGCCGTCACACCGGTGTCGGTGAACAACGTCTTGGACGCAATCGGATTGCTCTGGAAATGCACCGCGCCGCTGCGGGTGTAGACGGCGTTCTTCGTCGGTGCGGCGCTGCCCGCCAGGGGCAACGTCTTGGCCAGCAGGCCCGACGGATCCACCGGCACGTCTGCCAGGGCATCGGCGGGCGCCGGGGCAAACCCGTCGATCCGTGGGCCCTGAACCTCGATCGCCTTCTGTATCAGCGCCGCGGCGGGATCGAATCCGTCGACGGACTGGACCAGTTGCATGAAGACGTACGGGCCGTGTGGCGCGAAGGACCGGATGACCGTCCACTCCCGGTCCGCGTCATGCGGGGTGAAGGGATAGGTGGAGGCGGCTGCGTCGGGGTGTCCGGGGATCGCCGCCGGTGCGGGGGTGACACCGCGGACCGGTTGGGCGGCCGCACTCCGATTCATGTCCACGGCGCCGGCTGCGGCAGCAGGCACGTCCGGAAAGCGGAACACCGCGTTGATCATCACCGTTTTGTCGGTGACCTGCCGGGCCGACGCGAAACCGTTGACGAAACCGTGTGCTTCGGCCTGCTGCGCCACGCCCTCCGGGGCGAACTGCATCAGCGAGCTCGCCGTATCGAGCAGGTAGTTCGTGGCCAGATAGGGAGTCACCAGCGCCTCGTCGGCCTCCCACGGTCCGACCACGAAGCCCGCGAGGTTCTGGGCATCGGTGATCGCGCCGACGCGCGGGTCACCGGCGGTGCCGAGTGGGGGTCGCGGCACCGTCGGATACGTCCCGGCGTCGAGCAGGGCCGGGTTCACGATCGGCGCCTCGGTGGTGGTCGGCACATTGACGCCGGGCGCACCCGGGGACCCGGTGGTCGCGGAATCGTCGGGCGCTGCGCACGCAGCAAACACCGCCACACTGCAGGCAAGCGTTCCGATTTTGCCCAAGCGGCGCAACATATCTGAAGTTTCCATGCTGGTGCGACCCTATCGGGGCGAGAGCACCGATGGCGAGAGGTTCGCCGAAGTTACGCCGTTGCGTCGGGAACGACCGGCCCCGGGTTCGAACTCATCACCAGGTTGTACAGCGGCCCGCCCCAGGCATGCGGTCCGCTGACGGCGGGGGCGTACGCGGTGTGGATGGCGATGGCCGAGGCGGGCACCTCATCGGCCTCGGCGTCGTAATCGCATACCGGGTCGCCCACATCGCAGACGCTGACGGTGCGGGCACCGATGGCCGGCGGCAGCGGTGAGGTGTCGGTCGAGGCGAGGAAGGAGTGCTCCTGCGCGACGCCCTTACCGACGCCCGGCAGCACCGCCGTGGAACCCAGGTTGATGGTGGTGTCCTCGGGCAGCCGGTCGCCGTCGGCGACCAGGAGCGCGGCCACCACATGCGGGTCCCCGGCCAGATCGTGCAGATTGCGGTGGATGACCATCGCACCCTGGGAGTAGCCGGCCAGCACGACCTTGGTCTGCGGGCAGCGCGCGGTGAACGCCGCCAGTTGCTCGGCGGCGGCATCGGTGCCGTCCTCGACGCTGTCCATGAAATCCATCCAGCCGCCCAGCCCGCCACCGAGTGGGACGGGAGCGGCCGGGTACTGCACGGCCTCGGCCGAGATGGTCCGCCCGCTCGCGGCCAATTCGTTGCTCAACTGCTGGTAGGACTGGTAGACGACATCGCCCATCCCGCCGTTTGCGGTCAACCCGGCGCCGTCGCGCTGACCGGATCCGGCCGCGCCGATCCAGTGGACGTCCGCGCACCCCGGTGCCGCCGCGGCGGTGCCGCCGGCCAGTCCGACCAGAGCCGTCGCCGCTACCGCGACCGCCATACCCAACCGAAAGATCATGCTGGGTACATCGTCGCCGGTAGCACCGGTCGTTACCTCGGGTGAGGCGGGTCACCGGTGACCGGCGCTCAAGCGCGACTGATGCGCCGGAACTCGCTGGGGTTCATACCGCGCACCCGTTTGAAGGCCGCACTGAAGGTGAACGGATCGGAGTACCCGACCGCGCGGGCGACCTCGGAGACCGTGGCGGTGTCCTTGTCGATCAGCAGGTCCATCGCCACCGTCATCCGCCATGTGGTCAGGTATGTCAGCGGCGGTTCGCCGACCAGGTCGCTGAAGCGTTTTGCCAGTGTCGACCGGGACACCCCGGTTTCGGCCGCCAGCGACGAAACCGTCCACGGCGCAGCGGGATCGGTGTGCAGCAGGCGCAGCGCCTCCCCGACCACCGGGTCGCGTTGCGCGGTCCACCAGGTCGGTGGGTGGCCTTCGGGACTGTCGAACCAGGTCCGCAATGTGCACACCAGCATCCAGTCCAGCAGCCGGTCCAGCACCACCTGTTGGCCCGGGATGTCGAGTGCGGCCTCGGCCGCCAGATGGTCCAGCACCGCATCGCCGTTGCCGCCGCTGTCCAGATGCAGCACCGCGGGCAGCGCATCCAGCAGGCGGCGGCTGATCTCGCCGCGCACCGGGTAGGCGCCGACCACCAAGGTCGCATCCCCGCCGCCGCTCTGGCCGCTGTCGGTCCATCCGATCCGGTGTCGGGCACCGCCGTACTCGGGTTTCGCGCACATCTCGCCGCAGGCGACGGGTTCTGCCGTAGTAGCGAGATCGTCGACGAAGGTGAATGTGCCCGGGCCCTTCACCACCACGGTGTCGCGATCGCGCATCCGCACGGGTGCCCCGTGTTCGGGCACCAACCAGCCCTGTCCGTCCAGCACGGTGCACAGCGTCAGCGGTGCGCCGTCCACGAAGTGCAACGCCCAGGGTGGAGCCAACTGCGCGCTGCCGAACAGCGACCCGTGGGCGCGCACCCCGCGGCACAGGTCTCCGAACACGTCCATGCAATCAGGCTAGACGAATTCACATGCAAACCGGCGTCTGACCCATGGAATCGTCCGGCGTGGTGGCGTTGGCTGAGTGCATGAGCAATGACACGACCCTTGTCCTGGGAGCGAGCGGTAAGAGCGGTCGCCGGGTGGCCGCCCGTCTGCGGTTGCGCGGTATCGCCGTCCGGCTCGCCTCCCGATCCAGTGCGACGCCCTTCGACTGGTCCGATCCGACCGGCTGGGATGCGGTACTGGACGGGATCACCACGATGTACATGGTGGCACCGGCCGCGGTGGGCCCCGCCGGCGAGTTCGTCGCGAGGGCGCAGTCGGCGGGCGTGCGAAGGGTGGTGCTGCTGTCCGGGCGCGGTGCCGACACCTGGGGGCATTCCAGCTTCGGCCTGGATATGCGCAGCGCCGAGGAAGCGGTGCGCAGTTCTGCGCTGGAATGGACAGTGTTGCGGCCCAACAACTTCGCACAGAACTTCGACGAGGACCTGTTCCACGCTCCGCTGCACGCCGGCGAACTCGCGCTACCGGCCGGCGCGACCCCCGAACCCTTCATCGACCTCGAGGACGTCGCCGACGTCGCGGCCACCGTGCTGGCCGAACCCGGGCCCCACGGCGGGCAGATCTACGAGCTGACCGGCCCGGACCCGCTCACCTTCGGCGAGGCTGTCGAGATGATCGCCCGGGCATCGGGGCAGCAGATCACCTACAAGCAGATCACCCCCGACGAGTACACCGCTCTGCTGGTCGAGCAGGGCGTCGCAGCACAGGATGCCGCGCACGTCGCCGAGATGTTCGGGCTGATGGCCGACGGTTTGCTGGCCACCACCACCGACACCGTGGCGTCCGTCTTGGGCCGGCCGCCCCGGACCTTCGCGGACTACGCACTGCGCACCGCCGCCAGCGGGGCGTGGTCGCGGTGACGCTGACACCGGGGGACCTGGATTTCCTGCACCGTCCGCTCTACGGATACTTCACCGTGGCCGCCGGCGCTGACCCGCCGCAGCCCCGGCCCGTCTGGTTCGAGGCCACCGACGCCGGGACCGTCGAACTGTTCACCCTGGCCGATGCGGCCAAGGTCCGACGGCTGCGCACCGACCCGCGCGCGTCCCTGGTGGTCGCCGCCCCGGTCGGCGAACGAGAGCGTTGGGTATCCGTGGCCGGGCCTGTGACTCTGGAAAGTGAAGGGGCCCGAGAACTCGCGTCCCGGCTGGCCGCCCGGTACTGGGACCTCGGCGACGCGGGACGAGCGACCGAACTACAACAGATGCTGGGCGCGGACCTCCTGCGTGTGGTCATCCACCCGCAGCGGGTGGCCCGCTACACATCGTGAACCCGGCCGCCCTCGACGCGCCAGGACCGGTCCAGGCGGACATTCTGCAGCATCCGGCGATCATGGGTGACCAGCAGCAGCGCACCGTCGTAACTGTCCAGTGCCTGCTCGAGCTGTTCGATGGCGGGCAGGTCCAGGTGATTGGTGGGCTCGTCGAGCACCAGCACGTTCACGCCGCGTGCCTGCAACAGCGCCAGCCCGGCCCTGGTGCGCTCCCCGGGCGAGAGCTCGCCGACCGCGCGCTCGACGTGGTCGGCGCCCAGTCCGAATTTCGCCAAGAGGGTCCGCACCTCCGCAGTCGGCCAGTCGGGTACGTGCGCTTCGAAGCGGTCGACCAGCCGCCCTGGGCCGTCGAATTCGGCACGGGCCTGATCGATCTCGCCGACGGCGATATTGGCCCCGCGGCTGGCCCTGCCCTCGTCCGGCGCTATCCGGCCCAGCAGCAACCCCAACAGAGTCGACTTACCGGCCCCATTGGGGCCCGTGATACCGATGCGTTCCCCCGCGTCCACCTGTAGCGACAGCGGGCCCAGGACGAAATCTGCGCGCCGGACCACGGCCTGATCCAGGGTCGCCACCACCGAACTCGAGCGGGGCGCCGTGCCGATGGTGAACTGCAGCGTCCACTCCTTGCGCGGCTCCTCGACCTCCTCGAGGCGGGCGATCCGGCTTTCCATCTGACGGACCTTTTGCGCCTGCTTCTCACTGGACTCGGTTTGGGCGCGGCGGCGGTTCTTGTCATTGTCGGGCGCCTTGCGCATGGCGTTGCGCACGCCCTGGCTGGACCATTCGCGTTGGGTGCGTGCGCGCGCGACCAGATCTGCTTTCTTGTCGGCGAATTCCTCGTATTGTTCCCGCTTGTGCCTGCGGTTGACCGCACGCTCCTCCAGATAGCTCTCGTACCCGCCGCCGTAGACCGTGGTGGTGTTCTGCGCCAGATCCAGTTCCAGGACGCGGGTCACGCTGCGCGCGAGGAACTCCCGGTCATGGCTCACCAGCACCACGCCACCCCGCAACTCATCGACGAACCGCTCCAATCGGGCCAGGCCGTCCAGGTCGAGGTCGTTGGTCGGTTCGTCGAGCAACACGATATCGAAGCGTGACAACAAGAGTGCGGCCAGACCGACCCGTGCCGCCTGGCCGCCCGACAGCGCAGTCATCGGAGTCGAATCCGGCTGCACGGCAGCGGAATCCATTCCCAGGTCGGCGAGTACGACCGGCAATCGCTCCTCCAGGTCGGCCGCACCGGTGGCCAGCCAGTGGTCCAGCGCCACCGAGTACGCGTCCGCGGCGGCATCGGAGTCCGACAACGCCTCGGCCGCGGCTTCCATCGCCGCCGTCGCCGCCGCGCACCCGGTGCGCCGGGCGATGTAGCCGGCCACCGTTTCTCCCGGGGTCCGTTCGTGCTCCTGAGGCAGCCATCCGATGAACGCATCGGCCGGGGCCACGCTGACTGTGCCGCCGAGCGGTTCGAGGGCGCCGGCCAGAATCCGCAACAGGGTGCTCTTGCCTGCCCCGTTGGCGCCGACAACGCCGATGACATCGCCGGGCGCCACGGTCAGATCGACGTTCTCGAACAGGGTGCGATGGGCGTATCCGCCGGCCACATCTTTCGCGACAAGCGTTGTGGTCATGGACCCATCTTCACACCACCGGTCAGGCCGGGTTGAACAGGCGCGGCTCCAGCCAGGCCTTGTTCTTGTACCGCTCGAGCGCCTTCGCACCGGCCAGGACGGCCAGATCCGCCACCGGTTCGATGACGATCACCAGCATGTAGGCGGCACCGAACGTCGCGATGCTCGCGACCGTCTGCCCGCTGAGCCCTTCGCCGTAGAGCGCCCAGAACCCCACCCACGACACGATGCCCGCCTGGTAGGTCAGCGAGAGGGTCAGCGCCTGCCGGTATTTCAGTGCGGTATACGGCGTCCGCGGAGCGATCGTCCGGCCTGCGACGTGCTGCAACGCAAACAGCGGGACCAACAGCGTGGTGAGGTTCATGCCGTACTGCGGAAGGTCGAACGGCGCCAGGAACAGGCCCTGGATCAACAGGCCCAGCGCCAGCCCGAACGCCGCGGGCGCGACGCCGAACAGCAGAAAGAGGGTCGAGCCGAGGATGAGGTGTACCTCGGAGACGCCCACCGGGAAGTGCGGGAGGATCTCGAAGAACACCAGCACCAGCGCGGTGGTCACGGAGGTGCCGAGCAACAACGACCCGGGGCCGCGCTCCTTGAGGTGTTTCCACGCCGAGGTCAGCGCGTAGGCGCCGACACCACCCGCGGTGGCGTAACTCAGGACGATCTTCGCACCGTCCACGATTCCTGGTTCGATGTGCATCCGTGCTTCCTTTCGTGAGGGTCAGTGATGGTCGTCGTGGACGGCGTGATCGCCATCGTCGGTGATCAGCGGGGTGATGAGGATCTTGCGTTGACCCACAACGTGTTCCAGCGCGGCGACCCAGTGGTCGTAGTACTCCCACTCACCGCGCGCGGGTGCGGGTGTGGACTCCCACGCACCGATCGTGTCGATCAGGCTCTGCTGAAACTCCGCCCACGGGTAATGGCCGAATTCGGACAACGCAAGCGCCAGGCCGAATGCCCGGCGTTGCCAATCGTGATCGAACGACGGTGCGGCCTGGTCCGTCGTGCAGGTCTGGTGCAGTTTCATACCGGCTGCCCTGCCAGCGCGACGCCCATCATGGACTCGGTGGTGACCAGCCCCATCAGTTGCTCCTCGGTGAAGCCCTCGGTTCCGGCGGGCCGTTCGGGGATGACGAACCAGCGCGAATGCCCGCTGGAATCCCACACCTTGATCTCGGTGTCCTCGGCCAGATCCACGCCGACCTCCGTGAGCACCGTGCGGGGTTCCCGGGCCGCGCGCGCCCGGAACACCGGGTCCTTGTACCAGTACGGGGGCAGCCCGAGCACTGGCCAGGGAAAGCAGGAGCACAATGTGCAGATGACGAGGTTGTGCACGCCGGGCTCGTTGGCCACCGCCTGCAGGTGCTCACCCTCCGCGCCGGCCATCCCCTCGGGCAGGTCCAGTTCGGCCAGTGCGCCCGGAGTGTCCACGACCACTCGGGCCGCGAAATCCGGGTCCGTCCAGGCCTTCACGACGATCTTCTGACCGTTCAGCGGTGTCATCTCGGACTCGAAGTAGGCCAGCACCTTGTCGACCGTCTCACCGGTGATGACCCCCTTCTCGATCAGCAGTCGCTCCAGTGCGCCGACCCGGTCGGCGCTGGATTGCTCACGGTCGGATGGGTACGAAAACTGCTGACTCACTTGTCCTCCTCGATGGGTTGCAGGTACGCCTCGAACAGTTCGGCGTAGAGGGTGTTGGCGCCCGGTTCTGCCCGGACGCCCCAGAGTTCGGCGGGGGTGAACTCGACGATGTAGATCGGCATCGGGTCACCGATGCCGTCGCCGGTGTGCACGAAGTAGCCGTAGTCGCCCTCGAAAATTCTGGTGACGGTGCCCACCCGGGCCCGCAGGTAGCCCGGCAGCCGGGTGTGGGCACCGGCGGGCCCATTCGCGATTCGAACTTGTTCTCCAACAGCGAACTTGGGGTGCGCAACATCGCGTCGTGGGCTGTCGCCGCGGCGCAGGTAGTCGATCACCTGATCGTCGATCGCCGGATCACCCCCGCTGGGGACGGTTGCCGGGTCCGCGATCGCGGCGCTGATCTCCGCTTCGGACACATACCCCTGATCGACGAAGAACTGGCTGATCCCACCGAGCCACTTCTCGTAATAGCGGAACTTGAAATAGTCGAACGGGTTCATCGCCTCGGCGCCGGTGCGCAGCGATGCCCACGTCCATTCGTCGCGGAACTCGGTGGGGACCTCGGCAATCGGGTACTCGGGCAGCGCGGAGCCCAGGTGCGCGCTCAGGCCCATCATGGCGACGTGGATGCCGAAGATGCGCTTTTCCCACTCCTGCACGAAAACCCGCTTCTCCAGATTGAGCGGTTCGGGCAGGCCCTCCAGACCGCCCAGGTAATGCTGCAGTTTCATGCCGGTGCACCTTCCGTTCCGGTACGGCTGGCCGAGTCCGTACGTGTCATCACATTGGCCAGATACTCCGAGGCGATACCGAATGTCGCGCCCAGCACGCAGGCGCAGGCCGCCACCAGCCCCGGGTGCGAGATGTTCGTTGCGGTCACCAGTTGTCCGGTCCCGGCCACGGTGGACACTGTCGAAGCGAATCCCACCACGACTGCGGGCGTCGTAGACAGCAGACCGACCCAGGACGCTTGCACCATCACCGCACTTCCGACGCCCACGGCGATGGCCGTCGCGGTCAGACTGCCGCCGAGCAGATGGGCGGCGTACAGGCTCGCGCTGGCGCTGAGCACGCCGACCAGATTCGAGGACACCGATCGCACCCAGCCGGCCGGGCCGCCCCCGACGAAGAAGAAGGACGCCCAGGACAGAAAGACCACCCAGATGGGGACGGTGATCACGGTCGCGGTGAAGGCCACCGCGACTCCGCCGAGCACACCGATGCTCAATGTCAGCGCCGTTCGTGAATCCATGGAGTCCACCTTGGTGGTCGTGGTATCGAAATTTGCTTCGTGGCAACAACGTTGGGCCGATCGTGTTTCCGATTGGTAAACCCCACTTGTCAGTTGTCCGCCGAGGTGGACATCTTCTCCGCGAAACGGGACTTCACCGGCGGCGGCCGACCGACACGGACACGACGCGCGAAAATCCGGACATCGAATCGCCGCCGGGCCGCGCGGCGCGCACCCTTGGGTCATGTGCCACTACGTCGAGCACCGGTCGCGACACATCGCGATATTGGCCGGCGACGGGGCCCGGACCTTGGATGTCACCGGTCCACTGGAGGTGTTCGACGCGGCCCGCACCCTCGGAGCCGACTACACGGTGTCACTGCACACCTACGGGGATTCCTCGGTGCTCCGGTGTGCGTCCGGGCTCGCGTTCGCCGCCGAGCCGGCCTCGCTGATGGATCCGACGATCGATACCTTGGTTCTGCTGGGCGGGGAAAGCTATGTCTGCGAGCCGGTTCCGTCACACGTCCGGCGGGCGGTGCGGGACCGTGCCGCCGTTGCGCGGCGGATCGCCGCCATCGACACCGGGGTTTTCGCGCTGGGCGCGGCCGGCCTCCTTGAGGGTCGTCGTGCGACCACGCACTGGCGGCACCTGGACGCCTTCGTCACCCACTGTCCCTCCACCATCGTGGACCGTGAGTCCGTGTTCGTCCGCGACGACGATATCTGGACATCGGCGGGTTCTGCGGCCGGTATCGACCTGGCGCTGGCTCTGGTGGCCGACGACCATGGTTCCGACCTCGCCCACGAAATCTCGCGGGACATGGTGGTACTCAGCAGACGAATGGAAGGTCATCCCCAGATTTCCGCAGCAGCCAGGACTCCGCGGCCCAAACACACTGAGCTGGAACGATTGATGGCGACCATCAGCGCGGATCCGGCCGGGCACTACGAGCTGGATGTCGTGGCGGCCCGGATCGGGATGAGTCCTCGACATCTGGCCCGGCTGTTCAAGGCGCAGGTCGGGGTGACACTGCGGCAGTACGTGTACGAGGTCCGGTTGGAGAATGCCGTCGGCCTGGTGCTGGCCGGTGAGTCCTTCCACGCGGCGGCCCGGCGCAGTGGGCTGCGGTACGGGGCGCGCATCCGCGACCATCTGCAGGCACATCGCGTGCTGCCGGAGCCGCCTCGACCCGCTCCGCTACTGGTCGATCCCCGTGGTGCGAAACCGGTTCCGGTACACACCGGGTGATACGCCGAGGTTACGGCGGAAGGTGCGCCGCATGGTGTCCGTGGTGCCGAAGCCCACCCGCCGCGCCACGGAGTCCTGACTCTGATCGCCGGTCGCGAGGAGCAGCTTGGCGGCCTCCAGCCGGGCCTGTTCGACGAACCTCGCCGGGGTCATACCGATCTGATCGTGGAACATCCGGACGAGGTGCCGCTCGCTCACGGCAGCTTTGACGGCCATCGACGCGATCGAATGGTCCGCGCTGGGGTCGGCGATCACCGCGTCCACGATATCGCGCAGCCCTCCCGTCGCCGGGAGGGCGGATTCCGCCCACACGCTGAATTGAGCCTGACCGCCCGGGCGTTGCAGGAAGACGACCATCCAGCGTGCCACCCTCCGCGCGACGGTCGGGCCGTAGTCGCTCTCGACCAGGGCCAGCGCCAGGTCGATACCCGCGGTGATGCCCGCACCCGTGATGAAAGGTCCGTCCCGGACGAACAGCGAATCCGGATCCACCCGCACGTTCGGGTAGCGACGCGCCAGCGTCTGGCAGTGCGCCCAATGGGTGGTCGCGCAGCGGCCTTCCAGCAGCCCGAGGGCGGCAAGCACGAACGAACCGGTGCACACCGATGCCACCCGGCGAGCCCGCGGCGCGAGCCGACGGACCATGTCCAGTGCATCCGGCACCGTGTCGGGTGTCGGCTCCTCGGGAATATCGTGCAGGCCCGGAGTGAAGGAGAAGTCCGCCGGAACCCCGCCCGGCACCAACAGCGTGTCGATCCTGTCCGGGACGTCGGCCAGCGCCAGATTCACATCCAGGCGCGCATATGCAGTGGTGCCCACCGAGTCACCGGTCGGCGAGACCAGCAGCACATGGTAGTTGGCCCCAAAGTCATTCGCGCGGGCGAAGATCTCCAGCGGCGCCGCCACATCCTGCAGCGTGACCTTGTCGTAGAGGGCGAAGACGACCGTGCGTGCCGTCGGGGTCTCTTGGTTTGGTTCGTCGGCCACGTCTCGCTGGTGCCCTTTCACTGCCCCCCGCGGTGTCGTTCCTCTTCCGAATCTAGCGGGCCGCTGTTTCCATCAGGTTGCATCCGGGCGCGCAGGCTGTCGTAGATGGGCGGCGACTTCAGCAGTTCGGCGGTCAGCACCGCCGCGGCGGTCGCGGCCAGCATCGGGATGGCCAGCTCGGTGATACCGGTCATCTCGATCACCAGCACGATGGCGGTCAGCGGCGCCCGCACGACCGCACCGAAGAATGCCGCCATGCCGACGATCGCCATCGGCACGGCCAGCGAATGGTTGTCGGGTATGACGAAGTTCAGTACACCGACGAACAGCAGACCCCACAGCGCCCCGACGGCGAGTAGCGGCGCGAACAGGCCGCCGGGAACAGCGGCCGCGTAGGACAGCGGACCCGCGAACACCCGGACCACGAGATAACCCAGGGCGAGCGGTAACGCCAGTGCCCCGCCGCCGACGATGAGCTGGGTCAGCGAATCGCCACCACCGACGGTATGCGGATCCACGAACGCCATCAGCCCGATGATGGCGCCGATGATCGCCGCCTTGGCGACCGCCGGGATCCGGGGCACGGCGGTGACGCCGTCCAGCACGCTGAGGACGAGCCGACTGTAGAACGTCCCGAGAACGCCGGTGACCAGACCGAATATGACGAAAACCGGAATCGACACCGCCGCGGGTGCGGCGAGCGGATCGACCTGGAAGTCCGGTCGATCCTGCAGGATCACCCGGGCGCAGGCCACCGCCGTCGCGGTGGCGCACAGCGTCGCAAGCACCGTGTTGAGCCGTACTGATTTGGTGGCTTCCTCGATGGTGAACAGGGCGCCGCCGATCGGCGCATTGAAGGCCACCGCCAGTCCGGCCCCGCCGAGGGCGGTTTGCATCATCCGCACATCGCGATCCGACAGCCCGGCGCGCCGCGCGGCGTGTGCGCCGATCGCCGCGCCCATGTGCACCGTGGGCCCTTCCCTGCCGAGCACCAGGCCCGACCCGATGGCGAGCACACCACCGATGAACTTGGCCGGCAGCAGCCACAGGCTCGGCGGCCGGGCCGTGCCGCGGTAGACCGCCTCGACGTGCTGGATACCGCTACCGGCGGCAAGCGGCACCCAGCGGACCACGAGGGCGGCCAGCGTCGCCCCGATGGCGGCCACCGTGATCGGCACCAGCCAGCCGGGTCCCGGTAGCTGGTGTGACCAGTCGACCAACTCGACGCGCCAGCGATCGGCGAGCTGCAGGCACCAGCGGAACGCACCGCCGATGAACCCGATCACGATGCCGGCCAGGACTGCGACCGTGCAGATCCAAACGGTGCCCGACCTCACCCCGCGTTCCTCGACGGGAAACGAACAACCCGGGGTGTCATTGCCAACCGGCCAGCTCATTGAGCAACCGGCGCACACTGCCGGTCAGCGAACTCGGCACGTGATCGGGATCCATCAGCTCATTCTCCGCTAACGGGCCCGCTTCGTCGGCCACCACGTCGGCGGTCATCGGTTCGATTGTTCGGCCGTGTCCGCGCAGGGCCTCGACGGCTTTGAGAAAGGATCCCCTGTCCCGCACGGCGGCATCGAAGTCGGCCACCAGCACATCGAGGTGTTCGCAGATCAGTCGTTGCCGGGCCGTTTCGATCACCCGGCGAATCGTGTTGTCCGCGTTGGCCGTATCCGCTTCGATGGCGATATCGCATTCACTGTCGAAGCCCATGGACCGGTTGTTGAGATTCGACGATCCGATCCGTAACAGGCGATCGTCGACCACGATGACCTTCGAGTGGACATAGATGGGTGTGCCATTCTCTGTCACGGGCCAGTAGATGCCCAGGCGCCGGTGTGTGTCGGCCGCCCAGAGTTCGCCGATCAGCACACTGCGGGCACTGTCCATCGACTGGATTTCCAGGCGGCTTTCCGAACGGCGGGGCAGGATGACGACGATTTCCGGGCCGTCGGGCTCGCCCAGGCGACGGATCAGCGCTTCGACGAGGGTGCGCGATGCGAGATATTGGTTCTCCAGATAGATGAGGTGTTCGGCGGCTTCGATGGCGGCCAGGTTCAGCGCCTCCACCTCACGCACCTCATCGCTGTCCGGGAGTGCGGGCATGGTGCGGGCGATCCCCACCTGGACGTTTCGCAGCTGTGGGTCCAGCCCGCGCGGCCATGCCGAATGTGCGACGTTCAGCGCGGGCAGCGGCTGTCCCGTCGCCGCTCGCCAACGGGTGCGCGCCACTTCGCCGAGCGCCTCGGCGGCCGCGCCATCCATCGCGGTGGCGACTTCATGCCGGGGCCCGTAGGCCGTGCGAAGTGGGTTGTCGTCCAAATGGTCGGAGGTGTCCCAGCGCCCGATCGTGAGATCGATGCCGCCGCAGAAGGCGACTGCGTCATCGACGATGACGATCTTTTGATGGTGAACCGCCCCGGTGGGGTGCGCCCCGTCGACGGCGAATCGGATTCGCCTGCCGCTGAAGCGATTCAACAGTGACACCGGGGTGATGCCGTACCAGACGTCATCAAACACCGGCAGTAACCGCAGGTTGGATTTCAGAACGTAGATCTGCAACCCGGTGCGCTTCCACAGCAACCAGTACAGGAATGCCCCCAACTGGTTCGGCCCGGGCATGGTGGTCCCGCCCTGCTCGAACGTCGTGCCGGCGTCGAAGTCCCATCCGACGAGAATGATCCGGCGCTGGGCGCGCAACAGGGCCGCCTTGACATGTTGCAGGTAATCCGCGCCGTCGATGATGTAGGCGAAGCGGTGCGCGGTGGGCAGTTGCCAGCAAGTGCGGCCGGCGATCAGTATTCGCTCACCCATGTCACCTCCCGCGCTTGCATGTCCTGTCACTTAGTGACACAGTGAGATGTCATCCCGTGCCAGGAAGGTTTGCACCATCGCCAGTCAGGATATCCGCGGCGCGACGAACATGAAGCAGTTGCAGGCCCGGCTCGCGGTGTCCCGGCACGCCTGCGCACTGTTCTGGGAACGTGGGGTCTCGGGCACCAGTGGCGACGATATCGCCGCCGCCGCAGGACTTTCCACCCGAACCATCTGGCGGTACTTCCGAACCAAGGAGAGTTGCGTCGAACCCGTGCTGGCCCAGTCGGCGCAACGCTTCATCGCCCAGGCCCGACGCTGGCCGGCGGATCTCTCACTGGCCGATCACATGCGGGCCGATATGGCGGCCCACCCGCTCACCGATGCAGAACTGGCCGATGAGATCAGCGCGCTGCGCATCGCCACCATGTCGGCCGAAGAGCCGGCGCTGCGCACGGCCTATCTGATGGTGCACGACGAGATGGAGCGCCTGTTCGTGCCGATCGTCGCCGAGCGCCTCGACGTGCCGGACGGCGACCTCACCGCCCGACTGTGCGCAGCCGCGGTGGTGGGAGCGTTCCGCGTCATCGACGAGGACGTGGGCCGACGCGTCATCGTCGACAAGGAGAAGGTCAGTCAGCAGGAAGCGCTGGAGCTGATCGACCGGGCGGTCCGGGAAGCGACCAACGGAAGGTTCGGCGGGCCTATTTCCCGGCGTTGAGGGCCAGATCGATGGCGTACTGGTTGACGAAGGTGCCCGCGCCGGGCTCACCGCGCCCACAGGACCCGTCGGATTCACCGACGCGCTTGACCCACAGGAAGGCGTCGACGTTCGGGTTGCCGGTGGCCGCGGTGGGCGGGACACCCAGTGCCCGGCCCTTCGGGTTGCACCAGGCCATATCGCTGTCGCTCTCGGGACCGAGACCGTTGCGCGAGGTGTCGATGACGTAGTGCGAACCACCCGTCATACCGGAGATGGCATTGCCGTAGCCCATCTGCTCTTCGGTGGTGTAGTAGTTCGTGGTGTTCAGACTGAACCCCTGCGCGCGATCGATGCCGACCTCGTTGAGCATTGCGGCCATCTTGTCCGCGCTCACCCAGCGGGAGTGCCCGGCGTCGATATACACCGCCGCGGCAGGGTCCCGGGTGAGCGTGTCGACGGCGTAGCGGATCAGGTCGAAACGTTCGGCACGCTGCTCCGCGGTGAGGCAATCGGCCATCGCCAGCGCATCCGGTTCGAGGATGATCGCCGCGGGCGCGCCACCCAGCCCGCCGGCGATCGAATCGATCCAGGCGCGGTATGCGTCGGCCGACCCGAACCCGCCGGCGGCATAGCTGTAGCAGTCGCGATGCGGGAGCGCGTAGATCGACAGCACCGGCGTCGCGCCCGCAGCCTGTGCCGCGCCGACGAACTTGCTGACGGTGCCGCCGACCGTGGCGGCCGGGAACGCCTGGTCCAGCCAGTACGCCTGGGGTGTGTTGGCGACGTAGTCCAGTTGTGGACTCGGTGGGCTGGCGCTCTGGGCGGCCCGCATCGCCTTGGAGATCGGGTCGACGTAGAACGGCTTACCGGCCAGTGGGTTGGTCTCGCTGGTGAGCCGAATCTGCGGGGCCTGGAGGGGGAACAGCGCGGTGGTGACGACGGCCGCAACGGCGAGCACCGGGGTCAGCCACCGCGCGGCGGTGCCAGCAGCGGAAGACTTCACCCCAGGAAAGTTAGTGCTGCATATTGTCCAACGCCAATCGCCCACCGACCGCTGACCGGCGCACGATGTGCTGGGCAAAGGCACGTTGGCGCACCGGTCATTCCATCGCCTGTCGTCAGCAACGCTTCAAACTTTGCGGTTCAGTCGCAATTGCAGTCCGTCGATCACCACGTCGAGGCTGAACTCGAAATCGTCGGCGGTGCCGGCCACTGCCCGATTGGCGATGATCTCTGCGAGTAACGCGAATTGACCGGCCGGCGCCTCACCGAGCACCCGGGTGACCTCGGTGGTGTGGTGGCTTCTGGATTGGTCGCCGCCGAGGAGGTCGCGTGCCGCGGTGTAGGCGACGCCGGAGACCAACGACAGGATGTGACCTCCTTCGGCCACGGTGAAGCCCGCCGCCGTCAGCGTGTGCAGCACCCGTTCGGCCAGCGCCAGGCTGTGGGTGCCGCGCAACTGGATGGGGGTGGCGGTCGCCTGCAGATGAACGACGCCGCGGTGCAGGGCCTTGCCGTAGGCACGCAGCACATCGGACCAGTCGGCATCGTCGGGGAGCACGAAGTCGCGCAGTTCCGCGTCGAAAAGGTCGGTGACCACCAGTTCGAGCAATCCGCCACGGTCACCGACGTAGTAGTTCAGCGAGCTGCGGTCCACGCCGAGGGCATCGGCGACGGCCTGCATGGTCAAGTCCTCCGGCGCGATGGCCCGCGCCGCGGCGACGATACGCGCGCGGTCGATGCGCGGTGGCCGGCCGCGCCGGGCGCCTGTCGTCATTTCACGAACATAGCGGCTGGGCGCATGTTATTTTTCCACGAACGTGAAAAAAGCAATCTCGACAGAGGAGCTTCGGGCATGCGCGTCATCCAGTGGACAACCGGAAAAGTTGGAAAGCTCAGCCTGCGTGGCATTCTCGATGACCCCCGCCTCGAACTTGCCGGCGTATACGCGTTCTCGGACGAGAAGGCCGGCATCGATGCCGGGCAGCTGTGCGGCCGCCCGGACACCGGGGTGACGGCCACGACCGATATCGACGCGCTGATCGCGCGTCAGGCCGACGCCGTGCTCTACACCCCGTTCATGGCCGATGTGGACCACGTGGTGAAACTGCTGGAAAGCGGGCTCAACGTCTTGAGCACCAACCTCTTTCTCAACGTCGGCGGTGTTCAGGGCGACACCCGAGCGGCCCTTTCCGCGGCGTGCGAGCGCGGCAACAGCTCTCTGTACATCACCGGCATCCACCCCGGCTGGGCCAACTCGATCACCACCGCCCTGACCGCCGTGTGCCGGGACGTGCAATCGATCCTCATCACCGAGGCCGCCGACGTCTCGGTGTACGAGTCGGTCGAAACCTGGGAGATGCTCGGCATTTCCAAGCCCGAGGCCTCCCCCGACGTGATCGAGATCGCCAAGCTGGGAATGGTCAGCTTTCGCGACTCGGTCGAACGGATGGGCGTGGCACTGGGTTTCGACTCGTTTGACAGCATCGATTTCGATATCGAGTTCGCCACCGCATCCGAAACCGTCGATCTCGGCTGGATGCGCATCGAAAAGGACACCATCGCCGCCCTGCGCGGCGGATGGAGCGCCACCCTGGGCGGCAAGACCATATTGCGCACTGCCGTCGTGTGGCACCTGACCAAGAAGCTCAACGCCGACTGGGACCTCGACGAGGACCACTACAACATCGTGATCCACGGCGAACCCGAGGTGCGCACCCGGATCCGCTTCGTGCCGCCAGGGTCGTGGGGCAACCACGAGTGGGACACCATGACCGCGATGCCGGCAGTGAACGCGGTCCATGACGTCGTGGCGGCGCCCGCGGGCATCCTGACCCTCAAAGACGTCGGACTGACCTGCGCACCGGCGAAGGTCTGGCTCGACGCCTGACGCTTCGCCAGGCCTCGAAAAACACTCGGGGCCATTACATTTCGGTGACGCTCTCAGCGTCGGGGGATCGTCGCGCTGGCCGAAATCCGCACCGGCCGTCCCCTTTGCGCACGCTCTGGCGCCGTGGCACATGCCGTTACCCGCGGTGATCTGCGCGCATTTTTACCCGTCTGCAAATTCTTTGCAATCGAGACGTTTGCGGTGGAAAACACTATGCCGACCACCCGAAGGCACCAGACTGCGGTGGCAGTGGCGACCGCGGAGGCATTTGCTGTGACCCGCCCTCCGAAGCGCGTGAGCTCCCGCGTCACAGCGCGCACACACCGCACCGCAGCACCGTTCTAGCTGACAGTCGTATCGAAACCTGGCGTGCGGCAACGCCGTTCCTATGCATACATTGGGCGCGTCAAGCGTTGCCCAACATCGGAGCGCCAGAAAGGCCGTGATGTCCGCCCCTCTGCCACGCATGCTCGCCCGGAGTGCGCGCATCGGCGCGGCCGTCGTGGCCGCACTGTGCGTGCTGTCCACCCATCTCGTCGCACCGCTGGCCGTCCCCGCTGCCGCCGCCGCACCCCCGTCGATCAACACCTCGCCCAGCGCCCTGGGCATTGCCGAATCGAACCTGTACTTCATGACCGTCGACGAACTGGCCACGGCGATGCAGGCCCTCGACGAGATGGGGGTGCAACAGATCCGCGTCTTCCTGCCGTGGCGGGCGATGGAGCCATCCAGGGGGACGCACAACTGGGTGATCGCCGACCGCATCCTGGATGCCGCCGCAGACCGGGGCATCGCCGTGGTCGGCGCAGTCACCAGCACACCGATTTGGGCGTCCCGCAACGGATTCTGGCTGCCCAATGCTGCACCCGACGATCCGGCCACCTACGCCGACTTCATGGCGCGGGTGGCCCAACGCTATGGGGCCGGCAGCGAGCGCCCCCGGATCGCGGCCTACGAGATCTGGAACGAACCGAACGCCAACATCGGGTGGTCCCCGCAACCGAACGTCGCGGGTTACACCGCGCTGCTCAAGGCCGCCTATACCGCCATCAAAGCCGTGGAGCCCTCCGCCACGGTCCTGGGCGGCGTGCTGGGAGCCGGCTTGTCGTTCGGAACCTGGACCATCAACCCGGTCACCTACTTGACCCAGATGTACGCCGCCGGCGCCCAGGGCTACTTCGACGCACTGTCCTTCCACCCCTATAACTCCTCCAGCAGCTTCTCCGCGGGCGCCCCCTACCCCAACACCCCCTACCGGCAGCTGCTGTCGCTGCGTCAGCTGATGACCGACGCGGGTGACGGCGAAAAGAAGATCTGGACAACGGAGTACGGGGTGCCGACCTCGTCGGTCAGCGGGGCCACCCAGGCCGCCTGGATCACCGACTTCGCCACCACCTGGTCCACCATGGAGGGGGTGGGTCCGATGTTCATCTACTCGCTGGTCGACCGGCCCAACGAGACGCCGTGGGGGGTGTTCGACCGGAACTGGGTCGCCAAACCGGCGGTGGAGGCGATCCGGACCTGGATCTCCGCACAGCCGCTGGGCGGTGAGGTCATCTCGAAAGCCGGTGCCTGAGATTCACACGGCCGTAGCGCAGTTTGACGCGTCGATCGCGAGGCTGCGAGCCGGCGTGGAGCTCACGGTGAAGGCCGGTCGATACCGCGCATGCCCCGTCGTCGTATTTGCGCGCCAAGGGAACATCCGGTGTGGGTGAGCGCCCGGCCCTGATCTCGGTGGCGCTCGCGTCAGCGCTTTCCGTCGGCGAGACGGCGGCTCGAAGTGAATCGCCACCGAATCCAAAGGACGGGCGCGACAAATAGGGAGAACGTCACGCCGAGACCGAGTGAAACCCAGATCGGCAGTGCATCGATTCCCGAGCGACCCGCGAGCTCCTTGGCCAACACCCAGGTGAGCACGAGATAAACAGCCCCATAGATCGACGTCCACGCGATGGCCAATCCGGTCGGGTGGATCAAACGCCTTCGCTGCACCCCATGGACGGCGGGCGCGGGCATCGGCTCACGAAATCCCCACGATAGGAGCACAGAAAGGACAAGTCCGGCGATGCCGATGACCACGTACACCCACACGTTGAACGGGAATCCGGGCAGGTGGTGAGAAACCGTCTGATTCACCGGGTCGACGTGGTCTGCGAAGAATCGCGTCCATACCGTCTGCAGCTCAAGCCAAAAACGAGCGCGGACGACGACCGCAAGCAAGAGCGCAACTGTCATGAACCCGGTAAGGACACGGTGATCCCTTACCAAGGCGGCTGTCGACGCCAGAGGAGAACGCACCGGCGTGGAGAGATTGGCGATCACCACGGTGCCGATGACGATCGCGACCGTGCACAGCACCGCGAACCAGCCCATTTCAGGCGTATCCAGGCTCGAAGGCGCGTCGGCAGGACCGGTGACCCCTGCTTTCTCAGCCCGATTCAAACCAAGCATCAGCAAGGGAACGAACAACCCCAATAAGGCCGCCACGTGCACGAGCGATCTGGTTCGCATAGCGCCGTAGATCGCCAGGGCGAAGAGCGAACCGAAGCCGAGCACGGGCACCAGCCCCGCTAGGAAACCCCTCAGGGGCACCAAAAGTGAGATCGCCACCAGGCTGGTGCCCACTGCCAACGCGGTGGCCGCCGCGATGCGGGCCAGTTGTCCACGGTGGGTCAGCCCATTGATCAGCCAGTACGGCACCGCAGCGACACCACGGATGACGCTCGTCACGGGTGCCGCAAACTTCAGTCCGCTACGCGGTGATGTCAGGGTGCCGGCTGTGGTCGCAACCGCGGTACTGACGGTACGGATCAGCGCATCGCTGGGCACCTGCTCGGCCATCGTCTCCCGACCGATACCGGCCTGCTGAAACAGGTGCAGCTGTTCGTAGGCGAGTTCGGCTACGCCCAGCCGCTTCTCGGAGAGCCGCTCAAGCTCGGATACAAAGCGTGCCGAGCGCGCACCGAGAGCTCCCCTGACACTGTCTGCCGCTATTGCGGATTGCAGTGCGGGAATCTCCTCGACCACCGTGGCGATCTGAATTCCATAGGCGGCTAGGCTCGGCAGATGCTCGAGTTGCCCTGAGCGAGTTCCCATCAAGACCTGCTTGACCTCTTCCTTGGCGCTTTCGAAGAGGGCCGGCCTACGGTTCAGGAGGAGCGGCTTTGTGTCCACGTATTGGCCGGGTGGAAATGCCTTCTCGACGATCTCATCGACCACCCCATCGCACTCCTCGTCCGTCGGTACGCCACCCGACGTGACAACACGGCCGATTGCCTCTGCGGTCAACAAGACCTGCATCAGCGTCTTGACAGCGTCCAGCCTTCCCCAAGTCCAATCATTGGCACGCCACGATTCTTTGAAGAATGCGCTGAATCGGGCCAACGCCATCCCCGCCAGTTTGTCGTCAGCGGTGGCACCTTTCGCGAAATCCTGCGGCGTCCGAGCATTGAGCTGGACCAGTTCGACATAGTCGTCGGTGGTCCCACTCACCGAGTTCTCACGCACGATATACGCGACGATTTCGACGCTGAGCAGTCGAACGAGCAGGTCCTCGGCGCCGTCGCAATCCGCCAATAGCGTTCCACCGAGAACCGCCGGATTCTCCACCGGCTGGCTGCGCCGATACGGTGCAAGCACGTTGGTGTAGAACAGCACGACGCAATCCCAGACCAAGCCCCGCACCTGGTCACCTGCTGTCGGCTTCTCCTCAGGCCGTGCTGTTTTCAGCTGAGACCGATACTCGTCGAGGTATGCGGCGAACTTGGCATCAGCACCGCCATCGCAGGCTGCGGCCGCCTTGCGCGCATCGCTCTCGACTTGCTCGCCGAGTCGATCAATGTCGATGTTGGCGTTGACGACCAAGGAGAAGACATCAACGGCCGCCAGTCGCTCGTGCTCATCTCCGTCGGTGGGGTCGTTCCGGCTGCCAAATTCACGCACCATCTGCACGATGTGAGCGGTGAGACCGGTGGCCATCGCGATACCCCAGGGCCACCCTCCGTCCGGCTCACGCGCACGGCCGGGCGGGATGTTGGGAAGGAACGGCAGTCCTCGTTGCGAAGAATCCTGTGCGCGAAGAAACGCAAGTGCTGCCGCCTTCAGTTTCGGCATCGATCCGCGGCCGGGTCGATAGACGGCATTCGCCATGAACACGGCGTTACGTTCCATGCGCATCGCCCGAAACAGCGTCCACGCCGGCGTGGACAGGAAGTCCCCGAGGTCCCCCCAGGTGGTGAAGGTGTTCATTGCCAGCGCACGACTGTCGCGCAGACGGATCGCGGCTTCGTTGTGCATCTCGATTTCTCGGACGTACGCACGCGAGCCGGTCGATGTTGCGGCCTGCAGAATGCCGCCCACCGTCGCCACGAGTGTCGGCGGCGATTCGGCCTTATCTGCGGCCACTTTTGCGGTCGCAGAGTCCTCCGCATGCGGGTGGACCAGGACGAGGACCCTTCGCACGAACCTTCGTCCCGCACGGCGCTGTTGAATGCCACGCAACGCGGGCAACGTCGGCGTGTTGTTCAGAACTCCGCCGTCCACGCCGTAGCGCGAGCTGATGGTTGTGCTCTCCGAACCTTGGCCATCGGCCGTGGCCGCTTTCCGCCATTCAGCGAAGGGTGCCATATCGGTTCGGCCGTGATCCGAGCTGTCGTCGACGGGAATGAATGTCGGCTCGAAGGCGATGGGAAATCCCGCAGAGGCACGTGCAGCAAGAGCAAGGGCACGCGCAGTGGTTCTGACGGCGTCCGACTGGAAGTAGTCCACTTTTCCGGCCTGCGGCGGGTGCTCCCCGAGGAAACGAAACTGACCCGCGTAGCTCCTAATCGTTTGTAGGGATGGGTTCCGGCCGGTGGCCGGTCCTGTTTCTTGGAGGGGTGGCCGTCAGGTGATGC
>JAKJHY010000023.1 GCA_021648845.1 Mycobacterium sp. MBM | reverse complement strand
TTCCCGACGCTCAGCGCCAGATCCTCACCGACCTCGGCATCAAACCTGGGTACTAGACCAAATGTCCGAACTCAGGTACTGGCCCAGCCAGTCGCCACAGCTGAAGCGACCGCACCGGGTTAGCCGTCGCGAAAGCGCTCTGGCGGCGGCGGGTCCGATTAGCGGTCAAGTTCTCGCCAGCGATATAGGCGCAACCCGGCCTCCGGTATT
The DNA here is from genome assembly GCA_021648845.1 of Mycobacterium sp. MBM. GTDB lineage: Bacteria > Actinomycetota > Actinomycetes > Mycobacteriales > Mycobacteriaceae > Mycobacterium. The sequence goes on along the minus strand of JAKJHY010000023.1, from coordinate 92,146 downwards.
CGCCTCGGACGCGATATATCGACGTCTAGAGCGTCGCCGAACACCTGACTGAAGAACTGGACTAGCGTGAGCAGTTCAAGTGGCGCTACGAGATCGACTGCATGAGAGCGAATCTCGGCGGCGAATACGCCTTCAGTGTGGATGGCGCCGAGAAGAGCCGATTGATAATTTGACGGCGGCCCCACCGCAAGCAAAAGAACTGGTGATAAGGGGGCTTCGATCGTGCAGCTGGCGGCAGATTTATAGGCAGGCGGCTGCAAGACGGTCACGAACCGTCCGTGGCTAAGGTCCTTCTGTTCGTGGAGAGTAACTGCTGGGAGTCCACTCTCCGTAAATTTGCTTTCTACGTCGCGGGCCGAAGCCAGTGCACCGGGACCGTACACAACATTCAGTCGACCCGATAAGGCCGCCGGGGCAGCAAGCGCTTTAGCGACTTGAACCGCGTGCATTTCACCTTCGCGGACACGCGCCGCTAGGTCAACTGCGGCACTAACTCCGCTCGACGCGACTAGCCAGGGAATACAGGGTGCGACGGTTCCGGCAATAGATACAAACCCACGCTCGCGCCCTCGGATACGACCGCCTCTTACTCGATTCGCTGGACCGTACGATAAAACGAGATCCTCGCTGAGTGGACGCAGCTCATCGGAGACTTGCGCCTTATTCGCGCCAGTGAGAAGCACTATGCGATTGACACCGCGTTGCTTCGCCGCTCGAATGACGTGGCGGATATCGGGCGACGCACCGCTGTAGCTGACAGCGATCACGGTGTCGGAGCGTGCCGCGCCGGCCACGTACTCGCCCGGAGTCAGCGCCACCGCCATACGCCCGCGCGAGTTCAGTAGGTCGCTTATGAAGATTGCCGCTGGAAGGGACCCTCCCGATCCAACGACGTGCACGGTACCAGGTACTTCCAATATCTCAGCGGCGCGGTCGACGGCGCTTCGATGCTCGGCCACCGATAGAATCCGGGCTAGCATAAAGGCAGTGTTGTGGCGCGAACCTGGCTTAGAGACTCTTTCAGTAGGTGGTTTATCTGGCGCCACAATCGCGTCCCGCGACTCCACTGAGGCCCTCGCCTCGACCATCGGAAGCAGGCAAAGTGCACAGTGTTCGTTTGCCAGCGATTCCGAAATCAGCTCTTTCACCCGCCTTCCGCGAAGCTGCCCGAATGCCGGGTTTGGCGGAGGTGGGGGTAGGTGACCGCGCGCGCCAATTTGCTCAAGCACGGGAACTACAAATTTTTGAACGCGCCCGATTGCGGTCGCAACGTCTGCCGCTTTCAGCGAGCCAAAGTCCGTCCTCGCAAGATAATCAAGCGTGTAGCTGCACAGCGCATCTCCGGCGCCCGAATCATCCCCTAACAAAGCGACATTAGGGGCGGGAATCCTCTCGGCAAAGCCAGCCGCGTCCGAAATTAGTGCTCCGTGCGGCCCCTGCGTTGTTACGACGACGGTGTTTGTAAACAACAACGGTAGGCGGTCGGCGGGGACCCCGATACGGCGAGCCAAGCTAGTCGCAACTCGCTGATTCAAGAACACTAAATCGAACTCTCGTAGCTGCGAGATTATTAGGGCAGTTGGTTGATAGCGGAGATGGCTGACAGCACCGAGGTCGAGAACAGTACGGGCACCGGTGTTCCTCACGCTCCGCGCGTGCTCGACGCGGTTACGTGTGAGGTTGTCGTAAACCGCCCAGCTACTCGTTGTGCCCGACTCGGGTGAGTACGTCAATGACGGCCGCTGGCGCGTTTCAACCCTCTGTGCGCATACAGGGCACTTCGTGGTGAACGCATGCATAGTTCCGCCGACTTGTCGGCCATCGTCGGCGCCGAGAGTCTCGAAGATCAGTCGTGTTCGTCGACGCGGCTGAAACCGTACCTTGGCAGTCTCGACCCCCAGACTAGCTAGATCGTCAACCGCGAACCGACCAGCTGGGTCTTGCGCCGCAACTCCCTCGATGCCTGCTCTCCACCCTAGCTGCGCAAGGTTGGCCAGGATGTTGGAAACTGAACCTCCACCGCGGATTTCAGAGATTACACCGCCGTCGTCGGTCGGCCGCCATATGTAGTCGAGGATGACTTCCCCGTATCCGACTACGCTTAGCGGAGATGCAGTTCTCATCAGTCCCCGGCGCTACCCCACGCATGTGCATCAGGCATTGCGTACTTGTTCGGGGAGTTCTTGTGGAGGAGGAGACGTATCCGAAATTTAGCCTTGTCGAAGACACCGTTCTCATCCTCGTACCAATACCGCTTGTCCGGGTGGGGCACCACAAGGCGACTGTACGGGGATGGACCGACAAGTCCTTGCACGAAGTTATGCGCCAGGTCAAGATCCAGTAGTCCATGAGCGGGCAAGGCCATGTGAGCGAAACGATTTGCACCGGGGAAACGCACGATGACCACGCCGCGTACATCGTGACCCCGCCGGACCAGCATGTCACGAGCGGCTTGCACGGACGTGCCGGTAGTGCAGCTGTCGTCGAACAGGACCACATCATGGGGAAGGTGTTCGCCATCAGCGGCTCCTCCCGCGTCGTCGAGAACGGTCACCGGGAACAGATCGGGGTCCGCTGCCGCGACCCATCCATCGAGATCCTCCCGAGCTTCATCGCCTTGTTCGCGATTGCCGTACATGCTAATTCGCATGACCGCCGGAACGAGAATCAGCCCAAATCGCCTGCCCAGCGCCGCAGCGAGAAGTGGTAGCTCGAGACCACCGTACTGAATACCCACCGCAAGTATTGGGAGGCTATTCGATTCTGCGCGACGCTCCGCCATTGCGCGCAAGCCTATGACCACGGCCGACAGATTTTGAACAATATAGTCGGCTTCGCGCCAACGAAAGATATCTTTCTTGTCACCCGCGCTCCACTCGGGTTGCTCGGATCGCTCAGCGACTCGCCGGGACAACTGGCTTCCGTTGTCGGCGATCCAAGATTGAAGGCGTTCGATGGGCCCCCGACAGGCGGTCAAAGTGGCGGACCACGGACTGTGCGGTTCAAGGAGGAAATCGACGTACCTGCGAATGTGTTGAGCGGCAATTGCTCCGAGGCTTCCGACAGCTACCTCGTCGTCCTCCTGAACGGCACCGGGAGGCTGCGCTACGAACAATGCAACGTTGAGCAGTTGAAGCAATGTATCGCGGATATTGTCCATAACCGCGAGGGCGACCTTCACTAGGACGGGCGTGGGCCGAAGACCAATCAGCTCGTCAATTGCTGTGAGTGCCACGTCGGTGAACGACGCAGCTCGCTCAAGAAAATCCGGCACAGCCGCAGCAGATTTTCGGTCCGTGAGGTTCATGTAGTAGTCGGGTCCCCTCAGCAGCACGCCGCTGTCGGTATACATACACCGATGGGGTCCGTCGTCGTCGGTTGACGATCTGGTCAGGGCATCAAATCCGAATAAGTTGCGCACCGCGGGGCAATTACTCAGATCTTGCAATTCCCAGTCTCGGATTCGCACACCACCGCTATGTGGGTCAAACAAGTCGCGAACGGTAATGCTGTAGTCGCCGTCACCAGGATCATGTGCGATGAGTTGGGCAACGCGAAGGCTGAGCTGTCGCTCGATCGACCTGGTCTCAACGCCGGCCCTTCTGACCGCAGCCCTCTCGAAATTCAGCAGCCGTTGTAGCTCTGCGCTCGCAGCGTCGCTGCCGGGGTCAACCTTCATGCGAAGTGGGGCGCCGACGCACAGAGCGTCCAGCAGGCGCTGCGTCGCCGCGGCGCCATCTAGAATTCCGCCGTCCGCAGAAACGACGGGGAAGCATCCCGAAGGACTGTTGCTAATCGTACCGACAGAAAAACCGGTGGCACCGGCTAAGAATGTTCCGTCGTTCCCATCCAAGCCACCTTGGTCGCCGATGCAAAGCACACGCGTCGGATCCAGCCGATGATCCTCAGCAAGGAGTCGAACTGCAAGCGCTTTGTCGGCAACCGTGACATCGATCGTGTACACGTCCTGATAAACGCCGGTCCGTAGCTTGAGCGCATCACCATATCGCTCGACTATTGGGACCAGAACTCCGACAGCACCGTCTCGGATCTCAAGGTCCCTGAACACAATCCTCAAGCCACACGCCTCGTCCACTCGACCAGGTTCGAGGGTCGTCGTTTCCGGGTAAATTGCGGATTCTGCCAACGCCTTGGCGACATCCTCTTTCAGTTCAGCGGCCCGATCGAATGCAGGAATCAGCGGGCGAGACACGTCAAACAACTGCTCTTCTGGAACAGTTGGATTCGCCTCGAAGACAGCAGCGCCGTTGTGTGCGATGCAGCGAAGCCGAGCACATTCGATGGGCAGCAGATCAGTTGATTCGAGCAGTTGCCGTATTGCCTTTCGTGCTCCGGCGGAGCCGCGGCCGGTGACTAACCACACGTGGCAGCCGCGGCGCAACAACCGGGCCACAATCGCGCACATGGCGGGATCCAGGTCGGCGCTACCCGGCTTTGTCAGCGTTCCGTCGATATCGAATGCCACAGCGAGATAAAACGCCTTAAGCGCAGCTTCGAGGGGCTCCTTGAGGCTGCCATCGACAATGCCCTTATATAGCGCTGCCTCATTTACCCAGCTCGACTGCTCGGCAGCGGTCAGCACCATCGGTAACCCGAGCCCGCTACGTAGTGCCGTGGTCTAGTACCGACGATCGCGGAACCAGCGCGATGGGACCAAATGCCCGCTAGAGAAGCCACAGGTGTGCTCGAACCCATCAACAAGGCACCCGATGCAGCCCTTTGATCCAACTACGCCATGGGCATCGTTGCCTGACGGTGCATCATGACTTGCAACGCTAAGCACGCCCGCTTGCTCCTTCGAGCAATTCGCGTCAAGAACACGCATCTCGTCCTGCCCCCTCATCGATGCCGACCACACACTGCGTCGGGGTGTTCTAAGGCCACCGTCCGGCTTGGCCTGAGATTAGCAAGCACCTCCGGGACCCGCGGAGGGAACTGGCGAAGACCCTCGGGACTCTGAACACGGAAAGTAAAGGCGGTCGCGCAGGGCCGGCCGAAGTGTGATCGCGCACTTTTCCCATCGGAGGCATAGCCAACTAGGCACGGTCTACTATGCATGGTTGACCCCACAAGCACAGGATGAGTCATGCTCGTAATCATCGCATCTATCCCTGTTAGACAAGCTTAGGCGCGCCCCATGGCCACGCAAAGTGCCCGGCTTCGAGTGGTCAGCGATGTTCAGTCAACTATTCATCTCGGTCATACCCTCCGTGCGCACAGGCAGGCGATCGGGCTGACACAAGAGCAGGCGGCGTCCAAGGCTCGAATTACCCGAGGAGCCCTGGCGGCGCTCGAGAAAAAGGCCGTGCCCAACCCGAGCCTCCGGACACTCCTTTCGCTGATGCGGACCTACGAATTGGACTCCATCGAAGCCCTACTCGGATCGACTCCGTCTGCGCAGCTCGCGGCCGCGCTGTTCGCAAACGGAACTGAGGTCGAATAGGGCACCGCAGGCAAGCGGCAGCGCGTCCCCGCCAGCCGTCTAATCAGCGCCGTGCTACGAGGGCTGCCGGCTGAATTCCAATGGGTCACAAGCCAACACCGGCCTACCTTCGCTGATTCGTTGGGGTATCCAGGGCGCCTCTCCGGCGGGCGATTTTGACGCTTTCGCGGCCACCACCAAGCAGGGCGGGTCGCCGGCCCGCCACCTTTTAAGCCAACGGCGGTGAGTGACTCGGTGCTCAGAGAGTCGCCAGAGGAAGTCATGGGCGCCGTCGAAAACATTGCCCCTACTGATCAATCTACCCAAACACAAAGGTCACGAACCCAAATGAGTTCGTGACCTTTGTGCCTGCAGTTCGTAGAACCGCTCTTTGTGGGCGAAGGGGGACTTGAACCCCCACGTCCCGAAGGACACTGGCACCTGAAGCCAGCGCGTCTGCCATTCCGCCACTCGCCCGAATGACCGCGCAACAGTATCACCGCGGGCCCACCGGACCCAAACCGTTCCCGAGCCCGACGATTTTGTGCCCGTCTCCCCCGCCGGCGCGCGGAAACATCGCCGCCGCCGAAACGGCCAGAGCATGAGAACGCAAATGAGCGCAGCGCCCTGAGCAGGCGCTATCCGATTCTCAGAGATCTGTTGGTCACGCTTTCGCCTGATAGGCCGATAACATGCCTGTGAGCAGTGTGGCCAGAGCGACACGCGGCGCGATAACCGACAACAGTGCGACGGACAGGACGGGGCGGTGAGATGGGTCTGGCAGACCGTATCGAACGTCGCCTCGAATCGACCGTCGGCGACGCTTTCGCCCGGGTCTTCGGGGGGTCCATCGTCCCGCAGGAGGTCGAGGCGCTGCTGCGCCGCGAGGCGGAGGCCGGGGCGCGCGATGTCGGCGGCGGCCGTATTTTGGCGCCCAACGAATACGTCATTACCCTCAGTGAGGCCGATTACCACAAGGTGAGCGCCGACCCGGACCGGACATCAACCACGTTCGCCCGTCACCTGGAGGGTTTCCTCCATGACCAGGGGTGGCAAACGTATGGTGAGGTGGTCGTCAGGTTTGCGCCATCGCCGAACCTGCACACCGGACAGTTCCGCGCCCGTGGAGCGGTCAACCCAGACACCACCAACCGCGAACCCGCCCCAGCAGAACAAGACCGTGCGTCCACCGCAGAACCAGGAGTACCAGCGATGACCGACAACCCGAGCTACCGCGGCCAGGGACAGGGTCGGCCCGGCGACGACCAGTACGACGACCGGTACCGCCAGCACGAAGACGCCCGCGGCGGCTACCCCGACCAGGGCTACCCGCCGCGCCAGGGCGGCTACCCCGACCAGGGTGGCTACCCGCAGGAACCCGCCGGCGGTTACCCCGATCAGGGCTACCCGCCGCCGTCCTATGAGCAGCGCCCGCCCGCCGGATACGGCCAGCCGCCGGCCGGCTACCCCGACCAGGGTTACCGCCAGCAGCCCCCGCCGCCCGGGTACGGCCAGCCGCCGGCCGGGCCGCCCCCGGGCTACGGCGACTACGACTACGGTCGCCCGCCGGCCCGCCAGGACGAGGGTTACGGCCGCCCGCCCGCCCCGCCCGCGCCGGGTTACCCCGACCAGGGCGGCTACCCGGATCAGGGTGGCTATCCCGACCAGGGTGGCTACGGCGGCCAGCAGTACGGCCGCGCCGACTACGCCGCACCCCAGGCCCCGCCCGCACCCGATTACGGCCGCTACGGCGAGCCCCCGGCGCAGCCCGGCTACCCGGACCAGGGTTACGGCGAACCGGCCGGCTATGACTACGGCGCCCAGCCCGCGGCACCCGCCGGCTACGGCGGCGGTTACGGGGCCGCGGCGACGGTGACCCTGCAGCTCGACGACGGCAGCGGCCGCACCTACCAGCTGCGCGAAGGCGCGAACGTGATCGGCCGCGGCCAGGACGCCCAGTTCCGGCTGCCCGACACCGGGGTGTCCCGCCGTCACCTGGAAATTCGCTGGGACGGCCAGGTCGCCCTGCTGTCGGATCTGAACTCCACCAACGGCACCACGGTGAACAATGCGCCGGTGCAGGAGTGGCAGCTCGCCGACGGTGACGTGATCCGGCTGGGCCACTCCGAGATCATCGTCCGGGTCCACTGACCGCCGATCAGCTACGGGCCCATAGGCCGCCCAGTATCGTGACGGCGGAACTCGCACGGAACTGGGACGGAGAGGACGTCGGATGCAGGGGCTAGTACTGCAGCTGACGCGTGTCGGATTTCTACTGCTGCTGTGGCTGTTCATCTGGTCGGTGCTGCGCATCCTGCGCACCGACATCTATGCGCCCACCGGCGCGGTGATGGTGCGCCGCGGCCTGGCGCTGCGGGGCTCGCTGCTGCCCAAGGGTGAGCGACGCCACATCGCCAAGCATCTGGTGGTCACCGAGGGCGCGCTGGCCGGCACGCGGATCACCCTCGGCAGCCAGCCGGTGCTCATCGGGCGCGCCGACGATTCGACCCTGGTGCTCACCGACGATTACGCATCGACACGGCACGCCAGGCTGTCGCCGCGGGGATCGGAATGGTACGTGGAGGACCTAGGATCGACCAACGGCACATACCTTGACAGGGCGAAGGTGACTACGGCGGTAAGGGTTCCGATGGGAACGCCGGTTCGAATCGGCAAGACAGTGATCGAGTTGCGCCCGTGACATTGGTGCTCCGATACGCAGCGCGCAGCGACCGTGGTCTGGTGCGCGCCAACAACGAGGACTCGGTGTACGCCGGCGCCCGGCTGCTGGCCCTGGCCGACGGGATGGGCGGGCACGCCGCCGGCGAGGTGGCCTCCCAGCTGGTGATCGCCGCGCTGGCCCACCTCGACGACGACGAGCCCGGCGGCGACCTGCTCAACAAGCTCAATGTGGCCGTGCACGAGGGCAACTCGGCGATCGCCGCGCACGTCGAGGCTGACCCCGAGCTCGAGGGCATGGGCACCACGCTGACCGCGATCCTGTTCGCCGGTGGTCGGCTCGGCCTGGTGCACATCGGCGACTCCCGCGGCTACCTGATGCGCGACGGCGAACTGACCCAGATCACCAAGGACGACACCTTCGTCCAGACCCTGGTCGACGAGGGCCGCATCACCGCCGAGGAGGCGCACAGCCACCCGCAGCGCTCGCTGATCATGAAGGCGCTGACCGGGCACGAGGTGGAGCCGGCGCTCATCATGCGCGAAGCCAAGGTCGGCGACCGCTACCTGCTCTGCTCGGACGGGCTGTCCGACCCGGTCAGCCAGGAGACCATCGCCGAAGCGCTGCAGATCCCGGATGTCACCGACGCCGCGGACCGGCTCATCGAACTTGCGCTGCGCGGCGGCGGCCCGGACAACGTCACCGTGGTGGTCGCCGACGTCGTGGACTACGACTACGGCCAGACCCAGCCGATCCTGGCCGGCGCCGTATCCGGGGTCGACGATGACACCATCCCCCCGAACACCGCGGCCGGACGCGCCTCGGCGTTCAACCCGAAACGCAATCAGCCCAAAAGGGTTGTCACACAGCCCGAAGAGCAACGACCGCCCCGCTCCAAACGCCGGATACTGATCGCCGCAGTGGTGGTCCTGCTGGTAGTGGTGGCGGGGCTGACCATCGCCCGCGAGATCATTCGCAACAACTACTACGTCAGCGAGCAGGACGACACCGTCGCCATCATGCGCGGCGTGCAGACCTCGTTTCTGGGTTTGTCCCTGCAGGAGCCGTTTCTGGTCGGCTGCCTGAATGCCCGAAATGAGCTGTCGCTGATCAGCTTTGGGCAGTCCAAGGATCCGTTGGACTGCGAGGTGCTGCGCCTGCAGGATATCCGCGAGTCCGAGCGCGCCCAGGTCGCCGCCGGACTGCCCGCCGGTTCACTCGATGACGCGATCCGCCAGATCAACGAACTGGCCCGCACGTCGCTGCTGCCGATCTGCGCGCTGCCCACCCCCACCCCGAGCCCCGCACCGAGCCCCACCAGGCCACCGGCCAGCCCCACCCCGAGCCCGACCAAGCCGGCGCCCACCTCGGGCGCACCACGTCCGGCCACCCCGGCGCCCGCGCCCACCCCCGGCACACCGGCCGCGTCGACCCCGTCGCCCGCGCCCACCGCGGCCACGCCGGCCCCACCGGCCCCGCGCCCCAACGGATCGGTCCCGCCCAGCGCCGTCGCCCCCAGCCCATCCCCGACCGTCACGGCTCTGCCCCCACCACCGCCGGAGCCGGGCACCACCTGCCGGACCGCGTCATGACGTCGTCGACTCAACCCCAGTCACCGGTCTCCGTCACCCCTCCCCTGCCCAACCGGCGCAATGCCGAACTGGCCCTGCTGGTCTTCGCCGCGGTGATCACCACCGTGGCGTTGCTCATCGTGGAGGCCAATCAGGAGCAGGGCCTGGACTGGGATCTGGCCCAGTACGCGCTGGCCTACCTGGCCCTGTTCGGGGCCGCGCACATTGCGATCCGCCGCTACGCGCCCTACGCGGATCCGCTGCTGCTGCCGGTGGTGGCACTACTCAACGGCCTGGGGCTCGTCATGATTCACCGCCTCGACCTCGCCCAGCGGGAACTCAGCCTGGACAACGTGGGCGGCAGCGCCGACCAGCAGATGCTGTGGACGTTGGTGGGCGTGGCCGCCTTCTGCGCGGTGCTGGCACTGCTGCGCGATCACCGGATGCTGGCCCGGTACGGGTACACCTGCGGGCTCATCGGCTTTGTGCTGCTTGTCATTCCGGCTCTGCTGCCGGCGCGGTTCTCCGAGCAGAACGGCGCCAAGATCTGGATCCGGTTCGAAGGCTTCTCCATCCAGCCCGCCGAATTCTCCAAGATCCTGCTGCTGATCTTCTTCGCGGCGGTGCTGGTGTCCAAACGCGAGCTGTTCACCAACGCCGGCAAGCATGTCCTGGGCATGGACCTGCCCCGGCCGCGTGACCTGGCCCCGCTGCTGGTCGGCTGGATCGCCTCGGTCGCCGTGATGGTGTTCGAAAAGGACTTGGGCACATCACTGTTGCTGTACGCATCATTTCTGGTGCTGTTGTATGTCGCCACCGACCGGCTGTCCTGGGTGGTCATCGGGCTGGCCCTGTTCGCGGCGGGCAGCGTGGCCGCCTATCAGCTGTTCGGGCACGTGCGGGTGCGGGTGCAGAACTGGCTGGACCCGTTCGCCGATCCCGACGGCGCCGGCTACCAGATGGTGCAGTCACTGTTCAGCTTCGCCACCGGGGGCATCTTCGGCACCGGGCTGGGCAACGGCCAACCCGGCACCGTGCCGGCGGCATCGACCGACTTCATCATCGCCGCGGTCGGCGAGGAACTCGGATTGGTCGGCCTGGCAGGCGTTCTCATGCTGTACACGATCCTGATCATCCGCGGCCTGCGCACCGCGCTCGCGGTCCGCGACAGCTTCGGCAAGCTGCTGGCCGCGGGGCTGGCCTCGACACTGGCCATCCAGCTGTTCATCGTCGTCGGCGGCGTCACCAAACTGATCCCGCTCACCGGGCTCACCACACCGTGGATGTCCTACGGCGGGTCCTCGCTGCTGGCCAACTACATCCTGCTGGCCATCCTGGTGCGCATCTCGCATGCGGCGCGGCGACCCATCGACACCACCCGGGCACCCAACCCGGCACCGATCGCGGGCGCCTCCACCGAAGTGATCGGCCGCGTATGAACCACTCCCTGCGCCGACTGTCGGTCGTCTTCATGGCGCTGGTGGTGCTGCTGCTGGCCAACGCCACCCTCACCCAGGTGTTCACCGCCGACGGCTACCGCACCGACCCACGCAACCAACGGGTGCTGCTGGACGAATACTCCCGCCAACGCGGCCAGATCACCGCCGCCGGCCAACTGCTGGCCTACTCGGTGTCCACCGAGGGCCGGTTCCGGTTCCTGCGCGTCTACCCCGACCCGCTCACCTACGCACCGGTCACCGGCTTCTACTCGCTGGGCTACTCCAGCAGCGGCCTCGAACGGGCCGAGGACCCCGTGCTCAACGGCTCCGACGGGCGGCTCTTCGGTAAACGGCTGGCCGATTTCTTCACCGGCCGCGACCCGCGCGGCGGCACCGTCGACACCACGGTGCGTCCCGACGTGCAGGAAGCCGCCTGGGATGCGATGGCCCAAGGCTGCGACGGCCCGTGCAAGGGCGCCGTGGTCGCGCTGGAGCCGGCCACCGGCAAGATCCTGGCGATGGTGTCCGCACCGTCCTATGACCCGAACAAGCTGGCCAGCCACGACGGCGCCGAGCAGACCGAGGCCTGGGACCAGCTGCGCGACGACCCGGACGCCCCGCTGGTCAACCGGGCGATCGCCGAAACCTATCCCCCCGGCTCCACCTTCAAGCTGATCACCACCGCGGCCGCCCTGCAATCGGGCAGCACCCCGGACACCCAGCTGACCTCCGCGCCGCGCATCCCGCTGCCCGACAGCACCGCGACCCTGGAAAACTACGGCGGCAACGCCTGCGGGAGCGGCCCGACCGCCTCCCTGCGGGAGGCCTTCGCCCGGTCCTGCAACACCGCGTTCGTCGAGCTCGGCATCGACACCGGGACGGACAAACTGAAGAACACCGCGCAGGCCTTCGGCTTCGACACACCGCCGGCCACCATCCCGCTGCAGGTCGCCGAATCGACCGTCGGCCCGATCAGCGATGCCGCGGCCCTGGCCATGTCCAGTATCGGGCAGCGCGATGTCGCGGTAACCCCGCTGCAGAACGCCATGGTCGCCGCGACCATCGCCAACAAGGGCATCACCATGACCCCGTATCTGGTCGATACCCTCAAGGGACCGGACCTGTCCAATATCGCCACCACCACCCCCATCGAGCAGCGACGGGCGGTGTCACCGCAGGTCGCGGCTACACTTACCGATTTGATGGTCGGCGCCGAGCAGGTGACACAGCAGAAGGGAGCCATCGCCGGCGTGCAGATCGCATCCAAAACGGGCACCGCCGAGCACGGCACGGATCCCCGCAACACCCCACCCCACGCGTGGTACATCGCGTTCGCGCCGGCGCAAGCCCCGAAAGTGGCCGTCGCGGTCCTCGTGGAGAATGGCGGAGACCGATTGTCCGCCACCGGCGGCGCGGTGGCCGCACCGATCGGGCGGGCCACCATCGCCGCCGCACTCCGGGAGGCATCATGACGGCCCGGGTGGGAGTCACGCTGTCCGGCCGCTACCGGCTGCAGCGACTCATCGCCACCGGCGGTATGGGACAGGTGTGGGAAGGACTCGACACCCGCCTCGGCCGCCAGGTCGCGATCAAGGTCCTCAAGGCCGAATTCTCCGAGGACTCCGAGTTCGTCGAGCGGTTCCGGGCCGAGGCGCGCACCGTCGCGATGCTCAACCACCCCGGCATCGCCAGCGTCTACGACTACGGCGAGACCGAGATCGAGTCCGGCGAGGGCCGCACCGCCTACCTGGTGATGGAACTCGTCAACGGCGAGCCGCTGAACTCCGTCATCAAACGCACCGGACGGCTGTCCCTGCGCCATGCGCTGGACATGCTGGAACAGACCGGCCGCGCCCTGCAGGTCGCGCACACCGCCGGTCTGGTGCACCGCGACGTCAAGCCCGGCAACATCCTGATCACCCCGACCGGCCAGGTGAAGCTCACCGACTTCGGCATCGCCAAGGCCGTCGACGCCGCACCGGTCACCCAGACCGGGATGGTAATGGGCACCGCCCAGTACATCGCGCCCGAACAGGCCCTGGGCCGCGACGCGACCGCCGCCTCCGACGTCTACTCCCTCGGTGTCGTCGGCTACGAATCGGTGTCGGGCAAGCGCCCGTTCACCGGGGACGGCGCGCTGACGGTGGCGATGAAGCACATCAAGGAGACCCCGCCGCCGCTGCCGCCGGATCTGCCGCCCAACGTGCGCGAGCTGATCGAGATCACGCTGGCCAAGGAACCCAACCACCGGTACCGCTCGGGTGGGCCGTTCGCCGACGCCGTCGCCGCGGTACGCGCCGGACGCCGGCCCCCGCGGCCGAACTCCGCCCCGACGATCGGGCGGGCCGCCCCGGCCGCCATCCCGTCGGTCACCCAGGCCAGGGCCGCCGCGGCCGCCGAGTACCGGCCGCCGCCGACGGCGGCGCGCCCGCGGGCCGGCACCGGCAACCACCGTCCCCCGCCGCCGAGGCGCACCTTCTCCCCCGGACAACGCGCCCTGCTGTGGGCCGCCGGGGTGCTGGGCGCGCTCGCGATCATCATCGCCGTGCTGATCGTGGTCAACGCGCAGGACCAGCGTGATCGCCCGGTGCAGCAGGAGACCTCCACCAGCACCACCGTCATCGGGGTGCCGCCCGCGCCTCCGCCGAGCGAGACCCCATGAGCACGCCCCAGCATCTGTCGGATCGCTACGAGCTCGGCGAGATCCTCGGCTTCGGCGGGATGTCCGAAGTGCACATCGCCCGTGACGTGCGGCTGCACCGTGATGTCGCGGTCAAGGTGCTGCGGGCCGACCTGGCCCGCGACCCGAGCTTCTACCTGCGGTTCCGGCGCGAGGCCCAGAACGCCGCCGCGTTGAATCACCCGGCCATCGTCGCCGTCTACGACACCGGCGAGGCCGAGACCGCCAACGGCCCGCTGCCCTACATCGTGATGGAGTACGTCGACGGGGTCACGCTGCGCGATATCGTGCACACCGAGGGCCCGATCGAGCCCACACGGGCCATCGAGATCATCGCCGACGCCTGCCAGGCCCTGAACTTCAGCCACCAGCACGGCATCATCCACCGCGACGTCAAGCCCGCCAACATCATGATCAGCAAGGCCGGCGCGGTGAAGGTGATGGATTTCGGTATCGCCCGCGCGCTGGCCGACAGCGGTAACAGCGTCACCCAGACCGCCGCAGTCATCGGCACCGCCCAGTACCTGTCCCCCGAGCAGGCCCGCGGAGAACCCGTCGACGCCCGCTCCGACGTCTACTCGCTGGGCTGCGTACTTTACGAAATCCTCACCGGCGAACCACCTTTCGTGGGCGACTCGCCGGTCGCGGTGGCCTACCAGCATGTCCGTGAGGACGCGGTGCCGCCGTCGACGCACAACCCCGGGCTGTCCCCCGGGCTGGACGCCGTGGTGCTCAAGGCCCTGTCGAAGAACCCGGAGAACCGGTATCAGAGCGCCGCCGAGATGCGCACCGACCTGATCCGGGTGCACAGCGGCGAAGAACCCGAGGCGCCGAAGATCTTCACCGACGCCGAGCGAACCAACATCCTGACCAGTACCGGTCCGCACGCCCGCGCGCTACCCACCGAACACATCCCGGCCGCCGGCTACGCCGCACAGTCGGGCAGCGGTTCGATCGGGCGCTGGCTGATCGCGGTGGCCGTGCTGGCGGTGCTGACCGTGGTCGTCACGATCGCGATCAACGCCTTCGGCGGCAGTCCGCGTGATGTCCAGGTCCCCGATGTCACCGGTCAGGCGTCCGCGGACGCCATCGCCGCCCTGCAGAACCGGGGATTCGCGACCAATGTCGAACGCAACCCGGACTCCAACGTCCCGCCCGACCACGTGATCGGTACCGACCCCGCGGCCGATACCGCCGTCGCGGCCGGCGAGAACATCACCGTCAACGTCTCCACCGGCCCGGAGCAGCGCGCGGTCCCCGATGTCCGCGGGTTATCGCTGGCCGACGCCACCCGCAAGCTGATCGATGCCGGCTTCGGCCGGGTCCAGCCCTCCGAGTCCGAGTCCACCCCCGAACTCAAGGGCAAGGTGCTGGGCACCAACCCGCCGGCCAACGCGACCTCGGCGATCACCAACGTGATCACCGTGATCGTCGGTACCGGGCCGGCCAGTGTGGTGGTACCCGACTGTGTGGGTCAGTCCGTGGATACCTGCCGGCAGATCCTGGAGGCGTCCGGCTTCACGAACTCGGTGCCGGTGGAGGTGGACAACACCGCCCCGGCGGGCCAGGTCGTCGGCCTGAATCCGCCGGCCGGCCAGCCCGCCCCCAAGGACACCGTGGTGCAGATGCAGGTGTCGCGGGGCAACCAGTTCGTGATGCCGAACCTGACCGGCCAGTTCTGGGTCGACGCCGAACCCAACCTGCGTGCGCTCGGGTGGACCGGGGTGCTCATCAAGGGCCCCAATGTCGACAACAGCGGCCAACGATCCAATGCGGTGGTGACACAGAGCCCGGCGCCGGGCACCGGTGTGGGCTACCGCGATTCGATCACGCTGAGTTTCGCCTCTTAGGCCCGTGCGGTCGCCGCGCGCACCGTGTCGGCGACCTCGGTTTCCAGCCTGCGGACCAACCCCTCGTCCGGGGCGGCACCGCAGTAGCCGAGCCAGTTGGCCAGCATTCGGTGCCCACCCTCGGTCAGGATCGATTCGGGGTGGAACTGCACGCCGTGGATCGGCAGGTCGGTGTGCCGCACGGCCATGATCACGCCGCTGTCGGTGTGACCGGTGGCTTCCAGGACCGCGGGCAACGTCTCGGGCAGGATGGTCAGCGAGTGATAGCGGGTCGCCGTGAACGGATCTGGAAGTCCTTGCAGCACACCGCAATCCGTGTGGTGCACGACGCTGGTCTTACCGTGCAGCAGCTCCGGTGCGCGGTCGACGGTCCCGCCGAAGGCCACCCCGATGGCCTGGTGCCCCAGGCAGACCCCGAGCAGCGGGGTGCGCGCCCTGGCGCAGGCCTGCACCAGCGCGATCGACGCGCCGGCCCGCTCCGGGGTGCCGGGGCCGGGGGAGAGCAGGATGCCGTCGAACTGCGCGGCAATCGCATCCGGATCGGCCAGCCGGGCGTCGTCGTTGCGCCACACCTGCGCGTTCACGCCGAGCTGACCCAGGTACTGGACCAGGTTGAACACGAAGCTGTCGTAGTTGTCGACGACCAGAACCTGCATGCGCTCAGGCTACTGGCACGCGCACGTCAATATCCGAGTGGACCGAGCGGAGTGGCGTAGCGCAGCCGCACCGGCGCGGTGTGTCCGACCAGCTCGACCTGATCGCGGACCTCTTCGGAGTAGCCGAGTTCGAAGCGCAGCACGTACTGCTTGTACAGCGTCACCAACGGCGCCGCGGCGAGCGCGGCCTGCATGGCCGGCACATCGCCGATCGCGGTGATCACATACGGCGGGCTGTAGGTGCGCCCGTTGAGCAACAGCGTGTTGCCGACGCACAGCGGCGCCGACGTCGCGATGATGCGCTGATCCTGCATCTGGGCGCCCTCGGCGCCGGCGCTCCACAGCGCATTGAGCACCGCCTGGATGTCTTGCTGGTGCACCACCAGGTCGTCGGGGGCGGCGTCGATCGGGTAGCGGCCATCGGCGTCACGCTGGGCGTCGTTGAGGGTGATCACCAGCCCCGGACCGCGCATCGGGTCCAGCCCGGCCTGTGCGGCCAGGGCGTCCGAGCGGCGGGTGATGGCGGCCAGGGCGGCGTCGGCGCCGGGGGAGCCGCCGTGCCGGTGGTCGATCGCGGAGGCCATCTCATCGCGCCGCGAGCTGAGCCGGTCCACGCTCGCGCTTGCCTCGCGGACCAGGTCCACCAGGCGGGGGGAGTCGCTGCGGCGGATCTCGTTCCCGCCGGACACCCCGTGCGTGGTGGACAGCAGCAGGCCGGCGAAGACGCACACGACGGGGACACCGAATCGCCAGAGCGACCTGCGCCGGCCGGAATTCCCGGGGGTGGGCGCGGCTGCGTTAGGCTCAGGTTTCTGATCCATGTTCGAGTCCCGGCCGTTCTCCATCGTCTTCAAAGGTTAACCATGCCCAAGTCCAAAGTCCGCAAGAAGAACGACTTCACCATCAACCCGGTGAGCCGGACCCCGGTCAAGGTGAAGGCCGGCCCGTCGAGCGTGTGGTTCGTGGTGCTCTTCGTGGGGCTGATGCTGATCGGCCTGCTGTGGCTGTTGGTGTTCCAGTTGGGCGCCACCGGTCTGAACGCCCCGACCTGGCTCGGCTGGATGGCGGATCTGGGTCCGTGGAACTACGCGATCGCCTTTGCCTTCATGATCACCGGGCTGTTGCTCACCATGCGGTGGCGCTGACCCCGATCCGGCCGTCACTTGAATTCAAAATCGCCGTAATGCGTTACCCGCGTCGCAACCTCGCCGTAACCCAATCACACCGTTGTGATTCATCCCCATTGGGGATAGCGCCTGTGGATAACCTCAAACTCGCCGGTGAGACGGCGTACTGACGTGATCCAGCAAACTAATTGGGCGCCGAAGCCGATCGCCATCCTGTGGATCGCAATCCTGGGTCTCGTGATGGGTTTGACGGCTGTGACCGTGGTCACAGACCTGCCCGGGCGTGTTCTTGGCGGGGTTGCCGCGCTGGGTTTGATTTTGTTTGCAATAGCTTCGTGGCGCGCACGCCCAAAACTGGCAATCACCGCGAGCGGCCTGCAGATCCGCGGCTGGCTGAGCACCCGAGTCCTCGCCAAGGACGACATCACGCTCATCCGGATCACCGAGTTCCGTCGACTGGCCCGCAAGGTGCGCCTGCTTGAGATCGACACCACCGATGACCGGCTCTACGTGTTCACCCGCTGGGACCTCGGCACCAACCCGCTCGAGGTGCTCGACGCGCTGGCCGCCGCCGGCTACACCAAATAGCCCACCCACCCGATCGCCCGCCTACCCGATCGCCCACCCACCCGGCGAGCGTGCGTGTCTGCACCCGGACACGCCGCTCCATCTCCAAAGAAAACGCACGCTCACCGCATTCGGTGAACGTGCGTTTCAGTGGTTTAGGTCAGGAGATGGTGACCGACTCGATCACGACGGGCTCGGTCGGCCGGTCGCTGCGATCGACCGGCGTGGTCGCAATCGCGTCGACGACCTTCTGCGATTCGGGATCGACGACCTCACCGAAGATGGTGTGCCGGCGGTTCAGATGCGGGGTCGGGCCGACGGTGATGAAGAACTGCGACCCGTTGGTGCCCGGCCCGGCGTTGGCCATGGCCAGCAGGTAGGGCTTGTCGAACTGCAGTTCGGGGTGGAACTCGTCGGCGAACTGGTAACCCGGGCCACCACGACCGGTGCCGGTCGGGTCGCCGCCCTGGATCATGAAGCCCTCGATGACCCGGTGGAACACCGCACCGTCGTAGAACGGGCCGGACGTGCTGCCCGACGCATTCTCGGTGCTGTAGTCCTTGGTGCCGTTGGACAGGCCGGTGAAGTTGGCGACCGTCTTGGGGGCGTGGTTGCCGAACAGGGCGATCTTGATATCGCCACGGTTGGTGTGCAGCGTCGCGGTCGCTGTCTGAATGGGGCTCGTCACGGAATCCAGTCTGCCATTCGCGGTTCGGCGGCCCACCCCGGCCCCACGCGAATAGGCTTGTCGCCATGAGTGCCAAGACAACCACCGCCCGGCTGACGCCCCGAGAGCGGTTCGCCCGCGGCCTGAAGT
Source organism: Mycobacterium sp. MBM (assembly GCA_021648845.1). Taxonomy (GTDB): domain Bacteria; phylum Actinomycetota; class Actinomycetes; order Mycobacteriales; family Mycobacteriaceae; genus Mycobacterium. The sequence goes on along the minus strand of JAKJHY010000023.1, from coordinate 73,316 downwards.
ACTCCACCGTCGGGCCGTACGACATCACCAGGGGAGCGGCCGGCCTGACCGCGCAGTCGGTGAGCTCATCCGCCGGCTGGCTGCGCGACCGCTACCGCAGCGGGAAACTGCGCGAAGACCTCGAGACCGCGCAGGATGTCGTCGCCTCGGAGCTGGCGGCGGCGCAGGAGGTCATCACCGGCCTGCCGCAGGCGTTCCAAGAGGCCCGGCGCGCTAAGCGTCGCCCGCGCCCCCTGGTACTGGTGGTCGCCGCTGTGGGTGTGCTGGCCGTCGGCGCGGTGACGTTCTCCATCGTGCGGCGCTCCATGCGTCCGGAACCCTCGACCCTGCCGCCGAGCGTCGAGGTGACTCAGCGGCCGTAGTGCGGCGAGCCGTACACCTAGGGAACCTTGCCTGCGCTGAGAGGACCGGTATGACCGAGACCGTGGTGGCTCCAAAACTTCCCGACGGCGGCGTACTGCCGTTCGCCCCGACGCCGTCGGCCAGCGTCGCCGGCCGCACCTTGGACGAATCCAGCTACGCCCAGCGTCAGATACCTCGGCGCCTGCACAAGGACTCGCCGAACATCGTGATCGTGCTGATCGATGACGCCGGGCCGGGATTACCGTCGGGGCTGGGCGGCGAGGTCAACACCGCGACTTTGGACCGTTTCTGCGCAGAAGGCGTGTCCTACAACCGATTTCATACCACTGCGATGTGTTCGCCGACACGTGCCTCGCTGCTGACCGGCCGCAACCACCACGAGATCGGCAACGGCCAGATCGCCGAACTCGCCAACGACTGGGATGGCTATTCCGGCAAGATCCCGCGCTCGGCCGCCACCGTGGCCGAAGTGCTCAAACAGTACGGTTACGCCACCTCGGCCTTCGGCAAGTGGCACAACACGCCCGCCGAGGAAACCACCGCCGCGGGCCCGTTCGAGAATTGGCCCACCGGACTGGGTTTCGAATACTTCTACGGCTTCCTGGCGGGCGAGGCCTCCCAGTACGAGCCGCACCTGGTGCGCAACACCACCGTCGTCGCCCCGCCGAAGACCCCCGAGCAGGGTTACCACCTGTCCGAGGACCTGGCCGATGACGCCATCGGCTGGCTGCGCAGGCACAAGGCGTTCAACGCCGACAAACCGTTCTTCATGTACTGGGCCAGCGGCTGCCTACACGGGCCGCACCACATCATGAAGGAATGGGCGGACAAATACGCCGGCAAGTTCGACGACGGTTGGGACGCCTACCGGGAGCGGGTCTTCGCCCGCGCCAAGGACAAGGGCTGGATCCCGCAGGACTGTGAGCTGACCGAACGCGATGAGACGCTTGCCGGTTGGGACGAGATCCCCGAGGACGAGAAGCCGTTCCAGCGCCGCCTGATGGAGGTGGCCGCCGGCTATGCCGAGCATGTCGATGTGCAGGTCGGCCGGCTCGCCGACGAGCTGGACGACCTCGGATACGGCGAGAACACGCTGTTCTTCTACATCTGGGGTGACAACGGATCATCCGGGGAAGGCCAGAACGGCACCATTGCGGAACTGTTGGCGCAGAACGGGATTCCCACCACGGTGCGCCAGCACATCGATGCCCTCGAGGAACTCGGCGGGCTGGACGTGCTCGGCTCACCGCTGGTGGACAACCAGTACCACGCCGGGTGGGCGTGGGCGGGAAGCACGCCGTACAAGGGCATGAAGCTGTTGGCTTCGCATCTGGGTGGCACCCGCAACCCGATGGCGGTGCGCTGGCCGGCGAAGATCGCCGCCGACCCGACACCGCGGGATGTCTTCCTGCATTGCACCGATGTGGTGCCGACCATCTACGAGGTGGTGGGCATCGAGCCGCCGCGAACGGTGCTGGGGGAGCAGCAGATTCCGCTCGCCGGGGCCAGTTTCGCCCGCACGCTCGTCGATCGGTCCGCGCCGGGCGGCAAGAAGACCCAGTACTTCGAGATCATGGGCAGCCGGGCCATCTATGACGACGGCTGGTTGGCCTGTGCGCGCGGACCTCGGCTGCCCTGGGTGCCCGGGGCGCCCGAGGGCATCGCGACCTGGACCCCGGATCAGGACCGCTGGGAGCTCTATCACCTCGACGAGGACTGGTCCCAGGCGCGCGACCTCGCCTCGGCGCATCCGGAGAAACTGGCCCAGCTGCGTGAGCTGTTCGCGATCGAGGCCGCCCGCAACGCCGTGCTGCCGATCGGCGGCGGACTGTGGGTACCGGTCTATCACCCCGAACTGCGCATCGCCCCGCCATACCGGGAATGGACGTTCGCCGGGGACATGGTGCGGATGCCCGAGTTCTGCGCGCCGGCGCTGGGCAACAAGGACAACACCGTCACCATCGATGTCGACGTGCCGGACGCCGGCAGCGGTGTGCTCTACGCACTGGGGGCCGGAGCGGGCGGTCTGACCTGCTATCTGGACGACGGGTATCTCTGCTACGAGTACAACCTATTCATCCTGATGCGCACCAAGATCCGGTCCGCGGCGCCATTGCCGGCGGGGCGGCACACGATCGTCGTTCAGACCGCCTACGCCGAGCTGCGACCGGGCGGGCCGCTCAATGTCACGCTGACCGTCGACGGTGACACGGTGGCTTCGGGTCAGGTGCCGGTGAGCGCACCGCTGCTGTTCACCGCGAACGACTGCCTGGACATCGGCACCTGCCTGGGTTCACCGGTGTCGTTGGATTACCGCGAGCGCGCACCGTTCCCGTTCGAGGGGCGTATCTACAAGGTGCACGTGGCGTACTCGTAGCGCTGACTCAGCCGTAGTAGGCGAAGCTGCATGTCGGGCGGTGTTCGGTCTCGAACGACACCAGCTTGCCGTCCATGATGATGGCGCAGATGAGTTCGGCCGAACCACCATCGGCTGTCACCGAGGACGGAACCTCGTCGTAGACCGGGTACTTCTTCTCCCACGGCAGCGTCACATTCGTCTCGGTCTGCTCAGCTTCACCGTTGATCTGATAGGTGATCGTCACTGGACCCGTACCGCCGCGCACCTGCATGGTGGCGGTGCCGATCGGAGGACCTTGAGGCGTGCGGGTCGGGCGCGGAGTGGACCGGGTCGTGCCGGGGGCGGCTTCTGCGGCGGACGAGACGGTGCGGTCCGTGGTCGATACGGCGGTCGGGGTGCCCGTCACGCTGCATGCGACGGTGCCCGCCGTCAGGAGCCCGATGGACACCGACACCGCGACCGCCCGAAGCATCCCCATGGTGTGAGCCTACGTCCGGCCAACCCGACCGGAACGCACCAAAATATGGTCGCTCGGTCGTTCGTCGGCTGGGAGGAGATGTGTGTCTTGTGGAGCCTAGGAGATTCGAACTCCTGACATCTGCCTTGCAAAGGCAGCGCTCTACCAACTGAGCTAAGGCCCCTTGCGGGGTGATGCGTGCCGATCCTCGGTGGTGTGCCAGACCTCGGCGCCGTGGCGGGATCGGTAGACGATCACCGCTACGGCCGCTGCCACGACCACGAACACCAACTTCATGGCGCATACCCTTCCGTGGGCCTAGGAGGACTCGAACCTCCGACCTCTTCGTTATCAGCGAAGCGCTCTAACCGCCTGAGCTATAGGCCCGTGACAACCACCCGAAACTCTCTGGCTGGCCGAGCGACGAGATTACCGTAACCACGGCCGATCGCCCAAACCGCGAGGATCAGTCGCGGTCGGCCAGGGTCACCTCGACGCCGCCGACGAGATCGGTGATGAGGTTGTAGATGAACGCACCGGCCGTCGCCATCGCTGTCAGCAGCACGATATTGACCAGACCGATCAGCGTCGCGCCACCGAAAATCGTTCCGCTGGAGATGAGCTCACCGCCGGTGCCACTATCGCTGGTCAGCAGGTCACCGACATTGCTGTTCAGCTTGGTCCACACGCCCATCCCGCCGAGCACCAGATAGAGGAAGGCCACGGCGATCATCCAGACGAAGAACATCACGCCGGAAAGCACCAGAGATACCTTCAGGGTGCTCCACGGATCAATCCGGCGGATCTGCATGCTGGCCCGCACCGGTCCCTGTGACTTCTTGGCGACCTGAATACGGCTCGCCGGGGCCGGTGACCGTTGCTCGGTGGGGGCGGCAGTGTTGGCCGGACGCGGCGGGCGCGCCGGTGCCGACAGGTCGGGTAGCTCGCTGGCGTAGCTCTCCGAGCGCTGCGGGTCGGGCCGCTCCGGGCTTCGGGTCGGAACGATCTCGGTGTCGCGGCCGGCGGAGCTGGGCCCGCCCGCAATGAACTGCCCGATCCGGGCGTCGGCGGCGGGGGAGCGCACCGGAGATCGCTGCGATTCCGGCGGGCGCGGCGGTTCGGGGCTCCGCTGCGCCTCGGGCGGGCGCTGGGCGTCCGGAGAACGCTGCCCCTCAGAACGCTGCGGCTCGGGCCGCTGCCCTTCAGAGCGTTGCCCCTCGGAACGTTGCGCTTCGGACCGTTGGCCCTCGACCGGACGCTGCCCCTCCGGAGCACGCTGTCCTTCAGAAGGACGCGGCCCCTCCGATGGACGAGGTGCGTTGGCGCGGGCGGCCGGACCCCGCTGCCACGGCGGGATGTCACCGGACTCGGCGGCCACCCGCCCCGGCGGCCCGGCAGGCGCTCCGTTGGCGCTGCCGGTGCCCTCGCCCGCGCGCGGGTGTCCGGGCTCGTTCGGTGACGTCACCTAATGGCTCCTCGTCTCGGGCCGCCGGCGTGGCGGCGGCGTTGCGTCACGTTGCGTCGGGCTCGGTGCTGTCCGGCTCGGTGGCTTCGGGTTCGCTGCCCTCGGCCTCCGCGCCATCGGACTCCTCGCCGGCTTCTGCATTGCGCGCAATGGCAATCAGTGTGTCGCCCTCACCCAGGTTCATCAAGCGGACGCCCTTGGTTTGGCGCCCCGCCTTGCGCACCTGACGGGCGGCCGTGCGGATCACACCGCCGCCGGAGGTGATGGCATACAGCTCGGTCTCATCATCGACGATGAGGGCCCCGACCAGACTGCCACGCTTGGGGTCGTACTGGATGGTGAGGATGCCCTTGCCGCCCCGGCCCTGCGCGGTGTACTCGTCGATGGCCGTGCGCTTGGCATAGCCGCCCGCCGTCGCCACCAGCAGATACTTATCCGGTTCGACGACGTTGAGGGACAGCAGCCGGTCATCGGTGTTGAACCGCATGCCCTGCACACCCGAGGTCGCGCGCCCCATCGGCCGCAACGCCTCGTCGGTGGCCGAGAACCGGATCGACTGGCCCTTGGCACTCACCAGCAGCAGGTCATCCTCGGCCGAGCAGAGCACCGCCCCGACCAGTTCGTCACCGTCGCGCAGGTTCACCGCCACGATGCCGCCGGAACGGTTGGAGTCGAAGTCCGTCAACTTGGACTTCTTCACCAGGCCGTTGCGGGTGGCCAGCACCAGATAGGGCGCGTCCTCGTAGCTCTGGATCTGGATCACCTGGGCGATGCGCTCCTCCGGCTGGAAGGCCAGCAGGTTGGCCACATGCTGACCGCGCGCCGTGCGCGACGCCTCCGGAAGGTCGTAGGCCTTGGCCCGATACACCCGGCCCTGCGTGGTGAAGAACAGGATCCAGTCGTGAGTGGAGCAGACGAAAAAGTGGTTGACGATATCGTCCTGCTTGAGCCCGGCGCCCTGCACACCCTTACCGCCGCGCTTCTGGCTGCGGTACAGGTCGGTCTTGGTGCGCTTAGCGTAACCGGTCTCGGTGATCGTGACGACCACGTCCTCACGAGCGATCAGATCCTCGTCGCTCACCTCACCATCGGCGGGCACGATGCGCGAGCGCCGGTCGTCGCCGTACTTGTCGGCGATCTCCTTCAGCTCGTCACGGACGATGGCGCGTTGGCGTTCCGGCTTGGCCAGGATGTCCTCGAGGTCGGCGATCTCGGCCTCGATCTTGGCCAGGTCGTCGACGATGCGCTGGCGCTCGAGAGCGGCCAGTCGACGCAACTGCATATCGAGGATGGCCTGGGCTTGGATCTCGTCGACGTCGAGCAGGTCGATCAGGCCCTGGCGGGCGACATCGGCGTTCGCCGAGGCGCGAATCAACGCGATCACCTCGTCGAGCGCGTCGAGCGCTTTGACCAGACCGCGCAGGATGTGGGCCCGCTCATTGGCCTTACGCAGCCGATACCGGGTGCGCCGGATGATGACATCGAGCTGATGTTCCACGTAGTAGCGGATCATCTGGTCCAGCCGCAGGGTGCGCGGCACCCCGTCGACGATGGACAACATGTTCGCGCCGAAGCTGGTCTGCAGCTGGGTGTGCTTGTAGAGGTTGTTCAGCACCACCTTGGCCACGGCGTCGCGCTTGAGCTCCACCACGATGCGCAACCCGACACGGTCACTGGACTGGTCCTCGATATTGGAGATTCCGGTCAGCTTGCCGTCGCGGACCTGCTCAGCGATCGAGGTGATGAAGTTGTCGTGGTTGACCTGATACGGCAGTTCGGTGATGACGATCGAGGTGCGTCCGCGCGAATCCTCTTCGATCTCCACCACGCCGCGCATCCGGATCGATCCGCGCCCGGTGGTGTAGGTGTCGTGGATGCCCTGCGACCCGACGATCAAGCCGGAGGTGGGGAAGTCCGGGCCCTTGACCCGCTCACACACCGCGGCCAGCGTGGTTTCCTCGTCGGCCTCGTGGTTTTCCAGGCACCAGTAGACCGCTTCGGCGAGTTCACGCAGATTGTGCGGCGGGATGTTGGTGGCCATCCCGACGGCGATGCCGCCGGAACCGTTGGCCAGCAGGTTCGGGAACCGGCTGGGCAGCACCGTCGGTTCCTGCACGCGGCCGTCATAGTTGGGGATGAAATCGACTGTCTCCTCGTCGATTTCACGCAGCATCTCCATGGCCAGCGGGGTCAGCCGCGCTTCCGTGTAGCGCATGGCCGCCGGCGGATCGTTGCCCGGCGAACCGAAGTTGCCCTGCCCGTCGACCAGTGGGTAGCGCAACGACCAGGGCTGGGCCATCCGGACCAGGGTGTCGTAGATCGACGAGTCGCCGTGCGGGTGGTAGTTACCCATCGTCTCGGCCACCGACCGGGCCGATTTCGCGTGACCGCGGTCCGGACGGAAACCGGAGTCGAACATGGCGTAGAGCACCCGGCGGTGCACCGGCTTGAGGCCGTCCCGCACCTCGGGCAGCGCCCGGCCGACGATGACGCTCATCGCGTAGTCGATATAGCTGCGTTGCATCTCCTGCTGGATATCGACAGGTTCGATGCGGTCGCCGGCTTCGTCGCCAGGCGGCAGAGTGGTGTCAGTCATTAACTAGTCCTAAGCCCCGAGAATCGATGTGGACGTTAAACATCAAGGAAGCGAACGTCTTTGGCGTTGCGAGTGATGAAGCTGCGGCGCGCTTCGACATCCTCGCCCATCAGGATCGAGAAGAGTTCGTCGGCGGCGGCAGCATCGTCGAGAGTGACCTGGCGGAGCACCCGGACCGACGGATCCATGGTGGTTTCCCACAGTTCCTTGGCGTCCATCTCACCAAGACCCTTGTAGCGCTGGATACCGTCCTCGGTGTTGATCCGCTTGCCCGCTGCGCGGCCGGTCTCCAGCAGGCCGTCACGTTCGCGATCCGAGTACGCGAATTCCGGCTCTGCGCGTTGCCATTTCAGCTTGTACAACGGGGGCTGCGCCAGGAAGATATGCCCGTTTTCGACAAGCGGTTTCATGAAGCGGAACAACAATGTCAGCAACAGGGTGGAGATGTGCTGGCCGTCGACGTCGGCGTCGGCCATCAGCACGATCTTGTGGTAGCGCAGCTTGGCCAGGTCGAATTCGTCGTGGATGCCGGTGCCCAGGGCGGTGATGATGGCCTGGACTTCGGTGTTCTTGAGCACCCGGTCGATACGCGCCTTCTCGACGTTGATGATCTTGCCGCGCAGCGGCAGGATCGCCTGGAACATCGAATCGCGCCCGCTCTTGGCCGAACCGCCGGCCGAGTCACCCTCCACCACATACAGTTCGGACTTGCTCGGGTCGGTGGAACGGCAGTCGGCCAGCTTGCCGGGCAGACCACCGATATCGGTGGCACTCTTGCGCCGCACCAGCTCGCGCGCCTTGCGCGCCGCGATGCGCGCCTGCGCCGACGAAACCGCCTTGTTCACCACCGTCTTCGCCTCGGCCGGGTTGGCGTCGAACCAATGCTGGAGCTCCTCGTTGCAGATCTTCTGCACGAACGACTTGACCTCGGTGTTACCGAGTTTGGTCTTGGTCTGGCCTTCGAACTGCGGCTGGGACACCTTGACCGAAATGACCGCGGCCAAGCCTTCGCGGATATCGTCGCCGGTCAGGTTCGGGTCCTTGTCCTTGAGCAGCTTCTTGTCCTTGGCGTACTTGTTGACCACCGTGGTCAGCGCCGCCCGGAAACCCTCTTCGTGAGTACCACCCTCATGGGTGTTGATGGTGTTGGCGAAGGTGTGCACCGACTCCGAATAGCCGGCGTTCCACTGCATCGCGATCTCGACCTCGTGCCCGGGTCCCTTGCCCTCGAAGTCGATGACACTGGGCTGGATCGCGGTCTTGGTCCGGTTGATGTGCTTGACGAAGTCGACCAGGCCGCCCGGGTAGTGGAACACCCGGTGCTTCACTTTCTGCGGCGCGGCGTGTTCGGCGGCCTTCTCCTCGGCCGACTTGGGCGCCTCGGCATGGTCGCTGACCACCTCGTCGACGATCTCTTCGGGGGCCACCCGCTCATCGGTCAGCTCGATGGTCAGTCCCTTGTTCAGGAACGCCATCTCCTGCAGGCGGCGGGCGATCGTCTCGAAGTCATAGGTGGTGGTCTCGAAGATGTCCGGATCCGCCCAGAACCGGATAGTGGTGCCGGTCTTCTTGGAGGGCTCACCCTTGCGCAACGTGCCCGGCACCGACCGGTCGTAGCTTTGGTGCCATTCGAAACCGTCCTTGTGGATATCGGCCTCCAGGCGGGTGGACAGCGCGTTCACCACCGAGACGCCGACGCCGTGCAGACCACCGGACACCTGGTAGGCGCCCTCTTCGAACTTGCCGCCGGCGTGCAGCACCGTCATCACGACATCGACGGTCGGAATGCCGGTGGCGTGCATGGCGACGGGGATGCCGCGGCCGTCGTCGGTGACCTGTACGCCGCCGTCCTCGAGGATGCGGACGTCGACCTTGGTCGCGAAGCCCGCCATCGCCTCGTCGACGGCGTTGTCCACGACCTCCCAGATCAGATGGTGCAGACCACGCTCTCCGGTGGAGCCGATGTACATGCCCGGTCGTTTGCGTACCGCTTCCAGACCTTCGAGTACCTTGATCGAGTCGGCGCCGTATTCGGCCGGGGCGTTCTTGTCTTGGGCAGCCACGTTGGACGCGTCTCCTTGGGGTTCGCGGAAGGCGGTTCGATCACCGCCTGCAAAGCTCCCCACAGTCTACCTTTAGACACCGTGCGGACTTACTCTGTAGGGGCGTTTTCGACCATCTGATCGCGCCGTGCGCGGAATTTCTGGGCCATCGGAGCGTCGGGACGCTCCAGCAGCTCGTTTTCCGGCGTCTCGACGGACTCAGGCCGTGGCTATCCGTAGGTGTCCCGAGGCCCACGGCCCGGCACGCTGCGGTTGCCCTTACGCCACGACGGAGCCACCGGTCCCTGGATCTTCATCGACGTCACCACCCCGTCGCCCACCGCGGCCGCGATCTTGGCCAGCAGCTGGGCCTGCACCATCCGCAGCTGGGTCGCCCACGCGGTGGATTCGGCGGATACGGTCAGCACTCCGTCACGCAGACCGGTCGGGACGGCATGGTCGGCGATCTGATCGCCGACCACGGTCGCCCACTGACCGAGCACCGAACCTTCGGCGACCTGTTTGGACCATCCGCGCGAGTGCGCGAGGTCACGAGTGGCGGCACCGAAGGGCTGCGGATCCCGGACATCGGGGCCGGGACCCGACCAGCGCCGGCGCCGTCCGGTGACTGGGGCCCGGCGCGCCGGCGCCACCCTGCCGCGGCCGACATCCTTACCCTGACTGCGTGCCGCGCCGCGGGCCTCCTCCAGCGCGCGCCGCACCATATCCATCCCGGTCAGACCGGCCAGGTGGTCCGGAGGTCCCTGTGCCTCGTCGTCCGCGTTCACCCGATCACCTCCGAAATCCGTCCACTGTCATCATCGCGCATACCGACCTGGATACGACGCACATCCCAGTCCGCCGGCAGATCCTCCGGGACCGCGGCAGTGACCAGGACCTGCTCGGCGGAGGCCGCCACCTTGGCCAGGGCCTGCCGCCGGGCACTGTCCAGTTCGGCGAACACATCGTCGAGCAGCAGTACCGGGTCGGTGCCGTCACTGCGTAACAGTTCATAGGCCGCAAGCCGCAAACCCAGTGCCATGGACCAGGATTCGCCGTGGCTGGCAAAGCCTTTGGCCGGCTGCTCACCAAGCCGCAGGTCGAGATCATCTCGGTGCGGACCCACCAGACACACCCCGCGCTCGAGTTCTGCGGACCGTTTGCGGGCCAGCTCCTCGAGCAGCGCCGCCTCGTACACCGCTGGATCCACGATTCCCGCATCGGCGTGGGCCTGCACGATCTCGACGGAACTGCGATATCTGATCGCCGCGGGCCGCGATGCCGGCGCCAACAGCTGATAGGCCTTCTGCACCTCGGGAGCCAGCAGGTTCACCAGCTCCACCCGAGCCGAAACAAGTTGCGCACCATGGGATGCCATGTGTCCGTCCCAAGACTCCAGGGTGTCCAACATCGCGGTGTCGCCGCGGTGACGCGCCGCACCGGCCGATTTCAGCAGCGCCGTACGCTGACGCACCACCTTGTCGTAGTCGGCGCGCACACCGGCGATCCGCGGCCGCCGCGTGGTGGCCACCTCGTCGAGATACCGGCGACGTTCCGACGGGTCACCGCGCACCAAGGCCAGATCCTCCGGCGCGAACAGCACCGCGCGCAGCACCCCGAGGATCTCTCGGGGACTGCGCACCGGTGAACGGTTCAACCTCGCCTTGTTGGCCCGACCGGTGGTGATCTCCAGGTCGGTCCCGAGTTCGCGTCCCTCGTTGACGACGATGGTCGAGACCACCGCACGTTCGGCCCCGGACCTGATCAACGGTGCATCGGAAGCGACCCGATGCGAACCTAGAGTGGCCGAATACCAGAGCGCTTCAACGAGATTCGTCTTGCCGTATCCATTGGGTGCGACGAAGACCGTGTGTCCGGGTTCCAGGTCCAGCTCGACTCGCGGCCAGGACCTGAAGTCCGTCAATCCCAGATGGCGAACGTACAAAACTATCCGGATTCCGAAATACGCTTCACTGCATGCCCGCCGAACTGGTTGCGCAGCGCGGCAACGGCCTTCATTGTCGGCGAATCATCTTGTCGTGAAAGGAATCTCGCGAAAAGCGAGGCCGCGATGCCGGGAACCGGGACGCGCAACCGGATTGCTTCCTCCACCGTCCAGCGGCCTTCCCCGGAATCCTCGGTGTACCCGGTCAGACCGTCGAGGCCCGGATCTTCCTTGAGCGCCTTGGCCAGCAGCTGCTGCAGCCACGACCGCACCACCGTGCCGTTGGTCCAGGCCTGGTACACCGCCTGCGGATCCTTGACCAGCTCCTCGGCGGCGAGCATTTCATAACCCTCGGCGTAGGCGGTCATCAGTGCGTACTCGACACCGTTGTGCACCATCTTGGTGAAATGACCCGCCCCCACCGGACCGGCATGCACGAAACCGTCGGCCTGTTCACCCGGAGGGCGCAGGGTGTCGAAGATGGGCATTGCGCGCGCGATATCTTCGTCGCTCCCGCCGACCATCAGCCCATAACCTTCGGTAAGTCCCCAGATACCACCGGAGACGCCCGCGTCGATGAACGAAATTCCCTTCTCGCCCAACAGTTCGGCGTGTGGACCGTCTTCGGTGTAGCGCGAGTTGCCGCCGTCGATCACCAGGTCGCCCGGCTCGAGCACATCGGCGAGCGCAGCGATGGTGGTACGGGTGACCTCACCGGAGGGCACCATCACCCACACCGTCCGCGGTGCCGGTAACGCCTCGGCCAGCGCCGCCAGCGTCGGCACATCCGTCACCTCCGGCCGGGGGTCGTAGCCGACAACCTCATGGCCTCCCGCACGCAGGCGTTCCCGCATGTTGAACCCCATTTTGCCCAGCCCGATCAACCCGAGTTGCATATGCGTGCATCCCTCCGAGACGGTTGGCCGGTCAGCCCGGAAGCCGCACCGGCATCAACAAGTAGACATAGTCGGTCTGCGCGGCGGGGAACGGCCCCGTAGCACCGGCCTCGACACCATTGTCTCCCGCCGGGCGCAACACCGCGGGTCGGCTCGGTGTCGTGAATCCGAACGTCACCCGCTCCGAGCGCAGCGAGCCGAGACCGTCGGTCAGATAGGTGGGATTGAAGGCGATGGTCAGCGGGTCACCGGCGAACTCGACCTGCAGATCTTCCTCCGCGCGGCCCACATCGTCAGCACCGGCGGACAACCGCACACCGTCTTCGTTGAATTCCATCCGGACCTGCGCACCGCGATCGGCGACCAGGGCGACACGCTTGATCGCTTCGGTCAGCTCCGCCACGCCCACCGTCGCGACCGCGGTGTGCTCGGTCGGCAGCAATTGACGAAACTTCGGGAACTCGGCATCCAGCAGACGGGTGGTGGTGCGCTTGCCGTTGCTGCGGATACCGAGCAACCCTTCCTTGCCGACCGCCGCCCCGGCACCCAGGGCCAGGTGCACCTCGGTCCCGTCGGTGCCGGTCTTGGCGGCCTCGGACAGGGTCTTGGCCGGAACCAACACCGCGGCCTCGACGCCGGCCGAATCCGTCGACCAGGTGAGTTCCCGCACGGCCAACCGGAACCGGTCGGTAGCGGCCAAAACAACCTTGTCCCCGGAAATCTCGACGCGGATGCCGGTCAGCATCGGCAGGGTGTCGTCGCGGCCGGCCGCGACAGCGACCTGGCCGATGGCTTCACCGAACAGGTCGGCCGACACCACTCCGGTCTCGTCGGGTAGTGCGGGCAGCGAGGGGTAATCCTCGACGGCCATGGTGGGCAGCGAGAAGCGGGCACTGCCGCAGCTCAGCGATACCCGGGTGCCCTCGACGGTGACGTCCACGGGCTTGGCCGGCAGCGACCGGGTGATATCGGAGAGCAGCCTGCCGGACACCAAAGCGCTACCGGGAGAAGCGATCTCGGCTGCCACGCGGACCTCGGCGGAGGTTTCGTAGTCGTAACCGGAGATGGTCAGCCCGTCGTCGGAACCGGTCAACAGCACGCCGGCAAGCACCGGGACGGTAGGCCGGGACGGCAGGCTGCGGGCAACCCACGCCACCGCATCGGCAAAATCCTCACGTACCAGACGGAACTTCAAATCGGTGAGACCAACATTCGTCGTCACCACGTCCATAACGTCCCTTCGATCTACCGCATCAACCAGCACCAACGAGCGGATTCCCCGTGTCACTCCGAGCGTAGTCGCGAACTGGTCGACGATCGCACCGGCGTATCGAATCACCACCGTAGAGCGTCCGGCGCGAACTTGAAAGCGATTCCTTCGGCCGGCACGACGCACCGGACCGCCGGGGATCGGCGGCATCCGTGCTCTGTCCCCAACAGCCCGCTTTTAAAAGAAGAATCTCCTAGAGATACAAGCAACAGTAATAGGTCCTGTGGAACCTGTGGATGAAGGCGGTCCGGTGCAGGTGGCGGCGGCGCCCGGGGTGTGTGCAGGCTGTGGAGGATCGTCGGGCGGATCCGGGTGCGTTGTGGATAACGACACGGTTGTACAGTGGACGCAGGGTTGACCGCAGGTTTCTCCCAGGTTGTGCACAGCGGTATCCACATGGATTTTGTGTGACGAACGGTGCGAACGGGACACAAGTTTTTTCGAAGATTGTCGCCGGAACGGCTCGAGAACGGCGCTCAGCGCTTGGAGCGCTGGCGGATTCGGGTGGTGAGTTCCTTGACGTGGTCGAAGATCTCGCGCCGCTCGGCCATCCCGTCGCGGATCTTGCGCTCGGCGTACATCACCGTGGTGTGGTCGCGCCCGAAGGCCTCCCCGATACGCGGCAGCGAGAGATCGGTGAGCTCGCGGCACAGATACATGGCAATTTGGCGCGATTGAGCCAGCGCTCGCGTCTTGCCGGGTCCGCGAAGTTCTTCGATGGTGGTCTCGAAGTACTCGGCGGTGGCGGCCATGATGGTCGCGGTACTGATCTGCATGGTGCTGGCATCGGAGATCAGGTCACGCAGCACGATCTCGGCCAGAGATTTGTCGATCGTGGTCTTGCTCAGGGACGCGAAGGCGGTGACCCGAATGAGGGCGCCCTCCAGCTCACGAATATTGCGTTCGATGCGGCTGGCGATCAGCTCGAGCACGTCATCGGGCACGTCGAGGCGGTCCATCTGGGCCTTTTTGCGCAGAATGGCGATGCGCGTCTCCAGCTCCGGGGGCTGAACGTCGGTGATCAGACCCCACTCGAAGCGGGTGCGTAACCGGTCCTCGAGGGTGGCCAGCTGTTTGGGTGAGCGGTCCGAGGAGATGACGATCTGCTTGTTGGCATTGTGCAGCGTGTTGAAGGTGTGGAAGAACTCCTCCTGGATGCCGTCCTTGCCCTCGATGAATTGGATGTCATCGACGAGCAGGATGTCGACATCGCGATAACTGCGTTTGAACGAGGCCTTGCGGTCATCACGCAACGAATTGATGAAGTCGTTGGTGAATTCCTCTGTGGAGACGTACTTCACGCGCATACCGGGAAAGAGACGTTGCGCGTAGTTGCCGGCCGCGTGCAGCAGATGGGTCTTGCCCAGACCGGATTCACCCCAGATGAACAACGGGTTGTACGCCCGGGCCGGCGCTTCCGAGATGGCCAGGGTGGCCGCATGGGCGAAGCGGTTCGAGGCGCCGATGACGAAGGTCTCGAAGGTGTAGCGCCGGTTGAGGCTGACGGCATTGGCTTCGGGGGCGACGCTCTGGGTCCGATTGAAGTAGGTCGGCCAGCTGGCCTCGGCGCTGGCGAGGGCTTCGCCGTCCTCGTCGACCTCTTCGGTGTCGGTCGCGCCGGGATGCTCGGTCGCGGCGGCTTCGGGTTCGGGCGCTTCTTCGGGTTCGGGTGTGGAGATGCGGACGCCGAGTTCGACGCGTTGGCCGAGCTGGCGGCTCAGGGCGCTGACGATCGGTTCGCGCAGGCGTTCGATCTCGTTCTGCACGAATGCCGAGGGCACCGACAGCAGGGCAAAACCCTCGGTGATGACCAGCGGCTTGACGAGTTTCAGCCAGGCCCGCTGCTGCGCGGTGAGGAGTTGCTCACGGGGGCCACCGTTGACGGTTTCGCCGAACGGGGTTTCCCCGTTGAGTTCGGAGACGACATTGCTCCAGACCGTGACGAACGAAGAATCCGGGTCCGCGGTCAACGACGCCTACCCCCTAACGGCTTCCTCGGGATGTCCCGGGGGGCGACGATAACAAACTGTCCACATAGTTATCCACAGACTGTGGACAGCAATCAGTAGTAATCGTCGCGCTATTTGTGGGCGTGGATCCCTGTCGAAGCTCTGCACATACCTTGCGGTCTGCGGGCTCTCGGCCGGTGTCGTCCTCGCTCTGGTTCCGGCGCCGTTCCACTTCGAAACGGCATTGCCAGAAGCTAACAGTTTTCTCTCGGAGTGCCAACCGTTCCGCAACATTGCCGACAGGTTCTGCACAGCGAAGGCAAAGTTGGTGACTGGTGTGGTTTTTGTTGCCGGATGAGGCTCGATTCGGGAGCTGCGGGACCGGTCCTGGCCAGGTTTGACCCAGGCAAATCTCGTCAGTACCCTCGAGCAGTCGCCCGCACGTGGTGATACGGCTGCGACTCGGTGGTTCTCTCGGACCGCAGAGGTGCCGCGCCGGCAAGATGGATGAGCTTACCAACGGTGGCTGCGTCCTCGGCTGCCATGACGTTCATGGTGATCGAGGTTGTGGACACCAGACCGAACGAGGAGATACAGCCGTGGCCAAGGGCAAGCGGACTTTTCAGCCGAACAACCGCCGCCGGGCCCGTGTGCACGGTTTCCGGTTGCGCATGCGTACGCGCGCGGGTCGCGCCATCGTGTCGGGTCGCCGCAGCAAGGGCCGCCGTTCCCTCACTGCGTGATTCGACGCAGGGTTCTCCGGCAGTGCTTCCGGCCCGGTACCGGATGACACGGTCTACCGATTTCGGTGTCACGGTTCGCCAAGGCGTACGGGCGGTTCAGCCCGATCTCGTCGTGCACGCGTTGCACGACGGATTTCCCGACGGTTGCGACGATGGACCCAAGATAGGCCTCGTGGTGTCCAAGTCGGTTGGTTCGGCGGTGCAGCGTCATCGGGTTTCTCGACGGCTACGCCACGTGGCCTACCACCTGATCAACGATGATGCCGTCGACCTCGGTCCACGGGCGCGTGTGGTAATCCGCGCGTTGCCCGGCAGTCGGGATGCCCTGTCGGCCCGGCTGGAATCCGAACTCCGTAGCGCGCTGACGAAGACACGAATCCAGAAGCAGAGCCGGTCGTGACTCGGTGGGCCGCCAGCGGCGTGATCTTTGTGATCCAGCTGTATCGGACCATGATTTCTCCGTTGCGGCTGCCGTCATGCCGGTTCACCCCCACGTGCAGTGAGTACGCCGTCGATGCCCTGACCGAGTACGGGCTGGTCCGCGGCGGTTGGCTGGCCACGGTGAGGTTGGCGAAGTGCGGTCCATGGCACCGTGGCGGATGGGACCCCATACCCGAGCGCGGTGAGAAGACCGGCGATAAGACTTCGGGAGAAGTCGTCAGGAGCGATTCTGTTGTTTAACTGGTTCAGCCTCGACATCATCTACTACCCGGTGTCGGCGATCATGTGGGTGTGGTACAAGGCGTTCGCCTTCATTCTGGGTCCCACAAACTTCTTCGCCTGGGCGCTCTCGGTGGTGTTCTTGGTGTTCACCCTGCGTGCGATCTTGTACAAGCCGTTCGTCAAGCAGATCCGGACGACGCGGCAGATGCAGGAGCTACAGCCACAGATCAAGGCGCTCCAGAAGAAGTACGGCAAGGACCGCCAGCGAATGGCGCTGGAAATGCAGAAGCTGCAGAAGGAACACGGGTTCAACCCGATCCTCGGCTGCCTGCCGATGCTGGCGCAGGTACCGGTGTTCCTGGGTCTGTTCCACGTGCTTCGGTCGTTCAACAGGACCGGACACAACTTCGGCGAACTCGGTCTGGACCTCGAGCTGAACAAGCAGCTGCCGAACTACGTGTTCAGCGCGGCAGACGTACAACACTTCCTGCAGGCGAATCTGTTCGGCGCTCCGCTCGGCGCGACCATGATCCAGTCGGAGAGCAGCTGGCAGGCATTCATCGGGTTCGAGGTGAACCGCCTGGCGATCATCGGGGTGGGGGTGCCGCTGATGATCCTGGCCGGCGTGGCCACCTACTTCAACAGCCGGGCGTCGGTGGCTCGCCAGAGCCCCGAGGCGGCGGCCAACCCGCAGACCGCGATGATGAACAAGTTGGCACTGTATGTGTTCCCGTTGGGTGTCGTGGTCGGCGGCCCATTCCTGCCGCTGGCGATCATCCTGTACTGGGTGTCCAACAACGTGTGGACCTTCGGTCAGCAGCATTACGTGTTCGGCAAGATCGAGGCCGAAGAAGAGTTGAAGAAGGCGGAGGCCCTGGAGCGGCGGTCCGCGAATGCACCGGCGCCCGGCAAGAAGCCCAATAAGGCGCGCAAGGTCGCCAAGGATCCGGCAGCCGAGAGCGTCAACGGGTCGGCGACGGACGAGACGACGACCGAACCGCCCGAATCGCAGACCGCCGGGGACACCGGCGGCCCACAGACATCTGCCCCGAAGGGCAGGAACGACGGTGCGTCCAACGGGACACCAGGCGCCCCGCGCCCGGGCGCACGGCCGAAGAAGCGCAAGCGCTAAAAGCCAAGCCGAGAGCCGATCGACCCGGACACCGACCGGGGGCGGACGTGGCGAAGTAAGGAGAACCGATATGACTGACGCCGAAACCACCGAGCGCACGGAAACCGCGCCCGAGGACAGCGAGCTGACGCCCGAGGACGCCCCGATCGATGATCTCGAAGATCGTTTGGTGGCGGAGGGCGAGATCGCCGGGGACTACCTGGAGGAGTTGTTGGACCTCCTGGACTTCGACGGCGATATCGATCTGGATGTCGAGGGCGACCGGGCGGTGGTGAGCATCGACGGTGGCAGTGACCTGAACAAGTTGGTCGGACGCAAAGGGGAGGTGCTCGACGCCCTCCAGGAGTTGACCCGGCTGGCGGTTCACCAGAAGACGGGTGAGCGCAGCCGCCTGATGCTGGATATCGCTCGGTGGCGTCGCCGTCGTCGGGACGAGTTGGCGGCTCTGGGCGACAAGATCGCGCGGCGGGTACTGGAGTCCGGGGAGCGTGAAGAGCTGTCGCCGATGACTCCGTTCGAACGCAAGATCGTCCACGATGCCGTCGCCGCTGTCGAGGGTGTGCGGAGCGAGAGCGAGGGTGCGGAGCCTTCGCGTCGCGTCGTCGTGCTGCCGGCGTGACGGCACTAATTACACGCATGTAGTTCTAGCGACAAGTTCAGGGCCGTCGGCCTGGAGCGTAAACCGGAGGATGTTTCACGTGAAACATGGCGAACTGAGTCCGGCGCCCCAGGCGGCGGCCCTTTGCTTTGCGGAAAGGCTGGAGGTCGCGCAGCGTTACGGTGAGATCCTCGCCGGCGCCGGGATCGAACGGGGACTGATCGGGCCCGCCGAGGTGGACCGTCTGTGGGATCGGCACCTACTGAACAGCGCCGCCATGGCCGAACTGTTCGAGACCGGTGAACACCTGGCCGATATCGGCAGCGGTGCCGGATTGCCCGGCATACCGATCGCCATCGCCCGTCCCGATCTGAGGGTGACGTTGATCGAGCCGCTGCTGCGACGCAGTGAGTTTCTTCGGGAAGTAATCGCCGAGCTGGACCTCGATGTCACGGTGATCCGGGGTCGCGCCGAGGACCGAACGGTGCGTGAGCAAGCCGGGCCGATGGATGCCGTGGCGTCCCGGGCCGTGGCGTCGCTGGACAAGTTGGCTCGCTGGAGCCTGCCGCTATTGCGCCCCGGGGGACGCATGCTGGCGCTGAAGGGGGAGCGGGCAGCCGATGAGGTGGAAGAGCACCGGCGGACGTTGAGCTCGCTTGGAGCTACAGAGGTAAAGGTGGTGAGATGTGGCGTGGACTTCTTGCAGCCACCCGCCACAGTGGTGGTGGCACGACGCGCAACGGTCACCACGCGCCCAGGCAGGAGGAAACGATGAAGTTCGGCAGAGGTGGCCGCGTGACCACGAATAGCCAGCCGTCCGAGGGCGCCGATGTTTCACGTGAAACATGGACGCCGGCGGACGGGACATGGAAGGGCGACACGGTGGCGGACACCCCGATCGCTGCGGAGGCCGAACGGGCCACCCGGCTATTGCACAAGCGGCAGGGGCAATTGCCCCGTCCGGACCGGCAACGGGTTTTCACCATTGCCAACCAGAAGGGCGGCGTGGGGAAGACGACGACCGCGGTCAACGTTGCCGCAGCCCTCGCGCTGCAGGGGCTGCAGACATTGGTGATCGATCTCGATCCCCAGGGCAATGCGAGCACCGCCCTCGGTATCGAGCACCGGCAGGGCACACCGTCGTCCTACGAAGTCCTGATCGGCGACATACCGCTGGAGACCGCGCTACAGCGCAGTCCACACAATGAACGGCTCTGCTGTGTACCGGCCACGATCGACCTCGCGGGTGCCGAGATCGAACTGGTCAGCATGGTGGCTCGTGAGGGCCGGCTCCGCGCCGCACTGGCCGGATTGAAGGAGCACAGCTTTGACTACGTCTTCATCGATTGTCCGCCCTCGCTGGGGCTGCTCACCATCAACGCGTTGGTCGCCGCTCCGGAGGTGCTGATTCCGATCCAGTGCGAGTACTACGCGCTCGAGGGCGTGGGTCAGCTGTTGCGCAATATCGAGATGGTGAAGGCGCATCTCAATCCCGAACTCGACGTCACGACCGTGGTGCTGACGATGTACGACGGGCGCACCCGGCTGGCCGATCAGGTGGCCGAGGACGTCCGCGCGCACTTCGGGGACAAGGTATTGCGCACCGTCATCCCACGCAGCGTGAAGGTGTCCGAGGCGCCGGGCTACGGGATGACGATCCTCGATTACGATCCCGGATCGCGCGGCGCGATGAGCTACCTCGACGCCAGCCGGGAGATCGCCGAACGTGGTCGAACCAAAGGCGGCTCGCAGGGATGACCAGTACCGTTTCCGCTGGGCCCCGGCGGGTGGGGGCGCGGCCGCAGGCGACGAACTTTGACATCGAGAGCAACGATCGAGGGGAACGGGCAGCAGCATGAACCAGGCGAAGAAGCGCAGCGGTTTGGGACGTGGCCTCGCCTCTCTGATCCCGACCGGTCCCGCGGACGCAGAAGCCCTTGGCGGCCCCCGGATCAATGACTCCACCGCCGACATCCTGATGGGCGGCGCACCGGCGCCGGCACCGGCTGTGCCCGGTAATGCCGGGGACGTAGCGGTGTCGGAGTTCGGTGCGGTGTACCGCGAGATCGACCCGAGCCAGATCGATCCGAATCCGCGCCAGCCGCGGCAGGTCTTCGACGAGGAAGCGCTGTCCGAACTCGTGCATTCCATCCGCGAGTTCGGCGTGATGCAACCGATCGTGGTGCGCGCCATGCCCGCCGATGACGGTTCGACGCGCTATCAACTCGTGATGGGGGAGCGCCGCTGGCGGGCCAGCCAGCAGGCAGGTCTCGCTGCGATCCCTGCGATCGTCCGAGAGACAGCCGACGACAGCATGTTGCGCGATGCGCTGCTGGAGAACATTCACCGGGCACAGCTGAACCCGTTGGAAGAAGCGGCCGCGTACCAACAGTTGCTCGACGAGTTCGGCGTTACCCACGACGAACTTGCGGCACGGATCGGCCGGTCGCGCCCGCTGATCTCCAACATGATCCGTCTGCTTCGGCTGCCCATCCCGGTCCAACGGCGGGTCGCCGCCGGTGTGCTTTCGGCCGGGCATGCACGGGCGCTGCTGTCGTTGGAGGGCGGTCCGGAGAAGCAGGAGGAGCTGGCGGCGCGCATCGTGGCCGAGGGCCTGTCGGTGCGCGCCACCGAAGAGGCGGTCACGCTGGCCAATCGGGGTGGACCCAGCGATCCGCCGGCTCCGCGCCGTAAGCCGATCCAGATGCCGGGTCTGCAGGACGTTGCCGAGCAGCTCTCGACCGCCTTCGACACCCGGGTGACGGTGAGTCTGGGCAAGCGGAAGGGCAAGATTGTGGTGGAGTTCGGCTCGGTGGACGATCTGCAGCGGATCGTAGAGCTGATGAACTCGGCGAACCAGTAGGAACCGCAGAAATGGGCGAGTGGGCATTGCGGACACAGGACCGGAGACACAGGCGAATTACGTCACTGTGACACTAGATTCACAGCAGGTCGCTGGAACATCGATGGGGGAGGGAGATAGCATGTGCCGCAACGTATTTGATATCGATCACCGCGTCGACGATATTAGCCGGGCTCGGTGGGCCGAGCGGAGCGCATTCTCCTATCCTGGAGTGGTGTCCGTGCGCGCCGGGACCATGTGAAGGTTGGGGTATCGAAGTGTCAGCACGAATCAGC
This sequence comes from Mycobacterium sp. MBM, assembly GCA_021648845.1. Taxonomy (GTDB): domain Bacteria; phylum Actinomycetota; class Actinomycetes; order Mycobacteriales; family Mycobacteriaceae; genus Mycobacterium. Next base: position 51,700 of record JAKJHY010000023.1, on the reverse strand, counting down.
CCGCTGCGGCTCGAGGCATTCGAGCAGTTGCCCAAGCATGCGAGGCGATGCGTGTTCTGGGAAGTCGATCCGTCGACCCTGGGGGGCAATGATCATCTGGCCGATCCGGAATTCGAGAAGGAAGCGTGGCTATCCATGGTCATGCTGGAGTGGGGATCCTGCGCGCAGCTGGCCATCCGCGGTGCGGTGGAGCCGGGGGAGCAGAACCCCGACGCGGCCGAACCCTTCCACGCCGAATCGTGCGTCGGCTATGTCTTCTACGCGCCACCGGGTGCGGTTCCGCGGGCCCGGAAATTTCCCACCGGTCCGGTGAGTGCAGATGCGGTCCTCCTGACATCGATCGGTCTCGAAGCTGCCGACGATGGTGACCAGGTCTCACGCGGCCTGATCAGCGCGGTGGTCGCGGATCTGGTGCGCCGCGGTGTGCGCGCATTGGAGGCGTTCGGACGGACCGCACTGGTGGACGGGCTGTGCCCGGAGTCCGGGATTCCCGAAGATATCGAGCAGGTGATCGAGGTGCTCGGCGACTGCTCCACCGAGCAGTGCATCATCGCCGCGGACCTGCTGACCGATATGGGCTTCGAAGTCGTGGCACCGCATCCGTACTTTCCGCGCCTTCGCCTCGAGCTCGAGCAGGGGCTGGGCTGGAAGGCCGATGTGGAGGCCGCGCTGGAACGGTTGCTGGAGAGTGCGCGTCTGCAAGCCCCGGTCGGTGCCGCAAGTTTTGCGTGACCCGGGTGGAGCGCGGCATCGGTCGCCGATGGCGTGGGTGGACCGTCAGCGGCCGGCCTGCTCCACGGACAGTTCGTGGGCCAACAGTTCGGCAAACGTGAAAGTGCCTGTGGGGCGGTCATTCTTGCCCAGCAGGTAGAGCCGCTTCACCGCCGCCAGCATGCCCTCGGCGATTGCATCCCGGGACTGACTGGTGGCCAGCAACGCGCGGTCCTGGGGGTTCGTCACATAACCCAGATCCACCTGGACCGTGGGCATACGGGTCAACCGCAGCAGATCCCACGTTCGCCCGTGCACCCGACAATCACTGGATCCGGTGCGCGCCACCAGTTCTCGTTGAATGAAGTCGGCAAGGTTGCGGCCGATGGTTGACACCGAGCCGTGTGAGTTGCCGAAATGAAACGATGCCACGCCATTGGCCGCCGGACTGCGGTGACTGGTGCAGCGCAGGCTGATCATCAGGTCGGCGCCAAGGGTGTTGGCGGTCGCCGCACGCTCGGCGTCCGACGGGCTGTGCCCGGCCGAACGGGACAGGAAGGTATCCATCCCGATCGCCGTCATCCGGCCTTCGAGCCGACTGGCCAAGTCCCACAAGATATCTGACTCGCTGAGCGGACCCTCGGGCCCGGAGATGATGGCACCGAGGTCGTCCCCGCCGCGGCCCGGATCGATGATCACCCGCTTGCCGGACAGCCGGGGACCGGAGCTGCGCACCAGCTCCTCCTCGCGGATCGCGTGCGGTGAACCGCCGGTGACCCGGGACCCGAGGAAGTACAACGAGCGCAACGTTTCGGGCCCGCAGATACCGTCGGGGAACAATCCGTACTCGCGCTGGAAGAACATCAGCGAGTTGTGGGTCTGCAGCCCGAAATGACCGTCGACCAGCCCGGTGTAGAAACCGAGATCCTGCAAGCGGGCCTGCAGGGTGGCAACGTCATCGCCGTACATCGGCGCACCGAACTGGTGCGACAGGGTGCGCGCCCCGAGCTGGTAAGAGGCCTCGCGCAGTGCGCGCGAGGTGGCCTCGCCGACCATACCGTCCACCAGCAGGCCGCGCTGCTGCTGAAAGGCACGTACCGCGTGGTCGAGTTCGTCGTCGAACAGGTCCACCGCGACATGCCTGCCGGTGGTCAGATCGGCATCGGGGCTGCTGAGCAGCCCGAGACCCGCCAGCGCCGACCTGATCTCGATGACCGCGCTTCCCCGGTCGCCGCGACGCAGTATCGACATACCTGCCCTTTCAGACACGCTGCACCGCCCACAGGACGCTCGCGGTTGCAGTTCGGACTGACAGTATTGTCTCAGATGCCCGCAAAAATCCGGAAAACCCGAGTGTGTGATTCGCCAGCGGGTGCCCGGCGTCAGGCGTGATCCGCGATTTCCCGCAGCAGGGCGGCCTTGCCCTTCGCCCCGACAATACGCTTGACCGGCTGCCCGTCCTTGAACAGGATCAACGTCGGGATCGACACCACCTGGAAGTCCCGGGCGGTGCCCGGATTGGCGTCCACGTCGAGTTTCACCACCTTGAGCTCACCGGCCTTCTCCGAGGCGATCTCCTCCAGCACCGGAGCGATCATCTTGCACGGCCCGCACCAGGTGGCCCAGAAATCGACGAGCACCGGGGTGGAACTGGTCAACACGTCCTGGGCGAACGAGTCGTCGGTGACGACGGATGTTGCAGAGTTCTCGGTCATCGGATCTTCCTTACTGGTGTGGGGGTCTATTCTTCTGTCGGAGCGGGGAATTCGGTGAGCCAGCGCTCGGTGTCGATGGCTGCCGCACAGCCGGATCCGGCAGCGGTGATCGCTTGGCGGTAGGTGTGGTCGACCAGATCACCGGCGGCGAAGACGCCCTCCAGCGATGTCGCAGTGGTGCGGCCCTGCACCTGCACATAACCGTCGGCATCGACGTCCACCTGACCGCGGACGAGGTCCGAACGCGGGATATGGCCGATCGCGACGAAAACGCCCGTCACCGCAAGCTTCGATTCTTCGCCGGTCACGGTGTCCTGCAAGCGAATTCCGGTCACCTTCGGGTCACCCTCGATGTCGGTGATCGCGCTGTTGGTCAGGAAGGTGATCTTTTCGTTGGCTTTCGCGCGGTCCAGCATGATCTTGGACGCGCGGAACTCTTCGCGACGGTGGATCAGGGTGACGCTGCGCGCGAACTTGGTGAGGAAGATCGCCTCCTCCATCGCCGAGTCACCTCCGCCGACCACCGCGATGTCCTGGTCGCGGAAGAAGAATCCGTCGCAGGTGGCACAGGTGCTCACACCCAGGCCGATACGCTCCATCTCGCCGGGGACCCCGAGCTGGCGGGCCGCCGCGCCCATCGCCAGGATCACCGACCGGGCGCGGTGCGTCTCGTCGCCGACGGTGACCGTCTTGATCGGACCGCTCAGGTCGACGGCGTCGACGTCTTCCATCCGCAGATCGGCCCCGAAGCGCAGCGCCTGCTCGCGCATCTCTTCCATCAGGTTGGGCCCGGTGATGCCGTCGCGGAACCCCGGGTAGTTCTCCACCTCGGTGGTGGTCATCAGCGCGCCGCCGAACTGGATACCTTCGAAGACCAAGGGGTTCAGCTGGGCCCGCGCGGTGTAGACCGCGGCGGTGTACCCGGCCGGGCCGGATCCGATGATGATCACGTCGTGAATGGGGGACGTGACCTCAGAAGTGGTGGACATCCTGGATATCCCAGCCTTTCTGCCGTTCACACGGCCGTGTATTCAAACATCAGGGTAGGCCGGGGTGTTCCCGGACGCCGTCTAGGGGCGGGCCAACACCGTCCGGGACAGCGGCGCGCTGCCGGAGGCCGGACAATCCGGTGCGACCACCACGGCAACCAGCGACGAGGGATCTGCCCCGGGCAATACCAGCAGCACGGCCGGCGCGCCGGCCTGCGACACTGGTGCGGCGCCCAGAATCCGGGATGCGCCCAGGGCGTCCAGGCAGGCGCGCGGGTCGGCCAGCGGGCCCACATCCGGGGGGCGCTCCAGCAGCGCGACGATCTGCGCATCGGTCATCGGAAGCCTGGCCGGGCGCGCGGTGATGTGCCGGGCGGACGTCCCGTTCGCCCGGCTGAACCCGGCATCGTCGGGCTGGTCATCGCTGGACAGAGCGGCCCCGCCGAGGCCGAGGCCGAGGACACCGGCGAGCGCACCCGCGGCGGCGGCACCGCGCCGCCAGCGCACCGGCGGCCGGTCCTGCCGGTGGTGCGTGGCCCCGGGGAGCACCACCCGGTGCGGGGTCGGTCCCCGGGTTCCCGGGTCCGACTCCTCCCCGGATCCATCCGGATTACCGGAATCACGTGGCACGCGACCATCATCGCGCGGTGGCGCGCGCCACCGCGAGGGAGGTCGGTGCGCCCAGACAGCCCAACGTGCTCGCCAGCCTGCGCCGGGCCCGAGCCCGGCGGCTCTTCACGGTGCCCTCCGGGATGCCCAGCAGGCGGGCCGCCTCGGCCACCGAGAAGCCCTGCATATCGACGGCGACGACGGCCGCGCGCTGGTCCACGGGCAGGCACATCAACGCGCGCTCGACGACGATCGCGGTGTCCACCGCCGCCGAAGGGTCGCCGATACAGCCCGCCGAGGTAAGCCCCTCCAGCGGCGTCGTCGGGCGGGCCTTATGCCGCCGCAGCCGGTCCAGGCAGGCGTTCACCACGATGCGGTACAGCCAACTGCTCACCGAGCAGTCGTGCCGGAACTTCGGCGCGGCGCAGTGTGCGGACAGCATGGCGTCCTGCAGGGCATCGCGGGCGTCGTCGGGACAGCGCGTGGTGACCCGCGCCAGCCGATACAGCTGGGGCTGATACCGGTTGAACAGCTCCTCGAACGCGAATCGATCACCCGCGACATGCGCGGCCAGCAGCTGTTCGTCGGTGCGATCCCGCCCGGCGCTTCCCCCGAAGGTCCCCACCTGCCGAACAGTAGGGCCGCACCGGCGGCCACCCACGCACCTCTTCGCACCGGCCCGGTGACCAGCAGATACACCGGATTGGGCCTGGGGATAACGTCGTCAGGACGCCGATTCGAGGGTGATCTCGGAAATATCGGAGCGGCTCTTGCCGTCGACGGTTCCCAGCGTGGAGATCCACACCAGCAGATAGGGAGTGGCTTGCGGATCGGCGATCTCGATGGTGTTGGACCCCTTCTTCAACGGGGTCGGATCCGTCAGCGCGGTGGTGTCCTCGAGGGCGGCCGGGTTCGCGGTGTCCGAGCCGCGGATCTGCACCGCGGTGCCCACGCTGGAGACGTTGAGGGTCACCGAGGAGATCGCGGTCGGCCGGGGCAACTGCAGCATCAAACCGACGCCGTTCTTGAACCCGGGGAACGGCGCAGGGTCGGAGTAGGTGTCCGTCGGCCACACCGTCGACGGGTTCCCGTCGATCGCCAGGCCCGCCTCGGCGGGCGCGTCGGCCTCACCCTCGGGCGAGTACACGGTGGCGCGGACCGGTTTGACGGTGCTACCCGCGTCGGGCTCCGCGGAGGTGGTCGGATTGTTCAAACCGAGCTCGTCACGGTCGATACCGCCGCCCACATCACCGAAGATGCGGCTGAGCACGGTGGCCAGGATCACCAGGGCGACGACCACCACCACACCGCCGGCGGCCAAGCCGATGATCATGCCCTTCCGGCGGCGCGCGGCCGCCTCCGGATCGGCCTCGGCGGGCCCCGGCCGGGCGGAGGTGCCGGCCGGGCGCTCCTCGAGCGGGGCGATGAACTCGGTGCGGTCGGCGACCGCGGTGGCCTGCTGCAGCAAATTGAGCAAGGTCGGTGCGGTGCGGATGCCGCCGTCCTCCTGGACGGCGCGGGCCGCCGCCGCCGAGATCTGGAACGGGATCTCGCGGTCGACGGACTGCGGTTCCACGGGCTGGCCCGCGGCGTTGAGATCGGCGGGCTCCAGCCCGCTGTGCAGCCCGGAATCCGGCAGCGGCCAGCGATTGATCAGCAGCGCGTACAGCGCGGCACCGATACCGCGGATATCGTCCTCGGGGGTGGCGTCGGGCAGTGTCGCGGGGAAGGCGAGCACGACATCGCCCTCGATGCTCACCCGCACCCGGCTCGGATCGTCGATGGACAACGAGACACCGGCGCGGTGCGCGGCCTCGGCGGCCGCGGCCAACGACTGGATGGCGCGGGCACCGCCGATCGGGGACGGCCGGGTTTCGGCGACCTCGGCCAGCGATCCGCCCCGGATCCATTCCGACACCACCAGACCGCCCGAACCGGTGCGTGCCACGTCGAGCACGCGGGCGATGCCGGGGGACTCCACCTTCGACAGCCGCATGGTGCGGGTCAGGATTTCCTGCAGCTCGCTGTCGGGCAGCACGGCGTCGGGATCGACGAAGGTCAGCGCCACCTGCCGGTCCAGCGCGGTGTCCAGGGCATGCCAGAACTGCAGATGCGGCGGACCGCCGTGGAACACCAACAACCGGTAGCGGCCGGAGGCGATGGTGGCGCCCGGGATGAGGTGGATGTCCTCGTCGGCGGTGGCGGCCTCCAGCGCGGGCTCGCGCGGGGCATCGAAGGCCAACGGTTCGCGGGTCGGGTCGCCGCCGTAATCCGCGGGGGGCCGCGAGCTGAAGCCACCGGTGTCCGGCTGGAAATCGCCGGCCGACGGCCGCGAATCAGGCGTCACCGGTATGCGGGTCGTGGCGCCGGGTTCGGGGTCGGTTCCAGGTCGAGCACCTGCCCCGGGCGCCGAACCGCTCACGGGTTTATCGCTCACCGCTGGTCCTTTCGGCATCTGCTGCTCCGCAATCCCCGCGCGCGGTCCGTACCGGCGGGCAGCCGGGGGGCGTGAAGGCCGCAGCGGATGCGAATTGCTGTGATCAGAGTACGTGACGTGTTGCCCATCGAGCCTGGAAGTGGGTGGCTCGGGCACGGCCGTGCGGCCAGGCAGCCGGCGTCGGAGTGCGGCAACCACTGCCAGCGCATCGGGCACCTTGGCCGCCCACAGCACCGCAGCCAGGATCGGCACCATGATGATGCCGAGTACCAGCAGCCGCAGCAGGGAACCGAGCCCGCCCCGCTCGGTCAGAGACTCCAGTCCGAGGAGCTGGTCGACGATGTGGGCGGCCAGGCCGGCCAGCATCGACGCGACGATGGTCACCAGGATGGTGCGCAGCACCTCCAGGCTGATCATCCGACCGCCGGGGGGGTTCAGGTTGGCCCGTAACACCAGGTAGCCGACGCTGGCGCCGGCCAGGAAGCCCAGCCCGTTGGCCAGCCCGAGATAGCCGGCGACCATGCCCGGGTCTGCCACCAGGTGCGGCACCGCGACCGATGCGGCGATCTTCACCGCGGTGATCACCAGGATCAGCACGATCGGGGTCCACGGCTGCTGGCGGGCGTAGAACACCCGCAGCTGCAGCAGCACCAACGTGTACGGGATCAGGGTGAACGCCGAGAGCGTGATCGCCATCCCGAGGTAGCCGGCGTCGGTCTGACCGAAGTTGCCGTAGGCGAACAGGGCGCTGCCGATGGCCGGCCCGCCGACGGTCATCATCGCGACGATCGGGATGAGGATCAGCATGGTCAGGCGGGTCGCCAGGTTCAGGTCGGCCAGCACCGCGGGGCCGTCGCCGGCGGCGGCGTTGCGGGACAGCCGCGGCATGACGACGGTCAGCACCGTCACCCCGATGATGCCGAACGGCAATTGCAGGATCAGCCACGTGTAGTTGTAGATGGCCGGACCGGAAGCCGCTGCGCCGCTGGCGATCTGGTTGCCGACGATCAGCCCGATCTGGCTGATGAGCACGTAGAGCACCATCGCCAGGGCCATCATGCCGAATTGTTTGAGCCGGTCGTCGATACCCCACAGCGGTCGCAGGCTGATGCGCTCCCGGCGGATGGCCAGCAGCAGCATCATGGCCTGGGCCACCACACCGAGGGTGGTGCCGATGCCCAGCACCAGCAGTTTGGCGTTGCCCATTTCGACCGGGTCGATCGACAGCTCGCCGGGCACCAACACATACACCCCAAGGGTGAGGATCGCGACGATGTTGTTGAGCACCGGCGCCCAGGCCGGCGGCCCGAACACGTTGCGGGTGTTCAGGATCGCCATGTATACCGACGACAACCCGTAGAACACCACCTGGGGCAACAGCAGGTAGGCGAATGCGGTGGTCAGCGGCCGGTTGACCAGGGGGTCGCTGCCCAACATCAGATCTACCAGCAGCGGTGCGGCCGCCACCGACAGGACGGTCGCCACGATCAGCAGCGCGGTGGCCAAGGTGACCAGGCGCCGGACGAAGGCGGCACCGCCGTCGGGATCGTCGCGTTCGGCACGCGTCAGGACCGGAACGAAGATGGCGGTGAAGGTCGCCTCGAGCACCAAGGCGGCGATCATGTTCGGCAGCTGATTGGCCACGGTGAACGAACTCAGCAGCGGGCCGCCGAGGATCAGCGCCAGCAGCACCATCCGGCCGAACCCGGTGAGCCTGCTGACCAGTGTGGCCAACGCCATGCCCCAGGACCGGGACACCACCGCGGAATCCGACAGTTCCTCGACTGGTCGCCGGGCCTGGTCCCCGGCACCCCCCGCCCGGCGGCGGGTGCCGTGCCCGCGCGGGACGCGTTGCGGTGCGTTCATCGCGGCTCTTCGCCGCGTCGGGTCGGCTCGGCGCCATGCGCCAGCGCGGTGTCCAGCGGATCGGGGCGCCGGGTCGGCGGGATCAGGTCGGCCCGGTCGGGTTCGCCGCGGAATCGGTGCCACAGCCGCCGGCCGACCAACAGCGCCAGGATGGCACCGCCGGTGAGGGTGATGAAGAACAGCACCTTGCCGTAGGCGTTGGAGTGCACCGACAACCGGACCGGATCCCCGAGCGGCAACCCGTCCACGGTGCTCAGGTTCACATCGACGGCGAATCGCTGGGTGAAGTGCACCTCGATGGGCACCCGCAGCGGCAGGAAGCCCGGTGGCAGTTCGATCTCACCGGGATCGGTGACCGTCATCCCGGGCGGTGCCGAGATGTGCAGCCGGACCCGGATCGGCACGGGCAGGTCGTTACGCAGCGCCAACGGCAGCGGGCTGCGTTCGGTGGCCAGGGTGTAGGAGCCACCGGGATTCACCACCGTGACCGCCCCGAACAGGTCGGCAACGGTGCGGCTGACGGTGGAAAGTCGTTGCTGGGCAGCAGCATTGCGGGTATCGGCGGGGACCGATTGGCTGAGGGCGCGCAGCATGTCCTCGCGCAGCGGGGCGGTGTACTGGGTGCCGGTCAGTCCGGTGCGCTGGTCCACGGTCAGCGCCGAGGTCAGGCCCCACAGTCTGCCGGTGACGGCCGCGATGCCGGAGGTCACCCCGTCGTCGAAGCGGGCGCCCGCGGCGGGTTCGGGTGCCGGTACCGGCACGGCCGGTGCCGTCCGCGGAGTTTCGGCGATCACCGCGCGCAGCGGGCGCGGGTAGGCCAGGCCCGCGCCGATGGCCGTCGCCACCGACGTCAGCACCCGCTGGGCCTCATCGGGAGCCAGGTCCCAGGTCAACGGCGGCATCGTGATCTGTGTGCGGGGTTCTGAGTCGGGTGCCAGGCCGCGCCACAACAGCGCCCCGATCGCATTCTGCAGTCGGGCCGCGCGCGAATCGTGCTGCAGCGGGATCCGGAGGTCCTGGTCGAGATAGGAGGGGGTGACCGGCGCGGCGCCGAGGCCGGCCAGCGCGGCCGCCAGGCCGGGATCGAAGGGGGCGGTGACGACGTCGAGCGAGTTGCGCCGCGGGGCCAGGTCGGCGGCGCCGGTGTCGCCGGCCGACAGCGGCGCTGCGGCCACCGCGACGGTCGGGCCCTGGGCGCCGAGCAGCGTCACCGCGGGTGCGGTCAGCGGCCCGTCGCCGATGAGGGTGGCGCCGCGCACCGAACGCACCCCCAGGATCTGGTCGACGATATCGGCGGCCCCGCGGGTCGCGACGACGCTCAGGCCGGTGTCACCGACCCGCTGGAGCGCGTCGAGGTCGGCCTGGGCGTACACGGTCGGGGTGACGCACATCCGCTGCGCCAGCGTCTTGAGCCGGCCCAGCCAGTCGACGGCGGCCTCCTGGCCGGTGCCGGGACGGGTGGCGGCGTTCAGCCCGCCGTTGGGGTCGTCGCTGACGACGTAGCCGCCGGTCATGGCGTTGACGGTGATGAGCAGGTCGGGGTCGAGGGCCAGGCACAGCGCACCGGTCATGGCGCCGTCCTGGTCGACCTGGGGGCTGGTCGCGAAGTCGGCCGCCGAAAGCAGGGTGTCCAGCCGACCGCCCGGCGCCAGCGAGGTCGCCAGGTCGTCGTCGAGCAGACGCACCGGGGTGGTCCCGCCGGGGATCCCGGCGGCCAGCCGCGGGCGGTCGGCCAGCGGCCACAGCACCGTCATCCCGACCGGCCGGGAGGTGTCCGGTGGGACCACCGCCGACACGCCCTCGGCATCCCCGGTGGCGGGGTCGGGCGGCACACCCAGGACGGGCAGCAGGAAGCGGGCGTCGTCGAGGCGGGCCGGCGCCCCGTAGTCCGGGGTGCCGTTGACGTTCACCAGCAGCGGGTAGACCCCCGGCTCGTCGATCTGCAGGGAGGGCTCGCCGGTGCCGCGCAGCGGATAGGTGAGCGTGAAGGGCACCTGCTGGCCGCGTTGCAGTTCGGTCGAGAGGGTGATGAACGGCCCGACCGCCGCGTACTGATCGAGGTTGCCGGACAGATTGGTGCGCAAACCGGCCGACCCGGTGACCGCGGGTGCGTGTTCGAGTCGCACCACCACGTCTCGGACCGGCCGGTCGCCGACATTGCGGACCGTCCCGGTGACGGTGACGATCGAGCCCGTCGTGGTGGTGACGGTGTCGGGGGAGACGCGGTCGATCCGCAGCGTCAGGAACGTCGCGGCGCCGGGTTCACCCGCCGCGGCGCGCGGTACCAGGGCGGGGGTGACGAACAGCAGCAGCAGGACCGCGGCGGTGAGGACGCGCAGCACCCGCGCAGAACTCACTGGCCCGGACCGCAGCCGTTCGCACGCCGGGGCGGTGAATCCTCGGGGCGACGGTTGCGGGCGTGCGAATGGGTCTGCGGGCGCCGCCGCGGCGCACTGTGCGGCAGCGGCGGCAACGCGTCTTCACCCTCGGTGTGCAGCTTGTCGATGAGCTCACCGGCCACCACGGCCAGGCGCCGCTCGTCGGCGTAGGCCAGTCGGGCCGGCAGGTCCCGCAGCGGAACCCAGGCCACCTCGGTGACCTCCATGTCCTCATCGGAGAGGTCACCGCCCAGGAAGCGCATCAGGTAATGGTGCACGGTCTTGTGGACGCGACGACCCTCGGTCACGAACCAGTAATCGATGCTGCCGAGTGCGGCCAGCACACTGCCCTGGACGCCGGTCTCCTCGGCGACCTCGCGGACGGCGGTCTGCTCGGCGGTCTCACCGACCTCGATATGCCCCTTCGGCAGCGACCAGAGCATCCGGCCGCGCCGGTCGATCCGGCCGATCAGTGCGGCGACCGCAGTGTCCTTGGGCCCGTCCAGGCCGTCGATGACCAAGCCACCGGCCGATGTCTCGTGCACGGTGCGCAACCGATCGGGTGACCGCCGGGCGGGCCGGGGTTTGCGGTGCTGTCCGGGTTTGGCCTGTTGCTGCGGGTTCTGCACCTGCGCAGGGCTCGACTCACCTGCTGAGGGGGCGCGTTCGGCGTTGGCCTCTGGCGGGCCGGCAGAGCGGCGGCCGCGGCGACGCCCTCGACGCCGTCGCGGCTTGGCACTATCACCGTCCGACACCCAAGCGATAGTAGTTGCCGCGGGTTTACCTGCTCGCCACACGCGCCGGTCGTGGCCTTGCTGTCGCCGGGTCGTTACCGGGTTGGGAGACCGATTAGGCTCACCGAACGTGCCGACCGACCCGACCCATGATGCCGCCGATGCCGAACTGCTGGCGGGGGCCTGGGTCGCGCTGAACAGCTACGGTGACGTCCTGCGCGATATCGGCGCGGTGTTCGCCGCGGCCGGTCACGAGCTCTACCTGGTCGGCGGCAGCGTGCGAGATGCGCTGCTGGGTCGGCTGTATTCCGACCTCGACTTCACCACCGATGCGCGCCCCGAACAGATGCAGAAGCTGCTGCGCGGCTGGGCGGATGCGCTGTGGGACACCGGTATCGAGTTCGGCACCGTCGGTGTGGGCAAGGCCGGGCACCGGTTCGAGATCACGACGTTCCGGGCCGACAGCTACGACCAGGTGTCGCGCAATCCGCAGGTTCGCTTCGGTGACCGGCTGCAGGACGATCTGGTGCGCCGCGATTTCACCGTGAACGCGATGGCGGTGCGCATCACCGAGGCGGGACCGGCCGATTTCCTCGATCCGCTCGGCGGCTTGGCGGCGTTGCGCGAGCGCGTGCTGGACACTCCGGCGGCCCCGCAGGTGTCCTTCGGTGACGATCCGCTGCGGATGCTGCGCGCGGCGAGATTCGTGTCACAGCTCGGGTTCACGGTGGCGCCGCGGGTGCTGGAGGCGCTGCTGGAGATGGCCCCGCAGCTGGCCCGGATCACCCCGGAACGGGTGGCCGCCGAACTGGACAAGATGCTGTTGGGCGCCGACCCGGTGGCCGGGGTGGACCTGATGGTGCAGACCGGTTTGGGTGCGGTGGTGCTGCCGGAGGTCGGTGAGATGCGGATGGCCATCGACGAACACCATCAGCACAAGGACGTGTACTGGCATTCGCTGACCGTGCTCAAGCAGGCGATGGACCTGGAGACGTCGGGCCCGGATCTGGTGTTGCGCTGGGCGGCGCTGCTGCACGATATCGGCAAGCCCGGCACCCGGCGCCACGAACCGGACGGTGGAGTGAGTTTTCACCACCATGAGGTGGTCGGCGCCAAGATGGTCCGCAAGCGGATGCGGGCGCTGAAGTACTCCAAGCAGATGGTCGACGATGTGTCGCAGCTGGTGTACCTGCATCTGCGCTTCCACGGCTATGGGGACGGCAGGTGGACCGACTCCGCTGTGCGCCGCTATGTCACCGATGCCGGCCCGCTGCTGGACCGGCTGCACAAGCTGGTCCGTGCCGACTGCACCACCCGCAACAAGCGCCGGGCGGCGCGGCTGCAGGCGAACTACGACGAGCTCGAGGCGCGCATTGCCGAGCTGGCCGCCAAGGAGGACCTGCAACGCGTGCGGCCCGACTTGGACGGCAACGCCATCATGGAGATCCTCGGTATCCCGCCGGGGCCGCTGGTCGGCAAGGCGTGGAACCACCTCAAGGAGCTGCGCCTGGACCGCGGGCCCCTGGAGCACGACGAGGCGATCGCCGAACTTCACAGCTGGTGGAACGCGCAGCAGTCCTGATGCGTCTGAACAGGTATGGACTACTGCCTGGGTGACGGGTCCGGCGGTGCGCACATCTGGTCGGCCGATCCGACGGTCGATTTGGACGGCGACGGGGTGCTCGACGGGTTCGCACTGGACCTCGACGGTGACGGCCGGGCCGATGACGCCCTGGCCGATCTGGACGGCCCGCCGTTCGACGGGATGGCCGATCACGCGGTGCACGATCGGGACGGCCCGGCGCCTGCCTATTACACCGATGACGGCACCGGCACCTGGGCGGTGGCGCTCGATCGGGCCGGCCAGCTGCGCTGGTTCGGCCTCGACGGGGTGGAGGTCGGCCCGGCAGGTGGGGCCGGGCCGATGGTCGACTTCGACGCCGACGGCGTGGCCGACGACCGGCTGCTGGACGTCGACGGCGACGGGCTGGCCGATCGGGTGCTCGGCCGGCACGAGGGCAGGGCCACCGCCTACGTCGACCGCGACGGCGACGGCCGCTGGGACCTGCGGTTCACCGACGCCGATGGCGATGGCACCGCGGACGCGATCACCGATCTGGGCTGAACAGCGCCGCGGCTTCCTCCTGGTAGGCGTGCTCGGCCCAGCCGCGCGGGGTGGCGCCGAAGCGGGTGTCGCGCAGGGTCGGGTCGGCCCCGGCGTCCAGCAGCCGCCCGATCAGCTCGAGGTCGCCCGCCCAGGCCGCGTGGTGCAGGGCCGTGGCCCCGTCGGCATCGCGGGTGTTGGGGTCGTCTGGGAGGCGGGGTATCACCGGATCGACACCCGAGATGTCGATACCGTGGCGGGCGAGCAGGGCCAGCCGATCGGTGAAGCCGTGCTCGGCGGCCCAGGCCACCTGTCGCTGCCACATCTGCGCACGGGTTTCCATCGCCTCGCCGAGACGGCGCTCCCACGGGCTGGGGCCGGCGTCGGCCAGCCCGTGCGCGAACAGCAGCTCCAGATGCGAATCGTCGGGCCGGAACATCCGGTTGTAAAGGGTCTGCTGATCGACCGGGTGGGCACCGCGGCGCAGCAGCAATTCGGCCAGCTCGGTGGCGCGCGGATGGCGGGGCTGGCGGCGAGGCCCCTGTTCGCCCTCCCCGAACACGCCGGTCAGCACCGTGAACGGGGTCGACATCCCGCGCCACAGGTAGCCGGCGTTCGGGTCGGCGCCCGCGTCGAGCAGTAAACGCGCCGCCTCCAGGCTGTCGTGTTGGGGCGCACGTCCGTAGGCCAGGTACATCAGCGGGGTCCAGCCGTACGGGCCACCGGGCGCCGACGCCTGCTTCGGGTCGTCGCCCAGCACGGTGGACAACGCGTCAGGATCCGCCGCCGCAGCGGCGGCCCACACGTGATGTCCAGTCAGACCAGGGTCGGCGCGCAGGAGGTCAGCGGCGGCCTGTCGGCGGGGCGGGGCGTCGGACTCGTCATAGCGCAGCGTGGCCAGCGCACAGAACCGGTCGGCGGGGTCGGCGGCGGTCTCGTCGAACCGGGCGGGGTCGACGCTCAGTTCCGCGGCGGCCTCGACGTAGTGCACCAGTGCCGGCCACCCGCTGAACCCGTACCGGCGTGCCACGGTGAGGTGGGCATCGTGCAGCGCAAAGTGGTCGCCGCGCAAGGCGGTGTCGGGCTGCGGATGGTGCTCGCGGACCAGGGCCAGCGCGGCCCGGTCGGCGGCGACGATATCGCGCTGCAGGCGGCGGGCGGTATCACGCAGCCGGGTCAGCGAGGGATTGTCGGGTAGCGAACTGGCCATGACGGCCTCCTCTCGAGAGCCCGTCGTCCGCGATGCCGGGCCGAGAAGAGGTCATCGAATGGCAACTGCAGCAGGGAGGCTGAGCCTCTTCGAGCGGACGTCGGGCGGTCCTGCGCGCCCGCCGACGATGCTACCCGCGGCCGGGTCCCGGTGGCCCGGCGAAGGCCTGCGCGATGGTCAGCCACTTCTGCGCGTCCGGACCCTTCGCGACCACGTCCAGCTCGCGCGGCGCGCGGCGCTGGGTCACCAGCATGCAGAAATCCTCGGCAGACCCCGTCACCGTCTGGGCCGCGTCCTGCGGCCCCCACGACCACACCGCACCGTCGGGCCCGGTCAGTTCCACGTGAAACGGCTCCGCCGGCGGGGTGAGCCCGTGCGCGGTGAACGCGAAATCCCTTGTGCGCACCCCGATATGGGCCACCGACCGGAGCCGGGCAGTGGCCGGCCGGCGGATCCCGAGCGCGTCGGCGACGTCCAGGCCGTGTGCCCAGGTCTCCATCAGGCGGGCGGTGGCCATCGAGGGGGCGCTCATCGGCGGACCGAACCACGGCAGCTTGCGACCCTCGGGGACGCCGAGCAGGGCGTCGTGCAGTGCGGCCCGGTCACGGCGCCAGGAGGCCAGCAGCGTCGCCGGCGCGGTGCGCGCCAGTTCCTCGGCGCCGGCGTCGACGAACCCGAGCGGATCTTTGGCGGCCTCACCGAGCACCGCGTTGAACGCCTCCTCATCGGTGACCGATTGCAGCGAGACCCGGTCGGTCCACCACAGGTGTGCGATCTGGTGGGCGACCGTCCAGCCCGGTGCCGGCGTCGGGGTTTGCCAGCCCTCGTCGGGCAGGTCGGCGACCAGGTCGTCGAGGGCATCGCTTTCGGCACGCAGATCGGCCACCATCGGCTCGGCACCAGCCATGGCTGAACTCTAATCCGCGCCCGCGCGTCGCCCCAGGGCAGCGTGCGCGGCCAGGCCCAGCAGGTAGAGCACCGAGCCGGCCAGCACCAGCGGCACCGACCGCCCGTCGATCGGTATCACCGCGGCCGCTGCGGCGATGGCCGCGACAAAGGTGAACCAGAACAGCGCGTCCTGCACGGTGAAGACGTGCCCGCGCAGCGCGTCGTCCACGTCGATCTGCATGGCACTGTCGGCGCACAGCTTGACCACCTGCCCGGCCGCCCCCAGCACGAAACCGCAGACGATCATGACCGGTAGTGCCAGCGCGGCGGCGAAGAGCTGCACCACCGCGGCCAGCGCCAGCGCGCCGTTCACGGTGCGGTAGCGGTCCCAGCGGCCGACGGCCCACGGCGTGATCACGGTGGACAGGAACGAGCCGGTGCCCGCCGCCGCGACGAACAGCACCGCGGTGCCCAGCCCGAGGCCGGCCACCTCGTGGTCACCGTGGTGGCGGACGATCACCAGCACCAGCAGGGTGTTGATCCCGAACACCATCCGGTGCGCGGCCAGCCCGCTGAGCGTGGCCGCGACCGTCGGCACCGCGGCCACCGTGCGGATACCGTGCACCCAGCCGGTGGATACCGCGTAGGCCGCCGATCCGTGCACCGCGCGCACGCTGTCATCTGGGCCCAAGACGTGTGGGCCGAACCGCACCGACAGCACCAGGGCGATCGCCACCGGCACGGCGGCCAGGAAGATCACCGCCGAGGCGCCGGTGTCGTCGGAGCCGAGCAGCCAGCGGGGCAGCAGCATGAAGTTCGCGCCCACGAAGGTCGCCAACGCACCGGTCGCGGTGGCCACCGAATTCATCGTGATCACCTTGTCGCGGGGCACCACATGCGGTAGCGCGGCAGACAGGCCCGACGACACGAAGCGGGTGAACCCGTTGACGATGAGCGCGCCGCAGAGCAGCACCAGATCACCGGAGCTGACCGCCAGCGCCGCACCGACGGCGAGCACCAGCAACAGCCGCCCGATGTTGGCGCCGACCAGGACGAGGCGACGGTCCCAGCGGTCGAGCAACGCCCCGGCGAACGGTCCCAACGCCGAATACGGCAGGAACAGCACGGCGAAGGCCCCGGCGATCGCCCACGGGTCGGCCGCGCGGTCGGGGTTGAACAGGATCGCCCCGGCCAGCCCGGCCTGGAACAACCCGTCACCGAATTGGCTCACCGCACGCAACTCCAGCAGCCGCCGGAACTCCGGCAGACCGCGCACGGCCT
This sequence comes from Mycobacterium sp. MBM, assembly GCA_021648845.1. Taxonomy (GTDB): domain Bacteria; phylum Actinomycetota; class Actinomycetes; order Mycobacteriales; family Mycobacteriaceae; genus Mycobacterium. Next base: position 34,778 of record JAKJHY010000023.1, on the reverse strand, counting down.
GCCAGGTTCCCGGCGGATTGCGGGTGTCAGTCATGAGATCAGATCCTGTCCGGGCCGGGACTTCGATCGGCACCCGAATCAACAGTACAAATATCTCGCCCGCCCGCTTGTTGTTCGCCGCTGCAAGGGTCTGCTGGTGACATGATGGACCAGTGGGACAGCCCGAGGAACCGGAGGATCACGTCACGCCGACGGCACCGCGTGTGCGCGCCGGAACCCTGTTGCTCGCCGATATCGATCTGCTCGAACCGACGTTCCGGCGCAGCGTCATCTACATCGTCGAGCACAACGAGGGCGGCACCCTGGGGGTCGTGCTGAACCGGCCCAGCGAGACCGCCGTGTACAACGTGTTGCCGCAGTGGGCCAAGCTGGCGATCAAACCGAAGAGCATGTTCATCGGTGGCCCGGTGAAACGTGATTCGGCGCTGTGCCTGGCGACGGTGCGGACCGGGGTGGACATCACCGGCCTACCCGGGGTGCGGCATGTGCAGGGCCGCGTCGTGATGGTCGATCTGGATTCCGATCCCGACGAGATCGCCCCGGCGCTCGAAGGGGTACGCATCTTCGCCGGATACTCCGGCTGGACGACCGGCCAGCTGGAGGGCGAGATCGAACGCGACGACTGGATCGTGCTGTCGGCGTTGCCCTCGGATGTGTTGGTGGAGCCGCGGGTCGATCTGTGGGCGCGGGTGCTGCGCCGGCAACCGTTACCGCTGTCGATGCTGGCCACCCACCCGATCGACCTCAGCCGCAACTAGAGCGGCCCGCCGCATCGGCGGACGACAGCGTGCACGACGCACAGGACCCGGCGCAGCCGCCGCCCGCGTCGCGCTGCGCCTCTTGCTCGGCCTCCTTGGCGGCGACCAGCTTCGCGCTCTGCCAACACCCGGCGGCGACGGTGCCGACCGCCCCGACGATGCAGACCACCAGCACCAGTAACCCCATCTGGGCCGGCGCCGTCAGCGCGACCACACCGCCGGCCGCCAGCATTGCCGCGGCGGCGAACTGGGTGGGTGCGACGGCGCGCAGCACCTGACGCACCGGGTCGGCCGCATAAGGCCGGTTCAGTGACCAGGCGGCGACAGCGATGGTCGCCGCTGCCACGCACAGGCAGAGCACCGCGGCGATGAGCATCTGCCAAGGATACGAGGCAGGTGCGGCCGGGCTCAGCGGGGGAGGCTGATCACCGGGGCGAGGGCCGGGGTGAGCGGGGCGACCGGGGATGTGCCCGTCATGCTGACCGGTACGGCGGCACCGGGTGCGGCCGCGGGCGCCGCCGGGACGAGGGCGGCCGGTGCCGGGGCCGGGGAGGCGACGGGAGCGGCGACCCGGAACCCCTTGACGATGGCGTCGACGGCATCGGCGGCGGCGACCGACTGGGATTCGGCGGTGGTGACCGACAGCGACACCAGGTAGCGGTCGGTCCCGGAGGTCGCGATGACGTGTCGCCGCGAGGTGTTGAGGGTCATGTTGTTCTCGCGGTAGGTGCCTTCGATGATCGACGTGGGCACCCCGGCCACCTCGGCGATCGAGCCACCGGTGGACCGCCAGGCGGTGAGCTGCTGGCTGTCGACGAAACCGTGTCGGATGGCTTCGCGGGCGTCGAAATCGCCGACGAGTTTGTACACCACCACCTGGGCGTTCGAGGTGTACAGGCCGTCGCCGCCGACCCGGTCGGCGATGACCGCGAATGCATCCGGCACGTTCGGGTCGGGAACCTGGGTCCACCCGGTCGGGCGCGGCAGCACGATGTTGAGCGCGGTGAAACCGCTCGGGGTCTGCGCTTCCATCGCGACATTGCGGCTGGCCAGGTAGTCACGGATGGTGCCTGCGGGGTTCGGTGACAGCGGCACCGACACCGGCCGGGGTACGGCCGCCGGGGTGGTGGCCACGGTCGTGGTGCCGCCCGGTGGCACGGCCGCCGGAAGGGCGGCCCCGGGCCCCGAGGCGGGGACCGCGGCGGGAGCGACCGGCTGTGAGGGCCCGGCCACGCCGGGTGCGGCCTGCGGGGTGACGGTCACGGTCTGGGTGACGGTGGCGGGGGTGGCCGGCGACGGCTGCGGGGCGAGCGGCTCGGCGGTGGCGGCCGGTGCGGTCAGGCCCACCACACCGGCAACACCGGCGGCGGTTCCGGCGAGCAGAATCCGCCAACGGTACGAGGTCTCGTTCATCTGACGCCGGTCCTTCCGAGTTGCATGTGCCTGGGTCAGGGGCCGACTGTAACCAGCTGCGGCTCAAGGTCACCAGGGCCGGAACACAGCTGCAACCGTGTGGTGAGCGGGCTGCAACGGAACCGATACCAACCCGTGGCCGAAGCGCTCACGAGCGGCGCTTATACCCTGTTTGGCGTGACAGAACCCTCCGCCGACGCAGCTGCGGCCGACGCCGACGCCCCCAGCTACCGCTACACCGCGCAGCTGGCCGGTGAGATAGAGCAGACCTGGCAGCAGCGCTGGCATGTGCAGGGGACCTTCCACGTGCCCAACCCGGTCGGCTCGCTGGCGCCCGCCGACGGCTCCGCGGTGCCCGCCGACAAGATGTTCGTGCAGGACATGTTCCCGTACCCGTCCGGGGAGGGCCTGCACGTCGGGCACCCGTTGGGCTACATCGCCACCGACGTGTACGCCCGCTACTTCCGGATGACGGGGCGCAATGTGCTGCATGCGCTGGGCTTCGATGCGTTCGGGTTGCCCGCCGAGCAGTACGCGGTGCAGACCGGCACGCATCCGCGGACCCGCACCGAGGCCAATATCGTCAATTTCCGCCGGCAGCTGGGTCGGCTGGGCCTGGGCCATGATTCGCGGCGCAGCTTTTCCACCACCGATGTGGACTTCTACAAGTGGACGCAGTGGATCTTCCTGCAGATCTACAACGCCTGGTTCGATCCGCAGCTCAACCGCGCCCGGCCGATCCAGGAGTTGATCGCCGAGTTCGACTCCGGTACGCGGCCGCTGCCCGACGGCCGCAGCTGGCAGGACCTGTCGGCCGGCGAGCGTACCGAGCTGGTGGACTCACACCGCCTGGTGTACCGCGCCGACTCGGTGGTCAACTGGTGTCCTGGACTGGGCACCGTGCTGGCCAACGAGGAGGTCACCTCCGACGGCCGCAGCGACCGCGGCAACTTCCCGGTGTTCCGGAAGCGGTTGCGGCAGTGGATGATGCGTATCACCGCCTACTCGGACCGACTGCTCGACGATCTGGACGTGCTGGACTGGCCGGACAAGGTCAAGGCCATGCAGCGCAACTGGATCGGCCGGTCCACCGGTGCCGAGGTGCGCTTCGCCACCGAGGCCGGGCCCATCGAGGTGTTCACCACCCGGCCCGACACGTTGTTCGGCGCCACCTACATGGTGCTGGCCCCAGAACACGAACTGGTCGACTCGCTGACGGCGGACGCCTGGCCGGCGGGCACCGATGACCGCTGGACCTACGGTGGCGCCACTCCGGCGGCGGCGATTGCGGCCTACCGGTCCGATATTGCGGCCAAGTCGGACCTGGAGCGCCAGGAGAACAAGACCAAGACCGGTGTGTTCACCGGTGCCTACGCCACCAATCCGGTGACCGGGACCGGTGTGCCCGTCTTCGTTGCCGACTATGTGTTGGCCGGCTACGGGACCGGCGCCATCATGGCGGTGCCCGGCGGTGACCAGCGCGACTGGGAGTTCGCGACCGCCTTCGGGCTGCCCATCGTGGAGGTCATCAGCGGTGGAGACGTCACCGAGGGCGCCTATACCGGTGACGGAACCCTGGTGAACTCCGATTATCTCGACGGTCTGGACGTGGCCGCCGCCAAGGCGGTGATCATCGAGCGGTTGGAGGCCGAGGGCACCGGCCGGGCCCGGGTGGAGTACAAGCTGCGGGACTGGCTGTTCGCCCGCCAAAGATACTGGGGCGAGCCGTTCCCCATCGTGTACGACGCCGACGGGCGCGCCCACCCGCTCCCCGAATCTTCTCTGCCGGTGGAACTTCCAGACATCCCGGACTACGCCCCGGTGATGTTCGACCCCGACGACGCCGACAGCGAGCCGTCCCCACCGCTGGGCAAGGCCACCGAGTGGGTGAACGTCGAGCTGGATCTGGGTGACGGGCTGCGGCCCTACACCCGCGACACGAACGTGATGCCGCAGTGGGCCGGAAGTTCTTGGTACGAGCTGCGTTACGCCGATCCGCACAACAATGACACGTTCTGCGCCAAGGAGAACGAGGCCTACTGGATGGGTCCCCGCCCGGATATCCACGGACCGCAGGATCCCGGTGGCGTCGACCTCTACGTCGGCGGCGTGGAGCATGCGGTGCTGCACCTGCTGTACTCGCGGTTCTGGCACAAGGTGCTCTTCGACCTGGGCCATGTGAGTTCCAGTGAGCCCTATCGTCGGCTGGTGAACCAGGGCTACATCCAGGCCTTCGCCTACACCGATGCGCGGGGCTCCTATGTGCCCGCCGCCGAGGTCATCGAGAGGGACGGCAGGTTCTATTACCCGGGCGCCGAGGGTGAGATCGAGGTCAACCAGGAGTTCGGCAAGATCGGCAAGAGCCTGAAGAACTCGGTGTCCCCGGACGAGATCTGCGACGAGTACGGCGCGGACACGCTGCGCGTCTACGAGATGTCGATGGGGCCGCTGGAGGCGTCGCGGCCGTGGGCCACCAAGGATGTGGTGGGGGCGCACCGCTTCCTGCAGCGGGTGTGGCGCGCGGTGATCGACGAGACCACCGGCGCCGTGCGGGTCAGCGATGACGAAGAGCCGGCGCAGGACACCCTGCGTGCACTGCACAAGACCATCGCCGGGGTCGCCGATGACTATGCCGCACTGCGTAACAACACCGCGGCCGCGAAGCTGATCGAGTACACCAACCACCTCACCAAGGAGGGCGTCAGCGCCCGGTCGGCGATCGAGCCGCTGGTGTTGATGGTCGCGCCGCTGGCCCCGCACCTGGCCGAGGAACTGTGGCGGCGCCTGGGCCATGCGGGTTCGCTGGCGCACGGACCGTTCCCCACCGCCGACGAACGCTATCTGGTCGACGACACCGTCGAGCTGCCGGTGCAGGTCAACGGGAAGGTGCGCGGCAAGATCACCGTTGCCGCCGATGCGGACAGGGCGGCGCTGGAGGCGGCTGCGCGTGCCGACGAGAAGGTGCTGGCGTTCCTGGCCGGCGCCACGCCGAAGAAGGTCATCGTGGTGCCCGGGCGTCTGGTGAACCTCGTCGTCTGAGCGGTTTGTGCAGCCGCACCCGTCACGATGGTGGCTGCGGCTGCACACACCGGGCAAAACCTGACCGTTGGGCTAGTTTCTGGCCCGCATGTGCACGTATTCGGTTCTGTGCATACCGGAGCGCGGATACTGGATGGCAGGGCCGCGGCGTGGCGGCGGAAATCCTGTCTGCGAGAACGACATACACGGTGACAGCGGCCCAGTCTGGAGCGCGCAATGTCCGATAACCGGATCGTCGTCTACAAGGGACCCGGCCAGGTCGCCGTCGAGACGCTGCCTTATCCGAAGCTCGAGGTTCCCGCCGAGGTTGCCGACGCGATGGGCATGACCCGCAAGGCCGACCACGGCGTCATCCTCAAATGTGTATCGACCAACATCTGTGGTTCCGACCAGCACATGGTCCGCGGTCGCACCACCGCGCCGGTGGGGCAGACCCTCGGCCACGAGATCACCGGCGAGATCGTCGAAAAGGGCTCGGACGTACAGTTTCTCGAAGTCGGCGACATCTGCTCGGTGCCGTTCAACATCGCCTGTGGCCGATGCCGCAACTGTCGCGAGGGACAGACCGGCATCTGCCTCAACGTGAATCCGGCCCGGGCCGGCTCGGCCTACGGCTACGTCGACATGGGCGGCTGGCTGGGCGGCCAGGCCGACTACGTCATGGTGCCCTTCGCCGACTTCAACCTGCTGAAGTTCCCCGATCGCGATGCGGCCCTTGCCAAGATCCGCGACCTCACCATGCTGTCGGACATCTTTCCGACCGGCTACCACGGCGCCAAGACAGCGGGCGTCACCACAGGCTCCACGGTGTATGTCGCCGGGGCCGGCCCGGTGGGCCTGGCTGCGGCCTATTCGGCGTACCTGCTGGGCGCCGCCGTCGTCATCGTCGGCGACCTGAACGCCGACCGGCTCGCGCAGGCCCGGTCGTTCGGGTGTGAGACGGTCGACATCAGCGCCGACGCCACCCTGGAAGATCAGATTGCCGAGATCCTCAACACCAACGAGGTCGATTGCGCCGTCGACGCCGTCGGGTTCGAGGCCAGCGGGCACGGCCAGGGGGCCGGCGAGCAACCGGCCGCGGTGCTGAACTCGATCATGAACGCCACCCGGGCGGGCGGCTCGTTGGGGATCCCCGGCCTGTATGTCACCGGCGATCCGGGCGGCACCGATGACGACGCCAAGCACGGCACGCTCAAGGTCCGCCTGGGGTTGGGCTGGGCCAAGAGCCACAGCTTCTACACCGGCCAGTGCCCGGTGTTGAAGTACAACCGCGGTTTGATGATGAGCATCCTGCACGACAAGGCGCATATCGCCGATGCGGTGAACGCGACCGTCATCGGGTTGGACGACGCGCCGGACGGATATGCCGCCTTCGACTCCGGGGTGGCCCAGAAGTTCGTGCTGGACCCGCATGGGATGGTCCCGGCGTAGTCAGCCGGGGCGGACCGTGATCTCGTGGACGGAGCCGTCGCGCGGGGTGTGTACCACCTGCGCGACGAGCCCGCCCACCGTCTCGGGGCGCAGGAACTTCGCCGGGTCATAGCCGGCGCCTTCGTAGGCGACCAGATCGCGCTGCATCGGCGAGTCGGTACGGCCCGGGAAGATCGAGGTCACCCGCAGTGACGGTTCGTCGGCGCGCAACGAGTCGGCGAAGGCACGCAGCGCGAACTTGCTCGCCGAGTAGGACGCCATGCCCGCCGACACCTTCTGGCCGGCACCGGAATTGATGAACACCACGTGGCCGCCGACGGCGCGCAGCGCGGGCAGCAGCGCCAGCGTCAGCGCGACGGCGCCGGTCACATTGACCTCGAAGCTGGCCCGCCACTCATCGGCGCTGGATTCGCCGACGCTGCCCGGGTAGAGCACCCCGGCGTTGTGGACCAGCACGTCGAGCTCGGCGAGGGGCTCGGCGGCGGCCTCGATGGACTCCTGGTCGGTGAGGTCCAGCGGCCAGGTCGGGGCGCCGAGGCGTTCGGCGAGCGCATCGAGCCGAGCGGATGGCCGGCCGGCCAGTAGCAGGGTGTGGGTGGGGGCGAGGGCGGCGGCGACGGCGGTTCCGATCCCGCCGGCGGCGCCGGTTATCAGCGCGGTAGGCACAGCAGAAAACACTACCGACTCTGCAAAACGGGCCGTGGCATCGCATGATTGTTGCGATGCCACCGGACCCAAGCTTCGCTCCCACCCAGCTCGCAGCGCGCGCGGCGTATCTGCTGCGCGGCAATGACCTGGGGGTGATGACCACTGCCGCCCCGCTGCTCTACCCGCACATGTGGAGCTGGGACGCGGCCTTCGTCGCGATCGGGCTCGCCCCGTTGAGCGTCGAACGGGCGGTCGTCGAGCTGGACACCCTGCTCTCGGCGCAGTGGGGCAACGGGATGATCCCGCACATCGTGTTCGCCAACGGGGTGGACGGCTACTTCCCCGGCCCGGCCCGGTGGGCGACTTCCGCCCTCGCCGAGCATGCACCGCGCACCCGGCACACCTCGGGCATCACCCAGCCGCCGGTGCACGCCATCGCCGTGCAGCGCATCCTGGACCGCGCCAAGACCCGCGGTCGCTCCACCCGGGCCGTTGCCGAGGCGTTCCTGGACCGCCGCTGGGACGACCTGGTGCGTTGGCATCGCTGGCTGGCCGAGTGCCGCGATCTGCGCGGCGAGGGCCGCATCACGCTGTACCACGGGTGGGAATCCGGGATGGACAATTCGCCGCGCTGGGACAGTGCCTACGCCAACGTGATTCCGGGCGTCGTTCCGGAGTACCAGCGTGAGGACAACAAGATCAACACCGACTCCACCCAGCGGCCGTCGGACACCGAGTACGACCGCTATCTGTGGCTGCTGGAGGAGATGAAGGCCGTCCGCTACGACGACGAACTGCTCGCCAAGACTATGAGCTTCGCGGTCGAGGACGTGTTCGTCTCGGCGATCTTCTCGGTGGCCTGCACGGTGCTCGCCGAGATCGGCGAGGATTACAAGCGGCCACCGGCCGATGTGCGTGACCTCTACGGCTGGGCTGACCGGTTCCGCACCGGGGTCATCAATGCCACCGATCAACGGACCGGCGCAGCAAGGGATTTCGATGTCCGGGCGGACAGGTGGGTGTCCACCGAGACGGTCGCACAGTTCGCTCCGCTGTTGTGTGGCGGGCTCTCGCACGACCGGGAACGCACGCTGTTGAAGCTGCTGGAGGGGCCACGGTTCAGCAGCCATCCCGACCTGCGCTACGCACTGATCCCGACGACCTCACCGGTGTCCCGGGATTTCCGGCCCCGTGAGTACTGGCGCGGGCCGGTGTGGCCGGTGACGACGTGGTTGTTCTCCTGGTGTTTCGCCCGCCGCGGCTGGGCCGAACGCGCGTCGGCACTGCGGCAAGAGGGCCTGCGTCAGGCCAGTGACGGGACTTTCGCCGAGTATTACGAGCCGTTCACCGGCGAACCGCTGGGCAGCATGCAGCAGTCCTGGACGGCCGCGGCGGTGCTGGACTGGCTGGGGTGATCCGGCGGCCCGCGTAACTAGCCAGTCGGCTGATCGCCCAGGCGATCCAGCGGGCCCAGCGCCGCGCTGAGGGTGGCCTGGTCCTCGGCGCTCAGGTTGCCCAGCATGCCGGCCAGGAATGTTCGCCGCGCCTCCAGGGCTTCGCGGTGCTGAACGAGACCGCGCGGGGTCACCTCGACCAGGACGGCGCGTAGATCGGAGGGGTCCCGGGACCGCTTGACCAGCCCGAGCTTTTCCAACCGGCGAATGGCCACCGTGGTCGTCGGTGTGCGGACCCGCTCGTGGGCGGCCAGTTCGGTCATCCGGATCGGACCGGACTCCAGCAGGGTCAGCAGGATCGAGAGTTGAGCCAGGGTGAGGTCACCCCCGGGGGAGCTCTGCGCGCCTCGGGTGTCGCCGCGCCGCAGCACCGAAAACAGTTTGGAGAGCACACGTTGCAGCTCTCCGGCCAGCTCGGCGGCCTGCGGATCGGTCTCGACCATAATTCGCTAGTCTAACCTGTCCGGTCCGGTCAGGTTGGAACGCGCTGAAGATCAAAGAACCTGGGAGAGAAACCGGCGCAGCCGCTCGGTTTCGGCATTGTCGAAGATCTGCTCGGGCGGCCCGGACTCGACGACCGCGCCGTGGTCCATGAAGATCACGGAGTCGGCAACTGAACGGGCGAAGCCCATCTCGTGGGTCACCATCACCATCGTCATCCCGGTGGACCCCAGATCGGCGATCAGCTCGAGTACACCCTTGACCAGTTCCGGATCCAGCGCCGAGGTCGCCTCGTCGAAGAACATCACCTGTGGCGACATGGCCAGTGCCCGTGCGATCGCCACCCGCTGCTGCTGGCCGCCCGATAGGGTGGCCGGCCGGACATCCGCCTTGTGCCGCAGGCCAACTCGGTCCAACTGGGCCAGCCCGAGCTCGCGGGCCGCCTCGGTGCTCATCCCCTTGAGTTTGCGGGGGGCCAGGGTCACGTTGTCCAGCACGGTGCGGTGGCCGAACAGGTTGAACTGCTGGAAAACCATACCGATGCGCTGGCGCAACAGGTCGGGATTGTCGCCGAGCACCGACCGGCCGTCGAGCAGGATGTCGCCCTTGTCCGGCTCGTAGAGCCGGTTCAGCGTGCGCAGCAGCGTCGACTTGCCGGATCCGGACGGCCCGATGACGGCGGCGGTGGTCCCGGCGGGAACCTCCAGATCGACTCCGCGCAGCACCTTGTTCGCGCCGAACGACAGGTGGATATCTTTGGCGGCCAGCGAAACCGGGTCGACCATCAGATCATCTCCTCTTGGATCGGGGCGGGCCGTTTCCCGGTGCGCAGCCGCGCGTCGATCACGTTGACCAGGTGGGTGAGCGGGATGGTCAACATCAGGTAGAACAGACCTGCGGCCACCAGCGGGGACAGGTTGCCGGTCTGCGCGTTGAGGTCGCGCCCGACCTGGAACAGTTCGCGCTGGTTGGCGATCAGGCCGAGGAAGTACACCAGCGAGGAAGCCTTCAGCAGCGAGATGAATTGATTGACCAGTGCCGGCAGCACACGTCGGATGCCCTGCGGGATGATCACCAACTTCATCGATGACGAGTAGCTGAATCCCAGTGCCCGGGACGCTTCCATCTGTCCGGACTCGACGCTCTGGATCCCGGAGCGGAAGATCTCGCCGACGTAGGCCGCCGACATCAGCCCCAGCGCGGCGATGCCGAGCGGGTAGGGATTGTTACCGGTCAGGCCGCCGACGATCGGTCCGATGCCCAGTCCGATGACGAGGATGATCACCACCTCGGGCAGGCCGCGGAAGATGTCGGTGTAGACCCGGGCCGGCCAGCGCAGCAGTCGCGAGCGGGAGATCCCGGCGACGGCCAGCAGCAGTCCCAAAACGACACCGATCACCGCCGCGCCGGCGGTGAGGATCAACGTGTTCGGCAAGCCCGTGGTGAACAGGTCGGGGATGGCCTGCCGGTACAGATCCCAATTCAGGAACGAGTCCGACAGCTGGCCCAGCACGGATCGGGGCGCCGGCGGTGCACTCTGGTCGGTGGCCGCAGGGCGTTCGGCGGCGATCGCCGCGAAGTCCGGAAGTTGGGGTGCCGGTGCGGCTTTGGAGCCGGGTTTCCAGCCCGGCGGCAGTGCCCGCGGCACCCACTCCGTGTAGAGCCGGGCCCAGGTTCCGTCGGCGATCACCGCATCCAGGCCGGCGTTGAGCGCGTCGATCAGCGGCGTGTTCTGCTTGGCGACGGCGTATGCCACGAAATTGTCGAGGCTGAACGTGTTCTCGATGATGGTGGCCTGATCGCCGGGCTGCACGGTGCCGACGGCCTGCTGGGACGGGGCCACCCAGGCGTCGATCTGGCCGGTCTTGAGGCTGGCGTACACGGTGTTGTAGTCCGGGAACTTCACCGGATCAAGACCCAGGGAGTCCACCACATAGGCCTCCTGCACGGTGCCCTGCACGACGCCGATGCGCTGGCCGGCGGTCAGCTGGGAGAAGCTGTTGATCGGCGATCCCGTCGGCACCACCAACGAGAAATAGCCGAAGTCATAGCCGTTGGTGAACCCGACGGTTTGACGGCGGGCGTCGGTGGTGGTGATGGAGGACGAACCGACATCGAAGCGCCCGGAAGCGACCTGGGCCAGCAGCCCGGAGAAGTCGGTGCCCACGAAGCTGATCCGCAGTCCCAGTTTCTCGGCGATGGCCCGCAGCAGTTCGTTGTCGAACCCGGTGAACTGGCCGGCCGCGTTGATGCAGATGCTCGGTGGTGCATCGGACAGCGTGCCCACGGTCAGCACCCCGGGTGTAGCCAGGCCCAGTGCGGCGATGTCGACGGAGCCCAGCGGCGCCACGCCGTCGGTCGTGTACTTGTCGGCGCCGGGGCCCTGCGCGGCCGCGGCCAGATTCGTCGGCAGGGCGCTGGCACTGTCGATCCCGGGGGGCGCGCACTGGTCGGCCGAGGCCGGCGCGGCCAGCCCGATCGAGCAGGCCAGCATGGCGAGCAGGAGCGCCAGCACTGGATGCAGCGCGCGGCGGAGCAACGAGGTCATGGCAAAAAGCTAGTCGGTGCGTCGGTGCGGTCGAAGCCTTCAGCTCGTTTCGAACGCAACGGGTCCCTCCAACACGCCGCGGCGCACCAACTCGCCGCACATGATCCGCCCCATCAGCGCGGCGGTCGCAGCGCAGGCGGCCCGCGCCGCCGCCGGGTCCCGACCGGTGATCGCCGCGGTCTCGGCCTCGTAGTGCTCCAGCAACTCCGCGGGTGCGTCGAGGTGAGCAGACCAGAAGGACCGCGGGATGAAGGTTTGTGCGGCCCCGATCGCGGCCTGCAGACGTGGCCCGGCGTGGGCCTCGGTGATGGCCTGCCGGTACTGCCAGGCGGTCTCGTGGAAACCGCGGGTGTCCCGGCTGCTGCGCAGGCCCGCGGTCAGTACCCGCAGCGTGGTGTGTAGTTCGGTCTCCCCGTCGGCGGCGGCCCGCGCTGCGGCGATGCCGTTGAGCACACCGTAGAGCTCGTAGTGTTCGCCCAGCACGCTGCCGTCGAAGCGGTGCAGGAAGGCCCCGCGGTGATACTGCGTCGAGACGATCCCGTCGTGCTCGAGTTGCACCACCGCTTCCTGCACCGGGACCCGGCTGATTCCGAGGTCCTCGGCGATTTCGTTGCGGTCCAGCCGATCACCCGACCGAAGTTTCCCGGTCAGGATCGAGGTCACCACATGGGTGATGACCAGGTCCTTCTCTTTGACCCCGTACCTCTTGGGCATAGCGGGTGAAGTGTCTCACGCCGACTGCCCGCGGTGGGTGGCTTGCGGGTCAGCCGGCGGCCCGTTCGTCGCGCCACTTGACCAGTGCCTCGGCAATGGTGAGGTCATAGTCCGGTCCGTTCACGCCGACCGTCAACAGCGTCACACCCAGCCCGACGAGCGACTCGGCGCCGGCGATCGCGGCGGCCACACTTTTCTCCGGAACACCCGAGGAGCGCTCGATGGCGCCGGGGTCGCGGCCGACCTCGGCACAGTGCCCGTCGAGCACCTCGGCCAGCCCGGGGTAGGTGTCCGCGTCGGTGAATCCGTGCCAGATGTGTGCGTGTTCGGCGACCAGGCGTAGCGTCTTGCGCTTGCCCTGCCCGCCGATCAGGATCGGGATATCGCGTAGCGGAGCAGGATTGAGCTTCGCCAGTCGCGATTCGATGCGCGGCAGCGCGGCGGCCAGGTCGTCGAGACGGCCGCCGGCGGTGCCGAACTCGTAGCCGTACTCGTCGTAGTCTTTCTGTTTCCAGCCCGATCCGATGCCGAGGATCAGCCGGCCGTCGGAGATGTTGTCGACGGTGCGGGCCATATCGGCGAGCAGCTCCGGGTTGCGGTAGGAGTTGCAGCTGACCAGGGCGCCGATCTCGATGCGCGAGGTCTGCTCGGCCCACGCCGCCAGCATCGTCCAGCACTCGTAGTGCGGGCCGTCGGGGTCGCCGTAGAGCGGGAAGAAGTGATCCCAGTTGAAGGCGACGTCGACGCCGATGTCCTCGGCCCGGCGTACCGCGTCACGGATGTGGCCGTAGGTGGGGGAGTGCTGGGGCTGCAGTTGGACGGCGATGCGGACGGGTAGCGATGAGGTCATGTATCCACCAATACCCGGTCCGCGGCCGTAATCACATGCCGGCGCTCACACGCCGATGTTGCCGTTGTCCCGCCACACCGCGACCACCGACGGCTTGGCGGTGCCGTTACCGCCCTCGGGCCAGCGCGAGAGCGGGTCGTCGATGCTGTTGTCGTCGTTCTCACCCGGATGCTGCACGCACACGGTGACGAGGTCGTCGGTCACCACCGGTCCGCAGGTCTCGGCGCCGAGCGGCACGGTCAGGAACTGTTTGGTCAGGCCGCGGGTGGGCCCGTCCAGGGAGACCGCGAACAGCCCGTCGTTGGAGTCCAGGGCGTTGCCGTCGGTCGACACCCACAGGTTGCCGTGGCTGTCGAAGGCAAGGTTGTCCGGGCAGCTGATCGGGCTGACCTTGGTCTTGTCGAACCCACCGAAGTAGGTGTCGGCCGCTTCCGGGTCACCGCACACCAACAGCAGCTCCCAGGTGAAGTCGGTGCCGGTGTGGTCATCGGTGATCTCCAGGACCTGGCCGTTCTTGTTGTCGTTGCGCGGGTTGGCGGCATCCGGGCCGGCCTGGCCTTCGGCGCCGCGCTTGGTGTTGTTGGTCAGCGCCACGTACACCTTGCCGCTCTTCGGGTTGGCTTCGAAGTCCTCGGGCCGGTCCATCTTGGTGGCACCGGCCTTGTCGCCGGCGAACCGGGTGAACACCGCGACCTCCTGCGCGTTCATCCCGTCGACCAGCGATTCGGCCTTTCCGTCGGGACCGGAGCGCAGCAGCGGGATCCAGGTACCGGTGCCGGCGAACTTGCCGGCCGCGGGTAGCGTGCCCGAGCCGTCGATCTCGCCGGCCGGGACATCGCTGGTGAGCTTGGCGACGTAGAGCGTGCCCTCGTCGAGGATGGTCATGTTGTGCGCCGTGTTGCCGGGCTGAATCTTCTTGTCCGACACGAACTTGTACATGTAGTCGAAGCGCTCGTCATCGCCGCTGTAGGCCACGACGGTCCCGTCGTCGGTGACGTGCACGGTGGCGGCCTCGTGCTTGAACCGTCCCATTGCGGTGTGCTTGATCGGCGGTGACGCCGGGTCCCAGGGGTTGAGTTCGACGACGTAGCCGAATCTGTTCACCTCGTTGGGCGTCTGGGTGAGGTCGAAGCGTGGGTCGAAGTTCTCCCACTTGCGTTCGCTGGGTTCGACGGCGACGCCGTAGCGCTCGAGCCGTTCGGTGTCCGGTCCGGTCGGTACGGTCGCACCCTCCGGGGCGCCGAAGTAGGCGTTGAAGTTCTCTTCTCCGGAAAGGATGGTGCCCCAGGGTGTCACGCCGCCGGAGCAGTTGTTGACCGTACCCAGTACGGTGCGCCCGGTCGGGTCGGCGGCGGTTTTGAGGACGTCGGCGCCGGCTGCGGGGCCGACGATCGTGAACGGGGTGTCGGCGGTGATGCGGCGGTTGTAGCGGCCCATCACCGGGCGCAGGCCGTCCGGGGTACGTTCCACCTCGACCACCGAAAGGCCATGCGCGGCAACGGCGATCTCGAACTGTTCGCGGGTCGGGTTGTCGGCGTCATAGCCGGGATGCATGAACTGCTCGGTGGTGTATTCGTGGTTGGTGACCAACAGGAACCGGTTCGGTGTGCCCTCGATCGGCAGCAGACCGGCGAAATCGTTGTTGAACCCGAACTGCTGGCGTTGCGCGGCGGCGGTCTGCCGGTTCACGTCGAAGACCGGGGCGCCGGGCAGTACCGGGTCGCCCCAGCTGATCACCACCGCCTGCCGGTAACCCTCGGGGATGACGACGGCGTCCTCGCTGTTGGGTGCCACCGCGGTGAAGTTCATGCCGGCCGGGGTGGGTGGGTCGGCGGGCGCGGTGCTGCTCGACGATGTTGCGGCGGTGTCGGATCCGTTCGTCGAGCAGGCGGCCAGCGCCGAACCGGCACCGACGGCCAGCACGGCGATGCCCGCGGATTTGAGTGCGGCTCGCCGGGACACGGTCGCCATGACGTCGCCGAAGTACTCGTTGTCGCTGGTGTTGGGCACCGGCTTCGAGCACGCATCGCCGCACCGGTAGCGGCAGGTGACATGCTGGCGCGACGAGCGTCCCTGGTGCGCGACAAAGAGATTCAACGGTATGAGCGCCATGGCTGCGCGGGTCCTTCCCCTGGAGATGCCGGCGTGGGCTGGACGCCGGTTCGACGGGGAAGGTACGGGAGCCGGACTAGCAGAAGGCAAGCAGCAGGTTAACGGCGGTCGACGGAGCCGCGGTGTGGTCCACGGAACGCAATGTTTGCCTCATCACGGAATTTGCTGCCGCCGCGGTGAGCGCCGGCGTACAGTCCCGATACACCTATTGACGAGGGGGTCAAATATGTCGGTTCGCCGCGCTGAGGGATTCGCCGTCCGCCGTTGGCTGCAACTCGGTGCGGCGTCGGCCGGGATGGGTGCCGCGTTGTGGGGACTGTCGATCGCCGGGCCGCCGACGGGTGTCGCCGCGGCGGATGCCACCGGCACATCGTCGGCGGCCTCCGGCGCATCGGGATCCGATGGCGCGCGGTCGGTGCGCTCGGTGCGGACGGTCCGGTCGGCGGCCGAAGCCCGGCGCCCGCAACGCGCCACGGACAGCGACGAGCGCGCCAAGAACGACGAGATCGACGACACGATCGAAGACGAGGCCGGCGATGCTGCAGCCCTGGACGCCGATCGGCCCGAACGTGATGTCACACAGGCCCCGGCGGCCGGCGCCGACACCGTGAGCGCCGCTGCGGCAGAGCCTGTCTCGGCGCCCGTGCCGTCACCCACCCGGTCGTGGCAGAGTCCGTATCAGCGCTGGGTGGCCCGGTCCCTGGAGGCCTGGAGCGCCGACAGTCTGGCCTGGATCGAGTCGCTGCAGACCTCGGAGCGGACCAAGGATCAGCTGGAGGCGTCCTTCTACGCGATCCGCCGCACGTTCTTCAACCAGGCACCGACCATCGACCCGGTCCAGATCACTGGTGTGCTCGACGGCCCGGTGACCGGAACGCTGGGCGCCCATGATCCCGACGGCGACAAGCTGATCTATGTGCTGACCCGCGGACCCAAATCCGGGACCGTGCAGATCGGCAGCGACGGCACCTTCACCTACACGCCCGGTGACGACTTCGACGGCGTGGACGCCTTCCGGGTCACCGCGATCGATATCGGGTTCCACACCAACCTCCTGGAACCGTTGCGCCCGGTGGGCAGTAACCCGCTGCGGTCCTTGATCAACCAGGGTGCGATCGCCTTCGCCTTCGACTACACCGAGGGCGCCGACCATTGGACGCCCGAGCGCCGCCAGGCGCTGCAAGACGCCGCCGATGCCCTCGTCCTCTATTTCCGCGTGCTGAACCCCGTCGTGCTCAGCTATGCCGTACGCGGCCAGGACAACCCGGATTCGCGGACGCTGGCCTCCGCGGGCAGCAGCCTGATCAGCACCGACCCCGGCTTCTGGGACACGGTGGTCCAGCACAAGCTGGCCACCGGCGTCGACGCGAACGGCGCGGCGGCCGACGGGCGGATCACCTGGAACTTCGGCACCGCGTGGGGATTGGGCGAGTCGGTCGGTGCCAATGAATTCGACTTCCGGTCGACGGCCATGCACGAACTGCTGCACTCGTTCGGGTTCCTGTCCCTGACCGGCGAATCGGGCGACAACGACAACAACTATTGGACGACCCTGGACAGGTACCTGGTCAACGAGGACGGGGACCGCCCGATCAACCGCCGCTTCGAATGGGACACCGATTTCGATCCCATCCTCACCGGCCAGGCGGGCAAGCTGTACTTCGGCGGCCGCAATGCCACGGCGGCCTACGGCGGATTCGTGCCGTTCTACAGCCCGAATCCGTGGGAGGAGGGCAGCTCGGGCAGCCACACCGACGACGCGACCTTCACCCTGGACGGCGCGCTGCTGATGAACGCCCAGACCGGTACCGGGCCCGGTGTCCGGGAGCTCAGTGCGATCGAGGTGGGTGTCCTGCGCGATATCGGCTACATCGTGGTGGTGCCGGTCAGCGTTGGGGCGCCGTGATGCCCCGCAGGATCTCGATCAGCTTGCCCGGTTGATCACCTTGGACCGAGTGGCCGGCCCCCTCGACGATATGGGTCTGCCGGAACCCGGGCGCATTGGCGGCGAAGGCTGCGGCGTCCTCGTCGTTGACGAAGTGGGAATGTGCACCGCGTACCAGGGTGGTCGGCATGGTGATGGCGGGAACGTCCTCCCACAGGCCGGTGAAGGATTCCGGCATGCCCGCGCTCTTGTCGGTGGCGCCCCTGCGCATGGTGTCGTACCGCCAGGTCCAGGTGCCGTCATCGAGCTGTTTGGCGTTGTGAAATACGCCGCGGCGCAACGAGTTCCGGTCGCGGTGCGGTGCGGCCGCGACGGTGACATCGAGCATCGCGGCAAACGACGGGAAGGTGCGCTCGCCCTGCACCAGGGCCACCGCGCCGAGCTGGGCCTTCGACATCTGCTCGTGGCGTTCGGGGGCAGACGGTGTCACGTCGACGAGGACCAGTTCGCGCACCAGGGTGGGTTCGGTGGCCGCGATGCGCAAGGCGGTGAGCCCGCCCAGTGACATGCCGACCACGAGCCGGGCGTCGGGGGCGTGGTCGCGGAGCACGGGTTTGACGGTCTCGGCGTTGACCTTGGGCCCGTAGTCGCCGTCGGCACGCCAGGCCGAGCGCCCGTGCCCGGGCAGGTCGAGCGCGAGCGCGGGCAGCCCGAGCCCGAGGATGACGGTGTCCCAGGTGTGCGCGTTCTGGCCGCCGCCGTGCAGGAAGACCACCTGTGGCGGTTCGGTGCCCCATTTCACCGCGCTGATCTCGCCGAGGTCCAGGCGCTGGGCCGGCGGAATGTCGGTTACCCCGGCCTGCTCGGCATTCTCGTGGAGCAGGGCGAATTCGTCGAGGTCGCGCAGATCGTCATCGGAGACCATCAACCGACTGTATAGAACACGGTTCGCTGGAGGAATCGTCACCCGAAGACCGGACCGGGCGCGGGCGGATCGGCCAAGATCGCCGGCATGACGAAGGTCTGCAGGTAGCGGCGCGCCGTGTCGGGGGCGTCGGATCCGGGGACGATGCCGAGCAGCAGGGTGAGTGCCGTCGTCACCAGGAAGGTCGCGATATCGCCGGGGGCGAGACCGGGCCGCAAGACGGATCCGGTGTGTTCGGCGATGGCCGCCACCAGCTGTCCGATCTGTTCGGGCAGTCCGCTCACATTGGCGATCAGGTGCGCGATGGTGCCGTCTTCGGTCTGCTCGGACAGGGTCATCAGCAGCGGGTCGTGGATCAGCTCTGTCGAGACGATCACCAGGCTCTCCACCAGAAGTGTTGCCAGATCGGATGTTTCGGGGAGGCGTCCGATGATCTGCGCCTGGTGCAGTCCGGTCTTGCGTCGCACGAGGGCTTCCAGCAGCTTCTGCCGGTTGGGGAAATGCTGGTAGATGGCCGCACGCGAGTAGCCGGCCCGCGCGGCGATGCTCTCCATCGTGGAGGCGCCGAAGCCGCGGTCCAGGATCAGTTCCTCGGCCGCGTCCAGAAGTGCGGTCCGGGCCTCCTCGGCGGTCTTGCCGCCGCCCACGGGTCTGCCGCGGGAGCGGCGCGGGGAGGTGGCTGACACGGTCCGTCCTGGGGTGGTCGACGACGCCCCAGTATGCCGCATGGGCGGCTGCCGGCAGCGGAGCGGAAGTTTATATAGACGTATCGCACACTATGTCTATATATTGGCCGGGGTCGGCGGCGGTGCCGGCCCGGGAGGGGGAAACGCGTGCGCTATCGCGGGGGAGCACTGATCGTGGCCTGTTGGCTGTCGACGATGGCCATGGCGGGCATCGCGCTGGCGGTGGCGCCGAGTGCGTCGGCGACTCCGGATTCGACTCCCGGCCAATCGAGTTCGACGACCGGCGGCGCACCGGACAACACGACCAGAACGAGCGCTTCGGCGTCGCCGCGGGCCGCTCAGTCCGAGCCCCGCACCGCACGCACGACCGCGCAGCGGCCCAGGAAGAAACCGCGCAGTGCGATGGCGCCGGACCGCATGACGACCGCGACACGGGACCGGGTGACCGCCACCATCACTTCGGCTGCCGCGGTCGAGATCGACGTCCTGACCCAACCGGAATCCGCCGCCGCGCCGGAAACACCGACGGTCGCCGCGCAGCTCAGCACACCCCGCACGCGGCCGCCCTCGCTGGCCAACCTCATCGGTTCGGTCGTGCTGAATGTGTTGGTGGGCGCCATCCACCTCGCCGACGGGCCGCCGGTGCTGCCACCGGGGTCCACGGTCACCGTCGCGACATCGAGACTGACGGTGCCGGTGGGCAACGGCCGCAGCGTGCAGTCGGACTGGTACTTCCCCGAGGACGCTGACGCGTCGACCCGGCTGGTCTATCTCCAGCACGGGTTCATGGCCAGCGGGCCGATGTACAGCTACACCGCGGCGCGGTTGGCCGAACGGACCAACAGCATTGTGGTGGCGCCGTCGCTCTCGTCGAACTTCCTGGATCCCTCGGCGGCATGGGTCGGCGGCTACCCGATGCAGCGCGCGGTGGCCGACCTGTTCGTCGGGGACCGGGAAGCCTTGGTGCGCAGCGCAAGTGCGGCCGCGGGCCGCGAAGTGACATTGCCGCAGGAGTTCGTCCTGGTGGGTCACTCGGCGGGCGGCACGCTGGTCACCGCGGCCGCCGGGTATCTCGCCGACAATGGCGGGATCGCGGATCTGGCCGGCGTCGTGCTGCTCGACGGTGTCGAACCGTCCGCGTCCCGCGCGGTCGAGACGGCGCTGGCCAAGCTGACCGGAGCCAACGATCGCCCCGTCTATCTGATCTCGTCGCAGCGTTACTTCTGGAGCAGGGGCGGCGATATGGCCGACAAACTGGGCGAGGCCCGGCCGGACCGGTTCAACGGCGTCAGCCTGGAGGGCGGCTGGCACGGCGACTACCTGTACGGCGGCAACCCGCTGATCCAGCGCGCGCAGTACTTGATCACCGGGGTCTCGGCGAAGCGTAATGTCGCTGCGGCCGAGGATATTTCGGCCGGCTGGGTCAACGACCTGTTCGCCGGCACCCGTTCCGAGGGAATCTACGGTGCCGCCGGACAGCGCATTGCGATCGTGACGCCGGACGGTACGGCGACGGCGGTCGTGCTGCCGCTGGGCCCGGCGCAACGCACCCCGTGGCAACGCCTGGTGGACGGGTTCTTCACCAGGATCTTCGACTGGGCAGGTAGGTCCGTGTTCGTGTACGAACCGATTTCGGCGTGATCAGCTGCGCTGTCCGCAGCCGATCACGCCGAAATCGTCAGCCCTGGATGAAGGCTTCCAGCTGGGTGCGGGCGACATCGTCGGCCAGCTGCTCCGGCGGGCTCTTCATCAGGTAGGCCGAGGCCGGCAGGATCGGGCCACCAAGGCCGCGGTCCTTGGCGATCTTCGCGGCGCGCACGGCGTCGATGATGATGCCCGCCGAGTTCGGCGAATCCCAGACCTCGAGCTTGTACTCCAGGTTCAGCGGCACGTCACCGAATGCGCGGCCCTCCAGGCGGACATAGGCCCACTTGCGATCGTCGAGCCAGGCGACGTAGTCCGACGGGCCGATGTGCACGTTCTTGTCGTAGACCTTGTCGGCCAGCGAGCCGGTCAGGTTGCTGGTGACGGCCTGGGTCTTGGAGACCTTCTTGGATTCCAGGCGCTCACGCTCGAGCATGTTCTTGAAGTCCATGTTGCCGCCGACGTTGAGCTGGTAGGTGCGGTCCAGGGTGACCCCGCGGTCCTCGAACAGCTTGGCCATCACGCGGTGGGTGATGGTGGCGCCGACCTGGCTCTTGATGTCGTCGCCGACGATCGGCACGCCGGCGTCTTCGAACTTCTTGGCCCACACCGGATCCGAGGCGATGAACACCGGCAGCGCGTTGACGAAGGCGACTTTGGCGTCGATGGCGCACTGGGCGTAGAACTTGTCGGCTTCTTCGGATCCGACCGGAAGGTAGGACACCAGTACGTCGACGCGTGCGTCCTTGAGGGCCTTGACGACGTCGACGGGCTGGGCATCGGACACCTCGATGGTCTCCGAGTAGTACTTGCCGATGCCGTCGAGGGTGGGGCCGCGCTGCACGATGACGTCCGTCGGCGGTACATCGGCGATCTTGATGGTGTTGTTCTCCGAGGCGCCGATGGCCTCGGACAGGTCGAAGCCGACCTTCTTGGCGTCCACGTCGAAGGCGGCGACGAACTTCACGTCGCGGACGTGGTACGGCCCGAACTTCACGTGCATGAGGCCGGGCACGTTGGTGTTCTCGTCCGCGTCGCGGTAGTACTGCACACCCTGGACCAAGGAGGACGCGCAGTTGCCGACTCCGACAATCGCGACCCTGACTTCGGTGGACTCAGGCTTCGACATGGTCATTCTCCTTTGGATCCTCGGTGCTCGGTGATGTTCACGGCTGTGTTTCCGGGTTGCCCTGTGCGACGCGTTCGGCCGCGATCAGTTCGTTGAGCCACTTGACTTCACGCTCGCTGGACTCCAAGCCCAGCTGGTGCAGTTGGCGGGTGTAGCGGTCCAGCGAGGTGCTGGCCCGCGCGATCGCCTCCCGCAGACCCTCCCGGCGTTCCTCCACCTGCCGGCGACGGCCCTCCAAGATGCGCATCCTGGCCTCGGCGGGCGTGCGGTTGAAGAACGCCAGGTGCACGCCGAAACCGTCGTCGGTGTAGTTCTGCGGTCCGGTGTCGGCCACCAGCTCGGCGAAACGCGCCTTGCCGGTGTCGCTGAGCTGGTAGACGCGTCGGGCGCGACGCATCTTGGGGGTTCCGTCCGGCGCGGCGTCCTCGACGATGAGACCGTCGGCCTGCATCCGTCGCAGCGCCGGGTACAGCGAGCCGTAGGAAAAGGCGCGGAAAGCGCCCAGCAGCCCCGTCAGACGCTTGCGAAGTTCGTAGCCGTGCATCGGCGACTCCAGCAGAAGCCCCAGTATGGCGAGCTCCAGCATCGAATCACCTCCCCCATACGGTCGGGATGACCGCATCCGTTTGTCGGTCGCTACGACGGACCAACACCTCGGCAGAGTGTATCGCGCCGATATATAGGACGCCAGTTGGGAACCACACATGGGCGAGCGGTGGGTTCCCCGGAGATGTCCGGGGAATGAACGTTCAGCTGCTGGGATAGTTGATGCGCTTGACGCTGGCGTCGCCGTTGAACTCGATATACCCGCTGTTCCCGAATTGCGGCGACACGTAGATGCTGATCTCGATGCTCTCCGGCGGCGCGGTGATATCGGAGTTGGGGTCGATGCTGACGTGGATCTGTTTCACCTCGGCCGGATCGATGCCGAGCGTCTCCGGCGCGCCGCGGATCAGGCCGACGAAGGTGGGCACGTCGAAGGCCGCCAGATCCACGACGCGGGCGTCGCTGCCGACGCTGGTCTCCGACGGGTCGTCCCAGCCGCCGCGGTAGCTGTAGCGCAGCGCCCGGCGCGGCTCGTTCGGGTCGGGGCGTTCCAGCGACGCGTAGTCGTCGAAGATGGTCAGGTCGTAACCCGTGGTGTCGCCGAACTTCTGCCTCATCTGCTCGAACAACCCGTTGAGGCCGCCCAGGGACTGCAGCTGCCGGGGCGCGGTGAGCACGGTGGCGGGAATCCCGTCGTCCTTGGCGCCGGGATCGGTCTGAAAGCTCAGCGGTGAGGACGTGTTCCCGTACAAGCCCCAGCCGATCGCGATCCCGAGCAGAACCAACACGGCGGCCGTCGCGATGCGCAGCCCCCAGCCCGCGGCGGGGCTGGTGATGGCGGCGGTGCGCTCGGGCTTGAGGTGGGGCAGCTTGACCGGGGAGTTGGTGATCTGCAGATCGGAGACCAGTGACTGCAGATCGCCGAGGGTGGCCGCCCGGGTCGCCGCGGCCACCCGCTGCCGATGTTCCTCCATGGACAGCTGGCCTTCACCGAGCGCGCTGTCGAGCACCTTGCATGTGTCGTCGCGGTCGGAGTCCTTTGCGCGGGTGCTCGCCGTCTGTCGTGTCGCCACGAAGGATGATCGTAGGACGTAGGAGCTCAGCGCGGGTTTTCAACGCGTTTCACGGCGCCGGCCGGGTCCAGATAGATGAACCCGTCCAGCCCGGATTTCGTGGTGACCCGGATCAGCGTCTCCAACGCGCCGGGTGTGCCCGGCTCGGCGATGTGGTCGACATCGAGATAACTGTCCTGCACATCGCCGGGCGCGATCTGCAGGGTGGCCGGCGCCGACTGCCACGCGCCGACCGTGGCGCCGATATCGAAGGCACTGAGATCGACCACGTCATCGGTGTCCGACCGGGCCGAGGACGACGGGTTTCCCCAGCCACCGCGGTAGGTGTAGAGCAGCTTGCGGGAGTCGTCGGCGGGATCGGGCAGCGACACGAACGCCTGGTCGGGCCGAAACGCCAGCTCATATCCCATGGTGTTGCCGAATTTTTTCCGGATCTCGTCGAGCATGCCGGTCATCCCTCCCACGGTGTCCATGTGTCTGGGCAGTTTCAGCACGGCCGGCGGGACGTCGTCGATGGGTGGCGGCGGGCCCTTGGTGATCGCCGCCGGGGGCACCGGCGGCTCCGGAACGGCCGTTTTCGACGGTTCCACGGGTGCCTCCGAGTCGGAGGCGATACCCCAGCCGATGACCGCGATCAGCACCACCAGCCCGCCGGCCACCGCGATCAGGACCCCGCGGCGACGCCGTTGCAGCGGCTGCGGCAGCGGATCGTCGACCTGCAGGTCATCGAGCAGATCGTGCAACTCGGCCAGGGTGGTGGCCCGGATCGCGGCGTCGATACGGCGCCGGTGCTCGGCCATTTCCAGCTGGCCTTCGCTGAAGGCACGGTCCAACGCCTTGCACGCGGCGTCGCGGTCGGTGTCGCGCGCCCGCGTTCGTGCTGTCTGCCGTCCCGCCACGACGAACAATGCTAGAAGTTCTGCGGTCATGCCGCTGCCGTCGCGCCTCGGTAGCTGAGGGGCCGACGTACTCTGGTGATCGTGCGATTGCAGCGACAGGTGGTGGATTACGCCCTGAGGCGTCGATCCCTGCTGGCCGAGGTGTACTCCGGGCGCACCGGCGTCACCGAAGTCTGCGATGCCAACCCGTACCTGCTGCGCGCCGCCAAGTACCACGGGAAAACCAGTTCGGTGATGTGCCCGATCTGCCGGAAGGAACAGCTGACGCTGGTGTCCTGGGTGTTCGGCGAGCACCTCGGTGCGGTGTCGGGTTCGGCCCGCAGCGCCGAGGAGTTGGTGCTGCTCGCAACCCGATACGACGAATTCGCCGTCCATGTGGTGGAGGTATGCCGCACTTGCAGTTGGAATCATCTGGTCAAGTCGTACGTGCTCGGCACCCCGAAGAACGGGACGCGCGCCAAGGGCACTCGAACGGCGCGTTCCGGCGCGCGTACGGCCAGTGAATAGCGAGGGGCGCCACAGCAGGTCAGCGGACGACGCCGGAAACGAGCGGCCCGCTGGCTTGGGCGCCGCCCGTCCGAACCCGGCCGATGCTGGCTCCCGCCCCAAACCCGCTGAGGCTGGCCCCCGCCCCCACCCCGCTGAGGCTGCCTCCCGCCCAAACCCACCCGATGCCTCCCGCCCACACCCACCCGGGCACCGTCCGCCGCCCACCGGTGGCGTCTCCGACGACCGCAAGACCGCGCTGATCCCCCCGGTGCGCCACGAGGTGGCCCCGCACCTGCGCGACCCCATCGACGTGGTCAAGGCCGCGCTCGACGGTTCCCCGCCGCGCAGACCCCCGACCACCCCGCCTCCGCCGCCGGGCGGGCCGGGCGGGCCGCCGCCGGGATCCCAGCCGCCCAAGGCCGGCAAATTTCAGTGGAAGTGGGTGCGCCGCACGCTGTATGCCGCGTTGGTGCTCTTCGTGGCGCTGCCGATGATCACGTTCGGAATGGCCTACATGATCGTCGACGTGCCCAAGCCCGGTGATATCCGCACCGCGCAGGTCTCCACAATCCTGGCCAGTGACGGCAGCGAGCTGGCGAAGATCATTCCGCCCGAAGGCAATCGGGTCGACGTGAAGATCGACCAGATTCCGGTGCAGGTACGTAACGCGGTGATGGCCGCCGAGGACCGGGATTTCTACTCCAACCCGGGCTTTTCGTTCACCGGTTTCGCGCGGGCCTTCCTGAACAATCTGTTCGGCGGGGGCAGTGGGCTGCAGGGCGGGTCGACGATCACCCAGCAGTACGTCAAGAACGCGCTCGTCGGCGACGAACGGTCCGGTATCGGCGGGCTGGTGCGCAAGGCCAAGGAACTCGTCATCTCCACCAAGATGGCCGGCGAATGGTCCAAGGACCAGGTGCTCGAGTCGTATCTGAACATCATCTATTTCGGTCGTGGTGCGTACGGCATCTCCGCGGCGGCGCAGGCTTATTTCGGCAAGCCGGTCGAACAGCTCGACGTGGCCGAGGGCGCGCTGCTGGCCGCCCTCATCCAGCGGCCCTCCACCCTGGACCCGGCCGTCAACCCCGAGGGCGCGGCCGACCGCTGGAACTGGGTGCTCGACGGGATGGTGGAGATCGGGGCGCTGTCGCCGGCCGACCGGGCCGCGCAGGTGTTTCCGCCCACCGTGCCGGCCGATTTCGCCAGCACGGCCAACCAGACCACCGGACCCAACGGGCTCATCGAGCGTCAGGTCACCAAGGAGCTGCTCGAGCTCTTCGACATCTCCGAGCAGACGCTGAACACCGAGGGCCTCAAGATCACCACCACCATCGATCCGCAGGCGCAGAAGGCCGCCGAGGAGGCGGTCGCCGAGACCCTGGACGGCCAGGATCCGGACATGCGGACGGCGGTCGTGTCGATCGATCCGCGCACCGGAGGTGTGAAGGCCTACTACGGCGGCTCCGATGCCAACGGCTTCGACTTCGCCCAGGCCGGACTGCCGACCGGCTCCTCGTTCAAGGTGTTCGCCTTGGTGGCGGCGCTGCAACAGGGCATCGGGTTGGGCTACAACATCGACAGCTCGCCGCTGGAACTCAACGGCATCAAGATCACCAACGTCGAGGGCGGCGGCTGCGGCACCTGCAATATCGCCGAGGCGCTCAAGCGCTCGTTGAACACCAGCTACTACCGGCTGATGCTGAAGTTGCAGAACGGCCCGCAGGATGTGGCCGACGCCGCCCACCAGGCCGGTATCGCCGAGAGCTTCCCCGGTGTCGAGCACACCCTGAGCGAGGACGGGCAGGGCGGGCCGCCCAACAACGGCATCGTGCTCGGCCAGTACCAGAGCCGGGTGATCGATATGGCGTCGGCGTACGCCACACTGGCCGATTCCGGGGTGTATCACCGCCCGCACTTCGTGCAGAAGGTGGAGGACGCGCAGGGCAACGTGCTCTTCGATGCCAGCACCGGCGGCGACGAGGGGGAGCAGCGCATCGATTCCGCCGTCGCCGACAACGTGACCGCGGCGATGCAGCCGATCGCCGGCTATTCCAACGGGCACAACCTGGCCGGCGGGCGGCCGTCGGCGGCCAAGACCGGGACCAACCAGCTCGGTGACACCGGGGCCAACCGGGATGCCTGGATGGTCGGGTACACCCCGTCGCTGTCCACCGCGGTGTGGGTGGGCACCACCGGCGGCGACAAGCCGCTGGTCAACCAGTGGGGCGGCCCGGTCTACGGGTCGGGGCTGCCGTCGGACATCTGGAAAGCCACCATGGACGGTGCCCTCGAAGGCACCGACAACGAGACGTTCCCGAAGCCACCCGAGATCGGCGGCTACGCCGGTCCGCCCGCCGCGCCGCCACCGCCGCCGTCGACGGATCCGGCCATCCCGCCGCCGCCGTCGGAGACGGTCATCCAGCCGACGCTGGAGATCGCGCCGGGAATCACCATCCCGTGGGGACCGCCGACGACGGTGCCCGTGGTGCCGCCGGTGCCCGGTGATCCCAACGCCCCGCCGCCCCCGCCCGGAGCGCCGGGAGCACCGCCGCCACCGGGTGCCCCGATCCCGCCGCCGCCGTGACCGAGCGCGACGCAGGCACCGTTTCCCCTGCGCCGCTTGCGGGGGATCTGCGCAGTGCCGACGACCGGGACATGCCCAGCCGCAACGATGCGCTCGGCTCGGCGCTCGCGGGGACCATCGGCGGCCCCGTCGGCAGGCACGCGATGATCGGGCGCTCCCGGTTCTGGACGCCGCTGCGGGTGATGCTGTTGATCGGCGTCATCTTCCTGGCGCTGGGCTACTCCACCAAGGCCGCGTGTCTGCAGTCCACCGATACCGGTACCGCAGCGCAGCGCGTCGCCAACTGGGAGAACCAGCGGGCCTACTACTCGCTGTGCTACTCGGACACGGTTCCGCTGTACACCGCAGAACTGTTGAACCAGGGCAAGTTTCCGTACAAGTCCAGCTGGATCGAGAAGGACGCCGACGGCCAGCCGCATGTCGTGTACGACGGCAGCCCGCCGGTGCGCTACATGGAATACCCGGTGCTGACCGGCATCTACCAATATCTGTCGATGTCGCTGGCCAAGACCTACTCGGCGCTCACCACGCTGGTGTCGGTGCCGCTGGTGGCCGAGGTGGTGATGTTCTTCAACATCTCGGCGTTCGGGCTGGCGCTGGCCTGGCTGCTGACGGTCTGGGCGACCGCGCTGTTGGCCGGCCGACGCGTCTGGGATGCCGCGCTGGTGGCGGCCTCTCCGCTGCTGATCTTCCAGATCTTCACCAACTTCGACGCGCTGGCGGTGGCCTGCGCGACGGGCGCGATGCTGGCGTGGTCGAGGCGGCGACCCGTGCTGGCCGGAGCGCTGATCGGAATCGGGGTGGCGCTCAAGCTCTATCCGGCATTTCTGCTGGGCCCGCTGCTGGTGTTGGCGCTGCGGACCGGCCGGATGCGCGAGTTCACCAAAACCGCGGTATCGGCGCTGCTGGTCTGGGTGCTGGTGAATCTGCCTGTGCTGGTGCTGTTCCCGCGGGGCTGGTCGGAGTTCTTCCGGCTCAACTCCCGCCGCGGTGACGATATGGACTCGATTTACAACGTGGTGAAGTCGTTCACCGGCTGGCAGGGCTTCGATCCTGGACTGGGGTTCTGGGAGCCGCCGACGGTCACCAATGCGGTGGCGGCGGTGCTGTTCTTGGCATGCTGCGCGGGTATCGCCTACCTGGCGTTGACGGCCGCGCAGCGACCCCGGTTTGCGCAGCTGGCGTTCCTGGTGGTGGCGGCGTTCCTGTTGACCAACAAGGTGTGGAGCCCGCAGTTCTCACTGTGGCTGGTGCCGCTGGCGGTGCTGGCGCTGCCGCATCGCCGAATCCTGTTGGCGTGGATGACGATCGACTCGCTGGTGTGGGTGCCGCGGATGCTCTACCTGTACGGCGAGCAGAATCGGGGGCTGCCCGAACAGTGGTTCACCGCCACGGTGTTGCTGCGCGATATCGCGGTGGTGGCGCTGATCGTGCTGGTGGTCCGCCAGATCCGCCGGCCCGAACTCGACCTGGTGCGTCACCGCGGAACCATCGACGATCCGTCCGGCGGGGTGTTCGACCGGGCGCCGGACAACCCGCCGCGGTGGCTGCCGGCGTGGCTGCGACCTGCCCCGGCTCCTCCACTTCCCGCCGAGAGTCCGGATTCCTACGCAGTGCCGCGCTGACGGTGCCGAGTGTCGGCTTGCGTTCGAATTCGGCGAGTCATCTCGCACATGAGCCAACACTCGTGGGCCGTCCGGGACGACGATTTCGCAGATCAACGCCCATTCAGGTAGCCTGGGCCGGTTGCCGACGCAGGCGACCCTCCTGCCACGGACACGCCGTGGCCGCAACGACCATAGGAGGTGATGGGTTCCTTATGCGTCCATACGAAGTCATGGTCATCCTTGACCCCACACTTGACGAGCGCACCGTAGCTCCCTCGCTGGAGACGTTCCTGAACGTCATCCGCAAGGACGGCGGCAGTGTCGACAAGGTCGATATCTGGGGCCGCCGCCGGCTGGCCTACGAGATCGCCAAGCACGCCGAGGGCATCTACGCCGTCGTCGATCTGAAGGCTGAGCCCGCGACCGTCTCCGAGCTGGATCGCCAGCTCAACCTCAACGAGTCGGTGCTGCGCACCAAGGTGATGCGGACCGACAAGCACTGAGTCCTCACGACCACCTGTGCACGTCGTAGCAGTTCCGTAGGCTCGCCTGCGACTGCTCTTGCACGCACACGCAGCTTTGACTACACGCCCAGGAGGATCTCGTGGCTGGTGACACCGTCATCACTGTTATCGGAAACCTGACCGCCGACCCGGAACTGCGGTTCACGCCGTCCGGTGCCGCGGTCGCGAACTTCACCGTGGCTTCCACGCCGCGGACGTTCGACCGTCAGACCAACGAGTGGAAGGACGGCGAAGCGCTGTTCCTCCGCTGCAACATCTGGCGTGAGGCGGCCGAGAACGTGGCCGAGAGCCTCACCCGCGGTTCGCGGGTGATCGTGTCCGGCCGGCTCAAGCAGCGGTCCTTCGAGACCCGCGAGGGTGAGAAGCGCACCGTCGTGGAGCTCGAGGTCGACGAGATCGGCCCCTCGCTGCGGTATGCCACGGCCAAGGTCAACAAGGCCAGCCGTGGGGGCGGTGGCGGCGGCTTCGGCGGTGGTAACAGCGGCGGTGGTGCGCCACGCGGCGGCGGTTCGGACTCCCAGCCCAAGGACGACCCGTGGGGCAGCGCCCCGGCGGCCGGCTCCTACAGCGGCAGCGACGACGAACCGCCCTTCTGACAAGTATTTTCAGCAGTTTTCAAGAAAGAGATTGACCCATGGCCAAGACCAACAAGCGGCGGCCGGCCCCCGAGAAGCCGGTCAAGACCCGCAAGTGCGTGTTCTGCTCGAAGAAGGGCAAGAACCAGAACATCGACTACAAGGACACCGCGCTGCTGCGCACCTACATCAGCGAGCGCGGCAAGATCCGCGCCCGCCGGGTGACCGGCAACTGCGTCCAGCACCAGCGCGACGTTGCCGTCGCGGTGAAGAATGCCCGCGAGGTGGCTCTGCTGCCGTTCGGTTCGTCGACGCGGTAGGGGAGAGACACACCATGAAGCTGATTCTCACCGCTGAGGTGGAACACCTGGGTATCGCCGGCGATTCGGTCGAGGTGAAGGACGGCTACGGCCGTAACTACCTGCTGCCCCGCGGTCTGGCGATCGTGGCCAGCCGTGGCGCCGAGCGCCAGGCCGAGGAAATCCGTCGCGCCCGCGAGATAAAGGAAGTTCGCGGCGTCGAGCACGCCAACGAATTGAAGACCGCTCTGGAGGGTCTGGGCGAGGTCACGCTGCCGGTCCGCGCCGCGTCCGACAGCGGGAAGCTGTTCGGTTCGGTCACCCCGACCGCGGTCGTGTCGGCCATCAAGAAGGCCGGCGGTCCGAACCTGGACAAGCGCACCGTCGAGCTGCCGAAGGCGCACATCAAGGCCACCGGTACCTACCAGATCAGCGTGAAATTGCACCCCGGCGTCTCGGCCGCGGTCGCGCTGAACGTCACTGCCGAGTAGCAGCAGCCCGTAAAACGCCCGGGTGGGAAGCATGTCGCTTCCCACCCGGGCGTTGCTGTGCCGACAGCGAACTTGTTCTGGCAACTCGTCTACAGCAACGGCTACCGGCTGTTAACCTGTTTGGCTTCCGCAGGCAATGCAACACGCCCGAAAGCGCAACCCGCTCCGACACGCCGTGGTAGTTAGTGTCCACAGCGTCAGATATTCCAAAAGCTCCGTTTAGCTGCGGGGACGTCGCAGGACGCGAGCGTTGTGCACAGGTTCTCCACAACGCGTCAACACCGCTGACCGAAGCTGTGCACACGCCATCCACAGGTTCGCTAACAGGCCCCGGTTGCACCGGCCGCAGCAAAGCCTTACGTTTGCCGTCGCGACTGACCGTGCCGAGACGTGTCAGTGCCGGGCGATACTGTCATGTCAGCACTGATCGAACATGCGTTCGTCTCGTTTCAGAAGGGGGAGGTGGGGCATTTCGTGGCTGTCGTAGACGATTTCAGCCATTCCGGTGACCCGGGAATCGACGAGCCGCCCCGCGAGGACATCGGGCGCCAGCCGCCGCAGGACATGGCCGCCGAGCAGGCCGTGCTGGGTGGCATGCTGCTGTCCAAGGACGCGATCGCCGACGTCTTGGAGAAGATGCGGCCCAGCGACTTCTACCGCCCCGCGCACCAGGACGTCGCGGAGACGATTCTCGATCTCTATGACCGCGGTGAGCCCGCCGACGCGGTGACCGTCGCCTCCGACCTGGACCGGCGCGGGCTGCTGCGCCGGGTCGGCGGGGCACCGTACCTGCACACGTTGATCTCCACCGTGCCCACGGCGGCCAACGCCGGGTACTACGCCACCATCGTGGCCGAGAAGGCACTGCTGCGCCGCCTGGTGGAGGCCGGCACCCGCGTGGTGCAGTACGGCTACGCCGGGGCCGACGGCGCCGATGTGCACGACATCGTCGACCGCGCGCAAGCCGAAATCTACGACGTGTCCGACCGGCGGCAGTCCGAGGACTTCGTCGCGCTCGAAGACCTGCTGCAGCCCACCATGGACGAGATCGACGCCATCGCATCCTCCGGTGGGATCTCGCGTGGGATCCCGACCGGGTTCGTCGACCTCGACGAGATCACCAACGGCCTGCACGGCGGGCAGATGATCATCATCGCGGCGCGCCCCGGCGTGGGTAAGGCGCTGGCGCTGGACACCCCGCTGCCGACGCCGACCGGCTGGACCACCATGGGCGATGTCTCGGTGGGTGATGAGCTGCTCGGCGCCGACGGTGAGCCGACCCGCGTCGTGGCCGACAGCGGCATTCTGCTGGGCCGGCCCTGCTACGAGGTCGAGTTCTCCGATGGCACCGTCATCGTCGCCGACGCGCAGCACCAGTGGCCGACCGGTTTCGGGGTCCGCACCACGACGCAGCTGCGCAGCGGGTTGGACAGCGTCGCCCCGGCCGGCGCGCCGGTGGCCGCGGCGCACGGCACCGCGACGGTGTTGGCGCCGCCGCTGCAGATCGTCGAGGTGCGCCGCGTGGACAGTGTCGCGGTGCGCTGCGTGGAGGTGGACAACCGCCGGCACCTGTACCTGGCCGGTCGCGGCATGGTGCCGACACACAACTCGACGCTGGGCCTGGACTTCATGCGGTCCTGCTCCATCAAGCACCGACAGGCCAGCGTCATCTTCTCGCTGGAAATGAGCAAGTCCGAGATCGTCATGCGCCTGTTGTCGGCCGAGGCGAATATCAAACTCGGCGATATGCGTGCCGGCCGCATGAACGACGATGACTGGACGCGGCTGGCCCGACGGATGAGTGAGATCAGCGAGGCGCCGCTCTACATCGACGATTCGCCGAACCTGACCATGATGGAGATCCGGGCCAAGGCGCGACGGCTGAAGAAGAAGGCCGATCTGCAGCTGATCGTCGTCGACTACCTGCAGCTGATGAGCTCGGGGAAGAAATACGATTCGCGCCAGCAGGAAGTCTCGGACTTCTCCCGAAGCCTCAAGCTGATGGCAAAGGAACTGCATGTGCCGGTGGTCGCGATCAGCCAGCTGAACCGTGGTCCCGAGCAGCGCACCGATAAGCGGCCACAGGTGTCCGACCTTCGTGAGTCGGGCTGCATGACCGCCAACACCCGAATTCTGCGGGCCGACAACGGTGCCGAGGTCACCTTCGGTGAGCTGATGGCCACCGGCGAGCGCCCGTTGGTGTGGTCGTTGGATGAGCGCAAGCGCATGGTGGCACGGCCGATGACCAACGTGTTCCCCAGCGGGCACAAGGAAGTTTTCACGCTGCGGCTGGCCTCCGGTCGTAAGGTGGAGGCCACCGCCAATCACCCGTTCATGACGTCGGGCGGCTGGGTTCCGTTGGGCGAGCTGGCCGTCGGGGAGAAGCTGGCGACACCGCGGTCGGTGCCCGAGCCGGTGCACACCGAGCGGATGGACGAGTCCGAGATCGTCATGCTCGCGCACCTGATCGGCGATGGCTCGTGCGTGAAGCGCCAGCCCATCCGGTATGCCTCGGTCGACGAGGAGAACCTTGTCGCCGTGGCGAGGGCCGCCAAGCATTTCGGGATCAACGCGGTGCGCGACGGGACTCCGGCGGCTCGGATGACGACGCTGCGGATGCCCGCGCCGTACCGAGTGCCGCAGGGCAAGCGGGATCCCATTGCGGGCTGGCTGGACCAGCTGGGCCTGTTCGGGACGCGCAGCTACGAAAAGTTCGTGCCGAAGCCGGTTTTCGCACTGCCCAATGACCAGATCGCGCTGTTCCTCAAGCATCTGTGGGCGACCGACGGATCGGTGCGCTGGGACGGCACCGCGAAGCAGGGCCGGATCTACTACGCCACCACCAGCCGGCGGCTCGCCGATGATGTGGTGCAACTGCTGCTGCGGCTCGGTGTCTACGCTCGGATCAAGCGCGCGCAGAAGACCGGATACCGCGAGTGTTGGCATGTGTTGATCGTTGGCGCCGAGAACCAGAAGCGCTTCCTGAACGATGTCGGTGTGCACGGGGCACGCGGCGACCTCGCGCGCGATGTGCTGAACAACCTGACGGCCATCAGCCGCAGCAGCAGTCCAGATGCGGCGCCCAATGAGAGCGCACAGCAGGTGACCGCGACGCTGGCTCGGGAAACCTTGCCGCAGCGGCAGTTTGCCACCGTAGCGGGGCCGCAGCCCTGCGGGTCTGGCACGTGGAAGCACTCCACGAACCGGGATCGGCTGCGCCGTCCGCCGACGCCGGTTGACGACGATGTGCTCGACGAACTGGCCACCGAGGATGTGTTCTGGGACGAGATCGTCGAGATCAGCAGCATCGGCATGCGCGACGTGTTCGACGGCACCGTGCCCGGCACACACAACTTTGTGGCACAGGGAATTTCGGCCCATAACAGCCTCGAGCAGGACGCCGATATGGTCATGTTGCTGCACCGGCCCGACGCGTTCGATCGGGAGGACCCCCGTGGCGGCGAGGCCGACATCATCCTCGGTAAGCACCGCAACGGTCCGACCGCGAATATCACCGTGGCGCACCAGCTGCACCTGTCGCGGTTTACGAATATGGCACGGTAGGAGCCTGGACTTGTGACTTCTCATACTTCATGACCAAATTCCATCTGAGATGACCACCGAATGACCAATTGTTCACCAAAAGTGAGACAAACTGGGTCGTCGCACGCGGCTCATGTCGATTGCTAAAATCTCCAATTGCCACAGACTGTCGGCCGCCGATTACCTCGGAGGTCGAGCCGACCGGCGGTGCGAGACGGTGGGATATGCGTCGGTATTGGGTCGGGGTCTTCGCTATCGAAGTGGTTGGGGCACAGCGCCTTTACGTTGACGCTCAATACCTACGGCGACTGGATACCCGACGACGCCGGAGGATCGATTAACTATCTGCTACAGCCTCAAGGCACGCCAATTCCGACAATGCGGTCGGCTATCGTGAACCACCCCGGGTTTGATGCACACCGGTTACTGGTGCGCAGCCTCTGATCGGGCGGCGTTTGTAGCGTAGTGGAC
>JAKJHY010000022.1 GCA_021648845.1 Mycobacterium sp. MBM | reverse complement strand
CCCCCCCCGGCTTCGCCGGGTGGAAGGAGCCCGCCTGCGGCGGGCATCGAGGCCGGCGCCTGGCGGCGCCTATGTGCCGGGTCGGGTATTGTTGTTAGACAACGGTTTTCGAGTTCACGGGTTGGGTTGGATGGCCTGCGGCCATCGCCGGCGGTCGCTTTGGCGTTGTGCTGCAACGGTTTTGGTATCCGTTGGTGGTGATGGCTTCGCCATTGGTCATGCTTCAATCATACTGTATTGCAGTGGGTTTCGGCTACTCCGTCTCGGCTTCGCCTCGACCGTGGTGGGTGGGCTATGGGATGCCGGCCGGCGGATCCGACTCGAGGTCGTTGCCCGCCTTGGCATCTCGACTTACGACTCGGGCTGCGCCCTCACCCATCATATACATTGCAGCACAGCGGTATTCGATTTCACGCAGCGACGCCTACGGCGCTCCACCCCTGCAGTTCCTTGCATCGAGGAGCCACTGCCACCGCGAGCTGCCCCACTTCGACCCAAACATTGCTCAACACTATGCCGACTGCAATACCTGAGGGTCAACGTTCCCACTGACCCCTTCTCCCCACGACCTCGACCTCCTGGGCCCAGCCGGCGACCCACCACCTGCTACCCCTTCACTGCCGAAGCCCGGCTCCGCCGGGCTTGTCTGGGCTGCGGCCACCTGTTGATGAGGGCTGGCCTCAGTTCAGCGGCTAGGGCGTGGGGGTGGCCGTCACAGGCAGCGCGGCCGAGATGCTCCCGCCAATGTCGTCGTGGATCCTGTCGCACACCGGCCGCGTTCCACAGTCGATTGTCCAGTTCTTGCCGGCCAGGATCCCGTAGTCCAGTCCAGCCTCGCGGAAGAGGTCGAACGTCTTCACCTGCTCATCCAGTCTCTCCTGGCTGGCGTAGATGGCGAGCACGAGAGTCCGGCCATACGCCTCACACGATCCGCTGTCGACGGGGTAGACGAAGCCACCGAGCGGCTTGACGGTGCACGACTGCCCGAACCTGTTCAGTTCGTCTGCCATCGCCTGGATCGACTGGTACTCCTGCAGGCCAGACAGTTTCGTGGGCTGGGTGGTAGCGCTGCTGACCGTCTCTGGCCCAGCGGCTCCTTGCGACCCGCACGCAGCAGCAAACGCGGTGCATGCAAGAGCCGCGCCCGCAAGCCGGTACGTCCTCGCCCGAGCCCCCCTCAGCATGGCAGCACTCTACAACGCGCTCACGCACTCGATTCTGTTCCAGCCCCGCCCCAACCCGGGCCATCGCTGACCTGCTTCAGAACCACCGTCCTTTCAGG
The DNA here is from genome assembly GCA_021648845.1 of Mycobacterium sp. MBM. Taxonomy (GTDB): domain Bacteria; phylum Actinomycetota; class Actinomycetes; order Mycobacteriales; family Mycobacteriaceae; genus Mycobacterium. The sequence continues at coordinate 91,566 of JAKJHY010000022.1, read as the reverse complement.
TGCGCGGGATTCTGCAGCCTCCCAGCCTGACGGGATCGGTAGCGCGATAGCCGGTGCGAGCGTGCCGGCGATATTGGGCCCGCTCGCCGCCCCTCAGAACAACTACTCGTCGATCTTGTCGACGATGAGTAGCGCCAGCTCGACGCCTCGGTCGTCGACGTCCATGGCACATGCCGCCAGGTCGACCACCACGTTGTTCGTTACCGTCATCGCCCGCTGGCAAGACCAACCCGGGTTGTCCTCTTGGGATCGGGTGATGGTGAGCACGCCTTGCTGCTCGGTGGCGGTGTTCAGCGACCAATAGTGGGCGTCCGGGTCGCCCGGGTCGCGGAGGTCGACCCGCCGATCGTCACACCCGGACCACACCGACTCCTGGCCGGCGAAGAAATCGTGCGCGCTGGCCGCATCAGGGAACGCCACAGCTGCCTGATAAACGATGTGGTCGGCATCGCCAGGGCGGTCACGCAGCTCTTCGACCCGCACCGCGGTCCAGCCACTTCCCTCATAGGTGTGACGCTGCGCCTGGCCCCACACCAAGCACCCATCGTCGAGGGGCCGGTTCTCATACAACCCCTGCCTGGAGCTGGCGACGCTCAGTGAGGCGCCCATGACCGAGCCCGCCTCGCGGCTGCTGAGCAGCACGCTGGACAGCGCCGCGGTTGGGACCGGTCGCGGAGCCTGGCCCAGCGTCGGGGCCGCGACGACCGTACCGTTGGTGCTGACTGTGCACCCTGCTGTCAGCACACATGCCACCACCGCGCAGCATGACCTACTGACCCACGGCCTGTTCGAGTGACTGTGAGCGCGCACTGCACGACCACCTTCCAGGGGCTCTATATGACTCGTCATCAGCTGCCGTCCTCCGAGCGTTGAGCAATTTCTAAGGCTTAAGTACCAGCTCACTCACTCGTTTCCGTCATCTCCAAGACAGCGGATCCGCGCGAGGACCATCCGAGTCACAAGCCCTTCAGGGTGACCTTGGAGTTCGTCGTCGCGGCCGGACGCGCTCCTCGTGGATCCCACCGTTTGATGAATCGCTGACTTATCGCTGGGGTTATTGACCCACGGCGGCAGCGAAGCAGATTGCGTGGGCGCCGTCGGGGAAGCCGATAGTGTCGCAGCAATGCGGGGAGTCACGGGGAGTTGGACACCACTGAGGCGTGCGGTCGCCCTGGCGGGCGCTGTGCTGATCGCCGCCGCCGGGTGTGGAAGCGCACCGGAACAGCAAGGCTCGACGCCGACCGCGGAGGCATCACAAAGCCCGAACTGGCCGTCCTCGATGGACGGCACCCGGTTCCGGTGGAGCGCCGCGCCCGACATCGACCTGCTCAGCGGTCCCGCGGTACCGCTGCGCGCCTACGTCGAATCCCGCGAACTCGCATCAAAGATGATGTCGATCACGGCGGCCTACCCGGGATTCGCACGCGCTGTGCCCTTCCCGCCGTGGCAGCCGCGGATGAACTCGCCGGCGGCCTACATGCCCGACGAACCCACTCCCTACGATCTGCGGTTCAAAGACACGCGCCTGTTCGGCAACGACAACTACCGCATCATGGCGATCACCCCGCAAGGCAATGGGCTGCGCGCAGTCGTCTGTCTGTATCGGCCCTACCGGTACGCGTTGACCGAGGACGGCCGGTACAAACTGTTCGGCTACGAGGACGGCAAACCCCACACAGCGCCCTACATGTTGTCGGCCGTGGATTTCACTCAGGAGGATCCGCGTCACGGACCGAATCCCCCGCCGAATCCGACGGTGCCGCAGGAAGGCCCGCTGCCTGCTCCGGTTGACGATGTGTTCGGCGATTGGGTGTTCACTGCGCTCAGCGGGTCGTCGTTGAGCTGGTGGATCAACAACGGCGAGACCACCACCGAGACTCCGCCGGAGTACCACGTCCTCCTACAACGCTGCATCGCCGAGATGCCCGTGCCCGAGGATCAACGGGCTGATGTCGTCGCCCCGTATCGCGACACCCCGCCGCCGACACTGCCGGCCTACCCGGGCTGGCCCGCGCGAGCACAGTGACACCCGTCCTGATGGGCGCGGACGGTTTCGAACCGTCGACCGCTGGTGTGTGACGGGACAGGCACATCTGAGCAAGCCCGGCAGCGAGGTTGGCGATTGTGGGCCCGCGGCACCATGTGCACCCAGGCGCCCGGCTAATAGCCAGTGCAGGTCCCGGCTGGCTCATTCGATGTCGAGGGTGCTCGCATCGATCTCGCCGGACAGCAGCTCGGCGGTCGTCAGCGTGCGTCGAACGTCGCCGATACCGCGCAGCGCTTCGCGGGCTTCACCGAGGGTCTTAAACGCCGGAGAGCCAGCGAGAAATCCGGGGTGGCCGTCAATCTGCGATAGTCCTGCGCTACACCAGTATTGGCCTAACCGGGCCTCGCGTTTGCGCTGGAACTTGGACACTTCAGTTTCGCCGGGTGCGACGGTAGATGTCGAGGTCGCCATCAGTAGTAGCCCGGTATGTGCGGGCAGCATGCGATGAGCCACCTCTGAGATCGCCCACACACCGAGTTGCATTCCACGCAGAGGGCTTTCGACGAAAACGTAGGTGAGAATCACGATGTACTCGACGTGCCCGGCGCTGACTGTGTCCTCAATCTCTGGCCCTACCCAGCCGCCTTCGAAGAATCGTGAAAATGACGCCGCCTCTTCGGAAATCGAGTCAAGGAGGTAAAGCATGCTGTCGCCCTCGGGGAGGCTGTCCGCCTTCAGAGTTAAAAAGTCGACGAATCCGGCCAGGACCTCATCGCCTTCCGATGTCCACATCACGATGTCTGCGCGCCAGTCCATACAGCTATCGGAGTCGGCTTCATTGATTGACCGGTATCGGATGAACGGGCGACCTAGCTCTGGATCAACTCCGTCCTCATCGGGGCCGAGGACCTCAGCCAGTGCGCGCAGAGTCAGGACCATGATCGGCCTTCGTCGCCTTGGTAGTGGGATTTTTGTTCGGCTGAGCCTCTGTGGCAGGTGTCCATGATCGGGCTCATTCCCAACTCCCCTGGATGTCGCGTGTGCCGGCAATGGCGTCTTTGAGCGTGGGTGCGGTCTGCAGTTGGTCGAGCAGGACCCAGAGCCGTGACGATGGGTAGATGCCGGCTCCGTTGGGGATGGGTTCGAGCGGCGGAAGTCTGGGACCGAGGTCGTACACGGCGTGCGGGCGGTCGCTGGCATCGTTCGCGGGTAGGTACGGGTATCGGTCGCGGATGGTGGGGACGACATCGGCGTGCATGATCCGGTGGATGCGTTGCACGGCGCCGGCCCAACGGAACGCCATGAAGTTCGGCGGGTCGGTGGGCCATCCCCCGACCCCGTAGGGGTGGAAGTAGCAGAGGTGATCGGTGACGAACTCGCGGTATGTCGGGGTGCCCTCTCCGCCCGGGCGGTCTTCGCTGAGCACCACGCTGTAGACCATGCTGTCGGCCACTGTGCGCATCCGTATCACTTCCGTCAGGTAGTTGTGCAGCTCTTCAAGCCAGATACGTTCTCGCCCACGGCATACCGCACGGGCGGCCGCGATGTCTGCGAGCACGTCGCGCCACGGTAGGTGCACCACAGGGACGCCCTGGATCTCCGTGGGCAGTTGCGTCTCAGCGAGCGCAGTGGAGGCCTGGGATAGGGACACCAGCGCGCCCGACCCAGACCGGTGGATGCGCGAGACGTATTGCGCCAGTTGCGTTGTCGTGGGAAGCAGCCAGTCCCGCTTGGCCTCGAAGATCACCAGCGCTGAAGGCAACCGCACCTCAAGATCTGTGCGGCCGATCTCGGCCCGAACTTCCAGCGCGAAGCTGATGTCTTCGCCGCCTCCGAGCGTCGGCCAGATGCGGCGGAGTAGTGCATCGCTGAGTGCGGTGCAGCGCGCCATGGTGAAGCCGAGTGCTGCGGTCAGGTCGTTCTCGTTCTGGCCGAGCAGGCTGAACGCCGATCCCACTTCGGTTCCGTATCGCGTCAGCGAAGCCACTCAGTCACTCCTCCCGGTTTCGACCCAGTTCGTGCTGCCGCGGCGGCCGGCCCGTGGGTCGTCTGACCGGGGACCTGTCATCGTGCCCGGTCGCAGGCTCAGGCCGGGTCGGGACAGAAGTCGATGTCCTTGCCGTCGACGTTGACCGTGGCCGACCACCACCACACCGGGCCCAGGGCGTCGAGGCCGGCCTGGGGTAGCACCATGCCGATCTCGCCGGGGGTATCGGTGTCGGCAAAGCCGTCCATGTTGTGCTGGGTGCCTTCGGCGAAGGGGAAGTAGAAGTAGCCGATCTTCTGGCCGTCGAGCGTCTTGTAGCCGAGCTGCACGCTCGCGCCGTCTGGGTTGGTGGCCAGCAGGGACCAGAGCACGGTCCCGGTCGTCGGCACGTCCCCGGTATAGGTCATGGTCACCTGAGCGCTGGTGCCGGCGCGGCCGGCCATCTCTCCGACCTTGACGTCGACGCCGGTGAGGTCGATCGGTGTGGCGGAGACGGTCGACGTGCACGAGGACTGCGGGCCAACCAGCACCTTGCCTGGCGGCACTGCGGGGGGTGCTGCAGGAGCAGGAGGGGCCGCGGCGGGTGAATCGGTCGTGGAGATCGGCAGGCTCACCGACGTGGTGACGGTGGCACCGGGTGCGTCGGAGGTTGAGGCCTCTGGTGTCTCGGATGCGTTTCCGCATCCCGCGACGACGGCGACCGCGCCACACACGATTCGGGCATGCCGTCCCAAACTGCGCCTCATGCTCAACCCCCTGGTCGTTAGTGTTCCTTGGCAAGCTACGCCACCGGCTCTGGCCCGGGCCGGTTCAGTCCCCGGTGAGCGCTCGCAGATGGGCGAGGGTGATGTACGGGTTGTATGACCCGGGCCAAGGTGAGTCGTCGTTGAGGAACGCCTCTGCGGGCAGCCATCCGATGGCGTAGTCCAGCTCTTCGTCGTCCAGCTCTTCGCCGCCCCACGCGGTGCCGAGATGCCGCGCGTAGGACGGAAGCCTGTTCTCGTCGTCGACGTAGACCGCCGCGTTGGGGTCGATCCCCAGCGCCGCCATGCGCGCGGCAGCGTTGGCGATCGCCTCCCGCTCCTGGCCACTCATGCGACCGGGGGCGGAGGGGCCGGTCTCGTGGGCGGCGGTGTGTGCGGGCTGCTTCGTAGCGGTTGGGTTCAGCATCTGTTGCGTCCCTTCGCGGGTTCGGTGACCGAACGCTCGCGTTCGGCCGGTTCGCTGTATGTCGTTGTCCGACAGCACTAATAATACGTACGGCCACCGACATCGCCCGGGCCCGAACGGGATAGTCGATCCGATCGCGCAGCAGGTTTTCCTCCCGCCGCGCCGAGGATCCGTCACTTCAGAGTGAACAGTGTCAGCTCCAGCTCGTCGGGTTCGGCGTTGAGCGCGCGGGCTGTCTGGTGCATCCACTTCAGGTACACCGCGTATCGGTACGGGCTCCACGCCACTGATCGGCCGCGGCCGACGACGAGGTGCGGGATGCCCGCCAAATCGCGCACTCTGCGGGCGAGCACGTTGTCCAGGATCAGTGCGCCGGGGGTGGTGAAGTAGAGGAACTTGGTGAAGAACGCCGGGCCGAAGTTGTCGATGCGCGACCACCCGTCGGCGTTGGCGGACGCGCGCAGCTTGGTGTCGTGCCCCCCGTAGAACTGCGCGTACCCCGCGATGACGTCGTGCTGTGCGGCTTCTGCAGCGGCCGTGAGCATTTCACCGAGTCGCCCATGGGTTCCCTCGACAATTTCGCGGTAGCGGTGTGGCCCGTAGCCGATGCGTCCGGTGCCCCAGATGAAGCTAGCAGCGAACACCGCCGGCCAGTCGCCTGTGGCGGCCAAGTCGAACACGTCGCCGCGGGAGACGCTGGTGGTGTCGCGCAGCGCCGAGGGCAGGGCTTCGCCCCAATTGGTGCCGATGTCGATGCGGTGCCCGCGGACTCCGCCCTCCCCGAGCGCGCGGCGCTTTGCAGCCACTCGGTCTCGCAGGGTGTCGAGCTGCTCCGCGGCGAGGGGATGCCGTGCGGCCTCTTCGGCGGCCTGGTCGTCGTGTTGATAGCTCATCTCGTCCCCCCTGGCGGCCGCGTTCACAACCCTGTCCGGGTTCGACCTAACCATGACGGTGAGGCCATGCGGCGTCTGGCGCGGTGCCGCCGACCTGCGAATTCTGCTCCGTGTCTCGATCATGAGCGAGGATCGCGCCATGACTACCTCCACACCCCAACCCGAGATCAACGGCCTCTACGACAAACTGAACGAAGCCCGCAGCAAGGCGTGGGCCGAAGCCAACGATGCCCACATGCGTACCCGGCGCATCGCAGAAGAGACCAGCTCCGACCCCTCTGCCAGCGAACTGATCGGCCTGACTGCCATCGAGGCGGTCATCCAACTAACGGCGCAGGTCCACTATCTGACGGTGGCAACTCGCGAACACACCGCCGCACTCGAACGGGCACAGAACAGCTCACAGCAGCCCTAGGGCCAGGTCTGCTCGGATTACCGATCGGTGAGCAGCCGAAGGTGACCAGCGTCTGGGTCTTGGCGTGCTCTCACGACGCGCTCCAGCGCAGAATCGGCTGCGCGACTGTCGCTTTGAAGGAGACGCAGTACGGTGTCGCGCGCCTGAGTGTTGAACGGCTCAGCGTGAAGGTCATCGCACGCGATCTTGAGATCGCGGATGAAGTCCCGCACCACAGTCCAGTCCGGGTCGTTGGTTCCCGACGTTCCCGTCGCAGCGTCCATGGGCTGACCGTCCTCTCGCCTCGTCGCAACCCAGCCACCACGCCGAACGTGGGACCTTTTTGGTCGCTACGTAGATCCTCACACGCCGCGAGGAGGGTCACGTGCACCAATTTTCAACACCCGGATACCGCTTGTGAGCTGGCCTTTTGCAAGACGAGGCCGCGACAGTGACTCGAGGAGGCGCGGTCAGCCCGACCGTCGCGCTTCCAGATCAGAGGCGACGGCATTGTCGCCGGCAAGCACGTATTCCGAGGTGTCCGGCAACCCCGCCTGGCGCGCGGCCCGATCGGCGACGGACAGCAGCCGCCGCAGACGACCGGCAAGTGCGTCCTTGCTCAGCGGCTGCTCGGCCATGCGGCCCAGTTCCTCCAACGATGCGCCGGGGTGCGCGATCCGCAGGCGCCCCGCCTCCGCGAGATGTGCCGGCGCGGTGGCGCCGAGGAGGTCCAGTGCTCGGGACACCCTGGCTGCGGTGGCTGCGCCGGCCGCTTCTGAGCGTCTGCGGTTGGCGTCGTCGAAGTTGGACGGCCGATCGAGCGGGACGCGTTCGACGGTGCGCTGACGGCGTTGCATCCAGGTCTGGTGTGTCTGCACCGCCCCGATGCGCCGCAGCATCTCACCGGTGCCTTCAGGGTCGCGCACAACGACGCGATCGACGCCCCGGATCTCGTTCATCTTCGCCTGCACACCCAGTCGGCGCGCCGCGCCGACGAGAGCCAGCGCCGCCTCGGGGCCTGGGCAGCTGACCTCCATGCCGCGCGTACGCCCGTTCTCGACCAACGACCCCCGCGCGACGAACGCTCCCCGCCACGCCGCCTCCAGGTCGGGAAGCTGACCGGTCACCACGTGGGCGGGCATGCCCCGCACTGGCTGACCGCGAGGGTTCAGCAGTCCGGTCTGGCGGGCGAGGGCCTCGGCGTTGTCGGTGACCCGTACCAGATACTTCTCACCGCGGCCGCCGGCCGGAGCGACCGGCCGAATCGTGGGGGTCTGTCCAAAGAGGTCATGGACGTCTCGACACAACCTCCGGGCGGTGCCCAGTAGGTCGACCTCGGCAACGACGGCCAGCCGCCCGTGCACGACCTGCAGACCGCCGGCGAATCTGAGCAGGGCCGAGACTTCGGCTTTGCGGGCCGAAGGTGAGCGCACCACCAGCTGGCTCAGTTCTGCTTTCGCATCGCCTGTTGCCGTCATCGTGGGTTCTCCTTGAGTGTGCTCGCCGCGACGGAGCCCGACGCGTGCGCAGGACCGGTCCGTAAGAGACCGTGCTCGCCTCATGATGCCCCAGGTTGTGGACCCAACCTGGCCCCGACAGGGGACGAGTTTCGATAACTGGCCCGCCGTGGGAGTGGCGAATCGAACCACACCCGCGAGAAGACGTGACGTGCGACAACCACGACTTGATCCCCAGTCGTGGGAATATTGATCTCGACACGGGAGGGAGCACCGCGTGGCTGACACAGCTGATCGAGCGCGCCAGGCGCTCATCCTCTGCGCCGTTGAGGTCCCTCGGCGATGAGCACCGGCGATGAGGTAACCCAGATCCTCGACCAGTTGCGGGGGCTGTTGGGCGAGGGCACGCCGGTCACGGCCCCACTGCCGTCGCAGGTACCTGCCCAGATCCAGCAGCGTCTCAATGCCCTTCCGGGCGGGTTGGGCACCTTCATCGACAAGCTGATCGACGAGCGCAAGAGCCAGGCTGAGATCAGCGCCGCCTTGGCCGAGGTCGACCCCTCGCTGGTGCCCGTCGTCGACGAGTCGGCGGCCAATGTGACTGCAGCCCGCGATGAGCTCAACGGCACCCAGGACACCTACGCCGACCGGCGCGGCCAGTTGGCCCCGGTGGAGGGCACGCCCATGGGACAGCTGGGCGTGCTGCAAGCCAAGGTTGATGCCGTCGGCAATGGCGCCAATACCGTGCGCGCGCAGATGCCGCCGGCCGATCTGCGCCGGGTGCTCGTCGACCGTCTCGCCCAGCGCTATTACGAACAGGCCAAGGCGGCGATGCAGGGCGCCGGCGGCGGGATGCCCGGTGGCGGCGGGATGCCCGGCGGCGGTGGCATGCCCGGCGGTGGTGGTGGGATGCCCGGCGGCGGTGGTGGCGGTTCACCGTTGAGTGCGCTGTCCTCACCGGCGGCGAGCTTGGCGTCAGCGTTCTCGCCGGCTTCCTCGACGAAGGACAGCTCCTCCGGTGAGCAGCGTTCGGCCTCGGCGCTGCCGTCCGGGCGCGGCGGCAGCGAGGCCGGCCGGCGGATGGCGGAGAAAGCGCTGACCGCGCAGGGGCTGCCGTATGTGTGGGGTGGCGGCAATGCCAGCGGCCCCACCGGCGGCGGGTTCGACTGCTCGGGGTTGTCGCAGTGGGCCACCGCGCAGGCAACCGGAGAGAACATCCCCCGCACGACCTACGACCAGATCAAACTGGGCACGCGGATCAACCCCGCCGACGCTCAGCCAGGCGACCTCGTGTTCTCTCGGTTCAGCAGCCGCGGCCCCGAGCACGTGCAGATCGCCCTGGGCGGCGGTCAGGTGGTGCACGCCCCGCAACGCGGTGATGTGGTGCGCATCGCGGCGATGCCCACCGATGTCGTGGTCAAGCGCATCTTCTGAGCCGACGCACCTCACACATGTTGTGCCCCAGCGTCTTACGGAACCTTCTGCTCTAGGTCGAGCAACTGCTGACTTCCGATCTTGAGTTCGGCGGCCAACCGCGTGGCCGCTTTGCTGTCAAGTTCCAGGAACTTCGTCGAGCCGCGGTATTCGTGGGTTTCCCGCGTGTCGATGACGATGAACGATGCACCGTTCTTGATCTTGTCACTGGACCCGAGACTGATCTCTTTACTGCAGTGCGGCAGACGGATTCGCTGCAATCGGTCGTCCTGTTTCCAGAGTCCACGCTGAAGGGCTACTGCCAGCGCGTGAGCGATCGCAGGCTCCAGGTCGGCCGCGTCATGCCACGAGCCCCACGGCAGTGGCCCCTCCCAACGCAAATTCACGCTCGGGGAGTGCTCGCCCACGGTGAAGCTGGTGGTGACTTCGTGGCCGAGGGTGTTGGTGATGGTGACGGGTCGATGCCCGGTGAGCTGCTCGAATAGCACGGCCCCCTGCTCGTCGATGTCCCCCACCACGGACTCGCGTTGCGCGGTGAGCGCATCGAGCTGGGCGGTCAGGCGGTCGTACTCACGCTCCAGCTCGGCAACACGCTGCGCCGACCGTTGGTAGTGCGTACGCGCTTCTGCGGCGCACCGCCGCGGCCCGCCCGGTTCGTCAGCTGACTTGCACATGCGCCCTCGACGCGGCCGACGTGATGCGTCGAACTGGCGTCCATCGTCCGCCCCGGGCGCCCACTGCGGCGGTGCCGACCCGGCGCTTCGATGGGCCGGGGTGTGCCCTGTCCGACGCCATGCTCATGCTCCTCCTCGCGGTGAGCGCCAGGCTGGGTCACCTCACGGGGGCATCGGGAAGCCCCGCGGCCTGGTGCTACTGGAGAAGTACCTCGCAGCGCGCTCGTTTCCGTCACCGGCTGATCGATTGCGAAGGAGCGCCGGTCACACCCGGCTATCCGCCGCGCGGTCGCCCCAGTCGGTGGACAACGCCGACATCAGGGTCCACCACCTCTGGTGAAGCAGCGTTCGGGAGCGTTCGTCAGCATCGCCGCGGTAGGACGGCGCACGCCGAACCCAGATCCTGGCCAGCGAGCGGGCGACGTCAGAGACGATCCAGTAGAGCAGCTCGTCGTCGTTGTGGGTCGTCACCTGCGGCTGGCCTTCCTGCGGCCGGTAGATCAGCTCGTCCTGATCGAGGCAATAGCCTGGCTGAGCGAGCGCGCTGGGGATCTCCAGCGGGGCGCCGCGGGGCCGTTCTCCGGCGACGACGGTCAGGCGGGCGATCCAGATGCTCAGTTGGGCACGGATATTGGCGTTGCGCTCACGGAGCCTGCCGGGCAGGTCTTGGTCACCTTGGGCGTCTTGGTGGCGGGGCGGTTGCCCGACGACATCGACGGTGGCTGTGCCGATCTCGGCCACGGTCGGGCCACCGGGGCCGAGGTCGTCACCGGTGACCACGGCGATGCGTACCGTGCGATTCCGGTCGCCGGTGATCCAGGTAGCGGCTTCGGTGTCGGCGGTGATCACGACATCGGAGATGGTCTTGGCGCGTTGCGCCCCGGTGTGTTCCTGCGCGACGTAGCGCGCGGGGCGGCCCAGTGTCACGAGCCAGCGTTGCGCGGTGTCATCGGCGGGGTTGAGGGGGCGCACCAAGGTGGCGTCGACCGGCATATCAATGCTCAGTTGGCCGTTGGTCCTCAGGCTGTGCAGGATGAGCCCGCCGGCGGATGCCGCCGAATTGGGTTGTGCAGTCATGACTGCCGACCTCTGGGTCTCCTTGCTGCCTACGGTCACGTCCGATCGCTGTCCGGTGTCGGTGTGCGCGACCACATTGGTGCCGCCTGGTGTGGCGGCGGGGTCCGCGGTCAGCTCATCGGGGAGATCGTCGATGAGGATGACGGCGAGGGGATGCTCACTGGGAGTTTCCGAGGCCTGGATCGCATCGAGGACGTAGGTGAGGTTCATGGCGAAGTCGGTCATGCCGGGATGCGGTTGGTCCCCTTGCCGGTGCGGCCACACGGTCACTTCGGTGACCCACGCGAACGCTCCGGCGTCGTCGCGGCCCAGCCGCTGCGCGGGGAGGCCGGCCGCGGCAGCAGGGTCGTGGAGATAGATCTTCCACGGTTCGTCGAGGGCGGCGTGGAACACCGGGTCGCCCGTGGTCTCGTCGAGGCGCAGATGCACTGTGGATGCGGTAGCTGGCACCTGTGCAGCCAGTTCCGGCGGACCGGCCTGTACGTGCTTGATCACGAATCGCGACACCTTGGTTAATTTACCGTCGGATCACCCGGTTTCTGCCTGCGAGCACTGGTTTTTCTTCCTCGGCGGACAGTCGGCGGTCGACGGCGACGCTGCAGTGAACCGGCCGCGCGCCCCCGAGTGCGCTGGGGTTGCTGCGCTGCTACCTGGTGTCTGATCCGGCGGGCGAGGCTTGGGCGCGGCGTTCGGCAGCGATGTCGATCGCCAGTTGCATCTGGTCGGCGGTGAACATCCACCCCTGGTCAGTCCATGTGCGACCGACGAGCTGGCCGATGGCGGGCTGCGGCAGTCCGCTGGCGTCGGCGACGTCTTTGACGGTGAATAGATGCCCGGAGACCGGGGCGCGGCGCCCGCGGCCAGCACGGTGCATCGGCAGCACGTTGTCGGCCATGGTCTCCACCATAAAACGCGGCGCCGGGCTATTTCTGCACATCTTTTTGGCACCTGACCAGCGCAGGTGTCACGTCCCCGCAGTGCGGGGCACCAGACTGGCGGCGCCGGGCGCGCGACGCCGGCCGCCTGGTCACTGCCCGCAGCTCAGGGCCGGGCTTGCGATCGCCGTGGGCGGGACGTGTCGTATTCCCTGGTCCGAAGGCTCCGCACGCTCGGAGGCGAGGTCGCCGGACTCGCCCGGCTCGGCCGGCAGGCTACATTTGCTCACCATGGCGGCGCCGGCACTGAGCCCCGACTGTCTTGGCTGGGTGCGTGCCGCCGGCTACGCCTGGAGCACTGACGACTCCACTGACACCCTCGTGCTGCGATCGCAGATGGGTCCACCGACGACGCGGTATCTCATCCGCCAGGTGCGAGACCGGCTGCGGCTGACCCAGGCCGACGACGACGCCGAGGAACGCACCCTGTTGTACGCCGCGGACCGGGAAGTGCTCGAACGGTTCCTCTACGGCGTGTTCGGCGATGACATCCGCGATGATCTTGGCTTGCCCTACCTCGAACTGCCCTGGGCTGCCGATGATCTGGCTTCCGGGTTCACCCTCGGAGAGATGGACCGTGGCTACCGCACACTGCGCCGCGGCGGCGTCCCTGTCGCTGCAGCCCCGGATCCGACCCTCAGCCTCCTGGCGCTCGTTCCGCTGTCTCACTTCCTGGGTTTCACCGCCGCGGCGCTGAAGACAGCGTTCTTCGCTGAAGATGGTGCACCGTTGTTGACCGGTGGCGCCTACTCCGCCGTCAACCGCGCCGACCGGCGCAGCCCTCCGACGGAGCGGGCCAACTAGAGCACCCGTCGAGTCCCGCAGCGGCTCGGGCGGTGCCCCGAGGGGTGCCTGACGCACCCTTTCGGGGCACCGCCGCCGTGCTCAGCTGGCCTTGAACTTGAGTTGAGCCACTACGCACTCGGTGGGTTCGACGTCATCGCGAACACCGAGCAGGACGGGCTGATAGAGCGCGCCGCCGACCTGGGCGGCGTAGAGGTAGCGCACCTCGACGACATCGCCGAGCTGAGGAACGTTCTGATTCGCGGGCACCGTCACGTTCCCGACGCTGCGCCAGTCACCGCCATCGAGCAGGCTCACGCCCACGCTGCGCTGTTGGTTGATGGTGGTGACCACCGCGGATGCCGTGGCCACGAACTTCAGCTTGAGTTGCGTGCCGCCGCTGCTGGGGCGTCCCTGCCGATAGGGGGCGTCCCATCGCTTGAACACCGCCCCCTCTGCGTTGCGCGTCCGAAGTGCTGCGAGCTGGTCGGCCTTATCGGCGGCGTCGGTCCAGCAGTCGACGTACACGAGGTGCGCTGACGGGCCTGCGGTGTCGAGCAGGGCGGTCAGAGCGCCGTAGCGGGCACTGAAGGGCTGCTCACGCAGCTCGGTGCCGTCGTGGGAGAGCATGTCGAACACATGGAAGCGGTCTCCGATCGCCTCTCCGTCGAGCACGAAGTCACCCGGAATCGTCTGTGCCGCAGCGGCGATAGGCGCTGCGACGTTGATGACTAGGCCGAGCTTGTTGATGCCCTCTACGGTGCCGCCGACCTTGCGCAGCATGAGCCGCCGTCCGTCGAACTTCTCCTGCATGACCCACAGCGGGTCGGCCACGACGCGGCCGACTTCGGCCTCGTCGATGACGTTGAGCAGCTGCGGCACCAGCCCGCTGACGCGGCCCGCGTTCTCGCTGTGCAGGTAGGGGGTTCCCGCGTCCCCGTCGGTGTATCCCTTGGATCGCTTCTCCGACAGCACCTTATGGAAGATGCGCAGCGCCGCGGCGTGATCTACCGGCGATTTGGTCTTGGTTCCGGTGGCTAAGGTGCCCCCTCGGCGGCCGTAGGCAACGGTCACGACGTAGCCTCCACCGTCCGCGGCGTCGATCTGCGCGCGGTACACCTTGTCGCTGGAGCCGGACTTGAAGTAGAGGGTCGCCGATTCTGCGCAGTTATCCATGCTGAAGTTCCCTTCGTAGGTGAGCAGACGCGCACGCCTGCCCGTTTGGACGAACACCGTAATTCTACGATGAGGCACCGACATTCACGGTCGGCTCCGTGGCCCCCATGTGTTCAGTGACGTCGCGGGCCTGTCCACGAGCAGCCACCCGAGGCCCGGCACGCGGTGTGCGACGAACGGGTAGGGCAGCACCACCTGGGGTGGCTGGCCAGGTGTTGAGGTCTGTGACCCGGTTGGGCATATACTGGGCGCTAGAGCCGCGTCGCATGGCTGACCCCGCGTCGTTCAGGTGCCCGCATCACCGACGACAGTAAGGGCTAGGTCCTTTGGATCTGCGACACACACCGATCACTATTGGTAGGCGTGGGGTGCGGGGCTGCGCCGATCGAGTACGTGATTGGAAGTCACTGTCATGACGAAGAATTCGTTTCACAAGAAGAATGCCCGCGCCCTCCAGGCCGCGAATCCAGGCCTCAATTTCCACGATGCAATGGCTGCGCTCGACCGCTCCGCGCCGCCACCTCCCGGTCACGCGTGGGCTCACGGCCAGCAACTATGGGTGCGCACCCTGGCTGCGGAGACTCCCGTCCGCTGCTACCTGTGCGGGCGAACCTCCAGCATCGTCTCTTTCGGCGACCTTGCCGTCGACCACGGCCGCGTGCAGATGTACTGCCAGCACCATCAGTGCGACGCCCGCGAGGTCGAGGTCATCGTCGTCGACGACGGCCACGAGGCGACCAGGAAGCGCTCCGATGTGCGCATCCTGGCTCACTACCCTTCGGTCACTGACCGGCCGCGGTGGCGGGAGCCAGACCCGCGCCGCACGTGGGCCGCGGGGACGGCCCCGCATGTGCGTGCCAGCGGTCAGCGGATGCCTTGCCTGTTCTGCGGAGCCCTGAGCTGCACGTTGGCCCCCGCAGACGTCGCCGGGGATTCCGGGCGCATCCGCTTGCGCTGCCATCACGCCGCCTGCACCGTCGTCGAGTTCGAGGTCCTGCCGATGCGGGACGGCGGCGGCTCCAGCGAGCGCCCAGACGTGGCGGCGATCCATGCCCTTCGACCGCCCCGCACGACCCGCGGCGAAATGCACGGCCCCATCGAGATCATCCCGCTGGTGGATCCGGATCCGCCGTCGGACGAGACGGTGCTGCAGTACCGCCGGTCAGGGCCGGTGCCCTGGGAGTGAGGCAGCGGTGACCGGCCGGCGGGGAGGCAACCCAACTCACCTTTCGAGGTGAGCGCCCCTCCCCCGGCCGGCGCCGTCACCGCTGGCGGGCCGCAGCAGCGTTGACCCGCTGTCGGAATGCTTCGATCCACTCCGGCCGCCCCGCGATCAGCTCCGCTCGGACGCGCAGATCCGCGAGCTGCGCGGTATCGAGTCCGGCGGTGTGTTCGCCGCTGCGGCCGGTGAACAGGGCCGCACCGAAGTAGGGCTGATGAATGGAGCGATACTCCGCCAGCAACAGGGTCGCCAGCGGGTTCAGAGTCGCCGCGATCAGCTCGGCGTCACCGAAGTCGGGGAAGCTCTCGTCGTCGGTCCACATGTCGATGTGTCCCGCGTCGGTGACGGTGTAGAGCCGGCAGCCGATTGCCTGGCGGATGGTGGCCCCGAAAGTGCCGTGCTCGCAGGGGGTGAGGTCGATGGTCTCGATGCTGGCGTCGATGCCGATGAGCAGTGCCTGCCCGACGCCGACGGCCGCGCCGGGCCGGTGGTCGTTGGTGATGTCATCGGAGCGCAGGACGGCTGCGGGGTGCGTGTTGGTGAGCATGTCGGGTGGGCCTCCTTGGCCTGTGGTGACCGGGCGCGCACGCTCGGCCGGGGTGGGTAGTTCGTCTGCCACTGTATCGGGAGCCACCGACAAGACGCTGTGTCGGTGGCCTCCGATGCGGAGGCCAATCAGTACATAGCCCAGTCGATTTCGTTGACCTCGACACCGAACTCCTCGGCGGCGCGCTGATAGATGTCGTCGAGGTCGAGGCGCACTTGCTGGCCGTTGGCGTGGACGGCGATGCTGTAGGCGCTGAGGTAGCGCAGCTTCTCCGATCCGGCGTGGACGAACACCGCGACCTGGCCGTCCTGGAGGTGGTCGGCGATCATGTCGGGGACGAACAGTTCGGTGGGCTCGGCGTCGTCCTCGGTGTAGACGAGCTGACCCCAGCTGCCGGCGGCGTCGTTGTCGGAGACGCAGATGACCACCGCGTCCGCTCCGCGGTCGGGCCGGGCTTCGACGGTGAACTCCGCACCCGCCAGAGCGGTCTTGAGCGCGTCGATGTCTTTGACCTTGAAGATGTTGGTGCGGCCTTTGCCGTAATAATCCGCCATGCGTTTCTCCCTGCCCGTATCGGTTCGGTGACCGAGTGCTCGCACCCGGCCGTATCCGTCTATTCCTGGTGACTGACTACCGCAATTCTATTGCAGGGCACCGACACTGCCGTGTCCCTGCTCGGCGTTCCAGTCACGCATTCCGTCGCGGATGGCGGCCATGGCCGCGGTGTCGTCGGCGTTGTAGCTCAGCAGCCACTGCCGGGCGCTCGCAGCGCGGGGGTGCCCGTCCCGCGCCTCGTCGCGGTGGGTCTGCGACTGGACACCTCCGGCGTCGGCGGCCTGCCAGCCGAACCCGAAGAGCGGTGCGACGACTTTGATGCTGGTGCCGTGCACGGTGAGGAACTGTTCCTTGAACACGCGCTCCAGGTCGGTGAACACCCCGTCGTCGGGATCGAGTAGGTCGGCGACGTCGACGCCGAGGATGCGTCGTAGCCGCGACGGTTCGGCGGCTGACCAGTGGAAGACGCGCACCGTGTGTCCGCCCGCAAGGGCCTGGCGATGCAGCCCGCGCAGCCAGCGCACGAAACGCTGCGCCAGTGCCTGCTCCTGGGCGGCGTCGTCGACACTCCAGTCGGCGAAGGCGTGGAACTGGGCGGTGGTCTCGTCCCGGCCGCGCCGCACACGTGCCCCCCAGAGATAGACCCGGCCCTCGGTGTCCCATTCGATGTCGAGGTCGACTTCGACATCGGCGCCAGGCACCGCGACGGTTTCGCCGGCGATCAGGGTCAGCGCGGTGCCGGCGGTAATCATCGCTGCGCGCTGCACGGCACCGCGCAGCCGGGACCGCGCGTGGTCGCGGCCGCGGTGTGAGGTCTCGGCGTAGTAGCTGTCGAAGAACGGGTCGTCGTCAGGGTCGACGTCGGCCAGCGCGGCGGTGGTCGTGATGCCCAGGCGGCGCAGTGTCAGCCATTCGCGGGTGTCGAGGCTGCCCACGGTCAGTGCTCGGGAGGCGTCGTCATCACCCATCTGCTCTGCGCAGACCTGCGCGTAGGGGCAGGTGCGGCACTCGGGTTGCCCGACGGGTTCCACGAGCAGGGTGCCCCCGGTGACCGCGGCCGCGGCGACGTCCACCCGGAACTGGTGCTCATGGTCGTATCGCTGCAGCAGGGTGCGGGAGGCCTTGCCGCGGCTTCGGGAGTACGTGTGGCCCAGCGGTTCGGTCAGGTCATGCCAGACCAGGACCCGCTCCTCCCCTGCCTCGCCGGGCAGGGTGCTGGTGCCGATGATGGCGGCCCACAGATGATCGGGCCCGGGATGGCGTCCACAGGCCTGCAGCATCCGGGTGTAGTGCGCCAGCTGGATCCCGTCGTGAAGACGGTGAGTCGTCGCCGACGTCCAGCCCGCTGCAGGTCGGCGCAGTCCCGGTGTGCCGAAGCCGGACACCTGCGCGGTCTTGGTCTTCTTGGCTTCCAGCGTGCGATGGTGCTTGACATCGCCGGGCAGGTAGCCGCCGGCGACTCGGATCAGCAGATCGGGCTTGCCGGTGCGGGCGCCGTCGTTGTCGTCGGGTAGCCAACCGCCCAGGATGAGTGGCGCTGCGGCGTCCATGGCGGCCAGCGTCGCCGCGATCGCGTCGTCGCGTCGCAGCCGGGAGCCGATCACGACAGCGCCGGGGTGGACTCGAGTCAGGGCGGTGAACATCTCGGCTTCATAGGCGATACCGGCGTCCAACCGCGCCTGGTCCTCGGCGTCGGGCACCCAGGTCTGCGGATGTGGGCCGAAGTCATGTTGAGTGCGCACCGGGCATTGCTTGGCCGCGTAGCCACCGAGCAGCACCCGTCGTGCAGTGTTGGTGGTCATGTCGGCTGACCCCCGTGCAGCGGTTGCGCTGTCCCGAGATTCCAGTCCTCCCAGGGCATTCTGCCCTGCGAATCCGGCCATACGATCTGCTGGGCGGCCAGCACGACGCCGTAGAGGCCCCGCACGGTGGTTAGGTCGTCGGTGTCCTCCATGGCGACCGCGACAACTGGCAGCCCGCCGGCAAGTAGGCCGGTGATCGGTTGTCCGCAGGGCAGTTCCCCGTTGTCGACGGCGTGGCGGGCGGCGACGTTGAGGACACCGCCGGCGGTCTGCGGCGGCAACCCGTAGATCGCCAGTTCGGGGAGTCCCCGATCGGTGAGTCCGACGGTGTAGCTGAACGGGGGCCCGTCCTCGGCGCAAGTCGGGAAGACACCGATCACGGCCCAGCCGTGGGTGTCGATCAACCGGCGGGTGTCGCGGTAAGGGTCGGCGGTGTTCATGCGCAGACCTCGCGTCGCCAGGCGTGGCGGTGGCCCTTGCCGGGACGCTTGTGCATCCGCGCCTTGTTGCGGCTGCGCGGCGTCCGCTGCGCCGGGGAGCGTCGCTGCTCGGCGCGGGCGCGTCGGCGCATCTTCTCCTGGTTATCCACGTGTGTGGCGAGATCGTCTGCGTTGCAGTGCATCGCTGTCTCCTTGTCGTCGGTGACAGGGCTCTCAGGCCGTGCCGGTGTGGGGGCCGCGAATCGTGCTGCGGCATCGGAAGTAAGTGTATTGGCCGGGTGTGACAACTGGCGCGGGACACCTAACGCGGGCCCGCGCTCTGCTGTGTCACCCGATGCCGCGGCGCAGCGCGGTACTCATCAATCCGTCGATGTAGCAGTCTGACTCGGCGAGTTCACCGAGTGTGGGGCCGCATCCTCGGTGCCGCTCGATGGGGGCCCGGTGCACCGCGGCGAAGTCGGTGCCGACGTGCACCAGGACCAGGGTCTCCCGCCGCCGTGGGTCCCGAGCGGGCCTGATGTCCGACAGGTCGGTGTCGGTGGCCTCGGGCACGACCTCCCATGCCGAGGACAGCCACAGGGCTTCCACGGCGTGGCTGCGCTTGAGCAGTGCGGTGATGGCGTCGGCGGTCGCCTGCTTCTGGTGGTCGGTGTGGGGGGTGGCGATGATGTGCTGGCGACCCTCAGCGGTGGTGAACAGCAGCATGGGCTGCCAGTCGTCGGTGGGGGCGCGGAAACCGGTTTGGACCGCTTTGGCGCCTCGGTAGGCCAGCGTCACCAGGTCGGTGATCGGTGCGTGCGACTCGGTGGTGTTCACTGCACCTCCCAGGGGTCGGTCGAGGCGATTGGGTTGGCGTTGCGATCGTTGTACACGCGGCCGAGGTGGGTGTTGAGGTCGGCGAGGATGACGGTGTAGCCGCTGGGGGCAGTCTCCTCCCAGCGGATCAGCTCGCGCGGGAGGTTGCCGATCGCGTCGTTGAGGCCCTCGAAGCTGAACCCGTGGTCGTGGGCCTCGTCGCGCTCGTCGAGAAGCCCGGAGCGGTCGTCGGTGAGGGCCAGGCTGCGGTTCTCCTCGTCGACGCACAGGTGCGCGCGACTGGTCTTGATCATCCATGCGCGCACGATTTCGGTGGCGCGTAGGCCGATGGCCTGGTCGAGTTGGTCGCGGTGGCGCACCAGCGCCGAAAGCAGTGGGTCTGAAGCACTCATGGGTGTCTCCCTCGGTTGGGGACCGGGCTCGCGAGCCGGGCCGTTGTGGTGCCGATTTGTGTTGTGCGGCTGCATTAATGGTAGCGGCAGGGGGTGACACGGAGCGCCGCGCGCGGCCGGTCCGGCGCGCGGCGCTGCATAGGTCGACTAGTCGGTCACCCAGACCCGACCGATCGCGTGACCGTCCTGGTTGGTTACCGCGGTGAAGGGCAGCTCGCGCAGCTCTCCGCGGGCGAGCTGCTCCTCGACGCGCGAGATCACCGTCTTTAGGGCTGAGGCGGTTTCTCGCCAGCCGCGTTCGGCGCTGGCGTCGATTTCGACGTGCAGTGTGCCGCGCAATCTCCACTGGCGCTCGGCGGCAGCCTTGAACTTTGCGATGAACTCCTCGATCGACGCCTGCGGGTGTTCGTCGAGTTCGCCGTCCCAGCCCAGCCGGTCGGTCTGCTCGATGGTCATCTCGGTCAGGTTCATGTCGAACCATTCGTCGTCGACGCGGTTCATCTCCAAGCCGACCAGCTCCAAGATGGCGGGCCGGTACTCGGTGCCCCGCACAAGGTAGCCGTCGAGTTCGGCGCGCTGCGGCTCGCTCATGGCGCCGTTGAGCACGATGGTGCCGTAGGTCTTGTCGGAATACTCGTCGCGGAACATGACCGGGATGTGGGTGTAGCTGGTCTCTGCGTGGGGGTGCGTGCTCATCAGGGCTCCTCGTAGGTGACCGGGCCCGCGGGACCGGCCGGATGGGATGCAGCGCTTGCTGCTGTCTCTAATTGTATTGGCGCCCACCGACAACCGAGAACTACCCCGCAGTCGCTGCGGCGGGGTGGTGTTGCGGGTCTTCGCGGCAGATCCAGCCGTCGCGGACTCTGCGGGCAGGTTCGCCGCAGCACCACGGCAGGGGCGGGAATCCCGCGCCGGTCTCGATGACCGGTGCCGGGCGGTGCCAGTGCTGCCAGGGCAGCAGGCCGGCGCCGAGGGTGACCTGCGCGAGGAATGCGGAATAGCCGCGCATGTCGTGGGCGCGCAGCCAGTCCAGGTAGTCCTCGATGGACTCGATTCCGGGGGGACCGCCTTCCCCGGCCTGGCGGCTGCCGGCCTCGTCGAGCCAGGTGAAGTCCATGCCGTCGGAAGTCCAGTGCCGGATGAGGCGGGCGCCGCATTCGGTGCAGGTGGTGAGGTCGCGTGGATCAGTGGCCGGGGTTTGCGCGGGGGCGCAGTCGCGGCGGGCATCGGCGATCGCGGCCCGGACGGGGGCAAACGCGCACCGCCCTCCGTTGATCTGTGCATGGATCTGTTTCGGCGTGGCCAGGTGCGCTCGGCCGGTGCTCAGGTAGAGCACGGCCAGGTCGTAGGCGTCCCACCGCACGCGGTAGGCGCCGCGGGTGTGGGCCTTGCGGTAACGCACCGACAGGCCGCGTCGTCGGTGTTCGTCGGCGGTCTCGCCGGGGACGGGGGCGTGCTGGTGAGGTGCCATGGTGGGAGTCCTTTCGGATCGGGCCGTCGGTGGAGTGGTGGGGGCTCAGCTGCCGGGGTGGGTGGTCGTCCACTCGGCCATGAACCAGTCCCAGTGCGGACGAATCCTGGTTCCCGACTGCGCTTTCCAAAGGCGTAGGTTCTCCACGCGCACGGTGTCGATGTGGGCTCCGCTTCGCAGAGTGACCGGGGTGGCTAGGGTGATCCACTGCCCTCGGGCTGCCAGCGCTGCGCTGCGCTGCTGTTGGTAGTGGGCGGCTTCGCGGCGCCACTGGCGGGCGTACTCGCCCTCGGGCGGGTCGGTCAGTGCCGCGAGGACGGTGGCGCCGACGCCGACAGCGGTGGGCCCCATCGTTTCGTCCATCATCTTGATCACGACGTCGCCGCGGTATTGGGCGAACAGGGTGATGGAGGCCCACACCTGCCCGTGTTCTTCGCGGTGTGCGGCGAAGTACGTTCCGCCCCAGTCGCATCCGTCGCCGGGGGCACTGTTGGAGGCGATGACTTCGGCGCGGGTTCCGCGGACGTGCTGGGCAACTTCGGCGCGAGCTGAGCTGCCGTGAGGAATGGCGTAGCTGATTGATCCCATGGTGATCTCCCTCGTGGGTGTCGGTGACCAGGTGCGCACACGTGGCCGTATGGGTTGGTAAAGCGTTGCGCTCTACTGTGTTACGAGATTACCGGGTGGGTCTGACATCCTCGGCCGCGTCGGAATGTCATGGCTGATTCCAGTCTTCGGCGGTGGCGTCGGTGCCCAAGAATTGGAACTGGCACTCATAGCAGCGAGCGGTGCGCAGCGCGCGGTTGATCCAGTAGCCGAAGTGACGGTGGGCGCTGGTTGAGGTGTTCTCGGTGGCGATGCCGATGGTGCGCAGGACGCTGTTGGCGACGTTGCAGATCTCGTCGAGGTGTTCGTGAGCGCTCTGGCGGGCGTCCGTACCGTCAGCGACGCGCAGGACTTCGGTCCATCCGCTGGTGAGTCCGATGAGGCGTTGGTCTCCGGCGGCGTTCTTGAGCACGGCGTAGAAGCCGCTGACTTCGGCGTCGTCGTCGCCGTTGACTTGCAGGTCGAAGCTGGGGTCACCAATGATGACGCCGGCGTGGAGGGCGTCGTGGATGAGGTCCGACAGGGCTGACCCGGCGCCCGGGTCTGTCCACTTGGGCACGTCGCATTCCAGCTCGTCGGCCTTGGCTGCGCACCAGCGGTCGAAGGCTTCCTCATTGATGCTGAACAGGGTGACCTGTGTGGCGGTGAGGGTCACGGTAAAAGCGGGTGCGGTGGCGGTGGGCATGCGGTGTCTCCTGCAGTGTGGGACCGGGCACTCGTGTCCGGCCGAAGGCGTGTCGGCGTGCTGCTCGACTGTTGCCAGTCTAGTGGAGCCGACCGACAGAATCGGGTGCGCGCAGGTCCTTCTGGGCGGGCCGCTACTCGAACGCTGCTCAAGAAGTCATCGGGCTCTTCGGGGCTGCGGGCTCGCCTTGTCCGGGCGTTGCGTCGCTGTAGCCAGGCTGGCCGCTGCAGTCGCCGGCCAGGTTGTAGAAGTGGCCATAGGCGTCCTCGCGGCGGTAGTCGGGGTTGTGCGCACGCTGCGCGGTGTACCACTGGTCGAAGTCCGGCGCGTTCGGCGGGGTGAACGGGGGCGGGCCGATGTGCGGCCCCCAGGCCGTGACGGCCGGCGGGGAGGACTCCGCGAGGCGTGCCTGCAGTGCGCGCTCGTGGTTCTCCAGCACGGCGACGTCGTTGACCGACCGGGCGGCTTTGGCGCGGCAGTCACCGCTGCACCGTTGCGGGCCCCCGGGCTCGTGACTGGCTTTGCACATGGGTTCCTCCGACGAATCTCTGCGGACGTGTTCGTAGCGGTAGTACCGGCGCCGGGTCCCGTTTCCGTCGCGGCCGGGGC
The DNA here is from genome assembly GCA_021648845.1 of Mycobacterium sp. MBM. Classification (GTDB taxonomy): domain Bacteria; phylum Actinomycetota; class Actinomycetes; order Mycobacteriales; family Mycobacteriaceae; genus Mycobacterium. The sequence continues at coordinate 68,454 of JAKJHY010000022.1, read as the reverse complement.
AAATTCGTGCGCTGGTGCACTGACGGAAATGTCGGCGGTGCCCGGTACTACCGAGCTGGAGACGTCGGCCGCCGGGCCGCGTCGTGGTGTGACGACGAAGCGGAGTGAAGACACGTGTGCAAGGCCAGTCACGCCCCCGGCGGCCCGCAGCGCTGCAGCGGGGACGCACGCCATGCGCTCGCGGGGTCGCTGCGCGCGGTGGCGCAGCTGGAACGCCATCGCGACGCGTTGATCACCGCGACACGCGCCGGGGACGCTCTGCCTGGGTGGGGTCGGGCTGTCGAGCTGCGCCGGCAGTACCTAGCCGATGCTGAGGCGATGTCTCCTCGGGTGGCGGCCACCCGGTTCGCTCGGTCTGTTCTTCGGGAGGGGGTCGCTGTCATCGTGGACACCGAAACGGTCTCGATGGGCGGCGCGATCTGCGAGATTGCTGTGGTGGATGCCCACACCGGCCGGCCGCTGTTGAACACGTTGGTCAATCCGAGGTGCCCGATGACGCCGGCGGCGCAGGCCGTGCACGGCATCTCCGAGCGCGAGGTCACCGCCGCGCACGTGCCGTCGTGGGCGGGCGTACATGACCGGTTCGCGCAGATCGTGGACGGCAAAGTGGTCCTGGCCTACAACGCCGATTACGACCGGCAGGTAGTCGCCGATGACTGCCGCCGCTACGGCGTGGACGCATCTGGGTCGATGTCGCACGCGCACTGGTGGGCCGATGTGATGGCTCCGCGCACCGACTTTGAGGGCGCGTCACGCTGGCTGCGCAACGGAGGCGGCCACCGGGCGCTCGGCGACGTCGAGCTGACGCGCCGCCACCTGCTGAGCATGGCCGCGGGCTCCTAGCATTGGGCGCACCCGACGATCAGATCTCGGCCACGTCCACGTTGGTCACATCAGTTGGGTGGACCACGATTTCGTCTTCGCCTCGCCCACGCAGGTAGGCGATGACCGCGGCAGTGCTGACGGTTCCCGAGGCCACCTGGGGGCGTCCGTGGCCTCCGAAGCGCACCGCGAAGTTGCGGGCGGTGTCGGCGTTGAGCGTCCAGCTCATTCCCAAATGTCGTCCATCGACGTTGAAACCCCGGTAGATCGTGAGCGTTTCGGGGTGCGCGGCGAGGGCTTGGCGCTCCGCCTCGGTCATCATCAGGTGCCTTCGCGGGAATCGACCGCCGTCCTGCAGCAGGGACTCCCACAGCTGCTGGTCTTCGTAGATGTTCTCGGCATCGACCCACAAGTCGGCTAGCAGCGTCCAGTAGTCCACGTCGCTGAGCTGGGCTGCGATGCGGGTGAACGCGTACACCCGAAAGGGTCGCTCATGCAGGAACAGGTACTGCGTCCACTGCTTGTTCTCGGCGGCGTGCCGGCATCCGTCTTGTTTGGCGCGGAGGCACGCATTGGCCATGGCGTTGAGCTGGGGGCTGTGCGGGATCGAGAACACAAGGGGGTGTTTGATGACGGGGCCGAGGAGGGAGTCGACGAGATAGCCCTGCAGTTCGGAGTCGAGCGGTTCCTGCCGTCGCATCAGGGTGTCGAGGTCGGTCATATCAGTTGTCCTTGCCGGAGCGGTTGAGGGCCGGGCTCGCAGGCCGGGCCGGATTGCAGGTCGGGTGCGTCGAGAAGCGTTACGACGCGGCGGGGTTGGTCTCTGGTTGCCAGGTCGCTCTGCTGCGCACCGTGGTGCGCCGGCGGCCAAGGCACGTGGTGCAGGCGGCGGGGATGCCACGCTTGGTGCTGAACAGACGGCCTCGACATTCCGGGCAGGTCACTGTCAGCGTGATGGCGCCAGGCTGGTGCGGCGATGCGCGGGTCCAGCGGTTCCAGGCGTGCCGCCAGGACGCGAACTGTTCGGGCTGGCCCACTGCCCATCTGGCGAATTCGGTTCGCAGGTCATGCCATACGTCCGTCACCCGTAGCTCGGGTAGCGCAGCGGCCAGGACATGCTGCGGCAGTCGGTGGATCACGTGTGCAACGTCGTGGTTGGGCATGGTGACGCCTTTCGAGCCGGTGACCGGGCACGCATGCCGGGCCGAATTGTGCTGCGGTGATGCAGAGTTGCAGTATATCTGCCAGCTATGACACGTCGGCCGACCCGCGCAGCAAGACCGGAGGTACGGCCGGGCGGTCCCCGCGCTGCTAGGGCGTCAGGAGTGGGTTCCCCACCAGGTGTAGAGCTGGTCCATGGAGGGCCCTTGGGCGCCGGCTTCGGCGACATTGAGCAGTGACTGGGCGTCGCTGGTCCACGCCACCACGGCCTGGCCCGACTGTGTGCCGCAAAACAGTGTCCCTGCCACGGCGTCGGGTGCGGCGTTGCGACGCCAGGGGCCGGGTGACTGGATGTTGCCGGGGCAGGTCACGCGGGTGAAGGTGGCGATGGTGTCAGTGAAGGCCTGGGTCAGTGCCTGCTGGTCGGGGTAGAGCGTGTAGGTCGCTGTCGTCGGTCCGCCGGGGTCGGTGTTGGGTCCACAGGTCACCGAGGCGTTGGCTGCGGTCTCGTCGGCAGTGCAGCTGTTCTCTGAATACCCCTTGGGCAGAGCGTCATTGAGGCGCTGCACGTCTTCTGCGGTCGGCCTCGCTTGAGTAGTCGTGGGAGCCGGGTCGGTGCCGGAGTCAGATCCTGCAACGTTCCAGACCGCGACGCCGACGAGGATCGCCCCGGTGAGCACGACCGCGCCGATCGTCAGTGCCTTCGCGGAGGGCGCGCGTCGGCTGGGCGTGGTGGGGATGATCGGCGGCGGTAGCGCGCCGTTCCACGGCGGCGCCTGCCGCGCGGGCCCTGGGCGTGGCGACCGTGCGTCTTCAGGCCAGGTCGACGTGTGCACGGGCGGACCACCGTTGCGAGGGGGCCGCGTGGGCGGGGCCGTCAGCGTGGCACCGAACGGTGCCCTGGGCACCGGCGGGGCCGGTGGCGCGTCGAACGGCCGCTGCGGTGTTCTGCCGGCGGTGTCCGCGCCGGCAGCGGGCGCCGGGGGACGTGCTGTTGTGGCTGTTCGGACGGGCCCGGTGACCTCGCCGTCGCGAGGAGCAGCTGCCTCCGATTGCGCGTCGGGGACTGCTCCGGCCGCGTCGGGTTCTGGATCGGGCTGTACGTCGGCGTGACGGTGGGGGTCTTCGTCGTCGGCGGGCTCGTCCAGCACCGGTGTGGGCTCAGTCTGCGTCGCGAGCGGGCTTGGCTCAACGGCCGCGGTCGGGATTACCGGTGCGGTGTCGGGCGGGAGCGCGCCGTCATCGCTGGGAAGGCTGGCGCCGGGTACGCGGTCCGGATCGGCCACTGGGGCTGAAGGGTCGTCGGTGATCTCGTGGTCGTCGGCGACGGTGGGCGCTGCCGGGTCGTCGGGGAGATCGTCAGCGGCGGGTTCGACGGGCATGCCGTCGGGCGCGGGGCTGTCGTTGTCGGCCGGGTCCTCGGCCATGTTGGTGGGAGCCTGGGGCGGCGGGAAGCTCACCTGGTCGTCTTGGTGGGTGGGTTCGGCGTCCTCGGGGAGGTCGTCGATGTCGATGGCGGCGACGGGATGCAGTTTGGTGAAGTCCACGGTCCGGTCGTCCAGGTAGCTGAGGTCTAGGACGTAGGCCACGTCGACGGGGAATCGTTGCATGCCGTAGTGCGGGGAGTCACCCGGTCGGCTGGGGCGCATCACGATGTCGCTCACCCACAGGAAGGGGCCGAAGTCGTCGGCTCCGATACGTTCGGCCGGCAAGGCCGCAGTGTCGGCGCTCGGGTCGAGGCGGTGCATGATCTGCTCGTCGAGACGGGCCGAGAAGTAGGTCTGGCCGTCGGGGCCCAGCCGGATCTCGATGGTCTCCCCGCTGATGGGAAGTTGCCGGCGAAACTCTTCTGGCCCTTCCCGAAGATTGCTGATCAAGAACCGTGACACAGCGCAGAACCTACCGTCGCCCTGACGGGGTTGACTCGACCACCGCAGGGACGGCGGCGATGTCGTCGTGACCGTCGAGGGTGAGTTGACGCTCGTCGGAAAGTTGCAGATCGACCCACTCGATGCCGAGGCGTTCGGTGCGAACGTCGACGGCGCTGACTGTGCTGCCGTAATCGGGCAGGTAGTCCCCTTCTTGCAGGTCATGCACGATGACCACCTGGGTGGGTCTGGCGTGCGGAGCGCGCGGTGCCGGCGGACGCTCATTCCCGCGAACGGTCATCGGCGTTGGTCTCCCCTCTGTCCTCTCGTGCGCGTCGGCGGGCCGCTCCCGGGGTCCGGGCGTCTTCGGCGGTCGGCGCGTGGTGTCTAGGTTAGCTGCGGGTTTGCCCACTTCAGCGTCTCGACAACAGTTGATTTCAGGGTTGCTGAGCTGGACGGGTGGGCCGCTCATCCGGCCAGCGCGGTCGATGCCGCAGCGGGCTGGTCGTAGAGGTCGGCAAGGTACTGCCGGGTCGCGGCGCTCCACGGCCTGTTGGCGGCGGTGCCCAGGACCGCGGCGGCGACGGGCGGGACGACGACATCGGCGAGTTGATGGAAGCGGGCGGTGCGACTGCCGTGCCAGGGATAGTCCCGCGGGAAGCCCTGCAGGTAGCCGGCGTCGGCTTCGGTCAGCCGCTCGCCGGTACTTTCCCGGGTCCAGGACCGCGCTTTTTCGGTCAGACACCACCCAATTTTGTTCGCAGGGAATAGGTTTCCGCCTGTGGCGCGGCGGTTTCCGCGGGTGCGGATCATTTCATCGTCCGGCCATCCCAGCACCTGGGCCATGGTGCGCTCGGGCCAGCGCACAGTGGCCGGGTAGTGGTCGCGGCGTCCGGTGGGTTCGGATCGGTTGGCCACCAGAAACACTCGCTTGCGTCGCATCGGCATACCGAGGTGGGCGGCGTCGATGGTGAAGACGTTGACTCCCTGGAAGTCTTCCATCAGCTCCGCCGCGATGTCCTCGAACATGTACTGAGTCGCGTCAGTGGCGACCTGTTCCAAGGCGAGCCACTCGAGGTTGGGCAGCCCTAGCGCGAACCGAATGGTTTGTGCTGCCAGTGCTGTTCGTGGGTCGCTCGCTTCGATCAGTTCCTCGGCGATGTCTTCCCAGGGGCAGTCACAGTCCACGCTGCCGGCATGGGTGATGGCGTCGAGGATGATCTGCAGGTCGGCCGTTCCACTGCGAAGTCCAGCTGAGGAGAATGTCGGGCAGGGGCTTGAGCAGATGAATCCGGTGGTGTGCGGATAGTCGGCCGGGTTGATGTCGAGGATGTCGGCCAGGACTCGCTGGTGTCCTGCCGCGGTGGCTGCCGCCGCGGCGGCGGCGTTGATCTCCACGCCCAGAATCTCGGATCGGGGGATGCCGATGATGGCGGCGCCGACGTCCCAGCCGCCGGGGCCGGCGAAGGCGTCGAGGATCGTCGGGGATGACGGGTGCTGCTGGAACGCGGGTGTGCTCATCAGGCCCTCCTGGGCGTGAGGACCGGGCTCGCGAGCGCCGGCCGGGTTGATCGTTGTTCGGGCGTGATCCTATCGGGACGCTACGACAAACCGCGTTGGTCAGCGGCGCTGCCGGCGAACCACTTTCGTGTCCCAGATGCCGGTACCGGGCAGGCGAAGTGTGCGGCGCACCGTGCCGTCTGCGGCCCGACTGAACCGCAGGGGGCCCGCGCCGGCGCTTACCGACAGGCCGCGCTGGGTCAAGGTGAAGCGGAAGGGGCCCAGTGTCTTGGTCTTGCGGAACTGCATGGTGGTGGTCCTCCGGGTGTCGTGAGTGATGGTGTTGTGGTGGTAGTACCGGCAGCCGAGCCGGTTTCCGTCGCCGCCCTGCACAGGTTGCTCCGGTGCCGGTGCCCTCGCGCGCTCTAGCTGCGCGGATGACAGGTCCCCGGTTACCGCTGCTGCTGCTGCTGCTGCCGTTGACGGTCGCTGTCGCCGGTGGCGAGCAAGTCGGGGTTGATGCGCAGCTCCCCGCGGCCGGTGGCAAGGTCGAGGGAGCGCAGCCGGGAGATGGCGTTGCGGAACCCGCCACCGGCGGGGCTGTACTCGGTGGCGTCGGCGATCTCGGCGATGGGGACATCGCGGTGCGGGGTGCTCGCCAGGTGTTGCAGGATCAACCGGGGCGCTTTGTCGAGTTGCTGGGCCCACCAGTCGATCAGTCCAGGCCCCGGGGGCGGTAGCGGCTCCCAACTGCCCAGCGCAGCGCGGCCAGCGTCGGTGATGCGGATGTCGCCGCGGCCCTCGATCAGGCCGCCGCTGCGCAGTGTCGACAGGGCGTTGCGGTATCCCCCGCCTTTGTGGCTTCGTCCGGTCAGCAAGGCGACCTGGTTGGTGGTCCGCTGTCCGTGTTGCGCCAAGACGGTGAGGATCTGACGTTGGGCTAGCCCGAGCCGGCCGTCACTGGCCCCCTCTCCTGCCGGCAGAGCGGGCACGGGCTCCAGGGATTCTGGTTCGGTGGGTTGCTGGGCGGGGGACGTGTCAGATGCCCTGGTCACGGCGGGTTGGGTCGTGCTGAGGGCTCGTTCGACGGTGGACGCCGCGGCGCTGATCTGTTCGCCGACGCTGCGCAGGTGCGCGACGGCCTCAGTCAGCGCCTGCAGATCCTGGGCGGACAGCACCGGCACTTCGACGCGCTGTACCTGGGCGACGCGCGCCTGTTCGGCGGCGAGCCGTCGCCGCAGCCTCTCGATTTCGAGCAACGGGTCGTTCTGGTTGGCCCCACCGGCGGTCGCCCGCTCGGCCTGATCGCCGGCGCTGTCGAGTTGTCGCCGTAGACCTTCCACGTCGACCGGCGCCCAGGTGATCGCGGCGTGCCGACGCGCCCCTGCCTTCGGTGTGGCACTGGAGTCGAAGGTGCGGCGGCGACGGACGCTGATGCGTTGGGTGACGCCAAGCCACTCCGGTGACCACACCCAGGCCTGCCCCACCGGTAGCGCGGGCAGGGACTGGCGCACTTCGCGCGCTTGGCCTTCCTCGGCGTGCTGGGCAACCCAATCGCTGATGGTGTTGACGTCCTGGGGTGCCGTAACTCCAAGCGCGATCAGCGAATCCACCTGGCTGAGAACTGTCTTGTGCAGCGCGGCAGCGCGTTGAGTGCACAGGGTCACTCCCAGCCCTTTGACGCGGCCGCGGCGAACGATGTCTTCGGTAGCCCCGAGTAGCCGCTCGATTCCTGCGCGGGCGCGTTGAGGTGCGAATTCGTCGGCTTCGTCGATGATCAGGTGTAGCGGTTCGCGGTTGCGCCAGTACAGCGTTTCGAGGAAGTCAGCGGCGAAGGCACGTCGCTCCGTTGTGCGCATCAGGGAGAGGTCCAGTACAGCCGCGAAGCGCTGGTGAGCAATCAGCTCGGCGATGGCTGCACCCTGAGCGGGGCGCAGCGCGACATCGGCGTGGTCGCCGCCCAAGATGACCACCGGGAATCCTGGCTCGCGTCCGTCGGCGGAGGATCGCAGGCCGTGCCAGACGCCGGTGGGGTCGATGACGCAAATCAGGCAGCCGGCGTCCATCAATTCTTCGGCGAGCACCGAGGCGGTATGGGTCTTACCGCGCCCTTTCTTGCCAAGGATGGCTATCGTGCTCGTCACGCTGTCCACGGGCATGGTGAAGTCTGCGGACAACGCGAGTCGCGGCGTTTGCGTGTCGCCGTGTTCGGTGTCGCGCATGTTCCTTGTCATCCCTGTTGACCTGCTCTGATGTGCTTGCGCTTCTGAGTATGCACCTGGCGGGTGTGGATCTGTGGGTGCGCGGGCCGCCCAGTTCAGCCCTCATGTCGCCGCTGGCACGGTTTGCCGCCGGCGGCCCGCGTGCCCGGTGCTCGTCGGGCCTGCTCCGCACGGGGCGCTGAGCAGGCACGACGGCATGTCCCCGGCGAGGCTCGGCTCAGCCGGTCAGGGCCGCAGTCTGGCGCGCCGGGACGTCGATTCGTCGAGAGGTACGAGGACTTCGGCGTCGGGATCGTGCTCGACGGCGACGACAGATTGGATCTCGCGTTCCAGTCCTTGGAAGCCGTCGTTGTCGAGTTCGGCGAGGCGGTTCTCCAGGTCCAGCTCGTCGGTGTCGGCGTCGACGGGCACCTGTACGCGTGCCGTGTGCTGAGAGATTTCGGTCCATGTGACGAGCACGGTGCGCATGGTCACCCTCGGCGCGGTGTCTTGGCTAGTGGAGGTCATGGCATCCCTTCGGGGTTGGTGACCGGGCCAGCAGGCCAGGCCGGTGATGCACCCATGTCCTGGGCGCTCTTCAATTCTACTGTCTAGCAGTGACATTCTGATCCTGCGGCGTGGCATTGCCGATTCGTCCTGTGGTGCGCAGCAGTGATGCGGCGACACCGCGTTGGTAGCCGATACCGGGTGCGGATTCGAAGGCGTTGAGCACGGTGATGTCGGCCAGGCCCGCCTCGTTGAGTGTTGCGACGGCTTCGGTGAGGACGCGCAGATAGGCGGACGGCAGCATCGCGACGATCTCGTCCGGTGGCGTGCTGGCGAGTTGGGCGGCGAGTTGCGTGGCGGTGATCGAGCCGGGTTGGCCCATCTTGAGGTTGTAGGGCGTCAGGACGGTCATGGGGTCTACGAGGCCATGTAGCGCCGAGAGAATGGCGACGCTGGCGTTGCCGCCGCAGACGCGCATCGTGTCGGCTACTTCGCTGCGGGCGGCAGCCAGCATGAGCGCGAAGTGGCTGCTGCAGTAGAGGGTTTCGGCGGGCGCAGGATGATCGAGTTTGGTTGCGCCGCAGGCCAGAATGATCAACACGTGCTCGGTCACCGGAAGTCCTTCGATTCGATGATCGCCATGGTGACTGCGCGGCACCGAATGGGGATGGCGACGACGGCGAGGTCCCAGCAGCGGATCTTGACTTTGCGGCCGGAGGTGCCCAGGAGCACCCGGACCCAGCCGCCGGGGACACCGACGACCATGCCGGTGCGCTCGCCGGCGTTGTGCCATTGCGACTCGGGTCGCAGCGCCACTCGGTCAGCCAACTGGAACTCTCCCAGCGACGTTGCCCATGTGATCTCGTCGCTGTCCGGGTCTTGGACTGGGGTGTAGAAGCGGTCGTCGATCGGCATGGGGGCTCCCGGGTCGGGCTTGGTGACCGGCCCCTCAGGACCGGCCGTGTGGCATGTGAGGGTGTGAAGTGGCTCTGTCAGTGTGCTTTTCGGATCGCGCCTCAGGCGGCGAGCGAGGCAAGCAGGGCGTAGCTGATGGCGTGGTACTGCTGCTCGGTCATCGGGGCTGGGGTCCCGGTGGCGGGGTGGACTCCGACGACGATGGCCTCTCCGTAGATCATCGGCACGGCGTGGGGTTCAAGTCCGGTGACACCGGTGAGCAGGGTCATGGCGGCCATGTTGGGCTCGGCGCCGGCGGTGTCGTCGGTGCTGTACCAGAGCGCGATGTTGTGTCGCAGATCGAGGGTGCCGGTCTGGGTTCGGTTCGCCGGTGCGGGGTCCATGTCGATGGTCTGCCACCATCCGTCGGCGCTGATGCGGAGTGCGCGCATGCTGTCTTCTCCTTCTCTGAGCGGTCGGTTGTCGCGCCGATTGCGGGGATCTGTCGTCCCTGCTGGTCAGCGGCGCGGTTCGAGGGTCTGTTGAGTGAGTCGTCTTTCAGGGCGGTGCGGCCGTGGCAGTTGGCATCTCGTGGTGGGCGGCGGTCATCGCGCGCTTTCCGCACCGGCCGGTGGGACGTCGGTGTCGTCCTTGTCGAGCCACCAGTCGCCTTCCTCCTCGGCGTATTGGCGGTCGGCGCAGTTTCCGCATGATCCGTTCCATCCCTCACCGTCTGTCAGCGATGCGGTGCAGCCCTCCTCGTAGGGGTCGCAACAGATGTCGTCGTTGTCGGTGTCGGCGCTCTCGGAGGCTGCGGCGGTGGTCATCAGTAGATCCCGGCGAGCTGGTCGGCGTAGAGGTCGGCGGCGTGATCGGCGGCGGCCTCGACTGCAAGGGCGGCGGCTTCCTCGTCGGCGAGGGTGTCTAGCCACGCAGTCAGTTCGTCGATCTGGGCGGTCAGTGCGCGGTCCTGAGGGGTGTTCGCGGCGGCCTGATCGTGCAGGGCCTGTAGAACGGTGCGGGCTTCGTCCGCGGAGAGCATTTCGAGGGGAAAGGCCTCGCCGTCAACGTAATACATCGGTGGTGTCACCCTTCGGGGGCTCTGTGACCGGGCCCGCGGGCCTGGCCGGTTGGTGTGCGTTCTCGGTGTGAGTCGCTGCGTTCAGTGTATCGCGGGGCTCTGACAATTTCGGGTGGCGGGCTTGGCGGTCGGTCTTGGTAGGGGTCTTTGGCATCCATGCCGGAGAAGTACCGCCGCCGGGGCGCGATTCCGTCGCAGCGCGGTCAGAATTCGTCGGTCGCGAGCAGCCGGTCCAAGACGGTAGCTGCGGCGGCGGCAGCTTCGGAGTCGGCTTGGTGCAGCACAGTGCGGGTCTGCTCGTCCACCAGAAGCGACAGGTGGCTGCGATGGCGAGACAGCATCACACACAGCCGGCCCGTCGTCAGGGAGAACTCATCAGCGATGCGTTTACCGGCCATCGGGTGGACAGCGACGACGGCGGGTCGTTCGAGGCCCTGCAGCGCGTCTGCGGTACCGCAGAGCAGTCCCGGGTGGTCCGCCAGCATGGCGCGCACCGCTGCCGCCTGCGGCACGTGAGGCACCACGACGGCCAGGTCGTCCTCGGTCAGCGGGCGTGTCCCTCCGGCGGTGCAGACCTGCGCGCCGTTGAGCAGTTCGCGGACCCTTGTCACCGCCGCCGCGATCAGTGCGGTGTCGGTGCTGCCGTTGGCCACGGTGATCGCCCGGTGCGTCAGTTCTGGCAGCGGCTGGCCGTTGACGGCGATGTGTTCGGGCGGTCGCCGCGACGTGAACGGCAGGTCGGGGTAGAACGCCGTCTGCACGAGCGCGGTGGTGTCCGGTCCCAGCCGCCATGTGTAGGGCAGTGCGACGGTGTTGACGACCTTGGGGTGGGCGGCGGCGAGGGCGTGCGGGGCGGGCACGTGCGGGCCGGTGGGTGAGTCGGCCCACCGTGCGACGTCACCGGTGACCACGGGGTCGATCTGGCCGGGGTCTCCGACGCAAACCACCTGTGCGGCCATGGATCCGAGCGCACCGAGGTCAGCGTAGGTGCACTGGTATGCCTCGTCGACGATAAGAACGTCGGCTTTGGTTTTGGTCGGCTCGGAGAACAGCCACCGCGCTTTGGTGGCGACCCGGACGGCCCCTCCGCTGTTGGGCCACATCTTGGTAGCCCCGTCGAGGATGGGGCACCCGTGGGCGTCGGGCTTGATATTGCCTCGGCCCCAGAGCAATCCGATCTTGGGGTGCTCGCACACCGCAGACAGCCGCCGTGCGATGTCGATGGCCTGGGAGCGGGTCTGGGCGGCGATACCGACTCGCAAGCCGGCACGGTGCGACAGCGCCGCAGCCAGCAGCACGGTCAGTCGGGTCTTGCCCGCCCCTGGTGGGCTAGGAACGTTGACCACAAGATCTGCGCTCCACACCGACATGAGCACCTGGGCGCTGATCGGGTCGTTGAGCAGTTCCATCCCCGGCCAGGTGACCGCCTTGGGCGTGGGTTTCGGTTTCGGTGTGACGGCGGGTGCGGCAGCCGCGTTGTCGCGGTCCTGCGCGGTTTTGGTGTTGCGTGGCTTGAGGATTCGCATGTGTTACTCCGTTTCTGCTGCGGCACAGAGGACGTCGAGGGGAACATCGCGGCGGCGTAGACCGGGGGTTTTGCCCGAGGCGATCCACGAGTCGGCTCGGAACTGCAACCGCCGGTATTTGGATCGGCCCATGCTGACGGTGCGGGGGTTGGGGGGTGCGGGCATCAGCGAGACCCATTGCCCGGTCGGTGGGCGCTGTTCTGCGGCTACCCGTGCGACGGTGAGCAGCAGGGCACCCTTGTGCGCCGTCGCCTCGTGGACGTCGCCGTAGAAGTGCGTCGAGCGGTCGTAGGAGTCCAGCCCGCCGGACCATCCGAGGACGTCTGATCCGCTGCGTAGCCGGGCGTCCAGGCGGCGGCAGCGGACGGTGAAGGTGGCCTTGGTTGTCGCGACGACCTCCCCGCCGGTCACGTGTCCGGTGTGCACGGCTCGGTGTCGCCAGAGCCGATCCGACAGCAGCGCCGCCTCCCATAGGTCGGCGGTGTCGCAGCGGGCGCGCAGCCCCATGGCCGCGACCGGCGGTGGCTCGGGTGCTGTCCAGCTGTAGCCCTTGTCGAATCGCCTGCACGCCGCGGTGAAGGTGTAGGCGTCGTCCTCCCGGATCGGGGTCAGCGCGTCGAGTGGGACCCCAGCGCCCAGGCGCTGAGCCCACTGCCGCAGGCCGGGCACTGCCAGTGCGGATCGCCAGTGAGCGGCGTGGCGTTCGGCTTCCGGCGGCGCGCCGGTTATGAACCGCTGGCGGCTGTGCGCCAGCAGGTTGATGACCGCGTTGGTGCCCGGATAGCCCGCCCTGTCGACCCACCATCCGATCACTGCGGACGCCGCGCGAATGCTCGGGTCGGCGTCTTTGTGGTGGGTGCGTGCCACGGACGCCAACAGCGCCAGGGTGGCCCCGTCGGCCATGACGAGCTGGGCGGGCGGCTGCGTGGGGTCCATCTGTGCGCCTGCGCGGGCCAGGGCAGGCAAGACTGCCCCGCCGGTGACGGTGGTCGGCGCTCCGACCGGAGGCGTGAGAGTGGCTCGGACAGCGCCTTTCTCGGTGGTGTGCGCCTCGACGAACACTGCGGCCGGGGTCAGCGTGAAGAGTGCTTGAGCGACCCGCAGGACGGGCTTGCCGACTTTCTCGGCTGCGAGGCGTTGCGCGAGGTCGTAGAACTCGACGGTCATTGAGCGGCCACCTTGGTAGCGCGCCGAGCCAGCTCCCATCCGTGCTGCAATGCGTGTGCTGCTGATCCCTCGTCGTCGTCGGTGGGGGTGGCGTAGACGTCGGTTTCGGTCAGGCCAGTGCCGGCCAGCACCTGGTGGGCGTAGGCGTGCAGTGCGCCGCTGGGATGATCGCTGTTCTCAGCCATGGTGGGTACCGCCTATCGGGGCTCGGTGACCGGGCTCGCAAGCCTGGCCGTCTCTGGGCGGCCCGGGGGCCGCGCTACACCAGAACTGTAGCGCGACCCACCGACACGTCCGACGCGATCGCTAGGAGCCAGCTCCACTGGGCACTGTGGCCGTCAGCGCGAAACCTGTTGTGCGCGTGGCGGCGTGCTCGTTTCCCACGATGACGCACACCAGCTTCGACCGGGGTGGGTGGTCGGGCCACGGGCTGTCGCCGTCAGAAACAACGATGGTGACGTGAGGTTGCGGCCGTAGAGCGTCGGCGGCAGCGATACCTACCCGCATGTCGGTCCCTCCCCCGCCGGTGAGCACCGCGCTTTCCACGCGGCTGATTCGTTGCGGGGTTCCGTTGGCGGCGTCGCACGTGAGCAGCGTGAGCCGATCGCCGCTGATGCCCGTCGACTTGAGCACGCCGCGGATCTCCGACATACCAGCGAGCAGGTCCGCGTTCGTCATGGACGCCGAAGTGTCGAGCACGATGGCCACGCGCACCTTGGGGCCGCGCATGGACGGCAGGATCAGGCCAGGGCTCTGCCGACGGGACGGCCGGGTGTAGGTGAACTGCACCCGGCCAGCGGCTTCGACGACGGCTTGTCTCGTCACCGACCGCAGCACCCGGTGCCAGGGCACCTTGGGTGGGGTGAGCACCCCGTCGGCCCACCGTTGCAGCCCGGCGGGCACGGTTCCCCGGCCTGTCCCGGCCGATTCGCGGACCGCCTCGGCGATCTGCCGGCGGATCAGCCCGCCGGTCGCCTCGTCGACCCCGTTCTGCCCGTCGACGGCGTGGCTCGGAGACAGCTCCCCGGGTACCGGTGCGAGGCCCGCTCCGGACCCGCAGCCCGGTTCTCCGTCCTCGGCGGAGGCGGCGGTGGCGTCCGGGTCGTCGGGGTTGTCCTGGTCGTTGATCAGGTGGTCGTAGTAGTCCTCGGCCAGGCCGTGGTCGGGGCAGCCGAGCGCTGCGGGTGTGACCACCCCGTCGGGCAGCTCCACACCAGCGTCGAGCAGGTCGTCGTTGATCTCGGCGTCGGCGGCGAGATTCCACACGTCGTGTCGGTAGGGCTGTGGTAGCGCCGACGCCCGGTCAGCGTGTAAACGCAGCAGGTGGTTGAGCTCGTGATTGAGCACTCCAGCGGCGGCTCGCAAGCTCCATGCGGTGTCGCCCACCAGCAGTTCGGGGTCGAGATACAGCCGCCACCAACGGTCCACCGCCCACGTGCCGTAGCCGGGGACGGCTACCGGGATGAGGCTGAACAATCCGGCGGCGTAGTAGGGCATCTGTTGGAACGCCACCAGGCGCACCACCCGGAACGCCTCGCGTTCCTCACTGGTGAGCGGGCGGGCCTGGGTGCTCACGGCCGCGGTGCTCATGCTGCGTCCTCACTGAGCAGCCCGGCGCTCTTGAGCAGCGCTTCGAATTTGCGCATCTCGGCGGGGATGCGAGCGTTGGCCGGCCGGAAGGTCGCCAGGGTGCGCGCCGCGGCGGCGGCGAAGTCCTTCACACCGGCGTCCGATGCCGCACCGAGGGGCTTCCACGCCTTGCGGAACGCCTCGACAGTGCCGCGCTCAGCGGCCAGGGTCACCACGCCGTTGAGGACCGCCCATACCCGGTCGGGGCGCTCGTGAGCCCAGTCGACCAGCGAGGGGTCTGCGGTGACGGCCTCGGGGTCGGGCAGGTCGGCGTGCTGCAACCACTGCACGAACTCCATGCCGGCCCCTTCCCCGACCAAACCCATTGCGAGCGTTTGGATCGCGGGCTGGTCGTCGGCGCGTACGTAGGCCAGCGCTCGGGCGAGCATGTCCCAGCTGCGCTCCGAGGGGTAGGCGCGGCCCCGTTCCTCCGGGGACTGTGGGAACTTGTCGAGCAGATCGGGACGATGGTGGATGAAGCCCATGACCGCTGAGACTGTCGCCGACATTCGTTCGGTGCTGGCGACGACTGCGCGCGACAGCGGAAGGGTCCGCCACCTGGTGCTCATGCCGTGCAGCCAGTCGTCCACGGTCGGCTCATAGCTGATGTGGCAGAACCGGTTCGCCATCGGCGGGGCGAGGTCGTAGCCGCCTGCGGCCTGGTCGGGAGGGTTCGCGCCGGCGACCACGCGGACGTCATCGGGCAGCTGGAGGTCACCGACGACGCGATCGAGGACGACGGTCAGCATCGGCCCCTGGACGCTCTCGGGCACCGTGGTCAGTTCGTCGAGGAACACGATGCCCGCACCGGCTTCGACGAGCCGTTTGGCCCATGCCGGGGCTTCCCGCTGGACGCCGCTGCCGTGGGGATCCAGGTAGGGCAGGCCGCCAATCTCGGCGGGTTCGTATTGCGAGCCTAGGACGACCTCGCAGGGGATCGTTTGTGCGGCAGCGAGTCCGCGGATCAGGCTGGATTTGCCTTTGCCGGGTCGGCTCAGCAGCAGAGCCGGGACTTTCGCCATGCCGCACGCGTCGATCACGGTCACGGTGGTGTTCATGTCAGCCATTGCAGTGGCCCTTCCAGTTGGTGACCGCCCCCGCGGGGATGGCCGTTTGGTGGTGCAGGACAGGTTGTTTGCCCTACGGGGAGAATTCTATCGGGGGGTACTGACAGGTCGCGCCGAGGTTGCCCTCAGGCCAGTGTGTAGCCCGCCTCGGCCAGGGCGTCGGCCAGGGTGTTACCCCAGCCGCTGCCGGGCAGTTCGTCGGCGTCGAACCCGCGCTGGAAGTCCTCTCCGGTGACGCCCCACAGGAACGTCTCGACACCGTATTCGGCACCGCCGGAGGTGGCGATGCGCGGCGCACGCTCCAGCGTGGATGCGACGACGGTGCGGTAGCCGCGCAGCGGCGGGTCCAGGACATACAGCCCGGCGTCACCGAACCATTCGACGACTTCCTGGCCGTCGTGGACGACCCCGGCGGCCGGGCCGACAAAGCGTGCAGATCCCATGGTGTCGTTCATTGCTATCGCCCCTTCGGGGTTCGGTGGCTCCACCCGCAGGTGGGGCCGATTGGGTTATCGCACTGGGCGATTCGCGCTACATCCGATTCTACCGGAGGGCACTGACAAGCTGGTCGGGCGTCACGGCCACGGGTCGTCCTCCGACCACCGCTCACCTGCCGCGAGGGGGTCGAAGTCCGGCGGCGCCATCTCGGGGTAACGAGCGCGGATCGCGTCCATCTTCGGTGCGGTGCGCTCGTAGTAGACCTCCCAGTGGTGATCACAACGGGTGTAGTGCTCGCCGCTTCCCGACAGCGCCGGCCGAGGGAACACGTCCCCGCTGCACTGTTCGGGGCCGTCCAGGCAGTCGTCGGTGTCGTAGTGGGTGCTCGTGTCAGACATTGAGGTGGCCCTTTCGTTGGTGACCGACCCCGCGGGGTTGGCCGTTTGCGTTGTCGGACGGTTGCATCCGGCGTTACACACAACGCTATCAACGACCACTGACACGTCCGGTGGGTGCAGCCGGCCGCGATGAGGGTGGGGAGCCGTCAGGAACGGCGGTAGGTGGACTCCAGTTCGAGGGCTTCGCCGGTCTGCGCCGCGGTGCGGATCTTGGCCAGGGCCGCCTTCGTGATGCCGGTGTCGCGGTCGGCGGGGTCGACGTCGAGGCTGCCCAGGATGCTGTACAGCTCGTCGTCGGACAGGTCGCCGGCGCGGTGCAGGGTGATGGCCCCTATGAGCGCTTCGAGCATGACGCGTTCCTCGGGGGCGTACTTGGAGAACTCCGCGCCGGCCCACGCCATGGGTTCGTCGTCGGCGCGCCGGAGCCGGTTGAGTGCGCCGTCGACGTCCCCGCGGAAGCGGCGCAGGAAACCGGTTTCTTCGTCGGTGAGTCCGGTTCCGGCCAGTTCGGCATCGGCGTCGGCCAGCCACCGTTCCAGCATCGCGTAGACACCTTTGCGGTCCGCGAATGCTAGTGCGCGCCAGAAGGTTCGGAAGGCGCCCATGTAGCGCTTGTCCTGGGGGTGCCGTGGCACGAGGTGGGAGCGGATCACGATGTCGCCGTGTTTGGACTTGGCGACCTTTCCCACCCAGGCTGGGGTGAGTCGGCCCTCGGGGAACTCCACGGGCGTCGCCGGTGGGTACCAGGGCTGGGCCGGCGTGTACACGCGGCTGTCGGTCATGATCGAGGCTCCTTCGGTATGGGTGGGTCGGCCCGGCAAGGCCGGGTGGCGCGTCGGGGGTGGGGACTAGCTGCGTCGATGGCATGTCCCCGCGTGCAGGCGGGGTATCCGTTGATCGTCATAGCAATCCTTGCGGGCTCAGGTGCAGGCCGAGGATGATGCCGGCCAGCAGGGCCAGGACCATCAGTGCGGTCGCCAGCGCGGTGGCGGCGAACGGCCAGTGCCGTGGGCTCATGGGGGTGGGCGCGACGCGGGTCCAATAGTCCAGCGCGGCGTGCAGGGCGTCGGGGTGGGTCGGTGACTCGCGCATGGCGGTCTGGACCCATTGCCAGCGCACTCCGTAGGCCAGCATGAGCGCGGCGACCTGGGCGCGCAGAACGTCGCTGTCGGCGAAGCAGCGTGTGGAGGCGGTGCTGTTGGCGGGCTGGAGGAGTTCGGCGATGACGGGCCCGGGTAGGCCGACGCGGATCGCGATCTCGTCCTCTGTGAGCTGCATGTGGTGGTTCCCATCGGGGTCGTGGGACTGGGTACGCATACCCGGCCGGTTGCTGTTGTGGCGCGCCTTGGCGGCGGATTCTTCGTGGCTCACTGTACTGGGCGTCGAGACTGTGCGGTCGGGCGTCCTCAGGTCAGGGTGTCGGGCTTCTTGACGGCATCCAGGTGTGCGCACACCTGGTCGATGGTCTCCATGCTTAGCCCCGCCCAGCGTGCCGATCCGCCGTCGCCGAAGTCGACCCAGATCGCGCCGTTCGGCTCCGGCTGGATGGGCGTCGACGCCAGGGCGAGGGCGTTGCCGGTGACGGCGGTCTGGGTGGGTTCGGTGTGTGTTGTGGTCATGAGCGACATCCTTTTTCGTTTGGCGACCTGACACGCATGTCTGGCCGGAATGGTGGTGGAACTGGTGATGGTGGTGACTCTAGTCGGCGGCACCGACAAGGCCGCGGCTGATCAGTCGCCGATGCTCAGGGTGATGATGGTGCGCACGGTGTAGATGCGGGTGATCTCGCCGTTCCAGTCGGTCAGGATTTGCTGGGCGATCTGTTCGCCGAGGATCTCCTTCTGGGTGTCGATGTCGTCGGCGGCGTAGGCCTCGATGAAGTCGTCGGCGGCGGATCCGTCGAGGGTCAGTTTGTCGACGAGCTGCTTGTCGACGTCGAGGGTCTCCGGCTCGTTCTCGCTGCGCTGCCCGTGCTGCAGATCCCCGGTGACGTTGAAGTCGATGACGACGGTCTCCGAGGTGTGGATGGGGCCTCCGGAGTCGCGCCACCGGCGGGCCTGGTGGGAGCTGATCTTGGCCTTGGACGCGAACTGCTTGAGGCCGCCGGCGCGGTCGATGGCGGCCTGGCGGTCGAGGCGCTGTTGGTCTGCCCCCTTTGGGGTCTTGCCCTTCGACGCGTTGCGGGTCACTGTGCTCGACGCTGGCCGCTTCCCAGTTTCGCGTTGCAGGCGCTTGCTCATCTCGTCGGTGCCGCGGCGGCGCGCTTCGGCTCGACGCTTGGCTTCTGAGACTCCTTGCCAGCGCTGGGTTTTGCTCAGCTCGCGGAACTTGCGTTCGACGAGCGCTCGCAGTGCGGCGCCGAATCCCTTACCGGTCGACGGCTGGGGCCCTGAGCCGCCGCTCGGCGGCGGTGTGGTCGGGCTGGCCGCAGAGGACGGCGGCGTGGGTGGCGGCGTCGGTGACGAGCTGGCGAAGCGACCTTTCTTCACTGGTCCGCGCCTTCGGCTGCGGTGTTCGCCGCCTTGTCGACGCTGGTCCATTTGATGCGGTATTTGCCGTTGACAGTGGACTTCTCGTCGAGGACCATCGGATCTGTCCCGGCAGGGACCCGGTAGATCCATGCGTCGAGTTCGGCAGCAATCGGGTAGAGGCCGTGGTGGGTGGCGATGCCCGCGGCGTAGCGCAGCGCCCGGAATCGGGTGTCGGCGCGGATTGCCGCGTACCAGGCGGGTTGCTGATGTTCACGCTGGAAGGGGGGCCACTTGTCACTGGCCATGCGTCCCAGGTAGGTGGTGTAGATGGCTTTGATCATCTGCTGGTAGTCCAGGCGTTCGGCCTCGCGGGCCTCTTGGAGCTTGCTGCGTAGGGCATCAGCCCATCCACGGAGCAGTCGGGACTGCTCCGGCCACACCCAGGCGGTGTCGATGTCGAGTTCTTCGACGGCCAGGCCGGCGCCGCCGGATTCCACCGGGGCTGTGAGGTGCTGGATGCTGCGGGTGGTGACCCACAAGGTGGTGGGTTCCTTCCAGTGCATGCTCGGGTGCGGCAGCGGCAGTTTCGTGGTCAGACCGTCCATCTGCTCGGCCGGGGGAAGATTGAGCCGCCACAGGCCGAACGGGGGCCGTTGTTCGTGGAAGACGTCGACCTTGATCTGATGCAGTTCCTTGGGCTTGCCGAAGCCGAGTTCGACCTGGCCTGCGGAGGCGAGGTAGGCCGCGCGTTGGTCCACCTGGACGTCAACGGCGTCTTCGCGGCCGCGGTGCGGTCGGTTGTCCCACTTCACCGGGAGCGTGGGTTCCAGATCGGCGCCGGCTTCGACGGTGACTTCGGTGGGCAGCGGGCAGGCTTCGATCGCTTTGGTGCGTCCTGATTGCCGTTTGCGGTCGAGCAGTTGCGCTCCGACGGTGGCCCACCGCGAGGCGGGTACGAGGCCGGCATCGCCGATGCCGGCGAGCCATGCGATGCGGTCGGCGAGGATCCTGACGGCTTCGGTCTCCTCTTCGGGCAGTTCGGTGGGTGTCCCCTCGATGCCGGCCACTCCCATGTCACCGGGGCGTTGGGGGGGCGGGTCCAGGTACAGCAGCGGCGCCAGCACGATCTGCGCTTTGCGCTTGGTACCGTCGTGGTCCTCGAAACGGCATGTGAACCAGCCTGATTGGTTCCACGTGACTTCACACTGGAATGTCTTGGCGACCAGGCCGGCGAGATCGTCGGGCAGGTTGTCCATGGGCACGCCGAGCCCGATGAGCGCTTCGTAGGTGAACCACACCTGCGGCTGTTCTTTTGGCTTGGGGCCCCAGTTCCACACCAGGAACTTGTGCAGCGCGTCACCGCCCGGCATGGGGCCGGCCACGACCACGCCGGAGGGCTTGACGATGCCTCTGCTGGTGACGATGGCGACGCGGCCGTCGGCGACGATCGGGGTGTCGGTCCACTGCCGGGTCTTGGGTGTCCAGGGGGACGTGCCGTCGTCGCTGGTGGCGGCCTGCTCCTGGCCGGCACTCTCGGCCTCGACGGCGGTGTCGAGGACTTGCTCTTCATAGTCGCGGACAGTGGATTCGAACCATCCTCTCCAGAAACCGTTTTCGCGGCTCTTGTCTCCGATCGTCATGTCGGAGGCAGGGAAGTCGGTCGGAAGGGCGCTGCGACCCAGCCGGGCCACCACCTGCTGGCGGGACAGGCCGGCGAGGTCCTCAGGCGTGCCCTTGGTCTCGATGTACCACTGCAGAATGTCGCTGGTCTCGTCGTCGGCGTCGATGCGGTACGTGCGGCCGCCAACGGTCAGTCGGTAGATCATGAGGTTCCCCGTTCTGTTCAGCGCTGGTCTTTGCGCGGCGGAGGGATGTGCATGGCCAAGACGTCCGGCAGGCGGCCCTGGCGCCATCGCAGTCGCAGCGATTCCACTGCGCTGGCGGTACGGCCGACCTTCAAGGCCGCTTCCGGCACGGTCAGGTTCAGATTGAGGGCGGTCTTGGCCTCGTCGACGCTCCACGGCTTCTTGACGTTCTTGGCGCGACCCGGAACCGCGGTGCGGGCCGCGCGGCGCTCTATGTAGCGGCGGCGCTCCTCGCGACGCCCCTCGGCGAAACCGCCGTCGTAGTCCATGGCGCTCACGCTGCCACCGCCGCACCCGCCAGACGGCCGCTCAGCTCCTGTGGCGTGGCGCTCATCAGCGGTTCCCCCTGGGTTGTTCGGCGGTGCATCAGCATTCGCCTCGCAGCCTATCACCCCTCAGGTATTACGGTCGGCATACCTGAGTGCTATCTTTGATGTCGCGCGGCACCAGGCGCGGCCGACCCAAGTTGTCAGAGCCCGCCGCTACAGTGCCCAACGAACGCCGGAACATGTTCTGGCGCTGAGAAACGGCCGGCCTTGAGGGGCTGGTCACCGAACCGAAAGGTGCCCCGATGGCCCCCACTCTCTCCGCAGCCCGCGCCGCAGTCCACGCCGTGCACGTCTTGAAGACTCTGCGCCACGGCGCCACCCCCGCCGCTGAACAACGCGCCCACCTGGAGCAGTTCCCCGGCTGGGGCGCAGCAGCCCCGCTGTTCGACCCCCAGCCCGCCAACTCGTGGGCGGCGTTAGCCGACGAACTCGACGACGCGGATCCGGCGGCGATGAAAGCAGCCGCACGCGTGGTGGACACGTCGTTCTACACCCCGCCGGCGCTGATCGGACACATCTACGCGCTGCTGCAGCACGCGGGCTTCCACGGCGGCGACGTCCTGGACCTCGGGTGCGGCAACGGCCGCTTCCTGAGCCACGCCCCTACCGCACTGCCCATCACCTACACCGGCGTCGAGGTGGATCCGGTCGCCGCGCGCATCGCAGCCGTGTTGCACCCCGAGGCAACGATCATCGACCAGCGGTTACAGCAGGTGTCTCTGTCCGCCAACCGCTTTGACGCCGCGGTAGGCAATGTCCCGTTCTCGGCTGCCAACGTCTCAGATTCGGCGATCGCGTTCTACGGCCCCTTGCACGAGTACTTCCTGGTGCGCGCCGTGCGCGCAGTGCGACCGGGCGGCTACGTGGTCATGGTGACCTCACGGCACACCTTGGATGCGGCCAGCGGTCTGTCCTACTCGGTGCGCTCGCACGCTGATCTGCTGGCGGCTATCCGCCTGCCCGCCGGCTATTTCGCCAACGAGGGCACCGATGTGGTCGCCGACGTCCTGGTACTGCGGGTCCGCGGCGCCGACGAGCCACGGCAGGGCTGGGACACCCGAACGCCCCACCTTCACCTGAGCAGCCCCGATGGGCACGGCCGCACGGACTCCGCTCGAGTGAGCGGGTTCTGGTCAGATCATCCTGAACTCGTCGCCGGCACGATGCGACTGACCGGGTTTCATCAGAACCCGGTCACCGTCGACGCCGACAACCCGCACACAGCAGTCGCCGCCGCATTCGCCGCAGCGCGCCGCCTGCTGCTGCCCTACCCGACCAGCGCCGCGGCCGGCCACCACTTCACCGACGTCACGCTCACCGACGCCGACGGACGCAAGGAGGGCTCGTTTCATCTCGTCGACGGCACCATGGCCCGCGTCGTCGACGGCCAGCTGCAGCCCGTCACGCGGCCGAGCAAGGAACTGCACGCGCTGGTCGCGCTGCGCGACGCCACGGTCGACCTCGTAACCGCAGAGGCCAACTGGGACACCCCTGACGCGGCGCTGGACCCGCTGCGCGCCCTCTGCCGTGAGTCCTACCTGTCCTACGTCGAGCGCTTCGGCGCGCTCAACCGCGGCACACTGGTCGAGGGCAAGACCGACCCAGACACCGGCCTGCCCAAGCTGAGCTGGCGCGTGCCGCCCATGTCGGGGTTCCGGGGCGACCCGGACTCCGCTTTGGTGTTCGCGCTGGAGCGCTTCGATCAGGAGACCGGGGACGCCGCGCCGGCGGCCATCCTGCAGCGGCGAGTCAACCGGCGACCTGTTCCGGTGACCCGTGCCGACAGCGCCGGGGAGGCCATGGCCGTCTCCCTCGGTGAGGGCCGCGGCTTGGACCTCGCCCGGATTGCCGAACTCCTGGGACTGCCGACAGCCGAGGCCGCGTTCGCCGCCCTCGGCGACCTGGCCTACCGCGATCCGGCCACCGGCCGGGTGCACACCGCCCGCGACTACCTGTGCGGCGACGTCCGGACCAAGTTGCAGGACGCTCTGGCGGCCGCAGCAACCGACGCGTCCTACGAACGCAATGTGTCGGCGCTGCAACAGGTTCAGCCGCGCTGGCTGGGCCGCGATGAGGTGCGCATCGAGCTGGGCTCCCCGTGGGTGGCCGCCGGTGACATCGAGGACTTCTGCCGTGAGGTGTTTGGCGCATCCTGGGTCAGGGTCCACCACATCGCTCCTCTAGCGGCCTGGGAGGTCGAGGGCAACGCCCACAACATCTCCCCCGATGCCAAGATCACCTACACCACGACCCGCAAGTCTGCGTTCGACCTGTTGCAGGCAGGCTTGAACAGCAGCTCCCCCACTGTCTATGACGAGGTGTACGACCCTGCGGCCCGCACGACCCGTCGGGTGCGCAACGCCGACGAGACCGAGGCCGCCCAGGCGGCATTGACGGCCATCGAGCAGCGTTTCTCACTGTGGGTGTGGGAGTCGCCGCAACGCGAACAGCGCCTTCTCGATCGCTACAACCAGGCGATGAACTCCCATGTACTGCGCCGCGATGACGGCTCGTACCTGACCTTCCCTGCACTTGCCGACGATTTGCAGTTGTGGTCCTGGCAGCGCGATTTCGTCGATCGCGCCCTGTCCATCCCCGCTGCGTTCGCTGCCCATTCCGTGGGTTTGGGTAAGACGCGTACTGCGATCGCGTTGTGCATGACGTTGCGGCAGTTTGGGATTGCTAACCGTCCGCTCTACATCGTGCCCAACCACCTCATTGAGCAAGCCCAGAGAGAGGCCCTGCAGACGGCCCCGGCGGGCAAGATTTTGGTGGTCACTCGCGAGGACCTGACCCGATACGGCCGGCGGTTGTTCGCCGCTCGTTGCGCCACCGGTGATTGGGACATGGTGATCATGACCCACGAGACGTTCGCTTCGATGCCGGTCCCTGCCGAGGTGGAACGTGAATGGCTTGACGACCAGCTTGCCGAGCTGGAGGACTACAAGCGCAGCCAGGGCAACAACGGTAAGCGCATCGCCGCGGCCGTGCGCTCGCTGGAGGGCCGCATCGAGCGACTGCGCGATGTCGCCACTGATGACGACGCGATCACCTTCGACATGCTCGGGATCGACTACCTGGCTGTCGACGAGGCCGATCGGTTTCGCCGGCTCCCGATCACCACGCGCGCGGAAGGCTTCAGCATGGGCGCCTCCAAACGCGCCACCGACCTGCTGCTGAAGCTGTCGATGCTGCGCCGCGCCAATCCCTCTCGCCCGCATGCAAGCCTGTTCACTGGCACCCCCTACACCAACACGCTCGCCGAAGCGTATGTGTGGCAACGGTTCTGCGACCCTGACCGACTGACAGACTCGGGCCTGGGCCACTTCGACGCCTGGGCGGCGCAGTTCGTCCGCTACGAAACCCTCGTGGAGGTCAGCCCGGACGGCTCGGGCTTCCGCAGCCGCCGCCGCCCCGTGGTGATCCAGAACGTGCCCGAACTCAGGACCATGATCGGGGCGTTCATGTCGATGGTGCGCAGCTCGATGACCGACCTGACACTGCCGACGCCGCACCAGCACACCGTCGTCGTGCAGCCCACGGACAACACGCGCGCCTTCATGACCACACTGGTCAAGCGTGCCGACGATCTGCGGGCCCGGCGAGTCCAGCCGGATGCGGACAACATGCTGGCGATCTGCGGGGACGGCCGCAAGGTGGCGCTGGATCCCAACCTGGTCGGGTTCGCCGAGGTGGCCCCGAAACTGGAGGCCGTCGCCGAGAATGTCGCGGCGATCTATCACCGCACCCGAGATGCGGTGTACCCGAATTCACCTGCGCCGGGCGCGTTTCAGCTGGTCTTGTGCGATCTGGGCACACCGCATCCTGGCGACGCACAGAGTTACGGCAGGATCCGCGACGGCCTGATTGCCCGAGGTGTTCCGGCCGACCGGATCCGGTTCATCCATGAGGCGACCAGCTCGAAAGCGCGGGAGGCGCTGTTCGCCGCATGCCGCGACGGCCGTGTCTCAGTGCTGTTCGGTTCGACGCCGAAAGTGGGTGTGGGAACCAACATTCAGAACCGCATGGTCGCCCTGCACCACGTGGACCCGACGTGGACCGCTCGGGACTGGGATCAGCGCAATGGCCGTGGTGTGCGCACCGGCAACCTGCACGACACCATCGACATCTACTGCTACGCGGTGGAGGGCTCTTTCGACGCTTACATGTTCCAGCTCGCCGAGCGGAAGAGCCGCGGCTTCGAACAGCTTTACCGCGTCGATAGTGAGGTGCGCGAGATCGAGGACCTGGGCGGGGACGGCACCTTGAGCTTCGGGGAGCTGAAGGCCGCGGCCGCCGGCAACTCGCTGCTGCTGCGCCAGCACGAGCTACAGGTCACCGTCCGCAAGCTGCGCCTGACGCACTTGACCGCACGGCAGAACGTCAACGCCGCACTGCACGCCGCCACCGAGGCCGAGGGCCGCGCGGATGCCCTGCAGGCGCGTGCCGAACGTCTCGACGAGCTGGTCGAGTACCGCCCGCAGCTGGCCGCCCTGGACCTGTCGCGCTGCGCCGAGGCCGCGGTGGGCGGCAACGGTCACCGCGCCCGGTGGTCCAGCGGCCCGCTGCTGGTGGAGATCGTCTCCGAGCACGGGGACCAACACCTGCAGGTGAGCTTCGGCTACCGGACGCTGTGGACGCTGATGCTGCCCGCCAAGGTGCGCCGCCGCGGCGCCGAGGCCGTCGCCGCGTGGTCCCACCAGGTGATCACCGGGTGGCTCGACGGTGCGGCCGACGAGGCCGCCACCACCGCGGCCCGGGCGCAGGATGCACGCGATCGTGCCGCCCAGTCCCGCGCGGCGGCCGCCGGCACCGACCTGTCTGCCCCGGCCGAACTGGTCGCCGCGGAGGTCGAGCTGGCCGAGGTCAGCGCCACCATCAAGGCCGAGATCCTCGACGCCGAGACCGGCCCGCGCGGCGAACAGGCCGCCTGATCCAGGGGTGTGGGGCTGCGACCCCGCAGCCCCACACCACCCTCGCCACCGCCGTGGACCTGCACCGATGCCACGTCCCCAGGCCTGAGCGCGCTCAATGCCGGTTACGCTCGCTGCTGTGAGGCAGCCGGTGTGGGCGCAAGGAGACACGCCATGGTGAAACGCGGGAGTCTTCCGTGGGCGCCGAACTGCGTGCCCGATATGCGCCGGCAGTGGTGCAACGCCCTGGACACCCTCGTCGAACGCCAGTCCGCAGCGCTGGCGGAGCCTTCCGACTCCTCCGGCGAGGGCGCCCGGCGGCTACAGCGGCTGCAGGCCAAACTGGCCGAGTCGCTGAGCCAGATGAGCGCGGAGGCCGACGCCATCAAATCTGCGTCGCTGTTCTGGGTTTCTCGCGACATGGTGGACGTCGCGCTCGACGCCGCCGGCTCCCTCCCCGAGTGGACGCCGGCGATCGCCGCTCCCGCTCCGACAGGAGTGCTGTGCTGGGCCAAGCCGGCCGGCAGCGTCCCATGGAACGCGTTGAGCTCAACGGACCCCACCGAGGTTCCCTGGGACGGCCTGTGGTGGTGGTTTCGCCCCGACGGAGTACTCCAACTACAGCCACTCTCACGGCTGGCCAAGAATCCCGCGCTGATCGCCCTCTACGAGGTGTCCTCGCCACTATGGGCCACCAACCCGACCCTGATGGTGCAGCCGTTGATCCCGCGTACCGCGGAGGTCGCGGGCGCCGCTGACGCCTCTCCGTTGGTCAGTGTCATCGGCGCGGCCTGGCTGCTGATGGGCCAGCCCACCGTCACTGCCACCCGCGTCTTCGACGACGCGCCGCGGAGCCGCTCAGAAGAGCCCGCTGCGGCGCCGCCGAACCCGGACCGGGTGAGCATCATCGAGTTGCGCCGCCCGATGAGCCCGCCGCGCGAACACGACGGATCATCGACTGACCGCAAGTACCGGCACCGGTGGTGGGTTGGTGGCCACTGGCGCCAGCAGGCCTGCGGGCCCAATCACGCTGATCGCCGACCGAAGTGGATCGCCCCGTACGTCAAGGGCCCCGAGGATGCTCCGTTGAAGACAGATCGCGTTCACGTCTGGCGACGCTGACCGTCTCACCCGAGGAGATTTCAACAATTACTGCGTCAAGCAACGATCCTCAGCTCAGCGCCATCCTCGATCATTTTGCCCTGATGAAGCGAGAGGGGAACTTTTCGGGGGTGGCCGCGCACCAGTTGCGCAACCTGATTCTTGAGGAGTACCAGGATCGACAGGCTCCCGCGCGGCGGCCGGACAAGATCCGTCTGATCACAAATCTGCGTGCGTACCGAGGGTGGAGCCAATTTCCATGCTCGACAGTTCTTCTGACCGACCGCGATACCGAGAACTACTTGGACGATAGCGACGCAAGAATCATCAGGTGGATCCGCCGCGTCGAGATGACCATGTTGCTTTACGCAGACGAGTTCGTTGAGCAGGACCCGCTCTCGTTCGAACAGCATATGGCCGGCCCCTTCGATCCAGAGACATCGCCTGCGGGATACGCCTGGCGGTGCATGGATAGTCTCGCTCTGATGTTGAAGGTCAAACCGCTCATCGACGCGGGGATCCTTGTTATGACTCCCATTTCAGACGACCCCGACGATGAGATGGACCGAACGGATGAGGGGTTTCACGAGCACTTGCTCCGAGGCGGTTTCAGCGACGAGGAGGCCCGTAGTCTCCACCCCGCCGAACCCTGGTATCTGCGTGACGCCCGGCGCACTGCGCTATTGAACGACGCGACGCTGATCCCGACACAGGCCCACCATTGGCACTATCTCGCCTATCTCGACGGCCGCACCGCACCGGACCTTTCAATGAGCACATCGGAAACTGTTGCCGCTAGCCTCCTTACAGTCGACTTACCGATATTCGCAGGCGCTCCCGCCGAGACGCTTGTGAAGATTCACAGCCAAGAGGAGTCGTTCGCGGAGTGGAGAGCGGCGCTGCGCGGTGCCGCACGACAGATCAACACATCGTGCACGGACAGTGGGTTTCAGGCAGACGCCAAGGAGGTCTACGAGGACCTGCTGCTACCCATGGCCGCTGCAGTTGATCGAGCCACGAAACGCTCCCGAGTCCTGAAAGACCTAGCCTTGGAGCAGGCGGCGCGAGTCTCTCTCGGCGCAACCCTTGGATACGGAAGCAGCACCTTGCTCGGGCTACCGCCCGCCGGCGCAGTCTCCGGTGCGGTCGTCGGCGGACTCACGAGCGCCGCCTACGGCGCCCTGCGGCCGCCCAAGCCTGCGGGCGCGGCGGCCATCATCTCGATGCTCCCACGGTGACACGGGCCCCGATTAGTCGGTTGGGCATCCGAGGGCCTCAGCGGCGTCGGTCGCTGCGAGCGCTGCATGGGCCAGTTCACGCAGCGCCTTAACCGTGTAGGTGTTGCCGTTCTCGTCCGTGATCGCGGAGGACTGGGGCGAATCTGTCACCATTCCGTTGACGAGGAACTCGCCGTGGTGACCGTGGTAGAACACCACCTGATCGTCGCGGTGGTGATCCGCCGGCAGTCCCGGGTCGGGCAGCTTGATGGTGAGCTTCTTAGCCACGGTGTTTTTTCCTCCTGCAGGCACATAACTCGTGACACGGTTGTGTCGCTTGCTAATCCACGGCCTTGATGTACGCGTCGAGGGCCTTTTGGATCGTGTCGTCCGCTCGGTAGTCGCGGCGTGCGTCGTCGAGGAACTGTCGGCGTTCCGCGGAGCTGAACTGGCGGCCGGCGCCGCGCGGGTAGCGCTGTCCGGGTTCTCCTGGCGGTGCCCATCGAAGCGGCGGATGGGTGGCGATGAAGTGGGAGATCACCGCGAGTTGGCGTAGCGGCTCCTGGAGGGGTCCGTTCAGGTCGGGCCCGTAGATCTCGGTGGCGGTGGGCAGGCCGGCGCCGAAGGCCATGGCGGCGAGGTTTCGCCGGCCGGGCCGGCGGGATGCGGTGATGGCGTCCCATACGGGCTGGGCGATCATCGTCATGACTACTGGGTCGCCGTCGAGCACGGTGCAGGGCGGGTAGGTGCCGCCGTAGAGGTCCGAGCAGGTGGTGGTCCGCTCGCAGAGATAGAGCAGTGATTCGATGGCGATGTCGGGATCGAACCAGTGCGGATCGCCGGCGTGGGTGTAGTCGTGGGCGTGGAAACGGCCGACTCGAAACGCGTTGGACGCGAACGCTTTTAGTGCTTCGGTATGGCGGTTTGTGGTGATCGCGTCGAGGCATCCGTACCCGTCGTAGAAGCCGTAGGTGCCGAGCGAGAGTGGATGGTATTGGCCGTCAGCGGTGCGACGCAGCAATACCGCGGTCGCGTCGATGTTGGTCAGGCTCACACCGGTGATCAGGCAGGCGGTGTCATAGACGCCCATGACGCCTTCCCTTCCCTTCCGGTTTGCTGTAGGCTACGCGCATAAGGCGGCTTTGATCTTGTTTTGGTCACCAATTTGCCGCTCTTGTAGGCGGTTCAACGCTTGTGGCTTCTCAAGTTTCATGTCCATCAGCGACATCGTGACCTGCGCTGACTGCGTCGTTCTCAGGAGATGTCCACGGCAGAAAATCCCACTTTCATGTCCACTATGAAACAGCGGACGCAACGCCCGAGAAGGGTCCGGATCGGACGATCCGGCACCCCTATTCGCATTTCGTCACGTGACGCCAACTCGCCGCGAGATCTGAAACATTGTCCCTTACAACGGGTCTCGTCAACCTACCCGGACATTCCTATGCGAGACTCCACCCCACAGCGGAAGCGGCTGGAGTTGGGTCGTCGAGGCTGCCTCAAGCAGCACCCTGGCGCAATTGTGGTGTGCCGCAACGTTACGAGCAGCGTAAAGGCCCTTGATACCACAGCGTCAGGCTATGTCACGAAGCGTGGTAGTGACCTTCCGAATTAATTGATCGTGCGCCGATGTCGGCCAGGCGGCCACCAAGTCGATGCCGAGGCTGCGCGGCTGCAGCGGCCGGTGGACCACCCCGGCGATGTCGAGAGCGGACGTCGGTGCCGGAGCGATCGCCACCCCGAGCCCTACGGCTACGAGGGTGAACAGGGTCGAGGTCTCCTCGACTTCGTGGCGCACATGGGCAGTGAAACCGGCGTCGGCGCACAGCGTGGTCAGCAATGATCCCATGACGGAGCGGCCGCCGCCGGCATGCGCCACGAAGTCTTCGTCGCAATATCGGCCACCACTTGTTTTTTCGCGTACTCAGTCGATGGCGTTCCGGCAGCGCGACCAATAGCGAGTCGCGGCGGATTATCTCGGTCGACAGGCCCGCATCGATTATTGGGGGCGCAGCAGCGCAAGGTCGATCTCCCCCTCCGCCAGCGCAGCCAGCTGAGCCGGGGCAAGCATCTAACCACGCACCCGGACGTCGACATCGGGAAGCAGATTACTGAGCGCCCGAACCAGCTGCGGCAGCACCGAGTACGTGGCCGAACCGACGCACGTGTTGTACGTTGTCCTTCTCTTGTTGTCGGATCTCAGGCTCGGTGACACCTGAGAGCTGATCAAGCTGCGAGTACTCGGCCGTTCTCAGCCACGTGGCACGCACACTTCTGTCATCTAGGTGACAGAACCGGGAACCCGCACGGTTGTGCACATTATGCGCTCGCAGCGCCGCGAACGGGGTGTGCGCATGCACGGCAGGAGGCAGGGTGGTATCGATGTGCACGCTGCGTGTCGCCGCTGACCCTTCATACAGGCCTTCAGCAAGTCGCCGATCGCTTTGTCAGCTCCCCGTGAAGTCGGAACTGCCTAGCACCGCAATGCCTTCGATCTCCACTCTAAGTTCGGGTCGGGCCAGCCCGGCCAGCACAGTGCTTCGGGCGGGCCACGGCTGCGGTATCACAGCAGCATACGCGCGGTTCATCTCTGCGAGCGCCCAGCAGCCGGTTGACCCTCAACGCCCGTGCGCTACACATCCGAAAAGTGTACATCTGTTGCGGAAGGTTCCGAACGTCTACCGGATCAGCTCGACGGTGTTGTTCAGGTCGTCGTCATGCTGATGAGTTTCGACTGGCGGACCCGGCACAACTGAGCCGGGTCGGCGCCCCGACACCGAGGGCCCGGCCGACACACTGTCGACCGGGCCGCACGTCGTAACTCAGAGGCTGGGAACCAGCACGAAGATGGTCCAGGCGACCAACGGTGCCACCAGGATCATCGACAGGCCCCAGCGGAGCATGCCTTTGTAGATCTGCTGCTGCTGCTCCGCCGGAGCGTTGGCCACAGTCAGGGCGCCGACGGTCGAGAACGGTGTGGCGTCCACGGCAGTGGCCGAGATGCACAGTGCCACTACGAATCCGAGAGTGGACAGCTCGCCCATCATCAGCAGCGGAACCGCCAGCGGGATCAGGGCGCCGATGGTCCCGGTACTGGAGGCGAACGCCGACACCGCACCCGCGATGAAGCAGATGACGAACGCGGCGACCAGGGGAACGCTCATCTCGGCGACAGAGGTGCCTACACGGTCGATGGTGCCCATCTGCTGCAGCAACGCGACGTAGGTGATGATGCCGCAGATCAGCAGTACCACGGGCCACGAGATCGACTTCTCGGCGCCCATACTCGTCTTCGGGGTGACCAACCGGAGGAACACCGCGACCACGAGGGCCAGCACACCGATGTCGAGTCCGAACCCGATGGCGCCGACGAGCACCGCCAGGATGGAGACCACCGTCAGCGTCTGCGGCCCGGTGAGCTTGGCCGGCGCGGCTGAAAGTTCCGGAACGACGGCGACCTTCTCGCGCAGTCCAGCCGACCCACCGGTGGCGCCAGTGGCACCCGCGCCGCCGCCCACCGGGGTACCGCCGGCCGTATCGGCCGCCGGGTCACCGGAGGTGAGCGCACCACCGCGCAGCCCGCGACCGAAGATCCAGAAGATGACGCAGGCCAGCAGGACGTTGAACACCAGGTTGCCGACAAACAGCATGATCGGATTCGACGGGAGACCTTCACGTTCCATCGTCTGGTTGACGATGGCGCCCAGGACGTTGACGGGCGAAAAGTTACCGACTGCGGACCCGTGCACGATCATCAGGCCCATCAGCACGGGGTTGATGTTGTACCGCTGCCCCAGTCGCAGACCCAGCGGGGCCAGGATCGCGATACCGGCCGGGCCGAGGGCACCTGCGGTGGTGGGGATGGCCGCCACCACGAACATCACCCACGGCAGCGCCTTGCGGCGGTCGCCGATCAGGTGCGCGGCGCGTTCGACCACCCATTCCACGGTGCCGTTGGCAGTGGCCACGCCGAACATGAACGTCACACCGACGAGGAGGACGAACAGGTCGGCCGGGAACCCGTCGTAGATGTCTTTGAGGCCCACGCCGCCGAGCGTGATGCCGAGCAGGATGGCGGCCACCAGGGACAGCGCGCCGAGGTTGATGTTTCGCCAGGTTCCGATCACGAAGACCAGACCCAGAACGACGATGCTGATGACGTCGAATGACATGAGACTCCTTTGTCGTGACGCTCGCCATATCGAATGGGCTGTGCGGCGCTCGTCACCTCTCGTCGTTCAAAGTAAGCCTATTGTTCTGTTAGACGCAACACTTCTCTGCTTTGCAGAAATGACACCTGGCTTGCTCCGGTCAAAGCGCCTGGACCAGGCGATAACGCGCTGGCGGTGCGCGCTGCTGCGCGCATCAGACCAGGTTCTCGCCGATCTCTCGCGCCGCGTCCACCAGGATCGCCGCGACCATGGCGTACTGCCCGCTAGCGAGTCGGTGCGACGGCGCCGCAGCGTTGAGCGCCAAGCGCAGGCCGGGAGCGGGCGTAGGGATGGGGACCGCCACGGAGGCGACGCTCTCCTCACTCTCCTCGCGGTTCACCGCATAACCGCGCTGGCGGATCTTCCCAAGTTCGGCGTGCAGTGCAGTGCGCGTACTAATGGAGTGCGCGGTGATCCGAGCCAGATCTTCCTCGGGATAGAGACGATTGATCTCCCCCTCCGACAGTTGCGCCAGCATCGCCTTCCCCGTCGAGGTGCAGTGCGCGGCCATGACGCGCCCCAACCTGGTAGCCACCCGCACCGCCGTGGGGCCCTCCTCGGCGACAACGAAGCGCACGGTAGAACCGTCGAGCATCCCCACATGGACTGATTCCTGTAGGCGTTCGCTGAGCTTGCGCAGCGTCGGCTGCGCAGCCCCGGTGATGTCGATGCGGCCCAGTATCGCGAATGCCGTGCTGACCAAGGCCGGGCCCGGCCGGTACACCTTGGAATCCCGGTCCTGCCGGACGAATCCGCGGTACTGCAGCATGGCCAGGAGCCGATGCGCGGTCGATGATGCCACCCCCAGGTACTTAGAGGCCTCGGTCAGACGAAGTTCGGGTTGCTCGGCCAGTAGTAGGATCAACTGCAGCGCCCGGTCAACCGAGCCGATCGGGTACTGCGGAGCAGATTCGCCGGCGGGCTCCGGCGCTTTGTTCTGCACAGCGGAGAGATTACCGATGCGGCCTCTGGACAGCTGGCGGTTGTTCATCAACGGCCTACCGATCCATGGTCGAGTTACAGAGGTACGGCGGTGCGATTGCTGTCGACGGTCGTCGGCCTATCTCGTTTTCCTGGCGTACGACAACGGGCGTACGCGGCTCAATTTCCTGGCCCCCACACAGACTGCGACCCAGGCCTTTCGCCCGGAACGTTGGAGCGTCTGCGCACCGTCAAGCGCAACCGGGATCCGCACGGCGTGTTCCGCGGCAACTATCCCGTGCTCGGCTGGGGACTCATCCGGGCCACCTCGTGACGCCACGCGGTGGCGAGGTTGAGCGATCCGCCTAGATCGGGCAGTTCGGCGGCGTCGGCCTCGGAGATGTCGACCAGCGACCCGCCGGCCTGACGGACCGCCAGTGACAGCGCCGCGATGGACCCGATGGACACACTGCGCAGCACGGCCTCCTGCACCGAGGCACCCACCACCGTCATGCCGTGGCCGCGCAGCAGTACCGCGCTCTTGGCGCCCAGGCTGGCCACCATCTCCTCGGCCAGATCGGCGCGCCGGATCAGCACCGACCGCGGATGTACCGGGATACCGGCGCGGGCCAGCGCCGACCCTGGAATGTCGTACGCGCCGACGATGGGCCGGATCTCAATACCGGCAAGGTCGGCGGCCACCACCGCGGCCGGGTGCGCGTGCACTACACAGTCGATGTCGGGGCGGTGCCGCAGGGTCTCGGAGTGCAGCGGCAGTTCGTGCGGCGGGGTGTGCCCGCCGGCGAGTTCACCGGGCGCACCCTCGGCACCGTCGAAGGTGACCACTCTGACGTCCTCGGCGGTGGTGAACGCCAGACCGCGTTCCTGCGGACCGCGGCACCGGACCGCCAGCAGGTTGTCGTCAAGACGGACGCTGATGTGGCCCAGGATGCCGGGCGCCAGATCCCTTGCGGCGAGCACCCGGCAGCCCTCGGCGATCAGCTCCCGAATGCTGTCCCAATCCTGTGTCATCCTGAAACCTTCTGCGGTGCGATGGTGTTGATTACCTGTTCAGCTTTGCCGCCCTCACGCAGGACCTTGCGGGCCACCACCGAGGCGCGGCCCCAGTTCACCGTCACCGATCCCAGCAGAGCTCCGGTGGCGTCCCGGTACACCGCGGCGAGGCGGAACGGCTCGGCGGATTCGACGATTTCCGGTTCGGTACCCGGGCCCGGTTTGCCGACGATCTGGATCTTCCAGTCGTACTGGTCACTCCACACGTACTCCACCGGCGCGTGCACCTGCGGGTCATCGGAATGCACGATGTTGTGCGCGACGACGGCGGCCTGCTCGATGGCGTTGGTCCAGTGTTCGACGCGGACGTCGCGGCCGTGCCGCTGGTGGTGCCAGCGCGCCACGTCGCCCACCGCGTAGATGTTCGGGGTGCCCTCGACCTGGCAGTGCGCATCGCAGAGTATTCCGTCGGCCACCGACAGACCCGAGGTCTCCAGCCAGGCGGTGTTCAGCGTGACACCGATACCCACCACTGCGGCGTCGGCGGAAACCACTGCACCGTCGGTCAATACGGCGCGGATACCGTCACCCTCGTCGGTGAGCTGTTCCACGCCGCAGCCCAGTCGCACGTCGACGCCGTGGTCGGTGTGCAGATCCACGAATCGGCGGCCCAGGGCCTCGCCCATGATCCTGGCCATCGGCACCGGCTGGGGATCGACGAGGGTGACCTCGACGCCCTTTCCGCGCGCCACGGCGGCGATCTCGGAACCGATGAACCCGCCGCCGATGACGAGCAGCCGCCCGCCGGGCCGCAGGTGACCGCGGATGGCGTCGGCGTCGTCGCGGGAGCGCATCACGTGGATGCGCGGCGACGAACCCCACGGTGACGGCCTGGCCGCAGCGCCGGTGGCCAGCACCAGCACGTCGTAGTCCACCCCGGCGCCGTCGGCCAGCACCACGCGCCGGCCCGCCACGTCGAGTTCGGTTGCCCGCGCACCGAGTCGCAGATCGAGTTTCAACTCGTCGACCTCGTCCGGCTTGAGCAACAGCGGCACGTCCGCCGCGTCGCCCAGCCCGGCCTTCGACAGCGGAGGCTTGTCGTAGGGCATGTGGGGCTCGGCCTCGAGCAGCGTGATCGCTTCCGCCCAGCCCTGTTCACGTAGATTACGAGCCACCCGCACGCCGGCGACGGACCCGCCGACGATCACGACCCGCCGGGTCATTCGTCCTCCAGCCACAGCGCCGAGACCGGGCAACTCTTGGCCGCCGTCTCCACCCGGGCCCGATCGGACTCGTCGACCGTGGTCGTGAGCAGCACGACGATGCCGTCGTCGTCCAGATCGAACACGTCCTCGGCTCCGACGACGCAGTTGGCATATCCCTGACAGGCCGCGAGATCGGCTTTGATGACAGGCATGATCGCTCCGTTTCCTTCTTCTCTTACTTGGCCTTCACGGCCATGCCGCCGTCGCTGTGAAGCACCGTGCCGGTGACTCCCCGCGCGCCCTTTGATGCCAGATAGGCGTAGGCATAGGCGTGGTCTCGCCCGTCTAGGGCGACGTTGAGCGGATTGTTGGCGGCCAGATCGGCGGCCCGGTTGGGTCCGTCGAGCCGCCGCTCACCGAGGGAAAGACTGGACAGGCCACGCAGGTCGGTGCTCAGCGTGCCTCCCGGTGCCACGCCGTTGACCCGTACCGACGGCGCCCATTCGTAGGCCAGCACCGTCACCAGTCCGCGCACCGCGAACTTCGACGAGACATACAGCGTGCCACCGCGTCCGGCGTAGTAAGCCGACGTGGACTCGGTGAGGATCATCGAGCCTTTGTTGGCCACCAGCTCGTCGTAAGAGGCTCTGGCGACGTGCAATTGGGACTTCACGTTCACCGAGAACATCTCGTCAAAGGCATCATCGAGATCGTCGGCGTCGATCTCGGCGAGCTTGCGGTAGAAGTCGAAGATCCCGACGCAGTTCACCACCACATCGATCCCCCCGAGAGCCGACTTGGCGGCCGCGACCGCCGCCGCCACCTGCTTGCGATCGGTGGCGTCGGCCTGCTCGACGTGCTCGGCCGGCGAATCAGCGACCAGTGCTTCACATTTGACTGCTTCGCGTTCCAGCACCGACACCCGGGCGCCCTCTTCGGCGAAGACGTCAACCACACCGCGACCGATCCCCGAGCCACCGCCGGCGATCAGCACGCGCATACCGTCCAGCCAGTCGCTCATTCGGGAGCCTCATCCGGGATCAGCGGCGCGAACGGTGTGCCCACCATGGCAGATAGCGTCCTCTTGTTCTGCCAGGTCAACGCTTCCAGCTCCAGCGGGTCGAGGGTGACCCACTGCGCCGATTTCGGCGCCTCGACCAGCAGCCGCGCGCCGTTGCGGGTATTGACCTTGGTGATCTGCACTTCGGCGAATTCGTTGGCAATCGTGAGGGTTTCACCGACCGCGTGGGCTTTGAATTCCTGCAGCTCCTCGGCCGGTGTGCGCTTGCCCGCGCTCACAGGAACACCGCCAGGTTCTGGGTGCGCAGCACCGATTCGTCGACGGCGATGTGCCGCCGGGCCAGCAGCCACTGCCCGTTCTCCTGCCGCAGCAGATCACGGCGCCCGGCCGAAATCAGCGACGCAGGCTGGATGTCACCGCGGCTGCGGAACAGCAGCACGGCCGACTCCACGACCAGGTGGTCATCCTGGTCGGTGCCAAAGGTGCGGACATCGGTGATGTGGTGCCGGATCCGCGATGGCGGATCCTCGGTCCAGGCGTGTTCGGTCTCGAACCGGGCGACCCGGCGACTCAGCGAGTACTTGTTCTCGTCGAAGTGCGCCATGTTCTTGGCCGTGTCATATCCGGCGCCCAGCGCGGTGGTCACCTTGATCGGCATGTAGTAGTGGATGTCCTCGGCCAGCAGGTCGAGC
Organism: Mycobacterium sp. MBM; assembly: GCA_021648845.1. Classification (GTDB taxonomy): domain Bacteria; phylum Actinomycetota; class Actinomycetes; order Mycobacteriales; family Mycobacteriaceae; genus Mycobacterium. The sequence continues at coordinate 31,235 of JAKJHY010000022.1, read as the reverse complement.
CAGGCCGAATACTCCTGCCGGTCAAGGATGTACGCCTCCTCCACCAACCAGCGGTGCGCCATCAGGTGCCGCGCATCGTCGAACATCAGTGACGCACCGGTGGCCTCGATGGTGGCGGCGTGCTGACCTAGCGGCGAGTCGACGGAATCGATGGGGATGTAGGTGCTCATCGGGCTGCTCCCGCGGCGGCGCCGTTGACCGACGGTGCGGCGGTGGGTGCGTCGTCGATCAGATCGACCTTGGACAGGCCGAGCTGGGTCGGCTCGTGTCGCACCGGTTCCTGCTCCAAATAGTCCGCCCATTCCCGGAGGAGGTGCCGCTGGTTGTACTCGCCGTATCCCACGTGCGCCACACCGGGTCCGGCGAACTCCTCGGGTCCCAGCGGTTCCACCACGGGGGTGTCGTCAGAACGAATTCCCATGCGGCTGTTCAGCAGAAGCCGCTGCGCCATGGCGCCACCGGCGGTGGTGGTCAGCGACACCCAGTTCTCCACGTCGTCCTGTTCGAACATGCCGCTGCTGCCGAAGCACATCAGGTAGGCCTTATACGACAGGTCCTTGAACTCCTGCGGCGCGTCGGCGTCGACGGCGAACCAGGACAGCACCTCGGTCTCGTTCTCGCTGATGGGCATCCACTGCCGGATCGAGATGAACGGCAACACGTTCTCCGAGTCCTCGACACGCGGCCAGTTGTGCACGAAGCTCATGTTCGGGAAGACCGAAGCCGCCGAGATCATGAACGCGTCGCGACCGATCACGTCCTGCTGTTCCTGGCTCCAGGTCTGCTTCATGCGCTCGATCATCTCGTCGGGGTAACCGACGTAGCGCAGCTTCTCCTCGAGGGTGCCGGGGGGGAGCTTGTAGGTGGTGCCGCCGCCCTTGCCTGCCCAGTAGGTGTTGCCGTCCTTGCGCTTTTCGGCTTTCGGCTCACGGAACAGACCGATCTCGACGACGCTGGTGTGGGTCTGCGGCGTGTGGTACATATCGCCGGCGAAGTTCTCAGCGCCGATCTTCCAGTTGGCGTTGATCCGCCACTTCTGCGGGCCGCGCAGCTCGATACCGCTGGAGCTCTGCTTGGTGTAGTAATCCAGGTAGAAAGAGAAGTCGCCCAGGAACTCTCGCAGCGGCGGGGCGTTCTCGTCGAGGGAAACGAAGATCAGGCCGTTGTAGGTGTCCATGGCCGGCGCCGGGACCAGCCGCTGGCCCTTCTTGCTGAAACCCTCTTCACCGCCGTAGGCCTCCTTGTGGAACGGCAGGCCCACGATGCGGCCGTCGTTGCGGTAGGACCAGCCGTGGTAGGGGCACCGGAAGTGTGAGGCGTTGCCCTGCTCGGCGCGGCACACCTGCATGCCGCGGTGCAGGCACATGTTGAACATGGCGTTGATCCCGCCGGACTGGTCGCGGCTGATGATGAAGGAGTCCTGCAGGACACGGCGCACCACATAGTCACCCGCCTGCGGGATCTCGGATTCGTGCGCGACGAACATCCAGGCTCGCGAGAACAACCGCTCCGTTTCGAGCGTGAAGATGTCGCGGTCGTTGTAGATGTTCGCCGGGATCATTCCGCGGCGTACCGCGTCCAGGACGTGGGCTACGTCGGACATTGCACTCCTAATTCTGGTCAGCAGAGAAGGTTTCTCTCTACAAGAGATGGTCCGGGAAACTCGCTGTAATGTCAACCGCACCTGGGCAGGGCGGAGACCCCGATCACAGGACCGGGTGGATGCAGACACAAAGAGGGGACCGTGTCACACACAAGCCGGTGACACGGCGCGAGCAGGTGAAACTAAACGAACAGGCTGGCGATCTCGCGTGCCGCGCCCTGCAGCGCCTGGGCGAACTCTTCGCGCACGTCGTCGTTCATCCGGTACGTCGGGGCAGAGACGTTGACGGCGTACTGATTGGCCGCGATGGTGCCGATCGCAACGGACACCGAGGCCACACCCTCTTCGCTCTCTTCGGCGCTGAAGGCGTAACCGCGCTCGCGGACCATGTCCAACGCCGCCTCGAGCTGTTTCCTGGTGCTGATCGATGTCGGTGTCAGCGTCTTCAGGCGGTCCCGGGGGTAGAGCTCGCGCAACTGTTCGGCGGTGCAGCCGGCCAACAGAGCCTTGCCCGTGGAGGTGCAGTGGGCGGGCAGTGTCATCCCCAGGCGGGACCCCACCCGCACCGCGCGGGTGCTCTCGATCGAATCCAGGAAGTACACGTCGGTACCGTCCAGCCGTCCGAGGTGCACCGTCTCACCGAGCGCGGTGCTCAACCGTTCGAGCACCGGGTGTGCCCGATCACGGATGTCGACGTGTTTCATCACCGCGAAGGCGATGGTGGTCAGGGAGGTGTCCGGCTCGTATTCCTTGGTCAGGGGGTTCTGCCGCACGAACCCGCGGTACTGCAGCATCGCCAGCAGCCGGTGCGCGGTCGAGGACGCGACGCCCAGGTACTTGCTGACCTCGGTCAACCGCAGGCTCGGCTTGTCTGCCAGCTGCAGCAGGATCCGTAACGCGTTGTCCACCGATTCGATCGGGTACTGCGGGACCGGCCGCCCGGCTTCGGACAGATGTGGCTCGGCCATGTCGCGCATGGTAGTCGACGTCACGGCAGTTGTTCGGCCTCCCGTTCGGGCCTGGGCCCTTCGCCGATCAGCACGACAAACCGCCGTCCACCACCAGATTGTGCCCGGTGATGTAGGACGCCGCCGGGCCGGCCAGGAAGGCGGCGGCCGCCGCCATCTCGACCGGTCGCCCCTGTCTGCGCAGCGGCACGGTGTTCTCCACCAGCGCGTCGAGTTGAGCCTGTCCCCCAAACTCGGCGATCACCGGCGCGTTGAATGCGGTGTCCGTCCAGCCCGGTGACAGTGAGTTCACCCGCACGCCCCGCGGTGCGAGTTCGCGCGCCAGACTGCGGGTGAAGGCGATCACCGCTCCCTTGGAGGCGGAGTAGCCCGTGACACTCGCGGTGCCGCGGATGCCTGCCACTGACGCGACCAGCACAATCGCCGCGTCCGCCGCCTTCTCCAGCAGGCCCGCTCCGAACTTCGACAGCAGGAAACACGACCGGACGTTGACCTCGAGTTGGCGATCCAGTCCGACACCGTCGCCTGGTCCACCGGCGCGCCGCCCGCTGGACCCCCGCGACGTGCACGATGGCGTCGAGCCTGCCGTGCCGGGCCGCCACGTCATCGAGCAGCGTCTGCACCGCGGCCTCGTCCGCGACGTCACAGATCGCCGGGTGCAACCGCTGCGCCGGCGGTACCTGCGCGAGGTCCACACCGATCACGGTGGCGCCGTCACCCAGAAACGTCTGAACGCACGCCTGACCAATACCGGAGGCGGCCCCGGTGACCATCACAACGCGGTCAGGCACCGGCCGCGCCCACCATCGAGGCCACCGCCTGCACCGCGGCCGTGGCCGCCTGCAGATCCTGCGAGTAGTGCCCACCGCTGACGCCGATCGCCCCCACGACAGCACCGTCCACCTCGATCGGAAGACCACCGTCGAAGGTGATGACCCGGTCCATCCCGGCCAGCCCGGCGGCCATCTTCGGATCACCGGCGGAGTAGTCGAACCACTGTGCCGGGGTCATCCCGGTGGACACCACCGTTTAGGCCTTGTCGGCGCCGGCCTGCAAGGCGGCCATTCCCGAGCCGTCCATCCGGGCCGAGGCCTCGACCTGATTGGATTCGTCCACCACCACCACGGAGAAGGCACCGCCGATCCGCCGTCCTTCTTCCACGGCGACGCCCACCAATTTGGTGGCCAAAGTCAACGAGCTCGACTTCTTGGTAACGACCCGTTCGGCACTGCTGTCCATCAGTTCTCCTTCGAGTCTGGTGCGCTTGGCGTTCGGATCGGATGCCACGGTGGGCTGGTAGATCTCGCCCCGTTCCACCACACGTTCGAGCAGGTCGAGATAGGGCATCTCGGCCTCCGGGTTGTACACCCGCGCCTCCTGGCCGGGATAGCCGATGAGTTGGCGGATCTCCGGGTTCAGGAAGTACGCGCCCGCGGTCAGCGTGCCCACGGCCGCCACCAGTTCGGGTGCCAGGCCCTGCAACCGGTCGAACACCTGCGGTGCGCTCATGTGCGCTCCAGCGTCCGAGAATGCGGCCAGCGTCTCCTTCAGCGGCCCCAGGAGGTCGGGGCGGGCCTGCAGCGCCACGTCGACCCAGCGCTCGGGTACCTGCGCGCCGGAGGCCGACGGACGTGACGTGTGATCGGGGATCAACGCGTCGGCGATGACGGTGAAGGCACGGCGCTCCGTGTCATCCAGTAGTGGGGTGCTCATGTCGATTGTCATGCCGGGACCGCCTGTGATCTACGAGATGTGATGAGGTGTTCGACGTTTCGCAATGCGAGTGCCGAGATGGTGGCCGTGGGGTTGGCCGCCGAGGAGGTGACGAAGATGCTGCTGTCGTAGACGAAGAGGTTGGCCACGTCGTGGCTGCGGCCCCACCGGTCGACGACGGAGGACTCCGGATCGTCCCCCATCCGGGCGGTGCCGAGGATGTGCCATCCGGCGTCGCGCATCTGGATGGGTTCCGAGTACTGCAGCGCGCCCGAGGCGGCCATGGCCTCCTTGAGTCGTTCGGCGTTGAACGCGAGGTTGCGCAGCGAGTTGTCGTCGATCCGGTAGTGGATCTCGGGGGCCGGCAGTCCGTCGTCGTCGAACAGCGTCGACGACAATGCCACCCGGTTGCTCTCCATCGGCAGGTCCTCGACCTCGGCGGACCACTCGACGGTGTGCCCGAAGGTCCGGTCCAGGGAATCGTGAAAATTGCTGCCCCAGGCGGCGGCCACGGTGGAGTTGGCGTAACCCGCGCGCAGACCCAGTGGCCCACCACTGGGCATGATCTGCCACTTGGCCCCGCGCCGGAATCCGCGGGACGGATCGGACTCCATGAACTGCATGGACACCACCGACTGTCCGGCCGGGCCCAGCCAACTCTCCGGCGGATCGGCGTAGATGGCGGTGGCAATCACCAGGGGGTGCATCATCAGGCGGCGGCCCACCAGTCCGGAGGAGTTGGCCAGGCCGTCCGGGTGGTGCTTGGACGCCGACATCTGCAGCAGCCGGGGCGTGCCGATTCCGTTGGCGCACGCGATCACCACATCGGCGGTGGTCAGATGCTCTACGCCGTCCCGGTCGATCCACACCGCCCCTTTGGCCAGCCCGCGGTCGTCCACCGTGATCTCGCGGACGCGTGCCCCGGTCACCAGATCCGCACCCGCGGCAATGGCATCGGGCCAGTGCGTCAGGTCGAATGAGCCCTTGGCGCCTTCCGGGCAACCGGTCAGACACGTACCCCGGCGGACGCATGCGCTCTGATGACGCCACGGCTTGCTCGCGATGGAGTTCGCCGCGGGCCACCACGGCCAGCCCATCTTGTCGATGCCTTCGGCCGCTTTCATGCCGATACGCCCGATGGGCAACGGAGGCAACGGATACGACAGCGACGACGGGTAGGCCGCTTCACCGTCGAGCCCGGACACCCCGAGTTCGAGGGCGATGCGGTTGTAGAAGGGAACCAGCTCCTCCCAGTCCAGCGGCCAGTCATCCCCCACCCCGTCCAGGGTGCGGGTGCGGAAGTCCGACGGCACGAACGGGGCCCAGTGGCCGGCATAGATGACCGAGCCGCCACCCACGCCATTGAACATCAGCGGGTTCATTTCGGAATCCGTGGCGTCCACCGGGTAGTCACCGGAGCGCTTACGCACGTTCGGGTTCGGATGCCAGTCCCGCTGTGCGGTGAGCTCCCATTCCGGAGTGTCACCCTTGAACTCGGTTCGGCTGATCCACTCGCCCTGTTCCAGACAAACCACCGAGAAGCCGGCTTGGGCGAGCTCTTTGGTGGCCACGGCGCCAGACGGGCCGGAGCCGACCACGAGGGCTTCATAATGGCTCTTCCGGGGTTTGCCGGATCGCTTGAGGCCGGGGCTGTTCAACCTCAGGTCTTGTGGCATAGAGACGTCCTCTGTTCGATGATCAAGGGTGAAAAGAGTTGCCGCACGCCATGACCAGCGCCGGCTGGGCTGTTGAAAGGGGCTGGGATCGAGATGACGCGGTGAGCTACGTCTCATCTTTCCTGTGAAATGCCGTACCGTCAAGGAGAATCCGTCGCATCGAGACCATCACGAGACAGAGGTTGGAAGATTGAACAGTGAACTCGCGCAGAGCATCTGCAACGCTCTGCTACCGATGTCACGACTGATCCGCACAGCGGTCCGAGCCGACCCGCCGCTGCCCCTGCTGCCCTACGCACAGGTGGAGGTGCTGCGGGTCATCCAGGACCAGCCGGGTGTCTCGGTTCGCGGTGTGGCCCAGACGCTGCAGCTCGCTCCGAACACGGTCTCGACATTGGTGCGAGCGCTACTGAACGCCGACCTCATCGAACAGCAGCCTGTCGTGGGCCGCGGTCGCACAACCACTTTGACGCTCACGGAGTCTGCGGTGTCGATGCTCGACGTGTGGGACGACCGACGCGCCGAGGTGGTCAGTGAGGTGCTGGAATCTCTTCCTACCGGATCGGTGGAGGCGATCTCCCGGGCACTGCCCGCGCTGGCGGAGTTCCAGACGGCCTTGGAGCAGCGGATCGGGGCCGGCCGGGGCTGACGGCCGGCCCGCGGTGGTCAACGCGCACTGCCGACCACACTGCGCCGGGCACCTGCCCGCGAGACCAGCCACACCGTGAGGAAGGCGATCGGGATGGTGATCACCGCCGGCTGGCTGTAGGGGAACAGCGCCGCCTCCCCCAGCACGATGGGTCCGCACAGCAGCAGGAGCACCGAAGACCCCAGCCCCACAACCACTCCCGCAACAGCACCGGACGCGGTGGTGCGCGAGTAGTACAGCCGGAACACCAGGACCGGGAAGATGGTGCTGGCGGCGACACCGAACGCGAACGTCCCGACGAAGATCAGGTTGACGTCCTGGGCTCCCACTGCCAGCAGTGAGGCCACCACGGTGACCACCACGGCACCGATCCGGGCCACCCGCATCGAGTCGGCGGACCCGGCACCCTCGCCGTCGTCGCGCCGGTTGAACAGGTCATGGGAGATGTTGCCCATCATCGACACCAGCAGCCCTGCGAGCACTGCGGCGATGATGGCGAACACCAGTCCGGCGATCACTGCTCCGAACACCTCACCGCCCAGGGTCTCGGCGAGCAAGATCGTGGCGGTGTTGCCGCCGGCATTGGATTCCGAGATCGCGCTTCTGCCAACCAGTATCGAGGCCGCGAAACCTACCAGCGTCATCACCAGCAGATAGGCGCTCATCAGCCACACTGCCAGCAATGCGGAGCGGCGGGCCTCCCTGGCGCTGCGGACCGTCAGAAGGCGCACCATCAGATGGGGCATCCCGGCGATGCCGAAAACGGTGGCGACGGTTGCCGAGAAGCGGTCGAAATTCTGCACCGCGCTGGCACTCTGCGTACCGCCGATCTCGTCGCCGTATTCGGTGCGCGCTTCACCGAGGACATCGAACGGGTTCCAGCTGGTGTGGGCCAGTGCCAACAGCAGGATGGTCACCGAGGCCGCCATCAGCAGGCAGGTCTTGAGCACCTGGACCGCGGTGGCGCTGGCCATTCCGCCCATCACGACCATCACCAGGGTGAGCCCGCCCACCAAGGCCACCGCCACCCGGAAATCCAGCCCGAACAGCGCGCCGATCAGACCCGCACCGCCGACGAACTGGCCGATCATATAGATGCTGCTGATCACCAACCCGGTGAGCCCCACCAGTTTTCGCAGGCGGGCGGAGCCGGATTCGAAGGTCAGCACATCACTGACGGTGAAGCGCCCGCCGGCGCGCAGTGGCCCGGCAATCAGGATGAGCAGCACCAGAAAGCCCAGCGGCACCCCCAGCACGCTGATCATGCCGCCGAAGCCGTACAGGCTCACTCCGCCGACCAGGCCGAGAAACGTTGCCACCGACGCGAATTCACCCGTGATGGCCAAACCGTTGGAGGTCGATGAGACGCCATTGCCGACGAGCAGGGACTCCTTGCCGTGCACCCGGCGTGACGCGTAGCCCGCGACGCCCAACAGCAGCACGATGATCCCGATGAACACCACGGTCGAGGCGCTCATGGTGCTGCGCTCCGTGTCTCAGCGGCTTCCAGCCGGTCCACGGCCCGCACGTAGATGAACCCGACCACGATCGCGACCACGAACTGCAGCACGGCCAGCAACAGCGCCCAGCTGATGGCCCCGACGGCGAACCCGTTGAGCACCGTGGTGAAGTTGGTCAGCCACTGGCTGCCGATGAAGAACACGATCGGCGGTGCCAGGCACCACATCACGAGTCGCCGGTGCGCGGCCCGGCCCGGGCCGGAGGCTTGTGCAGGCGTGCTCATGCCGAACCCGATGCAGCTCCGACGATGTGGTCGATGGCCTGTTTGGAGAAGGTCATGGCCCGGGCCAGGGAGTATCCGGCCTGGTAACCCGCGCCGTAGTCGACGAAGGCGGCGCAGTTGCCCGACGCGTACAGGCCCTCGATCGGGTTGCCTCTGGCGGTGAGCACGCGCGCGTGGGTGTCGGTCATCAATCCGGCCGAGGACAGTCCGCTGGGTTTGAGCTCGATCCCGTAGTAGGGACCTTCGGCTAGCGAGCCCAGGTTCGGGTTCGAGCTCGTCAGGTCCCCGGTGTAGTACTGCGCCCACGGGGCCTCGCCGCGCTGGTAGTCCTCGTCCACCCCGGTTTCGGCGAATTCGTTGAGCCGCTTGACCGATGCCACCAGATTCGCGGGGTCGACGCCGATCTTGGCGGCGAGTTCCTCCAGGGTGTCGGCCTTGGTCACCCAGTCCGGCACCTCGCCGACTGCGAAACCACCGAAGGAGTACTTGGATGTGTACTGGCTGTCGAACACCAGATAGCACGGCAGGTTGGTGTACTTGTGCTCCCAGACGTCGAAGTCCCGCAGGGCATCCAGGATGCTCTGGAAGTAGGACTCGTCGGCGAACCGGTTGCCCTCCCGGTTGACCACGATGGTGTGCGGTTTGGACAGTTCCTGGATGCCGGCCAGCCGCAGGAAGGCGCGCTCGTTGTCCGCCGACGGCGGCATCGGGAACCCGAGGAACAACGCCATGTGACGCCGGATCACGTGGATACCGGCGCCCAACTCGGTGGCCATCATCAGTGGGTCGCCGGTCAAGGTGTCGGGAAACATGCTCTCCCAACCGGTCACGTCCTCGAAGCGGTTGATCAGCTCGTCGTTGGACTCGTAGCCGCCACCGGCCAGCACCACCCCGCGCCGGGCCGCGTACCGCACCGGTTGGCCGTGGCGCACCGCGTCGACGGCGACCACTCGTCCGTCCTCGCGGACCAACTCACCGGCGTGCGTCTCGAGCAGGATCGGGATGTCGCGGTCCAGCATCAGTTTCACCAGGTTGGCCGCCAGCCCGGCGCCGAAACCACGCAGGTTGGCGGCCCGACGCTGCGCCATGGTGTCGGCGTCGTAGTTGCGGGCGTTGCCGATTCCGCCCCAAGCGATGGCTTCTTCGAAGGTGACGCCCATGGGCAGTTCCGGGGAGACATTGACCTTGTCCTTCCAGTCGCCCAGGTCGTCGGTGGAGATCAGCGCGGTCTCGATCATGCGGCCCTCGGCACGGGAGCCGGGTGCGTGCCCGTGGTAGTGGTCGGGCAGCCCGCGCACCAACTGGAACGGCACCCCGAGGCCGGCGAAGTACTCCAGCGCCCGTGGTCCCTCGTCGATGTACACCTGCTGCTGGGCCGGCACCTCGTATCCGGCGCCGAGGTGGCGCATATAGGCCACGATGTCGTCGTGGTCGTCCTCCAGGCCGGCCTCGCGCTGCAGATGTGTACCGCCGATCCACAGCCCGCCGTACGAGTAGGTGGTTCCCCCACCGGCTTTCGAGCCCTTTTCCAGGACCACCGCGCTCAGACCGTGGGCGTGGGCGGCAAGCGCGGCGCACAACCCGGCCATTCCCGACCCGATGATCACGACATCGAACTCCTGCAGCGCGGCCACTGCGTCCTCCCTCACACTCAACTATAGTCTGTGGCAGACATTACATACCAGTCGTCGCAAGGTCTACCGTCTGGCAGAACTTGTTTCTGGTTGGAGGAGGTCAACGAGTGCAGGATGAACGCCGTCCGCGTATCGGCCTGGTGGTGCCCAGCGCCCAGGTGGTCACCGAACCTCTGTTCAACGCCGCGAAGGGGGACCAGTGGGATTTCGTCACCAGCCGCGTGCTGCTGCGCGGCGCGCGGGCCGCCGATCTACAGGAGATGGAGCATGAGATTTCCCGCGCCGCAACGGAATTGAGTACCGCCCGGGTCGACGCGCTGGCCAGCTGCTGCACCGCCTCCGGCGCCATCAGCGGGGCCGAGAAAGACGAGGCGACATGTCGTGAGATCGCGCAGACCGTCGGTGCGCCCGTCACGTCGACCATGCTGTCCATCGTCGCCAACCTGCGCGCCCTGGGCGCCCGCTTACTCACCGTGGTCACACCGTACGTCGGCGAGCTGGCGACGGTGGAGCATCAATACCTGGAGGACAACGGTTTTCGCGTGGTCTCTCATCACGATGGTGAGATCGACGACCCGTTCGAGATGTCCACCCAGCCGGTGCAAGAGATCATCGCCCGGGCCCGGGAGGCCTGGGCCCCGGAAGCCGACGCCGTACTACTGAGCTGCATGAACTGGCCGACCCACCGGGCCATCGAGGTGCTGCAGGCCGAGACCGGCATCCCGGTGGTGACCTCGCACAGTGCCACGTTGTGGAATCTTGAGCGCCTGCTCGGTGCCGCGGCCTGATGCTGCTTTCAGCCAGGCACCCGGCCGGCCTGCCGAGCCAGTGCCAGAACTGATTGCACGGCAGGAGAAATCACGTCGGTCCTGCGCGCCAGCACCAACTCCACGGTCTCGGGGCTGCGCAGCTGTCGGTAGGTGACCCCGTCCAGGCCGAGGCTGCGCACCGGCGCAGGCGCCAGCGCCACCCCCAGGCCCGCGGCCACCGACACCACCAGCGTCGCGGTTTCGCTCACCTCGATGGTCGCCGGACGGAAACCCGACCGCGCGCAGGCCTCCAGCACCCGGTGGTGCATCCACGACCGCTCCCCCGACGGGTGTGTCACGAACGTCTCTTCCTGAAGGTCGGCCAGGTTTACCCGGTCCGCACCTGCGAGCCGGTGCCCGGCCGGCAACACGGCCAGCAGCTCCTCGGTGCGCAGCGTCTGCAGGTCCAGATCCGCAGCGACCTCCGGCGAGGGGCGGACGAACGCCAGGTCGTACACACCGGCCCGCAGACCGTCGAGCAACTGAGGTGAGAGCAGCTCGCCGCGAACCGGCAGGTCGATCTCCGGCAACTGTGCGTGCACCAACCGGGTGAGCCGCGGCAACACGTCATAGGTCGCGGTGCCGACGAACCCCACCGACACCCGGCCCACCCGCCCCTGCGCATAGGCCGCCATTTCGTCGGCGGCCCGGGCCGCGGCCTCCAGGATGCGGCGGGCGTGCTCGGCGAACCGCTCCCCCGCCTCGGTGACCTCCACTCGGCGCGTCGAACGCTCGAAGAGCCGGACCCCCAGCTGCGCCTCCAGCTGGATGATCTGCTGTGAGAGCGCCGGCTGCGCGATGTGCACCCGTTCGGCCGCCCGGCCGAAGTGCCGTTCCTCGACGACAGCCAGGACATACCGCATGATCCGTAGGTCCACGAGCTCAGTCTATTTGTTGATTGTCTCAATCAAGCATGATCAAGTATTGGACTCGATCAGTGGTGGGTCCCTACATTCGGATCATGTCCCGACCTTCCTATGTCTATGCCGCCGCGCGCACGCCGTTCGGCCGCTTTGGCGGCGCCCTGGCCCAGCAACGCCCCGACGACCTGGCGGCCGAGGTTCTGACCGGCCTGCTGGCGAAAACACCTGCACTGCAACCCGAAGCCATCGGCGACGTGGTGTGGGGGTGCGCCAACCAGGCCGGTGAGGACAATCGCAACATCGGCCGCATGGCGGTACTGCTGGCCGGGCTGCCCACCAACGTGCCCGCCACCACCGTCAACCGCTTGTGCGGCTCCTCGATGGACGCCGCCTTCGCGGCCTCGCGCACCGTGGAGTCTGGGGATACCGACATCGCCGTTGCAGGCGGTGTCGAGTCCATGACCCGGGCCCCGTGGGTGCTGCCGAAACCGGCAGGCGCGTTCCCGGCCGGCGACACCACCGCGGTGTCGACCACCCTGGGCTGGCGCCTGGTGAACAAGCGCATGCCCGCCGCGTGGACCATCTCGCTGGGACAGTGCAACGAACAACTCGCCGAGCGCTACGCCATCTCGCGGCAGCGGCAGGACGAATTCGCCGCCCGCTCACACCAATCCGCGCACGTGGCCTGGGAGGAAGGTTTTTACGACGACCTGGTGATCGGTCTCGAAGACCTCACCCGTGACGAGAGCATCCGGCCCGACTCGACACCGCAGTCACTGGCCGGTCTCAAACCGGCGTTCCGGGCCGACGGTTCGATCACCGCCGGCAACGCCTCCCCACTCAATGACGGGGCCGCCGGGCTGCTGGTGGCCTCGGAGAACGCCGACCTGGGTATCGACCCGCTGGCCCGCATCGCCGGCCGGGGCACCTTCGCCCTGGACCCGCGGGACTTCGGCTACGCCCCCGTGGAGGCCGCCAACCGGGCCCTGGCCCGGGCCGGCATCACCTGGGCGGACGTCGAGGCGGTGGAACTCAACGAGGCCTTCGCCGTCCAGTCGCTGGCCTGTGTCGACGCCTGGTGCGCTGCCGGCCTGGCAGACCCGGAGATGGTCAACAGGAAGGGCGGCGCCATCGCGCTGGGCCACCCGCTGGGCGCCTCCGGTGCCCGCGTGATCGCCACCCTGGCACACCGGCTGGTGCAGAGCCGGCAGCGCTGGGGCGTGGCCGCCATCTGCATCGGCGTGGGCCAGGGTCTGGCGATGGTGCTGGAGAACGTTAGGGAGGTGCGGTGATGGTCATGATCTGTGACACCACCGCCCAGGCCGTCGCCGGTATCGCCGACCGCAGCACCGTGCTGATCGGCGGTTTCGGGATGGCGGGCATGCCCGTCGCACTGATCGACGCACTCATCGAGTCCGGCGCGACCGATCTGACCGTGGTCTCCAACAACGCCGGCAACGGCGACACCGGCCTGGCCGCGCTACTGGCCGCCCGGCGGGTCCGTAAGGTCATCTGTTCCTTTCCGCGGCAATCGGATTCGTGGGTGTTCGACGGGCTCTACCGCGCCGGCGACATCGAGCTGGAAGTGGTACCGCAGGGCACGCTGGCCGAGCGGATGCGCGCCGCCGGCGCCGGGATCGGCGGGTTCTACTGCCCCACCGGAGTGGGCACCCTGCTGGCCGAGGGCAAAGAAGAGCGCGAGATCGACGGCCGCATTTACATTCTGGAGTCACCGCTGGCCGGCGATATCGCGCTGATCGGTGCCCACCGGGCGGACCGGATGGGCAACCTGGTGTACCGCAAGACCGCCAGGAACTTCGGGCCCGTCATGGCGACGGCGGCAACCACCACCATTGTGCAGGTGAACGAGATCGTCGATATCGGGGCCTTGGAGCCCGAAGCGGTCGTGACCCCCAGTATTTACGTCGACAAGGTGGTGGCCGTATGAGCTCTCAACCGCTGAACAAGATCGAGATGGCCAAACTGGTGGCACAGGACATCCCGGCGGGCGCGTTCGTCAACCTCGGAATCGGGCTGCCCACCACGGTGGCCGACCACCTGCCCGATGGCGCGGGCATCGTGCTGCACACCGAGAACGGCATGCTTAACATGGGACCGGCGGCCAGTGGCGATCAGATCGACCCCGACCTGACCAATGCCGGCAAGATCCCCGTCACCGAACTGCCCGGGGCGGCCTACTTCCACCACGCCGACTCGTTCGCCATGATGCGCGGCGGCCATCTGGACGTGTGTGTGCTCGGTGCGTTCCAGGTGTCCGGCAATGGCGATCTGGCGAACTGGCACACCGGCGCACCGGATGCCATTCCCGCCGTCGGCGGCGCCATGGATCTGGCCACCGGCGCCAAGCAGGTGTTCGTGATGATGACCCTGTTCGCCAAGGACGGCTCCCCGAAGCTGGTGCCGGCCTGCACCTACCCGTTGACCGGAATCGGTTGTGTGGCAACCGTCTACACGGATGTGGCGATCTTCGACCTCGAGCCGGGCGGTGTTGTCAGCGTGCGGCAGACGTTCGGGGTCACCGCGGCCGAACTCTCCGATCGGCTGGACGTGCCGCTGCGCGGCGCCTGAGGGTCAGGCTTCGCCCAGGTCTGACAGGGCGGCCTGGGCGATCCGGAATGCGGTGTTGGCATCGGGGACACCGCAGTAGATCGCGGTCTGCAACAGCAGTTCCTTGATCTCCTCGACGCTGAGCCCGTTGCTGAGTGCGGCCCGGACGTGCATCGCCAATTCCTCGTGGTGTCCGCGGGCCACCATCGCCGTCAGGGTGATCAACGACCGTGAGCGCCGGTCCAGGCCGGGCCGGGTCCAGATCCCACCCCAGGCGTAATCGGTGATGAAGTCCTGGAATTCGCGGGTGAAGTCGGTGATGTTGGCGGTCGCTCGGTCGACGTGCGCCGTGCCAAGCACCTCGCGCCGCACCTTCATTCCCGCGGCCCTGGCCTGCAGCACCGTCAGGTCTTCGCGTTTCGCGCCGCCGGCGTGGGCCCGGATCAGCCGCGCCACCTCGGCCGGTGCCTCGACAGGTGCCAGATGCCCCACCCCGGGCAGGGTCACGAACGTGCCCTGGGTTACTCCGAGGGCTATCTGGGCCAGCGCCGACGGTGGCGTGGGCCCGTCATCGGAACCGGCCACTGCCAGCACCGGCGCGGTGATACCGGCAAGGCGGTCGCGGACGTCGAAGCTCGCCAGTGCGCCGCACACCGCGGCGTAACCGGCGTCGTCGGTGCCGGTCAGAGCAACCCGAAGCGCTGTGGCCCTCGCAGGTTCACGCTCGGCAAAACCCGGACCGAACCAGCGTTGCGGAGCGCCGGTGGCAAGTCCGGCGGTACCGGCATCGGCCACCGCCTGCTGACGTTCCCTCCAGGACTCCGGCGTACCGATCTTCGCCCCCGTGCACAGGAGGGTGGCGGTCGCCACCCGCCCGGGGGCGTCCAGCAGCAGCTGCAGTCCCACCGCACCGCCCACCGAGTCGCCGGCGTAGTGGAACGCCCGCCCGGGTGCGTCGGTCACCTGGTCCACGGCGGTGAGCACCGCCACGGCCAAGGCGTCGATGGTGAGGGCGACATCCGGCACCGAACGGTTCCCGCCGTGGCCGGGAAGGTCCCAGCCCACCACGTCGAAACTGTCCGCGAGTTCGGCGGCCGCCGCCGACCACAAGGTCACCGCCGTGGTGCCCAGCGACGGACCCAGCACCAGAACGGGCTTGCCGGGGTGGCCTCCAAGGCGGAACGCGGTGACGGTCAAGAGATCTCCAAGAGGTGTCGGTTTGCGCGGGCGACGGTCTGCTCGACCAGGTCGACGATCAGACCGGTGTAGGCGGGTTCGGCGTCTCGGCCGGCCAACGCGGCCAGGGTGCGCTGTTCGGCCCGCAGGTCGGTGTCCATCTCCGCGAGTCGGATACCCATCCGGTAGGAATCGACGCGCAAATTCCGCAGCAGGACGGTGGTGTGTTCGGCGGCCACGGCGGTACGCCGCAGCAGGGTGGCCAGGGTGTCCCACTCCAGATGCCAACCGCCGTCGGCGCGTTCGTCGATCTGTTCGGCGGCTGCGGTGTGCAGTGTCGCGGCCAGCGGGGGGCCGGCCAGAGCGGCCCGCCGGATCAGCACCGACATCACCGGATTCGACTTGTGCGGCATGGTCGACGAACCGCCGCCCTGGCCCTCGGCCAGTTCGCCGATCTCGGGCCGGCCCAGTACCAGCACGTCATTGGCGATCCGGCCCCAGGCATCGGTGACGGTGACGGCGGCGTCGGCGAGACGGGTGACGGGGCCGCGGCGGGTGTGCCACGGCGCCGACTCGGACAACCCCAGCGCCGCGGGTAAGTCCCTGCGGCACCGACGGGCCCGGTCGACCCCCGCCAGTTCCACCAATCCGGACAGCGTGCCTGCGGCGCCGCCGAGCTGAACCGGGAACGTCAGCGCCGCCACCGCCTCAGCCGCATCGAGCACCCCGTCGAGCCAGGAGGCGACCTTGGCGCCGAAGGTGGTGGGTACGGCCGGCTTGGTGAGAGTTCGTGCCACCATGGGTGTTCCGCGATGTTCGACCGCCAGCTCCGCCAGGGCGGTGACGTGTTGCCGGAGTTGGTCCCCGATACCGGCCACCGCGTCACGCGCACACAGCATCAGGGCGGTGTCCAGGACGTCCTGGCTGGTGAGTCCACGGTGCAACCAGTCAGCCGCGGCATCATCTCCCGCTGCGCGCAGCCGTTCCCGCAACAAATTCACCAGTGGGATCACGGCGTTGCCACCGGTTTCGCCGGCGCGCGCCAGGCCCGCCACGTCATCCGGGCCCGCCAGCCCCGCGGCGGGGGCGTGGGCCGGCGCCACGCCGGTGTCGGCGAGCACGCGCAACCAGGCGTCTTCCACCTGGCACATGGCCCGCACCACCGCGGCATCGGTGCACACTCCGTCGACGCGGTGTGCACCCGGCCACAACACCGACATCACTTGTGCCGTGGGTAGGACAGGAACGGTGTCTCGTCGGGGCCCTGCAGGTTGATGTCGAAGCGCAGACCGCCCTCCTCGGGTTCGACCATCAGTCGCGATGCCGCGGTTCCCAGGCCCAGCAGCACGCTGTCGGCGGCGGCGCCGTCCAACGGCAGGTAGGCGCGGGTGAACAGGCGGTCCAGCAATCCGCGGGCGAACACCGTCACCGCGAAGAAGGGCAATCCCCCGTCGACACTCCCAGGCCGCAGGGTGGTGAACGCGTATTCGCCTTCGCGGTCGGTGCTGGCGCGGCCGAACCCGGTGAATGAGCTGCCGTCCCGCCGGAATGTGCCGTTGCGCCGGGGAATTCGGCCTGCGGGGTCGGCCTGCCAGATCTCAATGAGAGCGTCCGGCACCGGCGCGCCCGCGCCGTCGCGGACCAGTCCGTGCAGCCGGACCGATCCCGGCGTGCCGGGCGCCACCAGATCGCGGTCTCCGTCGAAGGGCAGCGCATAGTGGAAGAAGGGTCCGACGGTCTGGCCGGGTGTGGGCGTCAGATCCATGTCGTCGATGGTGGTCACTTGCTTCCCTCCGGCTCGAGCGGCGTGCGGTGGCTACCGGTGAGCACGATGTCCCAGCGGTAACCGGTGGCCCACTCGTGTGTGGTCACCTCGTGGTCATAGGTCGCCACCAACCGTTGCCGCGCCACCGGATCGACGATCGACTGGTAGATGGGGTCGAGGTCGAACAACTGGTCACCCGGAAAGTACATCTGCGTCACCAGTCGCTGGGTGAATTCCGTGCCGAACATCGAGAAATGGATGTGCGCCGGGCGCCACGCGTTGTGGTGGTTACGCCAGGGGTAGGGACCGGGCTTGATGGTGGTGAAGCGGTACCAGCCCTGGTCATCGGTGATACACCGGCCCACCCCGGTGAAGTTCGGGTCGATGGGAGCGGGGTGCTGGTCGCGTTTGTGAACATAGCGTCCCGCGGCGTTGGCCTGCCAGATCTCAACCAGTTGCCGGCGCACCGGCCGGCCGTCACCGTCGAGCACGCGCCCGGTGACCACCATCCGCTCTCCCTGCGGCTCACCACCGTGCGCGATGGTGAGGTCCGCTTCGAGGGGATCGACATCACGCTCACCGAAACAGGGCGCCCACAACTCGATACCCTCCGGATCGGCGTGGCGCATGTCCTTGGTGGGGTGGCGCAGGGCGCTGGAGCGGTACGGGGCGTAATCCGTCCTGACCCGGGTCTCGGGCCGGTCACCCGCGGCGAGACTGTTCTCGTATGTTGTAGTGATCGCGGCGATCTCGGCGCTGACGTCGGCTTGACTGGGCTGGCCGGTGGCGATGCTCATGGGCTCCTCCGTTCTCCCGCAGATTAACTCCGCAGCAGCCCGCCGCCACGCGTCCACTTCCGCTGAACGGAAGACACGGGCAGAATCGGGGGATGCCCTCGAGCACCGCACCTGGTATGTCGGTCACCAGCCGCGCGTTGTCGTTGCTCGGCGCGTTCGACACCGAACACCGCCGCCTCGGCCTCACGGCGCTGGCCGAACGCGCGGGGGTGCCCCTGGCCACCGCGCACCGGCTGGTCGGTGAGCTCGTCGCGTTCGGCGCGCTGGCCCGCACCACCTCCGGCGACTACGTCATCGGCCGGCGGCTCTGGGACCTTGGCCTGCTGGCTCCCGTGCAGGGTGGGCTCGTGGAGACCGCGTCACCGTTCCTGCATGATCTGTACGGCGCCACCCACGTCACCGCTCACCTGGCCGTCCGCGACGGCACCCAGGCGCTGTATCTGGACCGGGTGCGCGGAAGCATGTCGGTGCCCATCCTCAGCACGGTGGGCACCCGGTTGCCGTTGCACGCCACCGCGGTGGGCAAGGTGTTGTTGGCCTATGCGCCGCAGGATGTCCAGGACGAGGTGCTCGGCGCCCTCATGCCGATCACGCCGTACACCGTCATCGCTCCCGGCACCTTGCGGCGTCAGCTCACCCGTGCGCGGCGCGAAGGCTTTGCCACCACCTCCGAGGAGATGCACCGCGGCCAGTGCTCGGTCGCGGTACCGGTGCGCCCCGGCGGTCGCGTCATCGCCGCGATCGGCATCGTGGTGCCCTCCCTGAAAGGCCGGCAGGGCCGCCTGGTCAGTGCGCTGCAGGTGGCGGCCAGTGGCATCTCGCGCTCGCTGGGCATGCCGTAGCCGAAACCGGTTCCACAAGACCAACTTCCGCATCGGTGACGCCGCGGGTAGATCGTCGTTCCGGCAAGAGACAGGCTCGAGGTTGACCAGGCTACGGTCGCGGAACCTCGCGAACTTGCTGCCGGTCGCCGGATCGAGACCGGCCGCGGCTAGGGCGCTGATGGCACCAGATGCGGGACGTTGTTGAGTCCGTTGACGGCGATGGTGGCTAACGAATTGCTAAACTCATAAGAATTGCCATCTCTTGCCAAACCAAATGACGAGTTGTCATGCAGATTCAGAACTGACACCGGCTGTCAAGTCTCAGACTCGGTGACACCTGACAGCTGATCAAGCTGCGAGTACTCGGCCGTTATCAGCAGCGTGGAACACACGCTTTTGTCATCTATGTGGCAGAACCGGCACGGTTGTGGACACATTGTGCGCTCGCAGCGCCGCGAAAAGGGTGGGCGCGTGCGGCAGGAGGCAGGGTGCTATCGATGTGCACGCTGCGTGTCGCCGCTGACCCTTCATGCAGGCCTTCAGAAAGTCGCCGATCGCTTTGTCAGCTCCCCGTGAAGTCAGAACTGCTCAGCACCGCGACGCCTTCGATTTCCACTCTGAGTTCGGGTCGGGCCAGCCCGGCCAGCACAGTGCTTCGGGCGGGCCACGGCTGCGGTATCACCGCAGCATACGCGCGGTTCATCTCTGCGATGTCGGTCCGGTTCGCTAGGTAGACAGTCACTTTGGTCAAGTCGGCCAGCGAGCCACCGGCCTCGCGCAGTACCTCCTCGAGGTTGTGGAGCGCCTGCGCGGTCTGCTCATAGGTCCCTTCGCCGACAAGCTCGCCGGTGCGCTGATCGATGCCCACCTGCCCCGAGGTGAAGACGAGGCGGCCGTTGACCAAACCCGGTGACGTGGGGCGCTCGTGCCGTTTCCACGCGTCAGGAAACAACGCCCGCCTCACGCGCTCAAAGCCTTTCGCACGATATCCGTCACGAGCTCCGGCTCCTCTACGGAGAGCCAGTGGCCTGCACCGGGCACTTCCACACGGCTCGCATGAGGTACGTCGGCCTGGATGGCGTCGACAAGCTGTGGAGCGGCGAGCTTGTCATCGGTCCCGTTGACCAACCACGTCGGTACGGCGACTGCGGTCCATCGCGGGTCCTCCACGGCGGCCAATGCTTCGCACGACGCGGAATAGCCAAGCGGGGGTTGAGCGAGCAATGACTCGCGGATGAATGCGGCCACAACGGGCTTGTCGCGCCGCGCCGCGTCGGAAAGGGCTACTGAAAGCACGCCATCGACTATTGACTCCATGCCCAGCTGCCGGACGGTCTGTGCGCGGGCACGGGTCGCTTCCTTTACCTTGCTGGGCTGGGCGCGGACCGGGCCTAGAGCCACCAGGGAAGTAACAAGCGACGGGTAGCGACGCGCGATGTCGACCGCGACTAGTGTGCCGAGCGAGTGGGCGACGAAGACTGCGTGGTCGATTCCCAGCGCGCCGAGAACGGACACGATGTCATCGGCCCAAGACTCGATGCTCAGGGGTCCGTCGTGCGGTGACCGACCCGAGCCGGCGAGATCTATCCGGACGACGCGGTTGGTCTCGACGAGCGCAGCTGCCTGTGGCTGGTACATGCTGCTGGTGCCGCCGAGCCCGTGAAGCATGACGACGGGATCGCCTTCGCCTGCGTCGGTCACGAAAAGGTTCCGGTCAGAGAGGATTGGCATGGTCAGGTGTTCTCCTTGAGCGACACGGTCGATGAAATGCCGGGAGCTTGCTTGCTGAAGTCGACGTGGTTCGTCGACGGACCGATGGCGGCGCCGATGGCTGTGAGCGCGCCGCCGAGTACCAATAGGGGCACGGGTGAGAACTCATAAGGGACGAACTCGGCGACGCCCAGCATGAAGAACGCGTAGAACGACGGAATGATCACGGGCAATGAGTAACTAGTGCCGTACCCGATGCTGCGCACCTCGGTCGGAAAGCGCTCGCAAATATAGGCGATCGTCATGGCGTTCGGGCCAATCGTCAGCACCAGGCAGATGCTCAGCACGACGAACAGGACGAGATAATTCTGGCTCTGGGCCGCCGAGACGAGCTCGTAGTACAGCGGCGCAGTGACCATCGCCGTACAAGCCCCGCCGATGATCAGCATGCGGCGGCGACCGAAACGCTGCCCGAGCCAGCCGACGAACGGATAGGCGATGGCCAACACCACGTTGCAGCCGAGCAAGCCGAGCGTGATCGTCGTCGCCGGCAGGTCGAGCGTCCCGATCAGTACCTGCGGAGTGGCTGCCGGCAGCAGCTGTAGGCCCAGCCAGATTCCGGTCATCATGACGAAAACCTGCAGGAAGGCAGCGCGGTTGGAACCGGCGAGGAGCTCGCGAAGTGGACTGCGCCGAGCGCCCTTGTCGGTGCGCTGCGCCTTCTCCCACACCGGGGACTCAGCCACATTGCGGTGGAAGTAGATGACGAACGCGAAGGTCAATACGCCCCCGATGACGAACGGGATGCGCCATCCCATGGTGACATATGTGTCGTTGACGTCTTCGGACGGCATGAACCTCAGGAGGGAGAATGTGATCACCGAGATCACGACGAAGGCGATCGGATAGGCGCCGGCGATGACCGATCCCCACACGCCGCGCTTACTGGTCGGAAGAGCCTCCATAGCAAGAGGATTCGCGCCAGTGTATTGGCCACCCATGAAGATTCCGCCCAGCGCGCGGGACGCGATGAGCAGGGCGGGGGCCGCCAATCCGACTGCGGCGTAGCCGGGTAGCAGAGCGGTCAACAGCGTCACTGTTGCGGTGCCCGTTCCGGCAAGGTCGCGTCCGAAAGTGGGTGTAAAAGCACCGGTCGGTTCGCAGCTTCGTGGGTGAGCATACGGGCTGGGGAACTCAAGTGACAGGCTCTTGCAGCTTGAGCTGGTGGTGTTGGGGATAACGGCGAGCGGGTTCGGTAGCTTGCTGCGGATGCTTTGGCGCGCCCAGGGCTGATGCGTAGGGCCGAGAGATGCTCAGCTGGAGAGGGTTTGGGCGGCGTCGGTCAGTGCGTTGAACGCGGCGTCGAGGCGGTCTTGGCGGCGGCGGTTGGGTTCGTGGTTGGCTTCGGCGGCTACGAACCCGATAAG
The DNA here is from genome assembly GCA_021648845.1 of Mycobacterium sp. MBM. GTDB lineage: Bacteria > Actinomycetota > Actinomycetes > Mycobacteriales > Mycobacteriaceae > Mycobacterium. The sequence goes on along the minus strand of JAKJHY010000022.1, from coordinate 9,309 downwards.
CTCTTCGAGGTCGTCGGCATTGGTCAGTAAGGCAGCGCCGTTTGGGTGGGCGCGCATGCCGTACACCAGTCGCTCACAGTCGGGGTCAAGCAGCATCAGGTCGCGTAACACGGCGGCGGTCGTGTCGCTGACGATGACCTCCTTGAGGTCGCCGGCAACGCTGGAGCGGCGGCGGCGCAGGTCGTATGGGGAGTCTGCCCAGTTGCTGATCACCCCCTCGTCGTCGCAGACGCTGCACGACCATCGGATCGGCGCCGCCGTCTCGGCCGAGGCGATAGCGATGGTCATCCGCCCGGGGCAGCGCCTGTGGGCGGGGCGGCGCCGACACGGCAATGCCGATACCCACCGATCACCGACCTGGCCGGCGGTGCCCGCCCGGACAATGTCGCCCAGGTGTTGTGCCAGGCGGCGCGCGGGACCGGAAGCGTCGTGCGGCATGTCGAGGAAGTGATGCAGATCGGCGACCAACACGTCGCCACACTGTACCGGCGCCACGTCGCGGTGTTCTTGGGTACCGATCCTCGGGGACGCTGCCTACGATCATGGGTCGTGATGCTGCGATGTACCGCCAAGGTGTTGGCGCTGCTGAGGGCGCCTGAGCCGGCCATCGGCCAAGCCTGCGCGACCGACTGGTATGCCCACCTGGTCTGGATCGACCGACGCAAATGCCTGCTGGTGACCCACGCCGGGACCTTGTTCTCGGTGTTCATGCCGAACGTCACCGCCGCCGGGTTGCGCCCGATCGGCCCGCCGGTCGTCTCGGCGATCCAGGCCGCGTTGCACGTCGAGGGTCTGCCCGCCGATACGCTCGGCGATCTTGATCCCCAGCAGGTGGCCGTGGCCAAGACCGCCGACCGCCGCATCCTGGGCACGATCAACGACCTGGCGTTCACCACCGAACACGTCATCGCCACCGCTGGCGGCCTGGCCCGCTGCGACATCGACGCGCTGCACCACGGCCTGCATCGCACCATCAACAGCATCACCGGCTACATCCCACCGATCGACCTGGTCACCGCCAGCCGTCACCGAAACTGAGCCTGCCAAAGCGACACGGAGTTGTTACGCGGTGGCCGAGATGGGATCTGCGGGGTTGGTGCCGTTACTCGTGGTGGACGGTGTCAGCCGCAGTTCACGGGGTGGGTCCAGCAGCGATCGACGTAGGTCGTGCAGCAATCGGGTACCGACCGGTGTCATGGACAGCCCGCGCCAACCGGCCGAGGCCCGGTCGAGCACCGCCCATACCAGGCTAACGGCGCTGGTCTCGCCGGGGAATCGGCCGATGACCTTGGTCCGACGCTTGGTCTCCCCAAAGGAGCGCTCAATAAAATTCGAATGTCGAACGCGCCCATGGTGTTCGACCGGGAACCGCAGATAGGCAGTCAACCCAGCTTTGTCGGTGAGCAGAATGCGCATCGCCGCCGGATAGAGGTCGAAGTATTTGGCGGCGAACGCCTCGATCCGCTTGTCGATGATCTCAACGAGCCCAGGCCCCGGTTCAACCGTCAGATCGGCGGTATCGAAGATGGCCCAGTAGCCGTCGCGGACCTCGGCTTGCATCCCGGCGGGAATCTTCGCGAGCACGTTGCGGAGTCGATGAATAAGACATCTCTGCCGCAACGCTTTTGGGAAAATTTGTTCGATGGCTGCGATCAGGCCCTTGGCGCCGTCAGAGACAACCAACAGTGGACAACCCAGGCCGCGATCGCCCAGATCAGTCAGGAAGTCGGCCCATGCGTCGGTCGACTCGCCGGTCCCGGGCGCCAACCCGACGAACACCGGCTTGCCCTCGGTGGTGATGCCCCAGGCGGCCAGCACCGGCTCGGCCGGCGACCCCGGATGCATCCGAAAGAAGCTGGCATCCAAGAACAGGTAATCCAGCGTGATCTCGTCAAGTCGACGACGCGCCCACGCCTGGTATTCGGCTCGGATCGCCTTGCACACTTCCGAGACCGTGGATTTGGAGATCGCGGCCTGGTCGCCAAGTGTTTCGGCGAGGGTGGCCTGCACGTCGCGCACCGATAACCCGCGTACGAACGAGGCAATCACCAGCGTCTCCAAGGCGTTGGTTCTCGTCACGTGCTTGCCGAACAACCGCGACGCAAACGCTGCGGTGGTGCCACGCAGCTTCGGCCGCTCCAACGTAACCGGCCCAGTGGTGGTTTTCACCGTCACCTGTCGATACCCGTTGCGCGAGCCGCCGTTAGCGTCGGGACAGGCAGCAGCGCGTTGGTAGCGTTCGCGACCGAGGAACTCGGTGACCTCAGCCTCCAGGGCCGCCTGCATCAACAGTTGAGCGCCCAGCCGGGCAACCTCTTCAAGGATCTCCGAAAGCTCCCGATCCTCGGCAAATAGGGCATCGATTCTGGTGCGGATGCGATCGACGGCTGATACTCGAACAGGCACGGGCGTGACTCCTTCTTCGCAGACTTGCAGGTCGTGAAGCGGAACCTACGCCCGTGCTCCGTATTTACACCGCGTCCCGGACACGACCGTCTGCACCCACCGTGGGTCTGTCTTGCTCTTGCCTTGCCACCGGGCCGAGGCCAGCCCAGCCTCTCCATCCCTCTTATAGGCCTTGGCCATCCGCCGGACGTGTCGCACCGTGAAGCCGAGTTCGTGGGCTTTGGCGGCGTACCTGTTCAGCAGCGGCTCGGTGGTGGCGTACTGCGGGCGCGGCTCCTGCGGCAGGGCGAGCGCGGCGCTACCCGACCGGTATCCGGTGAGCATCTCCCTGATGTGGTCGCAGCGACGCCGGATCTCTCGGGTCTGCGCTTTGTCGAGGGAACCCAGTATCACCGCGGCGGGGTCGAGGTCATCTGTGGGTGAGGGCCCCGCTGTAGTCGGAATCAGGTGTGCTCGAACATCTTCGAGCAGGGTGACCAGTGAGAGCCGGACGATGGCTCGGGCCGTTCTGAGCACTACGTCTGTGCCGGTAGCGGTGGGCAGTAGCTCGGTGAGGGTGTGCGTTTCGCCGTCGTAGCGCACTCGGGCGCCGATCTCTATGCGGGTGCTGGCGTGCTCGTTCATGAGGTGTTCCTTACTGTGAGTATCGAAGGTCGTGACTGCTGTGTCATCGGTCGTGCGAAGTCGGGGCGTGCCCGCGCAACTGCGAGCTCATCGGTTGGCAACGCGGACACCGAACCTCAATGGCTGCCAAAGCGTGCGACATGCCGTTGAATCAGCTGCATTGCAGAGTGTTTCATCTTGCGCGTTCTTTGCAGATCCCGGCTGTGCCGAACGGTGAGGCCCGGTATCGTTCGAGCATCGTCGTCAGCGAGATCCTCGCGGTCATAGCGTGGTGATCGTGAGGACTTCGTGCACTGGCGCCGGCTGGCACTGTCCCAGGGCGGGTGAGACTTTGGCGTCCAAGTGGAGCCAGTCTCTGATCCTGTGCTGGGTTCTGGCGCCGTGGGTCATGATCTGGTCCTCACAGTGAGAACGCTGCGGTCGGTGAGGGCGGCGTTGAGATCGGTTGACAGCTCGTGGCTCCAGAGCATGTGCAGCAACGCAGCCCGCGCCAGGGGCAATGGCGAGGCCTGCACGCGGCGGAGCGCATCGCCGAAGGTGGCCCCGTGGAGCTTGAGGTCGCGCAGCTCTTTCAGGGCTGGTGCTGACACGTAGCGGGCGCGGCGGTAGCCGGCGAGGAAGCGGACGTTCTCCATCAGCACCGGTGGTGGTTCACTGGCGACCTCGAAACGCCAGCCCTTTGACTCAACGGCTTGGCGCACCCAGGCGAAGGTCTCGACGACCTTGGGGTCATCGAGCTTGTTCTTCGGTTTGACGTCGACAACGATCGACTCTGCGCCCGCTCTGAGGAAGTAGTCCGGTATGTGCCGTCGTCGAACACCGTCTACTCGGGCCCGCATCAGAAAGGGCTGCGCAACAATATGACTGACGTTGCAATCGAAGTCCGCCAAGAGAAGTCGGCACAACTCGAGACGTGACTCGTAGATCACGTGATCGGTTTCGGTGGCAGCCCAGTAGGTTCCGGAGTAGTGCGGCTGACCGTAGTACATGCGGAACGTTCGCCACGGAACCGCTGCATCCAACATTGCTGGCTCCGCTCTCGACAGAGCGACGCGGGCAACGTCCCCCGACTCCAGGCGAAGGTCGAGAGTCACGTCACTCGGTTCCGGGGCCGACAGTCTCGTTTTCAGTTTGGTAGGCACGAGCACACTCCTGTCATCGGGAAACTGGATGACGGAGATGGTGAGACCAGGTGCCCTCTGATGGCCATGACTCGAAGGTCATCGAGTCCGATGCGTTACCCGTTCAGCATTGATCCGCGACGCGAATTTCCCTGGATGACATCACTTTTCCCAGAATTGGGAAACGTCTCTTTTGGCGGGAAATTGCGTGTCACGCGGAATCTCCTCATTTTTGGGGCGCGCCGTACTGCCCAGAATTGGGCCATTAAGGCGTCCGCCTCCCCCGATGCGAACCCGTCTGGTGGCTCACCGTGGACTGGGCAGCAACCCCGTCACCGGCTCCCTGGAAGGACCGCCGGTATTCACTGGGGGGCCTGGTCGAACCAAGGCCTGACTGACGCCTACTCTGTTGGGACGGAATCGAGGTGGCGGGCGTGAATGCAAATCGTGAAGCAGCGAGACGGAGGAAGATCATCAGCGCCGTCCGCGCCAGCACCCAACTGGAGGGGTCTTCAAGCACCCCACCGACCCGCGCCGACCAAGATGCCTACGCCGACGGCCTCATCAGCGCCGTGGTCCTCGTTGAACGCACCCGCGATCGGTACAGCGACGGTTAGAGAACTGTTCCGCTCCTAAAGCTGGCCTCTCGACGGATTATCTCGCACAGAGATCGGCTCGCGTCGAGGCATGGGATTGCTTCACCTCGTGTTTCACCCCGCGCTGGGCGAACATTCCTCGCGCCCAGACACTGACATCCGAGCGCAACTCGCTCCATCCAACCTGCAAGCAAGCAGCGGCGGCAAGGAATTCCGCGGCACCGGGCTCAGGGCTTCGCGGGTGGTGGGCATGCATCGCCGGTCCAAGGGCAGATATCTGGGTTGTAGGTGTCAACGATTTCTCAAAATTGACCCCCATCGGGTCTCGTGAAATTGACCCACCTTGGGGATGAACATTGCCTCTGTCAATCTCGATTGACAAACGGAATCCGTCAATCTACCTTGACAGTGTGACTGATCTCGATGCGTTCGATGACGCGGCGTCCAGTGAGGACCCGGAGGTGGGTTTGCGTACGGTGCTTGCGCTGCAACGGCTGCAGGAGCGGCTGGAAGCGATCCACGTTCGCAGTGCGCGTGCGCAGGGTTGGAGTTGGCAGGCGATCGCCGACGCTCTCGGGGTTAGTCGCCAGGCAGTCCATCAGAAGTACAACCGGAGGAGATGACACGATGTTTGAACGTTTTGGCCGGCATGCCCGTGTGGCTGTGGTTTTGGCCCAGGAAGAAGCAAAAGACCTCAGAGCCAAACTGATTGGGCCTGAACACTTGGTGGCCGGGATTGCGCAGAGCGCCAGCAGAGAGCTTTTGGATGAGCTTGCTGGGGTGGGGATGACCGTCGATTCAGTGCGCGAGCAACTGGGCGCCAACGCAAGCGGAGCATCATTCGAGTCAGACGCCGACGCATTGAAGTCGATCGGAATCGATTTGCACCGTGTGCGAGAGCGCATCAATCATACGTTCGGTGAGGGAACGTTCGACGACGCGGTGAGCGACTCAGGTAGCAGATCTCGGCGCGGGAATCTTGCTTTCAGCAAGCCCGCCAAAGAAGCGCTCAAACTCGCACTCCGGGAAGCGGTCGCCCATCATGACTCCACCATTGATTCCGAACACCTGTTGTTAGGGGTTCTGCGGGGTGGCGATCCGTTGGCGTCTGCACTGATCACCTCCCATGTCAGTGAAGATCTGTTGCGCAGCAACATCATTTCCTTGCTCGACCGTGCCGCCTAGGCAGGCCGACCCGGTAGGCCAATCTGGCCAGGCCGTCAGCCAACCACGAGCAAGGTTCTAGCTGTTGTTCGTTCGGTTCTTGCCGAGGAGTTCGCGGCGGGTGCGGGTCCGGTAAGAGTCCCCGGTGAGGGTCAAGACTTCGGCGTGGTGGACCAGGCGGTCGATCATGGCTGCGGCCACGACGTCATCGGAGAAGGTCTCGCCCCAGCGCCCGAACGGCAAGTTTGAGGTCACCATGATCGAGCCAATCTCATACCTGGAGGCGATCAGCTGGAAGAACAGGTTCGCTGCGTCCTGGTCGAATGGGATGTAACCGACCTCATCGATGATGATCAGTTTATAGCGGCGGATCTTTTTGAGCTCGGCCTCCAGCCGGTTGCCGTGATGGGCGGCCCCGAGGCGGGCGATCCAGTTGCTCGCGGTGTCGAACAACACCGAGTAGCCGGCATGTGCGGCCTTGACTCCGAGCCCAATCGCCAAGTGCGTCTTGCCGATACCAGGAGGACCCAGCAGGACAACGTTCTCAGCTTTGGGCACGAACATGCCGGTGGCCAAATGGGCCAACACATCACGGCGCAGCGAGGGTAGGTGATCGAGGTTGAAGTCCTCCAGCGTTTTGACCTGCGGGAAGTGCGCGGTTCGGATCCGCATGGTGGTGCCGGCCGATTCCCGGTCAGCGACCTGGCGTTGCAGGATCGCGGCCAGATACTCTTCATGTGACCAGTTCTCGTCACGGGCCTGCTCAGCTAAGGGTTCCCAGCAGCGTCCGATCGTCGGGGTCTTCAATACCCGGGTGAGATAGGCCAGCTGCGCCGGCAGCCCATCGGCGGGCACTGAGGCCAGCGGCGGGGTATCGGCTGGCAACGGTGTACTGGCGTCGACGGTCCGCGGCTTGGCAGACTTGGCGACAGGGGTCATGAACTATTCCTCACTGTTGTTGGGGCGGAGTCGAAATCGACACCAAACAGGGCGTCGTAGTCCGGCAGCGCGCGCAGCGCCACCCGATGGCCATCATGATGACGCCGTGTCACAGCCGCCCGACGGCGGCGCTGATCGGTCAAGGCATCGCGCATCCCGGCAGCGATCCCGACGTGCGCCTCATCAGTGATCGTGGCATGAGCGGCCCAGCACCGCGGGTGCCGGGCCACCACCTGACCGTCGCAACGGACCGTTACCTCCTCCAATGAGGCGCTAACGTCAACGAACCGACCGATCACCCGGGGGTCGACTGAATAATCCACCGCATCGACGCGCACGTAGTAGTCACGTGAGAGCCGGATGCGATGGGTGAGCCCGATTGGCGGCACCATCGGTGGCAGCGCCAGCATCCCCTGGCAGTCCGTCTCGAACCTATCGACTGGGCGCGCCCCGATCGCACGGACTGTGCGAGTGTTGGCCCTTACCAGCCATGCTGCGAGCTGATCATTGAAATCCGCTGGCGAGGTGAAGGTGCGGCCCGGCAGAAACGAGGTCTCTAGATAGCCGTTGGCTCGCTCGACCATGCCCTTGTACTCCGGGTCGCGCGGTGGCGCCAGCTGGATCCGGGTGGCCAGCGTGCCTGCGAACGCAGAGGCTGCCGTGGAGACCCGACCTGTGCCGCCGATCGCTGCTTCGCGATCCCAAACCAGGGTTTTGGGCACCCGTCCCCACCCGCAGATCAGCGACCACATGCCCGACAAGATGTCGCCGCCTTGGCGCGACGGGATCATCACCGCGCCGATCGTGCGGGAAAACCCCGACACCATCACCAACACCGGCAGTATGCGATCTTGGTCCAGGCCAACCGGGATCGCCGGTGCGGGGAACCATAAGTCGCACTGCGCGATAGCTCCAGGTTTGTACACAAACCGGTCCACTGGGTCGATCCCGACATACTCCGGTCGGATCTTCTGCAGCTTCTTCTTAAGCGGTGAGACTGAGTACGGCCAACCGATCCGCTCCGCGATCACCGGAGCCGGCATCTTTGGCCACTCGGCCAGCAACACCCGGATCTGCGGCTCATATGCATCGGCTACCGAGCCGCGAGGTCTGCGTTCGTATTGCGGCGGCCGCTCGCGGGCCAGAGCGGCGCGAACCGTGTTCCGAGAGATACCCAACCGGCGGGCAACCTCCCGGATCGGCACCCCCTCAGCCCGATGCAACCGCCGAATCTCTGCCCAGTCTTCCACCGCGATCATCCCTCCAAGACACCACCGGGCGGGTCAACATTGCGGGACCCTCAGCGGTCTACTTTTCAGGAAGCTGCGACAGTAGGGGCGATCCTTGATCTGCTGGACCAGTACGCGCTTGGTTTTTGGATCGTTCTGGTCCATGTAGCGCGCGACGCTCAAGGCGGCAACCTTCTCGACACCTGCCTGCTTGAGTGCTTTGGCGACCGACTGAATGTGGCCACCGGTGGTCCATGTGTCGTCGATCAGAAGAACCCGTGTGTTGGGGGTACCTCGGATCTGACCTCATACATCGATGTGTCCAGCTCGCGTCGTTCCGATTCTGACTTACCCTTTGCAGATTCGGTCGCCACCACCACGATCTCGTGCTCCGCGCCGAGCAGCGGTGTCAAGACTTTCGCGTGGAGCGGATGTTCGTACGGAACGGTCTTCGTCGACGGGACCGTTGCCCACTTGGTGAGGGTTGCACCCACGAGCGAACTTGCGCAGTCGAAGTGCGCCCTCACACCTAGGGATACGAGCGAGGTCACCCTCTGCAGCATCTGCGCACTCGGAGGGATGTCCTTATACGCCCGCATCATTTTATTACTCTGAGAGCCGCTGACGGCGTACACCATTGACCCAACTATGTCCGCGGTGCTGGCGTCATACTTGAACGCGCAGGCGTAACAGGTGTGATCGCCTTCTCTCATCCAGGAGCCGCGGCATTTCATACATGTTTCACCAGGTATGGGAACGGTGTTCCGTAGGTATCCACCTGCGTTCGTGATGAGACTCTGCTTAATCTGCGCAAGCGCAGCGTCAGCCCCCGTCACCGGAATGCGAGCTGCCGCAATGCCTCGTCGGTGCGCTGCGGCTCGGATTGGATGTCGTCCATAATCGGGTCGAGTTCTTTCAAGCTGGACACCATGTGCACACCGGGGCGCAACATGAGATCACGTGCCCATTCGTTGCGCGCCACAACGATATCCGACAAGATGACAGGCCGACCGTGCTGAACTGCTAGTCGCGCCTGAATTCTCGCTCCACTCGTCTCGCCTGCCTCCACAACGATGGTGGCTAATCCGTAGCCCGACATCAGCGCGTTGCGCATGGGGAAGCTATGCCGCTGTGGGGGCGCGTCCGGCCAGAAGAGCAATGATCAGAACCTGTGGATCCCGGGCGGGCGTGCCTTCCCGGAAGATGATCTGCAAGGAATCCGAATTCTGA
>JAKJHY010000021.1 GCA_021648845.1 Mycobacterium sp. MBM | reverse complement strand
CATCGCCTGCCGGGATCTGACGTGCCGCTGGCCGGGCTGCAACGTGCCGGCGGCGCGTTGCGATATCGACCACACCACGCCGTGGCCGTACGGGCCGACGCACCCGTCGAACACCAAGTTGTACTGCCGAATCCACCACTTGATCAAGACATTCCACGGCTGGATTGACCGGCAACACCCCGACGGCACCATCACGATCACCGCGCCCAACGGCCGGGTGTACACCACCAGACCGGACGGGGCACTGTTCTTCCCCCAGTTCGACACCCCGACCGCGACGCTGGTGCCGGCACCGGCCCCGCCACCGGGTCCGCACCGGGAACTGGCCGCGCCCACACGCTCCCGCACCCGCCCGCAGAACCGGACCTACCGAATAGCCCACGAACGCGCACGCAACCGCACCGATATCGAGGCCCACCCACCACCATTCTGAACCGGGCACTTTGACGGCCGGCACCACGTTGTGCGCATATGAGCATCCCGCCATATGAACCGCCCCTGCCACCGACGACCGGACCGGGAAACACCCTGCTCTGCCCGAAGTGCGCGGGGGTGATGAAGACCTATGAACGCAACGGCATCCACCTGGAGCAGTGCGACACCTGCCGCGGCATCTTCCTCGATTTCGGCGAGCTGGAATCGCTGACCCAAATGGAGAACCGGTTCGTGCAGTCGGCCCCGCCGCCACAGCCGCAACACGGCTACGGCTCGGGTCACGGGCCGGACCCCGGCTTCGGGCCGGGCTGGGGCCATCGCGGCAACAAGTACTACCGCAAGCAAGGCTTCGGGCGGCTGTTCTTCTCCAGTTAGGACTGCGCGACCGCGGACTCGTCATCGTCGGCCGGGGCCGGTTTCAGCACCGCAGGACGGTAACGCTGCGGCAGTACCCGCAGACCCAGGGCGATGACCGCGAGGACGGTGACGGTACCCAGCGTGACGCCCCAGAAGGGCAGCCCGGTGAACACGTTCTCCAGCAGCATGAAGACACCGAACAGCAGGAACAGCGCCGCCGCACCGATCTGGATGATGCGTTCCGGGAGGTGCTTGCCGGCGACGGCGCCCACGATGATCGCCAGCCCGTCGGCGGCCACCATGCCCAGCGTCGAGCCGATCCAGACGCCCAGCCAGTCGTTGTCGGCGGCCAGGGTGATGGTGGCGAGCATGGTCTTGTCACCGAGTTCGGCGAGGAAGAACGCAGAGGTGACGACGAAGAATGCGATACCGGAGGCACGCTGCACCCGGCTCTTCTCCTCATCGCTGAGGCTGTCCCCGCGCAGCGTCCACAGCCCGAAGAACACGAACATCACGCCGGCGATGATGCCGAGCAAATGCCCAGGCAGTGCCGCGCCCAGATAATGACCGATGGCGACCGACAGCACGTGCACCAGCGTCGTCGCGGCGGTGATGGCACCCAGCACCACCCACCACCGGTAACGCAGTGCGAAGGTCATGGCCACCAGCTGCGTCTTGTCGCCCAGCTCGGCAACGAAGATCACGGCAAAGCTCAACAGCAGCGCGGAGATCACGAGACAACCCCTCGATCAGTGGCTTCCGACGAGGATCAACAACTGCCTCCGGCCGGTAACCAATACGGTCTTCTACGGCCGAAGGTCTCGCCCACCGGCGGCTGCCGGTTCGGTGACCGGGCTGCGCGGGTACCGCGCTGCCAGTATGTCGATCAACCGATTTGGGGGCTACTCCCCTTCGTGTCTCCAGCTTGACACACCGCAACCGGTATCGCAAACGATGGAGACTTGAAAGCTGTTTCGTATCAATAGTTTTCAATGCCCCACAGCGAAAGTTCGAGCACTCGAACAATTCAGTTCCTGGGCCAGTCAGGCCATCCTCGCACAGGCCGCAACCAGCAGGTCGTCCTCGGGATGGTTGGCCGCCGCGGTGATCACGGCGGCCCGGGCGAACGGATCGAGCACCGGCCACGGGTCACCGTCGGGCAGCGCGGGGCCACCGGCTCGGCGGTACCCCCGCAGAAATGCCAGCCAGTCGGCGTCCGGCACCATTCCGGCGGCCCAGAATCCGGCCGGCCGGGCCAGATCCCACCGCGCGTCCCCGACGCCCAAGTCATCGATATCGATGAGCACATACCTGCCGGACTGGCGGCCGAGTTGTCCGAGATGAAAATCGCCGTGCGCCAGGCTGATCGGGCCGGGCGGGAACACGAGCCGCCCGGCGGCCGCACGAATGACGCCGGCCACCGCACCCCGGTCCAACCGCTCCAGGGCACGAGTCAACCGCGCGTGTGCACCATGGACAACCGTGAAGCCGCCCAAGGGTTCCCGGTGCAGCCGAGCGAGTAAGGCACCGGCCTGCGCCCACGGCAGTCCGACAGGATCGTGGGCGACCATCTCGATGCGCGGCCACCGGGTGAGCCAGCGTTCCCCAACCGCTTCGGGTTCGGTGCTCAGCGGTGACAACAGCTCCGGGCAACGCACGGCGACCCGCAGGCGTTCACGGAGCGCCTGCGGGTCGGTGCCCGGCAAATGAAGCTTGGTGACTAGCGTCGCGGTGCCGGCATCCGAGTGGCGACGTTGAACCGGTTCCATGCATTGATGGTGACGGCCACGGCGATCACCTGGGCGAGTTCCTTCTCACTGAACACGGCGGCGGCCTTGGCGTAGACCTCGTCGGATACGTGGCCGTGGTGTAGTTCGGTGATGGCCTCGGTAAGTTCCAGCGCGGCACGTTCGCGCTCGGTGAACAGGTCGCCGGCCTCCTCCCACGCCGCGACCAGCGCCAGCCGCTGCTCGGTCTCGCCCTGCTTGCGTGCGTCGGCGACGTGCATATCCAGACAGAATGCGCAGTGGTTGAGCTGCGAGGCGCGAATCTTGACGAGTTCGCCGATGGTCGGGTCGACCTCCTTGGCCGATGCGGTCGACAGCTTCATCATCGCGTCGTACAGCTCGGGGGACACCTTGTAGATGTTCAGGCGGTCGAGGGCGGTGGGGTTTTCCAATGTCTGCGTCATATCGACAACGCTAGCCAGAAAAGAACCGCCCACATGGTTCAATTCGATTGTGACTTCATGGGCCAATTCCGGCTCGCGTGATCTGCACCTGGAGCTGCGGCACGCCATCAGGCCGGGCGTGCGCGGCGCACGGGATGCGCTGGTCGACGCGCTGCGCGCCACCATCCGGTCCGGTCGACTCGCCCCCGAGACCATGCTGCCGCCGTCGCGCACCCTGGCCGCCGACCTCGGATTGGCCCGCAACACCGTCGCAGAGGCATACGCCGAGCTCGTCGCCGAGGGGTGGCTGGCCTCGCGGCAGGGCGCAGGCACCTGGGTGATCAACTCCCGGACCGGATCGGTGCCACCCCGGCCGCGCGGGATCACCACCACCCCGACCCACAACCTGATGCCGGGCTCCCCCGATGTCTCCCAGTTCCCGCGCAACGCGTGGCTGGCTTCGACCAAGCGAGCGCTGGCCACCGCACCCAACGAGGCGCTGCGCCTGGGTGATCCGTTGGGCCGTATGGAATTACGAACGGCGCTTGCCGAATACCTCGGACGGGTGCGTGGTGTGCGCACCACCCCGGACGAGATCGTGATCTGTGCGGGTACCCGGCACGCCGTCGAGGTCCTGGCGCGCGTGCTGGGCGGGCCCGACACACCGGTGGCCGTCGAGGCCTACGGGCTGTTCCTGTTTCGTGAGGCGCTGGCCGCGATGGGGGTACCCAGCGTTCCTATCGACGTCGACGATGACGGCGCGGTGATCGACGACCTGGACCGCGTCGCGGTGGACGGCCACCAGGCCGGCGCGGCATTGCTGACACCGGCCCATCACTTCCCGCACGGGGTCCCACTGCACCCCGGCAGGCGCCAAGCGGTGCTGGACTGGGCCCAGCGCACCGACGGCTACCTGCTGGAGGACGACTACGACGGCGAGTTCCGCTACGACCGCCAACCCATCGGATCGGTGCAGGGGCTCGACCCCGAGCGGGTGGTCTACCTCGGTTCGGCCAGCAAGAGCCTCGCCCCGGTGCTGCGGCTGGGCTGGATGGTGCTGCCGGCGGCCCTGGTCGACCGGGTGGTCGCGGCAATGGGCGGCCAACAGTTCTACGTCAACGCCATGGTCCAGCTGACCATGGCCGATTTCATCGCAAAAGGCAGCTACGACAAGCACATTCGTCGCATGCGCGCCGTCTACCGGCGCCGCCGCGACATTCTGGTGCAAGCGCTGGCACCCTACGATGTCGGTCTGCGCGGGCTGTCCGCCGGTTTGCACCTTCAGCTGACACTGCCCACGGGGACCGAAGCCGAGGTGATGCGGCGTGCCGGCGAAGCCGGTATCGCCCTGTCCGGGTTACGGGTGCTGCGCCACCCCGACGCGGGTCCACAGCTGCCGGCCGTCGACGGTGTGGTGGTCAGCTTCGGCACACCGGCCGATCATGCGTTCGGCGCCGCCGTGGCGGCGCTGTGCGGGGTACTCGACAGCATCACTCGCTGAGGGCCCGCAACTCCGAGGCGAGATTGCGCCGCGCCGCGTCCTCCCACAGCCGGCGGCCCTCCGGGGTGCGGTAGAGCGCCGGCGCCGCCAGCAGCGCGGCGATGACGCGGGCCCGGCCGGCCCGAAAGTCCGCGTCGGAGACGTGCCGGTACTCCTCGCGCACCCGCGCCGAATTGCGCCGATACTCCTCGGGGTCCAGCGCCAGCACCGCCAGGTCTGCATCGGAGAGCACCTGACCGTTGCGGTCGGCCGGCTCGGGGTCGTGCTCGACGGTGAGCCGGACCAGTCGGGCCACTTCGGCCACCAGCGCAGCAGGCAGTCCGAGGGCGCTCAGATCGGCCTCGGCGAGCACCGCGCTGTTCTCCTCGTCGTCCGGCGCGCCCGCGTACACCGCGTCGTGGTACCAGGCCGCCAGCCGCACGGCATCGGGGTCGTCGGCGGATCCGGCCAGCCGGTCGACGGCGTCCAGGACACCCTGCAGGTGGGTCACATCGTGGTAGCGGCGGTGCGGTTCGGACCAGCGGGCCAGCAGCGCGGTACCGACGGCGGCAGTGGCCGGCGACGCGCTGTGACGCGTAAGCAGCGCGCGCCACTCGTGCAGCAGATCGGTCACCCGCCCATTCTCGCCCCGTATGCTGCCCGCGTGACCGACACCCCGGAAAACGTTGCACTGAGCCTCAAAACCCAGGCCACACGTTTCATCGTCACCGGCGGCCTGTCGGCGATCGTCGACTTCGGGTTGTATGTCCTACTGCTGGCGCTCGGCCTGCACGTCAACGTGGCGAAGACGCTCAGCTTCATCGCCGGCACCACCACCGCCTATCTGATCAACCGGCGGTGGACCTTCCAGGCCGCACCCAGCAGGGCCCGGTTCATCGCGGTCATGGCGCTCTACGCGCTCACCTATGCCGTGCAGGTCGGTATCAATTACCTGTTCTATCTGCAGTTCGCCGGCCAGTCCTGGCAGGTCCCGGTGGCGTTCGTCATCGCGCAGGGCACCGCCACGGTGATCAACTTCGTGGTGCAGCGGGCCGTGATATTCCGGCTCAGGTGAATCCGTCCCGGTAGCCCGACCGGTATCGTCTGCCACTGATATGTCTACCGAACTTCCCCTCACGCCCCGATCCCTGACCGGGTTCGGCCAGACGGCGCCCAGCGTGGCGCAGGTGCTGTCCACCCCCGATGTCGAGGTGATCGCTGCCGCCGTCCGGCAGGTGGCCGACGCATCGGCGTCCAGCCCGTCCTACCTGCGCCGCGGCATCGTGGCCCGCGGGCTGGGCCGCTCCTACGGTGACCATGCCTGCAACGGCGGCGGCATCGTGGTGGACATGACCCGGCTGAACCGCATTCATTCGCTGTCCTCGGAGACCGCGGTCGCCGACGTGGACGCCGGGGTCAGCCTGGACCAGCTGATGAAGACCGCGTTACCGTTCGGGCTGTGGGTCCCGGTCCTCCCGGGCACCCGACAGGTGACCGTCGGTGGCGCCATCGGCTCCGACATCCACGGCAAGAACCACCACAGTGCCGGCAGTTTCGGCAATCATGTGCTCTCCCTGGACCTGTTGATGGCCGACGGCGAGGTACACACCCTGGGCCCCGACGGTCCCGACAGTGAGCTGTTCTGGGCCACCATCGGCGGAAATGGCCTGACCGGCATCGTGATCCGGGCCCGGATCGCCATGACCCGAACCGAGACCGCGTATTTCATCGCCGACGGTATCGCCACCGCCAACCTCGATGAGACCGTCGCGGTGCACACCGACGGCAGCGAGGACAACTACACCTACTCCAGCGCCTGGTTCGACCTGATCAACCCGCCGCCCAAGCTGGGCCGCGCGGCGGTCAGCCGGGGCAGCCTGGCCAAGCTGGATCAATTGCCACCCAAGCTGGCCGCCAACCCGCTGCAGTTCACCGCCCCGAAACTGCCTGCAGTGCCGAACCTTTTCCCGGTCAGCGTGATGAACAAGCTGTCCCTGGGACTGGTCGGCGAGGCGTTCTACCGGGTCAGCGGAAACTACCAGAACAAGATCGTCAACCTGACCCAGTTCTACCATATGCTCGATATCACCACCGGCTGGCAAAAGGCTTATGGCCCAGCAGGTTTCGCCCAGCATCAGTTCCTGGTTCCACCGAATGCGCTGGAGGACTTCAAGGCCATCATCCGCTGGATTCAGACCCAGGGCCACTACTCGGCTTTGAACGTGTTCAAGCTGTTCGGCCCCGGCAACAGGGCGCCACTGAGCTTCCCGATGGCCGGCTGGAACGTCGCGATGGACTTCCCCAACAAGCCCGGCGTCAACGAATTCCTCAACGAACTCGACCGCCGTGTCATGGAATTCGGCGGACGCGTCTATACCGCCAAGGACTCACGGGTCAGCGCGGAGAACTTCCACACGATGTATCCCCGGGTCGACGAATGGATCGCCGTGCGCCGCAAGGCGGATCCGCAAGGCGTGTTCGCCTCGGATATGGCCCGTCGTCTCGAACTGCTCTAGCCTCGAACCGCTCCAGAAAGGCCGCCCCTGCCCATGATCGACGCCACCGGTAACCCGCAGACCATCCTGCTGCTGGGCGGAACGTCCGAGATCGCACTGGCCATCGCCGAGCGCTACCTGCGTAACGCCAAGGCCCGGGTCATCCTGGCCGACCTACCCGGCGCGCCCAAGCGCGACGCCGCCATCGCGGCGCTGCAGGCCGCCGGTGCAAAATCGGTGGAGTATCTGGACTTCGACGCCCTGGACACCGCCTCGCATCCGGCCGTCATCGACGCCGCCTGGGCCGGCGGCGATGTCGATGTGGCGGTGGTGGCCTTCGGGGTGCTCGGCGACGCCGAGGAGCTGTGGCAGAACCAGACCAAGGCCGTGCTCACCGCACAGATCAACTATGTCGCGGCGGTATCGGTCGGCGTACTGATCGGCGCGAAGCTGCGCGCCCAGGGCTTCGGCCAGATCATCGCGATGTCCTCGGTGGCCGGTGAGCGGGTGCGCCGCTCCAACTTCGTCTACGGCTCCACCAAGGCCGGTCTGGACGGCTTCTACCTCGGCCTCGGGGAGGCCCTGCGCGAGTTCGGGGTCAAGGTGCTGGTGATCCGGCCCGGGCAGGTACGCACCACCACCACGTTGGAGCACTGGAAAGCCACCGGCGCCAAGGAGGCACCGTTCACCGTCGACAAGGAGGACGTCGCCGAGCTGGCGGTGGCCTCCGCGGCCAAGGGCAAGGATCTGGTGTGGGCGCCCGGCCAGGTGCGGGTGCTGATGTCGGTGCTGCGGCACATCCCGCGGCCGATCTTCCGCAAGCTCCCGTTCTGATGCGCACGAGTCTGGCCGTCACCGGCCAGATGGTGGCCGCGGCCGCCACGGCGGCAGCGCTGGCCATTGTCGCCCTGCTGACCATCGCCCGTGTCGAGTGGCCGGCGTACAACTCGTCCAACCAGCTGCACGCGTTGACGACCGTCGGCCAATTCGGCTGCCTGGCAGGAATTTTCGCTGCCGGTGTGCTGTGGCGCACGGGACGTCGGGTGCTCGCGCGGATCACCGCGGTGGTCTTCCTCTCGGCGTTCTCGGTGGTCACACTGGCGATGCCGCTCGGGGCCACCCGCCTCTACCTGTTCGGCATTTCGGTGGATCAACAGTTCCGCACCGAGTACCTGACCAGGCTGACCGAGAGCCCGGCGCTGCACGATATGACCTATATCGGGCTGCCGCCGTTCTATCCCGCAGGCTGGTTTTGGATCGGCGGCCGCCTGGCCGACCTGACCGGTATGCCGGCCTGGGAGATGTTCAAGCCCTGGGCCATCATCTCGATCACCGCGGCGATCGCGGTCGCCCTGGTGCTGTGGTCGGCGATGCTGCGATTCGAGATCGCGCTGGCCGTCTCGACTGCCACCGCCGCGGTGACACTGGCCTACACGTCGGCCGAGCCGTACGCCGCCGTGATCACCGTCTTACTTCCCCCGGTCTTCGTGCTGGCGTGGTCCGGGCTGCGACGCACCGACAAGCACCCGTGGGGCGCGATCGTCGGCGTGGGGCTCTTCCTCGGTATGGCCGCACTGTTCTACACCCTGCTGCTGGGCTATGCCGCGTTCACCGTCACCCTGATGGCGTTGCTGCTGGCCGTCACGCGGCGCAGCATCGCGCCGCTGCTGCGGCTGGCCGTGATGGGCGTCATCGCCGGTGCGCTGGCGCTGCTCACCTGGGGCCCCTACCTGCTGGCCGCCGCGCGCGGCGAACCGGCCGACAGCGGCACCGCCCAGCACTACCTGCCGATCGACGGCGCCGAGCTGACATTCCCGATGCTCGACTTCACCCTGCTGGGCGCGCTGTGCATGCTGGGCACCGTGTGGCTGGTGGTGCACGCCCGCAGCGGCGCGCGGGCGGGCGCGCTGGCCATCGCGGTGTTGGCGGTCTACGCCTGGTCCTTGCTGTCCATGTTGACCACGCTGGTCGGCACCACCCTGCTGTCCTTCCGCCTGCAGCCCACCCTGTCGGTACTGCTGGCCGCGGCGGGCACCTTCGGGTTCATCTGGGTGGTTCAGGCCGTCCTGGCCCGCTACCAGCACCCGGGACGACACATCGTGGCGGTCGCCGCAACCATCGGCGCGATCGGGGCGGCCACCTTCAGCCAGGACATCCCCGATGTGCTGCGCAGCGATATCACCGTGGCCTACACCGACACCGACGGCTACGGCGAGCGCGCCGACCGGCGTCCACCGGGCGCCGAACAGTACTACCGCGCACTCGACGAGCGGATCCGGCAGGTGACCGGCGTGCCGCGCACCGAGACGGTGGTGCTGACCGCCGACTACAGCTTCCTGTCCTACTACCCCTACTACGGCTTCCAGGGCCTCACCTCGCACTACGCAAACCCGTTGGCGCAGTTCGAGGCCCGCTCTGCCGCCATCGAGAGCTGGGCGCTGCTCGGTACACCCGAGGAGTTCATCGGTGCACTGGACCGGCTGCCCTGGCAGGCCCCGACGGTGTTCTTGATGCGCCGCGGCGGTCCGGACAGCTACACCCTGCGGCTGGCCGCCGACGTCTACCCCAACCAACCCAACGTCAAGCGCTACCAGGTCGAATTGAACGCCGCGCTGTTCGACGATCCACGCTGGGATGTGTCCACCAACGGACCGTTCGTGCTGGCTATCCGTAAACCGCACGCGGGTGACTGATGGCCCGACAACTAGCATCTAGCTCCGTGAACGACGCGCCGGCCAATCACCGCACCACCAGACTGGTTGCCGTGGTGGCCGGTCTGTTGGGCACCATCCTGGCCATCGCCACCCCGTTCCTGCCCGTCACACAGACGACCGCGACGCTGAACTGGCCGCAGAACGGGACCCTGGACAGCGTCGACGCCCCGCTGATCGGCTATGTGGCCACCGACCTGAACATCACCATCCCGTGCTCGGCCGCCGCCGAGCTCGGCGGTACGCGCAATGTGCTGCTGTCCACCGTGCCCAAACAGGCGCCCAAGGCCGTCGACCGCGGTCTACTGATCGAGCGGGTCAACAACGAACTGCTGGTCATCGTGCGCAACACCCCGGTGGTCAGCGCGCCGCTGAGCGAGGTGCTCAGCCCGTCCTGCCGCGAACTGACCTTCACCGCGCACGCCGACAAGGTGACCGCCGAATTCGTCGATCTCACGGCGGGGCCCGACGACGAGAACCCCGGCGAACCGCTGCGCGGGGAACGCGGTGGCTACGATTTCCGTCCGCAGATCGTCGGGGTCTTCACCGACCTGTCCGGCCCGGCGCCGCCCGGTTTGGAGTTCTCGGCGACCATCGACACCCGCTACAGCACCTCTCCCACCCCTCTCAAGACCCTGGTGATGGTGCTGGGCGTGGTGATGACGATCGCCTCGCTGGTCGCGCTGCACCGCCTCGACATCGCCGACGGCATGCGGCACCGCCGGTTCCTGCCGCAACGCTGGTGGTCGCTGACCAAACTGGACGCCCTGGTGACCGCGCTGTTGGTGTGGTGGCATTTCGTCGGCGCGAACACCGCCGATGACGGCTACATCCTGACCATGGCCAGGGTGTCCGAACACGCCGGCTACATGGCCAACTACTACCGCTGGTTCGGCACCCCGGAGGCTCCGTTCGGCTGGTATTACGACCTGCTTGCCCTGTGGGCCCACGTGTCCACGGCCAGCATCTGGGTGCGGCTACCCACGCTGCTGATGGGGCTTGCCTGCTGGTGGATCATCAGCCGCGAGGTCATCCCGCGGCTCGGCGCAGCGGTGAAGAAAAGCCGCCCCGCCGCCTGGACCGCGGCCGCCATGTTCCTGGCATTCTGGCTCCCGCTGAACAACGGCCTGCGCCCCGAACCGATCATCGCCGTCGGCATCCTGCTGACCTGGTGCTCGGTGGAGCGCGGTGTGGCGACCAGCCGGCTGCTGCCGGTCGCCGTGGCCATCATCATCGGCGCGCTGACACTGTTCTCCGGGCCCACCGGTATCGCCGCGGTGGGCGCCCTGCTGGTCGCGATTGGGCCGTTGCGAACGATCGTGGCCGCCCACGTGTCGCGGTTCGGCTACGCCGCCCTGCTGGCACCCATCGCGGCCGCGGGCACCGTCACGATCTTCCTGATCTTCCGGGACCAGACGCTGATCGGTGAGTTGCAGGCCAGTTCGTTCAAGTCGACCATCGGGCCCAGCCTGGCCTGGTTCGACGAGCACATCCGCTATTCGCGTCTGTTCACCACCAGCCCCGACGGATCGGTGGCACGACGGTTTGCGGTGCTGACACTGCTACTGGCCGTGGCGATCTCGGTCGCGATGACGCTGCGCAAGGGCCGCATCCCCGGCACCGCGATCGGCCCGGCGCAGCGCATGATCGGCATCACCATCATCTCGTTCCTGTCGCTGATGTTCACCCCGACAAAGTGGACGCATCACTTCGGGGTGTTCGCCGGCCTGGCGGGTTCGCTCGGGGCGTTGGCCGCGGTGGCCATCACCGCGGCGGCGATGAAGTCCCGACGCAACCGCACCGTCGTCACGGCAGCGGTGCTGTTCGTAACGGCATTGTCGTTCGCCACCGTCAACGGCTGGTGGTACGTGTCGAACTTCGGGGTGCCCTGGTCGAATCAGTTCCCGGAGTGGCATTTCGGTTTCACCACCATCCTGCTGGGACTGTCGGTGCTGGCCCTGCTGACGGCGGCCTGGCTGCATTTCGCCAACCCCGAAACCCGGGTCCGACCATGGACCCGGTTCACCGGCGCGCCGCTGGCCGTGGTGACCTGGGCGGTCGTGCTCTTCGAGGTGATCTCGCTGACGCTGGCGGTGACCGCGCAGTACCCGGCGTGGTCGGTCGGACGCTCCAATCTGGACGCGTTGCGTGGCAAAACGTGTGGGCTGGCCACCGATGTGATGGTCGAACAGGACCCGAATGTCGGCATGCTCACCCCGATCGACGACCCGATCGGGGAGGCGCTGGGCGCCGGCACCGCACAGAATTTCCGTCCCAATGGGGTTCCCTCGGATATCTCCGCGGACTCGCTGTCCGAGCAGCCCGGTTCCAGTAACTTCGCCGACTACGAGGACAGCGACGAGACCGGCGGCGAGCCCGGCACCGAGGGCGGCACCACCGCCGCGGCCGGGGTGAACGGATCGCAGGCACGGCTGCCCTACAACCTCGACCCGGCCCGCACCCCGGTGCTGGGCAGCTGGCGCCCGGGCGCGCAGCAGCCCGCCATTTTGCGTTCGGGCTGGTACCGGCTGCCGCCGAGCGGGCAACGCGGTCCGCTGCTGGTCGTGGCGGCGGCCGGTCGTTTCGACGCCGGCGAGGTCCTGGTGCAGTGGGCCACCGAGGAGCAGGCCGCCAGCGGGGAACCGGGCGGCACCATCGTTTTGGCCGACGTCGGCGCCGTACCGGCGTGGCGTAATCTGCGTGCCCCGATGTCGGAAATCCCCGACGAGGCCACCCGGGTGCGGCTCGTCGCCTCCGACGACGACCTGGCTCCCCAGCACTGGATCGCGGTCACCCCGCCCCGCATCCCGGAGCTGCGCAGCCTGCAGGATGTGGTGGGCTCCACCGATCCGGTCATGCTGGACTGGCTTGTGGGACTGGCGTTCCCGTGCCAGCGGCCGTTCTTCCACCAGTACGGTGTCACCGAGGTGCCAAAATGGCGCATCCTGCCGGACCGGTTCGGCGCCGAGGCCAACTCGCCGGTGATGGACTACCTGGGCGGTGGACCGCTCGGGATCACCGAGTTGCTGCTGCGGGCCATCCCCATCCCGACGTATCTGAAGGACGACTGGTTCCGCGACTGGGGTTCCCTGCAGCAACTGCGGCAGTTCTATCCGAACGCCAAACCCGCGGAACTGGAGCTCGGCACCGCCACCCGCAGCGGGCTGTGGAGCCCGGCGCCGCTGCGGCCGAGCTAGCCAGCCCGCGTTCTACCTAATTCAGCGCTCTAGCGGCGCCCGGCCAGGATCGCTTCGATATTGCGTTCGGCCAGCGCGGTGATCGACATGTAGGGGTTGCAGCCGATGTAGCCGGGGATCAGCGACGCATCGTTGACGTACAGCTTGTCGTGGCCGTGCACCCGCCCGAACAGGTCCGTCGCCGCACCGCGCACGCAGCCACCCAACGGATGGACGGTATTGGGGGCGAAGGCCTTTCCCTCGAAAAGGTCATCGCGATAATCGACGCCATTGGCTTGCACGACCCGGTCGAACACCGAGCGGGCCCGCTCGACGAGATGGTCGGTGTGGCTCTGCGGCCAGTCGACGTCGATGGTGTCGGACTGGCGGTCGTAGTTGATCACCGCCCGGTCACCGGTGCGGACCATGGCGTAGTAGCCCAGCGCGTTCGTCTCCAGCGGCAGCGGTAGCGAGAACATGCTCGCGTACACCGGATTATCGGGATCGTTGCGGCCGTCGAGGTTGATCATGCCCAGCAGCGACTGTTGGGTGCCCACCGGCTCGGCGGTGTTGTGCGAGACCATGATGTCACCGTTGTTGCCGTACCCGCTGCCGATCTCGTCGTGCAGGTTGGACAACTCCCCGGTCTCGCGGGCACGTAACAGCAGATGCGTGGTGCCCAGCACACCGGCAGCCAGATAGAGCTGCTCACAACCGATCTCGCCACGGGACAGTTCCTTGCCCCAGCGGTCGATCTCGCGGGTGGACACCACGTACTCGCCCGAAGATTCCTGCCGGATCCCGGTCACCTCGGTCAGCGGCCGCAGCTCGACGTTGCCGGTCTTGAGCGCGGCGGCCACGTAGGTCTGGTCGACGCTGCCCAACCGGCCGTAGTTGTTGCCGTACTGGCACTCCCAGTCCAGCGCCGACCGCGGCACCTCACCGGCGGCCTCGCGCATCATGTAGTCGAACGAGTACGCGCTGCCGTTGATGTCGACGCCGTAGCCCGCGGCCTCGGCGTAGCTGCGGCCCACCCGGGCGTACTGGAACCAGGGGGTCTGCTCGAACCAGTCCGGATCGCGGTAGCTGATCTGCAATGCGGTCTTGGCCCGCTCGATGTAGGTGCCCAGGAATTCGTTCGGATCGATATCCGGGAACGCCGCGCGCACCTGATCGGGGGTGGGCACCGCGGCGATGGCCGCATTGACCATCGAGCCGCCCCCGACCGCGATCCCGCGGAACACATCGTGGGCGCCGTAGGTGACCTTGTCGCAGATCCCGGCCTGGATCGGCTGCTCCCCCGGATTCTGCGCCGCCACCGCGTTCACCGAGATACCGCGGAAGGAGGGCACCAGGCTCGGCGGGACGTCACGGAACCAGCCGGCCCGGGTATCGGCGGGCAACATCTTGGTGAAACGTTTGCCATCCGCGTCGGGGGTATCCCACAGCCGCCCGCGCTCCAGAATCAACGTGTCCACCCCGGCTTCGCCCAGGCGCAACGCGCTCACCCCGCCGCCGTAGCCGCTTCCCACGACGATCGCCTGGTGATACGCCCGGGACTCAGGGCGTTCGCCCGGCCGCCCCGACGAGCAGGCGGCCGCCCCCAGCGCGCCGGCCGCGACACCGGCGGCCGCACCCAGGAATCGCCGCCGCGTCAGCTTGTTCTGCGCCACCCGTACACCAACCTCCCAGCAAAATCCTCATTCGTTATGGCTCCGTGTTTGCACTGCTCGCACAACCAGGTTAAATAGGCACCACGAACAAGTTTGCTCCATCCCCCGGCAAGGATACGAAGTGACTGACGCGCGGACCGGCAGAACGCCCACGTGGCGGCCTGTAAAACGGTATCTGTGGCTGCTCGGCGCGATCGTTCCCGGGATGGTCGGACTGGCCTGGTTGCTGGTGCAGCTGACCGGTCAACAGGTGTTCTGGTGGGTCGGGCCGATGCTGGCTTTCGTCGTGATTCCGGTACTTGACCAGCTAATTGGCGCCGACGACAGTTCCGTGTCCTCGGACATGTTCGATCATCTCGAAAACGACCCGTTCTACCGCTGGGTCAACTATCTTTACCTGCCCAACCAGTACCTTTCGCTGGTCTTCGCGTGCTGGCTGTGGAGCGGTGGCGGGTGGCTGACGATGAGCACCGTCGACAAGATCGGGCTGATGGTCACCGTCGGGATTGTCGGCGGCATCGCGATCAACGCCGCGCACGAATTGGGCCACCGGCGCGCCACCGCCGAGAAACGCCTCAGCAAGATCGCCCTTGCGCAAACTGGATATGGGCATTTCTTCGTCGAACACAATCGTGGACACCATATGCGGGTGGCGACCGTCGAGGACCCGGCCAGCGCCCGGCTCGGGGAGAGCGTCTACCGCTTCATCCCACGTTCGGTGTGGGGTGGGTTGCGCTCGGCATGGAACCTGGAGACCGCGCGGCTGTCCAAGGCCGGCCGGTCCCGGTGGTCGCTGCGCAACGAGATCCTGAACGCCTGGCTGCTGTCGGCGGCCCTGTTCGCCGGGCTGGTGGCCTGGTTCGGCACCGTCATCATCCCGTGGCTGATCGGGCAGGCGATCATCGGCGTCTGCCTGCTGGAGACGGTGAACTATCTCGAGCATTACGGTCTGCGACGTCAACGCCTGGCCGACGGCCGCTACGAGCGGGTCGGCCAGCGACACAGCTGGAACAGCGACACCCTGGTGGCCAACGTGTTCCTGTATCACCTGCAGCGACACTCCGACCATCACGCCAATCCACACAAGCCCTACCAGACCCTGCAGCACTGCGATCAGGCTCCGCAGCTGCCCACCGGGTACGGCAGCATGCTGGTGCTGGCCTGGTGCCCGCCGCTGTGGCGCCGCGTGATGGATCCCCGGGTGTTGGCGCACTACGGCGGCGATATCCGGTTGGCCGCCCTACACCCCGCTAGGCACTAGCGCGGGTCGTCCGGCGGTGCCGGCCCCGATGTCGCTTACCCTTGAGCCTCGTGCCCGATAGGACAGTCCGCCTTCTCGCCGTCATCACGGGCCTCGTTGGGTTCCTGCTCTGCGCTCTGGCCCCGCTGCTGCCGGTACGGCAGAGCACCGCAACGATCCAGTGGCCGCAGTCGGCCGACGCCGACGGTTTCGCCGGGGACGTCACCGCGCCGCTGGTCTCCGGGGCGCCCAAGTCGCTGGCCGTGACGATCCCCTGCCGCGCGGTGGCCACCCTGCCCGCCGAAGGGGGCCTGGTGTTCTCCACCATCCCGCCGGGCGGGATCGACGCCGGGCGCAACGGTCTGTTCGTCAACGCCAACGCCGACGTCGTCTACGTGGCGTTCCGGGACACCGTGGCGGCCGTCGCGCCGCGCGACGCCGTCGACTCCGGTGCGTGCAGTGACCTCAAGATCTGGGCCGACGTGGGCGCGGTCGGCGCGGACTTCGTCGGTATCCCGGGCGCCACCGGCACCCTGGGAGTCGACAAACGCCCGCAGGTGGCGGGTCTGTTCACCGACCTGCGCGTCGCACCGGATGCCGGCCTGAACGCACGCGTCGACATCGACACCCGCTTCATCACATCGCCGACCGCATTGAAGACCGCCGTGATGGTGCTCGGCGTCGCCGCAGTGCTGGCCTCCATTGGGACGCTGGCCTGGCTGGACCGCGCCGCCGGACGGCGGGCGCCGCCGAGCGGGAGTCGCCGTACGCCGGTATCGGTGTGGATCGCCGATGCCGGGGTACTGAGCGGGTTGCTGGCCTGGCATATCGTCGGACCGCCGTCATCGGATGACGGCTACAACCTGACGATCGCGAGGGTGTCCGGGGAAGCCGGCTACCTCACCAACTACTTCCGCTATTTCGGCGCCCCGGAAGCACCCTTCGACTGGTACCAGAGCGTGCTGGCCCAGCTGGCATCGGTCAGCACCGCCGGGGTGTGGATGCGGCTGCCGGCCACCGCCGCCGCGATCGGCACCTGGCTGCTGCTCAGCCACGTCGTGCTCCCCCGACTCGGCCGCCGGCTGGCCCGCAACCGGGCCGCCGTCTGGACCGCGGGTGCGGTCTTCCTGGCGGCCTGGCTGCCCTTCAACAACGGTCTGCGCCCCGAACCGCTCATCGCGTTCGGCGTCGTCGCGATCTGGGTGCTGGTGGAGCTGTCGGTGGGCCGACGCCGGCTGTGGCCGACCGCGGCCGCGATCGTGGTCGCCGCGTTCTGCGTCACGCTGGCACCACAAGGCCTGATCGCGTTGGCTCCGCTGCTCGTCGGGGCGCGCATGATCACCCGCGTCATCGCCGAACGCCGCGCCACCCTGGGTCTGGCCGCGCAGCTGGCCCCGCTGGCGGCGGCCGCGTCGCTGATCTTCGTCATCGTCTTCCGCGATCAGACGCTGGCCACCGTCGCCGAGTCGGCGCGCATCAAATACGTTGTCGGCCCGACCATCCCGTGGTATCAGGAGTTCCTGCGGTACTACTTCCTGACGGTGGAGGACAGCGTCGACGGATCGCTGACCCGCCGGTTCGCGGTGCTGGTCCTGCTGCTGTGCCTGTTCGGCCTGCTGATGGTGATGCTGCGCCGCGGGACGGTTCCCGGGGCGATGAACGGGCCGGTGTGGCGGCTGATCGGAACCACCGGCATCGGGTTGCTGCTGCTGACGTTCACCCCGACCAAGTGGGCCATCCAGTTCGGTGCCTTCGCCGGGCTGGCCGGCGCACTGGGCGGAGTGACGGCGTTCGCGCTGGCCCGGGTCGGGCTGCACAGCAGGCGCAACCTCGCGCTGTATGTCACCGCGTTGCTGTTCGTGCTGGCGTGGGCCACCTCGGGGCTCAACGGCTGGTTCTACACCGGTAACTACGGGGTGCCGTGGTTCGACAAGCAGCCCGTCATCGTCGGGTTCCCGGTGACCACCATCTTCCTGGTGCTGGCGATTGCCGGCGGCCTGCTGACCGCCTGGCTGCATTTCCGCATCGACTACGCCGGGCACACCGAGGTCGCCGACACCGGACGTAACCGGGCGCTGGCGTCCACCCCGCTGCTGGTCGTCGCGGTCATCATGGTGGTCCTCGAGCTGGGCTCGATGCTCAAGGCCACCGTGGGCCGCTACCCGGTGTACACCACCGGCTCGGCCAGCCTGTCCGCGCTGCGGTCCGGGCTGGCGGGCGACAGCTGTGCGATGGCCGACGCGGTGCTCGTCGAAGCCGACCCCAATGCCGGTCTGCTGCAACCGGTCCCGGGGCAGCGCTTCGGTGAGTACGGGCCGCTCGGCGGCGAGAAACCGGTCGGGTTCACCCCCAACGGCGTCAGCGACACCCTGGAACCGCCCGAACCGGTGGCCGCCAACCCGGGCACCCCGAACTCCGACGGCCCGGTCGACAAACCCAATATCGGCGTCGGCTACGCGGCGGGCACCGGCGGCGGTTACGGCCCTGAGGGAGTGAACGGATCGCGGGTGTTCCTGCCGTTCGGGCTGGATCCGGACCGCACCCCGGTGATGGGCAGTTTCGACGAGAATACCGTTGCCGCCAAGGCGACTTCGGCCTGGTACCAGTTGCCAGCGCGCACCCCGGACCGGCCGTTGGTGACCGTCGCGGCGGCGGGTGCCATCTGGTACTACGAGGAGGACGGGTCGTTCAACTACGGGCAGTCGCTGAAACTGCAGTGGGGTGTGCACCGGCCCGACGGCAGCTACCAGGCGCTGGCGGAGGTGCAGCCGATCGACATCTTCAACCAGCGGGCGTGGCGCAACCTGCGTTTCCCGCTCGCGTGGGCGCCGCCGGAGGCCAATGTGGCGCGCATCGTGGCCGATGACCCGAACCTGTCCGAGGATCAATGGTTTGCGTTCACACCCCCGCGGGTGCCGGTACTGCAGACCGCACAGGAATTCCTCGGCACCCAGACCCCGGTGCTGATGGACATCGCGACCGCGGCGAACTTCCCGTGCCAGCGACCGTTCGCCGAACACCTCGGGGTGGCCGAACTGCCCGAGTACCGGATCATTCCGAACTTCAAGCAGATGGTGGTGTCGTCGAACCAGTGGCAGTCCGCCGATGACGGCGGCCCGTTCCTGTTCATCCAGGCGTTGCTGCGCACCTCGACCATTCCCACCTACCTGCGCGACGACTGGTACCGGGACTGGGGTTCGATCGAACGCTATATCCGGGTGGTGCCGCGCGATATCGCGCCTGAGGCCGTCATCGAAGAAGGGACTGCGAACGTGTTCGGCTGGAGTCGCGGCGGACCGATCAGGGCACTCCCGTGAGCCCGCAGGCGAGGGACGTGAAGATCGCCCGCTGGGTTGCCAAGATCGCCGGCCTGCTCGGCTTCGTGATGGCGGTCGCGGTGCCACTGCTGCCGGTCACGCAGACCACCGCGACGCTGAATTGGCCGCAGGCCGGCCAGCTCTCGAATGTGACGGCCCCGCTGATCTCGCAGGCGCCGGTGAGCCTGACCGCCACGGTGCCCTGCTCGGTGATCAGGGACATGCCCGCCGACGGCGGCCTGGTGCTGGGCACCGCACCAGCCGAGGGCAGAGACGCCGCATTGAACGCGATGCTGGTCAACGTCACCGAGCCGAGCGCGGACAGCCCTGGCCGGGTCGACGTGATCGTCCGAAATGTGGTGGTGGCCAGCGTCGAACGCGACCGCATGGACCGCTGTTCGCAGATCGAGATCAGTTCCGACCATGACGGCACCTACGCCGAATTCGTCGGCCTGACCCAACCGGACGGCAGCCCGCAGCGCACCGGCTTCCCCGACCCGAACCTGCGCCCGGCCGTGGTCGGGGTGTTCACCGATCTGACCGGCGCTGCCCCCCAAGGGTTGTCACTGTCGGCGGACATCGACACCCGGTTCACCACCCACCCGACGGCGCTGAAGCTGGCGGCCATGGTGCTGGCCATCGTGTCGACGATCATCGCGCTGCTGGCGTTGTGGCGGCTGGACCGACTCGACGGGCGGCGCATGCGTCGGCTCATCCCCACCCGCTGGAAGACCTTCACGCCGGTCGACGGAGTCGTGGTTGGCGGTTTCGCGCTCTGGTACGTGATGGGCACCAACTCCTCCGACGACGGCTACATCCTGCAGATGGCCCGGGTCGCCGATCACGGCGGCTACATGGCCAACTACTTCCGCTGGTTCGGCAGCCCCGAGGACCCCTTCGGCTGGTACTACAACGTGCTGGCGCTGATGACCCGGGTGAGCGACGCAAGCATCTGGATCCGGCTACCGGATCTGATCTGCGCCCTGGTGTGCTGGTTGCTGCTGTCCCGCGAGGTGCTGCCCAGGCTCGGCCCCGCCGTGATCGCCAGCCGGCCCGCGCTGTGGGCGGCCGGACTGGTGCTACTGGGCGCCTGGATGCCGTTCAACAACGGGCTCCGCCCGGAGGGCCAGATCGCCACCGGCGCCCTGATCACCTACGTACTCATCGAACGCGCGGTGACCTCCGGGCGGCTGACACCCGCGGCGCTGGCCATCATCTCGGCCGCGTTCACCCTCGGCATCCAACCCACCGGTCTGATCGCGGTGGCGGCGCTGGTGGCCGGCGGCCGGCCCATCCTGCGGATCATCATGCGCCGACGCGCCCAGGTCGGCACCCTTGCCCTGCTGGCCCCGCTGCTGGCGGCGGGCACCGTCATCCTGGCGGTGGTGTTCGCCGACCAGACCTTGGCCACGGTGTTGGAGGCCACCCGGATTCGCACCGCCATCGGCCCCAGCCAGGAGTGGTACACCGAGAACCTGCGCTACTACTACCTGGTGCTGCCGACCGTCGACGGTGCCATCTCACGCCGTTTCGCGTTCCTGTTCACCGCGCTGTGCCTGTTCCCCTCGCTGTTCATGATGTTGCGGCGCAAGCGGATCGCCGGGATCGCGCGGGGTCCGGCCTGGCGGTTGATGGGCATCATCTTCGCGACGATCTTCTTCCTGATGTTCACTCCCACCAAGTGGATCCACCACTTCGGCCTGTTCGCCGCGGTGGCGGGCGCGATGGCGGCGCTGACCACCGTGATGGTGTCACCGGCCGTGCTGCGCTCGGCGCGCAACCGCTTGGCCTTCCTGTCGCTGGTGTTCTTCGTGCTGGCACTGTGTTTCGCCTCGGTCAACGGCTGGTGGTACGTCTCGAACTTCGGTGTGCCGTTCAACAATTCGGTACCCGCGATCGGCCCGGTGACGGTCAGCACGGTGTTCTTCGTGCTGTTCGCGGTCACGGCGCTGTGGGCGTTCTGGTTACACGTGTCCGGTAAACGGGACTCTCGTATCGTCGACCGGCTCACCGCCGCACCCGTTCCGGTTGCCGCCGGCTTCATGGTGGTGGTGTTCGTCGCCTCCATGGGCATCGGCGTGGTGCGCCAGTATCCGACCTACTCCAACGGCTGGGCCAACATTCGCGCCTTCGCCGGGGGCTGCGGCATGGCCGATGATGTCCTGGTCGAACCCGATTCCAACGACGGGTTCCTGCGGCCGCTGCCCGGCGACTACGGTCCACTCGGTCCGCTGGGCGGCGCCGGGGCGCCCGGCTTCTCCCCCAACGGCGTACCCGACCGCATCATCGCCGAGGCCATCCGGCTGAACAACCCGCAGCCCGGCACCGACTATGACTGGAACCGTCCCATCCGGCTGTCCCGGCCCGGTGTCAACGGCTCGCGGGTGCCGCTGCCGTACGGGCTTGACCCGGCACGGGTACCGGTCGCCGGAACGTATTCGACCGAGGCACAACAGGAGAGCCGCCTGACGTCGGCCTGGTACGAGTTACCCGCGGCCGATGACGCGCACCCGCTGGTCACCATCACCGCGGCGGGCACCGTCGCCGGGATCAGCGTCGCCGACGGCGAAACCAGCGGGCAGACGGTGGAACTCGAATACGGTATCGCCGGCCCGGACGGCGCCCCGGTGCCCGCGGGCCGGGTGCGGCCCTTCGATATCGGCCCGACACCGTCGTGGCGCAACCTGCGCTACCCGCGCGAGCAGATCCCGACCGATGCGATCGCCGTCCGGGTGATCGCCGAGGACCTGTCATTGAGCCAGGGCGATTGGATCGCGGTGACACCGCCCCGGGTACCCGAGGTGCGCTCGGTGCAGGAGTACATCGGCTCCACCCAGCCGGTGCTGCTGGACTGGGCGGTCGGATTGGCTTTCCCCTGCCAGCAGCCGATGCTGCACGCCAACGGGATCACCGAAATCCCGAAGTTCCGCATCTCACCGGATTACTTCGCCAAGCTGCAGAGCACCGACACCTGGCAGAACGGCCTGGAGGGCGGTCTGCTGGGCATCACCGATCTGCTGCTGCGGGCCTCGGTCATGTCGACCTACCTGTCCAACGACTGGGGACAGGACTGGGGATCGCTGCGACGGTTCGACACCATCGTCGACGCCGAACCGGCCCACATCGATCTGGGCAGCACCACCCATTCCGGGTTGTACTCGCCCGGCGAGATCCGCATCGGACCCTGACATGCGCCTCGGAAACGCCGTCGTGACCCGCGTCGTGGAAACCTCGTTCGAGCCGGGTATCGGCACGTTCGCCCAAACCCCCCGGCACGCCTGGTCCGAGCATGCCGATCTGCTGGTGCCCACGTTCCTCGACCCGGACACCGCACGGTGGCGGGTGGCCATCCAGACCTGGGTCATCGATGTCGACGGGCTGCGGGTGCTCGTCGACACCGGGGTCGGCAATGGCCGTGAGCGCCCCGCCATACCGGTGCTGCACCACCTGGACACCGGCTTCCTGGCGGCGCTCACCGCGGCGGGGGTCAGCCCAGACAGTGTCGACGTGGTGCTCAACACGCACCTGCACAGCGATCACGTCGGCTGGAACACGATGGCCGCCGGCGACGCCTGGCTGCCCACCTTCCGCAACGCGCGTTATCTGCTGCCAGAGGCCGATTTCCGGCATTTCTGCCCCGACGGTCCGGGCTGCGACGCCGCCGCGCGCACCGTGTTCGACGACAGCGTGGCCCCGGTGCTGGCGGCCGGGCAGGTCGAGTTGTTCAGCGGCGAGCACCAATTGAGCGATTCGCTTTGTCTGCGGCCGGCCGCCGGGCACACGCCCGGATCCTCGGTGCTGTGGCTGGATGCCGGCAGGCCCGCGGTGTTCGTCGGGGATCTGACCCACTGCCCCATCCAGATTCCGCGGCCCGCGGATCCGTGCGCCTTCGATCTCGATCCCGCGGCCGCCGCCGCGACCCGCCGCCGGGTATTCGGCGAGGCCGTCCGTCGCCGCGCCGCGGTGATCCCGGCGCACTATCCTGGCCACGGCGGAGCCACCCTGGTCGCGCGCGGGGACGGGTTTCAGGTCGACGACTGGCTCGACCTGGACCCGATCTAGGGTCTGACGTAGACCACCCGGCTACCCAGCACGATGTCCTGCAGTGAACGCCGGTGCGCGTCGACGGCCACCCACAGCAGGCCGATCGGGAACAGCACACAGACCACGGCGCGGATCAGTGCCACGGCCGGTGCCAACCGGCCACCGCGGCGGCCGGTCACCCGCAACCCCATGGTGACCGCGCCGACGGTGCACCCCGACACCGCCCAGCACGCCGTCAGGTAGAGCACCGCGACGCCGAACATGACCGCGGTGGAGAACACCACGCCCACCGTGGGGAAGGTGAACGAGGACGGGTGCAGTGTCAGCCGGACCAGGATGAGGCCGATGTAGAGGGCGGCCAGCACCACACCGACGAACAGCAGGTCGATGACGGCGGCGACACCGCGGCTGATGACCCCGGCGGACCTCGGGTGTGCCGTCATTGCGGTGTCCGGTCCCGGCCCAGCAGCCGGTCGACGAGCCCGGACACCAGATCGTCGGCGCGCTCACCCTGGGTGCGGACATCGGCCATCACTTCGGCGGTCACCGAGTCGGTGGACTGCCGGATGATGGCGGGTAGATCGATACCGTCCACCACCTCGCCGGCCAGACCGATCAGGTCGATTCGCTCCCGCGCCAACGCGTTCAGATCCAATTCGTCGAGAATCATCTCGATACCGGCGGACAGCACGCGTTCCCCACGGGCCTGCAGATCCAGCCGGCCGCGCCGCAACCAGGAACCCAGCACCGGCAGCCCCTCGGCGGCCCGGTAGACCACGGCGACACCGTCGCAGGCGGCGGCCACCGCGCCGAGGCCGACGGTCACTGCGGGGTGCGGACCATCCGACATCGTTGCATCGTAGTTCTATTACAGCGGCGTCAGGCCGTGCTTGCGCAGCACCTTGTTGACGGGCTGCTTGTCCCGCAGCAGCCGCAGCGACTGGCGGATCAACAGCCGGGTCTGATGCGGTTCGATGACGCCGTCGATGTAGCCGCGTTCGGCGGCGATCCACGGCGTCGCCAGGTTGGCGTTGTAGCCCTCGATGAAATCCTTACGGATCTGCTGCACCTCGGGCGCGGTGGGATCGGGGAAACGCTTCACCAACAGCTGGGCCGCGCCCTCGGCGCCGATCACCGCGATGCGCGCGGTCGGCCACGCGTAGTTCAGGTCGGCCGAGAGCTGCTTGGAGCCCATCACCGCGTAGCCGCCGCCGTAGGCCTTGCGCACGATGACGGTCACCTTGGGCACATCGGCTTCGACGATGGCATTGAAGAACCGGCCACCGCGCTTGATGATGCCGCCCTTCTCCTCCTCGACGCCGGGCATCGCGCCCGGGGTGTCGACGACGAAAACCAGTGGCAGATTGAACGAGTCGCAGAATCGGATGAACCCGGCCGCCTTGTCGGAGGCCTCGTTGCCGACGGCGCCGGACATGTGCATCGGCTGGTTGGCGACCACCCCGACGGGGCGGCCGTCGACGCGGGCGAACGCGGTGATCATCGACGGACTGCGCTGATCGGCGATCTCGAACACGTCACCGTCGTCGAAGATCCGCAGCAGGATTTCGTGCATGTCATAGGCCTGGTTGTCCGAGTCCGGGACCATGGTGTCGAGTTCCAGATCGGATGCGGTGATCTCCGGTTCCAGACCCGGGTTGACGGTCGGGGCGTCGTCGAAATGGTTGGACGGCAGGAAGCTCAGGTAGTCCCGCACGTACTGGTAGGCGGCGGCCTCGGAGTCCACCACCTTGTGGATGTTGCCGCGCTGAGCCTGCACATCGGCGCCACCGAGCTCGTCGAACGACACATCCTCACCGGTGACGTCCTTGATGACATCGGGGCCGGTGATGAACATGTAGCCCTGGTCGCGTACGGCGACGACGAGGTCGGTCTGGATGGGCGAGTACACCGCGCCACCGGCACATTTACCGAAGATCAGCGAGATCTCCGGGACCAGGCCACGCAACATCTCGTGGCGGCGGCCGAGTTCGGCATACCAGGCCAGTGAGGTGGCGGTGTCCTGGATTCGAGCACCCGCCGAGTCGTTGATGCCGATGATCGGGCAGCCGACCATGGCCACCCACTCCATCAACTTGGCGACCTTGCGGCCGAACATCTCCCCGACCGACCCCTGGAACACCGTCTGGTCGTGGCTGAACACACCGACCGGGCGGCCGTCGATGGTGCCGTGGCCGGTCACCACACCGTCACCGAAGAACGCATTGGGGTCGCCGGGAGTGCGGGCCAGGGCACCGATCTCCAGGAAGCTGCCCGGGTCCAGCAGCGCGTGGATCCGGGCGCGTGCGCTCGGGATGCCCTTCTTGTCGCGCCGCGCCTTGGCCTTCTCGTCGCCGGGATCCTTGGCCAGTTCCAGCTTCTCGCGCAGCTCGGCGAGCTTCTCGGCGGTGGTGTGCGTTTTGGGCTGCACCGGGGTTTCCGTCACTTGGAGTCCTTCTCAGCTTCGATGCGGTTGATGGCCTCGCTCATGTGAGCTCCGACCTTGGCGATGATCGGCTCGTCGATGGCCTGGATGTGCTCACCCCCGATCGGCACCACCTCCAACTCGGCGGCGTAGTCACCCCAGCCGCCGTCGGGCTGGCGGGTGGCATACGCCGGCTCGAAGACGATGGCGTCATCGTGGTATCGGTCGGCCATGTAGAGGGTGACATGACCGTCGTAGGGCTGGATCTCGATGGTGTCCAGCGCTCGGTTGTCCAGGTACGAGGTGCGCTGGTGCTCGATGATCCCGCCGGGGATCTGCACCCCGCTTTCGGCGACGATATCCAGTACGTAACGCACCTGGCCCTCGTCGTCGAGTTTTTCCAGTTCCTCATAGGGGATTTCCGGTATCTCGACATTGAAGGTGCGCTCGGCGAACCGCGCATAGCGGTCCCAGCGGGCCCGCATCCCGGCCTGGGACTGGTCGATGGGCTCACCGGGTCGCACACAGTCGATGAGACCGACGAAGCGCACGTCGGCACCGGCCTGCTTGAGCCCGATGGCACAGGCATAGGCCAGTGCGCCGCCCAGCGACCAGCCGGCGAGCACGAACGGACCCTTGTGCAGCTCAAGGAGTTTGGGCACGTACTCGGCGGCGCGCTCCTCGATGGATCCTTCGACCCGCTCGATGCCGTACACCGGGACATCGGCAGGCAACCGCTTGATCAGCGGTTCGTAGACCACGGTGGAGCCACCGGCGGGGTGGAAAACAAACAGCGGCACAGCGGTTCCGTCGCCGGTCGGCGCGCGCAGGGTCCGCACGAAACCGTCCACCACACCGTCTTCGAGCTGGTTGCGGACATGGGTGGCCAGCTCTTCGATGGTCTTGGCCGTGCTGACCTGTTCGACGGTGATGACGCCCTCGGCGCGCTCGGAGAGCCTGGCCGCCATCTTGCTCGCGGCCTCGGGATCCAGCGCGGGCAACTCGTTGAAGATGCCGCCGGGTGACTTGCCGGTGACGATGGCCCAGGTGGCGAAGGTGACGCGTTCGGCGGCGTCACGCGGCGGGACATCGGCGCCGAGCGCCTCGGTGACGGCCTCCTGGGTGAGCACCTTGGCCGCGGCTGCGGCGGCGGTGGCACTGGGCTTCGCCGGGCCACTCGGATCCGTTGGTGGCGGCGGGATCTCGATACCGGCCTCGGCCAGGGACTCGGTGGTCTCGTCGGCGTTCTCGGCGATCGGGTGACCCGCCTCGGCCAGCTTGGCCTCCAACTCGGCGACCGTGGTCGCCCCGCCCATCAACTCGGCCTGCGCGGCGGCGATCTCCTCGGCCGTCTGGCCCTTCTGCGCCTCGGCCAGTTCGCCGACCTCGTCGCGGTGCTCGATGGCGTATTGGATCAGCTTCTCCACCGCGTACAGGTTGGCATCGCGCACCGCGGTCAGCTGGATCGGCGGCAGGTCGAAGTCGTATTCGACGCGGTTCTTGATCCGCACCGCCATCAGGGAATCCAGGCCCAGCTCGATCAGCGGCAC
Organism: Mycobacterium sp. MBM; assembly: GCA_021648845.1. GTDB lineage: Bacteria > Actinomycetota > Actinomycetes > Mycobacteriales > Mycobacteriaceae > Mycobacterium. The sequence continues at coordinate 73,611 of JAKJHY010000021.1, read as the reverse complement.
CTCCCAGGGCAGATCCTCGGGTTCATAACCCATGGCGCTGCCGACGATGGTGCCCAACCGGTCGGCCACCGACTCCCCGGAGTCCGGGTTCCACTTCGCGAAATCCGAACCCAGCTTGGCTCCGGCGGTGAGGTTGTCGGCCTCGAAGGCCGGGCTGTCGTCTTCGGACTCCTCGACCGGTGCCGGTGCGACGGCGGCGATCTCGGCGACCGTACCCGCCCCGACGGCCGTCGGCAGCGCGGTCTGCTGACCGCCGCGGCTGACGATGGCGTCGTAGACGAGGGTGAAGGACTCGTCGATCCTGGCGTGCACCTGCACCGATGCACCACCGGGATGGCGGGTCAACGTGGTGACCAGCCGGGCGTTGTCCGCGGGCACCGCACGCTGCTCGGCCGCGGTCAGCACGGCATCGGGAAGGACCTGCGCGGCAGCGGCTTTCACCAGTCCGGCCAGATCGGCCGTGCCGTTGGGTGCGTACTCCCAGACGTGCCTGCCGTCCGGGGTGGCCACATGGGTGCCCGGTGCGACGACGGAGCTGTCCCCGGTGAAGCGGGCATCCAGCCAGTGCTCCTTGCGCTTGAACCGGGTCAGCGGGATATCGGCGAAGTCGAGCGCGCCGGCCAGACCGCGATTGCGACGTGGGAACAACGACCGTGGATCCATGTCGTGGCCGTACACGTACAGGTGCGCCAGCGCCGTGGTCATCGAATCGACCTCGTCCTGCTTGCGCGCCAGCGTCGCGATCAGCTGCGCGTCATGGAGCCCAGCGCTGGCCGTCGTCAGCCCGACCTGCATGAGCGCCACCGGGTTCGGGGCCAGCTCCAGGAAGGTGGTGTAGCCGTTGTCGACGGCGTTGCGGATGCCGTGGGTGAAGTAGACGCTGTGGCGCAGCCCCTTCTTCCAGTACTCGACATCGTGGATCGGCTCGGCGCCGGCCCGGATGAACTGGCCCTCGTGCACGGTGGAGAAGTAGCCGGTCTGCAGCGGCCGGGCCTCGATACCCTGGATCTCGGCGGACAGCTCACCGAGCAGCGGGTCCATCTGCTGGGTGTGGCTGGCGCCCTTGGTTTGCAGCTTGCGGGCGAACTTGCCCTCGGATTCCGCGCGTTCGATGATCGCGTCGATCTGTTCGGGCGGACCACCGATCACCGTCTGGGCCGGTGCGGCGTAGACGCACACCTCCAGCCCGGGGAAATCGGAGAAGACGGTTTTGATCTCCTCGGCCGAGTACTCGACCAGCGCCATCAGCCGGATGTACTCACCGAACAGCATCGCCTCACCCTCACCCATCAGGTGAGCACGCGAGCAGATGGTCCGGGTGGCGTCGGCCAGCGACAGGCCACCGGAGAAGTAGGCCGCGGCCGCCTCGCCGAGTGATTGACCCACCACCGCACCGGGTGTGGCGCCGTGGTGGCGCAGCAGCTCACCGAGGCCGATCTGCAGCGCGAAGATCACGGTCTGGACGACCTCGATCGGGTACTCGCAGGTGTCTGCCGTGTAGTCGATCGCATCGTCGAGGATGAGCTCGACGACGGAGTAACCGCGCTCATCCTGGACGTGGGCGTCGACCTTGTTGATCCACTCGGCGAACACCTCATCGCGCAGGTAGAGGTCCTTGCCCATCTTGCGGTGCTGGGCGCCGAATCCGGCGAACACCCACACCGGGCCGCTGGTGACCGGACCGTCGGCGGCCAGGACCAGCGGGCTCTGCTTGCCCTCGGCCAGCGCCCGCAGGCCCTTGACGGCCTCGTCGTGGTCGTGCGCCAGCACGACGGCCCGGGAGCGGCCGTGGTTACGTCGCGACAGTGAACGACCGATCGACTCGAGCGAGGAGGCACGCCCGGCCTCGCTGTCGATCCAATCGGCGAGCTCGGCGGCGGTGCTGCGCTTGCGGGAGGTCAGGAAGCCCGAGACGAACAGCGGCACCACCGGTGTAGCGGGCTCGGCGGCGGCGAGCGCGGCCCGACCCTCGTCGACGAGCCGCTGGGCCTCCTCGGTCAGCCCGGGTAGTTCGTAGTTGTCCTCGTCATCGCTCGGGTGGCTGCTGGGGACATCGTCGACGAATTCGCCGTACTCGTCCATCCGGACGCCGCCAACGTAGACAGCGTCGGCCTCCTCAGACGACTTCTCCTCGGCGACAGGGTTTTCCGGCTCGGGTTCGACCAGATCGGCGGCCAGCACCTCACGCAGCACCAGGTGCGCGTTGGCGCCGCCGAAGCCGAAACCGGATACCCCGGCGATGGCGTGTCCGCTGTAGCGGGGCCAATCCGAGACGGTGTCGTTGACCTTGAGGTGCTCCTTGTCGAAGTCGATGTACGGGTTGGGGCCCGCGTAGTTGATCGACGGCGGCAGCTTGTCGTGCTGCAGAGACAGAGCCATCTTGGCGAGGCTGGCCGCGCCGGCCGCCGATTCCAGATGGCCCACATTGGATTTTACGGCACCCAGCAACGCGGGCTTGTCGTCGGCTCGGCCACGACCGACGACCCGGCCGAGGGCATCGGCCTCGATGGGGTCACCCAGGATGGTGCCGGTGCCGTGCGCCTCGATGTAGTCGACATCGCGCGGGTTGATCCCGGCGTCCTTGTAGGCCTTACGCAGCACCGCTTCCTGGGCATCCGGGTTGGGTGCCAGCATGCCGTTGGAGCGGCCGTCGTGGTTGACCGCGCTGCCGGCGATGACGGCGATGATCTCGTCACCGTCGCGACGTGCATCGGAGACCCGCTTGAGTACCAGCATGCCGCCGCCCTCGGACCGGGCGTAGCCGTTGGCGTCCGAGGAGAACGACTTGCACCGGCCGTCCGGTGCCAGCACCCCGCCGACCTCGTCGAAACCGATGGTGACCAGCGGGGTCACCATGGCGTTCACACCGCCCACGATGGCCATGTCGATCTCACCGGAGCGCAGCGCGCGCACACCCTGGTGCGCGGCGACCAGCGAGGACGAGCACGCGGTGTCGATCGACTCCGACGGACCGCGGAAGTCGTAGAAGTAGGACACCCGGTTGGCGATGATCGAGCTGGTCGTGCCGGTGATCGCATACGGGTGCGCGGTGGTCGGGTCTGCCACGGCCAAGAACATGTAGTCGTTGTTCGAGCTGCCCACGTACACACCGACGTCTCCGCCGCGCAGGCTCGACGCCGGGATGCGCGCGTGCTCGAGCGCCTCCCAGGTGAGTTCCAGGGCCATCCGCTGCTGCGGATCGATGTTGTCGGCCTCCATCTTCGACAGCGCGAAGAACTCGGAGTCGAAGCCCTTGATATCGGACAGGTAGCCGCCACGGGTGTGCGCCTTGGCCACCCGCTCGGCGATGCGGGGCTCGCCGAGGAACTCCGACCAGCGCCCCTCGGGCAGATCCGAGCTGGCGTCGCGGCCCTCCAGCAGGGCCGCCCACATCTCGTCCGCACCGTTCATCTCGCCGGGGAACCGGGTGGCCAAACCGACGATCGCAATGTCCTCGACACCGGGTTCGCGGGTCCAGTCCTCGTCGGCGTCGACGACCGGCTCGGGCTCACCCTCGACGATGACGGTGGCCAACGCCTCGATGGTCGGATTGCGGAACACCACGGTGGCGGTCAGCGTGACACCGGTCAGATCCTCGATATCACTGGCCATGGCGACCGCGTCACGGGAGGACAGCCCGAGTTCGACCACCGGGGCCGATTCGTTGATGGAGTCCGCCGGCTGCCCGGTGGCGTTGGCGACCCAGTTGCGCAGCCATTCACGCATCTCGGCGACCGTCATGTCGCCGCGCGCGGACGAGACCGCGTCCGAGGCCGACCCTGCCACCGCGGGCAGGTCGCCGGCGAGTTGCGAATTGTCTTGTGCTTCAGCCATTTCCACTGTTCACTTTCGCCGCCGTGCGGCCTTTGGTCATGCGGCCGGAAACCAGTCGGTCTCAGTCGGTCTCGTCGGGGAAATCGTTGGCGATCTTGCCGCTGCGCAGGCTGCCGTCGAGGTAGCCCGCCCGGCAAGCGCGGCGGCCGATCTTGCCGCTGGAGGTACGCGGGATCGCTCCCGCCGGGGTCAGCAGCACATCGCGCACGGTCACGCCGTGGCGCACGGCGATGGCCGCCCGGATGTCGTCGACGACCGGGCCCAGTTCCATCTTGTGCGAGCCCGGCGCCCGCTCGGCCACGATGACCAGCTGCTCGGAGGTGTCCTCGGGGTCACGCTTGAGCCCGGCGTGGGTGTCCTCGAAGACCTCGGCGGGCAGTTGGTTGGCCGGCACCGAGAACGCTGCGACGAAACCGGTGCGCACCGCCTTGGTGGCCTCCTGCGCCGAGTACTCCAGATCCTGCGGGTAGTGGTTGCGGCCGTCGATGATGACCAGATCCTTCACCCGGCCGGTGATGTAGAGGTCCCCGTCGTAGAAGGCCCCGTAGTCGCCCGTGCGTACCCAGGTGGCGTCATCGGCCGCGCCCTCGGCATGTGACAGTTCGGTCCGCGACTTCAGGATGTTCTGGAACGTCGCGATCGTCTCTTCGGGCTTGTTCCAGTAACCGGTGCCCATGTTCGGGCCGCTGATCCAGATCTCCCCGATCTGCCCGTCGGGCAGCTCGGTGGCCGACTCGGCGTCGACGATGACGGCCCACTCGGACACGCCCACCTTGCCCGCCGAGGCCTGCGCGACGGCCTTCGGGGAATCGGCGTCCACCTCGACGATGCTGTTGGAGTTCAGCGCGTCGCGGTCGACGTGGATGATCTTGGGCTCTTCGGAGGACGGGGTGGTCGACACGAAGAGCGTCGCCTCGGCCAGCCCGTAGGACGGCTTGATCGCCTTGGCCGGGAATCCGTACGGGCCGAAGGCATCGTTGAACCGGCGCACGGTGGCCGCGGAGATCGGCTCGCTGCCGTTGAGAACCGCCTTGACATTGGACAGGTCCAGCGGCGGCTCGCCGTCCTTGGGCACGCCCCGGGCCGCAGCGTGGTCGAATGCGAAGTTCGGCGCCACCGAGATCACCCCGCCGGTGTCATCGGGCTTGCGGGCCATCTCCCGGATCCAGCGGCCCGGACGGCGCACGAAGGCGGCCGGGGTCATGAAGGTGAAGTTGTGCCCGATCATCGGTGAGAGCAACGCGGTGATCAGACCCATATCGTGGAAGAACGGCAACCAGGACAGGCCGCGGTCGCCCTCCTCGGCCTCCAGCGCCTCGATGATCTGGACGATGTTGGTGGCCAGGTTCAGATGGGTGATCTGCACGCCGGTCGGGATGCGTGTCGAACCGGAGGTGTATTGCAGGTAGGCGACCGTCTCGACGGTGACCTCGACCGGCTCCCAGGTGGATGCCACCTCGGCCGGCACCGCGTCCACGGCGATCACCCGCGGGCGCTGGTTGGCCGGCCGGCTGCGGAAGAACTTGCGTACCCCTTCGGCGGCCTCGGTGGTGGTCAGGATGGCCGAGGGCCGGCAGTCTTCGAGCACCGCGTGCAACCGGCCGACGTGGCCGGGTTCGGACGGATCGAACAGCGGGACGGCGATGCGGCCGGCGTAGATCGCGCCGTACATGGCGACCAGGTAGTCCAGGTTCTGCGCGCACAGGATGGCCACTCGGTCGCCCACTTCGGTGACCTGCTGCAGCCGGGCGGCCACGGCACGGTTGCGGGCGCTGAACTGCGACCAGGTCAGCTCGCATTCGATGCCGTCACGCTCGGTGGAGTAGTCCAGAAACCGATAGGCGAGCTTGTCGCCGCGGACCTTGGCCCATCGCTCGACATGGGAGACGATGCTGGCGCCGTCGGGGAACTTGATCTGACCGTTCTTGATGAACGGGTTATGAAACGGCATCAAATACTCCTGTCACAGCACAGACTCATCGCACGGTCGTCGCGAGCCCCCGGCATCGTACCGGGCGGCGCTGGACAACCACTCATCGCTCTTAGTTTTCTCTTAATGTTAAGTGTTCGATTCGCGCAGGCCAAATCTGGTTACCGGCGAGTCGCCTTGACGCGCACCGGCCTCAGCCGTGTTTGGGATGCGGCGCGTTCTCGATGAGGTTGCGGGCCCAGTCCAGGGTCCACTGAGTGGTCGTCTTACCGTCCATGGTCCAGAACTGCGGGGTGTTGTACAGCGCGTGCACCGGCCCGGCGGTGCTGCCCAACAGCGTCTCCAATGTCGCGGGCAGATTGCCGACCGAGAACGCCGATTCCGGGGCCGCGCAGATCAGATCGCCGGAACCGCAGATCTGGTACGTGCGGTCATCGAGCGCACCGAACCCGCCGTCGCGCGGACCGGTCATCGACAGACCCAGCGCCGACAGCATCGGCAATTCGTGCAGGGTGATCTCGGCACCCTGCCCGGGCGGGTTGGCGGACAGGTTCTGGCCGACGCCGTCCTGCCGGCGGCCGTCGGCGATCAACATCGTCCCCAGCACCAGGTCCTGGTCCACCGGACCGCGGCCGTTGCCGATATCGCTGGCCACGTCCCCGGCGATCACCGCACCCTGCGAGAAGCCCACCAGCACATAACTGGTCAGCGGGCACCGGTTGTTCATATCCGTCATCGCCCGCACCGTGGCGTTGAAGCCCTCGGCACGGCTGTCGTTGTAAGACATCTGGCCGTCCGCGGAAAACGGATTGTGGAACTGTGCGGTGTAGGGAACGGTGTAGATCTCCAGGCGGTCGGTGCCGAACTGGGCGCGCAGCGGGTTGGTCACGTTCAGCAGCAGGGCGATCGGGAACTGTGTCGGGTTCAGCGGATCGAGTTGCGGCGAGGACTCCCAGGTGCCCGGAATCGAGATCAGCTGCACATCCGGACAGCTGGCATCCTGAAACTCGGGCCGCGGCTTACCGGTGGTCGGCACCCCCGACGGCACATCGGTCGGGGCGCCCGGCGGTGTGGCGATGGGCGGTGTGTCGGGCTGGCGCATGAACACCACCACGCCGGCGATCAGCACCGCCACCAGCACCGCAACGGCGCCGGCCGCGGCCAGGGCAAGAATGCGGTGCCGCCTACGTCTGCTGTTCTTGGTCGCCATGAGTCCTTCGTGCTCCGTCCTGATCGGCCCTACGCGGATGCCGTCGGGCTAGCAGAGCCGTTCGGTCGCGATGCGAATGTAGTCAGCCGTCCGCGCGTTGACCTCACCGACCTCCGGGGCGGCGGAGGTGGTGTGCGCATCGTCGACATCGTTGCGGACCAGGGGCAGTACGAAATCCCACACCGCCTGTTCGGACTGTTTGGCCGCGCGCGCCTGGCAGACATAGGCTCCGATGCTCAACGCCATGAGTTCATCCGACGGACGTACCCCGGCGTCGCCGAGCGCCTTCAGATAGGCCTGCTGCCGCGGCGTCGCCGCGAAGTGAACATCGGACCGGGTGTCATCGCGGATGACACCCTGCATGCCCTGTGCGCGGGCCTCGGTGGACTGCGCTGCGGGCTGCCCGATGGTGGTCAGGGTGGTGTCCCCCGGCGAACAACCGCTCGTCATGACCGCGACCGACGCCAGCATCACCGGACTCAGCATCACCAGGGACGGGGTAACGAGCGGCCACTTTGCCAGCGTCGCGGTCCACCGTCGGTTGTGCTGCACGATTCCACGGTACCGGCTGCCCGACGGCGTCCCCCGAACCTGGCTGTGACCGTTATCGCACCGAGGCTTACCCGGGCACCGGGGAGGATGCCGTCAGGCGATGGCCGCCGCCAGGTCACCGCGCAAGGCGCCCAGCTGGGCCGCCCAGCTACCCCAGTCGTGCTGACCGGAGGTCGGGAAGTCGAAATGCCCGTTGCGGCCGCCGATGCTGCGGTAATGCGAATAGAAGGTGCGGTTGCTGCCCTGCGCCTGGGCACAATCGTTGATCATCGCCACCGGATCACTGCACGTGGTGGTCTGCGGGCTGAAGATCCACAGCCGGGTGTTGTTGTCCACCAGCAGCTGCGCGTGCACGTCGGGGTCGTGCCACTTCCACCGGCCGAACTGGACGGGGCCCCACATGTTCTGGGTGTTGACGCCGCCGTACTGCGCCATGCCCGCGGTGATCGCGCCGTTCTCGAAGGTGCGCGACGGGGTCAGGAACCCCGACAGCGAACCCGCGTAGCGGAACCTATCGGGATGGAAGGTGGCCAGCATCAGCGCACCGGTGCCGCCCTGGGACGCCCCGACGACGCCGTGACCGCCAGGAGCAAGGCCCTTGTTCGCCGCCAGCCAGTTCGGCAACTCGGTGGCCAGGAATGTCTCCCACTGCTTGCTGCCGTCCTGCTCCCAGTTGGTGTACAGGCTCCAGGCCCCGCCGGCCGGGGCGACCACCGAGACACCGGAACCGGCCAGGGTGTTCATCGCGTTCCCCGCGGTGACCCAGTTGCTGACATCGGGGGCGGCGTTGAAGGCGTCCAGCAGGTAGACCGCGTGCGGGCCGCCCGCCTGGAATGCGACCGGGATGTCGCGGCCCATCGCCGCCGAGGGCACCATCAGGTACTCGACACCGTCGGCCTTGGACACGGTGTCGCCCGCGGCCGATACCGTCCACAAACCCATCGCCAGCAACACCGCGCACACCATTGCGTGCAGCCTCATGTCCCACCTCTTGTCTGGCCGAATAACCCGGCACCGAATCCCCACCACCGGGTTGTAGTGAATCACATCACCGCGACGGCACGCGCCGGAAACGACCGACGGCGGTGACCCCGAGGAGTCACCGCCGTCTGTGGTCGTCGTGGTCGCGCAGGCTACTGCGTGACGGTCGGCGTCGCCCCCAGCACCCGCTGGATGTCCGGCTTCATGGCCTGCAACTGCGAGCCCCAGTAGCCCCAGCTGTGGGTGCCGTTCTCCGGGAAGTTGAACACCCCGTTGGTGCCGCCGTTGGCCAGATAGGTGTCACGGAAGGTCTTGTTGGTGCGCAACGTGAAGCTCTCCAGGAACTTCGCGTTGAACAGGTTGCCCGCGCTGGCCCCGGCATCGAGATCCGACGGGGTGCCATCACCGCAGTAGACCCAGATGCGGGTGTTGTTCGCGATCAGGGTGTTGATGTTGACCATCGGGTCGTTGCGCTTCCAGGCCGGATCGTTCGACGGCCCCCACATGTCCTCGGACTTGAACCCGCCCGCGTCGCCCATCGACAGCCCGACCAGCATCGGCCACCAGCCTTCGGACAGGTTCAGAAAGCCCGACAGTGATGCCGCGTAGGGGAACTGCTGGGGGTGGTGGATGGCCAGCGTGAAGGCGGCCGAACCGGCCATCGACAGACCGACCGCGGCACTACCGGTTGGCTTGACACCGCGGTTGGCCTGCAGCCAGGCCGGCAGTTCCTGGGTGAGGAAGGTCTCCCACTTGTAGGTGTAGGTACCGTTCTTGCCCTTGGCCGGCTTGTACCAGTCCGTGTAGAAGCTGGATTGGCCACCGACCGGCATCATCACCGACAGGCCCGAGTCGTGGTACCACTCGAACGCGGCGGTGTTGATGTCCCACCCGTTGAAATCGTCTTGGGCCCGTAGACCGTCCAGCAGATACAACGCAGGCGATCCCTCGCCGCCGCTCTGGAACTGGATCCGGATATCGCGACCCATCCCGGCCGACGGCACGTCCAGGTATTCCACCGGCAGACCGGGCCGGGAGAAGGCTCCCGCCGTCGCCGAGCCGCCGACGGCACTCACCAGGCCGGGCAGCACCGCGACCGCTGCGGTCGCCACCACTACTCGGCGCGTCGTACCGCGCAACTTCTCAACGAAACCCATTTATTCCCAATCCAAGACAGGCGGGCCGGAGTCGGCCCGCGCCCGTGTAGTCAACCACAACATCGGGGGACTTCTCTCTCTGAGGCGATAGTGCCAGGTCCACGGCTCAGCGATTGAGCGTGGCGATCAGATCGGGCTTCAGCGCTTGCAATTGAGCTCCCCAGTAGGCCCAGGAATGGTTGCCTGCCGACGGGAAGTTGAACGTGGCGTTGCGTCCGCCGGCGGCGGTGTATCGGTCCTGGAACTTCTTGTTACTGCCGATGGCCAGGCCCTCCAGACTGTCGGCGTTGAATTTCTGTCCAGGATCGGCATTTTCGTCCAATGCCGTGGAACCTCCTGGCGCACAGTAGATCCACAGCCGAGTGCCAGCCGCCACCAGCTTTCCGACCTGTTCGACGGGGTCGTTGCGCTTCCACGCCGGATCCCACGGCGGTCCCCACATGTTGTCCACGTTGTAACCACCGGCATCGAGCATGGCCACCCGGATCGCCTGTTTCATGAACGGTGTCGACGGGTTGAGGAACCCCGATAGCGAAGCGGCATAACTGAACTGGGCGGGATGGTAGGCGGCCAGCACCAGCGCCGCACCACCTGACATGGACAACCCGACCACACCGTTGCCGGTGGGCGAGATCTGCCGGTTGGCCGCCAGCCATTGCGGTAATTCGTTGCTGAGGAAGGTTTCCCATTTGTAGGTGTAGGCCTGGTTGTTGAAGCTGGACGGCGAGTACCAGTCACTGTAGAAGCTGGACTGTCCGCCGACCGGCATGACGACCGAGACACCGGAGTCGTAGAACCATTCGAACGCCGCGGTGTTGATATCCCAGCCGCTGTAGTCGTCCTGGGCGCGCAGCCCGTCGAGGAGGTAGACAGCGTTGGCACCGCCGGGCTGAGATGTCGGCGCCGGAGCGCCTCCGGGCTGAGATGTCGGCGCCGGAGCACCTCCGGGCTGGAACTGCACCCTGATATTGCGATTCATCGCGGCAGAGAACACATCGAGGTACTCGACCGGCAGGCCCTCCCGGGAGAAGGCACCCGCGGTGGGCGCCGGGGTCACCACGATCGTCGCGGCGGCCACGATCGCCGCGACCGTGGCCTGCAGTAGTCGCCGAGCGACCACACCAAGAGTTCTACGCATGTGTTGTCTATCCGTCCATCTCATAGGCAACGCGATGTAGCGCTTTGCCACGCGGAGATTCCGCGGCGGGCATCGGTGGCCACGCTTGTGTATCGCCACAACATAACCGCGCCGTTACCGCGGTCGCAAAACCACCGTGACGTTGCTCACGGCCCGGTGGCCGGCAGCCCGGTGTACTCCGGCGTCTTCGGTGGCGGTACCGCAAGACCGCATCGGCGCAGTTCATACACCGGTACCCGGTCGATACGGTACTGGCCGAAATCCAACGCATGCACGAAGTTGGACAAGAACCGGCGTGGGCCCAACGGGGCGCGCACCGCGTTCAGTTTGGCCTCGGTATCGGGGCATTTCAGTGCCGCCTCGGCCTGGACGATCCATTCCTCGTCCAAATACGGCGGGATGAACGGGCGCTGCTTGAGGAACGGGCCCTCGGCCACCGCCCAATCGGGGAACAGGTTCTTGTCATGGCCGATGCGGGCGTCCTCCAGCCGCGCGGTATGCGCGGCCAGCGGATTGGTCAACCCGATCTGGTCGATAACCCGGACATCCAGCCCGACGTTCATGCCGAGCATGCCCATATTGGTGAAAAAGACTGTGTGCGGCCCATTCTCGCCCGGCGGCCGCGGTTTGTCCGGCGGCGGGGGAACGGCCGGGACGACATCCCAGACGTCATAGTTGCCCGAAGGGAGCAGCAGCGCCCCGTCCGGGGTGTTACGCAAGGCGACGAGCACGGCGCGCATCCGCGGATAGTCCAGGTAATCGGCGGCCGTCAGCGGGTGCGCATGCCCGGTCGCCTGCGCATAGAACCGTCGCTCGTCGACGATTCCGGTATAGGTGACCCGCGTCGCGTCATCCCCCATCCCCGGCGAATTGGCCGCCCACAGTGACCATCCCGCGACAGCGAGCCACAGCACACTCGTCGCTCCGGTCAGCAGATTGCCGGTCCGCACGCTGAACTTCGTGCGGTCGGGAATCGCGATCGGCACCACCGCCACCGGGGCCAGCATCAGGAAGATCGCGGTCAACAGCACCCGCCCGTGCATGAAGTCACCGCCCTGCCGAATCCAGTACACGGCCTGCAGCGCTCCGCTGAACACGATGAAAACGACGACGGCGGTCGGGCTTTGGACCACACGAAGTCGGCTTCGCCGCCGCTCGGGGAGTTCGGCGCGAGTCCCCCACCGACGCGTGCGCGATACCGACAGCACAACCGCGAGCGCCACCAGCAGCACCGCCGGTATCCACAACAGGTACGGCGCGTTGAAATTGCCGAGATAGGTCAACCCCTGCGTCCACTTGGCGCCGGAAGCATCCTTGGCGATGGCGGTCTGCGGCACCAGCAGTCCGTAGTAGCCCATCCGGAAGATCTGGTAGGCGACCGGCAGCGCACCGCCGACGGCCACGATCAGCAGCCGGCGCCGCCAGGTGGGCTCGGACAGCACCATCATCACCAGGGCCAAGCCGCCGACCAGCGCGAGCTCGGGCCGGACCAGCACGCTCACGCCGGCCACGAAGGCCAACGCGGCGGTCAGGTATCTGCCGGCCCGTCCGCGCTCGGTGTAGGGCGCCTGCGACCAGCACACCATCAGCCACCAGAGCAGCCCGACATAGGCCAGCACCAAACCGTTTTCCAGCCCCGAGGAGGCGAAGTCGCGGGCCGGTGGGATGGCGATGTAGACCAGCGCACCCGCCGGCATCAGCAGGGCGCGCCGGCCCTGCAGTCCGGGCGCGTACAGCCGGGCGGCACCGAGCATCACGAACACCACGCCGGCCACGCTGAGAACGAGCGTCAGCGCCAGCGTCACGTACTCCAGCCGCAGCGGACCCGCGAGCCAGCTCGCCGCGGTGATCAGGTACGTCCACATCGTGGAGGTGTTGGATTCGACGCGCTCGCCGGCGTTGAACACCGGCCCGTTACCGGCCAGCAGATTACGCACGGTGCGCAACACGATCAGCCCGTCGTCGGCCATCCAGCGGCGCTGCCAGGCCCCCCAGCCGAACAGCCCGGCAACCACCAGCACCGACAGCCACAGACTGATCCGGACCGACAGGCCGTATCGGTAGGCCGGCCAGTCGCTCAGGCGCGCCGCGACCGCGGCGCCCAGGCGATCAACTGAGGATTGCAGCCGCACAGACGGTCCCGATCCAAGCCACCGCGAGCAGCTGCAGCACGCGGTCCCCCAGCGCGATCTCCTCTGGTTCCCCGGCATGCCCGCCGTCGACGTCCACCGCGTACCGCAGGATCGCGACGGTGAACGGGATCATCGAGATGGCGAACCACGAACCGTGTGAGCCGTCGCGCTCGAAGGCCCACAGGCCATAACAGAGCACCAGCGCGGTGGCCGACAGCGTCCAGACGAACCGCAGATAGGAACTGGTGTAGCTCTCCAGTGACTTGCGGATCTTGGCGCCGGTGCGCTCGGCGAGCTGCAGCTCGGCATAGCGCTTACCGGCCGCCATGAACAACGAACCGAACGCCATGGTCAGCAGGAACCACTGCGACAGCGGCACACCGGCGGCGACACCACCGGCGATGGCACGGATCAAGAAGCCCGAGGACACGATGCAGATGTCGATGACGGGCTGGTGTTTGAGACCGAAACAGTAGGCCAACTGGATGGCGATGTAGATGGCGATCACCGCGGCAAGGTTCGGTGACACCGTCCACGAGATGACCAGTGCGGCAACGCCCAACAGCACGGCCATGGTGTAGGCCAGCGACTCCGGCACCACCCCGGCGGCGATCGGCCGGAATCGCTTGGTGGGGTGCGCGCGGTCGGCCTCGACATCACGCGCATCGTTGACCAGGTAGACCGAGGACGCCGCCAAGCTGAACACCACGAACGCGATCAGCACCTTGACCAGTACTTCGCGGATATCGTAGACGTAACGGTCATCCCCGAGCGCCGCCACCGGCGCGGCGAAGACCAGGACGTTCTTCACCCACTGCCGCGGCCGCAGTGCCTTGACGATTCCGGCGGCGAGGCTCTTCGGCGGGCCTGCGGTGGCCACGGGCTCTTCACTCACAGGACTGCCTCTTTCTGAGTGGCTGCGCCGACGGTCTTGGCGACCGCCGCGCCGACCGCGACACCGGTCAGCACATCGGTCGGGTAGTGCACTCCGAGCACCAGGCGGGACAGCGCCATCACCGGGATCAACAGCAAGGGCAGCCGGGTGCCTGTGACCCGCACCAGCAATATGGCGGCAGCGGTCGTCGATGTCGCATGCGCCGACGGGAAGCTCAGCCGGCTGGGCGTGCCGACGTTCACCGCGATCGCCGGATGGTGCGGACGCTGTCGTTTGACGATCCGTTTGATCACCACGGCGGCCGCATGCGCCAGGAACGCCCCGGCGCCGACGGCCAGCCACTGCCGGCGCTGCCGGGGTGCCACGACGGCACCGATCGCGGCCACACCGACCCAGCCGGCGCTGTGCTCACCGAAGTGCGACAGCGTGCGCGCGGTCGCCAGCACACCGGGGCGGCCGGCCAGCGTGGCCTGCACCAACACCAGCGCCGTCTCTTCGGGCGCCAAATCCGTTGCCACGTCAGGCCTTTTCCAGAGCCGGTGGCACCGAGCCCGCCGGTTCCAGCACGGCTTCCCAGCGCTCGGTGCTGGTCAGTTGCGGCAGTGCCTTGCGGTACACCTTGCGCATCTTGTTGAACTTTCGACCCAGCTGCACCTGCCGGGCCAAGGACTCCCGCAACAATTCGAACATCTTCGCGCGGTCACGCTGGCGGTAGACCACACCGCGGCCGTCGGCCGTCGTGACGGTCACACCGTCGACATTGCACAGCGAGAACCAGCGGGCGTCTTGGGTCGCGACGTTGATCTGCGGCCTAACATGGTGCACCGGGTCATGAGCGGAAAGCTGATGCAGCACACCGCGGATCAGTCGAACCGAGATGGACAGCACATTGGTCGGAATGTTGACCTTCCTGCGCCAGCGCTTGTCCGACGGCGCGGGCAGTGCCGACGCGCTCTCCAGCACCACCGCATCCGGGAACTGGGAGCGCATCTTGCGCACCTCCGGCAGCGCGGACTCCAGGATGGAGAAGATGTGGTCGGGGCCGGCGAGGAAGTCGTCCATCGCCTTGTTCTGGATCGCGACGGTCGAATATTCAAGGCACAAAAGGTGTTTGAGCGTCGCTTTGAGGTGACTGGCGATCAGTCCGCTGATCTTCCCGTCCCAGTGCAGCGCCGCGACGACCAACCTGTTGCGCAGGTGGAAGTAGGCCTGCCAGTCGATGGCGTCATCCTTGTCGCTCCAGGCCATGTGCCAGATCGCCGCACCGGGCAGGGTCACCGTCGGATAGCCGTGTTCACCGGCCCGCAGTCCGTATTCGGAGTCGTCCCACTTGATGAACAGCGGCAGCGGTTGACCCAGCTCCTCGGCGACCTGCCGCGGGATCATGCACATCCACCAGCCGTTGTAGTCGACGTCGATGCGACGGTGCAGCAGCCGACTGCGCTCGTGCTCTTCGTCGTTGAGCGGGTACTTGGCGAAGTTGTGATCGTATTCGGTGTTGACGGCACCGGTCCACATGAAGTTCTCGGAGTCGACCATCTCACCCATCACGTGTAGGTGCGAGGGTTCCTGCAGGTTGAGCATCTGGCCACCGACGAGCGTCGGCTTTTTGGCGAACCTGCTGAATGCCAGCGCGCGCAGGATGGAATCCGGCTCGATGCGGATATCGTCGTCCATGAACAGAATCTGTTCACAGTCGGTGTGTTTGAGCGCCTCGTACATCACCCGGCTGTATCCACCGGAGCCGCCCAGGTTGGGCTGGTTGTGGATCGACAGCCGGTCGCCCAGCGCCGCCGCTGCCGCGGCGAAGCCCGGATGATCCTTGGCCTTACTGGTGCCCTGGTCGGACACGATGACCGCGCTGATCACCGCATCGACCAGCGGGTCGGCGGTCAGGGCGGCCAGCGCGTTCACGCAGTCCGACGGTCGGTTGAAGGTCGGGATGCCGAGGGCCACGTCGGCGCGGCCCGGTGCGGCGACCGGCGCGTACCAGCCCGCGCTGCGCACTGTCACGGTCGTGTCGGTGGTGATGTCGAACCATATCCAGCCACCGTCCTCGAACGGGGCGAGGTCGACCTCGAACTCGACGACGCCTGGCCCGCCGTCCTCGCCTCCGACGGCCTCGGTGCCGCCGACGGTGATCCGGGCTCCGGTGGCCTTGGAGCGGTACAGGTCCACCCGCGCGGTGCCGGTCAGTTCCACCCGCAGCACCACTGACTCCAGGATCGACCAGCGTCGCCAGTAACTGGCCGGGAAAGCGTTGAAGTAGGTGGCGAACGACACCTCCGATTCGGCGCCGATCTCCAGCGACGTGCGGGTCGGGGCGTGCGCCCGGCGGGCATTGGTGCTGGATTCCTCGATGTAGAGCTTGCGCACGTCGAGTGGTTCACCGGGGCGCGGCAGGATGACCCGCGACAGCAGGCTCACCGCTTTGGACTCCGTCGAGTCGAGTGCTCCGGACGGGATGTCGCTCATGAGTTGCCTTCGTCTTGGACAGTCAGGGCCGCACCGTCACGCAGATGCGGCGCCAGGATGTTGTCGTACATGTTCAGCGCACTGGCGATTGCCATGTGCATATCGAGGTACTGGTAGGTGCCGAGGCGGCCACCGAAGAGCACCTTGGCAGCGGCGGTCTCGGCCTTGGCCCGGTCCCGGTACCCGGCCAGCAGCGCGCGGTCGGCGTCGGTGTTGATCGGGTAGTACGGCTCGTCATCGGCATCGGCGAAGCGGGAGTACTCCCGCATGATGACCGTCTTGTCGGTCGGGTAGGCGCGTTCGGGATGGAAATGCCGGAACTCGTGGATGCGGGTGAACGGCACGTCCGGATCGTTGTAGTTCATCACGGGGGTGCCTTGAAAGTCCCCGCAATCGCTGAGCACCTCGGTCTCGAAGTCCAGCGTCCGCCACCCCAGCCGTCCGTCGACATAGTCGAAATAGCGGTCCAACGGTCCGGTGTAGACCACCGGGGCATCCGGGTTGGCCGCCCGCAGCTCATCGCGCACGGCAAACCAGTCGGTGTCGAGGCGGACCTCGATATTGTCGTGGTCGGCCATGTTCTGCAGCCACGCGGTATAGCCGTGCACCGGCAGACCCTCATAGGTGTCGTTGAAGTACCGGTTGTCAAAGGTGTAGCGCACCGGCAGCCGGCTGATGACGGCCGCGGGCAGCTCTGTCGGGTCGGTCTGCCACTGCTTGGCCGTGTAGTGCTTGACGAAGGCCTCGTAGAGCGGTCGTCCGATCAGCGAGATCGCCTTTTCTTCGAGGTTGCGCGCCTGCGCGGTGTCGATTTCGCTGGCCTGCTCGGCGATCAGCGCCCGCGCCTCGTCCGGGGTGAAGTACCGCCCGAAGAACTGTGACACCAACCCCAGCCCCATCGGGAACTGGTAGGCCTGACCGCCGTGCAGCGCGAAGACCCGGTGCTGGTAACCGGTGAACTCGGTGAATCGCCGAACGTAATCCCAGACCCGCTGGTTGGAGGTGTGGAACAGGTGGGCGCCGTAGCGGTGTACCTCGATACCGGTCTCCGGCTCGGGTTCGGAGTAGGCGTTACCTCCTATATGGGAGCGGCGTTCCACGACGAGCACGCGCTTGCCCAGGTCATTGGCCACGCGCTCGGCGATCGTCAGGCCGAAGAATCCGGAGCCGACGACAAGCAGATCTGCGCGATGAGATTCAGCGGACATCGGCAGCAAGGGTATCCGACCGAGGCCTGCCCGCTCGAAACGAGTGAGGTGGCCCGCCGACGGCAGGTCGCAATTAGCTCACGATTCCGCATCGTCACTCTAGACACATGTGTCACACCAGTACCATCAAACACGTTGGCAGACGGCGGTAAACCCAGGCACGAGAACCGCAATCTGGCGACGCCATTTCAGCAAGACCCCCGAAAACACGTAGTCCATGTATTGAGGAGACTTCCGTGCCGAACCGACGTCGACGCAAGCTCTCGACAGCCATGAGCGCAGTCGCCGCCCTGGCCGTTGCAAGTCCAGTCGCCATTGCCGCCGTTTCCGAGATGTCGCAGGCCAACGAGCCCCAGCATCGCGAATTCGTCCACGCCGCCATGATCACCGATCTGCCCGGCGAACTGCTCAATGCGCTCTCGCAGGGGCTGTCACAGTTCGGCGTCAACATGCCGCCGATGCCCACCGGACTGCTCACCGGTTCGCCGGCGGCCAGCCCCACCCTGGTCTCCCCTGGCCTGACCTCGCCGAGTCTGACCTCGCCGAGTCTGACCTCGCCGGGCCTGACCACACCGGGCCTGACCTCGCCGGGCCTGACCTCGCCGGGCCTGACCTCGCCGGGCCTGACCACACCGGGACTGACGAGCCCAGAGCTCACCACGCCGGGTTTGACGACACCGGGGCTCACCACGCCCGGCCTGACGACACCCGAGCTCACCACCCCCGGCCTGACCGCCCCGGGGCTGAGCACCCCGGAGCTGACGACACCCGGATTGAGCATTCCGCCGGTGGGCGCGGCGGGGCCCTCGCTATCGCCGGCCTCCTTGTCGCCGGGCTCGCTGACCGATCCGGGCCTGGCCGGTCTGACCCCCGGCCTGACCGACCCCGGCCTGGGCACCGGATTCCCCGGCGAGGTCCCGATCGCCGCGCCGATCGGCCTGGATCCGATGGCGGGCACCTACCCGATCCTGGGCGCCGACCCGTCGCTGGCCATGCCGGCCGCCACCGGAGGCGGCGGCTTGCTGGGCACCATCAACAGCGCCGCCGAACAACTCGGCGCCGGCCAGGCGATCGACCTGCTCAAGGGCATGGTGATGCCGGCGATCATGTCCGCGGTCAAGAGTGCCGCACCGGCTGCCGCACCCGCGGCAGCGGCCGCACCCGCAGCAGCGGGCGCAGCCGAAGCCGGCCTGGGAGCGGCCGAGGCCGCCACCGGAGCCGCCGCGGCGGCGGCCTCGGGAGCCGGAGCCTGACCCGATAGTCCTGTCACCCAACGGCACCGCAGAAGCCAACGTCGGCTCTGCGGTGCCGTTACAGGTGCGCAGGCCGCCGATTTTGTGAAACTTTGGCACCTTCCGCCCGTGTCGCAACACCAGTAACAACAAGCACATACGTAACATCGGCTCGTGCCACGTCGTCGCCCTGCACCCTCCTTGCTGCTGTCTGCAGTGCTGGGCACCGTCGCGATCCTGCCGTGGGCGATCAGCGGCCTCCCCGCTGACGACGCACCGGCCGAGACCGTCATCACCCAACAGCCGCTGACCGAACTCGGCGGCGGCGAGACGATCCGCGAGATCCACCAGGACACCCCGTTCTCCATGGTCGCTCTTACCGCCGACCATCTGGACGGGACCACCGCCCGCATCCGCGCCCAGCGCGCCGACGGCAGCTGGGGACCCTGGTATGACGCCGAATCCCTCGAGGGCGTCGGACCCGATCAACCCGCCACCCACGGCACCGAACCGGTCTTCGTCGGACGCACCAACACCGTGCAGATCGCAGTCACCCGCGCCCCGGCCCCCCCGCCCGCCGCAGTCAAGCCCGACGCCGAATTGGGCTACATCCCGGCCAATGTCGAACAGCCGCTGCCGCAAAACGTCAACGCCGTACTCATCAGCCCACCCGAGGCGCCGGTCGACGTTCAATTCCCGCCGCCCACCGCCGCGACCGTGCCCGGCCAGGCGCCGCAGATCATCACCCGCGCCCAATGGGGTGCCAACGAATCGATGAAGTGCGGAGCCCCCATCTACGACCGGGGCGTTCGCGCGGCCGTCGTGCACCACACCGCCGGCAGCAACGACTACACACCACAGGACTCGCCCGCCATCATCCGGTCGATCTACGAGTACCACGCACGCACGCTGGGCTGGTGCGATATCGCCTACAACGCGATGGTCGACAAGTACGGACAAGTCTTCGAGGGTCGCGCCGGCGGCATGAGCCGGGCCGTGCAGGGCGCGCACACCGGCGGGTTCAACACCGACACCTGGGGTGTGGCGATGCTCGGCGATTTCAACGACGTCCCCCCGACCCCCATCCAATTGCGCACCACCGGAAGGCTGCTGGGCTGGCGGCTCGGCCTCGACCACGTCGACCCGCGCGGTACCGTCGCCCTGACCTCTGCAGGTGGCAGCTTCACCCTGTTCCCCCGCGGCGCCACACCGACACTGCCCAACATCTTCACCCACCGCGATGTCGGCAACACCGACTGCCCGGGTGACGCCGCCTACGCGCAGATGGATCTGCTGCGCGATATCGCCGCACGGTTCAATCAGCCTCCGGGACCGCAGGATCTGGTCGACACCCTGCGCGGCGGGGCCATCTTCACCAAATGGCAGGCCTTGGGCAGCGAGAACGGACCGCTGGGCATGCCGACCTCACCGGAAGCATCCGGTCTCGGTGCCACCCGATATGTCACCTTCGACCGCGGTGCCATGTACTGGTCACCGGAGACCGGCGCCCAACCGCTCACCGGCGCCATCTACGAGGCCTGGGGCACACTGGGATTCGAGCGAGGCGCCCTGGGGTTGCCGACCAGCACCGAGATCGGTGAACCGCTGTGGATCAAGCAGAACTTCCAGCACGGCACGCTGAACTTCGACCGCGAGACCGGTCTGGTCACCCGTGTCATCGACGGTGTGCCGGTACAACTTCCGCGCCCCGACCACTCCCCCGTCCAGCTCGAGCGGTTCACCCCGATCAACAATCGGGCCTGAACCTGAACCGACTAGCCAACTAGAGCCACCACCGTTCGAGCACCCGCGCCAAGCCGTCATCGGTATTGGGGGCGGTGATCTCGTCGGCGGCCGCCAGCGCTTCGGGATGAGCGTTGCCCATCGCCACTCCCAGCCCAGCCCAGCGCAGCATCGGGATGTCATTGGGCATATCACCGAAGGCGACGATATCGGCGGGCTCGACGCCCAGCGGTCCAGCCACCTCGGCGATCCCGGTGGCCTTGCTCAGGCCGCGGGGCAGTACCTCGATGAGCCCATTGTTGGTCGAGTAGGTCAGGTCCCCCTCGGACCCGATGTGCTCAGCCAGCGCGGCGGCCATATCTCCGCTGCGGGCCCCCGCCTTGCGGATCAACAGCTTGACCGCGGGCGCGCTGAGCAGATCCTCCAGCGACACCTCGGTGTTGTCCGGGTTCAGCCAGGCGTGTTCGTACCCGGGTGAGCTGACGAACTGCGGCGTCGCCGCATCGTGGGCACTGCGGCCGACGCGCTCCACCGCCAGCCCCGCTCCCGGGATCACCCGCGCCGCAATCTCGGCCAGCTTCGTCAACGCCGCCACCGAAAGCGTGCGGGCCGAGATGATGCGGTCGGTCTGCGGGTCATAGACCACTGCACCGTTGGCGCACACCGACATCGGCGCGAAACCGAGTTGTTCGACAACCGGCGGCACCCAGCGCGGCGGCCGGCCGGTGGCCAGCACGAAGTGGGCACCGGAATCCACTGCGGCACGGACGGCCGCAGCGGTGCGCGGTGTCACCCGCTCGTGCTCGTCGAGCAGCGTGCCATCGACATCGGTGGCGATAAGCGCAGGCAGCATCAGCGACGACCGGATCGGCCACGCTGCCGCCGCACCCGCTCGGCGGCCTCCGCCTCGTCGAGCGCCCGGGCCGCATCGGGCGTCGGCGCACCACCGCCCAGCCGCTGCGGCACCCAGTGCGCGCCGGCCGGGTGTGGGTAGGCGTCCTGCGCCTCGTGCAGTAATGCTCGCATCGCGGTCCTCAACTCGTTCATCGTGCGGTCAACATCCGGTCCTGGTCGCAACGGGGCGCCCACCGACACGGTGACGGGAATCTTGCGACGGCCCAAGTTCTTCGGATGATCCTTCGTCCATATCCGGTGCGCACCCCACACCACCAACGGGATGATGGGCACCTGCGCCTCGAATGCCATCCGGGCGGCGCCGGTCTTGAACTCCTTGAGCTCGAAGCTGCGACTGATGGTGGCCTCGGGATAGACCCCGACCAGCTCGCCGTCCCGCAGCCGCTGCACCGCCACCGGGTATGCCTCGCCGCCCGCACTGCGATCCACCGGTATGGTCCCCGACCGGTTGATGAGGAACCTCACGAACGTCACATCCTGCATCTCGGCCTTGATCATGAACCGCATCCGCCGCTTTCGGTACATCGCCGCCAGCGCCGCGGGTAGGAAGTCGACATACCCCGTGTGGTTGATCGCCACCACCGCCGCCCCGGTGGACGGAATATGTTCCAGACCACGGTAAGTTATCCGGGTTCCGGTGACGCGAACGGCTGTCCTTCCCGCGATCTCCAGGGCTCGAAAGACCGGTTCCATGCGGCCTACTCCGGTGCCTCACCCGTGGGGTCGGCCGTGCGCCTGGCCGCCTTTTCGGCGGCCTCCTCCATGTCCATCCGGTTCGCCTCCGCCAGCGTGGGCGCACCCCCGCCGAGCCGGTGCGGGACCCAGAACTCACCCGCGGGATGCGGTCCGTAGGCGTCCTGCACCTTCTCCAGCAGGTGCTGCATCCGGTGGCGCAAAAGTTCGGTCAGTTCGGCCGGTGGCAATGTCGGATAGATCGGTTCGCCGACGGCAACCGAGATCGGCACCTTGGGCCTGCGCATATTGCGCGGGTGGCCCTTGGTCCACACCCGCTGGGCACCCCAGATGATGTGCGGGACGATCGGCACATCTGCCGCGATCGCCATGCGCGCCGCACCGGACTTCAAGTCCTTGATCTCGAAACTGCGGCTGATGGTCGCCTCGGGGTAGACGCCGACGAGTTCCCCCGCCTTCAATGCCGCGCAGGCCGCGGCGAAGGAGTCCGCACCGCTGGCCCGGTCCACTTCGATATGGCGCAGCTTGCGCATCAGCGGGCCGCCGATCTTGTGATCGAAGACCTCCTTCTTCGCCATGAAGCGCACCTTGCGACCGCGACCCTGTTCATAGGCCGGTAGACCGGCGAACGTGAAGTCGAAGTAGCTGGTGTGATTGACCGCGATGACGGCGCCGCCGGTGACCGGCAGATTCTCCACCCCGGACACAGTGAACTTCAGTCCCTGCAGCCGCCACACCAGCCGGGCGGCTTGGATGACTGTCCCGTATACCGGTTCCACACGCCCCAGCCTAGTTCCACCGGCCCGCCGTGGCGGTAGAGCGCCGCCGCTGACGCTAAACTCGTGACCGAGCATCGCACACCAGGAAGGTCATTCGTGCAGGTCACAAGCGTCGGACACGCCGGTTTCCGGATCGATACGGCAGCGGGCAGCATCCTGTGCGACCCCTGGGTCAATCCCGCCTACTTCGCGTCCTGGTTCCCGTTCCCGGACAACACCGAGCTGGACTGGGACAGCCTCGGAGACTGTGACTATCTCTACGTCAGCCACCTGCACAAGGATCACTTCGACCCGGCGCTGCTGCGTGCCCACGTCAACAAGGACGCCGTGGTGCTGCTGCCCGACTATCCGGTGCCGGATCTGCGCCGTGAACTCGAAGCGCTGGGCTTTCACACCTTCGTCGAGACCACCGATTCGGTGAAGCAGCGGGTCAGCGGGCCCAAGGGCGATCTCGACGTGATGATCATCGCGCTGCGCGCTCCCGCCGACGGGCCGATCGGTGACTCCGGCCTGGTGGTGAGCGACGGTACGACAACCGCTTTCAACATGAACGATGCCCGGCCCATCGATCTCGACGTGCTGGCCGCCGAGTTCGGGCATATCGACGTGCACATGCTGCAGTACTCCGGGGCCATCTGGTACCCGATGGTCTACGACATGCCGGCACGGGCCAAGGAGGCGTTCGGCACCCAGAAGAGACAGCGCCAGATGGACCGCTGCCGCCAGTACATCGCGCAGGTCGGGGCCAGCTGGGTGGTGCCCTCGGCGGGCCCGCCGTGCTTCCTGGATCCTCAGCTGCGCGATCTCAACGACGATCACGGTGACCCGGCCAACATCTTCCCCGACCAGATCGTGTTCCTCGATCTGCTGCGCAGCCACGGACACCACGGCGGTCTGCTGATGATCCCCGGCTCGACGGCGGATTTCACCGGCTCGCAACTCAATTCGCTCGTTCACCCGATCGAGGAACCGGAACGCATCTTCACCACCGACAAGGCCGCCTATATCGAGGAGTACGCCCGGCGGCAGGCACCGGTGCTGGCCGCCGAGAAGGCCGCGTGGGCCCCGGCCGACGGTGACTCGCTGTTGGAACCGCTGCGTGCCCTGTTCGAGCCGATCATGCTGGCCTCCGACCAGATCTGCGACGGTATCGGGTATCCCGTCGAGCTCCGGCTGCCCGGCGACTGCACCACCGAGACGGTGGTCATCGACTTCCCGAAACGTGCTGTGCGCGAACCTGTTGCCGACGAGAAGTTCCGCTACGGCTTCGAGATCCCGGCCCAGCTGGTGCGCACCGTGGTGCGCGACAACGAGCCGGACTGGGTGAACACCATCTTCCTGTCCACCCGGTTCAGGGCCTGGCGGGTGGGCGGTTACAACGAATACCTGTACACCTTCTTCAAATGCCTCACCGACGAGCGGATCGCCTACGCCGACGGCTGGTTCGCCGAAGCACACGATGACAGCTCCTCGACGGTGCTCGACGGCTGGGAGATCCAGCGTCGCTGTCCGCACCTGAAGGCCGATCTCTCCAAATTCGGCGTGGTCGAAGGTTCCACACTGACCTGCAATCTGCACGGCTGGCAGTGGAACCTGGACTCCGGCCGGTGCCTGACCGCCAAGGGGCATCCGTTGCGGAGTGCGCGAACGTCATGACCACGGCGGTGTCCTACGACGACGGGTTGATCCAGCTGGATCGTCAGGCGTTGACGCTGCGCCGCTACCACTTTCCCTCGGGGACATCGAAGATCATTCCGCTACAGGCGATCCGCGGCTACCGGACCGAGACGATGGGCCCGGCGTTCGACCGCTTCCGAATCTGGGGGCCCGCCGATGACCCGCGCCGATGGCTGCCGTTGGACGTCTGGCGGCCGATCAAGTCGACGCTGGTGGTGCTCGACGTACCCGGCACCCGTCCCAGCCCGGCGTTCACCCCGCTGCGGGCCAGGGAGTTCCTCTCCGTGCTGCAGGAGCTGCTGGCCGGCTAACGGGCCCGCAACACGGTCGCCTCGAGCAGCCGCTGGGCACCCCTGGTCGCCGATTTGGTGAGCACTGTCGTCGCACGCTGGAAGGCATTGGGCGGCTTGGCCAAGACCACATCGACGCGGTCACCCACACAAACCAGCCCGGGCGTCGACACGTCGGCATACACCCCGAGGAAGCGGTCGGTGCGGTCGGCCAGCCGACGGGTGATTGTCTTGTCGAGTGCAATCCCGGGTTGCGGACGGGTCGGGACGACGCACCGGATGGTCGGGATGCTGACCTGCAGCCGGGCCGTCCCGACACGCAACTCGCCACCCACCCATGCCGATTCGGGAAACTCCGGACCGTCCTCGCCGACGTCGACGAGCAGGTTGGGCCGGAACCGGCGCACATCGTACGGCTCGGCCGCCGGCGAGAGCTGGCGCAGACTCGCGGTACTCATCAGATGCACCGGGCTGAGGTCGACGAAACTGCCCGGCGGTGTGGAGAACCGGGCCAGCGTGATGATGTCCTTGGTCGAGAACACCGATGTGTCCGGCAGCGCCTCGTCCTCGGCAAGCCCGAAGTCCTTGCGCACCTGCGCTGCCCGGAAGTTCGCCAGCGAGTCCGATATCGACATCCGATGCTGACTGGTATCGCCGAGGCCGGGCAGCGCCACCAGCCGCATCTCCCGGCCGACCAACTCCGACAGCGCCGTGTTCACCGCCGGATCGTCCCCGGTCAGCTCGCGCCCATCGGGAAAGCTCACCACGACGGCGGGCACATTGCCCGGACCGGCATCCGCACCGGGTTCGGTGAGATAGCGCGCCGAACAACCCAGCAGCACCGGCACCCGTCGCGCCGAAGCGGTCACGCCCTTTTCGACATCGCGGACCGCCCACAGCCGGTCGGCGTGCACACCGCGGCGATCGACGCGCATCCGTTCGACGCGGCCACCGCCCATCGACTTGACCGGGAAGCGCCACAGCTCGAGCACGGTGGGTGACATCGTGGCTAGCTTCCCGAAACCGTCTGCCGCAGTTCCGAAGCCGCATCCGATGCGGTGTCATACACCCGGACGATGGCCTCGTCACCCGGTGCCAGGAACGTCGACTCCCCCAGCGCGGTGTAGCGCGTCGCGCCGATGCCGATGAGCACGTGTTCGGGGTGGCCGGCGGCGACCATCAATGCGCCGACGTCCTCCAGCGGTGTCTCCGGCGATCCCTTCTGGTTGGCCAGCCGCTCGGTGATCCAGTCCAACAGCACTTCGCCGTAGTAGGAGTAGCCCAGCAACGGTGAATCCAGGCCGTACTCATGCTGCTGGCCGTCGGCGGCACGCAGGTAGCAGACCAGCCGCAGGGTGGCGGTCGGGCCGTCCGGGGTCAAGTCGCTGATGTCGAAGAACTGGCGAGCGACTCCTTTGGACGCCGGGCCCCAGTTCTTCTTGTGACTGATCTTGGGGGCGTTGGGTCGGCGAATAGAGCAGTCGTTGAAGGCCCCGAGCGCGAAGGGTTCCAGCGAGGCCACGGTGTCCCCCCGCCATACCACCCGGCAGGCCAAGCCGACCTCGGGTTCGATCTGCAGATTCAGCGGGGTGTCGCTGGCCGGCAGGGCGATCGAGTCATGGGAGAGCGGGAACTCGCCGAGGAAGGTGTCGTTGCCCGGGGCGTACCACGGGAAGATTCCCTTCGGTGCGCCCCCTTCGGACGCGACGTTTACGAAATCGGCTGCCTCACCTGCCTGTTCGAGATGCCCGGCGAAGTTGCCTGCCACCCCGAAGCCGAACCAGTTGCGGAGTTCGGCGAGCTCGATATTCATCATGGCTGCAACCCTACTGCGGGTGGGTCCTCCGAGGGACACGGCTCAGTCGATGAAGTCACGGGCCTGTGCGGCCAACCTGTCCCGCAGCTGCGCGGCCGCCGCCCGGTACGCCCGCGCCTGGTCCGGGCGGCCCAGCGCCTCGGCGGCCACGGCCAGGGCGTCGTCGACGGGGCCGACCATCAGCCCGTCCACCCCGAGCCCTGCGATACGCCCGGAGTACGGGACGAGCTCGCTCGCACGGGCTTCGGCCTCCTCGAGATCTCCGAGCGCCACCGCGGCGTTCACCCGCAGCACCGTGAACGGTAGCCAGAAGTAGGCCCGCTCGATGGGCTGGCGGTGCTGCCACAGCTCGCGGGCCTGCGCGTCGCGGCCCCGGGCCACCAGCGCGAGTACCGCGGCGTCCAACGCGGCGACCGAGACCTCTTGGTAGAAATAGACCAGCTCGTCGGCCAGCCTGCCCAGATCGCCGAGGCAGAATTCGCCGGTCACCCGCCCCACCATCGCCAGCTTGGCACCGTTGGCGGCACCACTTTCCACCATCCGGGCGGCCAGGTCGGTGTAGGCGTGCACCGCCTGCTCCAACCGGCCGGCCAGCAGGTACATCCGTGCCTGGAACAGGCCCAGCACCCCGAGAAGGTGCACCAGTTGTCCGGTACCCGCGCGCGCCAACGCCAGATCCGCATGCCGCTTCGCGGTCGCCAGATCGCTGCGGTGCCCGGCCGCCAAGGACAGCAACCAATGCGCGACCGCCTGATAATCGGCCTGCTCGGCGGCCTCCGCGGTGGTCAACAGTTCGGCGGCGACCGACTCGCGCTCGGCGTCCAGATCGGGCCCCAGCGCGCAGTAGGCCCGGACGTTGAGGGCGGTGCACAACAGCCGGCCGGACGACGCCGGGTGCTCGGCGTGTGCGCGGCGCGCCAAGACCAGCAGCTCGGTGCTGACCGCCAGCGCGCCGTCGGGGTCGGCGCCCTCCAGTTCCACGAACAATGCCTTGAGCAGTTTGATCCGGTCGGCCACGGTGAGCCCGACCGCCGTATCGGGAGCCAGCATGCGCCGCAGCAGAGCGATCAACTCCGGGTCGGATTCGTCGTATTCGCGGTCGCGCCATACCAGCGGGGTGTCCCACGCCGTGAGCACCCGGACGGTCAGGTCGTCGCGGGCAGTGCCGGCCGACAACCGTAACCCGTTCTTCACCTCGATACGGGCCGCCACCGCGTCACCCGATTGCGCCAACGCCGCGATCAACCCGCAGCGGGCTTCGATCTCGCGGTCCAGTCCACCGGTCTCGGCTGCCAACTCGAGCATCTGCACCGTCGCACGCCACTGCCGTGCGGCCTCGGCATAGGCGCCGACGGAGACCGCTTCCGACGCGGCAGCCTTCGCCAAAGATGCTGCCGCGGAAGCTGTTTCCTCGACCGCCCCGGCGACGGCGTGGTGGGCCAGGGTGGCCGCATCGACGCAGCGGCCACCGGAGAGCAGCGATCGCAGCGCTGCGGCGTGCCACCGGCACCGGCGCAGCTTGGAGATGTCCTCGTAGAGGGTGTCGCGAATCAGGCCGTGCGCGAACCGCAGTCGGCCCGGTTCGGGTTCATCGAGCAGGCCCATCAGGACGGCGGGTTCCAGCGCGTCGAGCAAATCATCGGGATCACTGCGGGCCAGCTCGGCGAGCAGGTCGACATCGATATCGCGTCCCAGCACGGCCGCGCGGCTCAACGCGGCCACGGTCGGGTCGGGCAACCGGGCCAGTCTGCGGCGTACCACGTCGCGCACCCCGGCCGGTACCGACGCCCACACCGCTGCCGGTCCCTCGGCGGCCATCAGCCGGGCCAGCTCCCGGACGAACAACGGGTTGCCGCCGGTCCGTTCCCGCAGCTGCCGCAGCATCTCGCCGGTCGCAGATGCCAAGCCGCAGTCGGCGGCCAGCGCGGCGGTGGCCGAGGCGTCGAGCCCACCGAGCATCAGATGCGCTGCGGTGCGCACGGCGAGCGCGGCCCGCGCCACCTCCAGCTCACCGCCATCCTCCGACGGGCGGTACGTGCCGATCAGCAGGACGCGGCCACCCTCGACGCGGTCGGCCACCAGCCGCAACAGCTCCAGGGTGAGGCCGTCGGTGCGGTGCAGATCGTCGAGGACGACCGCCAGCGGTTGGCGGCGCGCGCTCGCGCCCAGCACGTCGGCCACCGCCTGGCCCAGCCAGAAGGTGCCCGCTTCGGCCGCGGCACCGTCATGCAACAGCGGGGCAAGAGCCTGGCGGTCGGTGAAGGGTGCCTGCGGGTCGATCAGGTCGCGGAGCACCTCGGTCCACGCCCAACCCGCGGGTGCCCCGTCGACCTCCGGGCACCGTCCGTGCACGATGCGCCATCCCGCGGCCTGCAACCGACCTGCCGCGGCTGCGGCCAGCGTGGTCTTGCCCGAACCCGCCTCGCCGCCGATCCACAGCACCGCACCACCCCCGGAGGGGGCCGAGCGGGCGGCGGCGTCGATCACCGCGAGTTCCTCGGCCCGGCCGTACGCCGCGTGCTCGGCGGTGGCGTCCACCTGCGGCGCCACCGGCTGTGGACGTGGCCTCGGCGGTGATGGATCGAGGTGGTCGGCGTGTCGAAGGATATCGTGCTCAAGCTCCTTCAACGCCTTCCCGGGTTCCAGACCGAGCTCATCGAAGAGTCGTTTTCGGTTGTGCCGCAATACTTCCAACGCGTCGACCTGACGCCCGGCCAGATACAGCGCGGTGGCCAGCACGGCGACGGCCGTTTCCCGCTCGGGCCGGGCACTGACGTGTCGTTCCAGGGCGGCCACCGCGGTGGCGTACCGGCCGAGCTCGACGAGCGCCGCGGCGCGGTACTCGACCGCGGCCAGCCGGAGTTCGTTCAGCCGGGCCACTTCCGGCACCGCCCACAAGGTGTCGCCGAACTCGGCGAAGGGATCCCCGGACCATTCGGCGAGCGCCTTGTCGAGGTGCTCCAATCGTCGTTGCGCGTCCGTTTCGTCATACGCGGCGGCGATCCCCGCTTCGAACCGCCACGCATCAACCGCATCCACCGGCAGCCGTAGGCAGTACCCCGGTGCTGCGCTGACCAGGATCCGGGCGGGTGTCCGCGGTGGTCGGCCGGGCTCGATCCCGCGGCGCAGGTGTGAGACGTAGACCTGCAATGCCGTGAGCGCCTTGGGTGGGGGTTCGCGTTGCCACAGATCGTCGATGAGCCGATCCACCGACACCGTGTTGCCGTGCTCCACGACCAACCGGGCCAACAGCGCACGCTGCAGCCGGGACCCCAATGCCACCGGGTCGGTGCCGGTCCAGGCCCGCACCGCGCCGAGCACCGACACCCGCACCGGGCCTTGTGTCGCCACCGGGCAACCGGGTTCGCTAGGCGGCGGGCTCGAGCACCGCGGCACCGACGAAGGGCACCAGGGCGGCCGGCACCCGCACACTGCCGTCCGGCTGCTGATGGTTCTCCAGGATGGCGACCAGCCAGCGCGTGGTGGCCAGGGTGCCGTTCAGCGTCGCGGCGATCTGCGGTTTGCCGTTCTCGTCCCGATATCGAGTGGACAGCCGCCGCGCCTGGAACGTCGAACAATTCGACGTCGACGTCAGCTCTCGGTAGGTGCCCTGGGTGGGTACCCACGCTTCGCAGTCATACTTGCGTGCCGCCGAGGAACCCAGGTCGCCGGCGGCCACGTCGATCACCCGGTAGGGCACCTCGATGGCCGCCAACATCTCACGCTGCCAGCCGAGCAGCCGCTGGTGCTCGGCCTCGGCGTCCTCGGGTTTGCAATAGACGAAGGCCTCGACCTTGTCGAACTGGTGCACCCGGATGATTCCGCGGGTGTCCTTGCCGTAGCTGCCCGCCTCGCGCCGGAAGCAGGACGACCAGCCGGCATAGCGCAGCGGCCCGGCGGACAGGTCCAGGATCTCGTCGCTGTGATAGCCGGCCAGCGGCACCTCGGAGGTGCCGACCAGGTAGAGATCGTCGGCCTCCAACCGGTAGATCTCCTCGGCGTGCGCACCCAGGAATCCGGTGCCCGCCATGACTTCCGGCCGTACCAGTACCGGCGGGATCATCAGTGTGAATCCGTTCGCGGTGGCCAGCCGGACGGCCAACTGCAACAGACCCAGCTGTAGCAGGGCACCCTGGCCGGTCAGAAAGTAGAACCGCGAACCCGAGACCTTGGCGCCGCGTTCCATGTCGATCAGGCCGAGCGCCTCGCCGAGCTCCAGATGGTCGCGTGGGTGCTCGATGGTCGGCGGCGTGCCGACGGTGTCGAGCACCGCGAAGTCGTCCTCACCGCCTGCGGGTACCCCGTCGACGATGACGTTGGATACCGCCATGTGGGCCGCGGTGAATGCGGCCTCGGCAGCGGCCTGATCGGCCTCGGCGGCTTTCACCTCCTCGGCGAGTTCCTTGGCGCGGGCCAGCAGCGCCGGACGTTCCTCGGCAGAGGCCTTGCCGACAAGCTTGCTGGCGGCGCGCTGTTCGGCGCGCAGGGTGTCGGCGGTGGAGATGGCCGAGCGGCGGGCGGTGTCGGCGGCCAGCAGGGCATCCACCCGGCCGGGGTCCTCGCCGCGGGCGCGTTGCGAGGCGCGCACCCGATCGGGATCGTCGCGGAGCAGCTTGAGGTCGATCACGGCGGTAACCCTACTTGCGCGGCGACAGTCACGGCCCGCGGGCCACAACCACATAACATTACAAGTGCATCACTTGTCACACATCGTGACACGCCTGTCACAATGGGAGGCGATGTCGGACGCACCCGAAGGCCAGGAACCGTTTCTGCACGAGGCACAGCCCTCGCAGAAACCGGTGTCGCGATGGCGCGCGGCCGTGCCGTCGTGGCGGTCCATCAACGGTCCGCTGAGCCCCACGCGCCGCGCCCTCCTGCTCACTGCGCTGGGCGGGCTGCTGATCGCCGGCGTCATCACGGTGCTGCCCGATACCGCCGCCGGCGGGCGCCTGGCCGGGTTGAACGCCGGAACCGGGGCGCTGGGGTTACGCACCAACAGCACCTTCGACAATGCCAAGGCCGGAGACTGCCTGAACTGGCCGGAGCGCACCCCCGACGCCGCCCAGATCGTGGACTGCACCACCGAACATCGGTTCGAGGTCGCCGAGTCGATCGATATGCGCACGTTCCCCGGCACCGAGTACGGCCCGGACGCCGCGCCCCCATCCCCGGCCCGGATCCAGCAGATCAGCCAGGAGCAGTGCCAAAGCGCGGTCCAGCGTTATCTCGGTGACCGGTACGACCCCAACGGGCGATTCAGTGTCAGCCTGCTGTGGTCCGGCGAGAAGACCTGGCGCCAGGCCGGTGAGCGAAGGATGCTGTGCGGTCTGCAGCTGCCGGGCGCCAACAACCAGCAGCAGGCCTTCCAGGGCAAGGTCGCCGATATCGATCAGTCCAAGGTGTGGCCCGCCGGGACGTGCCTGGGCATCGATCCGGCGACCAATCAGCCCACCGACATCCCGGTGGACTGCGCGGGGCCGCACTCCCTTGAGGTGACCGGTTCGGTGAACCTCGCCGAGAAGTTCCCCGAGGGCCTGCCCGCGGAGGCCGATCAGGACACCTTCGTCAAGGAGAACTGTTCGCGGGTCACCGACGCCTACCTGGCGCCGCTGGAACTGCGCACCACGACGCTGACGCTGGTGTACAGCACCATCGCGTTGCCCAGCTGGTCGGCGGGCAGCCATCAGGTGTCCTGCAGTATCGGAGCCACCCTCGGCAACGGCGGCTGGTCGACCCTGCTCAACAGCGCGAAGGGTCAGCTGATGATCAACGGGCGCCCGCCCGTCCCGCCGCCGGACATCCCGGACGAGCGGCTGAACATCCCGGCCATTCCGTTGCCGCCCATCGACACTTCGTCGCAGATCACCTATGACGAGTCCTACAGCAGCGGGAGCAATAGCACCAGCAGCCAGCAGAGCGAGTCCAACCAGCACCTGCCCGGCCAGTCCAGCCAGACCACCGAACAGGTGCAGACGACCGAACAGGCACCGGCGACCGAAACCCCGGCCGGCGGCAATACCTTCCTGAACGGTCCGCCGGTCCCACCACCTCCGCCGCCGCCCGCCGGGCCACCGATGGAAGGTGTCCCGCCGCCGCCCGCACCGCCGGCACCCGGCGCCCCGCCGCCGCCGCCCGGTCCCGCCCCGGTCGAGCCCGTACCGCCTCCGCTGCCGTAATCGCGTGCCGGTTCTCATGAGCGCGCAGCGGTTCGAGGAACTGGTCGCCGATGCGCTCGACCTCATCCCGCCAGGACTCGCGGCCGCGGCCAACAATGTGGTCTTCCTGGTCGAGGGACGCCACCCCGACGAGCCCGATCTGCTCGGGATCTACGAGGGCATCGCGCTGACCGAGCGGGACTCGACCTACGCCGGCACACTGCCCGACACCATCACGATCTATCGGGACGCACTCTTGGACATGTGCGGGACCGAGGATGAGGTTGTCGAGGAGGTGGCGATCACCGTCGTGCACGAACTGGCACACCACTTCGGGATCGACGACGAGCGGCTGCACGAACTGGGCTGGGGCTGAAAGCCGCCCATCCGAGGGCGTGGGAGCCCCGCGGTGTCGGCGGGCAGTGCCACAATGGCAGCCATGAACGCGACATGTCGGGAGTGCGGAGCCGATATCGAGCATGAGCACTGCCACGGCACCGTCATCGTGCACATCGGGCAACGCCCGGAGTGCACCGAGCCCGATTGCAGCACACCGGAAGCGGGCCACAGCTACACCATCGACTGCTACGCCGTGGGGTGCGGCTGCGCGCTGGATCAGCCCATCGGGCCGGCGGTGGCTGCGGCGTCACGCTCTGCGGCATCGGGATAGAACGGCGGAGTCAGCGGGCCCCACCGCACGCAACTCCACCGCCCATCGGTGATCGGGCTGAGGACCACCGACTCGGTGTTGTTCAAGTGATGATCCAGCGCGAAAGCACCGTCGACACCGGCCAGCACGGACGCCACCAGCCGGATCGCCGCGCCGTGGCTGACCACCACGATGTCTCCGGGCCACCGGTGATCGTCGAGGTGGCGCAGCCGTAGTTCGGTCAGCACCGGCACCACGCGGTCGAGCACCTGCTGTCCGGTCTCCCCGCCGGGCACGGGTACGTCCAGATCGCCCTGATGCCAGCTGCGGTACACCGCCTCGAAGGACTTGATGGCGGCGTCGTCGTTGCGGTTCTCCAGATCGCCGACCTGGACCTCGTGCAGGCCTTCGAACTCGTGGGCCGCCATATCGTGGTGCCCGGCGATCCCGGCGGCCGTCTGCCGGGCCCGGATGGCCACCGAGTGGGCCACCATCGCAATTGGGCTCGTCCACTCCTTGGCGAAGGTGCGAGCCTGGTGATGCCCGAGGTCGGTCAGCGCGGCACCCGGCGGCCGGGTGTCCAGACGGCGTTCGACGTTGCCATGGGACTGCCCATGCCGCACCAGCACCAGCCGACCGGTCATGCCGATCCTCCTGTCCGTGTTGCCTGCAACCAGCGTGCCGCCTCGTCCACCGGCGGCGGTAGCGACCCGACCGCTGCGCCGGTCGGCCACGAACCCAGATAGCGCACGTCGGCGCAGCGCCGGTGCAACGCCTTGAGTGCCTCCCCGACGGCTTCGTCGTCGATATGGCCGACCCAATCGAGGAAAAACTTGTAGGTGCCCAATTCCGTTCGAGTCGGCCGCGATTCGATGCGGGTCAGATCGATACCGCGCATCGACAGTTCGGTCATCGCAGACACCAGCGCGCCGGGCACGTTGTCCAGGCGCAACACGACCGAGGTGCGGTCGGCACCCGTGCGGGCCGGCGGCGTGCCCGGCGAGCCGACCAGCACGAAGCGGGTGCGCGCGCTGGCCTCGTCGACGACGTCGGAAGCCAGCGCGGCCAATCCGTACCGCTGCGCGGCCAGCGCGGTGCTGACCCCGGCGTCGGCCGCACCCGCCGCGACGTCCTGGGCGGCAGCGGCATTGGAGTAGGCCGGCACGATGCGGGCCTGTGGGAGTTCGGCGGCCAGCCACTTGCGCACCTGGGCGGCTGCCACCGGGAAAGCGGCCACCGTTTCGATGTCGGCGGCGGCCGTCCCGGCTCGGGTGACGATGGTGAAGGCGACGTCGAGGGTGTGTTCGGCATATATCTGCAGCGCGGATCCGTCGGCGAGTCCGTCGAGGGTGGGGATCACCGAACCGTCGATCGAATTCTCGATCGGCACGCACGCATAGTCGGTGTCGCCGGTCCGGATCGCCTCGAGCGCGCCGCCCGCACTGTCGTAGGGCAGCGCCGCGACCGGGTCGGACGCACCGTCGAGTGGAACCATTGCGCCGGCCACCATCTGCAGCAAGGCCGCCTCGGTGAAGGTTCCCTCCGGCCCGAGGTAGGCGATACGAGGCACGCCCTCACCCTAGTGGCTGGATCGCGTGCGTCCGTACAACCGCAATGGGGAAACCTTGCGCACCCCACCGGACTTGTAGTTAAGTAAGGCTTACCTCACTAACGGAAGGCAATCAGATGGCCGTGACGGCACCGACCACAGCCGAGCGGATCCGCAGCGCGTGCGCCCGCGCCGGCGGCGCAATGCTGGCCGTGGAGGGTCTCGAACCCGCCGCCACGCCGGTCCACCATCTGCTCGACGACGGCTCGTTCGCCCTCACCGTCCCCGCCGACGGTCTGCTGACCGGCATGGTGGTCTCGGCCGGCTCCGCGGGGGTGCAGGCCGTGTTGGAGATGACCGACTACGCACCGCTGCCGCTACGCGAGCCGGTGCGCTCGCTGGTCTGGATCCAAGGCCGACTGTTTCTGGTACCCGACGGCGAGATCGCCGGCATGCTCGACCTGGTGGCCACCGAGAACCCCAATCCGGCACTGCTGCAAGTGAATACCGGCAACGCGGAAGCAGCACGCGGGGACACCCCGTACGCGCTGGCCCGCCTTGAGATCGAATCGGTAGTGGTCGCCGATTCCACCGGCGCGGAGTCCGTCGGGTTGGGTGCACTGTTGGCCGCCCGGCCCGATCCGTTCTGCGGCCTGGAGTCGTGCTGGCTGCGCCACCTGGAGTCCGCGCACCGCGAGGTGGTGGACCGGCTGGCCAACCGGCTTCCCCAGACCCTGCGCAACGGGCGGGTCCGTCCGCTCGGCCTGGACCGCTACGGCGTGCAACTGCGAGTGGAGGACGAGTCCGGCGATCACGACGTCCGGCTGCCCTTCGCCAAACCCGTCGACGATGTCACCGGCCTGAGCCAGGCCATCCGGGTGCTGATGGGGTGCCCTTTCCTCAACGGGTTACGCGCGCGCCGCATCTGAGCGGCCACTAGCCTGGCGCCGGTGACTGCTTCCCAGGGGCCACTGCCATCGGATCGCACGCTGCGGATCGAGGTCGCCGTCGTCCTGGCGGTCACCTTCGGTCTGAGCGCCTACGCGGCGCTGTTGCGGCTCGTCGAGGCGGTACTGCTCGGACTGGGTGGCCAGACCGTGGCGCTCAACGAACGTCGCTCCCCCATCGACCTGATCGACCTCGGCCTCAACCTTGCGTCGGTCGTCCAGCTGCTGGCCTGGGGTGCGCTCGCGATCTACCTGCTCGCGCGCACCGGGACCGGGCCGGCCCAGATCGGCCTCGGCCGGTTCAGGCTGCACCCCGATCTGACCGGTGGCCTCGGCCTGGCCGCGCTGATCGGCATTCCGGGCCTCGCGCTCTACGTGGCCGCACGCCTGCTGGGGCTGAGCGCGGCAGTGGAACCCGCCGAACTCAACGACACCTGGTGGCGCATCCCGCTGCTGCTGCTGATCGCGTTCGCCAACGGCTGGGCCGAAGAGATCATCGTCGTCGCCTTCCTCATCACCCGGCTGCGTCAGCTGCACGTCAGCGCGGGCCTCGCACTGCTCATCTCGGCGCTGCTCCGCGGCGGCTATCACCTCTACCAGGGCTACAGCGCCGGGCTCGGCAACATCGCGATGGGCCTGGTGTTCGGCTACGTGTGGATGCGCACCGGCCGGCTCTGGCCGCTCATCGTCGCGCACGGCCTGATCGACGCGGTGGCCTTCGTCGGGTACTCCCTGGCGGCCGGCGAGCTGGCCTGGTTGAACTGAGAGCCGGCCGGCGAGCGATACATTCGCAGGTGTGAACGAGAACCCGCCGCACCGTCCCGGGGCGCCCCGGCGGGAACCGTCACCGCAAATCCGCCGCGATCCCCGGCATCGTCCGCCACCGATATGGCCTCCCAACCCGCCGACCCCACCGGTGGCTCCGCCGATCCCTCGGGCGGCACCACCGCCCGGCCGGCGGCCCGTCCAGCGACGGCCCGCACCCCCACAGCTCCCGCCACCGCCGCCGCGACGACAGCTCGCACCGCCTCCGGCTCCGCCACACCAGCCGTCCCCCCGCCGCCACCGCCGCGTGCGCCGCTACTTCGCCATGCTGCTCGCCGCCGCCGTGTTGGTGCTCAGCGCCGGCACCGCCGGCGCGTTGTGGCTCGACTCGACGCTGCAACGCGCCGCCGTGCTCGGCAACTACCCGGACCGGCCACCGGCGGGCAGCGGCACCACCTGGCTGCTGGTCGGCTCCGACAGCAGAGACGGCCTGTCCGTCGCCGAACAGGGCACCCTGGCGACCGGCGGTGACACCGGAAACGGCCGGACCGACACCGTGCTGTTGCTGCATATCGGCGGGCTGTTCTCCGGGACCCGGCCGACACTGGTGTCGTTGCCGCGCGACTCGTACGTCCCGATCCCGGGCTACGGGCAGGACAAGATCAACGCGGCATATGCCTTCGGCGGCGCCCCGTTGCTGGTCCAGACCGTCGAGCAGGCGACCGGGATCCGGCTCGACCATTACGCCGAGGTCGGCTTCGGTGGATTCGCCGCACTCGTCGACGCTGTGGGCGGGGTGACGATGTGCCCGGAGGAACCGATCAACGATCCGCTCGCCGGCATCGATCTGCCGGCCGGCTGCCAGGACCTGGACGGCCGCAATGCACTGGGGTTCGTCCGCACGCGCGCCACCGCCCGAGCCGACCTGGACCGGATGACCAACCAACGGGCCTTCATGTCCGCACTGCTCAAGCGCGCGGCCAGCCCGTCGGTGCTGCTCAATCCGCTGCGCTGGCACCCGATGGCAACCGCGGCGACCGGTGCCGTCACCCTGGACCAGGGCGGCCACATCTGGGATCTGGCCCGACTGGCCTGGGCACTGCAGGATGATCCGACCGCGACGACCGTCCCGATCGCCGAATACACCACCAGCGATGTCGGATCGATCGTGATGTGGGATGACGAAGCCGCGGGCCGGCTCTTCGGTGCGCTCGCACGGGACGAACCGGTACCGCCCGACGTCCTCGACACCGACCAGCCCTGAGCTTCACCACGCTCTCAGCAAACATTCCTGACGTCGTGTAACCGTCGTCACAGCGGTTAGGAGTGGCTAACCTGAATAAGGGTCACCTTGTATGACACGCCGTCTGACCTGGCCTATTGTGGCAGTCATGAGCGATGCCAACACCTCCGACACCAAGTTCAACACGCTGCTGCGCGAGCAAATTCGTAGCGAGTTCACCGCCGCACAGCAGTACGTGGCCATCGCCGTGTATTTCGACGGTGCGGATCTGCCGCAACTGGCCGCGCACTTCTACACGCAGGCCGTCGAGGAACGCAATCACGCCATGATGCTCGTGCAGTACCTGCTCGACCGGGACCTCGACGTCGAGATCCCGGGCGTCGACTCCGTGCAGAACCAGTTCGACTCCCCCGCCCAGGCCCTGCGGCTGTCCCTCGATCAGGAGCGCACCGTCACCGAGCAGGTCACCCGGCTGGCCAGCGTGGCCCGCGAAGAGGGCGACTACCTGGGTGAACAGTTCATGCAATGGTTCCTCAAGGAGCAGGTCGAAGAGGTCGCGACGATCACGACGCTGGTGCGGATCTCCGAACGCGCCGGTGCGAACCTGTTCCATCTCGAGGACTTCGTCGCCCGCGAACTCACCACGGCCGGCGCCGATCCGACAGCACCGAAGGCCGCCGGCGGCAACCTCTGAAGTATCCCGTCGCTGCGCTCGCCCTAGAGACATCCCCCGTCGCTGCGCTCGCCCTAGAGACATCCCCCGTCGCTGCGCTCGCCCCGGAAAAAAATTCAGTCCCGACCGGCGCCGGTCAGACCGTTCTCCAGCCAGTCCTTGGTACGGCCGGGATGATTGGTGGCAACCCACGCCACGCCGACATCCCGGCAATACCGGACGTCCTCGTAATGGTCGACGGTCCAGCAGTACAGGGCCCGTCCCTGTGCGGCCGCCTTGTCGACCAGCTCGGGATGCTCGCGCAGCGTGGCAATGGACGGACCGACCGCCGTCGCCCCCACCGTGGTCGCCGCGCCACCGCCCAGAAAGCGCGAGGTCTCGCCGAGCAGCACCGTCGGCAGCATGGGCGCCGCGCGTCGGATCCGCCACACCGCCGCGGCGGAGAATGACATGACCACCGCCCTGGCCAGGTCCGCCGATGCGGGCGCCGCGATGCCGTAGCGGTGCAGCAGCGCCAGCACCTTGCTCTCCACCAGCGCGCCGTACCGCACCGGGTGCTTGGTCTCGATGAAGATCTTCACCGGCCGCTTCGTGTCCAGCACCAGAGTGAGCAGGGTGTCCAACGTGAGCAGGCCCGTGTCACCGCCGACACCGCCATCGCGCCACCCGGTGTGCCAGGAGCCGTAATCCAGCTCGCGCAGCTGTGCCAGCGTCATCTCAGAGACCAGCCCGGACCCGTTCGAGGTGCGGTCGACCCGGCGATCATGCATACACACGAGGTGACCGTCGCGAGTCAGGCGAACGTCGCACTCGACGGCATCCGCACCTTCCTGCAGCGCAAGTTCATAGGCCGCGACCGTGTGCTCGGGCCGTTGCGCGGAGGCCCCCCGGTGCGCCACAACGAACGGATGACCCGTGGTGGGCTGTCCGGCAGTGTCAGCGTCCCCGGGGGTCATATGGCTATGCTGCCGGGTTTCGGTCCTCGGCCTCAACCGGAACGCCGGATTCTTCGGCGGTGTCCGGTCCACCGGCGGGCGGCGCCTCGACCGCGACCATCACCCAACGCCGCGAAGGGCGGTCCACGGGCTGGCGTTCGAAGCCCTCGTACACCTGCAGTACCAGCAGCAGGGCGGCCAGCGCGACCAGGTAGGCGATGGTGGTGATGACGGTGTTGTCGGCGACGCGCTGGGCGCCCTCGTAGAAGATCGTGAGCACCGTGGTCACGACGGACGCCACCGACAGCACATAGCTGAAGAACCAGGTGATCCACCAACTGACGATCCGCAGACCGGTACGACGCTCGGCGCGGGCCAGTTCGATCACGAAGACCGGGGCCATCACCAGGTTGACGAACGGGACAAGGCAGCCGACCCACAGTTCCCGGGCCGACCGGGGATCGGGGGTTCCCAGATGCGCGTATGCGGCCGCCCGGCGGGCGATCAGCCAGTTGGTCAGGACCACGGCCGTGCCGACCACTGCGAAGAACGCGGCGACGCTCGCCGCCACCGGCAGCCAGGTGCCCAGGGCAGCGATGATCGGATCGAGCAACACGGTCCGGTTGATCAACAGCAGGCCGTACCGGATCACGTGCAGTGCCGCGGCGGCACCCAGCAGCGCCATGGTCACCACGAGCATGCGGCGCACCGTGACCGAGGACGGGCCGGGGCGTTCGGTGG
Organism: Mycobacterium sp. MBM; assembly: GCA_021648845.1. Lineage (GTDB taxonomy): Bacteria > Actinomycetota > Actinomycetes > Mycobacteriales > Mycobacteriaceae > Mycobacterium. The sequence goes on along the minus strand of JAKJHY010000021.1, from coordinate 33,294 downwards.
TGGCCTGTGCCGCCACAGTGTGGTCGTCGAAGCGGTCATAGAGGCCCCAGCGCGGGATGTAGGGGTAGCGCGGGGTCGGGCCCAGCGGCGCACGCTTGCGCCGCGGTGGCGGTGGCGCACCCGGGCGCACCGCGATCCAGCGGTAGCCGGCGGGGGCGCCGGCCTGCCGGCCGGCAGCGGCGGGCTGCCCGTTGGACGGCACTGTGCCGCCGGCGCTCGGCGCGCCGGGGGCCAGCAGCGTGCCCCGGCATCGCGGGCACCAGACCCGCTGGCGGTCGCGCACATTCCATCGCGTTCCGCATTGGGCGCAGACCTGGATCACGGGACCAGCCTACGACGCGCTCAGACCGTGCCCGTGTTGCCGTCGTCGGTGCTCACCGGTCGCCCGGCTTGCACCCAGGACAGCATGCCGCCGGTCACGTTGGTCGGTTCGAAACCGTTGCGGGCCAGATACTGCGCCACCCGTTGGGAGCGGCCACCGGCGTGGCAGATGACATACAGCGTGGCGTCCCGATCGATCTCGTCGATGCGGGCCGCAACGTCACCCAACGGGATGTGCTGAGCACCGGTGATGTGCCCGCGCTGCCATTCGTCTGGTTCACGCACGTCGAGCAGCACCACCGAGTCGTCGAACGTCAGGGGCAGCGCACCGACCTCGATCTGCGGGATATCGCCGTCAGACATGGTCGCTCCATCGGGTCATGCCGTCCATGCTGGCATGCACCGGATCTGGGCGCACCGGTATCCCCCGGTGCCGCGGCGGCGGCGCGCGCCGGCAGCAATTTCTCGGCTATCCACAGTTTCCACAGGTTCATCCACAGGCTGGCGTCCCCCATCGCGGTCGGTTTGCCTGGACTTCTGTCCAGTCCCTGTGGATAACCAAGCCTCACCAAACGTGACGATCAACAGCGGCCGGAGCGGCCAGAGCAAAACAGCGGCGCCCATCGAGTCCGCCGGCGCGAATGTGGATCGCTCGGAGTGGATCACCCCATGCGCACCACACCCGATTTCTCTACCGGCAAAACAAGGTCTATGATCGGCGTCACAACAAACCGTGTGACAGATCTCACTGGGGGATGGCTTGATCGTGCAGGTCAGGAGCTTGTGATGGCAGCACACCCGCTTGGTCCGGGTTCGGCGGGAGCCTCGTCTGATTGGCAACCCTCGCACCAGTACACCAACAACCAGGTCGTCGCGCTGATCCGCGCCGGTGTCATCGCACTCGTGCTGCTGGGAGTCTTGGCAGCCATTGTGTTGTTCTGAACGGTGTCGTTCTGACCGTCTTGCAGGTTTGGACGGGTGTGCGCCGGGAATCCGGGTCCTTGCGGTGTGCGCGGGTATGGACCAAGGTTGAGTCCGAGCTTGTTGTCGATACACGCGACGCCGAACTCCCTCGCGATCCATGACTAGGAAGGAACCCAGTGGCTGAATACACACTGCCAGAACTCGATTATGACTATGGCGCGCTGGAGCCCCACATTTCCGGGCAGATCAACGAGATCCACCACAGCAAGCACCACGCCACCTATGTCAAGGGCCTCAACGACGCCCTGGCCAAACTCGAAGAAGCCCGCGCCAACGACGACCAGTCGGCAATCTTCCTCAACGAGAAGAACCTCGCCTTCCACCTCGGCGGACACGTCAACCACAGCATCTGGTGGAAGAACCTGTCCCCCAACGGCGGCGATAAGCCCGAAGGCGAACTGGCCGCCGCCATCGACGACCAGTTCGGCAGCTTCGACAAGTTCCGCGCCCAGTTCACCGCCGCAGCCAACGGACTGCAGGGCTCCGGCTGGGCCGTCCTGGGCTACGACAGCCTCGGCGGGCGCCTGCTGACCTTCCAGCTCTACGACCAGCAGGCCAACGTTCCGCTGGGCATCATCCCGCTGCTGCAGGTCGACATGTGGGAGCACGCCTTCTACCTGCAGTACAAGAACGTCAAGGCCGACTACGTCAAGGCCTTCTGGAACGTCGTCAACTGGGCCGACGTCGCCGACCGCTACGCCAAGGCCACCACCAAGACCGGCGGACTGATCTTCGGCTGAGTTCTCGATCTCGGTTCAAAAGCCCCGCGCGCCTCGGCGCGCGGGGCTTTTCACGTTTTCGTCACCCACTGTTTCTGGCACTCGCTTCCTCTTGCGTGCTAGCACCCCGCTATCGCATCCTGTGCACAAGCGACCCACAGCTGTGTCGAAGGTAGTGATCTCACAAGCACTGTCGGGAGGCCAGATGGACACCGGTGCAGGTAGAGCGGTCGAGATCGCCCCGTTTCATTCCCGGGGCATCCTCAAGGGATTCGTGGTGTCAGGCCGCTGGCCGGATTCGACCAAGGAATGGGCGCAACTCCTGATCGTCGCGGTGCGGGTGGCGTCGCTGCCCGGGCTGCTCTCCACCACGACGATTTTCGGCGTTCGGGAGGAACTTCCCGATGAGCCCGAGCCCGGCACGGTCGGCCTGGTTCTCGCGGAGGGCCCGGTGGTCGGTGAATCCGCAGTGCCGCCCGGCTTTTTCGCTGACCGCCAACCTGCGGCCCTGCTGATGCTGCACCCCCCGTCCGAGACCACACCGTCGCTGCCCGAGTGCGCCGGGGCGGCTTCCGGATGCGTGCTCTTGCCGGGCATCCCGCACCTTGGTTTAGAGCACCGTGCCGCGTGGGTGGAGGCGGAGGCCGACGGCACCATCACCTCGATGGTGAGCCGGGTGGGCGTGGACCCGATCAGCCATCCGGACACCGCCATCCTGGCCATGCTGCTCGCCGCGTAGGCGGCCCCTGCCCGAGCGGCGACGCCCGCTACCTGTGCCACGTTCCGAGCGGGATGCTTGATAACGATTCGTCATCGGTTCGGCCACAATGCCCGCTTTCGCGTGTGCTGGGCCCAGCAATTGTGCCTCGGCCGCCGAACCCGCCGATGCCCGCCCTTCCCGCACTTCGCCGGCACCGACAGCAAAGGTGAAGTGTGGATTTGCTGTGCGACAGGTGTCGGCTGGTGATCAGCTCTGGGGTTCCTGTGACAAAGAATCAAGATCGATCGATCTGGGCAAAACTACGCGCACGTTAAATTCTCGTTCGCCAGGTAACAACGCCGCAGCGTGCGCCTTGGGTTGCCGCGCTGCTACACGACCCTGCAGCGACCTCCAGGCCAGGGTAGTGTTACTTTTCAGTGGTTTGCACTTGGTTGTGGCGACAACACTCGCTACGATGATCAGCAAATACGAACCTATTGCAGACAACATGTCGGCCATGTGGAGGAAAGTTAGATGAGCAAGACGTTCGCCGCCCGCCTGAACCGCCTCTTTGACACGGTTTACCCTCCCGGGCGCGGACCGCACACGTCGGCCGAGGTCATCGGCGCCCTCAAGGCCGAGGGCGTCACGATGTCCGCTCCGTACCTCTCGCAGCTGCGGTCCGGCAATCGCACCAACCCGTCGGCCACCACCATGACGGCACTGGCCAACTTCTTCCGCATCAAGCCGGCGTACTTCACCGACGACGAGTACTACGAGAAGCTGGACAAGGAACTGACGTGGCTGGCCAACATGCGCGATGAGGGTGTGCGCCGCATCGCCGCCCGCACCGTCGGTCTGTCCCCTGAGTCTCAGCAGGATCTGGCGCTCAAGGTCGACGAGTTGCGCCGCCGGGAGAACCTCGACGGCTGATCCACCCCGAAGTCATCGCACCGACGGTGTCGCCTCGCGCCAGCGAGTCGGCACCGTCGGTGTTTCACGTCAGGTGGCGGTTCCGGACTCCAGCAGCCGGAACTGCTCGGCGATGGCCAGAATCCACTCCCGATCGGAAAAAGTCGTCGGCTGACGCAACCAATTCAGGCCCGGGAACTCCGCATGAGCGGTGTCCCGCTCCGCCGCGGCGCGGCCGGCGTAGATCCATTCCGCAATACCCCTGGCCTGTACCTCCGCCGGCACCGGCGGCGACTCCAGGTCGGCAATATCGGCGATGTTCAGCGACTGCTCGCTGTCGCGCTTGCCCGCGGTGGCGTCCACAGTCCGTCTGCGCGCGCCTTCGGCTGCGATGGCTTCCAGGTACAGCGAGTCCGAGATCAGGGACATCTGTTCGGCGACCCTGAACAACAGCGGCCCGCGGGGCCGTACGCCGATGCCGACGTCCGGGTGTCGGCTGTTGAGTTCGGCCAGCAGCGGCGCGATGGTGCGCAGCTCACGCCGCGCGCCGAACCAATCCTCCACGCTCGGCAGCAACGAGCCGCCGGCCACCACCAGCATCGCGCAACCCAGAAGTGTGGCTGCCGCACCCACCCCGAGGGCGTCGGTATTGCCGACGGCACGCAGCAGGAAGAATGCGCTCGCCAGGACCATCAGCACCATGCCGATGCTGAACACGAACAGCGCACGGCCACGCCGGGTTCGATTGGAATGACGCACCCCGGCCCACGCGACGAGGGTCAACGCGAGCAGCACATACAGCATCGGCAACAGCCATGCCGAGGACCCTCCGGGCGCCAGGTTGCGCCGCAGGTACTCCTCCGGCGCCATCTCCGGCATCTGCTCGGCCCGAAAGAACGCCACCAGTGTCGCCACCGCGATCACGGTCGCCACCACATACTGGGCGACGGCGATGCGGCGGATGGTCGAGGGCTTACGGCTCGAGGCCACCGTGGTGATCATCACGCAGCTGCCCGCCGCGCATCCGATCAGCGCGACCTGACTGAGCGCCACCGCGATATTGGGCCAACGCAGTGCGGTGTCGATCAGCAGGGTCAACGGCTGCCAGTTGAGCGCGGCGACGATACCGAGACTGCCCAGCGCGACGATCATCGCGGTGCTTACCAGGGATTGCTTGTTGACCAGCGCCCACCCGATTCGCAAACCGGTCGCCAAACCGAGGAGACCGGCGATCACCCAGACGATCAACCAAATGCCTCACCGAGCCGCACCTGCACGATCGATGAGCGATCGGACGGTAGCCGGCCCAGACGGTAGATGAGCAGCGCAGCGAAATCCTCGGCCTCCTGCTCGGCTTCCTCGCCCGCGGGACCCATGCATCCGGTCCGCTGGTTGAGCATGTACCCGATCAGATCCGACCCGGCCAACTCCATGGTTTCGCGCGCGGCTTCCACGACCGGGGTGCCGGCGTGACCAAGCACCAGATGGCCGAGTTCGTGGGCCAGGGTGCGGTCCCAGGCGGGCAGCCCCTTCTGGATCAGGAAGACGTCGTGATCGCCGTACTGGCGCCACTGCCCGCACACCCCGGACGGCAGATCGGCCATCTTGATCTGGATCGGTCGGCCCTGATCCTCGGCCACTGCGTCAACCAGTCGCGGTAGTGACACCTCGCCACGACGCGGTGCCAGATCCAGCACCGAACTGACGGCGCGCGTCACACGGCGGCTTGCCGGCATTGGCCCTCCCCTTTCGCTAGCTCCACTATGGCGCTCCGCCGGGCGCCAAACGGTTGAATCCGGTCAACTTGAGAACCTTCCCATCCGCCGTGCCCGGACGACCAGGCCGGCTCGGGCCTGCCGATAGCCGATGAGTCCGCCCGCCCCGGTGAGCAGCATGATGCCGGTGGCTCCCGGAACGGCGACGACGATGACTTGTGGCAGGTCGGCGGTTCGGAGGTACTCGCCGTAGCCGGCACGGTAGGACGATGCGGCCGCGACCCGGCCGTCACCGGTGCGCGGCGGGGCGGGACGCTCGGCGGGCATGAGTCGGCCCGGCGCGGGTGGCCTCGGAGTTTCCGGGGCCGCGGTGGTCGGCTCGGAGCTGCCGACGCTACCGGCGATCCCGGGCGCCACCGGTGGCAGCACGATGGCCGGCGGCGGTCCGACAAGGTCCGGGACGGCCGACGGCACCGAGGACTCCGGCAGCAGTTCGCGCGGCGGGATGGCCGTCCCGGGCGGCACCATGGGGCGGCGGACCGGCGGTTGTACCGAGGACGAAATCCCGCCCCCGTAACCGTCGCCGCCGTTGGGCGCCGACGGCGCGACGTCGGGCGGCAGCGGCCACCAGCCCCAGCCGCATTCGTCCTCGTCGTCCGGGTCGTCTGTGTCCCCTGGCTCGCCCGGGTCGTCGTCTGGGTCGTCCTGGACATCCGACCGGTCCGCGACCGGATCCGGTTCGCCGGCGCCGTCGCCGGAGGCGACGCCATCGACTCCCGATTCGGGCGTATCGAGTTTGCTGGAGCCGGCCCCGTCGATATCGGTGGGGCCCGCTGATACCGCATCGGCGGGACCCGTGGTTCGCGCTGGTGGCGCCGCCGACCGTGGGCCGACCGATCCGGACCTGGTTCCGGTGACGGCGCCGACCCCGCGCGGCGAGGTACGCCGTGGCTGGGTCACCGGATCGTCACCCGCCCGACCTGGCGAACCGGTGCTGGTCGGGTCCCCGCCGCCGGCGGGTTCGGCTAACGCCACCGCACCGGACGCACCCCCGGCGAACAGCCCCGACGTGACCAGACAGGCAGCCGCGGCGACTCGCATACGCGAACCCACGTCGTCACCACCCCTCATGGCGTCTCACGGCGCACAGGTAATCGTTTCGACAATTGTCGCATAAACCCTCGATATTGTTTGCTGTCGCGAATATTTCGGGGGCGCTCAAGGGCACCGCGGCGTGGTCGCCTCGGCAGAACGATAGGGTTGGCCACATCGTGGCGCCGCGCTGACGGCGGCTCGGAGGAGATGACCGGGAGGCAATGCCGATGGCCCTGTTCACGCAACGCAAGAGCCGCTCGGCCCGTCGTGCCGAAGCGCGGGCGATCAGGCGTGCGACCAAGCGTGCCCTCACCAAGGGCGCCAAGATGGAGGCCAAACTTGCGGCCCGCAACGAGGCGCGCCGGCTCAAGGCCGACCGTAAGGCACAGGCGCAGGCGCTCAAGGCTCAACTCAAGGCGCAGCGGGACAGCGACCGCGCCGCGATCAAGGTTGCTGAAACCCAACTCAAGGCGGTGCGCGAGGGCAAACTGCTGTCCCCGATGAAGATTCGCCGGGCGCTGACCGTGTCCCGGCTGTTGGCGCCGGTGCTGGTACCGCTGGCCTACCGAGGCGCCATCGCCGTCCGCGGCCTGCTCGACCAGCGTCGCGCCGATCAGCTCGGCGTGCCGCTGGCCCAGATCGGTCAGTTCTCCGGGCACGGGGCCGTGCTGTCGGCCCGGATCAACAGCGCCGAGCAGGCCACCCGCCGGGTGGCCGAGAAGAATCCCAAAGACGCCGAGACCAAGCAGTTCGTGGCCGCCGTCAACGAGCGATTGGGCGATCTGGCTGCCGCCGTCACCGCCGCGGAGAACATGCCGGCCGATCGCCGCAAGGCCGCCCACGCGGCGATCGGGGCTCAGCTCGACGGCATCGACGCCGATGTGATGGCCCGGCTCGGCCTGATCTGATGGCCTTCCCGGCACGTGTCATGGTGGCCGTGCTGTCGCTGCTGTTGACGGTGTCGGCCCTGTCCGGTGCGGGTGTTGCGGCGGCACACGCCACCTTGATCTCCTCGGACCCGGCCCCCGGCACCGCGCTGGCCGCGGCCCCGACCACGGTCAGCGCCACGTTCAGCGAAGACCTGCAGACCGCATTCGCGGCCATGACAGTGGTCGGCCCGGATGGCAACCTGTGGTCCACCGGCGATGTCAGGGTCGACGGCCCCGTGGCCGAGGTCGACGTGCGTCCCCTGGGCCCGTCGGGCACCTACACCGCCAACTATCGCGTCACCTCCGCCGACGGACATGTGGTCTCCGGGTCGTGGAGCTTCGAGTTGACCGTCGCGGCAACCGGTACCCCCGGCCCCCCGGTGACGCCTGCTCCCGCACCTGCCCTCCCGGCCCCGGCCTCCGATGGCGGGGTGCCGGTGTGGCCGTTCGTGGTCGCGGCGGTGGTACTCGTCGGCGCCGGCGTCTGGTGGCGGCGACGACGCACATGACGGTTACCCGGCGGGGACGCCTGGGCCTCACCCCCTGCGCTGCGCCGGCGGTCTCCGGCTGAGACCGATACCGGGCTGGCATGATGGGAACCACTGCGCTGGACGACACTGCAAAGGAGCAGCACCATGGCCGACGAGCAGGACCTTCCCGAACAGAAGGCCCCCGCTGAGCAGGTCCCGGCTGAACCGCCCGCTGCCAAGGCTCCCGCGAAGAAGGTGCCGGCCAAGAAGGCACCGGCGAAGAAGGCGGCTCCGGTGAAGAAGGCCGCGCCCGCAAAGAAGGCACCGGCGAAGAAGGCCGCGCCGGCCAAGAAGGCACCGCCTGCGAAGAAGGCGCCTCCGGTCAAGGCTTCCCCGGTCGAGACGACCCCGGCCGCCGCGCATCCGACGGAACCGACGGCGGTCACCAAAGAGGCCGCCAAAGAGGTTGCTGCGCAAGCTAAATCGGCAGTCGCGTCGGCGGTTCCGACATCGTCGGCGGTGCCGGCGCTGGGGCCGGATCAATCCCGGCTGCCGCTGATCACGGCGTTCGCGGTCGGCCTGTTGGCGATCGTGGTCGTGTTGCTCGCCCGGCGTGGCTCTGGCGAGGACTGACTTTCGCCCACACTGCGGCTTGACCCTGACGCGACGTCAGGGTCGATAGTGAGGCCATGGACGTGCGAACCGTCGGTAGCGTCGCCGCGTTGACCGGGCTTTCTGTGCGCACCTTGCACCACTACGACCACATCGGTCTGGTGGTGCCCAGCGTGCGGACCCCCGCGGGGTACCGCGGCTATACCGACTCCGATGTGGAGCGCCTGCACCTGGTGTTGGTGTACCGCGCGGCGGGGCTTGCGTTGGACGAGATCGGCGTCCTGCTCGACGATCCAGAGGTCGACGAGCTGACCAGGCTGCAGCATCAGCATGCCCTGCTCCTGGAGCGGGCCGATGAGCTGCGGCGCACGATCACGGCATTGGAGGCACTTATGGACGCACATCGCAGCGGTATCCAACTGACGGCGCAGGAACAGGTCGAGATCTTCGGCACCACCGCATTCGGCGAGGAGTACGCGGTCGAAGCCGAGCAGCGCTGGGGCGAGTCCGAGACCTGGAAACTGTCTCAGCGGCGGGCCGCGCAGCTGACCAAACAGGACTGGATCGATATCAAGGCCGAGGGCGAGGGCCTGCTACAGGATCTGGCCGCTGCCAAGCGTTCCGGGGTGCGCCCTGGCTCCCGGGAGGCCGACGCCCTGGCCGCCCGGCACCGCGCGGGAATCGAGCGCTTCTACCCGTGCGGCGGCGAGATGCACCGGGGCCTGGTCGAGATGTACCTGGCCGACGCCCGGTTCACCGCCTATTACGACGATGTGGAACCGGGGTTGGCCCAGTTCGTGCACGATGTGGTGATCGCTAGCATCATGGCGTGAGCATCGAACCCCGCGCCACCGCTGACCTGGTCGACGAGATCTACCCTGATGTGCGCAGTTGTGATCTGCAGCTGCGCAATTACGGGGCCGTGCCGGCCTTCGCCGGACGCATCACCACGGTGCGCTGCTTTCAGGACAACGCCCTGCTGAAGTCGATCTTGTCCACGCCGGGTGCGGGTGGGGTGCTGGTGGTCGACGGTGGCGGATCGATGCATACCGCGTTGGTCGGTGACATCGTCGCCGGTTTGGCGGCGCAGAACGGTTGGGCGGGGGTGATCGTGCACGGTGTGGTGCGTGATGCCGCTGCGCTGCGTACCATCGCGGTCGGCATCAAGGCGCTGGGCACAAATCCGCGTAAGGGCACCAAAACCGGTGCGGGAGAACGTGATGTCGAGGTCACCTTCGGTGGTGTCACATTCGTGCCCGGCGAGATCGCCTACAGCGACGAAGACGGGATCGTCGTCGTCTCGAACTGACGACGATCCCGCCCCCGGTCGCGGACGTCAGGCGTTGACCGGTGCCCGGTGCTTGGTGAAGTGCAGCGACTCCTCGTCGACCTTGCCGTGCCGGATGAGGCGCAGATCGAAGAAGTAGTTCTGCTTCAACTTCCAGGGCGCTTCGGAGCCGGATTTCGGCAACGTGTCCATGGCGCGGCGGAAATATCCCGGGGTGAAGTCCATGAACGGCTGCTCTTCGACGGAGTCGCCCGGATGCTGCGGTTCGACGCGGTCGAACCCGTTGGCGTCCATGTAGTTCAGTACGCGGCAGATGAACTCGGAGACCAGGTCTGCCTTCAAGGTCCAAGAGGCGTTGGTGTAGCCGAACGTGATGGCCATGTTCGGGACACCGGACAGCATCAAGCCCTTGTAGGTCATCGACTTGGTCAGGTCGATCGGCTCACCGTTGCGGGTCGCCGTGGCGCCGCCGAATAGCTGCATGTTCAAACCTGTTGCGGTGATGATGATATCGGCCTGCAGCTCGGCGCCGGAGGTCAGCTTGATACCGGTTTCAGTGAACGTCTCGATGGTGTCGGTGACGACATCTGCCTTGCCCGCCTTGATGGTCTTGAAGAAGTCGCCGTTGGGCGCCAGGCAGACTCGCTCATCCCAGGGGTTGTAGCGGGGACTGAAGTGCTTGTCGTAGTCGAAGCCCGCCGGCAGTCGCCGGGTCGCCATATCGCGCAGCGCCTTCTTGAAGACCTTCGGGAATCGTCGCGCCACCTGGTACTGGCCGGTGGCCATCGCGATCGCCTTCCAGCGGTTGACCATATGGGCGATGTTCTTGGGCAGGTACTTGTTGGCCTGCGCGGCGATGGGGTCGTCCAGCGGCAGCGACCCGATGTAGGTCGGGGAGCGCTGCAGCATGGTGACGTGCCCCGCGCCCTCGTTCACCAGGGAAGGGATCAGGGTAATCGCGGTGGCGCCAGAGCCGATGACGACGATCTTCTTACCGGCGTAGTCCAGCCCTTCGGGCCAGTGTTGCGGATGGATGATCTGCCCCGTGAAGTCCGCGGCGCCGGGGAATTCGGGCGAATAGCCTTCGTCGTAGTTGTAGTAGCCACTGCACACCGACAGGAAAGACGCGGTGATCTGCTTCGTCTCACCGCCCGTCTCGATATTGATGGTCCAGCGGTTCTCGGCGTCCGACCAGTCCACCGAGGTGACACGGTGCCCGGTGCGGATGTGCTTGTCGATCCCGTTCTCGACGGCGGCCTCGTTGATGTAGTTCCAGATGGACTGTCCGTCTGCGATGGCGCGCGACGAGGTCCACGGCTTGAACCGGAAACCGAGTGTGAACATGTCCGAATCGGAGCGGATGCCGGGGTACTTGAACAGGTCCCAGGTGCCGCCGATGTTCTCGCGGCGTTCCAGGATCGCGTAGCTCTTGGTGGGGCAACGGTTCTGCAAATGCCAGGCGGTGCTGATGCCGGAGATGCCGGCGCCGACGATCACAACGTCGAGGTGTTCATTCATGGTACCGACGGTATCAACACGGTGTTGAGCCAGTCAACGGTGTGTTGAGAAAGTCGACACGGTGTTAAGGTGAGGCGTGTCCACCACCAGCCCGAGTCGCGGCCGCAGGGCAACACGCCCCTCCGGCGATGAGCGGCAGCAGGCGATCCTGGACACCGCCAGCAGACTCATCGAGCAGCGGTCCTTCGCCGATATCTCCGTCGACGACCTGGCCAAGGGCGCCGGGATCTCGCGGCCCACCTTCTACTTCTATTTCGCCTCCAAGGAAGCCGTCCTGCTGTCGCTGATGGATCCGCTGATCAAGCGTGCGGACACCGGTTTCGACAATGCGATGGACAGCATGCCCGCCGAACCGCACCAGGCCATCCGGCGCGGTATCGAGATCTTCTTCAGCTCGTTCGGTTCCCACCCGGCGACCGCACGCGCCGGCGCCGAGGCGGTCAACAGCAGCCCCGAGTTCCGGGCGATTTGGGCGGGGCTGATGCAGAAGTGGATCGGCCTGACCGCGGCGCTGATCACCGCCGAACGCCAACGCGGGGCGGCGCCGGTGACCTTGCCCGCCGTGGATCTGGCGACCTCGCTGAACCTGATGAACGAGAAGATGATGATGGCAACCTTGGCCGGGGACCGCCCGTCGGTCGAGCATGACCGGGTCGTGGACACGCTCACCCACATCTGGCTGACCAGCATCTACGGCAGCGCACCCTAGTCCGACACCCAGCCGTGTCGGACCCGGATGCGAACATCTGTTCGTGTCCAGTTCCGGGCAGGCGGATATCCTGCACGCCGATCTCGACTCGTTCTACGCCTCGGTCGAACAGCGAGATGACCCGGTGCTGCGCGGGCGACCCGTCATCGTCGGCGGCGGGGTGGTACTAGCCGCCAGCTACGAGGCGAAGGCCTTCGGCATCCACACCGCAATGGGTGGCGCTCAGGCCCGGCGGCTGTGCCCACAGGTGATCGCCGTGCCGCCGCGGATGCACGCGTACACCGAAGCCAGCCGAGCGGTCTTCGAGGTCTTCCGAGACACCACGCCCCTGGTCGAGCCGGTGTCGGTGGACGAAGCGTTCCTCGACGTCGGAGGCCTGGGCCGGGTCTCGGGCACCCCGGTCCAGATCGGCGCCCGGCTGCGGGAACGCGTACGGGTGGACGTCGGTCTGCCCATCACCGTTGGGATCGCGCGCACCAAGTTCCTGGCCAAGGTCGCCAGCCAGGAAGCCAAACCCGACGGACTGCTCCTGGTGGAGCCGGACCGCGAGCTGGCGTTCCTGCACCCGCTTCCGGTGCGCCGGCTCTGGGGCGTCGGCTCCAAGACGGCGGAGAAACTGCGTACGCACGGTATCCACACCGTGGCCGATGTGGCCGAGCTCAGCGCAACATCCTTGGGCACGATGGTCGGTCCGGCCATGGGCGGTCAGTTATTCGCATTGGCACACAACATCGACCGGCGCCGAGTGATGACCGGGGGCCGACGGCGTTCGGTGGGCGCGCAGCGGGCCCTCGGTCGCGCCGGTAACGCGATGTCCGCTGCTGAGCTCGACGCCGTCGTGGTCAATCTCGTCGACCGCATCACGCAGCGTATGCGCCGGGCCGGCCGGACCGGGCGCACCGTGGTGCTGCGCTTGCGCTTCGATGACTTCAGCCGCGCCACCCGCTCGCACACCTTGGCGCGCGCCACCGCGTCGACGGATGCCGTGTTGAGTGCCGCTCGCGGCCTGATGGCTGAGGCCACCCCGCTGATCGCCGAACGCGGACTGACGTTGGTGGGTTTCACAGTGTCCAATATCGACCTCGATGGGGCCGCGCAGCTGGAACTGCCGTTCGGCGACGCCGCTGATCCGGTCGCGCTGGATGCCGCCGTCGACGAGGTGCGCCGGCGGTTCGGCAACGCCGCGGTGACCCGCGGGGTGCTGCTGGGCCGCGACCCAGGACTGGAGATGCCGATGCTTCCCGATTGAGTCCGTTCACGTCATCGACGTGAATCAGTGCGCCCAGTCCAGCAACCGGTCCGCGGACCAGGTGTTGACGATGCGGTCGGCCGGCACCCCCGCATCGAGCGCACGTTGCGCGCCATAACCGAGGAAGTCCAGCTGACCGGGAGCATGGGCGTCGGTGTCGATCGAGAATTCGCAGCCAATCTGCAGGGCGAGGTCCAGTAGCCGGGAGGGCGGGTCACGCCGCTCGGGACGCGAGTTGATCTCCACGGCAACACCGTTGTCGCGGCAGGCGGTGAATACCGCCTCGGCATCGAACCGCGACTCCGGCCGGGTCCCCCGGCCGCCTTCCACCAGGCGACCCGTGCAGTGGCCGAGGATGTCGGCGTACCCGCCGGACACCGCCCGCACCATGCGGCGGGTCATCGCCGCGGCGTCCATCTTCAGCTTCGAGTGCACGCTGGCCACCACGATGTCCACCCGCTCCAGCAGTTCCGGCTCCTGGTCGAGAGTGCCGTCGTCGAGTATGTCGACCTCGATCCCGGTGAGGATCCGCAGCGGCCGGGCCGAGCGCGGCGACCGGGAGATTTCTGAAAACCGTTCCCGCAGTTCGTCGATGACATCGAGCTGACGACGCAGCCGGTCCGGCGAGAGCCCGTTGGCGATGGTCAACCGGGGTGAGTGATCGGTCAGCGCGCAGTATTCGTGACCCAGTTCCTGCGCCGTGGTCATCATCTCCTCGATGGGGGCAGACCCGTCGGACCAGTTCGAGTGCAGGTGCAGGTCACCCTTGATCGCGGCGCGGATCTCCCCGCCGCCGAGATCGGCTGCCGCCGAGCGTAATTGGACCAGGGTGTCGGGTTCCTGTCCCGCCCAGGCCTGCGCGATCACCTTCGCGGTCTTCGGTCCGATTCCCGGCAGCGACTGCCAGCTGTTGGTCTTGCCGACCTTCTCCCGGTGTTCGGGGGTCATCGCCTCCACCACGTCGGCGGCCTTGCGGTAGGCCATCACCCGGCGCGAGTCCTCCCGGGCCCGGTCCTTGTAGTAGGCGATGCGACGCAGCGCAGCCACGGGGTCGACGCGGTCCATAGGTCAAGTGTGCTCCCGCACCCCGGATTGGTGCATGCCGCCACCGGCAACTGGCAGTAATGTCACCTATGACGTGCGGGGAGGCCACATGAGTTTGCTGGACAAGGCGTTCGACCTGCTACGAAAGTACGGCGATGTCGTCGGCGTCGACTGGCTCAAGGGGCCGAGTCTGCTGGACCGACTTCCCAACCTGGGCGTACTCGAACTCGCCAGTTCGCCCATTCTTGCGTCAGCGCAGCTGACGATCAAAGGTATGAAGCAGACGACCGGATCGGGCGAGCCCGAAGACGGTGCCGATTCAAGAAGTCATCCGCCAAATACAACGAAGCCGGCGACCTCATTTTCGACGCAGCGCCGTCGGAGGACAGGTGGAACGGAACGGCCTCCGGGGTGTACGCGGAGAAAAACCAGGAGCACTACGCCAGTACCTTCGGCGTGGCCAGCGCCGAGGCTGACCTGCACCGGCTCATCGGTCAGCTGGCAGCGCAGGTGACCCTCACCCGCAAGAATCTCGATGGCCACGTCAAGTTTCTGTCCGATGTCGACACCGCGACGGCCTGGATGAATGCGGTGCCCGGCGGCGCCATGGTCAAGGCTACGACGGACCTGGCCACCGCGACTGCCGTGCTGGCGCAAGCCACCGGCGATATGGCCATTCTGACGGCCGAATCCGTGTCCAAGGCCGGCGAGATACGACGGACCACGAGCGCATACCAGCGGGCCGCCAATCAGATCCTGGTTGGCCAACCGGTCAAGGTAGACGTCAACGCGGATGGTCGCGATGACGGGATTGTCCCCTGTGACGAGCCGTTCGGCACGGAACGGGCCTCAGGCAATCTGCCGGATCGCGCGGAGCCAGACACACCATACGAGATGCCTGCACCGCGGGGCCCGGCGGTCGAGTATCCCCCTGCAACCCCATACACCCAACCACCCCGCTAGGAGCTGCGATGTCCACCGACTTCGAGTGGAATCTCCGCGTCCTCACCGAGCACATCGACCAGCTCGCGAACAACCACGGCACGGCCGCCGGTGTACTCAAGGTCGCCGGGGAGACGGTGAACGATATCGCCGCTCGCGTATCGAACACCCACGGCGTGGCCTGCTTCGCGAGCAACTCCGCCATGGCCGATGTCGAGTTCGTCCGCGACGCCGCGCGAGCGAAGCTCTGGCACATGTCGAACGATCTTGCTGCACGGCTGCAGAGCGCGTCGGACAATTACAACAACGCCGACTGGCGGGCCGCCAAGGACATCGGTGCGTGCGAGGTCTGAGCATCAACGGTGACCAACGACGACCCCTGGGATGACGACCACGATGACGTGCTCGAATCTTCCTCCACAATATCCGATTTGGACGCCTTCGCCGACTACGGCCCGCCGGAGCCGATCGTGGAGTTCGATGAGGGCCGGGACCCGGTTTCGGGTGCCACCGATGATCAGAACGCGCCCGACGTCTCTTTCACCGTCAGCAACCCCGCCGGGACGGTAGCGGTGACCGCACTGCTCGGCGGGCGAATCTCGCGTATCAGTATTGAGCCGAGCGTCGGCACCATGACTGAATCGGAACTGGCCGAAGAGATTTCGTTCCTGTCCGGATTAGCCACGCAGAAAGCCCTTGCCGCGCAGCACGGGGTAGTCTCGACGCTGATGCAGGAAGTGGGACACGAGAGCGGGGTCGTGTGCGATTTCCTGGAACGCGAGCGCGGATTCCCGTCACCGCAGCGCTACCTCGAACACACCGCTGCTGCTTTCGCCGACAGATACGGCCAGCAGTGACAGACACCCCTTCTCGAAAGAGTCGACTCTGGCGGATTACGATGGTGCTGGTCACGGTCGCCGCCATCGTCACCACCTTGGCCACCTTCTGGTGGCTGCGCAGCGGCCGCTACATGTACGGCCGGTGGACCTGGCAACCCGAACCCATGGCGCCGCTCCCCTCGATGCGTGAGCCACCCGTCACCGGTTGGCGCACGGGCATTCTCGATCTCGGGGTGCCACAGCCGCCCGCGGCGAGCGCCATGCCGACCGTTGCGGCCAGCAATGTGACCGGCGCGCCGATGCCGTTGATCGGAAGCCTCGGGGACCGCGCGTACTTCTTCGCGATGAGCCACGGCGGCCCCGACACCCAGTGGTGGCTGGTCGGCATCGATACCAGTAACGGGCACCGCCTATTCGATGCCATATCGCTGAATGTCGACAGCAGGCCCCCCGAATGCCTTCTCAATGGGCCGGACCAGATCCTGTGCATCTTCGACACTCCCCAGAGCACCGCTCTGGTCGTTGACTCCGGCACCGGAGATATCCTCTATCGCGGACCCACCGATATCGAAACGGCCTCGGTCAAGCTCAATCTGGAACGGCTGGGTCCTTACGCTGTCGCCACCACACCGGGCCGAGGGATTTACGGCATCGGATCACGCGCGGAGACAACCTGGTTCATTCCGGGTGGTGGAACTCCCCGCGAACCCTCATCCCACCGTCCAGATCCGAAAGATCCCGTACTGAGCTGGCAGCCCGACACGAATCCGAAGGTGTGGCACGCGACCGTCTTCTCGGTAACTGATGGAGTCGTCGTGCACCCCGAGATTGAGTCCGGCGCAACGATCGCCGCACCAGCGATGTATCCGGGTGGCTTCGCCGCCAACGTCAGGCGGGCAAATGGCGAAGACCTCGGAGTCATGTTCTTCGACGACCACGGCCGGCGCATCTCCCAGGTCGCAGGTCGCGTCCGTGGCGGAGGATCGCTGCTAGGTCTTGCCAGTATCGCCTTTTCCGGTTCCGACACCGTCACGCTGTTCTCACCGACGGGTGGACGTCTGCTCACTCTCCCCGACCGGGCAATGGCCCGCGTCGGCCGCACACTCTTTCTCCTCGAAAGCGGCACCCAGACATTCCCCGAGTGGCGCCAGTACGACCTCAAGAGCGGGGCAAAAGGCCCGGTGTGCGATTTCCGAATGCAGCATTACGTCGGAACAGACGGCTCGACGTTGGTCTTCGACGTCACCAACCCGAAGGCCGGGATCCTCGCCAGAGGGCGCGATATGGCGACCTGCAAGGAGCTTTGGACACTGCCCGCCCAACCGGACTCGCTGCAGCGGATCTGGCGAGTGGACACGAATCTGATTCAGCTTTCCGCGGACGGTACCGAGCTGAGCTCCCTGGTGCCGCCGGGATAGCGCAGCCCGGAAATATTCGGTCCGCCTGCCTCGTTTCCCAGGTGTGGACTTTGCCTTCAAAACCTCACCGCAGAACACGACCTGGTCCGACATGCTGGCCATCTGGAAAGTGGCGGACACCATCGACGTCTTTCAATCCGGCTGGACCTTCGATCACTTCTATCCGATCTTCTCCGACTCCACCGGCCCGTGCCTGGAGGGTTGGACCACGCTGACCGCGCTGGCCCAGGCGACCGAGCGGCTGCGCGTCGGCGTGCTCGTCACCGGCATTCACTATCGACACCCCGCGGTGCTGGCCAATATGGCCGCCGCGCTGGACATCATCTCGAATGGCCGGCTCGAGCTCGGGATCGGCGCCGGCTGGAACGAGGAGGAGTCCGGCGCCTACGGCATCGAGTTGGGCAGCATCAAGGAACGCTTCGACCGTTTCGAGGAGGCCTGCGAGATCCTCAAGAGTCTGCTCAGCCAGGAGACGACCACCTTCGACGGCACGTTCTACCAGCTCGAGAATGCGCGCAACGAGCCCAAGGGCCCGCAGCAGCCGCACCCGCCGTTCTGCATCGGCGGCAGCGGCGAGAAGCGCACCTTGAAGATCACCGCGAAGTACGCCGATCACTGGAACTTCGTCGGCGGGCCGCCGGAAGAGTTCGCGCGCAAGCGCGACGTGCTGGCCGCACATTGCGCCGATATCGGCCGGGACCCGAAGGAGATCACCCTGTCGGCGCATATCCGCCTCGGCGAGGACCGGAACTACCGCCGCGTGATCGAGGACGCCATCGCCCTGGGCGCCGAGGGACTGGATCTGGCGATCATCTATCTGCCGCCGCCGTATGACACCGCGGTGCTGGAGCCGCTCGCGGAGGCCATCCGCGACTCCGGGCTGCTTACCCGCACGTAAATCTGACGGTCACGAAATTATTACGATCTGGCAAACGAGTGCCGCGCGGGTTCCGAACCCGGATCCGCGCGGTGCCCGTGTCCGGTCAGTACCCGAAACGCAGTAACTCGTCGGGCGTGATCAGACGCTCGTGCTTAGCCGGGAACTCACGGCACCTGACCGGGTGGCGGAACCATGACCAGGCGATTCGACTCACTCGGGACCGTGAAATGGGATTGTTGTACACGGTGGGCACTCCTGCGTTCGGCGAATAGCTGCACCGTGGGGCCACATTACCGTACGACCCCGCCACCATCATTAGACACCTGTGACGCGGCTAACACCAAGAGCCACGCCGATTAAAAATCGGATGTTTCTTGTGTGACTTAAGTTGCTGGTGTGCCTACCGCTGGGGTGCCGCCGTCGGCTCGATCGGACGCGGTAGCGCCGACTGCCCCATCAGGTAGCGATCCACCCCGGCGGCCGCGGCCCGGCCCTCGGCGATCGCCCACACGATCAGCGACTGACCCCGACCCATGTCGCCGGCGACGAACACGCCGGGAATGTTGGTCTGGAAGTCCTCGTCCCGGGCGACGTTGCCACGGTCGGTGAACTCGACGCCGAGGTCGGTCAGCAGACCTTCCCGTTCGGGTCCGACGAAGCCCATGGCCAGGAAGACGATATCGGCGTCGAGTTCGAAATCCGAGCCCTCCACCTTCTCGAACTTGCCGGCCTTCATCTGTACCTCGTGCACCTTGAGCATGGAGACCCGACCGTCGGTGCCGACGAACTGCTCGGTGTTCACCGAGAACACCCGCTCGCCACCCTCTTCGTGCGCCGAGGCCACCCGGAACATCAGCGGATAGGTCGGCCACGGGGTGGAGTCCGCTCGCGTCTCCGGCGGACGCGGCATGATCTCGAACTGGTGGACGCTGGCCGCACCCTGACGGTGCGCGGTGCCAAGGCAGTCCGCGCCGGTGTCACCGCCGCCGATGATGACGACCTTCTTGTCCTTCGCGGTGATGGGCGGCTCGCCGTCCGGGCCTGCGACATCGTCACCCTGCTGCAGGCGGTTGGCCCACGGCAGGTACTCCATGGCCTGGTGAATGCCCTCGAGCTCACGGCCCGGGATCGGCAGGTCACGCCACGCGGTCGCGCCGCCGGCCAGCACCACCGCGTCGAACTCCTCGTCGAGTTGTTCGACGGTGATGTCGACGCCGACGTTGACGCCGGTGCGGAACTGGGTGCCCTCGGCCGTCATCTGCTCCAGACGGCGGTCGATATGGCGCTTCTCCATCTTGAACTCGGGGATGCCGTAGCGCAGCAGACCACCGATACGGTCGGCCCGTTCGAACACCGTGACCGAGTGCCCGGCCCGGGTCAGCTGCTGAGCGGCGGCCAGACCGGCGGGGCCGGACCCGACGACGGCGACCTTCTTCATGGTGCGCACGGTCGGGATCATCGGCTTGACCCAGTCGTTGTCGAAGGCGTGGTCGATGATCTCGACCTCGACCTGCTTGATGGTCACCGCATCCTGGTTGATGCCGAGCACACAGGAGGCTTCGCACGGGGCCGGGCACAGCCGCCCGGTGAACTCCGGGAAGTTGTTGGTGGCGTGCAATCGTTCGATGGCATCGCGCCACCGGTCCCGGTACACCAGGTCGTTCCACTCGGGAATCAGATTGCCCAGCGGACAACCGTTGTGACAGAACGGGATACCGCAGTCCATGCAGCGCGAGGCCTGGACCTTCAGGGTGTCGTCGGAGAACTCCTCGTAGACCTCTTTCCAGTCCTTGAGGCGCAGATCCACCGGCCGACGGGCCGGGGTCTGCCGGACGGTGTGCTTGAGGAAGCCGTTCGGGTCACCCACGAGCGGCCGCCATGATCGCTTCGGCCACTTCGTTCTGGTCCTTACCGCTGCGTTCGGCCTCCGAGATCGCCAGCAGCACCTTCTTGAAATCGCGGGGCATCACCTTCACGAAGTGCGCCTGCTGGGCCGGCCAGTCCGCCAGGATGCGCCGACCCACCGCGGAGTCGGTCGCGTCCACATGTGCCACGATCAATTCCTGCAACCCTTCGAGGTCATCGTCATCCAGTGCGTCAAGATCGACCATCTCTCCGTTGACGTTGCCCGCCAACTTCTCATCCGGGTCATACACATAGGCGACACCACCCGACATGCCGGCCGCGAAATTGCGCCCGGTCTGGCCGAGGATCACGACCCGGCCACCGGTCATGTACTCGCAGCCGTGGTCACCCACGCCCTCGACCACCGCATGCGCGCCGGAATTGCGCACCGCGAACCGCTCGCCCACCACACCACGCAGGAATGCCTGACCGCTGGTGGCACCGAACAGGATGACGTTGCCACCGATGATGTTGTCCTCGGCGACGTAATCGCTGGGCGCCTTGTCCGACGGGCGCACCACGATGCGGCCTCCGGAAAGTCCCTTTCCGACGTAATCGTTGGCATCGCCGTACACCCGCAGCGTGATACCGCGCGGCACGAATGCGCCGAAGCTGTTACCCGCCGACCCCTCGAAGGTGATGTCGATGGTGCCATCCGGAAGCCCCTGGCCGCCATAGGCTTTGGTGACCTCGTGGCCCAGCATCGTTCCCACGGTGCGGTTGACGTTGGCGATCTTGGTGCTGAATCGCACCGGCGTGCCGGAGTCCAACGCCTCGCGGCACTGCACGATCAGCTGCTGATCCAACGCCTTGTCCAGACCGTGATCCTGGCGCGAGCTGCAGTACAGGTCCTGGTTCATGAACGCCGACTCGGGCTCGTGCAACACCGGGGCGAGATCGAGCTTGTGTGCCTTCCAGTGCTCGGCAGCCTGGGTGGTGTCCAGCACGCCGACCTGCCCGACCATCTCGTTGACGGTACGGAAACCCAACTGCGCCATCAGTTCCCGGACCTCTTCGGCGATGAACATGAAGAAGTTCTCCACGAACTCCGGCTTGCCGTTGAAGCGCTCACGCAGCACCGGGTTCTGGGTGGCCACACCCACCGGGCAGGTGTCCAGGTGGCAGACCCGCATCATGATGCAGCCGGAGACCACCAGCGGTGCGGTGGCGAATCCGAATTCCTCACCGCCGAGCAACGCGGCGACCACGACATCGCGACCGGTCTTGAGCTGACCGTCGACCTGCACGACGATGCGGTCCCGAAGCCCGTTGAGCAGCAAGGTCTGCTGCGTCTCGGCCAGACCCAGCTCCCAGGGGGCGCCCGCGTGCTTCTGCGAGGTGAGCGGGGTGGCGCCGGTACCACCGTCGTGGCCGGAGATGAGCACCACGTCGGCATGCGCCTTGGAAACGCCTGCGGCGACGGTACCTACGCCGTTCTCGGAGACCAGCTTGACGTGGATACGCGCGCTCGGATTCGCGTTCTTCAGGTCGTGGATCAGCTGGGCCAGATCCTCGATCGAGTAGATGTCGTGGTGCGGCGGCGGCGAGATCAGGCCGACCCCGGGCGTCGAGTGTCGCACCTCGGCCACCCATGGGTACACCTTGTGCCCCGGAAGTTGACCGCCCTCACCGGGTTTGGCGCCCTGGGCCATCTTGATCTGGATGTCGGTGCAGTTCGACAGGTAGTGGCTGGTCACACCGAATCGGCCGGAAGCGACCTGCTTGATGGCGCTGCGGCGCCAGTCGCCGTTCGCGTCGGGCTCGAAGCGGTCGACGCTCTCGCCGCCCTCACCGGAGTTGGATCGCCCACCGAGCCGGTTCATCGCAATGGCCAGCGTCTCGTGCGCTTCGGCGGAGATGGAGCCGTAGCTCATGGCGCCGGTGGAGAAACGCTTGACGATCTCGGTGGCGGGCTCGACCTCTTCGAGAGGGACGGGCGGACGGACGTCTTCCTTGAATTTCAGCAGACCACGCAGCGAGGCCATCCGCTCGCTCTGGTCGTCGATCAGCTTGGTGTACTCCTTGAAGATCGAGTACTGACCGGTCCGGGTGGAGTGCTGGAGCTTGAATACGGTGTCCGGGTTGAACAGGTGGTATTCACCCTCGCGGCGCCATTGGTACTCACCGCCCACCTCGAGTTCACGGTGCGCCCACTCGTCGGGGCGGTCCAGGTAGGCCAAGTCATGGCGGGCGGCCACATCGGCGGCAATATCGTCGAGGTCGATACCGCCGGTCGGGCAGTGCAGACCGGAGAAGTATTCGTCGAGCACGCGCTGGTTGATCCCGATCGCCTGGAACAGCTGGGCACCGGTGTAGGAGGCGAGCGTGGAGATGCCCATCTTGGACATCACCTTCAGCACGCCCTTGCCTGCGGCCTTGACGTAGTTGGCCTTGGCCTGGTCACTGGAAAGGCCGGTGATCACGCCGCGGTCGATCATGTCGTCGATGGATTCGAAGGCCATGTACGGGTTGATTGCCGCCGCGCCGAAGCCACAGAGCATGGCCATGTGGTGCACCTCGCGGGCATCCCCGGACTCGACGACCAACCCGACCATGGTGCGGGTGCGCTCGCGCACCAGGTGGTGGTGCACCGCGGCAACCGAGAGCAGCGAGGGGATGGGCGCCAGCCACTCGTTGGACTCGCGGTCGGACAGCACGATGATGCGGGCCCCGTTGCGGATGGCCTGGCTGACCTTGGTGCGGACGTCCTCCAACGCCCGGCGCAGCCCGGCACCGCCGTCGGCCACCGGATACAGGCAGCTGACCACGGCCGCGCGCATCCCGTGCTTGCGTCCGCGGATCTCGTGATCGGGATCCACGTCGATCAGCTTGGACAGATCCGCATTGCGCAGGATCGGCTGCGGAAGCACGATCTGGCGGCACGAGTTCTCGTCCGGGTTGAGCAGGTCCCCCTCGGGCCCGACGGTGCCTTGCAGGCTGGTCACCACCTCTTCCCGGATGGCGTCCAGTGGCGGATTGGTGACCTGGGCGAACAACTGCTGGAAGTAGTCGTAGAGCATCCGCGGACGCTGGGACAGCACGGCGATCGGGGTGTCGGTGCCCATCGAGCCCAGCGCCTCGGCGCCGGTCCGCGCCATCGGCGCCACCAACAGATTCAGTTCCTCGTAGGTGTAGCCGAACGCCTGCTGCCGCATGACCACCCGGTGGTGCGGCATCTTGACGTACTTACCCGGGGGGAGCTCGTCGACGTGGAACAGCCCGCCGTCCAGCCACTCCTGATAGGGATGCTCGGCAGCCAGCTGCGCCTTGATCTCCTCATCGGCCACGATGCGGCCCTGCGCGGTGTCCACCAGGAACATCCGGCCGGGCTGCAGCCGGATGCGCTGCACGACGGTGGACGGATCCAGGTCGAGCACCCCGGCCTCCGAGGCCATCACGACGAGCCCGTCGCTGGTGACCCACACGCGTGAGGGCCGCAGCCCGTTGCGGTCGAGCACGGCGCCGATGACGGTGCCGTCGGTGAAGCACACCGACGCCGGGCCATCCCAGGGCTCCATCAGCGACCCGTGGTACTGGTAGAACGCCCGCAGCGCGGGGTCCATATCCTCGTTACGCTCCCAGGCCTCCGGGATCATCATCAGCACCGCATGCGCGATGCTGCGCCCGCCCAGGTGCAGCAATTCCAGGACCTCGTCGAACCGCGCGGTGTCCGACGCCCCGGGGGTACAGACGGGGAAGATCTTGTTCAGGTCGTTGTGGTAGCCGAACACGTCGGTGTGGATGAGCGCCTCGCGGGCCTTCATCCAGTTCTCGTTGCCGGTGACCGTGTTGATCTCGCCGTTGTGTGCGACGCGGCGGAACGGGTGCGCCAGCGGCCAGGACGGAAAGGTGTTCGTCGAGAACCGCGAGTGCACGATGCCCAGTGCGCTGGTGAGGCGCTCGTCCTGCAGATCGAGGTAGAACGCCCGCAGCTGCGGGGTTGTCAGCATGCCCTTGAACACGAAGGTCTGACCGGAAAGGCTGGGGAAGTAGACGGTTTCCCGGCCCGGGCCGTCCTGACCGGGGCCCTTGGTGCCCAGTTCGTGCTCGGCTCGCTTGCGAATCACGAACGCACGGCGCTCCAGATCCATGCCCGAGGCGCCGGCGATGAACACCTGGCGCAGGGTCGGCATCGCATCGCGGGCCAGTGCACCCAGCGATGTGTCGTCGTGCGGGACATCACGCCACCCGAGTAGCTGCAGCCCCTCGGCCTCGACGATCTTCTGGACCGCCTCACAGGCGAGCGTGGCGTCACGGGCGGACTGCGGCAGGAAGGCGATACCGGTGGCGTAGCTGCCCTCGGGAGGGAGCTCGAAGTCGACCACCGCGCGCAGGAACGCGTCGGGCACCTGGAGCAGGATGCCCGCGCCGTCGCCGGTGTTCGGCTCGGCGCCCGCGGCACCGCGGTGCTCAAGGTTCAGCAGCGCGGTGATCGCCTTGTCGACGATATCGCGGCTGCGCCGGCCGTGGATGTCGGCAACCATCGCCACACCACACGAGTCGTGCTCATATGCGGGGTTGTACAGCCCCTGCTTGGGCGTCATTCCCACCTGACCCTTTACTCTCAAAGCCTGCGCGCTGCTTCATGTACTGCCGCCTGTTTCCAGCGGCATCCGGTGGTCACCGGCTGGGCGATCGCGGTGCCTTCGTGCAGCACTGAACGACGGATTTGTCCCGCTCGCCACAAGTGCCCAAAACGATATGACAAACACAGGGTGACGTGCCAACTTAGGTGGCCCTAAGTAAAACGCTCGAGGCGCGCACTGTCATCGACCTGTGGCGGCGGCGACACCCTGGCAATAACGTTGTCGGCGAACCAATTTCGAGCGCAGCGCCGCACGACGGCCGAATGCCGACACCCGGACGCCAATCGAGACCCTCGTCACATTGATTTGCTCGACGTTGCTGAGCCTGTCCATCAAATGCTATTACTCGCTTTCAATAGTTTGCTGAAAGCCTAGCCAGATTCTTAGACACATCAATTTCCGCATCCCAGATACCCCGCGGGGGTACACCCCCCGGCCGGGCCGCCACGAAGCTGAACCCGATGTCATATCCGCAGACCACCCCACCCGGACGCTTCGGCATCACCAACGTCGAGAGCGGACCGGACAGCTACGCCGCCACGATGCCACTGAACGGCTTGCTGAACCCGATCACCGGAGCGCCCAGCCTGGCACCGCTGGCGGTGCTCGTCGACCACATCGCCGGGTTCGCCAACCATGACCGTCGCCCGGTCGACCATTGGACGGTTTCCAGCGAGCTGGCAATGGAGTTCGCCGCGGGCGCCCAGCAGGCCCTCGCCACCGACCCGTCGGCCCCCGTACTCGCGGTCAGCCGTCCCGTCGGTGCCGCGGGCGACACCTCACTGTCGGTATGCACGCTGACCCACCGCGGCGCCGAGATCGGCCTGGCGACCGTGCGCACCTTCTACATCACCGCCGCCGTCCATGTCCCCGGTGCCTTCGAGCAGCCGGTGGAACCGCCCCAGGCCCTACCCACCACCCTCGGTGAACTGATGGCCGTCGAGGAAGCCGAATCCGGCGGCACCGGTGTCGTGCTGCGTCAGCACCAGCACCCGGCAATCAACAACACCCTCGGCGCGGTGCATGGCGGGGTGGCCGCCGCCGGCCTGGAATTGGTCGCCTCGGCGGCACTCAACACCGACCGGACCGGTGCGCCTTTGCTCACCGCATCCGTGCGGGTCAACTACCTGCGCCCGCTGACCGGCGGTGGTCATGCTCATTACACGGCGACACCGCTTCACCTGGGGCGCCGCAGCGGCGTCGCCGAGGCCCGCGGAATCGGCGATGACGGCAAGGTGGCGTTGACAGCCCGGGTGACCGGCTACCGCTGACGCGAACGGCCCAGCGCGAGAGCCGCATCGGCCAGCTGGCCGATGCGGCTCTCGCGGTTCTCGGGCTGTCGCTACTTGCGCGCCTTGTCGGCCGCGCCCTGCTCGGTGGTCTTTCCGTCGTGGGCGAGCTGGCCACCGGAGCTCTCCAGGTGCGCCCGGACGAACCACTGGAACTTCTCCATTTCACCGGCGTGCCCGATGAGCATGTCCTGGGACACGAGATCGATATCGTCGAGTCGCTCGATGGACTTGCGGGTGTCCTCGATGATGCCGGTGTAGACCAGGTCGAGCGCGGCGAGATGCGCTTGCACCTTGTCCCGGCCCACCGAGTAGTCATCCCAGGTCCGGTCCTTGATGATGGCACCCGGCGTACCCAACGGCGAAGCGCCCAGCGCCGCAATACGTTCGGCGACTTCATCGGCGTATCCGCGCACCAGGTCGACCTGCGGGTCGATCATCTCGTGGACACCGATGAAGTTGGGCCCGACCACGTTCCAGTGCACGTGCTTGAGAGTCAGATGCAGATCGTTGTAGCGGCTCAGCTGCTTCTGCAGCAAGTCGGCGACCTCGGCACCTTGCTTGTCGGAAAGGCCCGGGATGGTGAATGTCGTCATGGTGGCTCCTTCGTATCGGCGTCATTGCGTCGTCTGGCTCGCCGCACGGATACCCAGAGCCACCTCTCGGTAATCCATTTCGCTCAGAGCGCACGCAAGTTCGGTATCGCCTGACGGGGACCTCGGCGCCGGCGTACCGCGAGTCCGCTGACTTCCAGCAACCGGACTGCCCGATGCCGGTGCGGACGCACCGGCTCGAGCAACGCCACCATCTCGGCGTCATCGATCGGGTGGCCCAGCAGGCTCAACCCAACCACCTTCGCCAGGTGAAAGTCGCCGACCGACAGTGCATCGGCGTCCCCGAACGCACGCTGCATTGTTTCCGCCGCTGTCCACACCCCCACCCCGGGCAGCGATGTCAGGCCGGCGGCCGCCTTCGCCGGGTCCAGCCGCTCCAGGGCCGCGGCGCGTTGCGCGCACCCGACCACAGTGCGAGCACGGCCGGGATCCACGTTGGCGAGCTGGAATTCCCAGGACGGGATCCGCCGCCAGACCTCGGCCGTGGGCGGCACCCGCATACCCGCGGGTGCCGGACCTGGCGCGGGCGCGCCATATTTGGTGGTCAGCAGCCGCCACGCGCGGAACGCGTCCTTGCCGTAGACGCGCTGCTCGAGCACCGCCGGGATCAGCGCCTCCAACACCCGACCCGTTCGACCCAAGCGCAGATGCGGCACCCGCCGATGGGCCTCGGCGATCGTCGGGTTCTGCGGGTCGAAGCCCGAGGTGTCGTCTTCGCTTCCCAGCAGCGCAGCGAAGCTGTCCAGGAACTCGGCCGCTCCGGGACCCCATGCCTCGCATTCCACGGTATCGGGCGCGGTCTTGCGGATCTGCGCAGTGACCGCGCCGGTGCGGGTCACCGAGGTACGCCAAATGTCCGCGCCGACGTTCCTGAAGCACGGGTCGCCGCCGCCCCGGCGCAGCGGCGACAGGGTGAATCCAGGACTCACGGGTCCGCCGAACGTCACCGACGCGGTGGGCATCTGTCCAATCTAGTTGCGCCATCCCCGTGCCGATTCGACCGGATCGACGTACCTGATCACGGCGCCGCCAGCAGGTCGCTGATGCCACCTTCGGCGAAGCGCAGCAGCGCGTGGTGGCGGTCTTCGATGTCATCGGCATGCATGCGGCCGTCGGTGAGGCCGTCCAGGCGCAAATTATTGGAGTAGGTGTGCATGGTCGCGGCAACCAGGTGCAGATAGGCGTCGTGGATGGCGGCCTCGTCAGCGGCCGGGAACACAGCACGCAGCGCCTCGATGAAGTCGGCGGCGATGGCGTTGAAGTCCTCGGCGACGAGTCTCCTGATGGGGTGCCCGGAGTTGGCGAACTGGGCGATGAAGCGAAAGTAGTTGTCCCACCCCGGATGACCCGCTCGTTGGCGCATCGGTTCGGTGAAGGCGTCGATGAGTGCACGCAAACGATCGGCCTGCGGGCCGCGAACAGGCATCGCCGCCAGCCGGGCCCGGCGGTCCTCGTTGAGGGGGTGAATGCGGCGCACCACAACCGCGCGGAACAAGCCTTCCTTGCCGCCGAACTGCTCGCTGACCGCGGCCAGCCGGGTACCGGCACGGTCGGTGATGTCTCGGACGCTGACACCGAAGTAGCCGCGGGTGGCGAAAAGCTCCTCGGCACTGTCGAGAAGGCGGTTCTGCAATGCGGCACGGTTGGCCGCACGCGAGGTCGAGGTCTGCCGGTTACCGACGGCGGGGCGGGTCATGAGTCGATGATGGCGTGGTCGATGCTGCCGATTCCGTCGATGCACAGCTCAAGGGTGTCGCCTGGGCGCAGCCAGTGCCCGGTTTCCATGCCGCTCCCGCCGGGGAGTGTGCCGGTACCGAACAACTCACCGCGGCGCAGGTGTTCGCTTCGTGAAGCATGCGCGAGGACCTCGCCCAGCGTGTGTTGCATGCCGGCGCTGGACACGGTGGCGACCGTCACCCCGTTGATGGTGACCGTTCCGTGCAGATCGTCGATGCGGGGCAGGATCTCGTCAGCCGTGACGGCGACCTCGGATATCGAGCTGGTGAAGTGCTTGGCCTTCTGCGGACCGAACCCACTGGCCATCTCGGCGCGCTGCACGTCACGGGCGCTCAGGTCGTTGAGCACAACGAACGCCCCGATCGAGTCGAGCGCCTCGGCCGGTGTGGCGTCCATCAGGTCACGCGCCAAGACGAACCCGATCTCCAGTTCGTAGTCCAACGCCCGACTGTAGGAAGGTGCGCTGATCGGTGTCCCCGAGGGCACGAATGTCATTGCGTTGGACATGTAATACATGGGCTGGCGGTAGAACAGCGGCTTGGGTTTCAGCAGCGGGAACGTACGCCGAGTGAGCGCTTCGACGGTCTCGACAAACCGGTACTGCCCGGGGTGGAATCGCCGGACCAAGCCTCGGCTGGCGTCCAGGACATGCCGCTCGTAGAGCATGAAGTCGCGGAACGAGACCGGCTGAAACGGCAGCACCGCCGTGCCGTGCTGTAGGTGCTCGTCGGCACGGGCAAGTTCCCAGTCCGCGTCGAAGACCCGCCCGCCCAAGGGAGTGTCGTCGTGGGTCGGCTGCCAAGAGTGGCCTGCATCCCGGAATTGCAGGTCCAGGCCGTGTGCGGTGCGAACGCGTCTCAGCTTCACCGAACTCCCCTCTCGGCGGAACAGTCGTTCCATTGTAGCCTGAGCGATACCAATACCGGAACAATCGTTCCGGACCGGCGCGGGTGGCGGTCGGCAGGACGTCGCCCGCACACCGACGCACACGGAGAGGGACGTCCATGGCTGAGGCCACGTTGGCGCAGAAGCTCTTGGTGACCGCGTGCGCGGCCACCAGGAGCACCGATATCGCCACCCGCTGGACCGGGGCCGGGCCATTCCTGCCCGCGCTGTTCGTCCTGCGCTACGCCAACATGGGCGGACTCGACCAGACCGAGTTTGCCCAGCAGGTCCGCGCGACCCGTTCATTCCGCGATGACCGCTGGTGCGGGCACTGGAACGGGATCGCCGATACACACGCGAGGCGGGCCACTTACCTGCTGCGAAGCCTGGCCGGCCACAACTCCTCGGCCATTCCAGACCTCACCACGCCGGTCAACGCGATCGACGGCGAGCAACTCGACGCGCTGAGGGCAGCTGTCGCCCCGGCTGCGGCGCTATATGCCGATCACGGTCCGCAACCGGACACCCGCGCACCGAGCACCCTCGTCAGCGAACACGCGCCGCCCGGTGATCACGCACGAATTACGCAGGCGTTCACGGCAATCGACGCCTGGGTCAAGGCAATCACCTACTATCAGGTCAGCGCCTTCCCTGGCCACAGCGCCGCCCGCATGCAGGGCTATCGGCGCTCGCGGCAGCTCTTCGACGCTCTGATCGGCGCGTTGGCCCCCACGCTGGGGCTCGCCGTCGAGCAGATCGACATAGCGGTGGCAGGCGGTGAGACCGTAACCGGCTACCTCGTCGTTCCGCCCGATCCCGGGCCACATCCGGTCGTGCTGACCACCAACGGTTTGGAGGGCACCGCGCAAGAACTGGCGATCCCGCAACTGCGCTACCGCGACTCGGGCATCGCGATGTTCCTGATGGAGATGCCGGGAAGCTACGCCTACACCCACCCGATGCGCCCGGAATCGGAGGCGGTCTATCACCAGGTAATCGAGCACCTAGCCGGCGACGAGCGACTCGATGAGACGCGAATCGCCATGGTGGGGGTCAGCTTTGGCGGCTATTGGACCGCCCGCACGGCGGCCGGCAGTGACCGGCTGGCGTGCGCCATTGCGTGCGGGGCACCCACTCACCGTTCCTTTCACAGCGGCGCCCTCGGCACACCGCAAGTTATCCTCGGCGCACTCGCCGACACCGTTGGCGCATCCCACCCGATCGACTTGATACGCAAGCTCAGAGCGCTGTCCATTCGCGATCGCTACCCGGATATCACCATCCCGCTGTTGGTCATCAATGGCGATCACGACACCCTGATGAGCACCCAGGACAGCATCGACCTCGCCCGGGAAGCCCCCAACGCCACCGTGCTGCTCTACCCGGACGATGACCACTGCGCGATGGGCCACTACCGCCAGTGGCTCGACTACGCACAGCGCTGGCTTGTCGCACAGCTCAAGGGCACATCGGCGTGATTCGATCGCAGCCGATCGGGAGCTGCCGGTCACCGGCGAGACCACACGGGCTATGCCAGGGAGATCTGCGCCTTGTCCGGATAGAAAGCGACCTTCCCGGCGATATCGGCGACCGCCGGGTACGGCCGTTCGTAGGCCCAGATGGCGTCCGGTACACCGGCGACGTGGTAGTAGCTCGCCTCACCCTTGTAGGGGCAGTAGGTGGTGGTCTCGCTGGGCTGCAGGGCCGAGGCCACCACGTCGGCAAGCGGGATGTAATACACCGGCGGATACGTGGCTTCTTTCAGAGTCACCGCTCCGTCCGTCTCAGCGACGATCCGCCCGCCCACCTCGACCGTGACGTGCCTGCCGGTCGGTGAGACGGTGATCGGGTGCTCGGCGGTCGGCTGCCAGACGGGACGCTCGCTCATATCGGCATGCAACGCCGCCGCCGATCCGGCGATTCCCGCCACCCTCGGCTCGCTACCATCGGCATATGAACGCCCCCATCTCCGCGTCCGTGACCATCGCAGCCGATCCGGCGGACGTGTACGCGCTGATCACCGACTTGCCGACGTTGGCGGCACTGGCCGAGGAGGCGCACGCGATGCAGTGGACCAAGGGCGCCTCGGCCGCGCCGGGAGCGGTATTCAAAGGGGAAAATCGCAACGGCTCGAAATCCTGGACCACCACCTGCACCGTCACCGACGCGGTGCCGGGCTCGACCTTCGCGTTCGACGTGAAATCGGCGATCTTCCCGGTCGCACACTGGCGCTATGACATCACCGCCACCGATGGGGGCTGCACCGTCACCGAGTCGACATGGGACCGCCGCGCCGGCTGGTTCAAGAAGATCGCCGGATTTGCCACCGGAATCAGCGACCGCGACAGCGCGAACGCCGCGCACATCCAGGCCACGCTCGAGCGGCTCAAGGCACGCGCCGAAGGTTAGGCGGGTCCGCTCAGGGCTTGCGGGTGATGACGTCCGCGACCCTGGCGATGGGTGAGGTGGTGCGGCGACCGCTGGATTCGTGGCGGTCGGCGAGTTTGTAGGCGGTATAGAGGCCGCGCACCCCGAGCCAGCGCATCGGTTCGGGTTCCCAATTCCGCGACTGGTGACCGACCCACGGCAGTTCGGTGATCGGGGTGTTCCGAGCCAGGACCAGGTCGGCCAGGGTGCGGCCGGCCAGGTTCGTCGCGGTCACGCCGTGCCCGACGTAGCCGCCGGCCCAGCCCAGTCCGGTGGTGCGGTCCAGGGCGACGCCGGCTTCCCAGTCGCGCGGCACCGCCAGCACGCCGCACCAGCCGTGCGCGACGGGGATGTCACGCACCTGCGGCAGTATCGAATGCAGCACCTCGGTCAACAGGCGGATGGTGCGCGCGGGCACCTGCCCGTCCTGATCGGTGCGTGACCCGAATCGGTACGGCACGCTGCGCCCCCCGATGGCGATGCGGTCATCGACGGTGCGTTGGGCGTAGAAGAATCCATGGGCGGTGTCGCCGATGGTTTCGCGACCCTGCCAACCGATTTGGTCCCAGATACGAGCGGGGATGGGGTCGGTGGCGATCATCGAGCTGTTCATCGGCAACCAGCGCCGCCGCAGGCCCGGCAGCGCCGGGGTGAAACCCTCGGTGGCCCGCAGCACGATCGGTGCGCGCACGGTGCCGGTCCTGGTGATGGCGCCGCCCTGCTGGATCTGCAGGACCGCGGACTGCTCGTAGATGGTGACACCCAGTCGTTCGACGGCATCGGCCACACCCCGAGCCAAGACGGCCGGCTGGATGCGTGCGCAGTGCGGTGTGTGATAGGCCGATACCAGCCCGTCGATGTTGACCCGTTGCGCCGCTTGCTCTTTGGTCAGCTCGGTGACGTCATTACACCAGCGCCGCTCCTCGGCCGCACTGGCCGCCAGCCGCGCCGCTTGCGCCGGGTTGCGGGCGATCTCCAGATTGCCGCCCTTGACCGCACCCGCATCGATACCTTCGCGTTCGGCAATCTCGATGACCTCGTCGACGGAGTCGTTCAGCGCGCGCTGCCAGGACAGAACCTTTTCGCGGCCATAGGTTTTCGCCATCCGGTTGCGGTCGCCGGGGACCAGCCCGGACAGCCAGCCACCGTTGCGCCCGGAGGCACCGAAACCGGCGAAGCGTGCCTCCAGGACGGTGATCCGCAGCGACGGGTCGGCCTTTTTGAGGTAGTAGGCGGTCCACAGACCGGTGTAGCCGGCGCCGACGATGCAGACATCGGCATCGCGGTCACCGGGTAGTCGCGGCCGCAGCGTGGGCATCTTGTCGAACCAGTGCGAGACCTGGCCGTTGATGGTGGACACCCGGCGATTCTGCCAGGTCGACATGTCGGTGGTGCGGCGCATGGTGTTCCCAAGTGTCGACGAAAGACACCTCACGAAGTTAAAAGTCAAGCCGCGAGCTGGAGAGGGGGTGGGAACGCAACATGTTCGTCGTAGAGCTGGCCGGTG